>CAZWIE010000005.1:0-420199 GCA_964634245.1 uncultured Bifidobacterium sp.
TCGCGACCCCTTGCACCCCATGCAAGTGCGCTACCAGGCTGCGCTACGCCCCGACGAAGCGCGGATTATAGCAGAGAGGCATCGTTTGAGGTCCTTTCCACGCTACCTTGTGGCCAATTTCTGGCGCTGATCGCCATGCATGCACGCCACTCGCTGTCCGGCTCTCGCCATCCACGCAGCTCAGTGAGGTTCAATGCAGCTCAGTGCAGCTGTCCGCTGCCTTGTCCCGCGTCTTCCGGCATCTCCGCATGCACCATCTCTTCGTCGATGTCGCAGAAGAAGGGTGAGCCGCAGTCATCGCAGAACTCGGGCGACATCACCGACTCCACCTGGTGGATGCGCGTGATGCCTGTCTCGCGCAGGATGGTGATGATCAGCTGCTGCGGCGTCAGCGGCGCGTTCGGGCCGCGACGCAGGCCCAGTGAAGGCAGCATCTCTTCGGCGCTTTCTTCATCGTACAGCGGCCACACCACGCCGTAATGCACATCATTGCTGCCGGCCGGGCCGAAGCTGATGCGGAATTCATCGACGCGGCCTTCGCCGGCTTCATCGCCGACCGGCGCGATCACCACTTGCAGGCGTTCGGCTTCGGTGCCCAGCGTGTGTGTCAGGTAGTGCACGGCTGCGCGCAGCGAGATCGGGCGGATCGCCTTGTCGGCTTCGCGGCAGGTCACGTAGTAGGCGCCGGGCAGCAGCAGCTCGATGCCGCAGCCCGGCAGCATGGCCTGCACATTGGGGCCGGCCTGCAGCTGCCATTGGGTCAGCGCGGCTTGCGTGCTGACACTGCGGCTGGTACCGGCATCTCCTTCCTGCCAGCGCAACAGCGGCTGGCCGGCCTCCGCCGTGACAGTCACCAGCAGGTAACGGGTGTCGGCCAGGAAGGGCGCGGTCTCGGGCAGGTCGGTCGGCGCCTGCAACGCCTTGCCGGCGATGGCGGCTTCGCCCATGCGGCGCACCAGCAGGTAGTTGTCGCAATACGAGCGCGGCAGCTGGTCGATCGAGAACAGCGTCGGCGTGATGGCAGCACGCGTATTGGCTGCCAGTACGTGGCCGTACAAGTGCGCCATGATGGCTTGCAGCGTCGCCGCATTGACCGAGCCCGACGGGATTGCAAAACGCGTCCAGGCGAGGATGGGCACAGCGATCAGCATCGCGTCCCAGGCCTTGCCGTCTTTCTCGATGGTGCAGCCCGAGCTGATGGCTTCGACCGAATCGAGCAGCGCATCGTAGGCGTCGAGATCGGTATGGAACAGGTGGTCGAGTGCGCTGTCGATGGCCTGCTGCTGGTTGCTGCCCAGCTGTTTTTGCAGCACGGCGTCCAGCCGCGCTTCCCAGCTGCGGGCCTCGAGGCGGCTGGTCGCTTGCACCATGGATTGTGCAAGCGTGGCCAGGCGCTGGCTGTCGGCAGAGAATTTGCGGGCGGGGTTTTTCAGTGTGCGGCGCACGAAAGGTCCTTGGGTTAAAGCGGTGTCAGAGTCGACATTGTAAGAGATGCCACGCGCCGGCAGTGCCGCCGGTACTCCTGACTGTACGGGCAAGAAAAAAGCGCGGCAAGCCGCGCTTTTTCGTGAGGGCAGAAGAAGGATTACTTCTTGTCGCCTTCGGGCACTGCGGTATCGGCTGCGGCCGGTGCTGCCGGCGCTGCTGCCGGTGCGTCTTTCTTTTCTTCGGCCTGCTCGGTATGGCCGCCGGCCTCACCTTGCATGTCGGCCTTGTCGCCGGCCTTGAACACGACGGTCAGCGCAATCGCCGCGAAAATGATGAACGCTACAAGTATCTTCCACATAGTTGTCTCCGGATGGGAATCTGGTTATTGAAGTTCGCAGTCGAGGCCAACGAGTTCGCCGGCCTCGACTGCGATAGTGCTTAGGCTGCCAGCAGCTGACGCAGCACGAACGGCAGGATGCCGCCGTGACGGTAGTAGTCGACTTCGATCGGGGTGTCGATACGCAGCAGCAGCTTGACCTTCTGGGTCTGGCCGTTGGCGCGCTTGATCACCAGGGTTACTTCCTGCTGCGGCTTGATGTCGTTCTCAAGGCCGATCAGGTCGTAGGTCTCGTTGCCGGTGATGTTCAGCGACTGCACGCTGTCGTTGCCGATGAACTGCAGCGGCAGCACGCCCATGCCAACCAGGTTCGAGCGGTGGATACGCTCGAACGAACGAGCAACCACAGCCTTCACGCCCAGCAGCTGGGTGCCCTTGGCCGCCCAGTCACGCGAGGAGCCGGTGCCGTACTCTTCGCCAGCGAAGATCATCGTCGGGACGTCGTCCTTGATGTACTTCATCGCTGCGTCGTAGATCGACATTTCGGCGCCGGTCGGCTGGTGCAGGGTGATGCCGCCTTCGACGCGCGAACCGTCCGGCTTGGCCGGGATCATCAGGTTCTTGATACGCACGTTGGCGAAGGTGCCGCGCATCATGATCTCGTGGTTACCGCGGCGCGAGCCGTAGGAGTTGAAGTCGGCCTTCAGCACGCCGTTCTCCTGCAGCCACTTGCCGGCCGGGCTGGTTTCCTTGATCGAACCTGCCGGCGAGATGTGGTCGGTGGTGATCGAGTCGCCGAACACGCCCAGTGCACGTGCGTTCGAGATGCCAGCGGAAGCCGCCTTCGGCTCCATCGCGAAGTCGTCGAAGAACGGCGGCTCGGCGATGTAGGTCGAGCTCGGCCAGTTGTAGACCTGACCCGAGGCGACGCCCTTGATGTTCTCCCACAGCTTGCCCGGTGCACCCTTGACGTCCGCGTAGTTCGCCTTGAAGGTCTTGGCGTTCATGGCGTGCTTCATCAGCTTGTTGATCTCTGCCGAGGTCGGCCAGACGTCGCCGATGAACACATCGCGGCCATCCTTGGTCTTGCCGATCGGCTGGGTCATCAGGTCGACGGTGACGTTGCCGGCGATAGCGTAGGCAACGACCAGCGGCGGCGACGCGAGGAAGTTCGAACGGATGTTCGGGTGAATACGCGCTTCGAAGTTACGGTTGCCCGACAGGACAGCAGCTGCAACGACGTCGTTCTTCACGATCGCTTCGTTCATGGCCGGGGTCAGGTCGCCGGCGTTACCGATACAGGTGGTGCAGCCGTATGCGGTGACGCCGAAGCCCAGTTTCTCGAGGTAGGGCATCAGGCCCGCTGCTTCGAGGTACTTGGTGACGACGCGCGAGCCGGGAGCCAGCGAGGTCTTGATGTGCGGCGCGACCGTCAGGCCCAGCTCGACAGCCTTCTTGGCCAGCAGGCCGGCTGCCAGCAGCACGCTCGGGTTCGAGGTGTTGGTGCAGGAGGTGATCGCTGCGATCAGCACGTCGCCGTTCCTGACCTTCACGCCGTCGGCGTTGGTGTACTCGGCGTCGAGGTCCTCGGCTTTCTTGTTGAAGCCGTTATCGGCGACCGGCTTGGCGAACAGTTCCTGGAAGGTCTTGCGCACATTGCCGATCTCGATACGATCTTGCGGGCGCTTCGGGCCAGCCAGCGACGGGGCAACCGACGACAGGTCGAGCTTGACGACCTTGGTGTAGTCGATCTCGCCAGCCTTCGGGATGCCGTACAGGCCCTGGGCCTTGAAGTAGGCCTGGAAGGCGTCGATCTCGGCCTTGGTGCGGCCGGTACCGTGGAAGTATTCGATGGTCGCGTCATCGACCGGGAAGAAGCCCATGGTGGCGCCGTATTCCGGTGCCATGTTGGCGATCGTGGCGCGGTCGGTCAGCGACAGCGATTCGGTACCTTCGCCGAAGAATTCGACGAACTTGCCGACGACCTTTTCCTTGCGCAGCATCTCGGTGATGGTCAGCACGAGGTCGGTGGCGGTCACGCCTTCGCGCAGCACGCCGGTCAGGTTCACGCCGACCACGTCCGGGGTCAGGAAGTAGACCGGCTGGCCCAGCATGCCGGCTTCGGCTTCGATACCGCCCACGCCCCAGCCAACGACGCCGATGCCGTTGATCATGGTGGTGTGCGAGTCGGTGCCGACCAGGGTGTCAGGGTAGTAGACGCCGCTGCGGTTGTGCACGCCGCGGGCCAGGTACTCGAGGTTCACCTGGTGCACGATGCCGAAGCCCGGGGGCACGACGCCGAAGGTGTCGAAGGCTTGCATGCCCCACTTCATGAACTGGTAGCGCTCGTTGTTGCGCTGGAATTCCAGTTTCATGTTCAGGTCCAGTGCGCCCTTCTCGCGGAAGTGGTCGATCTGCACCGAGTGGTCAACGACCAGGTCCACCGGCACCAGCGGCTCGATGTTCTTCGGGTTCTTGCCCATCTTCGACGCCACGCCGCGCATCGCAGCGAGGTCAGCCAGCAATGGCACGCCGGTGAAGTCTTGCAGCACGACGCGGGCGACGACGAACGGGATTTCGTCAGTACGGGCAGCGTTCGGCTTCCAGTTCGCCAGCTGGCGAACGTGGGCCTCGGTGACCTTCTTGCCGTCGCAGTTGCGCAGCACGGACTCGAGGACGATGCGGATGGAGACCGGCAGGCGGTCGATCTTGTTGCCCAGTGCTTTCTGCAGTGCGGGCAGCGAGTAGAACTTGCCTTTCTTGGCTCCGGAAATCTTGAATTCCTTGAGCGTGTTTAGCGTGTTGTGCGACATGTGCTCTCCTTTTTATTCAACTCGAAACTGGATTCTTTTTGCTTCAAAACTTGTACTGCAAACGCTTTGTCGACGAGCGCTGCGCCGCTGCACCGCTCGCGTCATTACCGTACCGGCCGGCTGCCATTGCCCCGTGCCTTGCACTCGTTGGCCACCGGCTCGCCCAGCTTGCTGTTCAACAGCATGGCCTTGCTCGGTATGCTGATCCACACCAGCCCGCTGCCGAGGTCCTCGAAGCGATTCGCGCCGGTCGAGGTCCTGACCCGCAGCAGGCGGTACAACTGTCCCTGCCATCGCAAGTCGATCGTGTTGTCCGTCTGCGGATTACCCTGCACGGCCACGCGCTTGCCCATCTCGCACACCAGGTCCACGAATGATGCGTGGGCTGGCAGCGTCGCCACGGAGAGCAGGAAAGCGATCAAACCACCGATAGTGAAGATGCGTGCCTGCATGATTGCCTCCGTGTATTTGTGTTTCTAGGTCAGCGCCTCCAGCGATGCCGGCAGCGGCTGTCCGTTGCGTCTTGCTTTCTGCAACACCGTCCAGTAATAGCGATAGCTGGCGCGGTCATGCAGTTTGCCTTCGTGTTGTATCGGTCCCCAGTCGCAAGCCTGTGCCTGCGTCAGGATGGCCACCGCTTCCTCGACCTCGCTGCCGTCCGGGCTGAAGGCTGCCAGGATGGGGCGGATCTGGTCGGGATGGATGCTCCACATGCGGGTGTAGCCGAACTGGCTCGCCGCCGTGCGCGCATCGCCGGCCACCACGGCCAGGTCGCGAATTTCGGTACACACATTATGCGACGCGACTATGCCGTTGGCATGACAGGCCGCAGCAATTTCCAGTTTGGCACGGGAGACCAGCGGATGGCTGAACTGGCCCGGGCTTTTCATGGCCGACGCCGGAATCGCGCCGTAATGCGCGGAGACGAAGTCCATGATCCCGAAAGACAGGCATTCCACGCCCGGCAAGGCAGCGATATCCCAGACTTCGCGCAGCGCGCGATGGGTCTCGATCAGTGCATGGATGGGCAGGTCGGGACGGCCGGCCGCCACCGCATGGCGGCGCACGACGGCGATTGCATCGTCCAGCTGGCGCGCGCTCTCGGGTTTGGGGATCACGATGTAAGCGAGCCGCTGGCCGGCACGGCCGCAGATCGTCGCTACATCCTGTTCGAAATGTTCGCTGTCCGGATCGTGCACACGGGCGCCGATGCGGCCAAAGCGGTTGTCGTCACTGGCGATCAGGTCACCGACGAGGGCGGCATGCGCAGCCTCGTTGCCGGCGGCAGCGCCATCTTCGCAATCGAAGGTGATGTCGAATACCGGCCCTAACTCTTGTTGCAGCGCCACCGATTTGCGCATCAGCTTTTCCGAACCTGCATAGTGGTCGCAGGCCGGCAGACTGACCGGTTGGTGCGTACCCTGGAACAGGACCTCGGAAGGATGCATGGATGGTTGTAGCTGGAGCGGTTCGGGTGATTCGGGCGGTTTGACGGGGGAGGGGCAGTGCCGCAGCGAACTCCGGGTTCGCCGCGGCACGGGTGACGCAGATTACGGCAGCAGGTGCTTGACGCCGTCTTGCTCGTCGGTCAGTTCCTTCAGGGTCAGGTTGATGCGCTCTTGCGAGAACGCGTCGATCTCGAGGCCCTGGACGATCTTGTACTCGCCGTTCTCGGTGGTGACCGGGAAGCCGAACACGACGTCTTTCGGAATGCCGTAGGAGCCGTCCGACGGGATGCCCATCGTGGTCCACTTGCCGTTGGTGCCCAGCACCCAGTCACGCACGTGGTCGATCGCTGCGTTGGCTGCCGAAGCTGCCGACGACAGGCCGCGTGCTTCGATGATTGCAGCGCCGCGCTTGCCAACGGTCGGCAAGAAGGTGTCTTTGTTCCAGACTTCGTCGTTGATCATGGCTTTGACCGACTGGCCGTCCACGGTCGCGAAGCGATAGTCAGCGTACATGGTCGGCGAGTGGTTGCCCCAGACGCAGAGCTTCTCGATGGCCGACACCGGCTTGCCGGTCTTGGCAGCGATCTGCGAAGCAGCGCGGTTGTGGTCCAGGCGCAGCATGGCGGTGAAGTTCTTGGCCGGCAGCGACGGTGCCGATTTCATTGCGATGTAGGCGTTGGTGTTGGCCGGGTTGCCGACCACCAGCACTTTCACGTTGCGCGAAGCGACGGCGTCCAGCGCCTTGCCCTGCACGGTGAAGATCTGGGCGTTGGCTGCCAGCAGGTCAGCACGCTCCATGCCCGGGCCGCGCGGACGTGCGCCGACCAGCAGGGCCACGTCGGCATCCTTGAAGGCGGTCATCGGGTCCGAATGCGCGGTCATGCCAGCCAGCAGCGGGAAGGCGCAATCGTCGATTTCCATCATCACGCCCTTGAGCGCCTTCTGTGCCTTCTCGTCCGGGATTTCCAGCAGTTGCAGAATGACCGGCTGGTCTTTGCCCAGCATGTCGCCGTTGGCGATGCGGAACAGCAGGGAATAGCCGATCTGGCCGGCGGCGCCGGTAACGGCAACACGCATGGGGGCTTTAGCCATGATGAATCTCCAGTATGTGGTCGAAGTGAAAAAACTCGCGTTGCGGCAGCCGCCGCTCGTGGCAGGGGCCGTCGCCGGGGAGGGCGATACCGTGCCCGGACTCCCCCTTGAAACTTGCTCGCGAGTTTAGGCGGCGGTGTTCACTCTGTCAATGCGTATCATATATCTTATATAAGACATATTACTGCACAATTTTCTGGACGTTAAGTCACGCTTGTGGTGAAATTGCGCGCCATGAACCAGACCGTTTCCCCGCCTGCTTCCACCGGGACGGCCGCCTCTTCCGGCGGTTCGGGGACGGCTTCACCGACGTTCAGCCCGCTGTACCAGCAGATCAAGGCTTTGATCGTGCAAAGCCTGCAAGCCGGCGAGTGGAAGCCGGGCGAACTGATCCCCAGCGAGGTCGAACTCGCGGTCCGCTACAAGGTCAGCCAGGGCACGGTGCGCAAAGCAATCGACGAACTGTCGGCCGAGAATCTCGTTATCCGCCGCCAGGGCAAGGGCACATTTGTCGCCACCCATCATGAAGCGCGCGTGCAGTTCCGCTTCCTCAAACTGATGCCGGATGCCGGCGACGCCCACCAGCCCGAAAACCAGATCGTTGAAGTGAAGCGCCTGCGCGGCCCGGCTGAAGTGGCGCGCGTGCTCGACATCAAATCCGGCGACTCCGTGGTCTGCATCAAGCGTGTGCAGGTCTTTGACGGTGTGCCTACCATTCTCGAAGAAATCTGGCTGCCGGGCGCGCCCTTCAAGGGGCTGACCGCCGAACGGCTGGCGGAATACAAGGGCCCGATGTATGGCCTGTTCGAAACCGAGTTCGGTACCCAGATGATCCGTGCGACCGAAAAGCTCAAGGCCGCCATCGCTGATGAAGCGGTGGCCGAGCAGCTCGGGATCGCCGCTGGTACGCCGGTGCTCAATGTCGAGCGCGTGGCCTATACCTATGGTGACAAGCCGGTCGAATTGCGGCGTGCGATTTATCTGACCACGCATCACCACTATCACAACGAACTCAGCTGAGGCAGGGCAACTACCGCAGCGAGCGAAGCAGGGCAGGATGAATTGAGAAAGCGCGTTTCCTTGCCATAAAGGCAAGCAGTTTTTGCAAGATCAAAAGTTTCACCGGGCGACCGAGCAGATAGAATTGCAAGGTTTGTCCGAAAGAAGAAAGTTTGCAGGAAAGAACACAGAACAGAATCAACCGCCGGAGAAGAAGCACATGTCCCAAACTGCCAAATCAAGACGATTCACCAACATCCACGTCTTGCAGATCATCAAGTACCGCTTGCCGGCCGCCGGCATGATCTCCATCCTTCATCGCGTCAGCGGCGCTGCGTTGTTCCTGCTGCTGCCCTTCCTGCTATTCCTGTTCGATAAGTCGATTACGTCGGAGATCTCGTTCGCCTTCCTGCAAGGCTACGTGAGCCATCCGCTGGTCAAGCTCGTCATCGTCGGTTGCGCCTGGGCCTACCTGCACCACTTCTGCGCCGGCATCCGCCACCTGATCATGGACCTGCATATCGGTCTGTCGAAAGAAGGTGCTGCCAAGTCCGCGATGATCGTCTTCGCTGTCAGCCTGCCGCTGGCCGCACTGGTTGCATTGAAACTGTTTGGAGCATTCTGAGATGGCGAACAACAACATCGGACCGAAGCGCCTGGTCGTCGGCGCGCACTACGGCCTCAGGGACTGGCTCGCGCAGCGCGTGACAGCCATCGTGATGGCCATCTTCACCATCGTCACGCTGGTGCTGTTCCTGTCGGCGCCGGAGCTTGGCTATGAAGCCTGGGCTGGCCTGTTCGCGCAGCAGTGGTTCAAGCTGCTGGCCTTCGTGACCGCGATGTCGCTGTACTACCACGTGTGGGTTGGCATGCGCGACATCTGGATGGACTACATCAAGCCGGTCGGCATTCGTCTCGCACTGCAAGTGTTCACCATCGTGTGGTTGGTCGGCTGCGCCGGCTGGACCGTCCAGATCCTTTGGAGAGTGTAATCGTGGCATCCATTAAAACATCCATCCCCAGCCGTCGTTTTGACGCCGTCGTCGTCGGCGCGGGCGGCTCGGGCATGCGCGCTTCGCTGCAGCTGGCCGAAGCCGGCCTGAACGTTGCCGTTCTGTCGAAAGTCTTCCCGACCCGTTCGCACACGGTCGCTGCGCAAGGTGGCGTCGGCGCATCGCTGGGCAATATGTCCGAGGACAACTGGTACTGGCACATGTTCGACACCGTCAAGGGTTCGGACTACCTCGGTGACCAGGACGCGATCGAATTCATGTGCCGCGAGGCTCCGAAGGTCGTGTATGAACTCGAACACTTCGGCATGCCGTTCGACCGTAACCCGGATGGCACGATTTACCAGCGTCCGTTCGGCGGCCACACCGCGAACTTCGGCGAAAAGCCGGTGCAGCGCGCTTGCGCCGCGGCTGACCGTACCGGTCACGCGATGCTGCACACGCTGTACCAGCGCAACGTGCGCGCCAAGACCCACTTCTTCGTCGAATGGATGGCGATCGACCTCGTGCGTAACGCCGACGGCGACGTGCTGGGCGTGGTTGCGCTCGAAATGGAAACCGGCGACGTGATGGTCCTCGAAGCGAAGACCACCGTGTTCGCGACCGGCGGCGCAGGTCGTATCTGGGCTGCATCGACCAACGCCTTCATCAACACCGGCGACGGCATGGGCATGGCTGCACGTGCCGGCCTGCCGCTGGAAGACATGGAGTTCTGGCAGTTCCACCCGACCGGTGTGTCCGGCGCGGGCGTGCTGATCACCGAAGGCGTGCGCGGCGAAGGCGGCATCCTGATCAACAGCCAGGGCGAGCGCTTCATGGAGCGTTATGCACCGACCCTGAAGGATCTCGCACCGCGTGACTTCGTGTCGCGGTCGATGGACCAGGAAATCAAGGAAGGCCGCGGCTGCGGCCCGAACAAGGATCACGTGCTGCTCGACCTGCGTCACATCGGCGCGGACACCATCCGTAAGCGCCTGCCGTCGATTCTCGAAATCGGCCACAAGTTCGCCAACGTCGATGCCACCAAGGAACCGATCCCGGTCGTGCCGACCATTCACTACCAGATGGGCGGCATCCCGACCAACATCCATGGCCAGGTCGTGGCGCCGAAGAACGGCAGCCAGGAAGTGGTCAAGGGCCTGTACGCGATCGGCGAATGCGCGTGCGTGTCGGTGCACGGCGCTAACCGCCTGGGCACCAACTCGCTGCTCGACCTGCTGGTCTTCGGTCGCGCTGCCGGCAACCACATCGTCGCTTCGAATCTGAAGGCGCAAAGCCACCAGACGCTGCCGGCCGATGGCGCCGACCTCGCGCTGTCGCGTCTGGCTCACCTCGAATCGTCGACCGGTTCGGAGCGTGTGCAGGACGTCGCCAACGACATCCGCAAGACCATGCAGCAACACTGCGGCGTGTTCCGCACGCAAGCGCTGCTGGACGAAGGCGTCAAGGCGATTTACGAACTCGACGAGCGTCGCAAGCACGTGTCGTTCAAGGACAAGTCCAAGGTCTTCAATACCGCGCGTGTCGAAGCGCTGGAGCTGGACAACCTGATCGAGACCGCCAAGGCCACCATCACCTCGGCCGCTGCCCGCAACGAATCGCGCGGCGCGCACGCGCACAGCGATTTCCCGCAGCGTGATGACGAGAACTGGATGAAGCACACGCTGTGGTTCTCCGAAGGCAACCGCCTCGACTACAAGCCGGTCGTGACCAAGCCGCTGACCGTGGAGACCTTCAAGCCGAAGGCCCGTACTTTCTAATTTGCACGACGGATAACCACCATGCCACGTACTGTCAAATTCCAGATCTACCGTTACGACCCGGACAAGGATGCCAAGCCCTACATGCAAGACCTGACGGTCGAGCTGCAGGACACCGACAAGATGCTGCTGGACGCACTGCAGCGCATCAAGTCTGACGTTGATGATTCGCTCGCGCTGCGCCGCTCGTGCCGCGAAGGCGTCTGCGGTTCGGACGCCATGAACATCAACGGCAAGAACGGTCTGGCTTGCACCACCAACCTGAACGAGCTGACCCAGCCCATCGTGCTGCGTCCGCTGCCGGGCCTGCCGGTCATTCGCGACCTGATCGTCGACATGACGAACTTCTTCAAGCAATACCACTCGATCAAGCCGTTCCTGATCAACGAGACGATTGCACCGGAGAAGGAGCGCCTGCAGTCGCCGGAAGAGCGCGAAGAGCTCGACGGCCTGTACGAGTGCATCCTGTGCGCTTGCTGCTCGACGTCGTGCCCGTCGTTCTGGTGGAACCCGGACAAGTTCGTCGGTCCCGCAGGCCTGCTGCAGGCTTACCGCTTCATCGCCGACAGCCGTGACCAGGCTACCGGCGAGCGTCTCGACAACCTCGAGGACCCGTACCGCCTGTTCCGCTGCCACTCGATCATGAACTGCGTCGATGTCTGTCCGAAGGGCCTGAACCCGAACAAGGCCATCGGCAAGATCAAGGAGCTGCTGGTTCGTCGCGCAGTCTGACGATCCACGCAACACAAGCAGCAATGCAGCAACAAGGCAGCATGAAGGCAGCATGATGGCAACTGAAGGGCAGAGGCATCAGGATGATCCGGCAAAACGCGCGCGGCTGCGCTGGCGCAGCCGTCGCGGTTTGCTGGAAAACGACATCATCCTGACGCGCTTCCTCGACGCGCATGAGGAGACCATGAGCGATGAGGAAGTTGACGCATTGACGCGCCTGCTCGAACTGGCCGACAACGATTTGATGGGCCTGCTGCTGGGCCAACGCGAGCCCGATGCCGGACTCCACGACGGACTCGACTTGCCGCACGTGAAAGCGTTGCTGGCGAGACTGCGGCAGATATAACTAATTTTCTTCATTCGAAGGTAGAGCCATGACCCAATCCGACGCAAAAGCAACGCTATCCTTCTCCGACGGTTCGCCTTCGGTAGACTTCCCGATCTACAAGGGTTCGATCGGTCCGGACGTGGTCGACATTCGCAAGCTGTACGGCGCCACCGGCAAGTTCACCTATGACCCGGGCTTCATGTCCACCGCCGCCTGTAATTCGTCCATCACCTACATCGACGGCGACAAGGGCGAGCTGCTGTACCGCGGCTACCCGATCGAGCAACTGGCCGTCAATTGCGACTTCCTCGAGACCTGCTACCTGCTGCTGAACGGCGAGCTGCCGAACCAGGCCGAGAAGGACAAGTTCGTCAACACCGTGACCCGTCACACGATGGTGCACGAGCAGATGCAATTCTTCTTCCGCGGTTTCCGTCGCGATGCGCATCCGATGTCGGTCCTGGTCGGCACCGTCGGCGCACTGGCTTCGTTCTACCATGACTCGCTGGACATCAACGACCCGCACCACCGCGAAGTGTCGGCGATCCGCCTGATCGCCAAGATGCCGACGCTGGTCGCGATGGCCTACAAGTACTCGGTCGGCCAGCCGTTCATCTACCCGCGCAACGACCTGTCGTACAGCGCGAACTTCATGCGCATGATGTTCGCCACCCCGGCCGAAGACTACAAGCCGAACGACGTGCTGGTGCGCGCGCTGGATCGCATCCTGATCCTGCACGCCGACCACGAGCAGAACGCATCGACCTCGACCGTCCGTCTGGCCGGCTCGTCGGGCGCGAACCCGTTCGCCTGTATCGCAGCCGGTATCGCCTGCCTGTGGGGCCCGGCACACGGCGGCGCGAACGAAGCTGCGCTGACCATGCTGCAGGACATCCAGCGCAACGGCGGCGTCGAGAAGATCGGCGAGTTCGTCGCGCAGGTGAAGGACAAGAACTCCAACGTCAAGCTGATGGGCTTCGGTCACCGCGTGTACAAGAACTACGACCCGCGCGCCAAGCTGATGCGCGAGACCTGCCACGAAGTGCTGAACGAACTCGGCCTGCAGAACGACCCGCTGTTCAAGCTGGCGATGGCGCTCGAGAAAATCGCGCTGGAAGACGACTACTTCGTGCAGCGCAAGCTGTACCCGAACGTCGACTTCTACTCCGGCATCGTGCAGTCGGCACTGGGCATCCCGGTTTCGCTGTTCACCGGTATCTTCGCGATGGCCCGTACCGTGGGCTGGATCGCGCAGTGGAACGAGATGATCTCGGATCCGGAACAGAAGATCGGCCGTCCGCGCCAGCTGTTCGTCGGCTCGGCACCGCGCGATGTGCCGCCGATCGCAAAGCGTTAATTTGTTCGACGAAAACGGGCCCTTCGGGGCCCGTTTTATATCGTGGTAAATGTGGTGGTTATGCGCGCGCGATGGTATGCTCGCGCAGCTGTCAGTTAAGAAATGACACGGCATCGTCCATTTGACGGATGCCGTAATTGCAATCTGCCGCGCGGAAAGCCCGCAACGCAGAAGGTTTTCAACCCGCTAATCTCGCGAAGCGCGAGGCAAAGGTGAGCACGATGATGCAGCAGTACTTCTCCAACTCCTATCTGTTTGGAGGCAACGCTCCGTACGTCGAAGAATTGTACGAAGCCTATCTCCTCAATCCCGGCTCCGTCCCCGACAACTGGCGCGCGTATTTCGACGCGATGCAGCACGTGCCTGCTGTCGATGGTACCGACCGTCCGGACGTCCCGCATGCGAGCGTGATCGCCTCCTTCGCCGAGCGTGCGAAGCACGGCCCGATCCGCACCGTGCAAGCGTCGGCCGATGCCGAGATGGGAAGAAAGCGCGTCGCCGTCACCCAGCTCATCGCTGCTTATCGTTTCCTCGGCACCCAGTGGGCCAATCTCGACCCGCTGCAGCGCCAGGAGCGCCCGAACATCCCTGAACTCGAACCGTCGTTCTACGGCTTCACCGATGCCGACCTCGACACCGTGTTCAACATCAGCAATACCTACTTCGGCCCCGAGACCGCGACCCTGCGCGATCTGCTGCAGGCTCTGCGAGACACCTACTGCCGCTCGGTTGGCGCCGAATTCCAGTACATGACCGACCCGGCGCAGAAGCGCTGGATGCAGGAGCGCCTCGAATCCACGCGCTCGACCGGCAACTTCACCCGCGAGCAGAAGAAGCACATCCTTGACCGCCTGACCGCGGCCGAAGGCCTGGAACGCTACCTGCACACCAAGTACGTCGGCCAGAAGCGCTTCTCGCTGGAAGGCGGCGAGAGCTTCATCGCGTCGATCGACGAAACCATCCAGCGCGCCGGCGCGCAGGGCGTGCAGGAGATCGTGATCGGCATGGCCCACCGCGGCCGCCTGAACGTGCTGGTCAATATCCTCGGCAAGATGCCGAAGGACCTGTTCGCCGAATTCGAAGGCAAGCATGCCGACGACCTGCCGGCCGGTGACGTCAAATATCACCAGGGCTTCTCGTCCGACATCTCGACCGCGGGCGGCCCGGTGCACCTGTCGCTGGCGTTCAACCCGTCGCACCTCGAGATCGTCAACCCGGTCGTCGAAGGCTCGGTCAAGGCGCGTATGGACCGTCGCGGCGACAGCCAGGGCAAGCAAGTGCTGCCGATCCTGGTGCACGGCGATGCAGCTTTCGCCGGCCAGGGCGTCGTGATGGAAACCCTGAACCTGGCGCAGACCCGCGGCTACGGCACGGGCGGCACGGTGCACATCGTCATCAACAACCAGATTGGCTTCACCACTTCCGACCCGCGCGATACCCGTTCGACGCTGTATTGCTCGGACGTGGTCAAGATGATCGAAGCGCCGGTGCTGCACGTGAATGGCGATGATCCGGAAGCGGTCGTCTTCGCGACCCAGATCGCGCTCGACTTCCGCATGCAGTTCCAGAAGGATGTCGTGGTCGACATCATCTGCTTCCGCAAGCTGGGCCACAACGAGCAGGACACTCCATCGCTGACGCAGCCGCTGATGTACAAGAAGATCGGCGCGCACCCGGGCACCCGCAAGCTGTACGCCGACAAGCTGATCGCGCAGGGCAACCTGCCTGCCGATGGCGGCGACGAGATGGTCAAGGCTTTCCGCGATGCGATGGACGCCGGTCGCGGCACCTTCGACCCGGTGATCTCGAACTACAAGAACAAGTACGCGGTCGACTGGATGCCGTTCCTGAACCGCAAGTGGACCGATGCGGCCGACACCTCGGTGCCGGCGGCGGAACTCAAGCGTCTGTCCGAGCGGATCACCACCGTGCCGGCCGACTTCAAGGTGCACCCGCTGGTCGAGAAAGTGCTGGCTGACCGCGCAGCGATGGGCCGTGGCGAACTGAACCTCGACTGGGGCATGGGCGAACACCTGGCCTTCGCATCGCTGGTGGCTTCCGGCTATGCGATCCGCATCACCGGCCAGGATGCCGGCCGCGGCACCTTCACCCACCGTCACGCAGTGCTGCACGACCAGAACCGCGAGAAGTGGGATGCAGGTACCTATATTCCGCTGCAGCATGTGTCGGACCAGCAGGCGCCGTTCACCGTGATCGACTCGGTGCTGTCCGAAGAGGCGGTGCTGGGCTTCGAGTACGGTTACTCGACCGCCGAGCCGAACACGCTGACGATCTGGGAAGCGCAGTTCGGCGACTTTGCCAACGGCGCACAGGTCGTGATCGACCAGTTCATCAGCTCCGGCGAAGTGAAGTGGGGCCGCGCCTCGGGCCTCGTGATGATGCTGCCGCACGGTTACGAAGGGCAGGGCCCGGAGCACTCGTCGGCACGTATCGAGCGCTTCCTGCAGCTGTGCGCTGACAACAACATGCAAGTGGTGCAGCCGACCACCGGCGCGCAGATCTTCCACCTGCTGCGCCGCCAGATGATCCGCCTGTTCCGCAAGCCGCTGGTGATCTTCACGCCGAAGTCGCTGCTGCGTAACAAGGACGCCGGCGTGCCGTTGTCGGAACTGGTCAAGGGCTCGTTCCAGACCGTGATCGGCGAAGTCGACGGCAGCATCGATGCCAAGAAGGTCAAGCGCGTGCTGGCTTGCTCGGGCAAGGTCTATTACGACCTCGTCAATGCGCGCAAGGAGCGTGCCGCGAACGACACCGCGATCATCCGTATCGAGCAGCTGTATCCGTTCCCGCACAAGGCGTTTGCTGCCGAGCTGAAGAACTTCCCGAACTTCAATGAACTGGTCTGGGTGCAGGACGAGCCGCAGAACCAGGGTCCGTGGTTCCAGATCCAGCACAACATCTTCGAGAACCTCGCCGAAGGCCAGAAACTGGCTTACGCAGGTCGCCCGGCTTCCGCATCGCCTGCTGTCGGTTACTACGACAAGCACTATGCGCAGCAGAAGGCAATGATCGATACCGCATTTGCGAAGCTCAAGGGCTACGTACTGACCAAATAAAGACCCCGCATTGCGCCGGATGCCGGCGCCTTGCGTGACCCAACCCGAAACGGAGAGAGTAATGGCTATTCTGGATGTCCCTGTTCCGCAATTGTCGGAATCCGTCGCTGAAGCGACCCTGCTGCAATGGCATAAAAAAGTCGGCGAGGCTGTCGCCCGCGACGAAAACCTGATCGATATCGAGACCGACAAGGTCGTGCTCGAGCTGCCCGCGCCGGCACAAGGCGTGATCGTCGAAATCCTGAAGGGTGACGGCAGCACCGTCGTCGCCGGCGAAATCATCGCGCGCATCGATACCGAAGCGACCGCATCGGCTGGCGCACCTGCCGCCGCTGCTGCGCCGGCTCCGGCTGCCGCACCCGCCGCTGCGGCGCCTGCACCTGCAGCCGCCGGTGGCGCGATTGCGATGCCGGCCGCTGCGAAGATGCTGGCCGAGAACAACATGTCCGCATCGGCCGTTGCCGGCACCGGCAAGGATGGCCGCGTGACCAAGGGCGATGTGATCAATGCGCTGGCCCAGCCTGCACCGGCCGCACCGGCTGCGAAAGCGCCGGCAGCACCGGCCGCGCGTCCGGCCCTGCCGGCTGTGCCGGCACCGACCAGCGTGGACCTGGGCGACCGACCGGAGCAGCGCGTGCCGATGAGCCGCCTGCGCGCACGTATCGCCGAGCGCCTGCTGGAATCGCAAGCCACCAACGCGATCCTGACCACCTTCAACGAAGTCAACATGCAGCCGGTCATGGACCTGCGCAACAAGTACAAGGACAAGTTCGAGAAAGAGCACGGCGTCAAGCTGGGCTTCATGTCCTTCTTCGTGAAAGCGGCCGTCGCGGCGCTGAAGAAATACCCGGTGCTGAACGCATCGATCGATGGCAATGACGTCGTCTACCACGGCTACTTCGACATCGGTATCGCCGTCGGTTCGCCGCGCGGTCTGGTGGTGCCGATCCTGCGCAACGTCGACCAGATGAGCATCGCCGAAATCGAAAAGAAGATCGGTGAATTCGGCCAGAAGGCCAAGGATGGCAAGCTGACGCTGGACGAACTGACCGGCGGCACCTTCTCGATCTCCAATGGTGGCGTGTTCGGCTCGATGCTGTCGACTCCGATCATCAACCCGCCGCAATCGGCCATCCTCGGCGTGCATGCGACCAAGGACCGTGCTGTCGTTGAAAACGGCCAGATCGTGATCCGCCCGATGAACTACCTCGCGATGTCGTATGACCACCGCCTGATCGACGGCCGCGAAGCCGTGCTCGGCCTGGTCGCGATGAAAGAAGCGCTGGAAGATCCGGCGCGCCTGCTGCTCGACCTGTAAGGAGCAGTCATGGCGAAAAATTTTGACGTCATCGTCATCGGTGGCGGCCCCGGCGGTTACGTGGCCGCGATCCGCGCGGCGCAGCTGGGCCTGTCGACGGCCTGCATCGACGAATGGAAGAACGAGAAGGGCGGCCCGGCACCGGGCGGCACCTGCACCAACGTCGGTTGCATCCCGTCCAAGGCTTTGCTGCAATCGTCCGAGCACTTCGAGCATGCCGGTCACGCTTTCGCGGACCACGGCATCGAGGTCAAGGGCCTGAAGATGAACGTGGGCCAGATGGTGGCGCGCAAGGACACCGTCGTGAAGCAGAACAACGACGGCATCCTGTACCTGTTCAAGAAGAACAAGGTCACCTTCTTCCACGGCCGCGGCGCCTTCGTGAAGGCCGACGCCGATGGCTACGAGATCTCGGTCACCGGCGCGGCGAATGAGACCCTGAAGGGCAAGCACATCATCGTCGCCACCGGCTCCAATCCGCGTGCGCTGCCGAACGTGCCCTTCGACGAAAAACTGGTGCTGTCGAATACCGGCGCACTGGCCATCGATGCAGTGCCGAAGAAGCTGGGCGTGATCGGCGCCGGCGTCATCGGCCTCGAGATGGGCAGCGTCTGGCGCCGCCTCGGTGCCGATGTCACCATCCTCGAAGCCTTGCCGACCTTCCTCGGCGCGGTCGACGAGCAGATTGCGAAAGAAGCGCACAAGCTCTTCACCAAGCAAGGCCTGGCAATCGAACTTGGCGTCAAGATCGGCGAGATCAAGACCGGCAAGGACGTGACCGTCAATTACACCGATGCTGCCGGCAAGGAGCACAAGGCCCAGTTCGACAAGCTGATCGTGTCGATCGGCCGTGTGCCCAACACCATTGGCCTGAATCCGGAAGCGGTGGGCCTGAAGCTCGACGAGCGTGGTTTCGTGCTCGTCGACGGCGATTGCAAGGCCAGCCTGCCGAACGTCTGGGCTGTCGGCGATGTGGTGCGTGGCCCGATGCTGGCGCACAAGGCCGAGGAAGAGGGCGTTGCGGTGGCCGAGCGTATCGCCGGCCAGCATGGCCACGTGAACTTCAACACCATTCCGTGGGTGATCTACACCTCGCCGGAGATCGCATGGGTCGGCCGTACCGAGCAGCAGCTGAAAGCTGACGGCGTCGCGTACAAGGCTGGTTCGTTCCCGTTCCTGGCCAACGGCCGCGCACGTGCGCTGGGCGACACCAACGGCATGGTCAAGGTGCTGGCTGATGCGAAGACCGATGAAATCCTCGGCGTTCATATCATCGGCCCGATGGCCTCCGAGCTGATCTCGGAAGCGGTGGTGGCGATGGAATTCCGTGCTTCGTCGGAAGACATCGCCCGTATCTGCCATGCGCATCCGTCGCTGTCCGAAGCCACGAAGGAAGCGGCGCTCGCCGTTGACAAGCGCGCGCTGAACTTCTGATCGGCGCAGCCGGACCGAAGCCTTGCCATGCAGACCGGACCGCGCGTTGCGCCGGCCTCGGGTAGCATGGCAGGGAATCGGTTCACTGCGCGGTGTAGCGCGAAGCGGGCGGCCGGACGCAGCCATGTCCCCGCCGCCCCAGCTGCCTGTGCTGCCTGAGCCGTAGCGCCCGGGAGAAGCCTCATGACACACCGTTCCCTGATCCTGTCCCTTGCTGTAGCCATTGGCCTGCCTGCCTTGCTGGGCGCGTGCTCGAGCACGCCGCAGCGTCCGGAAGGCCAGATCGACATCCTCACTACCGCCCAGGGCCAGCCCCTGTCCGGCGCCGAATGCACGGTCGAGACCGGTGCCGGTAGCTGGAAGCTCGTTACCCCGGCCGTCGCCGAGGTCGGCGCAGCGCGCGGCGATTTGCGGGTGGTCTGCAACCGCGCCGGATTCCGTACCTCCGAAGTCCTGATCCGCGGCGGTGGGGGCGGTTATATGC
The DNA here is from genome assembly GCA_964634245.1 of uncultured Bifidobacterium sp. GTDB lineage: Bacteria > Pseudomonadota > Gammaproteobacteria > Burkholderiales > Burkholderiaceae_D > Pernthalerella. The sequence continues at coordinate 19,618 of CAZWIE010000005.1, forward strand.
CCGGCAGCACCCGAGTCGGCGTCGGGGTAGGTGGCGGCACCTGGGGGCGGCATAGCGGCGTCGGCATTTCGCTCGGTTTCGGTTTCCCGCTCTCCGGTGGCAGCCGCCAGCGTTATCCGACCCAGGTCATCGTGGACATGACGCCGCTGCCGGCCGGCCAGCCTGTACCCCAGCCCGTGCCCCAGCCAGTACAGCCCGTACCCCAGCCAGTACAGCCCGTACCCCAGCCAGTACAGCCCGTACCCCAGCCCGTGCCGCAGCCGGCACCGCAAAACAAGAACCCATGAACGTCGAAGAGTATTACCTGCACGCGCTGGCCGAACGCGGCTACCGCTCCGATCCCGCGCAATTGGCCGCTGTTGGCCGCCTGCAGCAATCCTATGAAGAATGGGTAGCCTACCGGGCCAAGCGCTCGACCCGCATCACGCGCCTGATCCGGCGTCCCGGTATTCCGCGTGGCGTCTACCTGTGGGGCGGCGTTGGCCGCGGCAAGTCCTTCCTGATGGACAGCTATTACGCGGTGGTGCCGGTGGTGCGCAAGACCCGTGTGCACTTCCATGAATTCATGCGCGGTGTGCATCGCGCGCTCGACGAGCAGAAGGACGTCGAAGACCCGCTGCTGATCGTCGCGAAAAAAATCGCGCGCCGCTACCGGCTGATCTGCTTCGATGAATTCCATGTGTCCGACATTGCCGATGCAATGGTCCTGTACAACCTGCTGCAGGCGCTGTTCGATCATGGCGTGTCCTTCGTGATGACGTCCAACTATGCGCCCGACACCCTGTACCCGGATGGCCTGCACCGCGAACGCATGCTGCCGGCGATCGCCTTGCTGAAGGAAAAGCTGGACGTGCTCAACGTCGATGCGGGTACCGATTACCGCAAGCGCATCATGGAGCAGGTGTCGGCCTACCACACGCCGCTGGGCGCCGAATCGGACCGTGCGCTGCAGCGCGCCTTCCTCGAGATCGCCGAAACGGCGGAGCAGGATCACAAGATCAAGATAGAATCACGGGATGTGCGCTGCGTGCGGCGCGCCGGCGGCGTGATCTGGTTCGATTTCGCGACGCTGTGCGGCAGCCCGCGCTCGCAGAATGATTACCTCGAGATTGCAAGCCGCTTCCATACGGTGATTCTGTCCAATGTGCCGAAGATGTCGGCCGAGATGGCGTCCGAGGCGCGGCGCTTCACCTGGCTGATCGATGTGCTGTACGACCATCGCGTGAAGCTGCTGATGTCGGCAGCCGTTGCACCAGAGCAGCTGTATACCGAGGGCACCTTGTCCGGCGAATTCCATCGCACCGTGTCGCGTATCGTCGAGATGCAGTCGCGTGAATACAAGGAAAGCGAGCGCCGCCAGGCTGTCGGCGCGATTGCCTGATATTTCGGCCGTACAGACCGGCCCGAAAATCGGGCCTGCCGCTTGGGCGAAAATGAAAGATTGCCCGACACCGATTGCACCAGCCACAAATTGTCCGAGCCCATGAATACCTGCCGTCTGCTGAAACTTGCCGTCCTGTCCCTGTCCGCGCTGCTGCCTGTGCTGTGGGTAGCACCGGCCATGGCCGGCCCTGAGGCCGAGCTGGTGGCGCGCTACCCGGCCAAGTCGATTGTCAGCGTCAAGCAGGCCGATACCGCCCTCGATGAAGTCAAACCGATGCGCGAGCAAATCGAGCGCCTGTATCTGGATGAGCAGGCGGCATGCTATGAGCGTTTCCTGGTGTCGTCCTGCCTGGCCGAGGCCAGGGACAAGCGCCGCAAATCCATGCAGGCCGTGCGCCGTATCGAAGTCGAGGCGAAAGCCTTCCTGCGCAAGGACAAGGCTGACGAGCGTGACCGCGCCGTCGCCGAGCGCCAGGCCAAGGCCGCCGATGGCAGCCGGACGATCCCGATCTCCGGCACCGCGCGCGATGGCGGCGATGGCACGGACGGTGCCAACCCTGCCGAGGGCAAGCCCGGAACCCCATGAGCGCCGATGCCCAACAGATCCGCGAGCGCGTGATCGAACTCGAGATCGAGCATCGCGACCTCGATGACGTGATCGTGCGCATGAGTGCAGCCCCTGATCGCGATGACTTGCAATTGCGCCGGCTCAAGAAGCGCAAGCTGCAGCTGAAGGACCAGCTGATCCGCCTGAAGATGATGTTGGTGCCCGATATACCCGCATGAGCCATACCCTGCTGTCTGCCGAACCTGCGGCCGAGTCCGTGCCCCAGGGCGCGCATGATGCCGAAGTCGATGCCTTGTTCTCTGCCGATGGCACGCTCGCCGACGGCATCCCCGGATTCCGCCCGCGCCAGTCGCAGACCGACATGGCCAAGGCGGTCGCGTCCGCGATCGCGACCCAGGGCTCATTGATCGCCGAGGCCGGCACCGGCACCGGCAAGACTTTCGCCTACCTGGTGCCGGCTTTGCTATGGGGCGGCAAGGTCATCGTCTCGACCGGTACCAAGAACCTGCAAGACCAGCTGTTCCTGCGCGATATCCCGGTGGTGCGCAAGGCGCTCAATGCGCCGGTGACGGTCGCGCTGCTGAAAGGGCGCGGCAATTACCTGTGCCATTTCCATCTCGACCGTACGCTGCAGAACGGCCGCCTGACCGCGCGCGAAGACGTCGGTTACCTGCGCGAGATCGCGCGCTTCATGAAGACCACCGCAACCGGCGACAAGGCCGAATTGTCGCGCGTGCCCGAGAACGCGACCGTGTGGAATCTGGTCACCTCGACCCGCGACAACTGCCTGGGCAATGAATGCGCGCACTATCAGGATTGCTTCGTGATGAAGGCGCGCAAGGAAGCGCAGCAAGCCGACGTGGTGGTGGTAAACCATCATCTGTTCTTTGCTGACGTGGCGCTGAAGGACACCGGCGTGGCTGAACTGCTGCCGACGGCGAACACTGTGATCTTCGACGAAGCGCACCAGTTGCCCGAGACGGCGACGCTGTTTTTCGGCGATACGGTGTCGACCTCGCAGGTGATGGAACTGTGCCGCGATGTGCTGGCCGAAGGCCTGACCCATGCGCGCGATGGCGCCGACTGGGGCGCGCTGGTGGCATCGGTGGAAAAGGCGGCGCGCGACCTGCGGCTGGCATTCCCGCCCGAGGGCACCAAGCTCGCCTACCAGCAGATCGCCCCCAGCAGCCCGTTCTTCCCGGCGCTCGATCACCTGAAGGCGATGCTGACCAACATGGCCGAGGTACTGGCAGGGCAGGCCGAACGCGCCGAATCCATCGAGCAGTGCCGCGCGCGCACGGTCGAGATCGGCTATGCGATCGACGCGTGGGCGCCGCCGGCTGATCCGACCGAAGCCGCCGGCAAGGTGCTGTGGGTCGAGGCGTATTCGCAATCGCTGCAATTGCACACGACGCCGCTGTCGATCGCGCCGATCTTCGCGAAGCAGCGCGAAGGTACGCCGCGCGCCTGGATCTTCACATCGGCCACGCTGGCCGTGAAGAGCGACTTCACGCACTACAGCGCGCAGATGGGTCTGAAGGATGTCCCGGCCGCCATCTGGCCCAGTCCTTTCGACTATCCGAAGCAGGCGCTGCTGTATGTGCCCACCGGCCTGCCGGAGCCGAACTCGTTTGCGTACACCGATGCCGTGATCGATGCGGCGCTGCCCGTCATTGAAGCCACGGGCGGCCGCGCCTTTTTCCTGTGCACGACCCTGCGCGCGGTGAAGCGCGCCGCCGAACGACTGCGCGAGGAATTCGAGCAGCGCAAGCTGCCATTCCCGCTGTTCGTGCAGGGCGAGCTGGGCCGCACCGAACTGCTCGACCAGTTCCGCGCCGCCGGCAATGCGGTGCTGATCGGCAGCCAGAGCTTCTGGGAAGGCGTCGATGTGCGCGGCGAGGCATTGTCGCTCGTCATCATCGACAAACTGCCGTTCGCGCCGCCGGACGACCCGGTGCTGGCCGCCCGCATCGCCGAAATGGAAAAGCGCGGCCTGAACGGCTTCATGCACCACCAACTGCCCGAGGCGATCATCAACCTCAAGCAGGGCGCAGGGCGGCTGATTCGTGACGAGGGCGACCGCGGCATCTTGATGCTTTGCGACCCGCGGCTGATCTCCAAGCCCTATGGTCGCCGTATCTGGCAAAGCCTGCCGCCGTTTTCGCGTACGCGAGAGCTCGCCACCGTGCAGAATTTTCTGATGACCGCACCGCGTTGAGCGTGATCAAAACGCCAAGGCGAAACCGCTGCTTCAGGTAAAATCATCCCGATGAAAATCCTGATCAGCAATGACGATGGTTACCTCGCGCCCGGCATCAATGCACTGGCTGACCAACTCGCCGGCATCGCCGAAATCGTCGTTGTCGCGCCCGACAGCAACCGTTCCGGTTCATCGAATTCCCTGACCCTGGACCGCCCGCTGCGTGTGATGCGCGCAGCCAACGGCTTTTACTCGATCAACGGTACGCCCAGTGACTGTGTGCACATCGCGCTGACCGGCATGCTGGACCAGCGTCCCGACCTGGTCGTCTCGGGTATCAACCAGGGGCAGAACATGGGCGACGACACGCTGTATTCGGGTACCGTCGCCGCCGCCACCGAGGGTTTCCTGTTCGGCATACCAGCGATCGCGTTCTCTCAGGTCGACCATGGCTGGGCCCATCTCGATTCGGCCGCGCGCATCGCAAAAGACATCGTGCTGCGCAAGCTGGACGCGCTGCAGTCACCCTACCTGCTGAACGTGAACATCCCGAACCGGCCGTACGAGCAGCTGACCCACATCGTGCCGACCCGTCTCGGCAAGCGCCATGAATCGGAACCGGTGATCCGCGCACAAGACCCGCACGGCAACGAGATCTTCTGGATCGGCCCGGTCGGCAAGGCCAAGGAAGCGTCCGAGGGTACCGACTTCCATGCGACCGAACAGGGCTGGGTGTCGGTCACGCCGCTGCAGATCGACCTGACCCACAACGCGCAGCTCGATCGGTTGAAACAGGCATTGCCATGAGCGATACGGGCCAGCCGAAAAAGCGCTTTCCGCTGACGCTGGACTTCGTCACCGGCATCGCCGGCCGCAAGCAGGCCGCTGCGCCGCATCGCCTCAACAGCCCGCAAACCGCGACCCAGAATGCTGCCAAGGCAGCCGGCCAGACCGCTGCCCGAAATGCGAACGCTGCGCGCGGCGCGATCACGGCACGCACCAATGGCAGCATTACCGGCAGCTTCTCCGGCAATTCATCGGACGGCAGGGCGGGCAGCGCCTTCGGCAGCCATGCAGGCAGCAATGCCGGCAGCAATGGCATCCGTCCCTCGGCCGGCGCGATGTCCGGCTCCGGTGGCATGGCGTCGGCTGCTGGGGGCAGCATCCCGCGCGGCACGACCGCCAAGGCACTCGGCACCCCCAACCTGAACACTGACCGCCACGCGAATGTACCGCTGGTGTCCGACGCGGTGCGCAAAGCCATGGTCACGCGGCTGGCGGACCAGGGCGTGCGCGACCCGATGGTGCTGGCCGCGATGGAAGCCGTGCCGCGCCACCTGTTCCTCGAGCCGGGGCTGGCCAGCCAGGCGTATATCGATGCATCGCTGCCCATCGGCTACCACCAGACCATTTCCCAGCCCTATATCGTCGCGCGCATGATCGAAGTGCTGCGCGAAGGCGCCAGCGGCAAGCTCAAGCGAGTGCTGGAAATCGGCACTGGCTGCGGCTACCAGGCGGCGGTGCTGGCACAGGTGGCCGAGGACGTGTATTCGATCGAACGTATCCGCCCCCTGCATGAGCAGGCGCGCAACAACCTTCGGCCGCTGCGCATTCCCAACCTGCGCCTGCACTATGGCGATGGTATGTTGGGCTTGCCCCAGGTCGGGCCATTCGATGGCATCATTTTGGCAGCGGCCGGGCTCGAAGTGCCGCAGGCGCTGATGGAGCAGCTGGCCATTGGCGGCCGCATGATCGCCCCCATCGGGCAGAATGACCAGGTGCTCAAGCTTGTCGTGCGCACCGGTCGCAATGAATGGATGGCGGACACGCTGGAGCGCTGCCACTTCGTGCCGCTGAGACCCGGAACCTTCGGCTGAGGCTGCGCCCGCAGCCGGCCCTGAACGAGAGACGTGCTGTACCCATGAAAAGACACACCCAGGCCATCCTCGCCGCCGTAGCGCTCGCTGCGCTGCTGACCGGCTGCGCCGAGATGCCCTCCAATGCGCCGGTGGATGACCGCACCGCGCCAAGGCAGGCGAAGAAGCCGGCCGAGCCCGCGCCCGTGGCCGACCCGCCAGGCTATTACACCGTCAGGAAGGGCGACACCCTGTCGCGCATCGCCTACCAGTTCGGCCAGACCTGGCGCGACCTGGTCGACTGGAACAGCCTCGCCAACCCGAACGACATCAAGGTCGGCCAGCAATTGCGCGTGTTGCCACCCGAGGGAGCGCGCATGGCCAGCGTGCCCGATTCGGGCATGGAGGTGAGGGCGCTCGACAGCAACGCGCCGCCGCCGGCGTCGCAGGCCACGCCGGCGCCGCGCGTGCCGGGCGGGCTCAAGAATGCGCCGCTGGGCAACAAGGTCCCGTATTCCGAGCAGGCACTGGCCGACATGCAGCGGGCTGACGCGCCGCCGTCCAGGGTGCAGGAACTGGTCAAGAGGTCAGATGCCGCTCCGTCGGCATCGACGACCCCACCTGCGCCGCTTCGCTTCATCTGGCCGACCGAAGGCAAGCTGCTGAACGGCTTCGATGCCGCGCGCAAGGGCATCGATATCGCCGGGCAATTGGGCCAGCCGGTCGTGTCGGTCGGCGATGGCACCGTGCTTTACGCGAAGAACATGCGCGGCTACGGTAACCTGGTGATTATCGACCATCAGGAAGGTGTGGTCTCGGCTTACGCGCACAACAAAACCATACTGGTCAAGGAAGGTCAAACCGTCAGCCGTGGCCAGCAAATTGCGGAAATGGGCAATACCGACGCCGATGCCGTGAAGCTACACTTTGAGATACGACAACTCGGCAAGCCGGTCGACCCCACAGGTTTCTTGCCAGGGCGCTGAATGAAACGCACATCCCACCCCGCGCAATCGCCGGTCAAGCCACCGGATGAAAAACTTGAGCCGGGGGACGGGATGGGTGTGCGCGAGGGTGGCCGCGACGCTGCGGGCTTCAAGGCGGCTGCCCCCGGGGCCGGCATCGACGCTAGCGTCGATGATGTGGCCGACGATCTGGCCGATGCCGCAGCTGCAGACGGTGCCGACACCGATGCCGATGCCGATGCAGATGCAGATGCTGGCTCCGATGCCGACCCTGATTCCGATGCGGCTGCCGATGCCGGCGATGCCATCGAAGAAGAAGAAGAGGCCGTCACCGGCAGCATCGAAGAATTCCGCTCGTTGCTGGCGACCGAGCTGGCCACCGACGCTACCCAACGCTACCTGAACCAGATCGGCCAGCGGCAACTGCTGACGCCCGAACAGGAGCAGCATTACGCGACGCTGGCCAAGCAGGGCGACTTTGCTGCGCGGCAGGTGATGATCGAGCACAACCTGCGGCTGGTGGTGTCGATTGCGAAGCACTATGTAAATCGCGGCGTGGTGCTGCTGGACCTGATCGAGGAGGGCAACCTCGGTCTGATGCACTCGATAGGCAAGTTCGAGCCCGAGCGCGGCTTCCGTTTTTCGACCTACGCGACCTGGTGGATACGGCAAGCGATCGAGCGCGCGATCATGAACCAGGCCCGCACCATAAGGCTACCGGTGCATCGCATCCGAGAGTTGAACCTCGTGCTGCGCGCGAAATACCACCTCGAGGCGCGCATGAGTTCGCCGCACGAGGCGCGCATCGAAGACATCGCGCACCTGGCCGAACGCAGCATCGACGAGGTACAGGACATCCTCGGCATGGCCGAGCAAGTGACCTCGCTGGATACACCGATCGATGGCGACCCGCAATCGAGCCTGCTCGACATGCTGGCCGACGCGACCGAGGCCGGTCCCGACGCGCACGCCGAACAGCATGAAATGATCTCCATGGTGCGGCGCTGGCTGGACAGCATTCCGATCAAGCAGCGGCTGGTCATCATGCGCCGTTATGGACTTGACCACGGCCATCCGGCCACGCTGGAAGAGCTGGCCGATGAAATGGGAATCACCCGTGAGCGCGTACGGCAAATACAGCAGGAAGGGCTGCACCGGCTGAAGCGGGCAATGACCGCCAAGGGCGTCGGCAAGGACGCTTTGTTGTAAATCGCGCCGGCTGCCGGGCTGCGACCCGCGACCAGCCCCGTAGCCCCGGGTTCCTCGATTCCACGGCCCCCCCGATCCTCCCTGTCCTTCCTCTCTGCGATGTGACCGGTGTCAGTGCGCGAAGCGGGTAAAATCGCGGCTCCGCATTTTTCCCAGCATTCCGCAGGCCTGCCGCATGAACAACGATCCCATTCTCGATATTGAAGCCCTGGACATGGACGCGCGCGGCGTCGGTCATCTGCCGAACGAGGATGGCACGCCCGGCAAGGTGATCTTCGTCGAAGGTGGCTTGCCCGGCGAACGGGTGCGCTTCAAGTCCTACCGCCGCAAGGCCAAATGGGAAGCGGCCGACATGACCGAGCTGCTGCGCGAGTCCTCGCTGCGGGTCAAGCCGAAGTGCGAATTCTTTGGCATCTGCGGCGGCTGCGCAATGCAGCACCTCGAGCCCGATGCGCAGGTTGCGATCAAGCAGCGCGTGCTGGAAGACAACCTCTGGCATCTGGGCAAAGTGCATGCGCAAACGCTGCTGCGTCCCATCCACGGCCCGAACTGGAGTTACCGCTTCCGCGCCCGCATGTCGGTGCGCTATGTCGAAAAGAAGGGCGGGGTGCTGATCGGCTTCCACGAGAAGCGCTCCAGCTTCATCGCCGACATGAAGACCTGCCAGATCCTGCCCCGTCGCGTGTCGGATATGCTGGTGCCGCTGCGCGAACTGGTCGCGTCGCTGTCGATCCGTGACCGCCTGCCGCAGATCGAGCTGGCCATCGGCGAGCATGAAGGCAAGCCGGTCATCGTGATGGTGCTGCGGATCATGGAGCCGCTGTCCGCCAGCGATGAAACCACGCTCAAGGCCTTTGCCGATGCGTGGCAGATCGAATGGTGGCTGCAGACCAAGGGCCCGGACACGGCCGCGCCGTTCTACCCGAAGCAGCGCCCGCTGCAATACCTGCTGCCCGAATTCGGCGTGCGCATGCCTTTCAAGCCCACCGATTTCACGCAGGTCAACCATCAGATCAACCGCGTGCTGGTCGCGCGCGCGCTGCGCCTGCTCGATGTGCAGCCGACCGACCGTGTGGCCGACCTGTTCTGCGGCCTCGGCAATTTCACACTGCCGCTGGCGACCCAGGCGGAGGAAGTGATCGGCATCGAAGGCAGCACCGCGCTGACCGAGCGCGCGCTGGAAAATGCGACCCTGAATGGCCTGGCCGCGAAGACGCAATTCTCCTGCCGTAACCTGTTCGAATTCTCGGTCGATGACCTGAAGGCGCTGGGGCATTTCGACCGCATGCTGATCGACCCGCCGCGCGAAGGCGCGATGGAAGTCTGCAAGGCGATCAGCGAGCTGGCCGCGATCGATCCTTCAGCGGTACCGAAGCGCATCGTCTACGTGTCCTGCAACCCGGCCACGCTGGCGCGCGATGCGGGCGTGCTGGTCAACGTCGGCGGCTACCGCTTGTCGCAGGCGGGCGTCGTCAACATGTTCCCGCACACCGCACACGTCGAATCGATGGCGGTGTTCGATCTGGTGCCGGGCGCAGCCCGCCCGTTGGCGGCAGAGGGTGTGCAAGAGGGGGCAGCAGAGGGCGCGCAAGCCGCCGACGCCTCGAGCTGAGCAACGCGCTGCATGTTTGCTGCAACTTCGGCGAAAGCTGCAGCCGCAGCCGCTTCACCACCGACCGGGATGCCCTGCGCCCGACCATGAAAAAAGCCGCCCGAGGGCGGCTTTTTCATTGCTGCAGGCAGCTATCGGCTGCGCTTATTCCCGCTCGCCACCGAAGATGCCCAAGAGCGCCAGCAGGTTCACGAACACGTTGTACAGGTCGAGGTAGATCGCCAGCGTCGCGGTGATGTAGTTGGTCTCGCCGCCGTTGACGATGCGCTGCACGTCGAACAGGATGTAGGCCGAGAAGATGGCCACGGCCACCATCGAGATCACGATCTGCATTGCCGGCAGCTGCAGCCAGATGTTCGCGACGCCTGCGAGCAGGATCACGATCACGCCGGCGAACAGCCAGGACGACAGGCCCGAGAAGTCACGCTTGCTGGTGGTGGCCACCGAAGCCATCGTCGCGAACACCAGCGCAGTGCCGCCGAAGGCGGTCATGATCAGATTGGCGCCATTCGCGAAATTCAGGATGTGCTCGATCATCCGCGACAGCATCAAACCCATGAAGAAGGTGAAGCCGAGCAGGGCGACCACGCCCATCGCCGAGTTCTTGGTGCGCTGGATCACCCAGAAGAAGCCGAAGGCCACGGCCATGAACACCAGGAAGCCGATGAAGGGGCTGCCGGCGAAGAAGCTGAAGTGCATCTGCACGCCGAGCGCCGCGCCGAGCACGGTCGGGACCATCGACAGGGCGAGCAGCCAATAGGTGTTGCGCAGCACGCGGTTGCGTACGGCACGTAGTTCGCCTGCGTCGCCGTAATAGGACGGGAAAGGCTGGTTCATGCATCCTCCGTATGAAATTGGAAACAGTTGCTTGTCTTGCAGACTGTCAATTCGTTAATTTACCTGAGATACAGATGGGGCGTCCACCGTCGTTAATCAAGGGGGCGAACCGGCGCGGCCAGAGCCGGCATGCGCCAGGGCATGCGGCGGAGAATGGGCTGAAAACCCTTGGAAAGCCCTGAAAACACGCTTTCATGCTAGAATCTCGGGCTAATCAGAATTCACTCCCGAATCCCTTTCGCATCCATAACACATTCATTTTATTGGAGTTTTTGAATATGGCAATCGAACGCACCTTGTCGATCATCAAACCCGACGCAGTCGCCAAAAACGTGATCGGCCAGATCTATTCGCGTTTCGAAAACGCTGGTCTGAAGATCATCGCTGCGCGCATGACCCACCTGTCGCGCGCTGAAGCCGAAGGCTTCTACGCCGTCCACCGCGAGCGTCCTTTCTTCAAGGACCTGGTCGACTTCATGATCTCCGGCCCGGTGATGATCCAGGTGCTGGAAGGCGAGAACGCCATCCTGAAGAACCGCGACCTGATGGGCGCAACCGATCCGAAGAAGGCCGAGAAGGGCACCATCCGTGCTGACTTCGCCGATTCGATCGACGCCAACGCCGTGCACGGTTCGGACGCTCCGGAAACCGCAGCCGTCGAGATCGCCTACTACTTCCCGGCACTCAACGTCTACTCGCGTTAATCTGCTTTACATTGACCCTGCCCGGCGCGCCGCGCCCGGCAGGGTCAACGGCAGTACCGAAGTACAGCATCCCCCGACCGCACCGAGAGACCGAATATGGCGACAGTGACCAATTTGCTGGACCTGGAACCTGAAGGGCTCATCAGCTGGTGCGGTGAGCTCGGGGAAAAGCCTTTCCGAGCGAAACAGCTGCAGCGCTGGATCCATCAATTCGGCGAATCCGATTTTGATGCGATGACCGATCTCGCCAAGTCCCTGCGCGAGAAGCTCAAGACCCACGCGGTCATCAGCGCCCCCCAGATCATCAGCGACAACACGTCCTCCGACGGCACCCGCAAGTGGCTGCTCGATGTCGGCAATGGCAACGCCGTCGAGACCGTCTTCATTCCCGAAGAAAATCGCGGCACGCTTTGCGTGTCGACGCAGGCTGGCTGCGCGGTCAATTGCCGCTTCTGCTCGACCGGCAAGCAAGGCTTTTCGCGCAACCTGAACGTGGGTGAAATCATTGGCCAGCTGTGGATGGCCGAGCGCCTGCTGCGCCAGACCAAGGGTATTCCGGCCGGCCCCAAGGGCGAGCGACAGATCACCAACGTCGTGATGATGGGCATGGGCGAGCCGCTGTTGAACTACGAGCCGACCGTCGCCGCGCTGAAGCTGATGCTGGACGATAACGCTTACGGCCTGTCGCGCCGCCGCGTGACCGTGTCCACCAGTGGCGTGGTGCCCATGATCGACAAGCTGTCGGGCGATTGCGCCGTTGCGCTCGCGGTGTCATTGCATGCGTCGAATGACAAGCTGCGCGACGAACTGGTTCCGCTGAACAAGAAATACCCGCTGAAGGAATTGCTGGCGGCATGCAAACGCTATCTCGAGTTTGCGCCGCGCGATTTCATCACCTTCGAATACTGCATGCTCGACGGCGTCAATGACACCGACGTGCATGCGCGCGAGCTGCTGGCGCTGGTCGCCGACGTGCCGTGCAAATTCAACCTGATTCCTTTCAATCCTTTCCCCGAATCCGGCCTGAAGCGCTCGAACAATCCGCGCATCAAGGCCTTCGCGCAGGTGCTGATGGATGGCGGCATCGTGACCACCATCCGCAAGACTCGCGGCGACGATATCGACGCCGCCTGCGGCCAGCTGGCTGGCGAGGTGCAGGACCGCACCCGGGTACAGGAACGCATGCAGAAAATGACGACCTACCAGCAGAAATACGGCCCCGACTTCGGCCGCATCAAGGAGATCCCGGTATGAGCCTGCGTGCGGTAATGCCGCTGCGGGCCATCGTCACGACCTTGTGCATGGCCGGATTGCTTGCCGGTTGCGCATCGACTGACACGAATTCGGCCAATGGGCAGGGCGCCGATGCGCGCCGCCGCGCCGACATTCGTGTCGAGCTGGCTTCCAACTACTATGCCGACGGTCGCATGGACCTCGCGCTGGCCGAGATCGGCCGCGCACTCGATGCACAGCCTGCCAATGCCGAAGCGCTGGGCCTGAAGGGCCTGGTGCTGATGCAGATGGGCGATGCCAGGCTTGGCGAGCAAAGCCTGCAGCAAGCCGTGCGCATCGAGCCTGACAATCCGCGCTTGCTGAACAACCTGGGCTGGGTGGTTTGCCAGTCCGGTGACCCGCAGCGCGCACTGCCGTATTTCGAGCGTGCGCTGGCGCAGCGCAATTACGCATCGCCGGCCACGGCGCTGGCCAATGCCGGCCTGTGCAGCCTGCGTGCCGGTGACGTTCGCACGGCCGAGGCCAACCTGGTGCGTGCGCAATCGCTGGATCCGGTGCTGGTCACCACGCAGGATGGCCTGGCCCAGCTCGCATTCGCGCGTGCCGATTACATCGCCGCGCGCCACCATGTCGCGCGCGTGCTGGCCAGCCGCGACGCAAGCCCCGAACATTTTCTGATGGCTGTCCGTGTCGAGCGCCTGCTCGGCGACAAGGCGGCCGAACAGAGCCTGCTGACGCAATGGCGACGCCGTTATCCGGAGTCGCAGCAGTTGCAGGCCTACCTCCGTGGCGAATCCGATGAGCACTAATCCGATGAGCACTAAAGACACCGATCCCGCACAGGACCCGAAACAAGCGTCGCTGCTGACTGGCGACGCTGCAGCGCAGGCTGCTGATGCAAGCGCGGCAAGCGTTGCTGGCGCACAGGAAGCAGCACCCGTTCAAGGCGCGCAGGATGCTGCGCAAAGCGCAGCGTCGGCAGACACACACGCGGATGCACCGATCGACGCATCGGTCGAGGCATCGGTCGAGGCGCCGGCCGCAGCCGCTGCCGACGCTGCAGGCACCACGTCAGGCGAGGCCACCGAGGTTGAAGGTGAGAGCGTTGGCGATGCCGCAGCTGCCGAGCCCGAGATCCCGGGCCAGCTGCCCGGTGAGTTGCTGGCTGCACGCCGTATTGAAATGCGACTGTCGATCGAAGAGCTGTCGGCACGCGTCAAACTCGCGCCGCGCCAGCTGATCGCGCTGGAGGCGAATGACTTCGGCGCCTTGCCGGGCATGGCGACCACGCGCGGCTTCATCCGGTCATGCGCGAAGAGCATGGGCATGGATCCCGAACCCTTGCTGGCCATGTTGGCACAGGAACCGAATCCGGCACTGGGTCCGATGGTGATGCGCCGTCCGCTGCCACAACCGGGTTTCAACGGCCGCCGCTATGGACCGTCGACCAGCCATCGTCGCGGCGCCAACAAGCTGATGGGCCTTGCAGCTGTCGTCCTGATTTTCGTAGGCATGCTGGCTTATGTTGCATGGCGCAATGACTGGCTGCACGTGCCCAGCCTCGACCTGTCGTCGGCACGCGATGCCGTCACCGCTACCAGCCCCGCGCCGGACGCCGAGGCGCCGGCAGCCGAGGCCGGCACTACAACTGAACCGTCGGCCAACACTCAGGCCGCGCCTGCTGCGCCCGCATCGACGGTAGCATCGACGGCAGCATCAACCGCAGCAGCACCTGCCGATGCCGAAGTCTATGCACCTGCGGCGCCGGCTCCCGTTGCGCCGGCCGCAGGGGCCAATGCCGGCAAGGCTGAGCTCGCGAAGCCGGCCACGGCAGCAAGCTCTGCGACCATCGATCCGACCCGTGTGCTGGAACTGAAGCTGCGCGAGGATTCCTGGGTCGAGGTGCTGACGCAGAATGGCGAACGCAAATTGATGGCGCGCCTGGTCAAGGCTGGCAGCATCGAGCGTATCGAAGTGACCGAGCCGCTGATCCTGGTGGTCGGCAATGCGGCCGGCGTCGATGTCACGCTGCGCGGCCAGCCGGTCAGCCTGAAGGCGGGCACTCGCGACAATGTCGCCAAGGTCAACCTGAAGTAACGAACTGAAGCGATCAACTCATTCAGCCATGAACACCGTGCCGACACCGAATTGCCTGACTGACGCATTGCCGATTCCATCCGGCCCCGCTGCGCGCCGCATCACGCGCCAGGCGGTGGTCCGTCATGGCGACCGCGAAGTGCGCGTCGGTGGCGGCGCGCCGGTGATGGTGCAGTCCATGACCAATACGGACACGGCTGACGCGATTGCCACCGCGATCCAGGTGAAGGATCTCGCGCGCGCCGGATCCGAAGTCGTGCGCATCACCGTCAATACACCGGAAGCGGCCGCTGCCGTGCCGTACATCCGCGAACAGCTCGACAAGATGGGCGTGGACGTGCCGCTGGTCGGCGACTTCCATTACAACGGCCACCAGCTGCTGACCCAATACCCGGCCTGCGCGGAAGCGCTGTCCAAGTACCGCATCAATCCCGGCAATGTCGGGCAGGGCGCCAAGCGCGACACACAGTTCGCGCAAATGATTGAAGTCGCGAACCAGTACAGCAAGCCGGTGCGCATCGGCGTCAACTGGGGCAGCCTCGACCAGTCGCTGCTGGCGCGCATCATGGACGAGAATGCCAGGCGTGCTGAACCCTGGGATGCGCAAGCGGTGATGTATGAAGCGCTGGTGACCTCGGCGATCGAGAATGCACAGCGCGCCGAAGAACTGGGCATGCCCGGCGACCGCATCGTTTTGTCGTGCAAGGTGTCCGGCGTACAGGATCTGATCGCCGTGTACCGCGAACTGGCGAAGCGCTGCGACTATCCGCTGCACCTGGGCCTGACCGAGGCCGGCATGGGCAGCAAGGGCATCGTCGCGTCCACCGCGGCGCTGTCGGTGCTGCTGCAGGAAGGCATCGGCGACACGATACGCATTTCGCTGACCCCTGAGCCGGGTGGCGACCGCACCAAGGAAGTGGTGGTTGCGCAAGAGATCCTGCAGACCATGGGCCTGCGCAAGTTCACGCCGATGGTGATTGCCTGCCCGGGCTGCGGCCGTACCACGTCGACCGTGTTCCAGGAACTGGCCGACCGTATCCAGACCTTCCTGCGCGAGCAGATGCCGGTCTGGAAGGGCAGCTATCCGGGTGTCGAAGAAATGAACGTGGCCGTGATGGGTTGCATCGTCAACGGCCCCGGCGAATCCAAGCATGCGCATATCGGCATCAGCCTGCCCGGCACTGGCGAATCGCCGGCCGCGCCGGTGTTTGTCGATGGACAGAAGACCGTCACGCTGCGCGGCGAACGCATTGCCGAAGAATTCCAGGCCATCGTGCTGGACTATGTGCAGACGCGCTACGGCAAGTAAGCGAATCCCCCTACTGAATTTACTGTAATCCGACAAGCATGGCAGAGACCAAGAAAGATAAGATCCTCGGCGTAAAGGGCATGAACGATGTCCTGCCCGCTGACGCACCGCTGTGGGAATTGTTCGAGAACACCGTGCAATCGGTGCTGCGCAGCTATGGCTACCAGCAGATCCGCACGCCCATCGTCGAGCCGACCGCGCTGTTTGCGCGCGGCCTCGGCACGGTGACCGACATTGTCGAAAAAGAGATGTACTCTTTCACCGACAGCATGAACGGCGACGAGCTGACCCTGCGCCCCGAATGCACGGCCGGCGTGGTGCGCTCGGTGCTCGAGCACAACCTCGTCTATGACGGCCCGAAGCGCCTCTGGTACGCCGGCCCGATGTTCCGTCACGAGCGTCCGCAGCGCGGCCGCTATCGCCAGTTCCATCAGGTGGGCGCGGAAGCGGTCGGCTTCAACGGCCCGGACATCGACGCCGAAATGATCATGCTGTGCCAGCGCCTGTGGGATGACCTCGGCCTGACCGACATTCGCCTTGAAATCAACTCGATCGGCGACGCGGACGAACGCGCCCGCCATCGCGCGGACCTGATCGCGTACTTCGAGCAGCACAAGGACCAGCTGGACGCCGACGCACAGCGCCGCCTGCACAGCAATCCGCTGCGCATCCTCGATACCAAGAACCCGGCCATGCAGGAGCTGGTCAATGCGGCGCCGAAGCTGCTTGACTACCTCGGCGAGGAATCGCGCGCGCACTTCGAAGGCGTGCAGCGCTATCTCGACCGCAATGCGATCCGCTACACGATCAACCCGCGCCTGGTGCGCGGCATGGACTATTACAACCGCACCGTGTTCGAATGGATCACCGACCAGCTCGGATCTCAGGGCACGGTCTGCGGCGGCGGCCGTTACGACCCGCTGGTCGAGATCTTCGGCGGCAAGCCGACCCCGGCGGTCGGTTTTGCAATGGGCGTGGAGCGCCTGCTGGAGCTGCTGAAAGCTTCCGGCGGCGCTTTCGAGCGCAGCCAGTGCGACGTCTATCTGGTGCACCAGGGCGAGGAAGCGCAGATGCAGGCCTTCACGGTCGCGGAGCGTATCCGCGATGCGGGCCTGGATGTTGTGCTACATTGCGCGACTGCCGGCAGCGTGGGCAGCTTCAAGTCGCAAATGAAGCGCGCCGACGGCAGCGGTGCCGCGTTCGCGGTGATCCTCGCCGAAAACGAGATCGCACAGCAGCAGGCGACGGTCAAGCACCTGCGCGACGCAGATCCGGCGAACAACCAGCACAGCGTGCCGCTGGATCAACTGGTGGATTACCTGATCGACCAGATCACCGGCGATGATGAACATGACCACGGTCACCTGCACGCCGGCCAGATCCACACCCACTAATTCATAAAATCACTGAACCGCTGATTTCAGCATTCAAGCACAACAAGAGACCTGAACGACTATGGCTTACGACCACGAAGAACAAGAGCAGCTTGCCAGCCTGAAGGCCTGGTGGAACCAGTTCGGCAACCTGGTGACCTGGCTGGTCATCGCCGCGCTCGTGCTGTACGCGGGCTGGTCCGGTTGGCGCTATTACCAGCGCGACCAGTCGGCCAAGAGCGCCGTGCTGTACGAAGAGATCGTCAAGGCCGCCGAAGCCAAGGACCTGCCCAAGGTGACCCGCGCTGCCGGTGACATGGAAGACCGCTTCGCCCGTACCCCGTATGCGCAGATGGGCGCGCTGGTCGCTGCCCGCGCCGCCAACGACGCCAATGACACGAAAACTGCCAAGGCCCAGCTGCAGTGGGTGATCGACAACGGCCGTGCCGACGAGTACAAGGCGATTGCACGCCTGCGCCTGGCCGGCCTGCTGCTCGATGAAAAAGCCTATGAAGAAGGTCTGAAGGTGCTGTCGGCCGACATGCCGGAAGCCTTTGCCGCGCTGGCAGCCGACCGCAAGGGCGACCTGCTGTTCGCGCTGAACAAGATCGACGAGGCGCGCAGCGCCTACCAGGCCGCGCTGGAAAAGACCGAAGCCAAGAACCCGGCTCGCCAGCTGATCCAGCTCAAGCTCGACGCGCTGGGCGGCGCGCCGGGCAAGGCCTGAGCGAGGCCGGCCCATGCATAGCTCCTTGCACATCGTGACGAAGCCCATATCGAAGCCATCGGCCGCGCGCATGGCCCGTCGCGCTGCCATGCTGGTGACCGTCGGCAGTCTGTGCCTGCTGGCCGGCTGTTCCTCGCTGAACCCGTTCTCGAGCAAGAAGGCGCGCAACGAGCCGGCGCCGCTGCAGCAGTTCAAGCCCTCGATGGCGACCCGCACGCTGTGGACCGCCGATATCGGCAAGTCGGGCGACTATTTCCTGTCGCCGGCCTTCAACGGCGGCAAGGTCTATGCGGCCAGCGCTGCCGGCGAGCTCGCCAGCTTCGATGCCGCCAACGGCAAGCAGCTGTGGCGTACCAATGCCGGCATGGGCATCACCGCCGGTGTGGCGACAGACGGCAATACGATTGCCGTCGGCGGCACCGATGGCGTGCTGATGGCCTTCGATGCGGCCACGGGCAAGCTACGCTGGAAGATGCAGGCGTCGACCGAGATCCTGTCGACACCCGCAATCGGCAATGGCCTGGTCGTGGTGCGCAGCATGGATAACCTGATCGCAGCCTACGATGCCGAGACCGGCACCCGCCGCTGGTTCGTGCAGCGCAGTGCGCCGCCGCTGGTGCTGCGTGCCGCGCCGGGTATCGTGATCGCCGATGGCCTGGCCTATGTCGCCCTGCCGGCCGGACGCCTGCTGGCGCTGTCCACCGTCACCGGTGTGGCGCGCTGGGAAGCGACCATTGCCGAGCCGCGCGGCGCCACCGAACTGGAGCGCGTGGCCGATGTGTCGGGCATGCCGGTGCTGCTGTCGCGCGACATTTGCGCAGCGACCTTCCAGGGCCGCGTTGCCTGCGTGGACGCCGGCAACGGCTCGATGCGCTGGGCGCGTGAACTGTCGGCCGAGGTCGGCCCCGGTATCGACCAGCGCTATGTGTTTGCCGCCGACGAGAAGGGCAGCCTGCTGGCGTTCTCGCGCGATGCCGGCAGCAACCTGTGGCGCAATACCAGCCTCGCTTATCGCCGCCTGACGGCACCAGTGTCCTTCGGGCGCGCGGTGGTGGTCGGCGATCGCGAAGGCTATCTCCATTTCCTGTCGCGCGAAGAGGGTGCCATGCTGGCCCGTGTCGCCACCGGCAGCAGCGCGATCCGCGCCACGCCCGTGGTTGCTGGCGCCAGCCTGATCGTGCAGAACGTGGATGGCAAGCTGGTTGCCGTCTCCACCGACTGAGGCTTTCGGGTCTTGGTCGGCCTTTACTGCCGTATGTTTTAACGAGTTTTCATGAAGCCGGTCATTGCACTTGTCGGTCGACCTAACGTCGGCAAATCCACGCTGTTCAATCGCCTCACGCGTTCGCGTGATGCGCTGGTTGCCGATTTGCCCGGCCTGACCCGCGATCGCCACTATGGCGAGGGGCGTGTCGGCGATCGTCCTTTCCTGGTCATCGATACCGGCGGTTTCGAGCCGGTGGCCAAGGAAGGCATCCTGCACGAGATGGCCAAGCAGACCAAGCAGGCCGTGGCCGAAGCCGACGTCGTGGTCTTCATCGTCGACGGCCGCCAGGGCCTGACCCCGCATGACAAGACCATCACCGACTTCCTGCGCAAGGCAGGCCGCAAGGTGATGCTGGTCGTGAACAAGTCCGAAGGCATGAAGTACACGTCGGTGACGGCGGACTTCTATGAGCTGGGCCTGGGTGACCCGTACGTGATCTCGGCGGCCCATGGCGACGGCGTGGCCGACCTGGTGTCGGAAGCGCTGGACCTGGCGACCGCCGACCAGCCGGAAGAAGTCGAAGACGACGACAAGGTGCGCGGCATCAAGATCGCCATCGTCGGCCGCCCCAACGTGGGCAAGTCGACCATGGTCAACACGCTGCTCGGCGAAGAGCGCGTGATCGCGTTCGACATGCCGGGCACGACCCGCGACTCGATCGAGATTCCTTTCGAGCGCGACGGCAAGCACTACACGCTGATCGATACCGCCGGCATTCGCCGCAAGGGCAAGGTGTTCGAGGCGATCGAGAAATTCTCGGTCGTGAAGACGCTGCAGTCGATCTCGGATGCGAACGTCGTGCTGCTGCTGCTCGATGCGCAGCAGGACATTTCGGAGCAGGATGCGCACATTGCCGGTTTCGTGCTCGAGTCGGGCAGGGCGCTGGTGGTGGGCGTCAACAAGTGGGATGGCCTGAACACGGACCAGCGCGACCATATCAAGCGCGAGATCGACCGCAAGCTGTCCTTCCTCGGTTTCGCGAAGATGCATTTCATCTCCGCCATCAAGGGCACGGGCATCCCGCCAATGCTCAAGTCCATCGATGCGGCCTATGCCGCTGCAATGCGCAAGCTGCCGACGCCGCAGCTGACGCGTGCATTGCAGGAGGCCGTCGACCACCAGCAGCCGCGTCGCAAGGGCTCGATCCGACCCAAGCTGCGTTATGCACACCAGGGTGGACAGAACCCGCCGGTGATCGTCGTGCACGGCAGTGCACTGGACGCCATCGACGCCAATTACAAGCGCTATCTCGAGAAGCATTTCCGCGAAAGCTTTTCGCTGACCGGCACGCCGCTACGCATTGAATTGCGCTCAGGAAAAAACCCCTTCTCGAAGGCGGAATAGCGCAAATTTCTTGCGGCGCGGTTTGCCAGCGTGTGGCAAAATCGTTTACATTCATCGCAGGCAGTGAAGCGGTACTTTCTTTTTTTGTACCGCCCGGATCGCACCGCGTAACGTGTTACGGGCACGACGCAAGGTGCGACTGAAAACCGATGCGTTCCCCACCATGACGCGCGGTTTTCCGTACCCACACTTACCTGACATAAAAATACGGAGCTTCCATGAGCAATAAAGGGCAACTGCTACAAGACCCATTCCTGAACGCGCTGCGCAAAGAGCACGTCCCCGTTTCGATCTATCTGGTCAATGGCATCAAGCTGCAGGGACATGTGGAATCTTTCGACCAGTACGTCGTGCTGCTCCGCAACACCGTCACGCAGATGGTGTACAAGCATGCGATTTCGACCGTGGTGCCGGCTCGTGCCGTCAACCTCAACCATTCCACTTCCGAATCCGAATCCGAGTGATCGTCCGCCCCGGGCCGGTCGGTCCGGGGACTCTTCATGCGCGCTGTCCTGGTAGGTGTTGATTTTGGCCGCGGGGATTTCCTCGCCAGCCTCGAAGAACTCGCGTTGCTGTCCACGTCTGCCGGCGCGACGCCGGTTGCCAGCGTCACCGGCAAGCGTTCCAGTCCCGATCCTGCGTTGTATGTGGGCTCCGGCAAGGCCGAAGAGATTCGCGACACCGTCAGCGACCTGTCGGCCGAGCTCGTCATCTTCAACCACGCCTTGTCGCCGGCGCAGCAGCGCAACCTCGAGCGAGCGCTGAAGGTGAGGGTGGTCGACCGTACCAGCCTGATCCTCGACATCTTCGCGCAGCGCGCGCAAAGCCACGAGGGCAAGGTGCAGGTCGAACTGGCGCAGCTGCAGCACCTGGCGACCCGCCTGGTGCGCGGCTGGACCCACCTGGAGCGCCAGAAGGGCGGTATCGGCCTGCGCGGCCCTGGCGAAACCCAGCTCGAGACCGACCGTCGGCTGATCGGTGAACGGGTCAAGATGCTGCGCGCCAAGCTGGACAAGCTGCAGCGCCAGCGCCTTACGCAGCGCCGCGCGCGCGAGCGCAACCATACCTTCTCGGTGTCGCTGGTCGGCTATACCAACGCCGGCAAGTCCACGTTGTTCAACAACATGACCAAGGCTGGCGTGTATGCGGCCAACCAGTTGTTTGCGACGCTGGACACCACATCGCGCCGGGTGCACCTTGGCGAGGTGGGCAGCGTGGTCGTGTCGGATACCGTGGGCTTCATCCGCGAACTGCCAACCCAACTGGTGGCGGCTTTTCGCGCCACGCTGGAAGAGACCGTGCATGCAGACTTGCTGCTGCACGTGGTCGATGGCTCCAGTCAGGTCCGGGACGAGCAGATCGAGCAGGTCAACGCTGTGCTGCGCGAAATTGGCGCCGATCACATCCCGCAGATCCTTGTGTGGAACAAGATCGACCTGGCGGGCTTGCCGCCGGCAGTCGAGCGTGATGAATATGATAAAATTTCTCGCGTTTTCGTCAGTGCCCAGACAGGTGCCGGCATCGATCTGCTGCGTAGCGCGATTGCCGAGTTTGCGTACAAGAATACCCACCCGCGGAACGCGACAGCATGCTCGAATCCCTCTACAGAAAACTCGGTCTGAAGTTCTCCCTGAACGACCCCCGCTGGGGGCGTGGTTCTCAAGATGGCAACTCCCAGGAGCCACGCCAGAACGACCCGCGCGATCCGCGCCCGTCCGACGGGCCGCCTGACCTCGACCAGCTATGGCGCGACTTCAACCAGCGCCTCAATCGCATGTTCGGTGGCAAAGGCGGCCGCGGCGGCGATGGTGGCCGTGACGGTGGCGGCGATGCGCGCGGTGCGAGCATCAGCGCCGGCGTCGTCGCGCTGGTGATCCTGTTCCTGTGGCTGGTCAGCGGCTTCTTCATCGTGCAGGAAGGCCAGGTCGGCGTCGTGACCACCTTCGGCAAGTTTTCCCATGCGTCGCCGCCGGGCTTCAACTGGCGCTGGCCTTACCCGATCCAGTCGCACGAGACGGTCAACCTGTCGCAGGTGCGCACGGTCGAGGTGGGCTACCGCGGCAACGTGCGCAACAAGCTGGCGCGCGAATCGCTGATGCTGACCGACGACGAGAACATCATCGACATCCAGTTCGCGGTCCAGTACCGCCTGAAGGATGCGTCCGACTGGGTGTTCAACAACCGCGACCAGGAAGAGACCGTCAAGATGGTCGCCGAGACCGCGATCCGCGAGGTCGTCGGCAAGGCCAAGATGGACTTCGTGCTGTACGAGGGCCGCGAGAAGGTCGCGCTCGATACCAGCACCCTGATGCAGGCGATCCTCGACCGCTACAAGATCGGCGTGCTGGTGACCAATGTCACGATGCAGGCGGTGCAGCCGCCCGAGCAGGTGCAGGCCGCGTTCGATGACGCCGTCAAGGCAGG
Organism: uncultured Bifidobacterium sp.; assembly: GCA_964634245.1. GTDB lineage: Bacteria > Pseudomonadota > Gammaproteobacteria > Burkholderiales > Burkholderiaceae_D > Pernthalerella. The sequence goes on from CAZWIE010000005.1 coordinate 42,726, forward strand.
GCAGGACCGCGAGCGCCAGAAGAACGAAGGCCAGGCCTATGCGAACGATGTCGTGCCCAAGGCGCGCGGCGCCGCATCGCGCCTGCTGCAGGAATCCGAGGGCTACCGCGCTCGCGTGACCGCCAATGCCGAGGGCGAGGCCGCGCGCTTCTCCAAGGTGCTGGTCGAGTACCAGAAGGCGCCGGGCGTCACCCGCGACCGCCTGTACATCGACGCGATGCAGCAGATCTTCTCCAGCACCACCAAGGTGATGGTCGACACCAAGTCCAACAACAACATGATTTACCTGCCGCTCGACAAGCTGATCGCGCAGACCGCGGCCGAAGCCAGCGCCGGTGTGCCGGTGCAGGCTACGCCACCGGCGGCTGCCGAGGGCGCGGTGCCGGAGCGCCTGCTGGATCGCAATCGTGATGGTCGCAGCTCACGTGACAGGGAGTCCCGCTGATGAACCGTTTGCTCTCTTATGTCATCGCCGCGCTGATCGCGTTGGCCATTCTGTCGTCGACGCTGTTCGTCGTCGACCAGCGCCAGTATGCGATCGTGTTCGCGCTGGGCGAGGTGAAGGAAGTGATCAAGGAGCCCGGCCTGCATTTCAAGCTGCCGCCGCCTTTCCAGAACGTGATGTTCCTCGACAAGCGCATCCTGACGCTGGATACGCCGGAGCCCGACCGCTTCATCACAGCCGAGAAAAAGAACATCCTGGTCGATGCCTTCGTCAAATGGCAGATCGTCGATCCGCGCCTGTATTTCGTCAGCTTTGGTGGCGACGAGCGTCGCGCGCAAGACCGGATGGCGCAGATCATCAAGGCCGCGCTCAATGACGAGATCACCAAGCGTACCGTGCGGGAAGTGATCTCCGGCGAACGCAGCAAGGTCATGGAAGCGCTGCGCGCCAAGGTGTCGGCCGAGGCCAACCAGATCGGCGCACAGATCGTCGACGTGCGCCTGAAGCGCGTTGATTACGTCGAGCAGATCAACAATTCGGTCTACGAGCGCATGAAGTCCGAGCGCGCGCGCGTGGCAAACGAATTGCGTTCGACCGGCGCTGCCGAGTCCGAGAAGATCCGCGCCGATGCCGACCGCCAGCGCACCGTGATCCTGGCCGAGGCCTACCGTCAGGCCGAGGCCATCCGCGGCGAGGGCGACGCGAAGGCGGCCCGCATCTATGCACAGGCATTTGGTCAGAACCCCGAGTTCTACAAGTTCATCCGCAGCCTCGAGGCTTACAAGGAAAGCTTCAAGACCCGCAGTGATGTGCTGCTGATCGATCCGAACTCGGAATTCCTCAAATACTTCAAGACTCCGGGCGGCGCCCGCAAGTAAATAACAATCCCGCAACTTTCGAGCACTTTCCGGCCGGCAGGTCCAATTTTTCGGACCTGCCGGCTTCCTGTTTGGTATCCTGCTGCTCGTTTTTTTCGACATGACTGCTGAATTTCCCCATGCCTAACTGGCTGCTTCCCGAGAACGTCGCCGACGTGCTGCCTTCCGAGGCGCGCAAGACCGAAGAACTGCGTCGCGCGCTGCTGGACCAGTTCCGCCGCTACGGCTACGAGCTGGTAGCGCCGCCGATGCTCGAGTACGTCGACTCGCTGATGCCAGTACCGGATGCCGAGCTCGACCTGCGCATGTTCAAGCTGGTCGACCAGCTGTCGGGCCGCACGATGGGCGTGCGCGCCGACATGACGACCCAGGTGGCGCGCATCGATGCGCACCTGCTCAACCGCGCTTCCGTCACCCGCCTGTGCTATGCGGGCAGCGTGCTGCACACCAAGCCCTCGGGCTTCCACACCACGCGCGAGCCGCTGCAGATTGGCGCCGAGATCTATGGCCACCAGGGACTCGAAGCCGACATCGAGATCCAGTCGCTGGCGCTGGCTGCACTGCAGCTGGCCGGCCTGCATGACATTACGCTCGACCTGTCGCATGCGGGTGTGCTGCATGCGCTGATCGCGGGCGACGCAGCGGCGCTGAAGGTGCAGGATGAATTGATCGCGCTCTTGCGCACGAAGGACGTGCCGGGGCTGAAGGCGCTGGCGATGAGCTTCACCGCAAATGTGCGCGATGCCGTGCTGGCACTGGCATCACTGCATGGCGATGTCAGCGTGCTCAAGCGCGCGAAAGAACAATTGCCGGACCTGCCAGCCGTGCGTGCGGCGCTCGACGATTTGTCGGCACTGGCGCATTCGGCCGACCATGTGCGGGTGAACATCGACCTCGCCGAGCTCTCGGGCTATCAGTACGAGAGCGGCGTCACGTTTGCGCTGTACGTGCCGGGCCTGCCGAATGCGGTCGCGCGCGGTGGCCGTTACGACCATGTGGGCGAGGCCTTCGGCCGTGCCCGCCCGGCGACGGGCTTCTCCATGGACTTGCGCGAGATCGCGCGCCTGCTGCCCGGCGCGGCAGCGACGCCGGCCATACGCGCTCCGTGGGGACGCGAGCCGGCATTGCAGAAACTGATCGCCGAGCTACGCGCAGCCGGCGAGATCGTGATCCAGCATCTGCCGGGTCACGACGACGAGCAGCAGGAATTCGACGTCGATCGCGAGATCGTCGCGCAGCAGGGCAGCTTCGTCGTCAAGAAGCTGGCCTGAGCTGCAACGCAGGGAGCATCCCTGTCGCTGCAGCCGAAGAACTTATTTGAAATAGAGATTTGATGAAGGTAGTGAACAATCATGGCTAGAAACGTCGTAGTCATCGGCACTCAGTGGGGCGATGAAGGCAAAGGCAAGGTGGTCGACTGGCTGACCGACCATTCGCAGGGCGTGGTGCGCTTCCAGGGTGGCCACAATGCTGGCCACACGCTGGTGATCGGCGGCCAGAAGACGGCCTTGCAGCTGATCCCGTCGGGCATCATGCGCGAAGGCGTCGCCTGCTACATCGGCAACGGCGTCGTGCTGTCGGTGCCGGACCTGCTGCGCGAGATCGACAAGCTGCAGGCCTCGGGCGTTGAAGTGGCGTCGCGCCTGAAAGTGTCGGAAGCCTGCCCCGTGATCCTGCCGTATCACACCGCGCTCGATGCAGCGCGCGAAGTTGCGCGTGGCGCGGCCAAGATCGGCACCACCGGCAAGGGCATCGGCCCGGCCTATGAAGACAAGGTCGCGCGCCGCGCGATCCGTGTCGCCGACCTGCTGAACGAAAAGCGCTTCGAAGAGAAACTGCGCGAGAACCTCGACTATCACAACTATGTGCTGGTCAATTACCTGAAGGCCGACGCGGTCGACTTCCAGAAGACCTATGACGATGCGCTGGCGACCGTGCCGCGCATCCGTCCGATGGTGACCGACGTATCGAGCGCGCTGTATGCCGCGCACAAGGCCGGCGCCAACCTGCTGTTCGAAGGCGCGCAGGGCAGCCTGCTCGACGTCGACCATGGCACCTATCCGTTCGTGACCTCGTCCAACTGCGTCGCCGGCAACGCGGCCGCAGGCTCCGGCGTGGGCCCGAACATGCTGCACTACGTGCTGGGCATTACCAAGGCCTACACGACGCGCGTGGGCTCCGGTCCGTTCCCGTCGGAGCTGCCGACCGATGCCGGCATCGGCCAGCACCTCGCGACCGTGGGCCATGAGTTCGGCACCGTTACCGGCCGCGCGCGCCGCTGTGGCTGGTTCGACGCTGCGCTCCTGCGCCGCTCGGTACAGATCAATGGCGTGTCGGGCATGTGCCTGACCAAGCTCGACGTGCTCGACGGTATCGAGACGCTGAAGCTGTGCACCGGTTACAAGCTCAACGGCAAAGTGGTGGATATCTTCCCGGTCGGTGCTGAAGAGGCTGCCGCGTGCGAGCCGATCTATGAAGAGATGCCGGGATGGACCCAGCCGACCGTCGGTGCCAAGAGCATGGATGCGCTGCCGGCGACGGCACGCGCCTACATCAAGCGCATCGAAGAACTGGTCGGCGTTCCGGTCGACATGGTATCGACCGGTCCGGACCGTGAAGAAACCATCGTGCTGCGCCACCCGTTCGCCTGAGCGCCGACCTGAAAGCTGAAGCCATGACCCAGAAAGAAAACACGCCCGGTCACCTGTGGGTTGATTGGGAAGATTACAACCGCTCCATCGAGCGCCTTGTGCGCATCGTGCACGACTCCGGCTACCAGTTCGACCAGGCGCTGTGCCTGGCGCGTGGCGGCCTGCGCGTCGGCGATGTGTTCTCGCGCCTGTTCAAGGTGCCGCTGGCGATCCTGTCCACCAGTTCGTACCGTGAGGCTGCCGGCACCAAGCGTGGCGAGCTCGACATCTCCAACAGCATCACGTCGACTGCTGGCCCGCTGGCGGGTCGCATCCTGCTGATCGACGACCTGGTCGATTCGGGTGTCACGCTGGAGAAGGTGCAACAGCACCTGAAGGAAAATTTCCCGGCCGTCACCGAAGTGCGCTCGGCCGTCATCTGGTTCAAGGCCTGCTCGGTGATGAAGCCCGATTACTACGTCGACTTCCTCGAAGACAGCCCTTGGATTCACCAGCCGTTCGAGGTTTATGACGATATGACGCCGGATAAGCTGCCTAAGGGCTGAAGCGGGTCGGGTGTATGGGTTGGATTCAAGGGGCGCTGCGGCGCCCCTTTCCTTTGGCGCGCAGTTTGCTGTAGTACGCCTGACAATTTGTCAAAAGCATTGGAATTGTCAGACTTCCGCCATTGGATTCAATCGTTTCATGCACTAAGGTGGAAGGCATTGCATAGCCTGAAGGAGGTCGTCATGAGCATGACTTCGATGACAATCCGGGACCTTGAAGAGTCGCTGATTGTGGCACTGAAAATGCGGGCAACGAAGCACGGATGGTCGATGGAAGAGGAGGCGCTCGACATCCTCAGGTCGGTGCTGGATGGCGAGTCGGTGACGAGGGAGCCGCTTGTGCAGACCTTAAGCAGTGAGCCAGGCACGGAGGGAAGATCTTGAACACTCGCCGCAAAAGCCAGCCATAAAGCGTGTCGAATTCGACGAATGACTGTCCTTGACGTGAAAGTCTTGTCTGGGTTTCGGCAATTGTTCAAATTGCACGGGGAGCTGATTGATGCTCGAGAGAGATTATGTGCAGGAGGGGCTCACCGTGAGCGACGGTCTCCCACGACTTCGCTTGCAAGCGAAGTCGACTCAGGCGGCGCGACGCATGCGTCGCGACCCTTGCAGGGCGCGCATCAGCATGCATGCTGATGCCGCTGCGCGGGCGAGTCGCATGCGACTCGAAACCCCCGCTCCGCCCCCGCCTTCGTCCACGGAGGGACGGGTATACCCGCCTCGATTGGAAATTCAAGCTTGAAAAGACAAAGGCCAGATCCGAAGATCTGGCCTTTGTCTTTTCAAGCTTGGTGCCCACGGAGGGACTCGAACCCCCACACCTTGCGGCACATGGACCTGAACCATGCGCGTCTACCAATTCCGCCACGTGGGCTTGAAGAAGACGAGATTATAGAGCATCGGCAAAAGATGTCAACACATGCTTTGCGAAATTCTCTGTGAAATTTGCAGCGCTTCGCTTTTTCCTCATCGCCGTCGCTCGTCCGTTACACTAGCAATGTTTTTTACCAGACCCTACGCGTCCTCTTTTGAGCCAATACCCATACAGCATTCCCAGCCGTGAAGAGATCCTCGGCATCCTTCGTACTTCCGCTGAACCGCAAACGCTGGCAGCAATCGCCAAAGCCCTGTCGGTCAAGGATGCAGAACTCGATGGCCTGAACCGGCGGCTCGCCGCCATGGAACGCGACGGCCAGATCAAGCCGGATCGCAAAGGGCGCATACAACTCGCGAACACGACCAGCTTCATCGAAGGTCGCGTTTCCGCGCATCGTGATGGTTACGGTTTCCTGATTCCCGATGAAGGCGAAGACATCTTCTTGCCCGACAAGGAGATGCAGAAGGTCATGCACGGCGATCGCGTGCAAGTGCGCGTGACCGGCATCGACCGTCGTGGTCGTCCTGAGGGCTCGATCGTTGAAGTGCTGTCGCGCGCCAACACGCATGTGATTGGCCGCCTGGTCAACGAAAACGGCGTGTGGCTCGTGGTGCCGGAAGACAAGCGCATCAGCCATGACATCCTGCTCGCCGGTTCGCCCGGCAAGGGCAAGGCCGGGCAGGTGGTCAGCGTCGAACTGACCGAGCAACCGTCACGTTACTCGCAGCCCGTCGGCAAGATCATCGAAGTGCTCGGCGCCATTGATGACCCGGGCATGGAAATCGAGATCGCGGTGCGCAAGTATGGTGTACCGCATGAATTCTCCGACGCCGCACTGAAGCTGGCCGCGAAGCTGCCCTCGGAGGTGAAGCCTGCAGACCTCGCCGATCGCGTCGACCTGCGTGACGTACCGCTGGTGACGATCGATGGCGAAGACGCGCGCGACTTCGATGATGCGGTCTACTGCGAACCGGTCAAGATCGGCCGCTCGAAAGGCTACCGACTGATCGTCGCGATCGCCGACGTCAGTCATTACGTGAAGCCCAACGATGCGCTGGATGTCGATGCGCTCGAACGCAGCACCTCCGTTTATTTCCCGCGCCGCGTGATTCCGATGCTGCCGGAGAAGCTGTCCAACGGCCTGTGCTCGCTGAATCCGGACGTCGATCGCCTGACGCTGGTGTGCGATGCCGTCATCAATGCCAAGGGCGACATCCACGCGTACCAGTTCTATCCGGCCGTTATCCATTCCGCGGCCCGCCTGACCTATACCGAAGTCGCCGCCATCCTCGGCAATACGCGCGGCCCGGAAGCGCAGCGTCGCATCGGGCTGCTGCCACACCTGCAAGACCTGTATGACCTGTTCCAGGTGCTGCTGGCTGCGCGCAAGGAGCGCGGCGCAATGGATTTCGAGACGACCGAGACCTATATCGTCTGCAATGCCGCCGGCAAGATCGAGCAGATCCTGCCGCGTACCCGCAATGACGCGCATCGCCTGATCGAAGAGTGCATGCTGACCGCGAACGTGTGCGCGGCAGACCTGCTCGAGCGTCACAAACACCCGGGCCTGTACCGCATCCACGCGGGACCGACCGAAGAAAAGCTGAACCAGCTGCGCACCTTCCTGAAGCAACTGGGCCTGTCGCTCGGTGGCGGTACCAAGCCGTCGGCGTCCGACTATGCGGCGCTGATGGAAAAGATCAAGGGTCGACCGGATGCCGTGCTGCTGCAGACCATGCTCCTGCGTTCGATGCAGCAGGCGGTCTACAGTCCGGACAATATCGGCCACTTCGGCTTGTCGTATGACGCGTATGCGCATTTCACGAGCCCGATCCGTCGCTATCCGGATTTGCTCACGCACCGCGCGATCAAGGCTGTCCTGAGCGGCAAGCAGTATCACCCGAAGGGCATCGTCACCGAATCGTTGAACACGGCGCTGTCGCCGGCTGCGCGCAAGATGCAGGCCAAGGACAGGGCGGCGGGCAAGAAGCGCGCCGAAGGTGATCTCGCGATCTGGGAAGCGCTGGGCATCCATTGCTCGGCCAACGAGCGTCGTGCCGATGAAGCATCGCGCGATGTCGAAGCCTGGCTGAAGTGCTACTTCGTGCGCGACAAGCTGGGCGAAGAGTTCACCGGCACCATCGCTGGCGTGGCGTCGTTCGGCATCTTCGTGCAGCTCGATGCGCTGTATATCGAGGGCATGGTGCATGTCACCGACCTCGGCGCCGATTACTTCCAGTACGACGAAGCGCGGCATGAGTTGCGTGGCGAGCGCACCGGCATCCGTTACCAGTTGACCGACCGCGTGACGGTGCAGGTCAGCCGTGTCGACCTTGATGCACGCCGCATTGACTTGCGGTTGGTGCAGGAGCCGGGCATCCATACCCAGCTGCGCAATGAGGCGCGTCGCGCCGACGAGGCGCATGCGCGTGGGACCGGCATGTTCGGTGCGAAGAAGGCAGCCAAGAAGGCTGCCAAGAAAGCGGCGCCGGCCAAGCCGCCGGGCGTCAAGGCACGTACCGAGGCGCGCACGGAAGCCCGTAACGGGGCACGCAAGGCTGCCGCGCCGGCACGCAAGGGCAACAAGAAAAAGCGCAAATAAGCGCGCAAACAGATGCGCACACGGATGCGCAAGCAAGGATTCACATGAAAACCCGGATGATCTTCGGCTTCCACGCCGTCACCGCGCGGCTGCGCCATGACGCCACCACGATCGAAGAGATCTATGTCGATGCATCGCGCCACGACCGCCGCATGGGCGACCTGCTGCGCGCTGCCAAGGGCGCGAACGTGCGCATCATCCAGACCGACGACGAGCGCCTCGATGCGATGGTCGGCACCCGCCGCCACCAGGGCGTGGTCGCGCGTGCCGGCGAACTGTCGCTGGCGCGTAACCTGGCCGAATTGCTGGACGCCGTCCAGGGCCCGCCGCTGCTGTTGCTGCTCGATGGCGTGACCGATCCGCACAACCTCGGCGCCTGCCTGCGCGTGGCTGACGGTGCCGGTGCGCATGCCGTGATCGCGCCCAAGGATCGCGCGGTCGGCCTCAATGCGACCGCCGCCAAGGTCGCCAGCGGTGCGGCCGATACGGTCCCGTACATCACGGTCACGAACCTGGCGCGCACGATGCGCGAACTGCAGGAGCGCGACATCTGGCTGACCGGCACGGACGATGAAGCCGAAGGCACGCTGTACGACGTCGAATACACCGGCGGCACCGCCTTCGTGATGGGCTCGGAAGGCGAGGGCCTGCGCCGCCTGACCCGCGAGAACTGCGACCGCCTGGTGAGCCTGCCGATGATGGGCTCGGTCGAGAGTCTCAACGTGTCGGTAGCCTCCGGCATCTGCCTGTACGAGGCGCGACGCCAGCGCATCAAGGCGGGATAAAATCCAGATATCAAGAACCAGAAACGGATTTACCAGCCCATGTTCAGCCGCATCCGGGAAGACATCACCAGCATCATGGAACGCGATCCCGCTGCCCGCAGCAGATGGGAAGTGCTGACCTGTTATCCGGGCCTGCATGCGATCGTCATGCACCGCTGGGCGAATGCCTGCTGGCTGGCGGGCTTCAAGTGGCTGGGCCGCTTCATCTCCCATATCGCGCGCGGCCTGACCGGCATCGAGATCCACCCGGGCGCCACCATCGGCCGCCGGGTCTTCATAGACCACGGCTTCGGTGTGGTGATCGGCGAGACCGCCGAGGTTGGCGACGATTGCACGATCTACCAGGGCGTGACGCTGGGCGGCACGTCGCTCACTAAGGGCAAGAAGCGCCATCCGACGCTGGGCCGCGGCGCCATCATCGGCGCCGGTGCCAAGGTGCTGGGCGCGTTCACGGTGGGCGAGGGCGCGAAGGTGGGCTCGAATGCGGTGGTGGTAAAGGAAGTTCCGCCGGGAGCAACGGCTGTCGGCAACCCGGCGCGCATCATCGAAAAAGAGGCACCGAGCGAGCGCGACCAGACGGCCGCGCGCATGTTTGCCGCCTACGGCATCACGCCTAATGGGGACGATCCGCTGTCGAAGGCCATGCACGGCCTGATCGACAATGCTGCGACGCAGGAGCTGCAGCTGGTGAAGATCGTGCAGGCGCTGAAGGCCGCCGGCATCGCCATCGAATCGGTGCCCGAGCTCGACAAATTCAACGCCGCCAAGCTCAACAAGCTGGTCGAGTAAGGTCGCCAACACGCGGCCTGCAGGGCAGGTTTCGTTGTAACGACGAGATTGGTTGAAGAGTGCCCGCCAGGGCGCAGATACAGGGCTGCAGATGCAGGGAGGAGATCTCTGGCTGGCCTGACGTCAGCCCAGCGTATGGCGCTGCAGTTTGCCGTCTGCCGTCATCGACAGCCATCCGCCACGTAGCCCGCCACCATCCCCGTGATCGCAATCCCAGTCTGGCAGCACATGCCGCACGCCGTGCGCGGTCTCATGCGAGGCCGGGCGGTGGGTGTGGCCGTGGATCAGCGTCTTCACGCCGCACGCTGAAAACAGTTTCGCGACCTCGTCCGCGTTGACGTCCATGATCGCCATTGGCTTCTCACGCTGCGCCTCGCGGCTGCCTTCGCGCATGCCGGCGATGATGGCTTTGCGCTCAGCCAGCGGGCGCGCAAGGAAGGCGGCCTGCCATTGCGGATCGCGTACCTGCTGGCGGAACGCCATGTACGCGTGGTCGTCGGTACACAGCGCATCGCCATGCGCGAGCGCAACCGGCAGGCCGGCGATCTCGGTGGTGCAAGGGTCAGTGAGCAGCGTCAGGCCGGCAGACTGCGCAAACGCGTCGCCGGCGAGGAAGTCGCGATTGCCGGCTATCCAGAAGATGTGGGTGCCGGCGTCGCTGACGGCGCGCAGGGCATCGACCACGCGTCGGTTGAAGGGCTCGTCGAGGTCGTCATCCCCGGCCCAGTATTCAAAGATGTCGCCCAGCAGGTAAAGCTGCTGCGCGCGGCGCGCTTCATGCGAAAGGAAGTCGAAGAAGGCTTGCGCCGTCTTCGGCATCGACGCCGTCAGGTGCAGGTCCGAAACAAAAAGCGCAACCGGGTTCGGTTGCGCCTTGTTGTGCGTGTCGACTTGCGCGGCGTGCTGCACGGTGTCCTTGCTGCGTTCAGTCACGGTGCAGGCGAGGGGGCGAAGCCAGTCTTGATCCCGGGCGGGATCAGACGATTTCCGCTTTTTCGATCACCACGTCTTCCACCGGCACGTCGCCATGGAAGCCCTTGCTGCCGGTGCGCACCTTGCGGATGGCATCGACGACGTCGGTGCCTTCGGTGACCTTGCCGAACACGCAGTAGCCCCAGTTGTTCGGGCCCGAGTAGTTCAGGAAGTCGTTGTCCTTGACGTTGATGAAGAACTGCGCGGTTGCCGAGTGCGGGTCGTTGGTACGTGCCATCGCGACCGTGTAGCAATCGTTCGTCAGGCCATTCGCAGCTTCGTTTTCGATCGGCTCTTCGGTCGGCTTTTGCTTCATGCCCGGCTCGAAGCCGCCGCCCTGGATCATGAAGCCATTGATCACGCGATGGAAGATCGTGTTGTCGTAGTGGCCCGACTTGACGTAGGCGAGGAAGTTCTCGACCGTCTTCGGCGCTTTCTCGGCGTCGAGTTCGATGGTGATCTTGCCGTGGTTGGTGGTGAGTACGACTGCCATGTGGATTCCTCTGTTAAAACGGGTGGAGCAAAACGGTGCTGCAGGTGGGCTGCCAGCGATGTGTTTATTCGACGATGGTCGCCGATTCGATGACGACCGGGGTCAGCGGCATGTCGCGCCGGCCGGTTTCCACCGAACGGATCTTGTCGACCACTTCGGTGCCCTTGATGACCTTGCCGAACACGGCATAGCCATAGCCATCCTGGCCCGGGTAGTCGAGGAAGCGGTTGTTGTTGACGTTGATGAAGAACTGCGAGGTAGCCGAGTTCGGGTCGCCGGTGCGTGCCATGGCGACGGTGTAGACCTGGTTGCGCAGGCCATTCTTCGATTCGATGGGGATCGGGTTGCGGGTCGGCTTCTCATTGCCCTTGGCGTCATAGCCGCCGCCCTGGATCATGAAGCCGTTGATGACGCGGTGGAAGGTGGTGCCGTTGTAGTGGCCGTCCTTCACGTATTGCAGGAAGTTGTCGACGGACTTCGGTGCCTTCTCGGGATTGAGTTCCAGCACGATCTCGCCGAAGCTGGTTTTCATGGCGACCCTGGGCGCCTGGCCCTCAGCGTCAGCGGCGCTCGAGAAAGCGGCCAGCGAGGTCAGTGCAGCGGCAGTGATGAGGCTGAGAAAGTTGCGACGCAACATGTGTAATCCTGATGAGAGAAGTCCGGCCTGCGATAGGTGCTTTGCGACAGGTGCTTTGCTGTACGCAGCGCTGCCGGGGCGCGCAGGCTTCGATGATATACTCCGGCGAAACTCGCATTTTATCAAAACATGACGTGCTGTTTTCTGGCTCCCGAAGCGGGGCAGAGGACGGCAGGTCCACCGGCAGGGCGGTGTTGCAAGAGCCTTCCGCCGTCGCCGCATCTTCTCATCCATGAGTGCTTTAAGAATCTACAACACGCTGGCGCGTGACAAAGTGTTGTTCACGCCGATCGAGCCCGGCAAGGTGCGCATGTACGTCTGCGGCATGACCGTGTACGACTACTGCCATCTCGGCCACGCGCGCGTGATGGTGGTGTTCGACATGGTGCAGCGCTGGCTGCGCGCGCAGTCGTATGAGGTGACCTATGTGCGCAACATCACTGACATCGACGACAAGATCATCCGCCGTGCCGTCGAGAACGGCGAGACCATCGGCCAGCTGACCAACCGTTTCATCGATGCGATGAATGAAGACGCTGCTGCGCTCGGCGTACAGCGTCCGGACCATGAGCCGCGCGCGACCGCGTATGTGCCGCAGATGCTGGGCCTGATCGAGCAGCTGGAAGCAAAGGGGCTGGCCTACAAGGCTGCCGATGGCGACGTCAATTATTCGGTGCGTGATTTCAACGGCTACGGCAAGCTGTCCGGCAAGTCGCTGGACGACCTGCGCGCCGGTGAGCGTGTGGAAGTCGCCAGCGCCAAGCGCGACCCGCTGGATTTCGTGTTGTGGAAAGCTTCGCGCGAGTCCGAACCGGAAGAAGTGAAGTGGGCCTCGAAGTGGGGCCATGGCCGTCCGGGCTGGCATATTGAATGTTCGGCGATGGCCTGCGACCTGCTCGGCGAGCAGTTCGACATCCATGGCGGCGGCCAGGACCTGCAGTTCCCGCACCACGAGAACGAGATTGCGCAGTCCGAAGGCGCGAGCGGCCACACGTTCGTCAACTACTGGATGCACAACGGCTTCGTGCGCGTCGATGACGAAAAGATGTCCAAGTCGCTGGGCAACTTCTTCACCATCCGTGAAGTGCTGAAGCAGTATGACGCCGAAGTCGTGCGCTTCTTCATCCTGCGCGCGCACTACCGCAGCCCGCTGAATTATTCCGACGCCCACCTCGACGATGCGCGTGTCGCGCTGTCGCGCTTGTACACTGCGCTGAAAGAGACCGTTCCCGACGCACAGCCGCTGGACTGGCATGAATCGCATGCGCAGCGCTTCGCCGACGCGATGAACGACGACTTCAATACGCCGATTGCGCTGGCCGTCTTGTTCGACCTCGCCACCGAAGTCAACCGCCACCATGATGCGACGCTGGCGCGCCAGCTGAAAGGCCTGGCCGGCGTGCTGGGTTTGCTGGGCCGCGAGCCGCAAGCTTTCCTGCAGGGCGGCGCGCTGGCCGGCGAGGGTGCACTGGGTGATGGCGACGTCGATGCGCAGATTGCCGCGCGCGCGCAGGCCAAGAAAGACAAGAATTTCGCCGAGGCCGACCGCATCCGCGCCGACCTGCTGGCCAAGGGCATCGTGCTTGAGGACAAGCCGGGCGGCGTCACCGAGTGGCGTCGCGCCTGAGCCCGGGCGCCTGCAACGACCCGGCAAAGAACAAGAGACCCATGGCGAAGAAACCCGAAGCCCCGCACGTGCCCGACTACTGGGAAGAGGCCAAGACCGAGCTGATGAAGCGCGACCGCATCATGCGCAAGCTGATTCCGCAGTTCGGCGACCTGCAGCTGGTGCGCCGCGGCGAGCCCTTCGTGACGCTGGCCCGGTCCATCGTGGGCCAGCAGATTTCGGTCAAGGCCGCGCAATCGGTGTGGGAACGCCTGCTCGAGGCTTGCCCGAAAATGACGCCGGCCGCGGTGCAGAAGATGGGCATCCCCAAGATTCAGGCTTGTGGCCTGTCCAAGCGCAAGGCCGAGTACATCACCGACCTCGCCATGCACTTCCGCGATGGTAGTGTTCACGAGAAGGATTGGTCGTCGATGGACGACGAGGCCGTGATTGCCGAACTGATCCAGATCCGCGGCATCGGCCGCTGGACTGCCGAGATGTTCCTGATTTTCAATTTGCTAAGGCCGAACATCCTTCCGCTGGATGACCTCGGCCTGCTGAAAGGCATCAGCATCAATTACTTCTCCGGCGAGCCGGTATCGCGCAGCGATGCCCGCGAGGTTGCCGCCAACTGGGAGCCATTTCGCACCGTTGCCACCTGGTACCTCTGGCGCAGCCTCGATCCCGTACCGGTAGAATATTGATTTACTTGATACAAGTTAGACACTATCCTTGGCGCCGGCGACCACGAGTCGTCCTGTATTGCCAGGATAACAAGGAGTTACCGTGAGCAAAACCACCTTCCTCAGCTTCGAGCAACCCATTGCCGAGCTGGAGTCCAAGATTGAAGAACTGCGCTTCGTGCAGGAAGACTCCGCCGTCGACATCACCGAAGAGATCGACCGCCTCTCGCAGAAGAGCCAGCAGCTGACCAAGGACATCTACGCCAAGCTCACCCCTTGGCAGGTCTCGCAGATCGCGCGTCACCCGCAGCGTCCGTACACGATGGACTATGTGAACGAGATCTTCACCGACTTCCATGAATTGCACGGCGACCGCAGCTATGCGGACGACCAGTCCATCGTCGGCGGCCTCGCGCGTTTCAACGGCAAGGCTTGCATGGTCATCGGTCACCAGAAGGGCCGCGACACCAAAGAGCGCGCGATGCGCAACTTCGGCATGCCCAAGCCCGAAGGCTATCGCAAGGCACTGCGCCTGATGAAGGTCGCCGAAAAATTCAACCTGCCGGTGTTCACCTTCGTGGATACCCCGGGTGCTTTCCCCGGCATCGACGCCGAAGAGCGCGGCCAGTCGGAAGCGATCGGCCACAACCTGTATGCGATGGCCGAGCTGAAGGTGCCGCTGATCGCGACCATCATCGGTGAAGGCGGCTCCGGCGGCGCACTGGCGATTGCTGTCGGCGATGCGGTGCTGATGCTGCAGTACGCGACCTATTCGGTGATCTCGCCGGAAGGCTGCGCATCCATCCTGTGGAAGACTGCCGAACGTGCTTCCGATGCTGCCGAGGCACTGGGCCTGACCGCGCATCGCCTGAAGGCGCTGAACCTGATCGACAAGATCGTCAATGAACCGCTGGGTGGCGCACACCGCGACCCGAAGCAGATGGCCGTGCTGCTCAAGCGCGCGCTGGCCGACACCATGCGCCAGTTCGAAGGCATGAAGACCAAGGACCTGCTCGCGGCGCGTCATGAAAAGCTGATGAGCTATGGCAAGTTCAAGGAACTCAACTCCGCTGAATAAGCCGGCTGACAAGGTCGAAGCGAGTTTCAAGCGCGCGCTGGAAGCGATTCCGGCGCGCGTTGTCGTTTCTGGCGCACCTGCCGCATCTGCCATTCGGCTTCGCATCGCTGTCGCTTACAGCGGCGGGCTCGATTCTTCGGTGCTGCTGCATCTCGCCGCCCATCATTGCCGCGCTGCCGGCATCGAGCTTTACGCCTTCCATGTGCATCACGGGTTGAGCCCGAATGCGTCGCCATGGCTGGACCATTGCCGCAGCCAGGCCCGGGCACTTGGTGTGACTTTCGATGCGCGTGAAGTCGACGTGCAAGACATTGCCGACCACGGTACCGAACAAGCTGCACGCATTGCACGTTACGAAGCCTTGGCGGATATGTGCAAGCAGCATCAGGTGACGCTGCTCCTCACGGCACACCATCAGGACGACCAGGCAGAAACGGTGCTGCTGCAATTGTTCCGCGGTGCCGGCCTGCGCGGTCTCGGCGGCATGGCTGCGCTGCATGAAGCGCACGGGCTGCTGGGAGAGGGCATCAGCGTCTTGCGTCCCGTGCTCGATTGTTCGCGCGCCGAGCTCGAGCACTATGCGCACACACTCGGGCTGGTTCACATCGACGACGAATCCAACGCCGATACCCGCTACCGTCGCAACGCGGTTCGGCAGCGTATCGCGCCAGCCATCGAAGCGCATTTCCCCGGTTTCGCCGCTACGGTGAGCCGTAGCGCGCGCCACCTTCAGTCGGCGCAACGTCTGCTCGATGAGCTCGCTGCGATCGATCTTGCTGCGTGCGCGCAGGGCGGGGCGCTGATGGTGGCGCGATTGCGGTCACTATCCGGTGAACGCGTCGACAACCTGTTGCGGCACTGGCTGCAATCACAAGGTGCTGTGCAGTCGCCAAGCGAAGCGCAATTGGTCCAGTTGCGCGAGCAAGTGCTGGGCGCCCAGTCCGACGCGCATCCGCTACTGGAAATCTCCGGCCTCACGGTGCTGCGCGAGCGCGGCCTGGTGAACGTGGCTCCTCCATTCCTGACCGGAGCCCCACCAGTGGACGAGGTGATCATGGCATGGCGCGGCGAGCGAGAACTCGCCATCCCCGCCTGGCATGGCGCGCTGTCACTGGAGCAGGGCGTTGATCTCGGCATCGACCCCAAACTGCTGTCTTCGCAGCCCCTGCGCATCGTCGCTCGTTCAGGCAGCGAACGCCTGAAACTGGACGCGCGTCGTCCATCGCGGACCCTGAAAAACCTGTTTCAGGAAGCAGGCCTGCCCGCCCAGACCCGGCCCTGGCTGCCCTTGATCTACATCGGTGATCAGCTGGCCTATGCGGCCGGCTTGGGCGCCGATGTCCGAATCGCAAACTGCGCAGGCGGCGTACGACTGGGCTGGCATTTGTCGCCCACCGGCATGTCGGTTTGAGTTTCCTCGGATCTGAATCAAGCTTGTTGCAGGCCTGATTGCGCCTCACTGCCGAAGCTGGCACACTATATCAACGGTTGATACTCTGCGTCATGGACGCGGATGCCGAAATAGAGACGCTGCTGGACTTGCATGGTCAGCTTATCGACCAGGAAGCGGGCTACTGGATCAAGATCGAGGCATGGCGTGTTCAGGCCTCGGAGGGGATACCCCACGGCATACGCTACTCGCTGTCGCTGCACGAGCCGTATGGCGATCGCATACTCGGTTACGACAATGCCCATCCTGTGCGACGACCCGGCAAATTCAAGTATGCGGGCACCCGGCATCCTTTCGATCATGTCCATCGCTATGCGTCGACCATGCCCGAACATTACGAATTTCAGGGCGCCTGGCAATTGTTGTCCGATTTCTTTGCCGAAGTCGACAAGGTGCTGGCGCGAGTGAGGAAACTATGAAGGCAATCCGCATCGGCATCATGCCGCAAGAAGCGATCAGGGCAAGGGTGCTGGCCATCGCGCGCGGCGAGATCCAGCCCCGGCCGTCGGACCCCAAGGTCTGGTTTACCTCGATGCGCTCATTGGCCGAAGTGCTGAGCGACGAGAATCGGGCGCTGCTGCGGGTCATCCATGAAACCCATCCCGAATCGATTTCGTCGCTGGCGGAGCTGACCGGCCGCAAGCCCGGCAACCTGTCGCGTACGCTCAAGACCATGTCCAATTACGGCATCGTGGAGATGCGGCGCGAGAAAAACCAGGTGCGCCCGATCGTGAAGGCGACAGAATTCGAGATCAGCATCTGACCGCGAGCTCTTGCTGCGGCCAGCATGCAGCCGGGCAGGGGCGGGCCTTGCCCCATCGATAACAAAGCCACCCGGCTCCATTGGCTTTCCGCATTGCGCCATGTAAAATAGCGGGTTTGTTTCGCTGCACAATCCTGTCCGAAAATGGCCTTAATCGTTCACAAATACGGCGGCACGTCGATGGGCTCGACCGAGCGCATCAAGAACGTCGCGCGCCGCGTCGCCAAATGGCATGACGCCGGCCACCAGATCGTGGTCGTTCCTTCCGCAATGTCCGGCGAGACCAATCGCCTGCTCGGCCTTGCCAAAGAACTGACCAGTACGCCTGATCCGCGCGAACTCGACATGCTGGCCTCGACCGGCGAGCAGGCGTCCGTCGCGCTGCTGGCAATTGCGCTGCAGTCGATCGGCAAGGACGCCGTCTCCTACACCGGCTGGCAAGTGCCCGTCGTGACCGACAGCGCCTACACCAAGGCGCGCATTCAGTCGATCGACGACGCCAAGGTGCGCAAGGACCTCGACGCCGGCCGCGTCGTGATCATCACCGGCTTCCAAGGTATCGACGACAAGGGCAACATCACCACCCTCGGTCGTGGCGGTTCGGATACCTCGGCCGTGGCCGTGGCTGCCGCGCTGAAGGCAGCGGAATGCCTGATCTACACCGACGTCGACGGCGTCTACACCACCGACCCGCGTGTCGTGTCGGAAGCGCGTCGCCTGAAGACGGTCACCTTCGAGGAAATGCTCGAGATGGCTTCGCTGGGCTCCAAGGTCCTGCAGATCCGCTCGGTTGAATTCGCCGGCAATTATCGTATGCCGACGCGCGTGCTGTCCTCGCTGACCGACCCGCTGATGCCGCTGGAAGAAGAAGCGAATTCCGGCACCCTGATTTCGTTTGAGGAAGACACCAACATGGAACAAGCCACCATCACCGGCATAGCCTTCAGCCGCGACGAAGCCAAGATCACCGTGATGGGTGTGCCGGACAAGCCGGGCATCGCATTCCAGATCCTGGGCCCGGTCGCCGACGCCAACATCGAAGTCGACATGATCATCCAGAACGTGTCGCACGATGGCAAGACCGACTTCACCTTCACCGTGCCGCGCGCGGACTACGAGAAGGCCCTGAAGGTCATCGACGGCGCCAAGGCCGCCCTGGGCGCAGCCAGCGTCACCGGCGATGCCAAGGTCTCGAAAGTGTCGGTGGTCGGCGTCGGCATGCGCAGCCATGTGGGCATCGCATCGCAGATGTTCCGCACGCTGTCGGAAGAGAACGTCAACATCCAGATGATCTCGACGTCCGAGATCAAGATCTCGGTGCTGATCGACGAAAAGTACATGGAGCTGGCCGTCCGCGCGCTGCACAAGGCCTTCGGCCTCGAGCAGGGCTGATCGACAGTTCGCGCATCATGTCAAAGGCGACGTTGGTTGCCTTTGATGGCGGTACCAGAGAAGGCAGGGACACGTTCCCTGCCTTCATTTTTTTCAGCACGTTCGTGCAATAATCCGGAATCAAAATAATCACGCCGCTGCTGAGGAGACCCTGACAGCAGGCTGACATCATCCGGGTATTTCCTCATGTGGCTAGTCGACATAGCGCTGCGCCGTCCGCTCACGTACATCGTGATGGCGCTGATGATCCTGCTGGCCACGCCGTTCGTGCTGCGTTCGACGCCGACGGACATCCTTCCTGAAATCCGCATCCCCGTCATCAGCATCGTCTGGGCCTACAACGGCTTGCCGGCGACCGAGATGGGCAACCGCATTGCCGGCGTCACCGAACGTGCGCTGACCACGACCGTCAATGACATCGAGCACATCGAGTCGCAGTCGATGTCCGGCGTCACCGTCGTCAAGCTGTTCTTCCAGCCGACGGCCAACATCCAGACCGCGCTCGCGCAGGTAGTGGCCATCAGCCAGACCCAGTTGCGCATGCTGCCGCCCGGTACCACGCCGCCACTGGTGATCCTGTATTCCGCGTCCAGCGTGCCGGTGGTGCAGGTGGGCCTGTCGAGCTCGACCTTGTCCGAGCAGCAGCTGAACGACATCGGCATGACGCAGGTGCGCACGCAGCTGATCACCGTGCCCGGTGCGGCCGTACCTTTCCCGTATGGCGGCAAGACGCGCGTGGTATCGGTCGACCTCGACACACAAGCGCTGCTCGCAAAAGGGCTGACGGCTACCGATGTCGTGTCTGCGATCTCGGCGCAAAACCTGATCCTGCCGACCGGCACGGCCAAGCTCGGCGAACTCGAACATGCCGTGCGCATGAATGGCTCGCCCGAGACCATCGAGGCCATGAACGACCTGCCGGTGCGCAGCGTGAATGGCGCCATCACCTACCTGCGCGAAGTCGCGCATGTGCGCGACGGTTTCCAGCCGCAGGTCAATATCGTCAAGCAGAACGGCGAGCGCGGGGTGCTGCTGTCGGTAATGAAGCTCGGCGGCGCTTCCACATTGCAGGTGGTCGATGACGTGCGCGCCAAGATCGCCGAGATGCGCAAGGGCCTGCCGGAGGCACTGGACCTGACCCTGCTGTTCGACCAGTCTATCTTCGTGAAGGCCGCCATCAGCAGCGTCCTGCACGAAGCCGTGATCGCGTCGCTGCTGACCGCTGCGCTGATCCTGCTTTTCCTCGGCAGCTGGCGCAGCACCTGCATCATTGCCGTATCGATCCCGCTGTCCATCCTGTCGTCCATCCTCGTGTTGAATGCGCTGGGCGAGACCATCAACCTGATGACACTCGGCGGCCTGACGCTGGCCATCGGCATCCTGGTCGACGATGCGACGGTCACCATCGAGAACATCGAGCGCCACCTGCACCTCGGCAAGGACTTGTATACCGCCATCTTCGACGGTGCCAGCGAGATCGCCTTGCCGGCGCTGGTATCGACGCTCTGCATCTGCATCGTGTTCCTGCCGATGTTCTTCCTCACCGGCGTTGCGCGTTATCTGTTCGTGCCGCTGGCCGAGGCGGTAGTGTTCGCGATGCTCGCTTCCTACTTCCTGTCGCGCACGCTGGTGCCGACGATGGCGCTGATGATGATGAAGCAGGCGGCGCGCCATGGCGGCGAGGTGAAGCCGGGCCGTTTCGCCGCCATCCACCATCGTTTCGACAGCGCCTTCGAGCGCATGCGCGGCGCCTATGTGGCCGCGTTGTCCGCCTTGCTGGTACGCCGCAAGGCCTTCATGGCCGGCTTCCTGGGCTTCTGCATTGCGTCGTGCGCCTTGTTCCTGATCCTCGGCGAAGACTTCTTCCCGAGTGTGGATGCCGGCCAGCTGCGGCTGCACATGCGCATGCCCAGCGGCACCCGCGTCGAAGAGACCGCGCGCGCGGCCGACCTGACCGAGAAGGCGATTCGCGACCTGATCCCGGCCGAGGAATTGGGTACCGTGCTGGCCAACATCGGCGTGCCGGCCAGCGGCATCAATCTTTCGTACAGCAACTCCGGCACCTTCGGCGTCATCGATGCCGAATTCATGATTGCGCTGAAGCCCGGGCACCAGCCATCGCAACGCTATATCGACCTGCTGCGTGCCGAACTGCCCAAGCGCTTGCCGGGCAATGAATATTATTTCCAGCCCGCGGACATCCTGTCGCAGATCCTGAACTTCGGCTCGCCGGCCTCCATCGACATCCAGTTCTCCGGCAAGGACATGAACAAGAGCTTCGCGCTCGCGCAGGAGGTCTTGAAGCGCGTGCAGGCGATACCGGGCACGGTGGACGTGCACATTCACCAGCGGCTCGATCAGCCGACCCTGGCCATGGAAATGGACCGCACGGCGCTACAGCAGCTCAACCTGTCGGCCGCCAATGTCGCGCAGAACGTGCTGGTGTCGCTGTCGGGCAGCTTCCAGACCTCACCCGCGTTCTGGATGAACCCGCAGACCGGCATCGTCTACAACGTGCTGGTGCAAACTCCGCAGCACAAGGTCGATACGCTCGATGCGCTGCTGCGCACGCCGGTGGCCGGCCCGACCAGCAATGGCCAGAACCAGTTGCTAGGCAACCTCGTCAAGGTGAGCCCGGCCACGCTGCCGGCCGTGGTGTCGCACCATGACATCGCCAACGTGATCGACATCTATGTCAGCGTGCAGGGCAGGGATGTCGGCAGCGTGGTGAAGGAAATCCGCAAGATCGTCGCCGATGCCGAACCCAAACTGCAGAAGGGCGGCAAGCTCACGCTGCGCGGGCAAGTGCAGACCATGCAGTCCTCGTATACAGGCCTGCTGATCGGACTGGCCGGCGCGATCGTGCTGGTCTACCTGCTGGTGGTGGTGAATTTCCAGAGCTGGCTCGACCCGCTGATCATCGTCAGCGCCTTGCCTGCGGCATTGGCCGGCATTGCGTGGATGCTGTTCCTGTCGGGGACGCACCTGAGCGTGCCGGCGCTGACAGGCGCCATCATGACCATGGGTGTGGCCACCGCCAACAGTATCCTGATGGTGTCGTTCGCGCGCCAGCGGCTGGCGGCCGGCGTGCCGCCACTGTCGGCGGCGCTGGAAGCCGGCGCCACCCGTATCCGCCCGGTGCTGATGACGGCACTGGCCATGATCATCGGCATGGTGCCGATGGCGCTCGCGCTGGGCGAGGGCGCCGAACAGAATGCGCCGCTCGGGCGCGCCGTGATCGGCGGGCTGCTGTTTGCCACCGTATCCACGCTTTTCTTCGTGCCGGTCGTGTTCGCCTCCGCGCACCGCTACCTCGCGCGCCGTGCACGATCGACAGACGCGAAGTCAACGACGGCCGCGACCACCGCGCCCCAAGTCTGAAGGACGATAACGATGACGCAAAGACGCCATGCATCGCTGGCCATCCATGAATCCGGCGTCCACGGCGTGCGCCGTGTACGCACCTGGCACAAGCTGAGGAACGGCGGTGTTGTCGTGCTGGCCGTGCTGCTGGCAGGCGGCGCCCTGTCACTGTGGCGCAACCATGGAAACGCACAAGCGCTGGCCGCGGCCAACAAGGACAAGGGCCTGCGCCATGCAGCCGTGGTGCATGCCGAAGGCGGCGCCGCTGGCCAGCCGCTGTCCCTGCCGGGTACGCTGCTCGGCCAGGCCGAAACACCGATCTCGGCGCGCGTCGGTGGCTACCTGCTGCGCTGGTCGAAGGACATCGGCAGCACAGTGAAAAAGGGCGAGCTGCTGGCCGAGATCAGCAGCCCCGACGCACAACAGCAACTGGCGCAGGCCGTCGCCGGCCGCCAGCAGGCGGTGTCGTCGGTGAATCTCGCCAAGACCACGCTGGATCGCTGGAAGGGCTTGCTCGAGCAGCGCGCCGTGTCGCAGCAGGAATTCGACGAGCGCCGCAGCGCCTATGAGCAAGCGGTGGCGAGCCTGAATGCCGTCGATGCCAACATCCAGCGCCTGAAAGACATGCTGGACTTCACTCGTGTGCTTGCGCCGTTCGATGGCGTGATCACCAAGCGCAATGTCAACGTTGGTGACCTGATTGATCCGGGCGCAGGTCGCCCGCTGTTCGTGCTCACGCAGGCTTCGTCGCTGCGCGCGTATGTGTACGTGCCGCAGGCATATTCGAAGGGCGTGCAGGTCGGGCAGTCGGTCACGCTGACGCAGGCCGAATTGCCGGGCCAGAGTTTCAAGGGCAGGGTGGTGCGCACCGCCAGGGCCATTGACCCGGCCACGCGCAGCCTGCAGGTCGAGGTCGGCATCGAGAATCCCGGCGGCCAGCTGCTGCCAGGTGCCTATGTGCAGGTGGCGATGCCGCTCACGCAATCCGGTGGTCTGGTGGTGCCGGTCAATACGCTGCTGCTGCGCGGCGAAGGCCCGAGGGTGGCGGTCGTCGACGAGAAGGGTGTCGTGACCCTGAAGGCCGTCGAACTGGGCAAGGATTTTGGCGCGAAAACCGAAGTGCTGTCCGGGATCACGGTGGCCGACAGGCTGGTGTTGAACCCGCCTGATGGCCTGGCCGATGGCGACAGGCTGCAAGTGGTCGAGAAAAAGGGCAAGCAAGAGGGCAAATAAGGCGCTGAAATACGCAAAATTGTGCGGTTTTCATACCGAATGCCGGGTTCAGATTGACCGGAACCCATGCAGAAAGGTATGATCTCGCCTTTGCCGTTCCGTGGCTTAGGCTGCGGTTTGCGCAAGTGGAGACCTGGCCGAGTGGTCGAAGGCACTTCCCTGCTAAGGAAGCATACGGGCTTAAACCTGTATCGAGGGTTCGAATCCCTCGGTCTCCGCCAAAAATCTGAAAGCCCGCGCAAGCGGGCTTTTCTTTTTTGCGGAGCCAGCGAGAAGCCTTCGAGTGCTGTCTCGGCAGGATTTGCATTTTTTTGCTTTAATGACGGAAATGAGTAACGCCCACAGGCCATAGTCCTGCGGCATCGAAGTTCACTACCTTCGAGGAGCGGGACATGAAGCAAATTCTGGCAATGGGCGCGATCGCGTTTTCCACGCTTGTGGCCGCCGAGCCGGTCATGGTGGCCGACCAGGGCGCCAAGGGCAAAGTGGTACTCACGACGGAACGGCACGAGGGCTGTTCGAGTGGCGAGCGCATCGCCTACCTGACACGGCTGGTCGATCCGAAAGGGCCGCCGGACAGCATCACGTATTGGGGGTGCTGGGCAGTAGCGCGCGAAGTCGTCCACATCCATTACTTCATCGGCAACGATAGTCGCTACCTGCGATCCGATTTCAACTACGATGACTTGCCGCACATACCCATCCCGCACCGCCGTGTGCCAAGGGATGACGACCCCGAACAGTCAGGCGCGTAAAGGTCCGGCTATCGTGTAGCTGCCGCTGGCGATCGATCAGTCATACTGGAAGTGTGACCAACAAGGCGCTGTCCACGGGCTTGTCGGCGACGGTTTCGGCGACGTAGATTACCTGGATCTGCACCACGACATCGACGCTGACTTTCACAACACTGTGGTCCTGCGTCGAGCGCGAAATTTCTTTCTATGTAGGTGCGGCATGCCAGCGCATGTCGCCAGAATCAGCGTGGCGGGCTACCCAGCCCCAGATTTCCTTCTGCGCGCGCTGACAAGTAGCCGTAAAGATCGAGGATATGGGCATTGACGGCAGGCTCGCCCTGCCATGCGGGCATCTCGATCGGGGGCTCGTTGTAGCGCAAGATGTCTTCGATTCGGGTATCCATGGTCGACTGGTTCTGCTGACCCTTGGCGGCGCCGATGCTCAGGTCATAGCGCTTCAGTACCACCTCGGCAAACTGACGGCTGTTCATTTGCCGAATAATGGGTAGCAGGTCAGGCGCTCGCGCACCGCCAGTGGCGGTCAACCCGTGACAGCTTGCGCATTTGTCCTGAAACACCCGCCATCCCGCATACAGGTTCGCCGAGCGTGACGGCTGATTGAGTTCTCGTGCCGCTTGGGTATTGAGGAAACCGAAGGCGCATCCGGCGAGAACGACAGGCAGGGCCAAAAGCAATGACGCCGGCAAGCTGAACGCAGGCATGCCCGCCGGGTGCTTCGCATATGTTTTCATGGATGTTCTCCGAAGTACCCGTGGACAAGCGCCTCATGATTGTGAAGCCGTATGTCTTCACATCACAAGAGCCGGTCAAATCCAGGTATTTACCAGCAAATACTGCTGAAAATTGACTTTCCTCACTTGAAAAATATCAAATCCGATTCCGTTCAAGGTCTGATCAGTTTGATTTTTATCATCGTTGGCACATCCACTCCGGCTTAGCCTTGCTCAGGTACGCACAGGATGGGAGTGATGCGCGAATGGAGAAATATGATTGGGTTGTCGTCGCCAATGGTTCGCAGGCCAGAATCATGGAGCGATCAGCGGCTAGGGGCCATGCCTGGACAGAATCAGACCGCCTGATTCATCCTCAGTCCCGAGACCATGGGACGGACACCCATGGAAAAACGGCCGGACACACGATTTCCGGCCGGCCGGGATTGGCGCCTCGGCAGGAGAATAAAGAGCATCATCGCCATATTTTTTGCAGACAGATCGCTGAAAAGCTGCACCGAGGCGTGCTATCTGGCAGCGTCAGCGGAATCGTCATTTTTGCTGCGCCGACAATGATGGGCGAACTACTCAAGGAGTTGGATGAGGGCACCAGAAAACTGATTGTGAGTCATCACGAAAAGGATCTCACGTCCTTGCCCGATGCGGAGCTCAATGATCGATTCAAGAAAGACTTCAATCTGTGATACAAGAACCGCTCAGACTTGAAGTTACGCATGGTTGCCATGCGTACTGAGTCCTCTGATCAGTTCCTCCAGCTGCCTTCCCGGCAGCGCAGGGCTCAGCTAAAACCCTTGATAGAGGGAGCGAGCCGAACCGTAGCGCGGGTATTGTCCCGGTCAACGCCGCATAGCCTAGACGACCGGCGAGTGCTTTTGCAGCAGTTTCGGCACGTAGGTCAAGCTTGATCGGGCAATTTATATCAGAGCACAGGCTCATCGTTGCGAGATGCCTCGCTCGATCGCGTAATACGCTGCGATCCGGCGGGCCGGTGCGCTCACCATTTTTTTGCAGCGATCTCCTTCATTACTTCGATCTCAAGATCTCGCTTAGCTAGCAGCTTCTTCAGTCGCGCGTCCTCATGGGCCAGCTGCTTTAACTCCTTGACCTCGTCAACCGCCATGCTGGCAAACCGCCTACGCCACCAATAGATGTTCTGCTCTGATCCCCCGTGGCGCTTGGCTACTTCCGGCACTGGATCCTTGTCCGCTTCGCGTAGTATCCGGACGATTTTCTCGTCGCTATATCGACTCTTCTTCATGACTCCCTTTCGGTTTGGGAGCTAGCTTCTCAAATTCCGGTTGGCCCGAAAATCTTAGGGCAGGTCAGCGGCACTGGCGATGAGCATGAACGGCGTCGCGACCGCACTGGCGGTCGGTCTGATGCAGCACTGGCTTTGATTCGGGGAGTTACAGCGGCGCGCCGCGGAGCCGGTTCACCTCATTGGGCGCCACCATCGTGCCCTTGTTGCCCCAGCTGGTCCGGATATAAGACACCACGGCGGCCAGCTCCTCGTCGTTGAGCGTCATTGCGTAGGGCGGCATGCCATGCGGCCGCGGGTTGCCCGCGGTGCTGGGCGGGTAGCCGCCATTGAGGACGATACGGATCGCATTGGTGGGCGAACCGACGGACAAGGATGCATTGCCGGCCAATGGCGGATACGCGGTGGGCTGGCCTTTGCCATCGCTCTGGTGGCACTCGGCGCATTCTTTCTCGTACAGCTTGGCACCCGTCTTCAGGATGGCAGCCGTTTCGGGATGATCGGTCGCCACGCGACGCATCACGGCGTCATCGGTCTTGGGTAGGGCCTTCAGGTAGGTGGCAATGGCCGAGATGTCCGGCCCGGACAGATGCTGCAGGCTCGCGCCGACCACCTCGGCCATGGGCCCGTAGACCGCCGCCCTGGCGGAGACGCCTGTCTTCAGCAAGTCCTCGATCTCGTTCTGGTGCCATGCACCCAAGCCGCTATCTGCTGCGGAGGTCAGTGAGGACGCTTGCCAGTTCTGCATGGGTATCATCCCGCCAGCAAGATCGCTACCCGAGACGCTGCCGCCCAATGCGTTGCGCGAGGTGTGGCAAGCGGCGCAATGGCCGAGTCCCTGCACCAGGTAGGCACCGCGATTCCACTGCGTCGACTGCGCCGGGTCGGGCGCGAACTGCCCCGGTGTGAAATACAGCGCGCGCCAGTAGGCGAGCAAGATGCGCTGGTTGAACGGGAAGCGAAGCGCATGTTCGCGGTTCGCCTGTTCCACGGCCGGGATGCTGCGCAGGTAAGCGTACAGCGCATCGGCGTCGTCGCGCGTGACTTTGGTGAAGTTCGGATACGGGAAGGCCGGGTACAGGAAGCGGCCGTCTTTCGATTTGCCATTGTGAAGCGCGCGCCAGAAGTCATCGGCCGACCAGTTGCCGAGGCCAGTCATACTGTCCGGCGTGAGGTTGGACGCATAGATGTCGCCGAAGGGCGTGGCAATGGCGCGTCCACCCGCATAGGGCTGGCCGCCGCGCGCCGTGTGGCAGGCCGCACAGTTGCCCGCCCGCGCCAGATACTCACCGCGCTTGAGCTGCGCAGCGGGATCGGTGACGGTCGCGGACTTCAGCTCGCTACCGGGGTCATGCGCCCACTGCCAGACCGGCACCAGCAGCAAGGCTAGTAGCAAGGCTGGCAGCAGCGCGCCCGGCAGCGCGATGAGGCGGGAGCGGCCCACAATCAGTCTGCTCATTGCGCAAAGCTCCCGCAGCGGATCGGCAATTTGGTGCTGCCTTGTGGCCGTGCCTTCATGTCTTGCGGCACGGGCTGCGAGGACAACCAGGCACTGACCGCGCCAATGTCCTCGGGGCTGAGCTTGCGGCTGATCTCGGCCATGCAGTCCGGCTCAGCCGCATGGCGCATCCCGGAGCGCCATGCGCCAAATTGCGCGTTCAGGTAATCGCGCGGCAGTCCCAGCAGGCCGGGTATGGTCGGCAGCATGCCTGTCAGCCGTGCTGCATGGCAGGCAGTACAGGCAGGGATGTTCCTGGCTGGGTCGCCATCGAGCGCCAGCCTGCGGCCCCGCGCAAGCATCTCCGTGGAGGCAGCGGCCGGCTGCGCGGGCGGGTAGGGAAGATCGAGCGACGCGAAGTACTCGGCCATCTCCTTCAGGTAGGCATCGGACAGATTCGACACCATGTAGGTCATCTGGGGATAGCGGCGGTGCCCGTCGCGAAAATTCAGCAGCTGGTTGTACAGGTAACCGGCCGGCTTGCCCGCGATGCGCGGGAAATACCCGTCACGTGTCGCGCGTCCTTCCTTGCCGTGGCAGGCGGTGCAGGCCATCGTGCGCTGGGCCATCGTGTCGGTCGACGCCAGCCGCGCTTGCGCCCATGCGAGGCCCGGCACGTTGCCGACAAGGCTGGCGCTCGCCAGAGTCATCAGAACAACAATCACACGGCTGAAGCGGTGGCGAGAAAAGCAGCAAGCGGGGATCATCAGAGGCCGGGGCCGGGGGCAGCAAATCGGGAAATCATGAACGTAAAGGTCCGGGCAAACATGCTGCCCGTGGGACGCGACAAATCAGAGAAGTCGTCAATCAACCCATCAATCAGCCTGCAAGGATAGCAGTTGATCAGCGGATCAGCCGATTTGCCGCCGGCGACAGGCTTTCGCATGTCGCGTGCGGGAACAGCGTATGGTTGCGATTGCATCAGGTACGCGCCGATCAACGGGATGAATGGGGTCGCTTCCGAGCGGATGTGTACGGGTTTCCATGGCTCATTGCGGCATCGTTCGTTCAGTCGGCTGCTGGCTGAGGAGGCCGCGCGCCTGCTGCAGGCTTTGCTACGATCGCGTCGTGGATACAAGCCCTTATCTCGTTGACCGGTACAGCGAACGTAAAGAAGCACACATGGCTTTGGCAAATCGGGTGAAGCAGGTCAGTCTCTGACGGACCGCCGGCAATGATGTCGAAAGGATGAATCATGCGCATTGCGTTGTTTGGGGCGACCGGGACCATAGGCCGGGCGACGGCGAAGGTCTTGCTCGATCAGGGGCATGAAGTGATTTGCCCGGTGCGGCGGCGGGCGGGCTATCGTGGCGACTTGAGCGCCGATAGGACGCGCGCGCTGCTGCCGGGTGTCGAACTTCACTGCAACGATGGCAGCTCAGTGGTCGGGCTGCCGCCGGATTTTTTCCGGCAGCGGCGCATTGATGCCGTCATCTCCTGCCTTGCCTCACGCACGGGGGCACCGGGCGATGCCTGGGAGGTGGATTATCGTTTGAACGCCGACATCCTGAAGCTGGCAATGTCAGCCGACGTCAAACACTTCGTGTTGCTGTCGGCAATATGCGTGCAGAAGCCCTTGCTTGGTTTCCAGCACGCGAAGCTGGCCTTCGAGGATGAGCTCGCAAGGTCAGGTATGCGCTACAGCATTGTCAGGCCTACCGCATTCTTCAAATCCTTGTCGGGGCAACTGCGCCGTGTACAGCAAGGCAAACCCTATTTGTTGTTCGGTGACGGACGGCTGACAGCATGCAAGCCCATCAGCGATCACGATCTGGCGCTGTTCCTGGTCAGCTGCCTGGGCGACACCGACAAGCATGATCGTATCTTGCCAGTCGGCGGGCCGGGGGCGGCGATCACGCCGATCGAGCAGGCTGAATATCTGTTCGAGCGTCTCGGTCAAAGGCCTCGTTACCAGCGCCTGCCGATTGCCATGATGGACGTCATCATCCAAACCTTGAAGTTCGGCGGATACCTCGTGCCGTCATTGGCGAACAAGGCCGAGCTGGCCCGGATCGGCCGCTATTACGCGACCGAGTCGATGCTGGTCTGGAACCCCGACGCACGCAGGTATGACGCCGACGCGACGCCATCCTTTGGCACGCAAACCCTGTTTGACTATTACGACCAATTGATCTCCGGCGAGCAGCATCTCGAGTTGGGAGACCATGCGGTGTTCTAGGCGGTATTTCAACACTACGTTTTACGACCTGTATATCCGCTGCGAATTTCGCACGCCCGATTGCAGCAAGTTCATTTTGTGCGACCCCGGCGCCAGCGCAGAGACCAAAATTAAACCTGGAGCATGAAAGCGATACGAAAAGGCCTGCAAATTCTCATCTGCAGGCCTTTTCCAACGCTCGGTTCCGCCTCAGTCAGGCGGGCCTCATGGTCTTACTTGAAACCGAATTTGCCATTCGGATTTTTCCAGTCCGCGCGCGCCGGAATCGTTTCCATCGTGTCCCAATGTTCGGCGATCTTGCCCTGCTGGACACGGAACAAGTCGTAGAACGAGGTCGGCTTGCCCGCGAATTCGCCATCGCTGATGACGAGTACAAAATTGCCTTGGCCTAGGACTTTGTGTACCCGCGTATATTTCATCGTAATGCCTTGCTCGGCCATCGCCTTCAGTGCGGCGCCAAGTCCGGACAATCCATCGGCTATCGCGGGATTATGTTGCAGGTAGTTATCGCCATCGAAGTAGCCGGACAACTTGTCCAGCTTGCCGCTGACGAGCACATCGTTCACAAACGCAGTAACCAGCGCCTTGTTGGAATCGGTCTTCTCGAGATCGGCGACTTCGGTTGTCCCATCGATCATCGTGCGGCCGCTCGGGTTGGGCTGGTCAGGGGTTGGCTGCAGATTATCCCAGTGCTCGACGATTTTGCCGTCTTCAAAACGGAAGACATCGAAGCCGATCTTGGGTCCGAAGAAGTTATAGGCCGTGTGCGCGACGACGTATTCTCCATCCTGCAGCAGCCGCGCGGTGTTTACCTTCGCGCTGCCAGCCGGCAGCTGCTGCAGCACTGCACCAAAACCCGACAGTCCGTCGCCGACCGCGAGGTTATGCTGGATATACTTATTCGGATTGACGTAAGCAATCGG
The DNA here is from genome assembly GCA_964634245.1 of uncultured Bifidobacterium sp. GTDB lineage: Bacteria > Pseudomonadota > Gammaproteobacteria > Burkholderiales > Burkholderiaceae_D > Pernthalerella. Next base: position 73,315 of record CAZWIE010000005.1, read on the forward strand.
TGCGGCGTCGCCGGTCTCAATGCTCTTCAGTAGTCGGGCTACCTGCTCTTTTGGTGTGGGATTCATGTTGTTCTCCTTTGATTCTGTCGAATTTCCAGCGTGAGTCTGTATCGCTAGCATCAGCGCGCTGAGGCCAAGCAGTTTTATCCATCGATGCACGTGCATATTCATTCATCCTCCGAAAGGCCATTAAAATAAAAGGGGGGTGTATCTGGAGGTAATATTAAGAAAAAATTACCTAAAAACATCGGTAATTTCCGGGGAATTAATGGTCAAAAACGGACAAAAAGTATCTGAGCGCACCGGCCGCGAGTCCTCGGGTGCGCTCGCGCGCGCAAGTTTTGCCCCTCCGCAGGCGTATGCACTGGATATCGAGATCCTCTCGGCGAACGAACTCAGGCGGCGTATCATCGAGCAGCGTTTCCGGCAGGCTCATCAAATAAATTTCTATTTGATGATGCTGGTGGAGAGCGGGCGCTGCCTGCCCGTCGTTGATTACACGCCTTTACCAGAGAAAAAAGGCTCGCTACTTCTGGTTCGGCCGAACCAGGCGCTGAAGCTTGATCTGAGCAAAAGCTGGGAAGGCTGGGTCGCTATTTTCCGCCCGGAGTATCTGGCCTCATTCGGCAACGATCTTGGCGGGGATTTTTTCCTTGTCGAAGAAATGCAAGGCCTGCCGGCGCTCACCCAGCTGAACGAGGCTTCGCGCCATGTGATGTCATCGCTCCTTGCACTGATGCGCGAAGACTCCCGGAGCAAGCTTCCGCAACCGCTGACCAATGCAATGCTGCGCTTTCAGCTGAAATCGCTGCTGCTGCGCGTGCTGACCTTTTCCAACAAGACCCGCGCTATCGAGCCGAACTCTACCGAGGCCAGGCGCTTCAGGCGCTTTCGAGCGTTGGTCGAAGAATCATATACACGCCAGCACAAGCTGGCCTACTACGCTTCGCAACTCGGCTGTACCGTGAAAAGCCTGAGCCGAGCGACGCATGGTGCTACGGGCACCAGCGCTAAACAGTACATCGCCGCACGCATCAATCTGGAAGCCAAACGGCTGCTGATCCACACGCAGATGCCGATCTCAGCGATTGCCGAGCGGCTTGGTTTTGATGAGGCGACAAATTTCGTCAAATTCTTCAAGCGGGATTGCAGTCTCGCACCAAGCGAATTCAGAAAGCAACACTACTCTATTTATAACTGATCACACAGATAGTCGGCATTACGCGCGCAGCATCTCGAGCGTCACAGCCAGCCCGATCTTGTCGCGAAGGGGAAAGTGGTGCTGACCACGGAGCGGCACGAGGGCTGTTCCGGGGGCGAGCGCATCGCCTACCTGACCCGGATGGTCGGTCCGAAAGGTCCGCCACACACTATTACATACTTGGAATGCTGGGTAGCGGCCCAACTTGGCTATCCGGTTAACAGGCTGCGCTCAAAGAGGTGGGGCGAACTAGTGTCTTGGGAAGGTGGACATAGAAGGTCGTACCGCTACCTTCCTCGGACTCGAAATGGATGGCGCCACCGTGCAGTTCAACCAGTGATTTGGCAATCGTCAGGCCCAGGCCTGATCCTGGCTTGCTTTTTGTATTGACCGAACTCGACTGGGTAAATCGCTCGAACACCCTGTCCTTGAAGTCTTCCGGAATGCCGGCTCCCCGGTCGCGGACGCCCAGGGTGACATGATGATCATCCTGTTCGATGAAGATCGTTACCGCTTCGCCCGCGCGTGAGAATTTCGCGGCGTTGGATAGCAGTTTGATGGAGGTTAGCGGGGTTCGAAGTTCATGCGAAACGACAGAGACAAAGTCTGATTTCATCACTTCCAGCTTCTTCTTTTCGGTCAGGTCTTCGAAAACAGTCACATGGCCGCGTACCTGCTTGTCCATGTCCAGGATCGGCATCGTCGTCACCGACACTTGCAGTGGGAACGAGTAAAGGCCGGGGCCAGGCCCGGCGTAGCGCAGATGAGCAGGAGCGGCGCTGGCCGGAGACTCAGGAGCCGATGGTCAGCGGACTCAGCTTTGCTTCGACAGCGTCGCTGGCCGAGCGCATCCAGATCTCGCCATCCTGGATCGTGACTTGCAAGTGCATCGTGCGCTCGCACAGGCGTTCCAGCGCTTCGGCCGTTTCGGGTTCGATTTTCATCACGGCCAGATTCTTCGCGCGCGTCAGTTTGCTGGCAATCTGCTTCCACCAGACGTCGGTGCTGCTGCCATATGCATAGATCTTCACTTCGCCGGATCTGCCGCAGGCTTTCATGATGCGACGTTCGTCGGGCTGGCCGACTTCGATCCATTGCTCGATGGCGCCGGTCAGGTCTTTCTGCCAGATGTCGGGTTCGTCGGCATCCGATATGCCTTTGGCGAATTCCAGTTGCTCGTGTGCGTTGAGTGCGAAGACCAGAATGCGCACCATCATCCGTTGCAAGGTCTCGGACGGATGGCAGGCGATGTTCAATGAATGATCGGCATAGTAATGACGATCCATGTCGGCGACTTGCAGCGTCGCCTTGTAAATGACGGATTTGATGGCCATGAAAAGCAGCGCTGCAGTTGCGCGCAGCGCGGGCAAAGGCGCAATTCTACCGCTGCGGCTGGTTTGGGCTCCGGTAATTCCAGAATCGTGCGCGCCGAACGCCTGCGCTTGAGCAGGTCATGAATTTGCCCATGCATGAATGCGGAATTTCATGAAACGAGGTTTTGATGTCGGTGTCCCGTTGTCATATGGGTAAAATCCGGGCAGGCCGGATGCCACAAGCATCCAACGCCGATCACGAGACAGACTTTTATCCAGTTGAATAACGACATGAATACATCCTCAATGGCCCGCGTGGGCCTGTTGGCGCTGGCCCTCGCAACGCAGGGTTCGGCATGGGCGAAAGACGCGGAATGGCCGAGCTATGGCCGCGATTACCGCAACCATCGCTATGCCAATCTCAGCCAGATCAACAAGTCCAACGTGGCACAGCTGCAGCCGGCCTGGTCCTACCAGAGCGGCATCAAGGCCACGTTCCAGGCCACGCCCATCGTGGTCGACAAGGTGATGTATGTGTCGCTGCCGTTCAACCATGTGGTCGCGCTCGATGCCGTCACCGGCAAGCAGCTGTGGCGCTACGAGCATCCGCGCAAGAAGGATTACAAGCTGTGCTGCGGACCGGCCAATCGCGGCGTCGCCGTCAGCGATGGCCTCGTGTACGTCGGCACCGTCGACGCACGACTGGTCGCGCTGGATGCGAAGACTGGCAAGGTGGTGTGGGATACCGAAGTCGCGCAAGCCGACAGCTCGATCGCCGAGAACGTCGGCATGCTGGAAGAAGGCAATCCGCTGAAGAACGCCAGCCTTGCCGGCCAGTCGGGCATCAGCGTGACGATGGCGCCGGTGGTCTACAAGGGCATGGTGCTGGTCGGGATCACCGGCGTCGGCTTTGGCCTGCACCTCGATTCCGACCGCGAAGGCGCGCCGCTGGGCGCGGTGGTGGGCTTTGCAGGCAATTATGGCCGTACCGGTTTCCTCGCGGCCTTCAATGCGAAGACCGGCAAGCGCGTGTGGCAGTTCGACACCATCGCGCCGCAGGGCTGGGAAGGCGAGTTCCGTGAGACCACGCCCGATGGCGTGCCGCTGAACCGCGACATCGCGAAAGAGAAAGCCAACCTCGCCAAGTATCCGGATGCGGCCAAGTACGGCGGCGGCTCCGCATGGAGCACGCCGGCCATCGATACAAAGAACGGTTTGCTGTACTTTGGCACCGGCAACCCGTCGCCGCAAATGGATGGCGACACCCGTCCGGGCGACAACCTGTACAGCCTGTCGCTGGTCTGCCTGGATGTGATGACCGGGAAAATTCGCTGGCACTACCAGCAAGTGCCGCACGACCAATGGGGCTATGACGTCGGCAGCCCGGCCGTGCTGTTTGACTACATCCACAAGGGCAAGAAGGTGCCGGCCGTGGGACAAGCCGGCAAGATCGGCTGGTACTTCGTGCACAACCGCCTGACCGGCGAGCTGCTGCTGAAGTCGGACGAGTTCGTCGAGCACAAGAACATGTTCGCCAAGCCGGTGCCCGAGGGTGTGACCATTTATCCGGGCGCGCTCGGCGGTTCGAACTGGTCGCCGTCGGCGCTGGACGAGAGCAAGCAGCTGGCCTATGTGGCCGGCATCCACTGGCCGGTGCGCTACACGAAGAAGGTGCTGCCGGCGACCAAGACGCAGCCCGAACTGGTCTACACCAACCTCGAGCCTGACATGGATGCGCCGCGCTGGGGCGTGCTGTCCGCGATCGACCTGCGGACTGGCAAGATGCGCTGGCAGCAGAAGACCAAGGACCCGCTGGTTGGCGGCGTGCTCGTCACCTCCGGCGGCCTGGTGTTCACCGGCGAAGGCAGTGGCAGCTTCAGTGCGTATGACGCCGACACCGGCGCCAAGCTATGGAATGCCACCACCGAAGCTGGCGTGAATGCACCGCCGATCAGCTATCAGATCGATGGCGTGCAGTATGTGGCTGTCGCTGCAGGCGGCAACCAGCTGTTCGGCTTCAAGCAGGGCGATACGCTGCAGGTGTATGCACTGCCGCGCAGCGCCAAAGCCAGGCGCTGAGTCCGGAACTCGGAACCCGGAACTTCATACCTCGTGCCCCTGACCCTCGCCCAGCCGATCGCCAGCGAACTGCTGATCAAGAAGAGCCGCTTCATCGGTCGCGTCGAACCCGTGGCCGATCGCGCCACCGCGCAGCGCATCGTTGCCGAGCTGCGTGCGCAGCATCCGGATGCTGCACATGTGTGCTGGGCGCTGCTTGCTGGCGGCCATTCGGCCGCCGTCGATGACGGCGAGCCTTCCGGCACCGCTGGCCGGCCCATGCTGGATGTGCTGCGCCACCAGGACCTCGAAGGCGTGCTGGCGACGGTCGTGCGTTACTTCGGGGGCGTGAAGCTGGGGGCGGGTGGACTGGTGCGCGCATACACGGACTGCATTGCGCAGGCGCTGAAAGGCGCGGACAAGATTCCCATCATCCGGCAACGCGCCTTGCAATGCGCGGTGCCGTATGCAATGGAAGGCTTGCTGCGGCGTGAGATCGACGCCGCCGGCGGCAGCCTGCAGGAGGTACGCCACGGCGAACTGGTCGAGTTCGACTGGACGATGGCCGACTCGGCAGCCGATGCGCTGGTGGCGCGGCTGAACGAAGCGGGGCAGGGCAAGCTGGTCTGGCCGGCAGAGGCGGGCGACGATTGATCCCGGATGCGCAGAAACTATGCGCACGAATGCAGGCCCAACGACGGAAGCGCAAAGCCGCAGTTGCAGCAATGTAGGTTCAACGACGAAGATGCGCCGACTGCTGCGCAACACACTAAGGGCGTTTGGCCGTCTCCAGCGTCATCGACACCTGTACTGACTTCCCATCTCCCTTGACCCTGGCAGGTTCAGCCACTTGCACGCGCGTGGCATCCAGGCCAGCTTCGACAAGATAATCCCGAATCGCTATGGCGCGTGAGGATGCCAGCTCATTGAGTTGCGCATCAGGCACCGGCACGGTTGCCTTCAACTGCTCCAGCAGAGCTGCGTACTTCGGCAAATCTTCAGGTTTGGACTTGCGGAAGTAGTCTTTCACGCTGTCGAGCATCTTCAGGCCGCGCTTGCCACCGGTGCGGTCTTTCAGCAGATTGTCGATGGCGGTCTGCACTTTCACATTACCGAGGTCCAGCGGTCCCGCTTGCTCGCCCTCGGCCAGTTTCACGCCGGACTCGAGCAGCACGTCGCGGCGCGTGCGCAGTTCCTGCAGCTCTGCCGTATCGCGTGCGGCGTCGACAGCCGGCACGACCTTCAATGACAGTGCCGTACGCTTGGCCAAAGCTCCGGCCACGGCCTTGAGCTTTTCCTGCTCGGGTGGCGCGAGTTTGGCCGAGCCGGGATCGAAGGCGACGGCTTCCAGTTGTTCGGCGCTGATACCCAGCAGCTTGCCCAACGCGCGGAAGGGCGCGGTGACGATCTTCTGGACCACATTGGCGATCGCTTTCCAGATGATCTTCCCGTAGCTGAATTGCGGGTCATCCAGGCTGCCCGTGATCGGCAGGTCGAGGTCGATCACGCCATTGCTGTCTTCCAGCACCGCGATCGCCAGGTCCAGCGGCAGGTTCATCGCATCCTTGCTGTCGACGCGCTCGCCCAGCTTCAGCGTGTTGATGACGACCTTGTTCTCGCCTACCAGTTGCCGGTTCTTCACCTTGTACTCGAGGTCGAGCGACAGCTTGCCGGATTCGATCTTGCGGCCGGCGAACTTGCCCGAGTAAGGCGTCAGCCGGTTCATCTCGAGGTTGCGGAAACTGGCCTTGAGGTCAGTGAACTCGGTGGCGCGGAAAGGCTGGACCGAGCCGCGCAGGCGTGCCGATCCGAATTCATCGACCTTGCCATCGAGTTCGACCTGCGCCGTGCCCGCCGGGTCGGACGACAAGCCATTGATCACGCCTTCGAGGTCGTGCACACGGGTGCCGAATTGCGGCAGCAGCGACAGGTCGGCGAAGTCGAGATCGCCGTCGCGCAGGCTGATGCGATCGACGGAGACAGGGAAGGGGTCGGCTGATGCTGATGTCGATGTCGTGGATTTCGATGGCATCGATGACGTTGATGACGCCGATGATGCCGATGATGCAGAGGCGGGCGCACTGATGCCCTTGCCATCTTTCGACGAGCCGACTGCCGGCTGGCGCACCAGTTGCTGCACATTCAGCGTCTTGTCTTCGCGGATGATCAGCTGGCCCTTGAGGCCGGCGATACGTAGCTCGTTCATCTGCAGCCTGTTCGGCGCCAGCGACACGCGTAGCGAATCACTGGCGACTTTGTCCCAGCTGAGGAAGTGTTCGCGATCGGCTTCCTTGTCGATGTCGAGCTTGTCGATGCTGAAGCCGCCATTGAACTTCGCGCTGAAGGCTGGCGATGCATTGAACGACAGCTTGCCTTGCGCACCGGCCTGTCCGCCCTTGAGGGTCAGGGTTGCGACTTGCGACAGGTAGGGCGCGAAGGTTTTCAGCTGCAGACCGCTAAGCTTCAGTTGCAAATCGCCCTTGGCTGGCAGTGGTGACAGCTGTCCGCTGGCTTCCAGCTGGCCGCCTTGCCACAAGGCGAGTCGGGCCTTCATTGGCACAGGCCGTGAAAGATCGAGCGACAGGCGTTCCGCGACGAACTCGCCGTCTTGCACGTCGAGCGCCACCGGCTTTGGTGTGCCGCGGTCTTCGACATGCAGGTTGATTTTTTCAAGCCTCAGCTTGTCGAGCGCAGCTGACCATGAGGCACCGTCACTCCGCGACGTGGATGACTCAGGTGAGGATGCAGGTGGGGTCTCAGGCGGGGGCGCAGATACCGGCGCAGGGCTGGACGGCTGCATCACCGCCACCCAATTGACGGACTTGTCAGCATTGACGATCACCTCGGTCTGCAGGCCAGACAAAGTGAGCGCGCGCGCGGAGATGTGATGTTCCTTCAGCTGCACGCGGGTGTCGGACAGCTTCACGTCTGCCAGTTGCGCGCGCGGTCCTTCATTGCCGGTCGCGCGCAGTCCGCTGGCGCCCAGCGTGACGGCGGCGACATCGATGCGCATCGCCTGCAGGTCAGGCGTGATGGTGCTGACGTCGATGCGCTCGGTGTTCCATTGCAGCTTGTTGTCCAGCGTCAGTTGCAGGCCGCTTGCCTGCAGGTCGAACGGCTGCACGCTGACGAGTCCCTGGTTTTGCAGGTGGACTTCGACTTGGGGCAGTGCTGTCTGCAGGTGCTGCAAGCCCAGCTGAGTGCCGGGCTTGAGCGTGACGGCGAGCTTGTCGAGCACGGCCGTCGCCTGCGTCAGGCGCAGGTGGGGAAAAACATTCCCCTTGTCGCGCACCATCGCCATGTCATAGCCCACGCGCAGGCTGAGCGTGCCATCGGTAATGGCCAGTGGTGCCGCCGGCTGCCGCAGCAACTGGTACAGCTTGGCCAGTTGCAGGCCCTGGACTTCAATGCTGCCGGTCGAGGCCAGCGGATTGACGCCGAAGTCGCCTTTCCAGCGCAGCGTACCGCCGATGCCATCGAAGCTGGCGGCGATCAGGTAATCGCCGCGATCCTCTGGCAGGGTAGAGAACTGCCCCAGTTCCAGTGCCAGCGGTTCGGCTTCGACCTCGAGGGGGGCGCTGCGATTGCGTTCGGCATAGCCGAGCTCGCCATCGATGATCTTCAAATGGTCGATCACGACCCGGGGCAGGGTCGTGGACGGCTTGCTGTCTTCGTTCAGCTTGGCGAGCAACTCGGCCCAGTTGAACTTGCCATCGGCGCGTATTTCGAGGCTGCCATAGGGGCGGGTCAGCTCGATGTCACGCAAGTGCCAGGCAAAGCGAAACAGGCTGTCGGCCTGCAGGTCGACATGCAGGCGCTCAAACCCGGCGAGCTTGCCGCCATCTGGCCGCGCAAGTTGCAGGCCATCGACAGTCAGCTCCAGCCGCAGGGGATCGAACTTGACCTGCTTGACCGTCATGCGGCTGGCCAGCTGACGCTCGGCGACCCATGGCAACAGTCGCTTGGCCAGCGGGTCGACCGCGAACCATGCAAGCAGGAAGTAGAGGAGAACGGCGCCGGCGGCTACCAGAATGGGCGTGCTGACCAGGAACGCCTTGAGCTTCTTGTTCACGTGAAATCCATCGACTTGATTGTCTTTCGGATGCTGTCTTCGTTATTCGCCCATGGTAAGGCGTTGAGACAACTAGCCGACGGCCGACTGGTCTAGTGATTTTGAGCAATATCAAAAAACTATGGCGATTGCAGGGGACTTTCTGGATCAAACGGGAATCTGTGCAGCCGGTGGCTCGTCGAAGGAAATCGACGGTTCACTCATGATCGATATAAGGTCAATCCTGGTCCAATGAATGTTGCAGGCACTGCTCGAAAAATATCTCGGGAACGAATTCCAGTGCTTCTTGCGTTTGGCTGGTCGCCGCAAGGCAAACTGGCAAGGTCAGGTTATCTTCCACGACATAGCGCAGCAGGGTTCCGTCGCGAGACAAGGTCTTGAGCAACAACGCCTCAGGCAGGGGTTCAGCGATTTCCCATAACTCGCTCATCAGGCTTTCCGCATGATGGGTGAGCGCCAGGTCCAGTAGCGCTTCATTCCAGAAACGGTGGTCGAGGTCCCAGAGTTTGATGAAGTAATCGGGGTCGTCGCGGATCAGCATTTCGATCCTTGATTGGTCCAGCTTTCCGCTCGTCAGATGGTAGAGCATCTGGGTTTTTAATTCTTCGTCGTGGATATATCTGGCGGCGAGGGGATCATGTTCGACTGCACGCTGGCAGATCGCACATGATTGGAATTCCGGTGGCACGAATTCAAGCATCATCGGATTACGTTCGATGGCCATTTTGACCAACGCTGGCGTCTTCTCGCGGACGAATTCCAGGGCTGCCGGATTTCGGCGCACGGCAAATTCGCAAAAGCGGCCTTCCTGTATCTGCAGGTGTCTCAGAGCTGTCGGGTCCAGCGCCAGCGCGACATAGACGGTGGCGTCGGCAGGATGTTCGATGGCAGCCAGTGTGGCTGGCATGCGGCTGACACTTTCCACCTCAAGGTCGACGCTTCGATCGACCACAAACTTTATGGCCTCCGGCGCGTTGCATATCGCTGCCCAGCAGATCTCGGGCGTTTGATTTTTTACGTGCTGGAGGAGCGTGCCTCGGCTGGACACGGCTGCAAGGACTACCTGCTGGGGGGGATGGTCGAGGCGGAGCAATATGTCAGGGAATTGCCGTAGCCAGTAAAGGCAACCGGCTTGCTCTTGCTCGGTCAGCGTGTCGAACCTGGATAATTGCTCCAGCAGTGTTTCGCTATGCATCTTGGCTCCGGGGTAAACGTAGGTTCGCAATCAAAAAAAGCGGCATGCCGCAACGGCAGCTGTATTCGGTCACGCTAACCAGAGCTGCGGCAAGTCGGCTGGCGCATGCCGATGCTTGCTGAACAAGACCCATCAGCATCGGTCGCTGATGCCCATATAACTACAATTTATGTATTTAACGATCTATCCGACGATCGTATCACAGCAAATTCCCCGTGATGGCGGCGACTGGACGACAGCTTTCCTGCCGCGATGAGCCCTCTCTACCCGGCATCTTTGCGCGACCGTCCGCCATAAGTTCCTATTTAGCGAAGTCGTGCAAGCATGATCAGGATTTCGACATGTCCCTCCAAGGGCGGATACATGAACGCCAAGCCGTCTATGATTGTGACCCTCTGTCTGGCCTTGCTGGGATGCGCCTCATCGCCATCCGATTCGGACGATCAGTTTCGGAACGCCGACAAGACATCTCGATTTGTGTTGGCCGAGGGTGAGGGGGCGACGGTCGAAAAGGCTCGCGAATCGGCGATCAGGAATGCGATCGACAAAGTTGCTGGTTCGCTCGTCCTCAGTGATCAAGCCATATCTGGTGGCAAGGTTATCCGCAACGATGTGTCAACGCATCGCGCGGCTTATGTTACGGATACCGAGATTGTCGAAACGACCCAACCGGGATCGAACCGATACCGGGTGAAGCTATGGGCCAAAGTCAACGGAAGCCATCTGTATTCACGCGCCATTCCAATACCTGCAGGAACCAAGGCGCTGGATGGGACAGCGATCGCGGAGCAGCTCAAGGCAGCACTGGCATTCAAAGAAGAGGGCGACCGCCTGTTGAAGAAGGCGATGGAGGTATATCCGATCCATGCTTTCCAAGTGATTGTCGAAAACGCTGCAATCGCTCTCGATGAGTACAGGAATAGTTCGTTGCGAATCCGGATGCGCGTTGAATGGCGGCCTCTTTACACTGAAGCGTTGCGCGAGGCGGTTAATGTGCTCGCGAATGACAGGTCACAATGTAATTTGCTGACGGCAGCCCTCATGCAGCCCAAAAATGAGTGGGACCGGCAGGCGCCGGTCGACAAGTATGGCAATCCGCTCCCGATGACGGGCCTCTGCGGCGCGTATGCAGATCTGGTCATTGTCAGGCGCGAACCCGGAAAGTTGCTTCCCCAGGTCTACGGCTACAGTCTGGGTGACCTGCCCCGCATTTCCATGATAGGCAAGAAACTCTCGGCACCGTTGAGCCTGCAGCTATCACTAGTGTCAGAAAATGGTCGCGACGCGGATGTGTTTTGTGAAAGCATCAGCAATCATCCACTGATTGATGCACGCATGGGCATTTATGGCCGTCGCGATCGTCCACATCCGGACTCCGTCGGCAGGATTGAGATTCGCCAGCACGAAACATGGATGCTGGAGTGGCCATTGATAATTACGAATCTCGATAAATTCAAGAAGATCAAGCGCATCGCCGCGAAAATAGTAGCAAGCTGTTGATGCATGCCACCCATACCTATTTCTCCAGGGCCTTTCGGTTCCGTCGCACGTCGGCATTTCTGCGCTTTTGCTTATGGTGTCGCAGGCGAGCAGCTTGCGTCGAGTATCCGTACAAGTACCATCGATTGAATCACGGATTCATACGGGCACTCATGAGCGAGCGCACTCTCTCCGCACTGGCCTGGTCACGTTCATTCCACTCATAAATCGCGACATAGGTCTTGCCCTGATTGATCACGCTGTCGCGCACCTTGCGCATACCCGTCAGTCGGCCGGCCGCAGTTAGCGTAGTCGCTGTTTCCATCACCGTTTCATTCAACACCTTGGCGGCGCGCTGGGCTGATTTGCTGCGCTCGCTGCCCGGCTTTCCAAAGGAGTCAGCCTTCGAATCCTGCTTCCTGTCTGCCTTGAGGCGACGCTCTTCCAGCTCGATATCGTGGTCGTTTGTCATGATTGCGCCATCGACCAGGTGCGTACGATCGAGGCTCTGGTCCTGGGCCTTTTCAATGGCGCGGCCGATGATCTTCAGCTTGCGCTCCTGGCTGACGTCGGTCCCGTAGAGGAACTTGACCATCTTTGCATAGGCATCGGCTTCGGCCTGCAAGTCGACATTGCCTTTCCATGCATCGGCTTGTCCGCTGACCTCGATCTTTTCCAGCTTGCCAGTCAGCGTGTAGAAAACCCTGATGCCCTGGTCCGTGAAGTTGGTGGCAAGACGCTGGTCGGTGACGGCAGTCGCGTCCGCAGACCTGGTCGTGGATGAGCATGCCGATACAAGCAGCGCAACGGGAAAAGCGATCGCGATGGCAAGGGAAGAGGCATTCATCAATAGTGGGTCCTCACAGGGTTGAATAGCGATTGAACGAATGGACACTGCCGGCTCAAGTAGTCTGAGCTGGAGTCGCGGCTGCTTCGGAAAAATTCAAGACCGCATCCCATATATCGATCATGATCGACGTATCGAGGCTGCAGTAATCAAGAAGATCCTGCTTCAGCTGGTCGCGTTCCGCGCCGGGAGGTAGTGCGACCAGCCGTTCATAGCCGCGCATCGCGTCGACGCCATTACGAATGTTCAGCTGCGCATAACGACTCTCGCCCAGCAGCGCACTGGACACGGATTTCAGCCCCCAGTCACCCGCCATCTCAGGCAAGTAAAGGCACTCGCGGAAGACCGGAAGCGGGTCATGCATCCGGCAGCTGTCCGCGATGCGCTTCAGCGCCTTTGCTTGCGCTGGATGGAAAGCCACGAGGCTTTCGGTGATCGATGCCTCGACGGTCTTGCCAGCCCAGGCGAACACAGGGCCGGGCTGAGACACCCAGCTCACCAGTTCGCGTGCCAGCTGGGGGCGAGGATCGTCCAGAGATTCAGCGATAAAGGCACGGTGCTCGATCGGTGCGTCAGGTGAGCGCCAGATGTGAACCGAGGCCTGGAAAGCGACGCGCTCGCCCGGCATGGTGCCGCGCCAGATTGGCAGCGGGCTGCCGATGAACTCGTAATCGAGGAAATAGCGCGGGAAGGGCTGTTCGCGCAGCCACTGCGTGAGCGCCGGATCGATCCATGCTGCCATCTCGTTGCGCGCGATCTTGCGCATGATCCGGTGCATCGGGTCCTTGAGGTGTGCTTCCGGGACGTCGGCCAGGTCACGATAGGCGGGCATCAGCTCGCGTACCACCTTCGCCGTCGGCGATCCAGCAAGGTGCCATACAGGTACACGGATCGCCTCATCGGGTGCGAGCGTGGTACCGGTGCAGTGCGTGATGAACGGACAGCGATAAGGATCATTGCACTGGCTACCGGCCGCCACGGTCGGTGCTTCGGGGCCTGCCGCGGTGTCGACTGCGTCAGCGATAGATGCCTCGATCGATGCGAACAGCTGATGCACCTCGCTCGTGATGTCATGTCGCGCCAGCAGCCCCTCATATGAATGCAGCGATTCCAGCCTGAAGCTGGGCGATGGGGTGCCCAGCTCGACCCCGGCCAGCGGGAAGCCGCAGCGCTCGAGCACGAAGGCCTGTATCGCGGCATCGCGCACATAGGTGTCTTTCGGGGTCATACCGGGCTTGACGATGCCGCTCTTCACCTCGATCAGCCGCCAGCGGCCGTCTGTCTGCGGCTCGAGCACATCCACACGCACCAGCACACCCGCATACTGGAAAGCCGCCTCGAACAGTGGCACCTTGGGCTGGCCGGCTTCGAAGGCTGCCAGCCTTTCGGCAGTGCGTGCGAGCGCTTCGCGCGTATCCAGCGTGTCGATCAATTCACCGCCGGGGAACAAGCTGCGCACCGCCTCGCCGAATGCGTTGCCGCGGTCGAAGATCAATTGACTCGCATTGTCGACTTCGGCCAGTTGCGGCGTATGAAGCTCAAGCCACAGTCGCTTCGCACATTGCGCATGCGATTGCAGTTTGGATTTCGACAGGCGGTAAGCCATGGTCCGGCCTTTCTCGTGTATTCATCTTGTTTTTCAGTTGTCCGTCCAGCCGAAGGGGGCGATCAAGCCCCGCCTTGCGTCCTGAACAGGAGGCTGTGCCCGCTATGCTGGCTGTGGTCCGCAGCTGTCCGGCACGGTGCACAGTAAACCACCGCGAACCTTCCAAATAAAAACACGAAGATGCACCAATCGATAAAATGAAAGAAAGCATACTGAGCAACACCGATTTTCGAGTTATATAAAAAATAACACCATGATTACCCCTGACGATGATTTCGACAGCGCCGAAGATGACGAGGACGAGCTCCCGGCTCCTGCGCGTGGCGCGGGGCAGCGCGGGCGGCCGGCCAACCGTCGCGCAGGCGTTGAGACCTACCAGAACATGTTGCGGATCATGTTCGCGCTGCGCGATGCGCCACTGGTCAGTTTCCGGAATCCCGCCGACCAGATACGCGCAATGACAGTCAACGAAATCGCGGCGGCGCTGGAGCGCCAGGACCATCCACCGACGGCAGCGACCATCCGCAAATACCTGTTCCAGCTGGAGAACCAGCGACCGGCGCAAGTTGAAGTCCTGTCCGAAACGCCCGGCCGTGAGAGATACTGGCGCCTGAAAGACACATCGCCCTTGCATCGCAAAGGCTTGTCGGATTTCGAGGCGGCGATGGTTTGCCTTGCCTCCGAAATTCTCGAGCCGGTACTGCCGCCACATTTGCAGAATCACTTGCACATCACGCGCCAGCGCGCGCAGGAGATGCTGGTCAATGCGCGGCCGATCGGAGCCATGCCGGATGACAGCCCGGTATGGATGCTGAAGCTGGTGAACCGCGTCTGGATCGAGCCGCCGCCGCCAGTCGCGCCGGCCGTGCTCGATGCCGTCTTCAAGGCCGTCAGCGCGCGCAAGCGACTGACGATCCAGTACCAGTCGATGGCAGGCAAGCGCGATGGCAAGCCGCCGACGACGGTGACCATGTCTCCGTTGCGTCTGGTGCAGCATGGTGATGCGCGCTTGTACCTGATCGCATCGGACATCGAAGGTCCCGGCGGGTTGGCACAGCACCAGTCGCAGTCCGAGGGCTATCGTCGCTTTGCGCTGCACCGCATCTCATCGGCGACCGTGCTCAACGGTGCCGCCGTGACGCCGCGCCCTGAGCTCGAACGCCTGATCGAGAGCCAGCCCGGCTTCGAGTGGCAAGGCAAGATCGAGTTGGTAGCGATGATCCACACCGACATTGCGTTGCGCCTCGGTGAAAGCCCGATCAATGACACCCAGCGTATCGTCTATCAGGCCGGAGAAAAATGGCACCGGTTCGAGGTCATGGTCGACTTGAACTGGGAGCTGCGCTGGTGGATCTTGTCGAACGGCTCGCATATGATCGTCCATGAGCCTAAGGCGCTGCGCGACGAGATCGCCGCGCATTTCCGCGATGGCGAGGCCCTTTACCGTTCTGTTGCCGGGAAGGGCGAGGCCTGAGCTGTCCCTCCACCCAAAAGCCTATTTAGAACGTCCGAGCGGTTCTACTGGCCTCCTTTCCAAGGAGGTGACATGCCGAACCCTGAACCTTTTCTCGATCCCGCCAACTTTGCCTGTGCGACCGAGCCATGGCGGGTGGCCAGCGTCGATGAAGAGTACTTCGTCGTGGAGCGGCATGCAGCCTTGCATTACGGACTCAAGCGGGCCTTCCCGGTGCGGCAGAAGCTGAAGGTCCACGGCGACCGAACTTTCGACATCCTCTACCTGGACCTGCCCGACGGCTCGGTCAGGGAATACTGGTTTGACATCACCAGTTTCTACGGTCAGGTATCGGCGCTGCTGGAGGGCGACGACGAAAATCCTAATTAGAGCATTGCACGTGTTCTCCTGAGGTCTGTGGCCGCCATCGTGCGGCTGCCGACCTGATGAGGACAGAGATGACATCGGATAAAGACCACTTTCCCGACCTGATGGACCTGCTGGATTCCGGTGATGCGCTGCACAATACCGTGCCCGGTTTTGAAGCCATCTGCCGCCGCTGGTCGCTGCTGGCGCTGGTCGAACTGGGTGCCAGCCAGCACATCCTGCGCGACACCATGTGCACGAATGTGTCCCTGCTCAAAGGGCTGGGCATCGATCATCTGGACGCCGACGGCGACTACGACCGTGCGCGCGTCGAGCGTCTGATCCAGATCGAGTTCAAGTTGACGGCGGGTGTGGACGATAACTGGCCCGAGAGCTCGCCGCTGGTTCGCAACACCCGCTGGCTGAGCGAGATGCTGGGCCTGAGCGCAGCCGAGCAGGCCGTGCTGACGCTTACGCTGCTGGAGCGCCATGACACACTGTTGAGCCAGTCCATCAATGCGCTGGGGGCGTTCAACAACAGCCGCCTTTACGACGTGCTGTGCCAGCTGCTGCGCCTGCCCGAGGCGGAAGTTCGTGCCGCGCTGTCGACGAGTTCGCGCCTGTTCCGCACCGGCCTGCTGCGTGTGGACAGCCGTGTCTATCAGTTCGAGTACAAGATCGACCTGATCGCCGGCCTGTCGGAGAAGATGATCCACGCACAGGTGCAAGCCTTCGATCTGTTTGCCAACAGTTTTGTCGCTGGCAGGGCGGCGCGTCTCGGGCTGAATGACTTCGGGCACCTGCGCGACAACGTCGCCTACCTGAAGGCGTTCCTCGATGCGTCGCTCCACAAGCGGGCCTGCGGCGTGAACATCCTCATTTACGGTCCCCCCGGGACCGGCAAGACCGAGTTGACCCGAATGCTGGCCCGTGAGCTGGGCGCGCAGCTGTTCGAGATCGCGACCGAGACCGATGAGGGACAGCGCCTGTCGCATGTCGACCGCCTCGGCTCGTTCCAGCTATCCCAGCACCTGCTCGCCAGCGCCGGTCGTACCCTGCTGCTGTTCGACGAGGTGGAGAATGTCTTTACGCCGGCGGGCAGCGACCATGAAGGTCCTGGTAATCGCAATTGCGATGGCATGAAGGCCTGGGCCAACAAGCTGCTCGAAGAGAATCCTGTGCCGGCGTTCTGGCTGTCGAATGACATCAGCGACCTCGATCCCGCACACCTGCGCCGCTTCAGCTTTCACCTGCAGGTCAAGATCCCGCCGCGCAGCGTGCGCGAGCGCATCATCGGCAACTACGCAGCGCCGCTGGGACTGAGCAGCGACTGCATCCGTCGCATCGCCAGCCATGACAGCTTGTCGCCAGCACTGATCCAGAACTCCAGCAACGTGGCACGCGCCATCCTTGACGTCAATGTGCGCGCCGACATGGAGCGCGTGATGAATAGCCTGCTGTCGAATGCATTGCGCGCCATGGGGAACGAACCTGCGTCGGACTGGAAGGCCGACCTGCGGTTGACGTATGACCCCGACAGCCTCAACGCCGGGCTTGACCTTGCACAGCTGGTCAAGGGGGTCTGCGATGTCGGCGTTGCCCGCTTGTGTCTGTACGGACCGCCGGGCTCGGGCAAGACCGCATTCGGGCACCACCTCGCGCGCGAGATGGATCGTCCGCTGTTGGCGCGCCGCACATCGGACATCCTGGGCAGCCTGGTCGGTGAGACCGAGCGCAATATTGCGCTGGCTTTTGAGCAGGCTCGCGACGAGGGGGCGGTGCTGCTGCTTGATGAGGCTGATGCCTTCCTGATGAATCGCCGTGCCGCGCAGCGCAATTGGGAGGTGTCCGGTGTCGCTGAAATGCTGACCCAACTGGAAAGCTTCGAAGGGGTGTTCATCGCTTCGACCAACCTGATGGAGCAGATGGATGCCGCATCGCTGCGCCGCTTCGACGCCAAGATCCTGTTCGACTACCTGAAGCCGCTGCAGGCGCTGGGCTTCTTTCGCAGGGCCTGTGCGCAGATGGGGCTGGCGCCTGATGCGCAGGCAGAGCAGCGCATTCTTGCGCTGGACTTGCTGACACCGGGCGATTTTGCTGCGGTGATGCGTCAGTCGCGTCTGGTAAGCATTGCGAGTGCAACCGAGCTGGCGGGGCGCCTCGCCGAGGAATGCGCGCTGAAGCCCCAGGGCCGTCGCCTGCGCATCGGATTCTGATTGTCGCGTTACCGGTGTCTTGAATTCCTATTTGGAGCATGTCATGGCGCATGCTGGATATTCGTAACAATAAAAGGAAAGGACATCATGCACAAACTGCTTGGGGCTGCCATGTGGGTAGTCGCTTTCCATGGCACGGCATGTCTGGCGCGCCAGGAGGCTGAAACGCCTTTTGACACGCGCGCCAATCAGGTCAACAAGACAACGATCGAATGGGTGACGACGAAAGATGTACAGAAGGAGTGTGAAAAGGAGAGCCGCCGCCGCGGCCTTGGCGGTTTTGGTTTCCCGGTTGAAGCCTGTTCGTTCTGGACCAACAGTCGCGTGACTGGTAATGCCTGCATGATCATCACATCGAAAGTGACGAACATGGGCGTGCTGGGCCACGAATCGCGCCACTGCTTTCAGGGAGCGTTTCATTGAGTTGACTGTCACTGCAGGCCGCTACGACATGACTTTCCCAGTATCGTTATGAAATTGATTTATATTGAACCACCTACACAGCGAGGATAGGCTTTTCATGAATGACAAGACTGAACTTTTCGAAGAACCGCTGCTGCCGCACTACGTCTACCTGTTGCTCGATCCTTTGAACGGTAACGAGCCTTTTTATGTGGGCAAGGGGATGGGTACGCGCGTCAGTCATCACGCGGATGAGGTGATGGCAAAACTGCGCAATGCAGAGGACGAAGAAGGCGCCGATATCAGCAGCGCCAAGCAGAAGCGTATTGCCGAGATCCTCAAGTCGAAAGCCAAGCCGCTGGAAGTGATCCTGGCGCGCTTTGAAACCGCTGAGGAAGCGTATGCCATCGAGTCTGTCTACATCCATCAGGTGCTTGGCTACGACACGCTGACGAATATCGCCGGCGGTCATGGTGGCAAGTTCATTCGGTCGCGCGAGCAGCTGGCGCATATCCGCGAACATGCCCGCGATCAGGAATCCATTGCGCGTGTGGAGGGCATTGACCAGCATCGTATACGCGGTGTCCGTGACGGATCGTTCCGCAATTCGAAGATCCAGGGACTGACCGAGGCCGGCGCCTATGATTGCCTGTTGGAACTGCAGCAGGCGCTGACGGCGGGTGGTGTTCGCTGGCGCGATTACACGCATGCAGGCGATGCGACTTTTCATCCGGGCGAATCGAATGGTTACCTGAGCGTCATCGCCGAGATTGGTGGACTTGACCTGAACATCCAGTTCACCAAGACTCTGGTGTTGAGCGTGAATGTGATCTTTACCGAACGTACGCTGGCAGCCCTGGATGAGCTGGACATTCTGGTGCAACAGCTTGGGGATGATTACAAAATCGGTGAGAAGAAAAAAGGCGGGACTTATGCGTGGTTCCTCTGTGATCCACGTTTTCCTGCGAAAACTGGCGGCATTGCAGAGATGGTCGAACTGATGCAGCAGCTTCAGAGCACGATCGAGGGCGCCTAGACGCGCTGGTCGCCCAATCGCGCCATTGCTATGGCAATCGGTTGGCTTTCAGCTTACCTGACCTCGCAGTCAATAACCGCGGCTTTCCCTCCGGACGGCAAAGACGTGCCGGATGGTGAGGCATTGTTAACACTGAATGCCGGCGGTGGTGTGAACTGAATGCCGGGATTGGCCGGTACCACAACCGGCGGCTTGACAAAGGATGCCGTGTAGCCAAACTGCCCCGCTGCAAAATTCTGCGAGCCGCCCTTGTTGCTTAAGCTGATCAAGCCGTCAATGACGTGCACATACAAGCCGGGCGCCAGGCTGGGTGAACCCGGCAGGTTGATCGGCGATGTGGGTGTGTTGGCTTGCGCGACCTGCAGTGGCTGTATGGCTACGGATGCAGTCCCCGCATCGCTGGTCGGTGCAGCATCCAGCGCAGCGGTGCTAGCCAACAGCCAGGCGTGACGACCGAGATCGACTTTGGCGGTCTCCGGGAAGTAGTTGACGATAACACTGGCATTTTCCATCTCGATCATTCCGGCAGGGGTGGTCACCGTCAGGGAATGCTCGCCTTTCCGGGAGCCAGGGGCTGTCGTAATCCGTACGCCGCCTTGCTTGAGTTGAAGCGTGATCTTGCTTTTTTCAGGGGCACTGGCATCGATATCGATCGATTCGATGACGAGGGTGGTTCCCGGCTGCAGGATCACGCGCGATTCATCGGTGAGTCGGACCTGCGCATAGGATTTGGCCTGCGTTGTCAGTATGTCGCCCGCGTCAATGGGCGATTTGCCCTTCAGGACCTTGATGGCGCCATCCTGCGTCTGCTTCAGCAGTACGCCACTGACTTGAAGTACGTTAGCCACTTGCTGCTGCGCGTGTGCCGGCACCAGCGCCAGCATCAGGCTGCAAATCAGCAAGCCCTTAATTGCAAAACATCTTGGGTGCACTGGGAGCATTGTTCGTTGCCTTCGAATTGGGCGCGGTCAGCGTGGTGGTAGCAGGAGGCTTCTTTTCTGACGTCGAGTCGTTGCTGGTCGATGTGCTTGTGGTCGATGTGCTTGTGGTCGACGACGGGGCGGTGGGCGGCGCCACTATCGCTGGCTGACTGTTCGATGTCGTATTGTTCATGTTCATGATTGCCGCGCCTATGCTCAGGGCCGGGGTGCTGACGGCCGCTGCCTGTGGCAGGGTCGTCACGCAGCCGGCGGTGCCCGGTGAGCTCAGGCACGTGGCGATCGTTGCTGCATCCGACGCGCCACTGAGCGTGACCATGCCACCGCCAGCGTCAATCGTCAGATTACTGGCATTTCGCACCTGGCCGCTGCCGCTGGCAATACTGCCGTGATTAGCCGACAGGACGATATCGCCGCCGTTGGTGTTGATCGATGCGTTCACGTTGATGTCATTGCCCGCACGTCCGGTCAGGCCGACGCCGGCCGTCGTGATGTTCACGGCTGTCGTGAAGCTCAGATCATGCGTGGCCTCGAGAAGCACGTTGGCGGTCGATGCCGATACCGAGCTGGCCAGGATGTAGGTGGGAAGGCCGACCACACCGGGCGTGGCAAACAGTACGCCGTTGGAAGGCAGGGCAACGCCGCGTGCGCTCACGATGATGTCTTCCGGATCGAGCAGCCAGCTGCCCACGCTGCCGCGCGGCGCGCTCGCATCGACCCGCAAGCCGAACGTGTCGAGCCAACGGCCGGAGGTCTCGATCATGCCGCCATTGCCGGCCTGTGCGCCGCCACGCGCGGACAAGCTGCCATAGACCTGCGCGCTGCGCTCACCCCAGACCACGACCGTGCCGCCATTGCCGGCCACGCGTGCATTGGCGGCGATGCTGGCATCACAGTCCACAAAGGATTGGGCGGCTGTCATCACGCTGGCATCACTGCGACGGTAGCTGCCGCCGACCAGCACGGTGCCGCCGCCGGTGTCGCCGCTGGCATCGACGCGCGCATTACCTGTCAGCGCCACTTGCGGGCCGAGCACGGCGACCTGGCCGCCCGTACCGGCGCTGGTGGCGGAAGTGACGCTGCCTGCCTCCAGCAGGGTGGTGCGGCTGGACTTGAGCAAGATGCGACCATTGTCACCGAGCACGGCGCTGTCGGCCGACACGCGGCCGCGCTGCTGGATCAGCGCACCGTAGATGCCGATTCGCCCGCCCTGGGCGACGATCTGCCCCAGATTAACTGCCTGATCATTACTGGCCGAGATCACGACCTGCATGTCGAGGTTGCTGGTGTCTGCCAGCTGCACGCTCTGACCAGCGGCCAGGATGATGTCACCCTGCGGCGACGTGATGATGCCCTCATTGCTGACTTTCGGCGCGATCAGCACCACTTGGCCGCCACTCGGTGTCGTGATGGCGCCGAGGTTCCTGACGTCGCCGGCGATCGGTCCCGCCTGGAAGCGATGGCGGCCGGCGAGGAAGTCGTCATTGGTGATGGCTAGCGTTGACGCGAACAGCCCGCCGACATTCACTTGCGCATCGGCGCCGAACAAGATGCCGTTCGGGTTGATCAGGTAGACGCGGCCATTCGACTGCAGCGCACCAAGGATCTGGCTCGGGTCTTGTCCGGTGATGCGGTTGAGCACGCTGCTGGCACTGTTCTGCTGCACAAAGCGTGTGACTTCACCGGCATTGATCGAGAAGCTGGACCAGTTGATGATCGCATTCGGACTATTGGTAATCGTCAGCTGATTGTCTTGCTGCGCAAAGCTGGCCTGACCGCTGACGACTGTCGCGCCAAGCGGGTTTGCGGCAGCGAGCCCGGCCTGGCAAAGCGCCAGCCAGCACGCTGCCAGTTTCAGGCCAATGCGCAAGCCAGGCTTCCGTGCGCTTGTATTTGCGATGAGGGACATACGATGCTGGATCATGGCGCCTCAGAAGGAAAAATTGGCGCGGACATGCACGCGGTCAGTTCCAACGCCCGACAAGCCGCCGTCCTGCAGCACGTGGCCGTAATCCATCTGCACCGCCCAGCGCTTGCTGGCTTGCATACGGACACCGACGCCGGCGCTGCTGATGCTGGTGTGGATGGCTTCGCCGGCCAGCGCCTTGTTGCGCCACAAGCGCGCTGCATCGACGAAAGCAAGCATGCGTGCGTTCAGCTCGCCGCCCGCCGACCAGGCCGGCGTGTACAGTTCGAGGTTGCCGCTCAGACCGCTGTCATTCGAGGTCTTGCGTTCTTCGAAGCCTCGTACGGATGTGGCGCCACCGGCACCGAATTGCTCGCCCGGTATCAAGGCATCGCGCGTGTACTGGCCATTGAGCATCAGGTTCAGCTGCCAGCTGCTGCCCAGCTGGTGCTGGACGCCACCCGTGAAGCGGGCCAGCGTGTAATCGGCATTGGCGCCGGATCGCGCATCGCTGAAATCAGTCGCGCCACCTTTTGGTCCGCCCGGCACGTTGTGCAGCACAGTTGCCGTGATCACTGCCGTACCGGCAGCCAGCGCCCAGTTGCCTTCGTAGCTCGCCGACAGCGGATGCACGGTAATGTCATTGGCGAGGTCGGCGCCTTCCAGCAGCACGCTGTTGTCGTAGGCTTTGTAATCGATCCCGAACACCAGCTTCGAACGATAACTGGCGCTGGCGGGCAGGGTGAAGTTGTAGCGGCTGCCAAACACATGACCCTTGCCGCTGACGTTCAGGTTCAGCGCGCCCGCCGTCACGGTACCTGCATTGACATCCGAATACGTATAGAACACATCGATCGCGTCGCCCGACGCATACAAGGGCAGTCGATAACCCAGACCGTAGACACTGACCTTGTTCGGATGCTCGATCGTCGTCGTGTACTGCAGGCTGGCGACATGATCGCGGCCGAACAAATTGGCATTCTGCAGCACGACGCCGGCATAGGTGCGGCCGGTCTGGTTGGAGCCGGAGTTGGCGACATTGATCGTGGTGCGCAGCACGGATTCTTCGCTGACCGAGAGTCTGGCATCGACGACATCGTCACTGTCGGTTGCTTTCATCGCCATCACGACCTTCTTCGCCGGATTCTCATTCGCCAGTTTCAGGCTGCGTGAAATCGCGTCCAGATTCGGTACGCTGCCTTCCTTCAGGCCGGGCAGCGAGCGCCGGATATTGGGTTCGTCGAATTGCTGGTTGCCCTCGACGGTCACGCGGCCGATTTTCGCTTCCACCACATCGAGCTTGACGACGCCTTCGGTCAGGTCTTGTTCGGGCAAGTCGATTCGCACCATGCGATAACCGCGTGATTGATAGGCGGCTTCCAGCGTTTCCAGCGCATGCATGATGTCAGCGAAATCTCGCTGCGAACCCGTATGCGGTGACAGTAACTGCCGGATTTCCTGCTCGTCCAGCAGGTGGTTGCCATTGATCTGATAGCGGTCGATGCTGAATCGAACCGGCGCTTCGTCAGCTTCGTCGGCAAGGACTGCCGTACATGACAGGGAATACAGGATTGCTACCCAGAGGCGCATCTTGCGTTTCATTCAACCGCTCCGGGAGGAATTGCGTTGTGATGGCAGGAAGTTTGGAATGCATGATAGCAGTTTGAGTTTCCGGAGAGAAATTTTTGGCCGTGCTTGCCAGTGCTATGGGTCGTGAGTTTCCTACGCATTTTCGGCAGGTCAGCACATGCGAGGGGGCAGATTGGCATGGGCATAAAAAAAGCGACCGATCTCTCGGTCGCCTTTTGTCATCGTCGCTCGGGACGAGCGCAGCGAAGGTCAGGCTCAGACGAAGCTGCAACCCACCTTGCCCAGCACGCCAAAGTCGGCTTCGATGCGGTCGCCCGGCCTCACGGTCACTGGCACGCGGCAGGTGCCGGTGGTGACGATCTGGTCCTGCTCGCAGGCGATGCCGATCGAGGACAGTTCATTCACCAGCCAGGTCAGGCCTTCGCGCGGGTCGCCCAGCACATTGCGGCCGAAGCCCGAGTCGACCGGCTGGCCATTGAGCGAGACCTTGATTTCTTCATCGATGTAATCGAAGCCGCGCCAGTCATTGGCACGCGGGCCGAGTACGAACAGGTTCGCGCAGGCATTGTCGGCGATCAGTTGCGGCGCGCCGGCGGTGACGAAATCGTCGTAACGCGAATCCGGCACCTCGATCGACGGATGCACGCAGGCGACAGCATCCAGCACTTCTTCCATGGTGTACGGGGTTGCGCGCGGCAGCAGCGGGCGCCCGAAACGGAAAGCGAATTCGATCTCGGCAACCAGCATCAGGTTGTTGTTGAGCGTGACCTCGGCGCCGTTCTGCATCACGCGGTCGGCAAACAGGCGGCCGGCGAGCGGGCCATCGACGCCGATGTGCGCCTGACCGGCCTTGCTGGTGGCGGCGATCTTCCAGCCAAAGACAGCATACGGCTGCAATGCGGCCATCGCCGTTTGCACGGCATAGCCTTCGGTGCGGGAGGTGGGACGGGCCTCGGCGGGAATGGCGGCGCAGCGTGCGCGGCGGGTCCAGAGGTCGAGGAGGAAGCTTGCCGCCTGTGCGGTTTGTGCAGAAGTGCTCATTGAGTCTCGTTGTTGTTGGCTTGTCTCGGTAAGCAAGCTCATCAGACGGCAGTGCAGTGCTGGCACGTGTGGGCGACAGTCTGCTGCCATCCGTCCAGCGCCAGGTTTGGCGCGCGCAGTGCGCTACTGGTATGATGACCGGCTGTGCGCGAATCATGCCAGCGGTCCAATGAGCAGTCAACGAGAAACGTCTATGGAAGCCATACGTCCTGCAGCACCCATCGTCCGGCGCAAGCTGGGGCAGGAGGTGCAGGAACGCCTGTTGTCCGACATACGTGCTGGTACCTATCCGGTAGGAGCGCTGCTGCCTTCCGAGCGTGAACTCATGGCACAACTCGGCGTCGGCCGTCCGGCCGTGCGCGAGGGCTTGCAGGCGCTGGAGCGTATGGGACTGATCGCCATCGTCCATGGCGAAGGTGCGCGCGTGAAGCCGCTGTCGGCCGAATCGGTGATCTCGCAAATCTCGGAGACAGCGGTGCATCTGCTCGCTGGCAATAGCGAGCTGCTCGAACACTTGAAGGAAGCGCGACTCGCCTTCGAAGTGGCGATGGCGCGAGCCGCCGCCTTGCGCGCGACCGAGGAAGATATCGCGATGCTGCGCTCGGTGCTGGATGCGCATCGGGCCAGCCTGGGCGACACTGCGCGCTTCATCGAAACCGACCTCGCTTTCCATCGGGCGATCGCCACCGTGTCAGGCAATCCGGTTTACGTGGCGGTGTCGCAGGCACTGCTGCAGTGGATGCAGAACTTTTACGAAGACGCAGTGCGCGCACCCAGTGGTTCGGAACAGGTCACGCTCGAAGAGCACACGCGCCTGTTCGACTGCATCGCACGCCATGATGTCGAGGGCGTCGAGCGCGCCGTGCGCGATCACCTGACGCGCGCGCACGTGCTGTACCGCGTCGGCCCCTGACTCGGCCCCCGAGTCGGCACCTGAGTCGGCCCCCGAGTCGGCTCCTGACTTCCGCCAGCCAGCAGATCGAGCCTCAGTCGCTCACTCTTCCTTCACCGGCCTTCGCAGCGGCAACTGGCTCTGCTTGAGTCGTCGCAGCACGAAGCTCGACTTGCTGTTGCGGATGCCCGGGATCTTGTACAGCCGCTCGCGCAGGAAGCGCTCGTAACCGCGCGTGCCTTCGACCGCGACCCGGATGTAGTAGTCATAGTCGCCCGACACCAGGAAAGCTTCGAGCACTTCCGGTATGCCTTCGAGCGCCTGCCCGAACTCGAACAGCGCCTCGTCAGAATGGCTGTCGATGGTCACGTGCAGGATCACGGTCTCGGTCAGGCCGATCTTCTCCGGGTTGATGCGCACCGAATAGCCCTCGATGACGCCGGCTTCTTCCATGCGCCGGATCCGGTTCCAGCAGGGGGAGGAGGTGAGGCCCACCTGCTTGCCCAGTTCCTGCAGGCTGATGCGGGCATCCTTTTGCAGCGCTTCGAGGATGGCGAGGTCGAATTTGTCCAGTTCCATTTCGTAAAAACCCGGGTTTTTGGATAGATTTTCTGAATTCTCGGCTTTTTGGCGAAAATTCGGAAGCCTTTTCTGCGGCGAAATCAGTACATTTATGGCATGAATACTGTTTCCGACCTGCCGCTGTCCGCCGTTCCGACCTCCGCTGACGAGGGTCTTTCCATTGCGCCGAATGGCGCGATGGTACTGATTCGCACCTTGCTCGACCTGGGCGTGGACACGGTGTTCGGTTACCCCGGCGGCGCAGTGCTGCCGCTGTACGATGCGCTGCACGGCGAGCCGCGGCTGCGCCACGTGCTGGTGCGCCATGAACAGGCGGCCGTGCATGCGGCGCAGGGCTATGCGCGCAGCACCGGCAAGGTGGGTGTCGTGTTCGTCACCTCCGGCCCCGGCATGAGCAACACCACCACTGGCCTGCTGGACTCGATGTGCGACTCCGTGCCCATCCTGTGCGTCAGCGGCCAGGTGTCGACCGCCGTGATCGGCACCGACGCCTTCCAGGAATGCGATGCGCTCGGCATCTCGCGCACCATCACCAAGTGGAACACCCAGCTGCGCGACGCACAGGCGGTCGAAGCGACCGTGCGCCATGCGTATGCAACTGCAAGCGGTGGCCGTCCGGGCCCGGTGCTGATCGACTTCCCGAAAGACATACAACTGACCCCGGTCACCGGCAGCAAGCCTTACCAGCCGCAGGGCGCGGAGCTGGCCGTGGTTGAGGCTGCAACAGCTGCGCAAGCCGCACGTGCGGCCGCAAAGAGCGATGCCGCGGCGATGGCTGCGGCCGTCAATGCGATCTGCACGGCCAGCCGCCCGGTGATCTACGGCGGCGGTGGCCTGATCAACTCGGGTCGCGAAGCTTGCGACCTGTTCCGCCAGCTGGTCGAAGCCAGCGGCGCGCCTTGCACGCTGACCCTGATGGGTGTCGGCGCCTTCCCGGCGTCAAGCGAACAATGGCTGGGCATGCTGGGCATGCATGGCACGCTGGAAGCCAACCTCGCGATGCATCACGCCGACCTCGTGGTCTGCATCGGCGCGCGCTTCGACGACCGTGTCACCAGCCGCCTGTCCGATTTCTGCCCCAACGCCCAATTCCTGCACGTCGATATCGACCCGCGCTCGATCCACAAGATCGTCAAGGCCGACTATCCGCTGCTCGGCGATTGCGCCGAGATGCTCAAGGGCCTGCTGGCCGGCGTCAAGCAACGACAGCCGGACGCCACCCGTGTGGCCGACTGGTGGCAGCAGATCGAAGGCTGGCGCGCACAGCAGTCGCTGGCCTTCAAGGACACGTCGGATGCCATCGTGCCGCAGGCACTGGTCAGCCGCCTGAACGCTCAACTGAAGGACAAGGATGTCATCGTGTCGACCGACGTCGGCCAGCACCAGATGTGGGCTGCGCAGTACATCGATTTCGACGAGCCGATGCGCTGGCTGACCTCGGGCGGCGCCGGCACCATGGGCTATGGCCTGCCGGCCGCGATCGGCGCGCAAATCGCGCACCCGGACAAGACCGTGGTCTGCGTCACCGGCGATGCGTCGATCCAGATGAATATCCAGGAGCTGTCGACGGCGATGCAGCACCGCACCCCGGTCAAAGTCATCCTGTCCAACAACGGCTTCATGGGCATGGTTCGCCAGTGGCAGGAGCTGATCCACGGCGGCCGCTACAGCCATAGCTATACCGAGGCGCTGCCCGATTTCGTGGCCGTCGCCCGCGGCTTCGGCTGGCAGGCGCGCACCGTCGAGCGCCGTGAAGAACTCGATGCAGCGATCGCCGAATGCCTGGCCAGCGAGGGTCCGTATTTTCTGGACGTGCATGTGAAGGCAGAGGAAAATTGTTTCCCGATGATTCCGGCTGGCGCCGGCCATCAGGAAGTGATGTTGGGCAACGGAAAGTAAGTCTCAACACGAAGCACCCAGGTCAAATCGAATTCTGCAGAGGTTCATCAACAAGAAGAACATCACAAGAAGAAGTACAACGCCGCTACCGCGGCATGGCGACTGATAGCCGACGCCTGCCTTACCGGGCAAGTCCGACGCTGAAGCGCTCACTGAATACCATTTGGGAGAGACATGATGCACACCGAAACCCGCCCGGCGGGTGCCGAGCCTATGGCCGCCGGTACCACCGACGCAGCTGCGAACACATCCGCAGCCACCGCCTCCGCTGCCACCAGCGCGAGCAAACAGCCTGCCAAGCCTGCCACCACGGCCACCGGCATCGTCCGTCCTGAAGTCACCCTCGACGACAAATACACCGCGACCCAGGGCAAGATCTACCTGTCCGGCATCCAGGCGCTGGTTCGTCTGCCGATGCTGCAGCACCTGCGCGATGCGGCGGCTGGCTTGAATACGGCGGGCTTCATCTCCGGTTACCGCGGTTCGCCGCTGGGCATGCTGGATGAGGCGCTGTGGAAAGCGGAAAAGCATCTTGATCGCCACCATGTGAAATTCGTCCCCGGCGTGAACGAAGACCTCGCGGCCACCGCCGTCTGGGGCACGCAGACCGTGGACCTCGTGGGCCCGGCCAAATACGATGGCGTGTTCTCGCTGTGGTACGGCAAGGGCCCGGGCGTGGACCGCTGCGGCGACGTGTTCAAGCACATGAACCACGCAGGCACCGCCAAGCACGGCGGCGTGCTGCTGGTGGCCGGTGATGACCACGGCGCCTATTCGTCGACGCTGCCGCACCAGTCCGACCACCTGTTCTCGGCCTGCATGATCCCGGTGCTCTATCCGTGCAACGTGCAGGAATACCTCGACCTCGGCCTGCATGCGTGGGCGATGTCGCGCTATTCCGGTTGCGCGGTTGGCTTCAAGGCGCTGGCCGATACCGTCGAGTCGACCGCGTCCGTCGATGCCGACCCGTTCCGCCTGAAGATCACCTATCCGGAAGATTTCGTGATGCCCGAAGGCGGGCTCAATACCCGGCTGTCGACCGACACGCTGGGCGTGCAGGCGCGCAAGCAAGAAGCGCTGATGCAGGACTACAAGATCTACGCGGCGATGGCCTATGCCCGCGCCAACAAGCTCAACCACACCACCATCGACAGCCCGAAGGCCAAGCTCGGCATCATCGCGTCCGGCAAGTCCTACCTCGACGTGCTCGAAGCACTGGAAGAGCTGGGCATCGATGAAGCGATGGCCGCCGACATCGGCATCCGCCTGTACAAGGTCGCGATGGTGTGGCCGCTGGAACCCGAAGGCGTGCGCGAGTTTGCGCAAGGCCTGGACGAGATCCTGGTTGTCGAAGAGAAGCGCCAGGTCGTCGAATACCAGCTCAAAGAACAGCTGTACAACTGGCGCGAGGACGTGCGCCCGCGCGTGATCGGCAAGTTTGACGAGAAGGGCGAATGGGCCGGTAATCCGCGCGGCGACTGGCTGCTGTCGGCGAAGGCCGATTTCTCGGTCGCGCAGATTGCGCGCGTGATCGCCTCGCGCATTGCGCGCTTCTACACCAGCGACCTGATCAAGGCGCGCCTGACCTTCCTCGAAGCGAAAGAGCAGGTGCTCAATCGCGCGGTCAACACGCCGCCGCGTCCGGCCTGGTATTGCTCGGGCTGCCCGCACAACACCTCGACCAAGGTCCCGGAGGGCAGCCTCGCGCTGGCCGGCATCGGCTGCCACGTGATGGCCACCGCGATCTACCCGGAGCACAACCGCCTGACCACCCACATGGGCGGCGAGGGCGCGCCGTGGATCGGCCAGTCTGCCTTCTCGCAAGTGCCGCACGTGTTCCAGAACCTCGGTGACGGCACCTACTTCCATTCCGGTTACCTGGCCATCCGCGCGGCTGTCGCGTCCAAGGCCAACATGACCTACAAGATCCTGTACAACGACGCCGTCGCGATGACGGGTGGCCAGCCTGTCGACGGCACGCTGACCGTGCACCAGATCGCGCAGCAGATGGCCGCTGAGGGGGTGAAACGGATCGCGCTGGTGACCGAAGACCTGTCACGCTACACCGATCGCTCCGGCCTGCCGTCCATCATCACCATCAATGACCGCAAGGACATGGATGCCGTGCAGCGCGAGCTGCGCGAAGTGAAGGGCGTGTCGGTGCTGATCTATGACCAGGTCTGTGCGGCCGAGAAGCGTCGCCGCCGCAAGAAGAAGGAATTCCCGGATCCGCCGCAGCGCATGTTCATCAATGATGCCGTCTGCGAAGGCTGCGGCGATTGCGGCACGCAATCCAACTGCACGTCCATCATGCCGCTGGAGACCGAGTTCGGCCGCAAGCGCGTGATCGACCAGTCCACCTGCAACAAGGACTATTCGTGCGTAAAGGGCTTCTGCCCGAGCTTCGTCACCGTTACCGGCGGCACCCCGCGCAAGGCCAAGGTCGCGCGCGCCACCGACGACAGCTTCGCCGCCTTGCCCGAGCCCGTGCATGCGAGCTGCGAGCATCCGTACAACATCCTCATCAACGGCATCGGCGGCACCGGCGTCATCACCATCGGCGCGCTGCTGGGCATGGCCGGCCACCTCGAAGGCAAGGGCGTGTCCGTGCTAGACATGACCGGCATGTCGCAGAAGAACGGTTCGGTGACTTCGCACGTGCGCATCGCGCCGACGCCGGAAGCCATCCGCGCGCAGCGCATCGCCACCGGCGAAGCCGACCTCGTGCTCGGTTGCGACATGCTGACCGCTGGCGCGCAGGACGCGATCGGCAAGATGCGGCCGGGACGTACCCACGCCGTGATCAATACGCATGAGCAGCCGACCGGCCACTTCGCACAGCAGCGCGACTGGCAGTTCCCGGTTGAAGACGTGGAAGCGCTGATCGCTGAATCCGTCGGCGGCAACGTCGACTACCTGGACGCGACCCGTTTGGCGACTGCGCTGATGGGCGACTCGATTGCTGCCAACCTGTTCATGCTGGGCTTTGCGTACCAGAAGGGCTTGCTGCCGCTGTCGGAAGCCGCCATCCTGCGCGCGATCGAACTGAATGGCGTCGCGATCGACGCCAACCAGCGCGCATTCCGCTGGGGTCGTCGCGCCGCGGTCGACCTGAAGGCCGTCGAGCGCGCTGCATCGCCGGCACAGTCGGTCACGATTCAGATGCCGGAATCGCTGACGACCCTCGTCAAGCGCCGCGCCGACTTCCTGACCGGCTACCAGAATGCCGCGTATGCAGCACAGTACGCAGCGCTGGTGGATGAAGTGAAGGCTGCCGAAGCCAAACTGGGCAAGACCGACAAGCTGGCCAAGGCAGTCGCCCACTCGCTGTTCAAGCTGATGGCGTACAAGGACGAGTATGAAGTCGCCCGCCTGTACAGTGACAGCAAGTTCACCGAGAAGCTCGAGCAGCAATTCGAAGGCAAGCTGACGCTGAAGTTCAACCTCGCGCCGCCGTTGCTGTCGAAGAAGGATGGCAAGGGGCACCTGGTCAAGGCCGAGTATGGTTCCTGGATGTTCAAGGCCTTCGCGGTGCTGGCACGCTTCAAGGGCCTGCGCGGTACACGCTTCGATGTATTCGGCTACACCGCCGAGCGCAAGATGGAGCGTCAGCTGATCGTTGACTATCGTGCGCTGGTGAAGTCGCTGCTGGCCACGCTGGACGCCGACAAGCTGGCACTGGCGACCGAGATCGCGGCCATGCCGATGCAGGTGCGAGGCTTCGGCCATGTGAAGGAAGCTGCGGTGGCGCGTTACCGTACCGATCTGGAGAAGGCCATGCAGCGTTATGTGCACGGCCAGCCGCAGGTGCCGCACGCAGCCTGATACTGCGCGACCCAACAAAAACGCCGGACTGCGCAAGCAGGTCCGGCGTTTTTGTTTCCGACAGCGGCGCGCAGGGCGCCGTGAGGCGGCTTCAGTCCATTACTGGCCGAGCATCAGGTACTCGTGCGACAGGATCGGCTGGATCGCCGACGTGAAGTTCGGCAGGTCAGCCAGCAGGGTCACGCCCTCGGGGCTGGCCAGCGAGGCCTTCAGGGAGGCTTCGTCGTCGAACCACAGTTCAGAGAAGCCATCGAAGCCGAGAAGCTTGGCCGATTCCGGCGGCAGCAGGTTCACCGCGTAGCGGCGCATGTTCGGCAGCTTCTTGCACAGTTCGGCGTGCACGTTCAGCCAATGGTTGGTGAATTCTTCGTAGGTCATGTCTTCGCGGCGACGGACCATGCCCAGACGTTTGACGGCGTTCGGTTTCATTGTTGCTTCCTTGTTGCTTGTTGCGGGTTGATGGGTTGTGCAGGGCAGCGCGCTGGCGCTGCCGCTGCCGAGCTGTGCTTACTTGGCCGGCTTGGCGGCTTTGCCTGCCTTGACCGCTTTGGCTGCTTTCACCGGCTTTGCTGCCTTCACCGGCTTGGCCGCTTTAACAGGCTTTGCTGCTTTGACTGGCTTGGCCGCTGCGGTCTTCTTGGCCTTGGCTACCTTGATCGGATGCTCGGCGATGAAAGCGCGGATCTCGCGCAGGGTTTCTGCCGGCTTTTCTTCGGGGACGAAGTGGCCGCAGTTCAGCGCCTTGCCGCGCACGTTGGACGCGACTTCCTTCCAGTCGTTGAGGCAGTCGAACAGGCGGTTCACCACGCCCTGTTTGCCCCACAGCGTCAGCACCGGCATCTTCAGCTTGCGGCGGCGATCGGCGCGGTCATGCACGAGGTCGATGGTGCCGGCGGCGCGATAGTCTTCGCAGCTGGCGTGGATGGCCTTCGGGTCCTTGAACGCACGCACGTATTCCTTGACTGCGGCCGGATCGAAGGCCGACAGGTCGAGCTCGTCACGGCCGACGCGGCCGAGGATGTTGAAGGGCACGATGCCCTGCAACATCTTCTCCGGCAGCGGCGCCGGCTGCAGCATCTGGAACCAGTGGTAGTAGGCGGTGGCGAACTGCAGGTTGGTGCTCTCGAACATCTTCAGCGTCGGCGAGATGTCGAGCACGGTCAGGGTCTGCACGCGATCGCCATGGTCCTTGGCCAGACGATGCGACACACGGCCGCCGCGGTCATGGCCGACCAGGTGGAATTTGTCGAAGCCGAGCTTGCTCATCACGTCGACCATGTCCTGCGCCATCGCGCGCTTCGAGTAGTTCGAGTGATCCGGCAGACCCTTCGGCTTGGACGAGTCGCCGTAGCCGCGCAGGTCGGCGACGACCACGGTGTAGTTCTTCGCCAGTTTCGGAGCGATGTCGTGCCAGCAGACCATGGTCTGCGGATAGCCGTGCAGCAGCAGTACCGGTTCGCCTTCACCCTTCATGACGGTGTTGATGGTGACGCCGCCGCTGGTGCGGATGCTTTTCTGCGTGAAGCCGGGGAAGAAGGACATGGTGTTTTCTCCGTTATTGGTATGGGATAGAAGGGCAATCGTCAGCCCGGCGGATGGCCGGGCCTATGGAATTCGCAAAGTCGGCGTTCAGCTGCTGCGATGCGGATTCTGCCTGCCTGAACTGTCTGTATGCGTTGTATGCCTGTGATTTCAGTCACGAATTATCGTTGATTGCGACCCCGCGGGCGTGGCCAATCTTGCGCCCGGCCGCGGCAGATGAAAATCCTTTCGTTGACCCGCATGGGTGCCGCTGGCAAGATGACACGCGCTTGCCAGTGCCTCGCTTACCCGCGGGCGCTTGCGGCGATCTTGAAAAAATCTACAACAAGCGAGCGAGACACATGCAAGACAAGGTCACTCAACCCGGCGCTGCCCACGAGGCCCAGGCTGCCGGTGCTTCCGGCAAATCGGGCAACTCGGCCATGAAGGTCCTGTTTGCCAGCCTGATCGGTACCACGATCGAGTACTTCGATTTTTACATCTTCGGTACGGCGGCGGTATTGGTTTTCCCGAAGCTGTTCTTTGGCGAAGCCGATCCGACCATCGCCGTGCTGCAGTCGCTGGCGACCTTCGGTCTGGCCTTTGTCGCGCGCCCGGTGGGCTCGGCCCTGTTCGGCCACTTCGGCGACCGCATCGGCCGCAAGGCCACGCTGGTGGCGTCGTTGCTTACGATGGGCTTGTCGACCGTCTTCATCGGCCTGCTGCCGTCTTACGCTTCGATCGGTATCGCCGCGCCTATCCTGCTGGCTATCCTGCGCTTCGGCCAGGGCCTGGGCCTGGGCGGGGAATGGGGCGGCGCCGTGCTGCTGGCGACCGAGAATGCGCCGCCGGGCAAGCGCACCTGGTATGGCATGTTCCCGCAGCTGGGCGGCCCGGCCGGCTTCTTCCTGTCCGGTAGCGTGTTCCTGTACCTGACCACGCAACTGCCGGAGGCTGATTTCCTTGACTGGGGCTGGCGCATTCCCTTCGTGTCGAGCGCACTGCTGGTCTTCGTCGGCCTGTATGTTCGCCTGAACATCACGGAGACACCGGAATTCCAGCACGTGCTCGAAAAGCATGAGCGCGTGAAGGCACCCATGATCGACGTGGTGTTCAAGCACCCGCAGCCGCTGATCCTCGGTACGCTGTCGTCGATGGGCCA
Organism: uncultured Bifidobacterium sp.; assembly: GCA_964634245.1. Taxonomy (GTDB): domain Bacteria; phylum Pseudomonadota; class Gammaproteobacteria; order Burkholderiales; family Burkholderiaceae_D; genus Pernthalerella. Next base: position 107,915 of record CAZWIE010000005.1, read on the forward strand.
GTTCGTGCTGTTTTACCTGATCACGGTCTTCACGCTGGGCTGGGCCACGTCCAAGCTCGGCTATGCGCGCCCCGACTTCCTGAAGCTGCAGCTGATCTCGGTGCTGTTCTTCGCCGCATTCATCCCGCTGTCGGCGATCCTGTCGGACAAGCGCGGCCGTACCGCGGGCCTGTTGCTGGGCTCGATCGGCATCGTGATCTACGGATTCTTCCTCGGCCCCATGCTGGGCTCGGGCAGCCCGGCGATTGTGGTGCTGGCGCTGTCGCTCGGCATGGCCCTGATGGGCATGTGCTTCGGACCGCTGGGTGGCCTGGCATCGAGCCTGTTCCCGGCCGAGATCCGTTACACCGGTTCGTCGCTGGCATTCAACCTGGGCGGCATCCTCGGCGCATCGCTGGCACCGTATGCCGCCACCTGGCTGGCGACCAACTATGGTCTGCAGTATGTCGGCTACTACCTGTCAGTGATGGCGATGGTCAGCGTCGTTGCCTTGCTGATGGTCAAACGCCGCTTCGGCGAATGAATCCACACTGGGGCTGATGGAACGGCTTGCTACCTGCGCCTCAGCCCTGGTGATCGTGCTGGTGCTGCTGAGCGGTTGCGCGGCGAGCAAGCCCCAGCCCGATGGCAGCGTCAGCTACACCTACAGCGCCTTCGATTTTTCCGGCAAGGCGTGGAAGTCGCAGCAGCAGCGCTGCGCTCCCGAAGGCAAGAAGCCGCAAGACCTCGGTACCGAGTGCGGCTTCTGGACCTGCACCAGCCGTCTCGGCTGTCAGTAATTCCCTGGTAGCGCAATGGCGTCAGTGTTGCACGTTCGTGGTGTCGAGCGCTGCCTGCAATGACGCCGCATCCAGCGTCCTGTCCAGCCAGTTGTCCAGCTCCTCCGCGCTCGCTTGCCGAAGTCTCGTTACGGCCCAGGGCGGCAGCTCGCCGAAGCGTCGGGTCAGGATCCGCATCAGGAGCCTGGATTGGCCAACTTGTATGCCTTCCTGGATGCCTTTTTCCAGACCTTGTTCCAGACCTTTTTCGAGGCCTTTTTCCATGCCTTCCTCCATGGCCAGACGTTCGAAAGATGTCACGTAGCGCATCGTCAGTTCTCCTTCAAGTGCAGACACATCCTGCCGTAACTGTTGCTCAAGTTCTTTGGGCAGGCGCATCATCCAGTCGAGTACCTGGTAAAAATCGATGACCTCCTGTGGTGCCCAGGCGTGCTCGTACAAGTACTTCAGCAACTGCCATTTTGCGGCCTTGCGAGCCTTGGGGTCGTGGCGGGTGGCGCGAGTCGCCAGATGAGCGCGCGTCAGTAGTGCAAACGGGTTGCGGCTGTCCGCGAGCTTGTCTTCGCTGCCCGCCCAATCGGTGAGCTTGGCCACCGGATAAGTGAGTGACAGGCCACACCCCAGAGCGCGATAGACAAATCGGTCGGGGCGCCAGCGTGGCTGGTCATCTGTCAGCAGTGCGAGGCTGGCAATCGGTTGCTGGTAACGATCGAACAACCGGTAGTGATATACGAACATGCGCTTCGAAAAATGTTCCTGCTGTTGCCCTTGTACTTCGAGATGGATGTAGACCCACGCCGGTTCACCATCGATGCGCTTGACCCGTGCGAGCTTGTCAACGATGCGTTTGCCTGAGCCGGCATCGCGAGCGAGGATCCGCAGCTCCTGATCCAGGAAAGTCGGTGGATGTGCCCAATCAATTTCGGCATGGGCGGCGGGGAAAAAGAAGTGCAGGAAAGATGACAGATACTTTTCGATTGCATCTTTCCACGGGTTGTCATAGTCATCGGCCTCGGGACCGTCGATGATGACGCTGGCAGATGCGGCCGCATGGGGGCCAGTGGAATCAGCTTGCACTTCATGCTCCTTGGCCGTGCGTACCGGCGACCTGTTGGAGCATCCGTCAATCGAAACAGGGTCTCGACAAGATCGGACCCGAAGGCAACAGCGATGCTGCAAACTGATGATGGCACGCGGAAGAATGTTGCATCTGCGCTGCGCAAGATCGGCGGAGGCGGGCCGCCGCTCGTTTACTGCGCCGGCCTGAGCCCGTCCCAGCCACCGCCCAGCGCCTGTACCAGCGCCACGCTGGCCACTTGCCGGTTGCCTTGCTGCTGCACCAGAGCACGGCGTGCATTCAGCGCCGTGGTTTGTGCGGTCACCACTTCAAGAAAGCTCACTTGCCCCGCGCGGTAGCGGTTCAATACCTGCTGCTCGGCCGCGTTCGCAGAGGTCGACGCTTGTACGAGGAAAGTCTCCTGCTGCGCCAGCACACGGGTGGCGGCCAGCTGGTCTTCGACCGACTGGAAGGCAGACAGCACGGTCTGCCGGTATTGCGCGACCGTGGTTTCATAGGCGGCTTCGGCGCCGGCGATGCGGTTCTTCACCAGCCCCGCATTGAAGACCGATTGGGTCATCGCCACGCCGATCGACCACAGCGAGATCGGGTTCGACGACAGCGCGGAGATGCCGGTCGCGGCCACGCCGGTGCTGGCGCCCAGCGTGAAGGTCGGGAAGTAGGCCGAGCGCTGTATGCCTATCTGTTCATTCGCTGCCTTCATACGCCTCTCAGCTGAGGCGATATCAGGCCGGCGCTGCAGCAGCTCGGACGGGATCAGCAGCGGCACGTTCGGCACGATCGCATTCCAGTCGGCGACCGCCAGCGAGAAATTGGCCGGCTGCTCGCCAACCAGCACCGCGATTGCATGCTCGAGCTGCGCGCGCGTGCGTTGCAAACCTTCGGCTTCGGATTGCGCATTCGCGAGCTGGGTCTGCGCCTGCAGCACATCGGTCTTGGGCGCCACGCCGGCGTTGTAGCGGTTGGTGGTGATCTCCAGCACGCGCTGGTAATCGCGGATCGCATTGCCGAGCAGGCGGCGCTGTTCATCGGTCTGTCGCAGCAGCAGGTAGTTGGTCACCAGTTCGCCTTGCGCCGACAGCGTCGCGGTGGCGAGGTCGCCGGCGCTGGCTTCGGCATTGGCCGCCGCGCTGTCCACCGCGCGCTGCAAGCGGCCCCAGACATCCGGCTCCCAGCTGCCGCCGAGGCTGAATTGCACATCGCGCTGCGTGGCCGAGCCCCGGCTGCGGTTGACTTGCCCCGACAGCGACACCGACGGGAACAGCGCCGCGCGCTGCTGGCCAACGACGGCGCGCGCCTGCGCATAGCTGGCAACCGCGGCAGCGATGTTCTGGTTCGATACCGCGACGCTGGCCGCCAGCTTGTCGAGCGTGGGGTCGCGGAAGGCTTGCCACCATGCGTCGCGCTGCAGGCCATCAGCCGGCTGCGCTGCAGCCCAGCCCTCGGCTTCCTTGAATTGCGCCGACACAGGCAAGGACGTGGCCGCAGGACGCTCGTACAGCGAGACCGTGCCGCAGGCGGCCAGCATGCCGGAAAGGGTAGCTGCGGCAGTGAGCTTCATGACAGCCGGGATGCGGCGGCGAGCGCCGGCATGCGTCATTGCGTGCTCGGCGAGAGGCTTGTCTTTGGAGGCGACATCGCGCTGCGCAGCGGCATACGCCGCGCTGTCAGTCGATTGGGAAGGGCGAATGGTTTTCATGTGGTCTGCAGTGGAGGCGGCGCGGCTTTCGGACCGTTCTGGCTGCCTTCGTCGTTATCGTAACGCGTGTCGCGGGCAAGGGCGGTTTCACCGGGGCCGCGGCGGCGCCAGCGATCCAGCGCCACATACACGACCGGCGTCGTCAGCAGGGTCAGCAGCTGGCTCGCAATCAGTCCGCCGATGATGGTCACACCCAGCGGCTGGCGCAGCTCCGAACCTTCGCCGAAACCTATCGCCAGCGGCAAGGCGCCCAGCGCGGCGGCGGCGGTCGTCATCAGGATGGGGCGCAGGCGCTGCACGCTGGCTTCGCGCACCGCGGCCAGCGGTGTCATACCGCGCGAGCGCTCGAGCTCGAGCGCGACGTCGATGATCAGGATCGCATTCTTCTTCACGATGCCCAGCAGCAGGAAGACACCGATCAGCGCGATGATGGAAAACTCCATGTCGAACAGCATCAGCGCAATCACCGCGCCGACGCCGGCCGACGGTATCGTCGACAGCACTGTCAGCGGATGCACGAGGCTTTCATACAGGATGCCGAGCACGATGTAGATCGTCACGATGGCCAGCAGGATCAGCAGCGGCTGCTGGCCCTGCGATTCCTGATACGCACGCGCTGTGCCCTGGAAGCTGCCGCGTACATTGGCCGGCATCGCAATCTCGGCTTCTGCTTCGCGCACCGCGCGCTGCGCATCGCTCATCGAGCGTCCCTTGGCCAGCGCGAAGGAGACGGTGGCCGCCAGCTCCGCATCCTGGTGGCTGACGGTGGCTGCGGTGGCGCGCTCGCTGAAGCTGGCGATGGCCGACAGCGGCACCATGGTGGTCGGGGTGGTGCTGATCACCTGGCCGCTGGCCGGGTCGCGCGTGCCGGGGTTGGGCGAGGGCACGGTGCCAATGCCCGATGTAGCGCCGCCCACCGCGCTGCTGCTGGCCACCAGCGCCGCGCCGGCGCGCGCCGGCACATAGATGTCGGCCAGTGCCTGCGGGCTTTGGGCAAACTCGGAGCTTACGCCCATGATCACGTGGTACTGGTTGAGGTCCCCATAGAGGGTCGCGACCTGGCGCTGGCCATAGGCGTTGTACAGCGCATTGTTCACATCGCGCATGCTCACGCCAAGTCTTGCCGCCGCATCGCGGTCGACGCGCACGAAGGTTTCGACGCCGTTTTCCTGCAAGTCATTGTCGATGTCGACCAATTCCGAGCGGCCCTTGAGCGCCTGCGCGAGCTTGTCGCTCCAGGTCTTCAGGTCTTTCAGGCTGTCGCTCTTGAGCGTGTACTGCAGCGTGTTCGCATCGCGCCGCGTACCCATGCGCAAATCCTGCACCGGCGACAGGAAGACGCCGACGCCGGTCACGCGCGAGATCTTCGGGCGCAGGCGGTTGACCACGTCCTGTCCCTTTTCGGTACGCACGCCCCAGGGTTTCAACGTGATGAACATGTAGCCGCCGCCGGGGCGGCTGCCGCCGGTGAAGCCGACCACGGTATCGACCGCCGGGTCCTTCTGGATGATGTCGACCAGTTGTTGCAGCTTGCCGCGCATGGCCTGGAAGGAAATGCTCTGGTCGGCGCGCAGGCCGACCGACAGCAGCCCGCTGTCCTGCTGCGGGAAGAAGCCCTTGGGGATGACCGTGAACAGCCAGACGTTCAGCGCTACCACGGCGGCCAGTGACAGCAGCACCAGCCAGCGATGGGCGAGGGCGGCGTCGAGGCTGGTCGCGTACAGGCTTTCGATGCGCGCATAGCCGCGCTCCAGCGCATGCTTGATCGCAGATGACGTGCGCGCACCGCGGCCCGGCCGGTCCTGTGCATCGCGCGCGGCCTGCTCGTCCTTGCGCCGCAACAGCCATGCGCACATCATCGGCGTGGTCGTCAGCGATACCAGCAGCGAGATCAGCACCGCGGCCGACAGCGTGACCGCGAACTCGCGGAACAGCCGGCCGACCTGGCCGCCCATGAACAGCAGCGGAATGAAGACGGCCACCAGCGACACGCTGATCGACACCACCGTGAAGCCGACCTCGCGCGCGCCTTTCAGCGCAGCCTCGAAGCGGTCCATGCCGGCCTCCAGATGGCGCGACACGTTTTCCAGCACCACGATCGCATCATCGACCACGAAGCCGGTCGCCACCGTCAGCGCCATCAGCGACAGGTTGTTCAGGCTGAAGCCCAGCGCATACATGACCGCGAAGGTGGCGAGCAGCGAGACCACGGTCGCCACTGCCGGAATCACGGTCGCGCGCACGCTGCGCAGGAAGGCGCTGACCACCAGCACCACCAGTACCAGCGAGATCAGTAGCGTGATCTCGATCTCGTGCAGCGACGCACGTATCGAATAGGTGCGGTCGGAGGACACCTGCATGTTGATGTCCTGCGGCAGTTCAGCGCGCAACTCCGGCAGCAGGTCCTTGACAGCCTCGACGGTCTCGATCACGTTCGCGCCGGGCTGGCGGTTGACCAGGACGATCACGGCCGGCTCGCCATTGAACAGGCCCAGCGTGTTCTTGTCCTCGACGCTGTCGATCACTTCCGCAACATCGGACAGCCGCACCGGCGCGCCATTGCGCCAGGCCAGCACCAGCTCGCGATACGCTGCGGCCGACAGGAGGGTAGCGCCGCTGTCGGTATAGACCTGGTAGCGCTTTTCGCCGCCCTCGATCTGGCCTTTCGGACGGTTCGCGGCGCTGGCCTGTATCGCTGCGCGCACGTCTTCCATCGCAATGCCATGCTTGTTCAGCGCGAAGGGCTGCAATTGCACCCGCACCGCCGGCAGCGAGCCGCCACCCAGTTCGACTTCGCCCACGCCTTTGACCTGCGACAGCTTCTGCTGCACGAGATTGGCCACGGCTTCGTAGATCTGGCCGGGGCTGCGCGTCTTCGAGGTCAGCGCCAGCACAATGACAGGCGTGTCGGCGGGGTTGGACTTGCTGTAGGTCGGATTGGCACGCAGCGACAGCGGCAGGTCGCTGCGCGTTGCATTGATGGCTGCCTGCACCTCGCGTGCGGCGGCGTCGATCTTGCGGTTGAGCTCGAACTGCAGCGATACGCGTGCCGTGCCGTTGCGGCTACTGGAGGTGACTTCATTGACGCCGGGGATCGCGCCCAGCCTTCGTTCCAGCGGCGAGGCCACGCTGGAGGCGATGGTGGCAGGACTGGCGCCCGGCAACGAGGCCGTGACCGAGATCGCCGGATAGTCGACCTGCGGCAGCGGCGCCACCGGCAAGCCGAAGAAGGCGACCGCGCCGACCAGCGCCAGCGCAATCGTCAGCAGCGTGGTGCCGATCGGCCTTTCAATGAAGGGCCGCGACAGGTTCACTGCGGCGCTCCGCTGGCCGGATCAGCTTTCGGGCCGGTGTCCGCAGCCTTGCGGGGGCTGGCGCCAAACCAGCGGCGGCCGAGCCGGTCGAAGCCGAGGTAGATCACCGGCGTGGTGTACAGCGTCAGCAACTGGCTGACCAGCAGGCCGCCAAAGATTGCCGTGCCCAGCGGCCGGCGCAGTTCGGCGCCGTCGCCCCAGCTCAGCATCAGCGGCAGTGCGGCGAACAGCGCGGCGAAGGTGGTCATCAGGATGGGGCGCAGTCGCAGCAGCGCGGCCTGGCGTATCGCGTCATGCGGCGCCTTGCCTTCGTCGCGCTCGGCGCTGATCGCGAAGTCGATCATCATGATCGCATTCTTCTTGACGATGCCGATCAGCAGGATGATGCCGATGATGCCGATCACCCCTAGCGGCTGGCCGGCCAGCATCATCGCCAGCAGTGCGCCAACGCCGGCCGACGGCAGCGTCGACAGGATGGTCAGCGGGTGGACATAACTTTCGTACAGCACGCCCAGTACGATGTACACGCAGACGATGGCAGCGAGGATCAGCCACAGCTGGTTGCTGAGCGCCGCTTCAAAGGCACCGGCTGCGCCGAGGAAGTTGAGGCTGACCGCGCCCGGTAATTGAATGTCGGCTGCGGCGCGGCGCACGGCCTTTACCGCATCGCCCAGCGCGTAGCCGGCCGCGGCATCGAAGCCGATGGTCGCGGCCGGGAACTGGCCCACGTGCGTCACTTGCAGCGGTGCCTGCTGTTCCTGCACCGCGGCGATCGAATCGAGCGAGGTCGGCTTGCCAGACGAGGTGCGCAGCGGCAGGTTGCCCAGCGATTCGGGCGAGGCCGTGGTGCCGGGCAGGGCTTCGAGGATCACGCGGTACTGGTTGGTCTCGGTGAAGATGGTCGACACGATGCGCTGGCCAAAGGCGCTGTACAGCGCATCGTCGACGGCAGCCGCGGTGACGGCCAGCCGTGCGGCACTGTCGCGGTCCAGCTTTACGGTGACCGAAGGGCCGGTCGCGCCGGCATCGGTGACGGCGGCTTGCAATGCGGGTTCCGTCTCCATCTGCTGCGCGAGCAGGCGCGCCCAGCGGTTCACGACGGCCGTGTCCGCGCCTTCGATGGCGACACGGAAAGGCGTGGGGCCGGCTTCGGCGTCGATGGTCAGGTCTTGCGTTGGTTGCAGGTAGACCGTGATGCCGGGCACGTGCGATGCGCGCTCGCGCAGCCGGTCCATGATCTGCTGCTGGTCATTCCCGACCCGGCTGCGGTCGCGCTTCAGGTTCACCAGCATGCTGCCGGTATGCAGCATCGCATTTTCGTTCACGCCGACACCGACTTGCGAGGACAGCGACGATACATCCGGGTCTTGCAGGAATTCGCGCGCGACGCTTTGCTGCAGCTCGCTCATGCGGGCATAGGAAATGCCATGGGTGGCTTCGACGCGCACCTGCAGCTGGCCTGTGTCCTGTACCGGGAACAGGCCCTTGGGAATCGCGAGGTAAAGCATTACCGTCAGGGCCAGCGTCAATGCAGCAACAATCAGCGTCCATCCCTGCCGTGCCAGCACCAGGTCCAGCGTGTGCGCGTAGCCATCGCGCAGGGCATCGAAGCGGCGTTGCAGCCAGTCGCCGTAACGGGTGTGCGGCATGTCTTTTTCCGCGCGCAGCCAGCGGCCCGACATCATCGGCACCAGCGTCAGCGACACCACGGCCGAAATCAGGATCGTGATCGCCAGCGTGGCCGCGAATTCGCGGAACAGCCGGCCGACGATATCGCTCATGAATAGCAGCGGGATCAGCACCGCAATCAACGACAGCGTCAGCGACACGATGGTGAAGCCGATTTCGCCCGCGCCTTTCAGTGCCGCCTGCATCGGCGGCATGCCTTCCTCCAGGTGGCGAGAGATGTTCTCGCTCATCACGATCGCATCATCGACCACGAAGCCGGTCGCAATCGTCAGCGCCATCAGCGACAGGTTGTTCAGGCTGTAGCCCATCAGGTACATCACGCCCAGCGTGCCGACCAGCGAGATCGGCACCGCCATGCTGGCGATCACGGTCGCGCGGCCGTTGTGCAGGAAGATCAGGATGGCCAGCACCACCAGCGCCACGGCCAGCAGCAGCTCGGTGGCGACGTGATTGACGGACGAGCGTATGCCCGCAGTGCGGTCGCTCAGCACATCGATCGCGATGGCTGCCGGCATCGCCGCTTGCAGTTCGGGCAGGCGGCGCTTGATGGCGTCGACCGTCTCGATCACGTTGGCGCCCGGCTGGCGCTGCACGTTCAGGATCACGGCCGGCTTCAGGTTGGCCCAGGCGCCGAGGCGCACGTTCTCGGCCGCTTGCACGACATTGGCCACATCGGCCAGTCGTACCGGCGCGCCATTCTTGTACGCGACGACCAGTTGCTTGTACTGGTCGATCGACGATAGCTGGTCATTCGCATTGATGGACCAGAAGCGGGTCGGGCCGTCGAAGTTGCCCTTGGCCGTGTTCGAGTTCGCCGTGGTGATGGCCGTGCGCAGGCTGTCGAGCCCGAGGCCGGCCGCGGCCAGCGCGCGCGGGTTGGCCTGGATGCGGATGGCCGGCTTCTGGCCGCCGGAGAGTGACACGAGGCCCACGCCCGGCACCTGGCTGATTTTCAACGCGAGGCGGGTATTGGCGATGTCCTGCACCTCGGTCAGCGGCAGCGTGTCCGAGGTCAGCGCCAGCGTCAGCACCGGCGCATCGGCAGGATTGATCTTCGCGTAGGTCGGCGGCGCCGGCAGGTCGGCCGGCAGCAGCGTGGTGGCGGCGTTGATCGCGGCCTGCACTTCCTGCTCGGCCACATCCAGCGCGATGCCGAGGCTGAACTGCAGCGTGATGCTGGAGATGCCGGCGGCCGACGACGAGCTCATGCGCTTCAAACCCGCCATCTGCCCGAACTGGCGCTCGAGCGGCGCGGTCAGGGTCTGGCTGATGACTTCAGGGCTGGCGCCCGGATAGGCGGCGCGGACCTGAATGGTGGGGAAGTCGACTTGCGGCAATGCGGACAGCGGCAGGAAGCGCAGCGCCACCAGCCCGGCCAGCACGATCGCCACCATCAGCAGCGCGGTCGCGACCGGCCGCAGGATGAAGGGGCGTGACAGGATCATTCGCCGCTCTTGTCGCGACGACCACTGCCGCGCTTGCGCTCGATCCCGCCGCCTTTGCCTTCGCCACCGGGGCCGCCCGGGCCGGCGGCATTCCCTGCACCGCGGCCTTCACCCGGCAGACGCACCTTCGCGCCATCGGCTAGGCGGTCTGCGCCTTCGGTAATCACTTGTTCGCCGGGCTCGAGGCCCGACATCACCTGCACCTTGTCGGCAGCCGACAGGCCGGTCTTCACGTTGCGCACGGCCACGGTCTTGCTGGAAGCATCGAGCACATAGACGAATTCGGTGCCAGCGCCGCGGCGGATCGCCGACACCGGCACCGCGACCGCATTGTCGACCGAGCGCAGGTTCACGCGCACATTGACGAACTGGTTCGGGAACAGCGCGGTCTTCGCATTGTCGAAGCGGGCCTTGGCGCGCACGGTGCCGGTCTGCGGATCGACCTGGTTGTCGAGCGCGAGGAAGCGGCCGCTGGCCAATTCGTTGGCGCGTGCGCGGTCGAGCGCGATCACGTTCGGCGCGCGGCTGCCGGACAGCGCGGCGCGCAGATCGGGGATGCGGTCTTGCGGCAGCGTGAAGGCGACATCGATGGGCGACACCTGCGTGATGGTGACGATGCCGTTCGCATCGCCGGGGCCGACCAGGTTGCCGACATCAACGGTGCGCAGGCCGATGCGGCCCGAGATCGGCGCGGCGATGCGGCTGAATTCGAGGTTGAGCTTCGCGCTGCGCTCGGCGGCGCGGTCGACGTTGACCGTGCCTTCCAGTTGTTTCACCAGTGCCACCTGGGTGTCGACTTCCTGCTTGGCGATCGAGTCTTGCGCGAGCAGGGTGCGGTAGCGCGCTTCGGTGACGCGCGCATTTTCCAGTTGGGCTTCATCGCGGCGCAGCTGGCCGGTGGCTTGCATCAGCACGATCTCGAACGGGCGCGGGTCGATCACGGCCAGTAGCTGGCCTTTCTGCACCATCTGGCCTTCGGTGAACAGCACTTGCTGGATCACGCCGGAAACCTGCGCGCGCACGACCGAGGTCGCCACCGGGGTCACGGTGCCGAGCGCTTCGAGCACGACGGGGAAGGCCTGTTTTTCCGCGGTGGCCACGCCCACCGTCACCGGCGGGCGGCGCGAGCCGCGATCACCGTCGCCATTGCCGGCACGCTTGGCCATCACATACCAGACCAGCGCGCCCACGGCTGCGGCCAGCAGCAGCGCGATCAGGATGGGTACGAGCGGCGATCGTTTGGCGGGGCGGGCAGGAAGCGGGTTGTTGACCATGGGGAGGCGGTGGGGTGCTGTGGCGTCGTTGTTATGGTGCGGGGACCGGGCCGCGTACGGCATCGGCCCTGTGCATGGGGCACATTTTCGCAGGACGCAAGCTTACCTGATTTGGGATTTCCGTTTTATTACAGGATCCCATTCGGCCTCGGCTTGGCCCTGGGGCCGACGCGCCGGGCCATCCGCGCTGCCGGCCACCACGGTTGGCTGCCGTCCAGGCTTACCAGTGCGCCGCGCAATAGATGATGGCCGGGAAGCTCGCCAGCCACGCCCAGAAGAAGCGGTTCAGGCCAAAGTAGCGGAACACCAGGAAATGGAACAGCGCCGCCACCGCGCAGAATACTGCCGCGATGCGCGGGCCGGCCAGCGCGAACGGGAACAGGCATTCCCAAATGATGAAGGCCCATGAGCAGGCGATGGCCACCGGCAGGCGGCGGTAGCGGCTGTCGGCCGGCAGCGGGCCGTGCAGGCCGCCGTCAAGGAAGTAGACCAGCGCGCGGCCGTTGCGCCATTCGGGCGTGACCAGCTTGATCGCGCCGGAGATGAAATAGGACGTGATCGCATGAATGGCGATGTACCAGAGCCCGGCCTTCCATGCCAGCACCGGGCCGACCCACAGCGTGGCGAGGTGGGCAGTCAGCAAGCCCGTGAGGACGACGATGCTCATGAAGTCGCTGCCGCCATTGAAGGCGCCGCGCCAGCGGATCAGGATCAGCAGGGTGCTGGCGAACAGCAGCAGGGCGCTGGCCAGGCTGCTGCCCCACAGCAGGCTGGCGGCGGCAGCCAGCCGTACCAGCAGGTGGATGCGATGCACATCAGGGCGGTAGACCAGGTCGAACAGGCCACGCAGCGGTGCCGACGCATGCGCGATGTCGCCGCGCTGCACCGACCAGGCCCACAAGCCGCCGGGTGCCTGCACGGCTTGCAGCCGCAGGAACTCCAGGGTCTGGATCAACAGGCTGACGCCCAGCAGGCATTCGAGCGCACGGGCGGCGAGGTAGAGGCTGTTCATGCCGCGTCCTCGGGCGAGGTGGGTGATGGCGAGGGCGAAGGCGTCGACATGGACGCAGATGCAGGCACAGTCGCAGGCGTATCTGACCGCATGGCCAGCATCGGCGACGTGAGGATGGCCATGTCCTCGGTCGGTTCCAGCAGTGGCGGCACCAGCCGCAACTGGAACTGGTACTGCGTGCAGGGTTCGCCGCGGGCCTCGATCAATTCGCGCGCCAGACGGTCGGCCATCTGGTAAGTGACCAGCTCGCGCACATCGCGGCTGTCGGCCATGGTCTGCACGTCAAAGCTCAGATGGTCGACCAGGTTCTGGTTGGCCAACAGCAGGTTGTTGCGCGCGTTGTGAAACAGGTGGGCGGGCCGGAATGGCGCGCGTGGCATGAACATCGTCCAGTCGCCCCAGTGCCCGTCAGCGTTCGCGCTGCGCGTGAACAGCCGTGGTTGCGCGCCGAAGCCATGGTAGAAGCGCCAGTTCGGGAAGAAGCTGCGCATCAGGAAGAGCCAGGGCCCGGCGATCACCCGCCCGCGCCGGCGCAGGCTGGCGAGCAGGAACACGAAATACGCGGCCAGCAGTATCAGGCTCAGGGTCTGGATCGTGGTCACGTCGGTTCTGCCGGGGCGGGTTTGGGAAAGGGTAATGAATCTTGCAATAGAGAAAGTTTAACAGTCCCGTTCCGAAGCGTTCATTCAGCTCAGCTGTGCGATGGAGGGGCACCGCCCATGCCAAGCCGAGATGCCCGTTTTTAAGCTGCAAGGGTTTGCGGGGCTTATTTGGCGATGCTTCTTTGAGGCACTGGATTACACTTACGCCCATTGCATTCGGAGGTTTCAATGGATAGTGCGGCGATCGAGACACGCCACTGGGTTTTGCTGGTTTTCATCGTATCGGCTTTGTATGCGCATTTGCGCGGCACCGTGCGTTTCGGGCTGGTGCGCGCGCTGACGGATTTCACGGTGCTGATCGCGCCGGTCAATGCGCTGATGTACCTGTTCTCGCGCACCCGCCGTTCGGCCTACATCGACCAGGCCGATTTCCCGGAGCTCGAGCCGCTGCGCGCGCACTGGCAGGAGATTCGCGATGAAGCCATGGCGCTGGCAGGCACGGGACAGATTCGTGCGGCGTCGGGTTACAACGATGTCGGCTTCAATTCCTTCTTCCGCACCGGCTGGAAGCGCTTCTACCTGACCTGGTACGGGAAGGAGCTGCCGTCGGCGCAGGAGCAGTGCCCGAAGACGATGGCGCTGCTGAAGCAGATCCCGACCATCAAGGCCGCGATGTTCGCATCGCTGCCCCCGGGCGCGACCCTGGTCCGTCACCGCGACCCGTATGCGGGCTCGCTGCGTTACCACCTCGGGCTGGTGACGCCGAATGATCCGGGCTGCTTCATCGAAGTCGACGGGCAGCGCTATCACTGGAAGGATGGCGAGGCCGTGATGTTCGACGAAACCTTTATCCACCATGCAGCCAACACCACCGAGCAGCAGCGCGTGGTGCTGTTCTGCGATGTCGAACGCCCGCTGTGGGGCGCGCCGGTACGCTGGTTCAACCGCCTTTTCGGCAAGTACGTGGTGGCCGCGGCTGCGTCGGAAAACGTCGAAGGCGAGGGCGTCGGCGGTCTGAACAAGTTCTTCAGCGTGTTCTACAAGGTGCGCCTGCAGTCGAAAAAACTGAAGGCCAATAACCGCTTCCTGTATTACCTGACCAAGTGGATGGCCATCCTCGGCCTGCTCTGGCTGATCTTCTGGTAAGCGCCTGCCGGCAGGCGGCGCTCGCCTGCTTGTCGTTCAGGTTGCGCAGGTTGCAAGGGGCCCAAGGGGTGCACTGCCTGTGCCGGGGCATCCGGCCATCGGCCTAAACTGACAGGCGACCCGCCGCCCATGCGCGCACAGGCTGGGGTCGCATTCCTGGGCATTTCACGCTTGAAAATCAAGGGCTTGCGTGAGGTTGCTCATTTACAATAGTTTCGGAACGGGGTAGATTCACAGGGTCGCTGCCCACCTGTTCCGGCATGTCCCTGTCCTGTCGTCAGTCCGTTTCGCTACTGTCTGTTGTCGCCGCCCTTGCCGGCTGCGCGTCGGAATCCGAACTGACGGCGATCCGCCTTGATCGCAGCAATCCCAAGTACACGTCCGACGCTTGCCAGCGCAGCATTGCGGCCAGCAGCGTGCATGTCGATGTGAAGAATGCCAGCATGTTCGCGTCGCCGGCCCTGATCCTGATGAGCGGCGGCTTGCTGCTGCCGGTGGTGGCGGCCAATGCCGCGATCGATTATGTCGACCGCACGGATGCATCGAACATGTCGACGCGCTGCGGCGGCAAGGGCAAGACCCAGGCCGAGATCGTCGAAAGCGTATCGACGCGCGCCGTGATGGGCGTCGCTGCCAATGTCGTCCCCATTCCTTTACCTGCATCCAAATGACTTGCAAACGTTTTCTGGCTGGCCTGCTGCTGGCTGCATGCGCCACCCAATCGGCCCATGCCGAATGGACCTCGGTCTCGCGCCATAACAATGGCGAATTCTTCATCGACCGCTCGACCATCAATATCAAGGGGGCGCAGCGCGAAGTCTGGAGCATGATGAATTACAGTAATCCGCAGCTCAGCCGCAGCGGGCAGGTGTATCGCTCGACCAAAGCCATGCTGCAGGTCGAATGCGAAACCCGCTACGCGCGCGCGATCCACATGTCTTTCTTCACCGAGCTGCAACTGCGCGGCAAGGAATTTGGCAAGATGGGTTCGCTGCCGCCGTGGGAAAAGGTGCCGCAGGATTCGGCGATGCGCGAGATCCTCGATCTGGTCTGCAAGGCATGACACGATGAGCAAGCGTGACACCACCGGCGGATTGCGCTGGCACTGGCGCGCTTTCCTGCAGCGCCGGCGCTGGGCGGCCACCTCCGCGCAGATCGCCGACTGGCTGGACAGTACACAACCGGCATCGACGCAGCTGCTGCTGATCGGCGGCAGCGCCGGCTGGATGATGTCGTCGCGCTGGCTGCAGCGATTCTCTGAAATCATCCTGGTCGATATCGACCCTTGGGCGCCGCGGCTGTTCCGCCTGAACCATGGGCGCGCGCTGCGTGCCTCGGGCACCACGCTGCGTTTCATCGAGGCCGATGGACTGCAGCAGCTGGAAGCACTGCTTGCACAATTCCCGCGCGCCTCGCTGTTCTTCGATAATGTGCTGGGTCAGCACCTGTACCGGGTGCGTGAGATCGAGCGCGCCGAGGCGGAGCTTGACCGCATTGCCTTGCGTCTGGAAGGACGCGACTGGGGTAGCGTGCATGACCTGTTCTCGGGACCTGTCGACGCGCTGAAGCTGCCGGTGCAACCGGTGCTTGGCTTCGATGCGCAGCGCGATGCGAAAGGGCTGGTGGTCGACGGGCTGCGCGACACGCCCTTGCACAAGCGGCTGCTGGCCCAGGTGGGCGGCGTCAATGAATGGATGGACCACGTGACCTCGGGTGTCTTCCCGACCGGGGTTCCGAGTCGCCTGATCGCCTGGCCCTTCCTGCCGCACTATGCGCACTGGCTGCAGGCCGGCTGGGTCACTGCCTAAAGTTTTTTCGTTCGTCGTCGATTTGCGAATACCGTTAGAATTTTTGCGATATCGCCATCGGCAGGCGCTTTGCTGCGCCCGTTACTGTTTAGGAAAGCATGATGTCATTCGTTCGTCATTCCCTGTATCGCCCCTTGTCGGGTGCCTTGCTGGCCACATGGCTGGCCGCCGTGGTCCCGACCGCCGCACTGGCCGACAGCCATCCGCCGGCGCCTGCCGTCCAGCGTCCGCCGTCGCCCGGCGCCAGTCACAGCACCAAGGTCGGTCATTGGGAATATGACGGCGAATTCGGTCCGACCAAATGGAATGAAGTCGATCCGGCCTTCAAGACCTGCACGTTGGGCAAGCGGCAGTCGCCGATCAACATCGAGACGCGCGACGCAGAGAAGGGCGGACTCAAGCCCATACAGTTCAACTACAACGCCGGTCCTGCCGAGATCGTCAACAATGGCCATACCATCCAGATCACACTGGAGAACGCCGGCACTGCGCGCTTCGACGGCCTCGAGTATCGTCTGGTGCAATTCCACTTCCATACGCCGAGCGAAGAAAAAATCGACAGCATGGCGCAGCACATGGTTGCGCACCTGGTGCATCGCGCCGGTGATACCAAGCTGGCGGTGGTGGCCGTGATGTTCAAGCTGGGCAAGGAGAACAAGGCGCTCAAGCCCATCTTCGACAGCCTGCCGCAACGCGAGGGACAGAAGGCCAAGATCAATGAATTCAATCCGGCCGACATCCTGCCGGGCGACCCGACCTATTTCGCGTACACCGGCTCGCTGACCACGCCGCCCTGTACCGAGGACGTGAAATGGCATGTGATGCAGACACCGATGGTGATCTCGTATTCGCAGCTGGCGGCGTTCAAGAAGCTGTACAAGATGAATGCGCGGCCGGTGCAACCCTTGAACGGGCGTCGGGTGCAGGTCTACGTGCAGCAGTAACACGGCAGCACGGCAGCACAAAAAAACAAAGGGCGCTGCGGCGCCCTTTGTGCTTGTTGTTTCTGCTTGTGGTTTGCACTTCTTCCTTGTGCTTCGACTTTCAGCTTTGTCTTCGGATCTCAGATCCTGTCCAGCGACTGGTGCAGCTTCAGGATTTTTTCCTTCAGTTCGGGACTGGCGCCCATGATCGCGGGTTGCGCTCCGAGCTGGCGGCGTGCGGCCTGTGCCGATTCCTGCGGTGCCGGCTGATGGATGACGACAGGCGCAGGTCGCAGCATCACCAGCAGGGTCAGCACGAGGCTGGACAAGACCCACATCACCCACACGCTGCCAGCCGGTATGTCGGCCATCTGCGTCATCGCGCCATAGGCCGACAGCCAGGCCGACCAGTCGATGCGCAGCCACCACAACACATTGCCTTGCGCCTTGCAGGTCAGCACGAAGGCGACGGCGAACAACAGCCAGTTCAGCACCAGCAGCAGGGCGGGCAAACGGGAGAGTTTTTTCATCGCAAATGGGGCGCGGCTGTCGGCGTCAGGCCTTCAGGGCGGCCGTCAGCTTTTCACTCAGCGATTCGGCGATCTGCATGCGCAGCTTCGACGTCTCGTGAATTTCCTGTTCGCTGCGGTAGGCGTTCGACACCAGTTCGGCAGCGAGGCTGCGCACGCCTTCGATTTCCGTTTCCAGCGCGGCGACGCGTTCCTGCAGCGCCTTCTTTTCCTGCAGCTTGCCACCGATCAGGCGAATCGCCGCATGCACCTGCGTCCATGCCTGCAGGCGCGGATCACTGATTTTCAGGCTATCGAAAACTTCCTGCATCGATTCGCCAATGTCCACCAGTGCTTCGGTCGGCAATTTATCGAGGCCGGTCATCGCCACATTATCTTCCGCGCCCGTTTCGGGATTAAGTCTTTCATTAATTGAAATCACCTGCCCGGTAGCGTCGCTCCATCCGGATTGCGGTTCGAAACGCATCATCGTGGGTTTTGCAGAAGACTTTGCCATTTTGCGAATCCTTATAAAGAAAATACTTGGATTTCCTCGAAAGACTGATCTATACTCCGCGTTATATTATGGCAAATTTTCCACTGAAGCAACGTTAATGTAGCAAAGTCCAGAAAAATCAACGATTTGCGAGCGAATCCGAGGAACAGTATGAGCAAGGCACTCAAGGTCCTGATAACGAGCCAAAAAGGCGGCGTCGGAAAAAGCACGGTTTCCGCGAACCTGGCAGCTTATTTTGCTTACATTTCTGGCAAAAAAACCTCGCTAATCGATTTTGATCATCAGGCGACTTCGGGAAAATGGGTCCGCAAAGCTTATCCAATTGGCATTGATTGCAAGACAGTCGATTTGCCCAATGCCAAAGGCTCCGGCATTGCATTATTGAAGGCGAAAGAAGCACTGCGCAAGTCGAATGAATCCAGCGAAGTCGTCATTACCGACCTGACCTGGACCGATGTGCTGCCGCCGGATTTCCTGTTCGAGTTCGATCTGGTGCTGGTGCCGAGCTCCCTGTCGCGTGTCGAGCTCGACAGCACGCTCGAGTTCGTGAACCGCTTCTCGTATGTCTTCAATTCGCGCCTGAAAACGCCGCCCAAGCTGGTGATCGTTCCTTCGCGCGTCGACAACCTCGACACCTACGAAAGCATCTTCTCGAAGTCCTTCAATGCGGGCTTCTTCCTGTCGCCGCCGGTCATGTACAGCACCAGCGCCAACGAATTCTTCGGCACCGAATTTTTCGTGATGACGTCGAAGAAGGAAATTCGCGAGAACTTCCTCGAATTCGGCCGCTCGATCGAGCAGCTGGGCGAGATCGAAGCCGACCTCAAATCCGCGAAGGCGGGCGACATGCGTCAGTCGTCGCTGACGCACAAGGTCAGCGGATCCATCCTCGATCGATTCCGCGCGATCCGCAATTCGAATCCGACCGCACCGGTGCGTGCCGCCGCCAATGACAGTGCGCGCCTCAGCACCACGAACCGACTGAAGTCGGCGATTCCATCCTTCCTGATCATGGGCGGGGATTGAGCTGCCCGCCTGCCTGACGCACGCGCGCTGACGAACCTGCGCATGAAAAAAGCGACGCCCCGGGACGTCGCTTTTTTTTCGTTCGAAGCCTTGCTTGTAGTCTTGCAGACAGGTGAGCGCTTCGTTCAGTTGTCGAGATCAGCCGCACGGTAAGTCTTGCCCGGCCGCGGCACGCCCCGGCGATCGATCCGCACTGCCTGCACGGTCCAGGCCACTGCACCATCCGCCTTCCAGTTCAGCAGCACCATCCAGCCGGTGGTCGTGTCTTCATCGCTGAAACCGTCGAACACGAAATTGCCCAGACTGTAGAACACGGGCTTGCCGTTATAGGTTTCGACATCCTGCGTCACATGCGGGTGGCCGCCGATGACGGCATCGGCGCCGCTGTCGATCATCAGGCGCGCCATCTTTCGCTGTCGCTCCGATGCCAGTCGCTGGTACTCCCAGCCCCAGTGGGGATACACAACCAGGAAATCGATGCCCATCGCTTCCTTCGCATGGCGAATGTCATGCACCAGCTGGTCTTCATCCAGCCAGGCATTGCCCGGCGTATCGTCCAGCGCCTCGAAGCTGCGCGGGAAGAAGCCGTTGTAGCCGAGGATGCCGATGCGCTTGCCCTTGATCTCGGCAATGAAGGGCCGGTGCGCATCGCGCAGCTGGCGACCGCCGCCGAAGTAGGGCATCTGTGCACGTTCGAGCCGCTGCAGCATGTCGGTGAAGGCCGGCTTGCCGAAGTCGCCTGTATGGTTGTTGGCCAGCGAGACAGCGCTGAAATAGCGCTTGAGCAGCTTCAGCGAACGCTGCGGCGCGCGGAAGGTATAGGGCTTGTCCTCGGGGCGGCCCTTGGTCGACACCACGCATTCGAGGTTGCCGATGCTGAGGTCGACGCCTTTCAACAGCGGCGCGACATGGATGAAAGGATCCTTGCCGGCGCGGATCAGTTTGCCCGGCCCGTCGGCCAGCATCAGGTCGCCGACGAAGGCCATGGTGATATCGGCGGGATCAGCAGGATCGGCGGCAGCGCCAGTCATACCAGCGCTCGCCACTGCGGCGGTACGCGGCTGCCGTACGCCGGCTCCCGCGCGGGCGGGGTCGGCGGGCGCGAGCAGCAGCGAGGCCAGCAGCATCAACAGGGCAGCGGGCTTCATGGGGTCACTCGCAAGAGCTGGTACAGCGGAAGAACAGTTCGCGCTCGAAGTCGGAGGAGTACACCTTGTTCAGCCCGAAGTCGGTCGTGCGCTTGTCAACGGGGCTGCCCGCGTGACAGGCATCCGCGGGCAAGGGGTACTCGGCCGCATGCAAGGGCGCCGGACCGCGCTCGCGCAATTCATAGACCCAGGTCTTGAGCTTGCCGCGCTCCGACAGGTACTGCGCCTGAAAGCGAAAGCGCTTGCCGAGCGTGACGGACTGCGTCGCATAGACATCCGTGGTCGGCTGCAGCAGCAGCGTTTCAGCGCGCCCGCCGTAGTCCGCTTCGCAGATGGCGGTTGGTTGAAGCGGCGGGGCGTCGGCGGCAAATACCTGTGGCGAAGCTGACCACGCGATCGCCATCGCCAAAAACAAAAAGCCCCGGTAAACGGGGCTTTTGCGGGTCAGGATGGCCATGGCGGTGTGCGCAGCGGACGGATTACTTTTTCGGTGCTGCGCCGGCGCCGCCTTTGGCATCCGGTTTGGCCGGCACGGGCGGCGTACCGTACAGCAGGATCGCAATGTCCTTGTTGGTGGCAGCAAAGACTTCCAGCAAACCGTCGATGCGCGCCGCCAGCGTGGCATTGTCGGCGTGTCCCATCCATTGCTGGCGGTTGTTACGCATCACGACCAGCTGCTCCGCCGTGCACGATTTGCCGTGCTTGTTCAGCCAGGCCATCGCCTTGCCGCGGCGCTGCTCGGCATCCGGGGTATCGATGCCGATCGCGCGGAAATCGGCCACCACGCAATCGAGCGGGTCCAGCTTGCCGGGCTTGATCGGCACGGGCGGCGGCTCGGGTTCGGCATCTTTCTTCTTTTGCTGTGCGTGCGCATAGACGCTGAACGAGGCCAGCAGCGCCAGCATCGCGAAGAACAGACTGAGGCGACGGCGGGTCATTTCGCGGCGTCCTGATAGAGGATGGTGATGGAGATGCGGCGGTTGCGCGGGTCGGCCGGATTGTTCGGGATGTAGGGCGCGGTATCGGCCACGCCTTCGACTTTCGCGAAGCGGTTTTCCGGAATGCCGGCATCCTGCATGATGCGGCGCGTGCTTTCGGCACGGTCGCCTGATAGCGACCAGTTCGAGCGCACGCCGTCGTCATATGCCAGGCTGTCGGTGTGGCCGCGCACGGCGACCTTGTTCGGCATGCCGGCGACCGACTTGGCAACCTCGCGGATCAGCGTTTCGGCCTTGCCCTGCATTCTGGACGTGCCGACGCCGAACATCGAGAAGTCGGCCTTGTCGATCACTTCGATGCGCAAGCCTTCCTTCTCGCGGATGAACTTCACCTTGTCCTTGAGCTTGTCGAGCTGGGGATTCTGGTTCAGCTTTTCCTTCACTTCCTGCTCGAGCTTGTCGAAGTTCTTCTTGTCGGCCTCGGCGGCGATCTTCTGCTTTTCTTCTTCCGACAGCTCGCTGTCGTTCATGTCGTTCTTTTCGTCCTTCGAGTCGCCGGCGTCGCTCTTCTTGCCGCCTTCGGCGCGCGGGGTCTCGCGTTCGAACAGGCTGGTACGCTGGCCGGCATAGGGCATGCCGTCCGGATCGAGAATGGAATTGCCGCCCATGATGCCGCCCGGGCCGGCCAGGTTGCTCATGTTGGCCAGGCTGTGCGAGGTCGGTTTGAAGTATTCGGCGATGCTCTTGCGCTGGTCTTCAGTGGTTGCGCCCAGCAGCCACATCAGCAGGAAGAAGGCCATCATGGCCGTCATCATGTCGGCCAGCGCGATCTTCCATGCGCCGCCATGCGCGCCGGCATGGTCGCCATCGACTTTCTTCTTTTTGACAATGGGCTCCAGGGCCGGGGCTTCGGGGGCCTGGCCTTCGGCGGGCTTTTTGTCGTCGGCTGCGTCAGCCATGATGCTGTCCTGTAGGTGCTTTGGGGCTTCGATCTTTGGAGAATCGACACCAGCGCCGCAAAATCAAGGGTGTGAATACATGAACCCGACCAGCAGGTGCGCAGGTCGGGGTTGGCTTGTATTGTTTATGCAAGATAATACAAGATAGTTACTCGAAAGAACCTTAATTCCGGCTGATTCCGGCATACAGGCACCTGAGCCCATTCATGAACGAACTTGCGAAATTGATAGCTGTGCTGGGGCTGGCATTGTCGATGTCAGGGGTAGCGCTGGCCCGTGAAGGGCAGCCCCGTGAAACGCAGGCCCGCGAAGCGCAGGCCCGCGATGCTCAGCCCGATGCCAATCCCGAGATCGCCACCGGCGTCCGGCAACGGTCGGTGGTGCGCGCCACGCACTACATGGCCGTGGCGGCCAATCCGCTGGCCAGCGATGCAGGCGCGGCCGTGCTGGCGCGCGGTGGCAGTGCCGTCGATGCGGCCATCGCGATGCAACTGGTGCTGGCCCTGGTTGAACCGCAATCGTCGGGCCTGGGCGGCGGCGCGTTCATGCTGGCCTGGGACGCGCGGTCGGCCCGGCTGAAATCCTATGACGGCCGCGAGACCGCGCCCGCCAGCGCGACGCCTGAGCGCTTCCTGAAGGATGGCAAGCCGCTGCGCTTTGCCGATGCGGTCAATAGCGGCCTTGCGGTCGGCACGCCCGGCCTCTTGCGCATGCTGGAGCTGGCGCACAAACGCCATGGCCGGCTGCCATGGGCCGACCTGTTCACGCGGGCGATCGAACTGGCCGAGCGCGGCTTCCCGGTGTCGCCGCGACTGCACCGGCAGATCAGCCAGAACACCGATCTGGCGAAGCAGGCCGAAGCGCGCGCCTATTTCCTGCCGGACGGACAACCCGCGCCTGTCGGCTACCGCCTGAAGAACCCGCAGCTGGCGTCCCTGTTGAAGCGAATCGCGAAAGAGGGCAGCGATGCGTTCTACACGGGACCCGTCGCGCGCGACATCGTTACCGCAGTGCGCGCACATGCGCTGCCCGGCGACTTATCCGAGGCGGACCTGAGGAGCTATCGCCCCATCGAGCGTGAGCCGGTATGCGGCAATTACCGGGTCTACCTGCTGTGCGGCATGGGCCCGCCTTCGTCAGGCGGCATCGCGGTGCTGCAGATGCTGGGCATGCTCGAGCAATATCCGCTGGGACTGCTGCAACCGGGCGATACGCTCGCCGTGCATTACTTCGCCGAAGCCGGACGGCTGGCCTTTGCCGACCGTGACCTGTATGTCGCCGATCCGGCCTTCACCGCGGTGCCGGTGCGGGGCTTGCTCGATACCGCTTACCTGAAACAGCGCGGCGCACTCATCGATGCCCGGCGCAGCATGGGCAAGGCACCGGCAGGCCGGCCCGAAGGCGCGGCGCTCGCGCTGGGCGAAGGCATGGCGGTTGATATTCCTTCGACCAGCCATCTCGTGGCGGTCGATGCGCAAGGCAATGCGGTATCGATGACGACCACCATCGAAGCCGAGTTCGGCAGCAAGATCTTCGTGCGCGGCTTCCTGCTGAATAACCAGTTGACCGATTTCTCGCTCGCGCCCACCGATGAGCATGGCCGCCCGGTGGCCAACCGCGTTGAACCCGGCAAGCGTCCGCGCAGTTCGATGGCGCCGTTTGCGGTATTCGAGCAGGGCAAACTGAAGATGGTGCTCGGCTCGCCCGGCGGCAGTGCGATCATCAACTATGTGGCGAAGACGCTGGTTGCGATGATCGATTGGAAGCTCGACGTACAACAGGCGATCGCCTTGCCCAACATGGGCAGCCGCAATCGCGATACCGAGATCGAAGAAGGCACGCTGCTGGCCGACCGAGAACCGGCGCTCGAAGCCATGGGGCATAACGTGAAGCTGCTGCCTTTCCCGAGCGGCGTGCATGCGATCGTGGTCGGCGTCGACGGGCTGGAGGGCGGCGCCGATCCGCGGCGCGAGGGTGTGGCGCGTGGCGATTGAGCTCGCGGCACCTGGCAGTGTTGCAGCCAGGCGTCTGATTCGCCGCTTGCGCTGCGCCATGCGCCCAAGGTCGGCATCGTACGCGTCCTCTTACGTGTCATCGCTGGCACGGCATGCGCGCTTTCTGGTACAAGGACAGCCCATGGAAGCCCGAACATCCGCACACGCCCCGTCATGCAAGCCCGCCCTCTGGCTCGCAGCGGCCTTGCTCGCCGGCGGCGTTCCCGCGGCCGCCGACACGCTGCAGAAGGTGGCTGCCACCGGCGTTGTCACTTTCGGCTATCGCGAATCCTCGGTGCCGTTCAGTTATCTCGACGGTCCGCACAAGCCCATCGGTTTTGGCGTGGATATGTATGCCGCAGTGCTGGAAGGTTTGCGCAAGGCCACCGGCCGGAAGGACATCGCCGTGCGCTACCAGCCGCTGACGTCGCAGAACCGGATACCCTTGGTGGCCAACGGCACGGTCGACCTCGAATGCGGCTCGACCTCGAACACGGCCGCGCGCGCCAGGACCGTGGCCTTTGCGACCAATTATTTCTATACCGGCCCGCGGCTGCTGGTAAAGCAAGGCTCGGGCGTGCAGGACTTTGCCGACCTGCGCGGCAAGACCATCGCCGTCACCACCGGCACCACCAGTTTCAAGCTGATGCGCCAGTACGATCTCGAGCACGCGATGGGCATGACCCTGCTGGCCGGAAAAGATCATGCGGATTCCTTCCTGCTGCTCGAGTCCGGCCGCGCCGCGGCCTTCGTGATGGACGACATCCTGCTGTACGGGCAGGTGCTCAATGCGCGCCGGCCGGCCGAACTCGCCGTGGTCGGCAAAGCACTGCAGCTCGAGCCTTATGCCTGCATGCTGCGCAAGGACGATCCCGCCTTCAAGCAGGTGGTCGACGATGCGCTGGGTGGCCTGATGCAGTCGGGCGAGTTCGAGCGTATCTATGACAAGTGGTTCATGCAGCCGATACCGCCACGCGGCCGCAGCCTGAACCTGCCTATGAGCCGCGAGCTGCGCGAGAACCTGCGCTTGCGTTCCGACCGTCCGGCCGGCTGATGCGGGTGAGCGCATGAACCTCGACTGGCAAATCTTCTGCAAAAGCACCACCGGCGCCGGCCAGCTGCCGGGCTGCTTCTGCCATGGCGGCGAGAGCAGCTACCTGCAATGGCTGCTGTCGGCCTGGGGCTGGACGGCGGCCGTGGCGCTGTGTGGCTTCCTGCTGGCGCTGATGGTCGGCATTGCCATCGGTACGATGCGCACGCTGGGTGCCACCGGTACAGCGGGTGCAATGCCCACCCCGCGCATACTCACCGCTCGCCATGCCTGCGCGGCCTTCGCCGTGGCATGGACCGAGCTGTTCCGCAACATCCCGCTGCTGGTACAGGTCTTCCTCTGGTATCACGTGCTGCCTTACTTCATGCCTGCGCTCAAGGGCGTGCCGGCCTGGCTGCTCGCATCGGCAGCGCTGGGGCTGTTCACGTCGGCGCGCATCGCAGAGCAGGTCAGGGCCGCATTGCAGGCGCTGCCGCGCGGCCAGCTGCAGGCGGCGCAGGCGCTGGGCATGCGTACGCTACAGGCCTACCGTCTGGTGCTGCTGCCGGTCGCGCTACGGCAGATGATCCCGACCCTGACTTCCGAGGCGATGAACTCGGTGAAGAATTCCTCGGTCGCGTTTGCGGTCGGCATCGCCGAACTGACGCAGTTCGCGCTGCAGGCGCAGGAAGAGACCGCGCATGGCATCGAGGTCTACCTGGCAGTGACCTTGCTGTATGCGGTGACCGCGCTTGCGGTGAACCGGGTACTTGCGCTGGTCGAGGCACGCGCAGGCGTGCCGGGCGCGGTCGTTGCGGAGCCCGGCTGATGGATCTCGACCTCGGTTTTTACAGCTGGGACCTGATCGGCCGCTACCTGCTGGAAGGCGTGGCCTTCAGCCTGCAGCTGACGTTGGTGGCGACGCTGGGCGGCATCCTGTTCGGCAGCCTGTTGGCGGTGATGCGCACCTCGCACAATCGCTGGATCGCGCTGCCGGCGGCGGCCTACGTGAACACGATGCGCTCGGTGCCGCTGGTGATGGTCATCCTGTGGTTCTTCCTGCTGATGCCTTTCCTGCTCGGCCGTTCCATCGGCGCCGAGCTGTCGGCCTTCGTGACTTTCGTCGCCTTCGAAGCGGCCTTCTTCTGCGAGATCGTGCGGGCCGGCATGCAGGCCGTGCCGCGCGGGCAGGTGCAGGCCGGGCTGGCGCTGGGGCTGAGCCCGGCACAGAACCTGAGGCTGGTGATCCTGCCGCAGGCGATGCGCAACATGCTGCCGGTGCTGCTGACACAGGTGATCGTGCTGTTCCAGGATACCTCGCTGGTCTATGCGATCGGCGCCTATGACATGCTGAAGGGCTTCGATGTGGCCGGCAAGATCCTGGGCCGTCCGATCGAAGCCTATCTGGGGGCGGCCGTTATTTATTTCGTGCTGTGCCTGCTGCTGTCGCGCGCGGCAGCGCAGCTGCAGCGCAAGGTCGCGATCCTGCGTTGACCCCTCATTCAATCCCGATGCCGGCAAAGGATGCGTCCATGATCTCGATGAAAAACCTGTCCAAGTGGTATGGCAGCTTCCCCGTGCTGGCCGATTGCACGGCCGAGGTCGCCAAGGGCGAGGTGGTCGTGGTCTGCGGCCCATCGGGCTCGGGAAAGTCGACGCTGATCAAGACCATCAATGCGCTCGAGCCTTTTCAGCAGGGAGAACTGTGGGTCGACGGCACGCCCGTGCATGACCCGTCGACCTCGCTGTCGGCGCTGCGCGCGCGGGTCGGCATGGTGTTCCAGCATTTCGAGCTGTTCCCGCACCTGAGCGTGATGGACAACCTGACGCTGGCGCAGGTGCAGGTATTGAAGCGCAATGCGGCCGATGCGGCCAAGCGCGGCGCGGCATTGCTGGAGCGTGTAGGCTTGGCGGCGCAGCGCGACAAGTTTCCCGCGCAACTGTCCGGCGGCCAGCAGCAACGCGTGGCGATCGCACGTGCGCTGGCGATGGACCCGGTGGTGATGCTGTTCGACGAGCCGACCTCGGCGCTCGACCCGGAGATGGTCGGCGAGGTGCTCGAAGTGATGGTGCAACTGGCCAATGAAGGCATGACCATGATGTGCGTGACGCACGAAATGGGCTTTGCGCGCCGCGTGGCCGACCGCGTGATCTTCATGGACAAGGGACGCATCGTCGAGGATTGCCGCAGCGACGAATTCTTCGGCAACGTGCCGGCGCGCGCGCCACGCGCGCAAGAGTTCCTGTCGCGCGTGCTTGCGCATTGATGCCCGGGTAGCTTGGTAGCATGCATCGCGCTCGCACCCGCGACCCGGTCGATGCCCTGATCGCAGACATAAAAAAAGCCCGGATTGCTCCGGGCTTTTTTCATGAGGAAGATCAGGTCAAATCAGCTCGATCAGATCTCGATCTTCGTCCCCAGCTCCACCACGCGGTTCGGCGGAATCTTGAAGAAGTCCGAAGGCTTGGCCGCGTTCTGCATCATCCACGCGAACAGGCGCTCGCGCCAGATCGCCATGCCCGGCAGGTTGCTCGGCACTACGGTATCGCGCGCCAGGAAGAACGAGGTGTCGGACAGTTCCAGCTTCAGGCCATGCTGCTCCTCGAGAAGCGCCAGCACTTCGTTGATGTCCGGCGTTTCCTTGAAGCCGTGCACTGCGCGCACCACGTAGCAATTGCCGCCCAGCTCGCTGATGGTCAGGCGCTCTTCATCGCGCACATAGGGCACGTCCCATATCGACAGCTTCAGGAACAGCACGCGCTCGTGCAGCACGCGGTTGTGCTTCAGGTTGTGCAGCAGCGCGACCGGCACGAAGTCGATGTGCGCGGTCAGGAACACAGCCGTGCCTTCGACGCGATGCGGCGGGTGCGCCAGAAGCGCCTGCACGAAGTCGGGCAGGCGAATCGAATCGCTGACGACGCGCTCGCGCAGCAGGCGGCGGCCCTTGTACCAGGTGGTCAGCATCACGAAGCAGATCGCGCCCAGCATCAACGGGTACCAGCCGCCATCCTTCACCTTGATCAGGTTCGCGGTCCAGAACGAGAAGTCGACCACGAAGAAGAGCGTCACCATGGCGACGACGACGATGGTCTTCATCTTCCATTCGTTCGACATCACCACCGCCAGCAGGCTGGTGGTGATCAGCATCGTGGTCGTGACCGAGATGCCGTACGCGGCGGCGAGGTTGCCCGACTCCTTGAACTGGGTCACGGTGAAAATCACCAGCACCAACAGCACCCAGTTCACCATCGGCATGTAGATCTGGCCGCGCTCGGTGTCCGAGGTGTGCAGGATCTGCATGCGCGGCAGGAAGCCGAGCAGGATGCCCTGGTTGGCCAGCGAGAACGCGCCCGAGATCACGGCTTGCGATGCGATCACCGTGGCGACGGTCGCCATCCCGATCATGGGCCATAGCGCCCAGTCCGGCAGCATCAGGAAGAAGGGATTGGTGGCCGCCTCGGGGTTGGACAACATCAGCGCGCCCTGGCCGAAATAATTGATCATCAGTGCCGGCAAGGCTACCAGCAGCCAGGCCAGGCGCACCGGGCGGCGGCCGAAGTGGCCCATGTCCAGATACAGCGCTTCAACGCCGGTCACCACCAGCACCACCGAGCCCATCACGATATAGGCCTGCAGCGTATGCTCGCTGATGAAGGCGGCTGCATACAGCGGGTTCACGGCCGCGAGGATCTCCGGGTTCTTGATCACGCTGGCGATGCCGAAGCCGGCCAGCGAGGTGAACCAGACCACCATGATGGGGCCGAAGAAGCGGCCGACGGCAGCGGTGCCGTAGCGCTGGATCATGAACAGCGCGACCACGATCACCAGCGTGATCGGGATCACGTAGCGTTTCAGGTCCGGCTGTATGACTTCCAGACCTTCGACCGCGGACAGCACCGAGATGGCCGGCGTGATCACCGATTCGCCGAGCAGCATGCAGGCGCCGAGCGCGCCCAGCATCAGCAAGACGATGTAATGCCGTTTGTCGGAGCGCGCCGAGCGCAGCGCCAGCGCCATCAGTGACAGCACGCCGCCTTCGCCGTTGTTGTCTGCGCGTAGCACGAAGGCCACGTACTTCAGCGTCACTACCACCAGCAGCGCCCAGAAAATCATCGACAGGATGCCGAGCACCGCGCCATGCGAGTAGGGGATGCCATGCTCGGGGCTGAAGCATTCCTTCAATGCATACAGCGGGCTGGTGCCGATGTCGCCGAACACGATGCCGACGGCGGCCAGCACCAGTGCCGCCGTGGAGGCATGCGCATGGCCGTCGAGGCCGGTCACGCTGACCGGGCGCATCACCGAAGATTGCGAAAACTCTGGATTGCTGATCGACACGTTGGACTTCCTGGAAACGGTAGGGTGTGTTTTCCGGTACTGGGCTGCGATCCGGTTGGAAAGCCTTGCCCGGCTTCAGTTCACTGCGCCGGCAGTGGTCGGGTCACGACCACGGCGCCACGCAATTTGCCGACGCTGTAGCCGACGGCCTGGTCTTGCGGATATTCGAGGCGGATCTTCTCGGCCAGCGGTGCCGGAATGTCATCCTTGCTGCCGTGGCAGGTCACGCACATTGGCTGCACGCCGATGGCTTTCGCATAGTGCAGCTCCGGCTTGCCGTCCGCACCATTGGCCACGCTCCAGTGCTCGAGCTCGGCCGGCTTTTCGCCATTGGCGATGCGCTGCTCGAAGTCAGCCAGCGCTGCTTTCTGCCAGTCGTTCGGCACGCCCAGCTTCGGGTTGCGCACCCGGGTGCCGACGCGCGTCACCTGCGCATTGTTTTTCGCCGACAGGTCCTTTGCGATCGCCGGCGCGGCTTCCTTGCATACGCTGACTGCCGCGATCGGGCCATCGGTCGACATCGCCCCCTTGAGCCTGGCGCCGAGCTGGTTCAGCAGGTCGGTAGCGATGCCGCGGGTTGATTGCACGAGCGCGGGATCGATGCCGTCGGGCAGCGACTGCGCCCGGGCAGCCGGGGCCGCCAGGGTTGTGGCCAATCCCGTGGCCAATACAGCGATCAAGGCAAAGGCAGAGGCGAAAGTGGACAGGGAGCCGGCGCGTGCGGCGGGCTGCTGGCTGCGGTTCAGGTCGGACACGGTGTGCTCCATGGCGTTATGTTGTTCTTTCTTGTTCTCGTATCTGCGTCGACATCGTCCCGGTTCGCGCCGCCTGCCCGCACTGCTGCATCATTGGCAGGCCAGCTTGCTGCGTTCGACGCGCTTCAATGCATACATCTCGTTATCGGCGGCGGTGGTCGCATCCTTCAGCAGCGGCTCGCCGTCATCCTTGCGCATGACGACCCAGGTGACATCATGCGCGCACAGGGCGCCTTTCAGTTCCGCGGCCGGGCGCAGCACCTGCTTGCCCACGGCCGGGTCGAAGCGGGTGGCATCGATCAGCTCGCGCGGCCAGCTGTCCTGCGTGGCCAGTGCGGGGTCGTCCCATGCATGATAGATCGGCAGCGGCGCTTTCAGCTGCGCATAGATGGGGAAATCGAAGCGATACACGCGCAGTGACAACAGGCCATCGTCAGGACGGGCCTGTTCGCGCCAGGTGGCGGCCAGCGCCTTCGAGGATACGGTTTCGGCGCGGCTGATCAGCACCACGCCCACCACGCACAGCACGGCGGCGAATCCGGCAAAGGCCATGCGCAGCCAGCGGCGCTGCCAGCCGGCCAAGGCTTCGCCGGCCAGCGCGGCCAGCGCCGGCACCACCGGCAATGCATAGCCGATCAGCTTGGAGGCCGGCAGCGAGAAGAAGCCGACAATCACGGCCACCCAGGTCCACAGCAGCACGCGCACTGCGCGGTGCGACAGGTCGCGCGCGGAACCGATGCGGGCGCGCGTGAACAGCGCCACCGTCCACGGCAGGCACAGGATGCTGAGCGCGACCGGATAGAACCAGAACGGCTGGTTGTTGTTGAAGCCTTTTTGCGCGAAGCGCTGGAAGTGCTGGTGGATGAAAAAGTAATCGAAGAATTCTGGGAACTTCAGCTGCATCAGCACGAACCACGGCGTGGCGATCGCGAAGAACAGCAGCGGCGCCGGCCACCAGAACAGGCGCAGCAGCCACAGCGGGCGCCGGGTCAGCAGCAGCCAGAAGAAGATCACGCCCGACGGCAGCACGATGCCGATCAGGCCCTTGGACAGCAGGCCCAGCGCCATGCAGGCCCAGGCCAGCAGCAGGCTGGTGCGCCAGTGCAGGCCCGCCTCGCGCGACAGCAGCGCATCGGCCGCAAAGGCAATGGCGCCGCTGATGAAGCCGGCCACCAGCATGTCATGGTTGGCGTACTGTGCGCCGCCATAGAACAGTGGCATCGTGCCGACGATGGCCAGGCCCCACAGCGCGGCGGCAGGCGACACCCAGCGCTGCATCAGGCGCCAGGTCGCGCCGGCGGCCACCAGCGCACCGGTCAGCGAAGCGAGGCGCACTGCCCATTCGCTGAATCCGAATACCTTCATGGCGATGGCCGTCAGCCAGTAGAACATCGGCGGCTTGTGGAAATAGGGCAGGCCGTCCAGTGTCGGCGTCAGCCACTGGCCCGAGCGCACCATCTCCCACGCCACACCGGCATAGCGGCCTTCATCGGGCAGGGCCAGCGGCCTGACCCAGATGGTGGTCAGCAGCCACGCGAGCAGGGCCAGGACCAGCCACAGGCTGCGGCCAAGGTTGGCACGATGGGAGCGAAGCGGGAAATGTCCACTCGCGCCTGCGCTGAACTCTGCGCCGGAGGGGAGTTGCTGCATGGATGACAGGTCGGTCGTTAGCGTAAAGGCAAAAAGGCCACCGACGCCGCTAGGACACCTGTAGCTCCGGCGCGATTATAGCCCCGCGGGCGATGGTCATGCGCCTTCAAACGGAGAAGGCCCACAGCCGGTAGAATCGATGACAGGGTGCCGGACAGGCGGCACCGACGTGAATCGGGAGGGTGCATGTCTGCCATAGCGATCAAGCTTGTTCACAGCATGCCGGCCAGGCCGCGCAAGGGAGCGCTGCGCTGGCTGGCGACCATCATCTGCGTGCTGGCCGCCGTCGGCATCGCACGTTACGCAAGGGCCGGCGATACGCTGGCCGGCAGCGGCAACAATGCGTGCGAGTCTTACCTTGCGTCCGATGACGATGCGCGACTCGCCAGCGACAGCTGGGTGCTGGGCTTCCTCAGTTCGGCCAACCTCAGGGCGCGCAATCTCGACCTGCTGGCGAACCAGTCGAACGGCATCATCATCGACGCCCTTGAAAGTTATTGCGAAATCCATCCGGATGCGCTGATCGCGGATGCTGCCGTCGAATTGCTGAAGTCGCTGGCCGACAGCGCCGGAGGTGAATGTACCGGTGGTCAGTCGGCGCAGCCCCAGCGCGGCAAGCTCAGCATCTGCCATACCGCCGGGGCCCTCGAAAGCCACCCGGAACCGGCTGGTTTCAGCATGACTGTTCCTGGCGTGGAATGAAAATTTCCCTTGATTAAGCTTTTTTTTGCCGCCGGAAACAAGAAATTGCGCCTTTTTAAACCTGCGACAAACCTGTTCCAAAATTCAAGATGGCCAGCCGGTGATCGAATGGGGCAAATGGGATAATTTGCGCTCGACCTGACGATCATTGGAGTACCTGCATGAGAGCGCTGTCCATCACGCCATCCGATGGCTACGATCCCGGCCGCCTGTTCAATGCGCTGCGTGGCTTGCTGAAGCTGCGCAGCGATGTCGGGCTGGCGCGCAAGCTCGAGGTGCCGGGAGCGCTGGTGCGGCTGGTGCGCATGGGCGAGATCCCGGTCACGCCCGAGCTGCTGATCCGGATGGAGGAGGTCAGCGGCTGGAGCGGCCGCCAGTTGCGCGACCTGATGGGTGACCGCCGCCGCAAATTTCGCTTTGATGAGGTGCGCGATCCTGCCTTCGGCGACATCATTTCCGAGATCTACGCATCGGCCGGGGCCAAGAAGTCCTGGTGACGGCCCGCGTGGCGGCCTGGCCGTCCGCCCTCAATTCCCCCTTCGTCAATTCAAAATTGCCCGTGCACGGGCGCTGCCGGACAATGCGGACTGAGAAAATCTGCCTGCCGGGCATGGGCGACGCCGGCTGCGTTTGCAGCGTTGCCGATACCGCCGTCCTCACCACTATCCATGAGCCAGATCGATACCGAGCACCTGAAGCAATGGGCCGGCCGCAGTGAGTCGGCGCACGACCTGATCGCAACCGGCGCCGCCAATGCGCTGGCCGCCACCCTCGACCGCGACGAGCAGCTGGTCGATGGCGATGCGTTGCCGCCGCTGTGGCACTGGATCTATTTCTGGTCGGTGGCCCCGATCTCGGGCCTGGGTCAGGATGGCCATCCGAAACGCGGCGGCTTCCTGCCGCCGGTGCCGCTGCCGCGCCGCATGTGGGCCGGCGGCCGTCTGCGCTTTGATGCGCCGCTGGCGCTGGGTGCGCCGGCCGACAAGACCTCGACCATCCTCGATGTGAACGTGAAGCAGGGCACGACCGGACCGCTGGCCTTCGTGACCGTCGCGCATACGATCGCGCAGAACGGCCGGCCTTGCGTGTATGAAGAGCATGACATCGTCTACCGCGAGCTGGCGTCGCCGTCGGCTGCGAGCGGCACTGCGAAGGCTGCACCCGGCAAGCCCGCGCCGACCGATGCGCAATGGACGCGCACCATCGACCCGGATCCGGTGCTGCTGTTCCGCTATTCCGCGCTCACCTTCAACGGTCACCGCATCCATTACGATCGCAGCTATGCGACCGGCGTCGAAGGCTATGCCGGCCTGATCGTGCATGGCCCGCTGATCGCGACCCTGCTGGTCGACCTGCTGCGCCGCGAATTGCCGGCCCGGGCGCTGAAGACCTTCAGCTTCCGTGCGGTCAGCCCGCTGTTCGACATTGAACGCTTCAGCCTGCATGGCAAGCTGTCGGACGACGGCAGCACCGCCACGCTGTGGGCCGCGAATGCGCGCGGCGAGCTGGCGATGCAGGCCGAAGCGACACTGGCTGAACCCGCGCTGGCTGAACCTGCGCTGGCCTGAACCGCGCGGACATGGCAGCATGAACTGAAGCGCTGAATCACCGAATCATCGAGGCAGGCACCGAACCACATTCATTGAAACCCGCACCGAACCCCGCCAGGCGGTTGCGACCACCCATCCGCGAAACAACAAGTCCGTAGTCGACGCCACAATATCGCGACCAGTAACAAGGAAGGAAATCATCATGCGTCCATTGGACGGCATTACCGTAATCACTCTCGAACATGCGATCGCCGCGCCGTTCTGCACACGCCAGCTGGCCGACCTCGGCGCCCGCGTGATCAAGGTCGAGCGCCCCGGCGTGGGCGACTTCGCGCGCGCCTATGACAAGCGCGTCGACGGCCTGGCCTCGCACTTTGTCTGGACCAACCGCTCGAAGGAAAGCCTGACGCTGGACGTCAAGCACGACGAAGCCAAGGTCATCCTCGAGCGCCTGCTGGAGAAGGCCGATGTGCTGGTGCAGAACCTCGCGCCCGGCGCGGCGGCCCGTCTCGGCCTGTCGTACGAGGCGCTGAAGGACCGCTTCCCGCAGCTGATCGTCTGCGACATTTCCGGCTATGGCGCCGACGGCCCTTACCGCGACAAGAAAGCCTATGACCTGCTGATCCAGAGCGAGTCGGGCTTCCTGTCCGTGACCGGCACCAAGGACGAGCCGGCCAAGGCTGGCGCCTCGATCGCCGACATCGCGGCCGGCATGTATGCGTACACCAATATCCTTGCCGCGCTGATCCAGCGCGGCCGCACCGGCAAGGGCTGCGGGCTCGATATCTCGATGCTCGAAGCGATGGCCGAGTGGATGAGCTTCCCGATGTATTACGCGTACAAGGGCGCGAACCCGCCGGTGCGCGCGGGCGCGGCGCACGCCACCATTTATCCGTACGGCCCGTTCCCGGCCGGCGACGGCAAGACCGTGATGCTGGGCCTGCAGAACGAACGCGAGTGGGTGATCTTCTGCGACAAGGTGCTGCAGCAGCCGGCGCTGGCCAGCGACCCGCGCTTTGCATCGGCTGACAAGCGCAGCGATGCACGCAAGGAGCTGTACGGCATCATCGCGCAAGCCTTTGCATCGCTGACGGCCGAGCAGGTGATTGCGCGCCTGGACGAAGCGCAGATCGCCAACGCGCGCCTGAACGACATGCACGAACTATGGGACCACGCGCAACTGCGCGCGCGCCAGCGCTGGACCGAAGTCGCGACCCCGGTCGGTCCGGTGCCGGCCATGCTGCCGCCGGGCGCGGCCAGCGGCTGGGATGCGCGCATGGATGCGATACCCGCGCTGGGCGAGCATACGTCGGCCATCCTCGGCGAGCTCGGCTATGCCAGCGACGCCGTCGAGCGCCTGCGTGCCGAAAAAGCGATCTGATCCCGTCCTTTACCAGAGCAAAAACAGATGTCGACAGTAATGAATGCGACCCATCGCAGCGCTGCAGCCCCCGTGTCCTACCTGTTCGTTCCGGGCAATCGCCCGGAGCGTTTCGACAAGGCGCTGGCCGCCGGTGCCGACTGCGTGATCGTTGATCTCGAAGATGCGGTGCCGCCGGCCGAGAAGGAACTGGCGCGCGCGGCGGTGATGGGCTGGTTGTCGTCCCGTTCGTCGGACGACAAGCCGGTCGCCGTGCGCATCAACAGCGGCGATTCGCCCTGGTTCACCGATGACCTCGGCCTGTGCGCGCTGCCCGGCGTGGCCGCGGTCGTGCTGCCCAAGGCGGCCGACCCGGGCGACATCGAGCGCGTAGTGACCAGCGGTGCGCGTTCGGTACTGGCCCTGATCGAGAGCGCGCAGGGGATTGCGCAGGCTTCTCAGATTGCGTCCATGCAGGGCGTGGACCGACTGATGTTCGGGCACATTGATTTCTCGGTCGACCTCGGCATCGAGGGGGATGACCGCGAACTTGATTACTACCGTTCGCAGCTGGTGCTGGCCTCACGGCTGGCGGGTATTGCCGCGCCGGTCGATGGCGTGACCACGGCGCTGGATGATGAATCGGTGCTGCGCGCCGACACCTTGCGCGGCAAGCGCTTCGGCTTCGGCGGCAAGCTGTGCATCCATCCGAAGCAACTGGCTGCGGTGCATGCCTCGTACCTGCCGACCGATGCCGAAGTGGCGTGGGCAACGCGGGTGCTGGATGCCGCAGCCGCAGCCAATGGCGCAGCGGTGGCCGTCGACGGCAAGATGGTCGACCTGCCGGTGATGATCAAGGCTGAACGCATCTTGCAACAGGCGACGCGTCAGCGCTGACAGCGGCCGCCGGCCTTGTCCGTACGAGGTCGTCGGTATCGATCCGAATTGATCAGGCAACCTCGGATTGAAAGACGCGTATCCGAGGCGCGATCTTGGGGTTCAATTCCCGCATGGCGACGCGCATGTCGTATTCGCTCTGGAGATTCATCCAGAAGCGTGGCTCCATGCCGAAAAATATCCCCAGCCGCAGCGCCGTATCGGCCGTGATCGGGCGCAGTCCGCGCACGATCTCGCTGATGCGGCTTGGCGGCACATCGATATCGGACGCCAGCTGGCGCGCCGTAATGCCCATCGGCTTCATGAAATCTTCCAGCAATATCTCGCCGGGATGAATTTCTTCCAGAAGTTTTCCCATGTCTCGGTCTCCTAGTGGTAGTCGACGATCTCGACTTCGTGTGCTGCATCGTCATGCCAGACGAAACAGATCCGCCACTGGTCATTGATTCTTATGCTGTGCTGACCTTTGCGGTCGCCTTTCAGTGCCTCCAGCTGGTTGCCGGGCGGAATGCGCAAACTATCAAGGGAGCTTGCTGCCTGCATCTGCAGCAATTTCCGGCGCGCGACCCGTTCGACATTCCTGAACCTGGGGACAGCCTGGCTCATGAACAGAGCTTCGGTATCCGGGCAAGCGAATGAAAGGATCATGCGAAATTATTCTGCCATACAGAATCCGTGTCAAGGATTCTGTATGGCAAGATCCAAAAGCTGGATCGAATAGCACATGGCTGGCGCAGGGGGCCAGCCAGCGACAGGGTCAGAGACTGGTCGCGATCGGCTTGCCCAGGTCCAGTCCGAGCTGCGCCGCGATCTCGCGCCACTGTTCCGGCGTCTTGCTGCCCTGGTGGAGCTCGGTCAGCGCCGTGTAGCAGATCCACTTCGCATCGACTTCGAAGAAGTCGCGCAACGCGGCGCGCGTGTCGCTGCGGCCGAAGCCGTCGGTGCCCAGCGTGGTGTAGGGCGCATCGATGTACGCGCGTATGCTTTCCGGCACGGCGCGCACATAGTCCGACACTGCCAGCACGGGCGCGTTGCCTTGCAGTTGCTGCGCCACCCAGGGCAAGGCCTCGCCTTGCTGCAGGCGGCGCGCACGCTCGCATGCCATGCCGTCGCGCGCCAGTTCGGAGAAGCTGGTCACGCTCCAGACCTCGGCCTTGATGCCGAAGCTGTCTTCCAGCAGATGGGCAGCGGCGATCGCTTCCTTCAGCAGGGGGCCGGCGCCCAGCAGGCGGATGGCCGGCTGCTCGCAGGGCTGCACGCAATGCAGGCCGCGCAGGATGCCTTGGCGGGCATCGGCCGGCATGCTAGGCTGTGCTTCATTTTCATTGGTGACGGTGACGTAATAGAACACGTCCTCGTTCTTCTGCAGCATGCGCTGCATGCCGTCGTCGACGATCACGGCCATTTCATACGCATAGGCCGGGTCATACGAACGGCAGTTCGGGATCGTGGCCGACACCAGGTGGCTGCTGCCATCCTGGTGCTGCAGGCCTTCGCCGCCGAGCGTGGTGCGGCCCGAGGTGGCGCCGATCAGGAAGCCGCGCGCACGCTGGTCGGCGGCCGCCCAGATCAGGTCGCCGATGCGCTGGAAACCGAACATCGAGTAGTAGATGTAGAAGGGCAGCATCGGCAAGCCATTCACTGAATAACTAGTGGCGGCCGAGGTCCACGACGAGATCGCGCCGGCTTCGGTGATGCCCTCTTCGAGGATCTGGCCATCCTTCGCTTCGCGGTAGTACAGGATGGAGCCGATGTCTTCCGGCTGGTACAGCTGGCCCTGCGCCGAGTAGATGCCGACCTGGCGGAACAGGTTGGCCATGCCGAAGGTGCGCGCCTCGTCGGCGACGATGGGCACCACATGCTTGCCCAGCACCGGGTCTTTCAGCAGGTTGCCCATCATGCGCACCAGCGCCATGGTGGTCGACATTTCCTTGTTGTCGGCATCGAGCGCGAAGGCTGCATGCGATGCGAGCGCCGGTACCGCGACCTGCACCTTGCTGTCGATGCGGCGCGGCAGCGAGCCGCCCAGCGCCTCGCGGCAGGCGCGCAGGTGTTTCATCTCTTCGCTGTCAGCGGCCGGCTTGTAGAACTCGAGGTTCTCGACTTGCTTGTCCGTCAGCGGCAGCTTGAAGCGGTCACGGAATTGCAGCAGGTCGTCCAGCTCCAGCTTCTTCTGCTGGTGCGTGGTCATCTTGCCCTGGCCGGCGCTGCCCATGCCGAAA
Source organism: uncultured Bifidobacterium sp. (assembly GCA_964634245.1). Lineage (GTDB taxonomy): Bacteria > Pseudomonadota > Gammaproteobacteria > Burkholderiales > Burkholderiaceae_D > Pernthalerella. Next base: position 146,280 of record CAZWIE010000005.1, read on the forward strand.
CCCTTCTTGGTCTGCGCGAGGATCACGGTCGGTCGGCCGCGATGGTTGGCCGCCGCATGATAGGCGGCGTGGATCTTGCGCAGGTCGTGGCCGCCGCGCTTGAGGCGGTCGATCTCGTCGTCGGTCAGCATGGCACCGATCTCGGCCAGCCCCGGCGACTGGCCGAAGAAGTGTTCGCGGTTGAACGGGCCATCATTGGCGGCGAAGGTCTGCAGCTGGCCATCGACGGTGCGGTTCAGCGCATCGACCAGTTCGCCGTTGGCATCGCGCGCAAACAGCGGGTCCCAGTCCGAGCCCCACAGCAGCTTGATCACGTTCCAGCCGGCGCCGCCGAACAGGGTTTCGAGTTCATCGACGATGTGGCCGTTGCCGCGCACCGGCCCGTCGAGGCGCTGCAGGTTGCAGTTGATGACGAACACGAGGTTGTCCAGTTTCTCGCGCGAGGCCAGCGACAGCGCGGCCAGCGATTCCGGCTCATCCATCTCGCCATCGCCAAACACTCCCCAGACGCGGCGCTGCTGCGGCGGCACCATGCCGCGATGTTCGAGGTAGCGCATGAAGCGCGCCTGGTAGATCGCGCTGATCGGGCCGATGCCCATCGAGCCGGTCGGGAATTGCCAGAAGTCCGGCATCAGCCACGGGTGCGGATACGACGACAGGCCTTGCTTGCCGTTGTTGTGCGCGGTGATCTCCTGCCGGTAGTGCGAGAGGTTGTCTTCGGACAGCCGGCCTTCGAGGAAGGCGCGCGCATAGATGCCGGGCGCGGAGTGGGCCTGGAAATAGACCAGGTCGCCGGCGTGCTGGTCGTCGCGCGCGCGGAAGAAGTGGTTGAAGCCGACTTCGAACAGGTCGGCTGCCGATGCATAGCTGGCGATGTGACCGCCCAGCTCGCCATAAGCGCGGTTTGCGCGCACCACCATCGCCAGTGCGTTCCAGCGCATGATGCTGGCCAGTCGCTCTTCGATCGAGATCGCGTCGGCGCCGCCCGGGTAGGGCGCTTCATCCTGCGGACGGATGGTGTTCACGTAAGGCGTGATGCGTGCATCGCGCCAGTTGAGGCCGGCGTCGCGCGCGGCCGACGCCAGCTGCGACAGCAGGAAGCGCGCCCGCTCCGGGCCTTCGGCCTGCAGCACCGAGTGCAGCGAGGCGATCCATTCGGCGGTCTCGGCAGCGTCGCTATCGAGCTGGCGAATCAGGTGTTCGGGGGTGATCATGTCCATCGTGTTTCCTGCATCTGCGGGGCCTCGCGGCACCGGTCTCCAAAGGGTTTTCTGATGCTGAAAGGGTAAGACAATTCGCGCCGCAGGTGCTGCCAAAAAACTTCACCGATAGGGCCATTGGCGGCATAAAATGCTGCTGATTAATAAATAAGCGGGATTTGGTAATGGAAAACCTCGACAGTACAGACCTGAAGATCCTGCGCCAGTTGCAGGGCGACGCCAGCCTCACCAACGTCGAACTGGCGCAGGCTGTCAGCCTGTCCCCATCGCCGACGCTGGCGCGCGTCAAGCGGCTGGAGGGCGAGGGCGTGATCTCGCGCTACGTTGCGCTGGTCGACCCGCATGCGCTGGGGTTGAAGGTGAACGTGTTCGTGCGCGTGTCGCTGGAAAAGCAGGAAGCGGCTGCGCTGGAAAAGTTCGAGCAGGCGGTCAGCCATTTCGATGAAGTGATGGAGGTCTACCTGATGACGGGCGATGAGGACTACCTGCTGCGCATCGTCGTGCCAGACATCCAGGCGCTGGAGCGCTTCATCCTCGAGAACCTGACGCGCATCCCGGGTATCAAGAACATCAAGTCCAGCTTCGCGCTGAAACAGGTGAAGTACAAGACAGCGCTACCGCTGCCCGACGCCGCCAATCGGTGACGGATACGCTTCGGCCTTTGCGCTGACGCAGCCATGCGCAAGGCCGCCGCTGCCGATGCATGCGCCGTTGTGAGCGCTCAAGATGGGCGCAATGCCGGTGCGCACAATCCTCATGTCACGACTTTCACGACTCGCATGAGGACGACATGGACCAGCACAAGGTGCACTCGGTACACACCACGCAGCGCTACGACCCGGACCAGTTGCTTGCTTCACTGATCGGCAGGCTCAATCTGAAGAACGACGCAGCCCTGTCGCGTGCGCTCGAAGTGTCGCCCCCGGTGATCAGCAAGATCCGCCATCGCAGGCTGCCGGTGACGGCGTCACTGCTGATCCGCATGCATGAGGTGAGCACGCTGTCGATCGCCGAGCTGCGCTCATTGATGGGCGACCGCCGCGGCAAGTTCCGTATCAGCGACAAGCACTTCAAGCCCAAGAACTAGGGATGGCCATCTGGTGTCGTGGGCTTGCCGAGCTTCAGGTCCCGCCTGTGTCGCTCTCTGAAGCAGCTTCGGCATCGGCCAGGTCGCTGGCCGTGTTGAGGTTGCGGAAGGCCCGTTCATCGGGGAAGTGCACGGCGATGGCGTTGATGCTGGCCTGCCATTCGCGCACCTTGCGGCCGCCGCCGGCCAGGTAGCGCGCGAGACTGTCGCGTACTTCCTTGCGCATCAGCGAGAACACCGGATGTTCCCGTTGCGCGTCGCCTGAACCGGTGACGACATAGGCGAGATCGGCCTGCTGTGTGACGATCGCATCGGCCAGGCGCTGCGCGAGGTCGTGCGGCAGGAAGGGCGAATCGCAGGGCGCGGACAGCATCCACGGGGTATCGCAATGCAGTAGCCCCGTGTGGATGCCGGCCAGCGGGCCATGGAAGCCGGACAGCTGGTCGGCGATGACGCGACAGCCGAGCTGCCCGTATTGATCGAGATGACGATTGGCGCTGATGAGCAGCGTGCCGACTTGCGGCGACAGGCGGCGCATGACGTGCGCCGCGAGCGGCTCGCCATGCAGTAACTGCAGGCCCTTGTCGAGGCCGCCCATGCGATGGCCCTGGCCGCCGGCCAGCAGCAGGCCGGTGATCTGCTCGGCAGGACTATTCATCGCAGCTGAAGTGAGGGCCACGAGCCGGTGCTGGCCGGCTCAGGCAGCAGCGGTCTTCTTCGCGGGAGCGCCGCCGAAGGCCTGTGCCAGGGTCAGGATCTTGCCGGTGTCGGTGGCGTCATAGCCGGGCAGCTGGTGCACGGCATCGCGGAAGCTTTGCGAGCGCACCACCGCGACCACCTGGTCCATCTTCGGGCGCTCCAGCGCCTCGGCGCCGACGGCGAAGAAGTAACGTTCGCTGGCCAGCGGTATGAAATCGAGCTTGAAGCGCTCGGCCGCGGTCTGCACGCCGAAGCCGACGTCAGCCATGCCGCTGGCAATGAAGGCCGCCACGGCCGAGTGCGTGAATTCGGTGTTCTCGTAACCATTGATCATGCCCGGCGCGATGCGCTGGCTGGGCAGCATCAGTTCCAGCAGCATGCGCGTGCCCGAGCCCACCTGTCGGTTGACGAAGCGCACGTCGGGGCGCGACAAATCCTGCAGTCCCCGGATGCCGAGCGGATTGCCGGGGTTGACGAACAAGCCCTGCGTACGCACCGCGAGGTGGATCAGCCGGTGCGCCTTCGGATCGAGCCAGCGGCCATAGCGTTCTGCCGATTGCGATTCGAATTCGCCCAGCGGCACATGGAAGCCGGCGAGGTCCGATTCGCCGCGTGACATCGCTGCGACCGCATCGGTGCTGTTGCGGTAGCGCAGGTCGATCTGCAGGCCGGATTCATTGGCTTCCTTCAGGAAGGCGGCGACCGCGAAGCCATGGCTGGCATCGAGGCGTATCGAGGCAGGCTTGGCGCCCAGGGTCTTGCCGAGTTCAGCCTCGAGTTCCGACGCCAGGCTGTCGAGGGTAGGCGAGAGCCGCGCGGCGATGCGGCGGTCGGCCCAGATCAGCTTTTCGGCCAGTGGCGACAGCTGGGTGCCGCGGCCGCGGCCGGTCTGCATCAGGCTGTAGCCGAACAGTTCCTCGGCATCGCGCAGCAAACCCCAAGCGTAGCGATAGGACAGGCCCACCACTTGCGCGGCGCGCGCAATCGAACCGGTTTCCTCGATCGCGCGCAGCAGCGCGAGCAGCACCGAGGTATCGAGTGCCTGCCCGCTGCCGCGCGTAATTTCCCAATGAGGGTTGATCCTGAACTTGAACATTATGTTGAGATTAGCATATTGCACGGTAGAATGCCGGGTGTTAGCGTGCCCCAACATTTGCTGGGCACTCAGGAATAAGGGGCGCGCCCGGGACACGCCTGTGCAGGCCATGCACAGCCGCGTGGCTCGCCGCTTCCAATAACAAGACATCGCGCCAACGGCGGCGGGAATCCGGAGGAGAACATATGGCATTGGCTGACTTGCTGGCGAAGGAAAACACCATCGCCGGCCCGGGCTTCAACCGCTGGCTTGTTCCTCCCGCTGCCCTTGCCATCCATCTCTGCATTGGCATGGCCTATGGCTTCTCGGTATTCTGGAAGCCGCTCGGCAATGCCTTGCTCGGCCCCGATGGCACGCCGCTGCCCATCTGCGCCGCTGGCGCTACCTCCTTCCTCGACAAGCTGGCCGGTACCGGCCGCGCGCTGTTTGCCACCGACTGCAACTGGACCCAGTTCGACCTCGGCTGGATGTACACGCTGTTCTTCGTCGTGCTCGGTTGCGCAGCGGCGATCTGGGGCGGCTGGCTCGAACGCTCGGGCCCGCGCAAGGCCGGCTTCGTGTCGGCACTTTGCTGGTGCGGCGGCCTGCTGTTCTCGGCACTCGGCGTGTACCAGCACCAGTTGTGGATGCTGTGGCTGGGCTCCGGTGTGGTGGGCGGCATCGGTCTCGGTCTCGGCTACATCTCGCCGGTCTCGACGCTGATCAAGTGGTTCCCCGACCGGCGCGGCATGGCGACCGGCATGGCCATCATGGGCTTTGGCGGCGGCGCCATGATCGGTTCGCCCCTGGCGACGCTCATGATGGGCAAGTTCGCGACCCCGGGTGACCCCGGTGTCTGGCAGACCTTCGTCGCGCTGGCCGCGATCTATGCGGTGTTCATGTTTGCCGGTGCCTTCGGTTACCGTGTCCCCGCCACTGGCTGGAAGCCCGCCGGCTGGGAGCCGCCGGCTGCAGCGTCGAGCGCGATGATTGCGCACGGCCATGTGCACCTGAGGCATGCGCACAAGACGCCGCAATTCTGGCTGCTGTGGGTCGTGCTGTGCATGAACGTGTCAGCCGGCATCGGCATCATCGGTGCGGCGTCGCCGATGCTGCAGGAAACCTTTGGCGGCTTGCTGGTCGACCAGCCCGGTGTCGGTTTCGCCGACCTGAAGCTGGACAAGGCCTTGCTGGCCGGTGCGGTCGCGATCGGCGCGGGCTTCGTCGGCCTGATCTCGCTGTTCAACATCGGCGGCCGTTTCGTGTGGGCGTCGTCGTCGGACAAACTCGGTCGTCAGCGTACCTATGTGATCTTCTTCCTGCTCGGCATTGCGCTGTATCTGCTGGCAGCCTGGGCGGCCAGCGTCAAATCGCTGGCGATCTTCGTGGCCTGCTTCTGCGTGATCGCGTCGATGTATGGCGGCGGCTTCGCGACCATACCGGCCTATCTCGCCGACATGTTCGGCACGCAGTTTGTCGGCGCCATCCACGGCCGCCTGCTGACCGCCTGGTCGACTGCCGGCATCCTGGGCCCGGTGGTGGTCAACTACATGCATGACATCCGCCTCGAGCAGAAGGTGCCGTTCGACCAGCTCTACGGGCCCATCTTCTATATGCTGGCGGCGATGCTGGTGGTGGGCCTGGTGGCCAACCTGCTGGTGCGGCCGGTGGCAGAGCATCACTTCATGTCGGCCGACGAACTGGCGCAGGTGAGGCAGCAGGCGCACGAAAAGTCCAGGGTCACGCAGGACGTGGCCGGGGGCAAGGGCGAGGCACACTCATCTCCGCTGCTGTTGTGGGCTGCCTGGCTGGCGGTCGGCATCCCGCTCGCTTACGGCGTCTGGGTCACGCTGCAGAAATCGGCAGTACTGTTCAGGTAAGCCGCTGCTGTTGCCAGCGCCTCATGCGGCCGCACCCCGACGGGTGCGGCCGCTTTCGTTTAGACTTGCGGCTTCCCGATTGGAGAAGCAATGAGCACCACCGTAGAAGCCGTCCGCGACGCATTGTCGAAAGTTATCGATCCCAACACCGGCAAGGATCTCGTCAGCAGCAAATCCGCCAAGAACATCCAGGTCGACGGCGGCAACGTGTCGCTCGACGTCGAGCTGGGTTATCCGGCCAAAAGCCAGGTCGACGGCATCCGCAATGCCGTGATCGCTGCGGTGCGCACGGTGCCGGGTGTGGCCAATGTCAGCGCCAACGTGCAGGTGAAGATCGTCGCGCATGCCGTACAGCGCGGCGTCAAGCTGATGACCAACGTGCGCAATATCATCGCCGTGGCGTCCGGCAAGGGCGGGGTCGGCAAGTCGACCACGGCCGTCAACCTCGCGCTGGCCCTGTCGGCCGAAGGCGCGCGCGTCGGCCTGCTGGATGCCGATATCTATGGGCCGTCGCAGCCGATGATGATGGGCGTGTCCGGCCGTCCCGAGAGCCATGACGGCAAGACCATGGAGCCGCTGGAGAATCACGGCGTGCAGGTCGCGTCGATCGGCTTCATGATCGACCCTGACCAGCCCATGGTCTGGCGTGGCCCCATCGTCACGCAGGCGCTGCAGCAGCTGCTGGAGCAGACCAACTGGAAAGACCTCGATTACCTGATCGTCGACATGCCCCCGGGCACCGGCGACGTGCAGCTGACGCTGTCGCAGAAAGTGCCGGTCACGGGCGCCGTGATCGTCACCACGCCGCAGGACATCGCGCTCCTGGATGCGCGCAAGGGCTTGAAGATGTTCGAGAAGGTCGGGATCCCCATCCTCGGCATCGTCGAGAACATGAGCATGCACATTTGCTCCAACTGCGGCCATGCCGAGCCCATCTTCGGGCAGGGCGGCGGCGAGAAGATGTGCGCCGACTTCGGTGTCGATTTCCTCGGCGCGCTGCCGCTGACCATGAGCATCCGCGAACAGGCCGACTCCGGCCGTCCTACCGTGGTGGCCGATCCGGATGGTCAGGTCGCGCATCTCTACAAGGCGATCGCGCGCAAGGTCGCCGTCAAGGTGGCCGAGAAAGCCAAGGACATGACCAGCAAGTTCCCGAGCATCGTCATCAAGAACGACTGAGGACGGATCGGGGAGGCCCGCCAGCGGGCCTCACAGGAACGCCGTCACTGCGGTTGCAGGGCGGCGTTTTTTGTTTTGCGGATATAGGCTTCATATCACATATTGACAAGTGACTTGCACCCGAAGAGTATGGTGCAAATCATTGAGCGCAAAGGGTTTTGCATCAATGCCTAATATGTGATTCCGGACATATATATTCCCGGAGGAGTCTTCAATGTCCGCACAATCCTTGCAAGCCTGCATCGATGCCTGTCTCGCCCGCCCGGGTGGCAAAGAAGGGGCCTTGCTGCCCATCCTGCACGCGATACAGGCCGAGCACGGGCATGTGCCCGCGGATGCGGTGCCGCTGATAGCGGACCGGCTGAACCTGTCACGCGCCGAAGTCCATGGCGTGATCAGCTATTACCACCATTTTCGGCAAGCGCCGGCCGGCAAGCATGTCGTGCAGCTGTGCCGGGCCGAAGCCTGCCAGTCGCGCGGAGCCGAGGCTTTGGCGGCCCATGCGAAACAGGCGATGGGCATCGATTTTCATCAAACCACCGCCGATGGCCGGGTGACACTTGAGCCCGTGTATTGCCTCGGCCAATGCGCATGCGGACCGGCGATGATGATCGACGATGCCGTCCATGCACACGCCACGCCGCAGCGTTTCGATGCGTTGCTGGCCGCTGTCGATCAGGCCCCGAAGGCGTCCCCCGAGTCAGGCAGTCAGCGTACTGCGGGCGCCGTTCGTGTCTACGTGCCGCGTGACTCGACTGCGCTGGCACTGGGCGCCGACGAGGTTGCTGCCGCCATCGTCGCGCAGGCCGCAAAGCAAGGCATCGCGATCGACCTGGTGCGCAATGGCTCGCGCGGCATGTTCTGGCTGGAGCCGCTGGTTGAAGTGGCGACCAGCGAGGGCCGCATCGCCTATGGTCCGGTCGCCGTGGACGATGTGGCGTCGCTGTTTGCGGCAGATTTCCTGCAGGGCGGCGCGCACCCGCTGGCCCTCGGCAAGACCGATGAGCTGCCTTTCCTGAAGAAGCAGGAACGGCTGACCTTCGCGCGTGTCGGCATCACCGATCCCTTGTCCATTGCCGACTATCTTGCCCATGAAGGTTTTGCCGGACTGCGCAATGCACTGGCAATGAGGCCCGAGCAGATCGTGCAGCAGGTGACCGATTCGGGCCTGCGCGGCCGCGGCGGTGCGGCTTTCCCGACTGGCATCAAGTGGAATACGGTGCGCAATGCGCAGGCCGATCGCAAGTACATTGTCTGCAACGCCGACGAGGGCGATTCCGGTACCTTCTCGGACCGCATGGTGATGGAAGACGATCCCTTCATGCTGATCGAGGGCATGACCATTGCCGCCCTCGCAGTGGGAGCGGACCAGGGCTATATCTACGTGCGCTCCGAATACCCGCATGCGATCGCCGTGCTCAATGCGGCCATCGCGATCGCGCGCGAGCAGGGCTATCTGGGACAGGACATCTGCGGCTCGGGCCAGCGCTTCGAACTGGAGGTGCGCGTCGGTGCCGGTTCCTATGTATGTGGCGAAGAGACGGCGCTGCTCGAATCGATCGAAGGCAAGCGCGGCATCGTGCGCGCCAAGCCGCCGCTGCCCGCCATTGCCGGCCTGTTCGGCAAGCCGACCGTGATCAACAACGTGATCTCGCTGGCGACGGTGCCGGTAATCCTCGCGCGTGGCGCGGACTACTACAAGCACTTCGGCATGGGCCGCTCGCGCGGCACGTTGCCGATACAGCTTGCCGGCAACCTGAAGCAGGGTGGGCTGGTCGAGAAGGCGTTCGGCGTCACGCTGCGCGAGATGCTGGAGGACTTCGGCGGCGGCAGTGACTCGGGACGGCCGCTGCGTGCGGTGCAGGTCGGCGGCCCCTTGGGTGCTTACCTGCCGCCATCGCAATTCGACACGCCGCTGGATTACGAAGCCTTCCTTGCGATCGGCGGCACGCTTGGTCATGGCGGCATCGTGGCCTTCGACGACAGCGTCGACATGCTGCAGCAGGCGCGCTATGCGATGGAATTCTGCGCGGTCGAATCCTGCGGCAAATGCACGCCTTGCCGCATCGGCTCCACGCGCGGACGCGAGGCGCTGGACAAGGTGATCGCCAGCCCTGATCCGGAAGTGCGCGAGCAGCAGATCCATCTGGTGCGCGACCTGTGCGACCTGATGCTCAACGGCTCGCTGTGCGCGATGGGTGGCATGACGCCTTTCCCGGTGCTGTCGGCGATGAATCATTTCCCCGAAGATTTTGGCGCAGGTGGTGCCACCCGTGGTGGAACCGGCAGCGCCGCACAAATGGCGAAGGAGACGGCATGAACGCGCTCGAGCTCAAACGTTTGGCTGACATCGATTACGGCACACCGGCGCGCGATGCCGCGACCCTCGTGACGCTGGAGATCGATGGCAAGCCCGTCACCGTGCCGGCGGGCACGTCGGTGATGCGGGCCAGCGTCGAGGCCGGCATACCGATCCCGAAGCTGTGCGCCACCGATACGCTGGAAGCCTTCGGCTCCTGCCGGGTGTGCCTGGTCGAGATCGAGGGGCGCAAAGGCTATCCGGCTTCGTGCACGACCCCGGTCGAGGCTGGCATGAAGGTGCGTACCCAGACCCCGAAGCTGGCCGACATCCGTCGCGGCATGGTCGAGCTGTACATCTCCGACCATCCGCTCGACTGCCTGACCTGCGCTGCAAACGGCAATTGCGAATTGCAGGACGTGGCCGGTCAGGTCGGCCTGCGCGAGGTACGTTACGGTTACGAGGGCGAGAACCACCTGGTCGCGCAGAAGGACGAGTCCAATCCGTATTTCGCATATGACCCGTCCAAGTGCATCGTCTGCAATCGTTGCGTGCGCGCTTGCGAAGAGACGCAAGGCACTTTCGCGCTGACGATCGACGGCCGCGGCTTCGACTCGCGTGTGGCGGCCGGCCAGAATGAAGCTTTCATGGACTCCGAGTGCGTCTCCTGCGGCGCCTGCGTGCAGGCCTGCCCGACCGCGACCCTGACCGAGAAGACCGTGATCATGATGGGACAGGCCACGCGCAGCGAGATCACCACCTGCGCGTACTGCGGCGTCGGCTGCGGCTTCAAGGCCGAGATGCAGGGCGACAAGGTCGTGCGTATGGTGCCGTGGAAAGACGGCAAGGCCAACCATGGCCACGCCTGCGTGAAGGGACGCTTCGCGTGGGGCTATGCGACGCACAAGGATCGCATGCTGAAGCCCATGATCCGCAACAAGATCACCGACCCGTGGCGCGAAGTGTCCTGGGAGGAGGCCATCGGCTATGCGGCCGGCGAATTCCGCCGCATACAGCAACAGCATGGCCGCGATTCGATCGGTGGCATCACTTCGTCGCGCTGCACGAATGAAGAGACTTATCTGGTGCAGAAGCTGGTGCGGGCCGCATTCGGCAACAACAATGTCGATACCTGCGCGCGCGTCTGTCATTCACCGACTGGGTACGGGCTGAAGCAGACCTTGGGCGAATCCGCAGGCACGCAGACCTTCGATTCGGTGATGAAGGCTGACGTGATCATGGTGATCGGCGCCAACCCGGCCGCTGCCCATCCGGTGTTTGCATCGCAGATGAAGCGGCGACTGCGCCAGGGGGCGAAGCTGATCGTGGTTGACCCGCGCACGACCGAGATGGTGCGCGGCGCGCATTACGAGGCCGACTATCACCTGAAGCTAAAGCCCGGCACCAATGTGGCCATCATTGACGCACTGGCGCACGTGATCGTCACCGAAGGGCTGGTCGATGAAGCCTTCGTCGCCGCGCGTTGCGATGCTCAGTCCTTCAGCGACTGGAAAGCCTTCGTGTCGCGCCCCGAGAATTCGCCGGAAGCGATGGCTGAGGTCACTGGCGTGCCGGCCGAGACGATACGCGGCGCAGCGCGCCTGTATGCCAGCGGCGGCAATGCGGCGATCTATTACGGCCTGGGCGTGACCGAGCATGCGCAAGGCTCGACCATGGTGATGGGCATTGCGAACCTCGCGATGGCGACCGGTAACATCGGCCGCGAAGGGGTGGGCGTCAATCCGCTGCGCGGGCAGAATAACGTGCAGGGCTCGTGCGACATGGGTTCCTTCCCGCATGAGCTGCCGGGCTATCGGCATATTTCGGACAGCGCCACGCGCAAGTTGTTCGAATCGTCGTGGGGCGTGACGCTGAACCCCGAGCCCGGCCTGCGCATCCCGAACATGTTCGAGGCTGCGCTCGATGGCAGTTTCCGCGGCCTGTACGTGCAGGGCGAGGATATCGTGCAATCCGACCCCAACACCCAGCACGTGGCCGAGGCACTGTCGGCGATGGAGTGTATCGTCGTGCAGGACCTGTTCCTGAACGAGACTGCGAAGTATGCGCACGTCTTCCTGCCGGGCTCGTCCTTCCTGGAGAAGGATGGCACCTTCACCAATGCCGAGCGCCGCATCTCGCGCGTGCGCAAGGTGATGCCGGCCAAGGGCGGGTATTCGGACTGGGAAGTCACGCAATTGCTGGCCAATGCGCTCGGCTATGCGATGAACTATGCGCATCCTTCCGAGATCATGGACGAGATCGCACGACTGACGCCGACTTTCCATGGCGTGTCGTTCGACAAGATCGACCGCGTGGGCAGCATTCAATGGCCGTGTAATGAGCATGCGCCGGAGGGCACGCCCATCATGCACGTCGACGAGTTCGTGCGCGGCAAAGGGCGCTTCATCATCACGAAATACATCGCCACCGACGAGAAGGTCACGCAGCGCTACCCGCTGATCCTGACCACGGGTCGCATCCTGTCGCAGTACAATGTCGGCGCGCAAACGCGGCGTACCGAGAACGTGCGCTGGCATAGCGAGGACAGGCTGGAGATCCATCCGCATGATGCGGACGAGCGTGGCATACGCGATGGCGACTGGGTCGGCATCGAATCCCGTTCCGGCCAGACCGTGCTGCGCGCGACCCTCACCGAGAACGTGCAGCCGGGCGTGGTGTACACCACCTTCCACTTCCCGGAATCGGGCGCGAACGTGATCACCACTGACAACTCCGACTGGGCCACCAACTGTCCCGAGTACAAGGTGACGGCGGTGCAGGTGATGCCGGTCACGCAGCCGTCCGAGTGGCAGAAGCAGCACCAGCGCTTCACGCAGGAGCAACTGGAGCTGGCGCGGATCGACGGCTGAAGGTGCGGGAGTGGTGCGCGATAGGTGCGGGCAAGGTGCGCGCGCCTTGGCAGATTGTGTAGACAGGAATTTCATCCATGGGCCATGCCCCGCAGCTGGACATCATCGACAAGGACAGTGGCGCCGCCATCTTGAAACAGGTGGCGGTGACACGCGTGCGCGATGGCCGGGCTAGTGCGGCGAGCGACCTGCTGGCGGTCGAAGTGCCGGTCTCGCTCGAGTTCAACGGCATCTCGCATGTGGTGATGCTGGCGTCGCCGGCCAATCTGGAAGATTTTGCGCTGGGCTTTTCGCTGACCGAGGGCATCCTGTCGCATCCGTCCGAGCTGTACGGCGTCGAGGTCGAGCCGCGCGCCGACGGCATCGCGGTGCAGCTCGACATCGCGTCCGAGCGCTTCGTAAAGCTGAAGGAGCGCCGCCGCAACATGACCGGACGCACTGGTTGCGGTCTGTGCGGCACCGAAGCGCTGGACCAGGTCGCACGGCCATTGGCGCCGATCGCGCATCGCCATCCCGTCCGTGGATTTCAACTGCTCGCCGGGATGCGCGCGATGCAGGCGATGCAGCCCATGCAGCAGCAGAGCGGGGCTACGCATGCGGCGGCGTGGATGGATGCACAGGGCAAGGTGAGTATGGTGCGGGAGGACGTGGGCCGGCACAATGCGCTCGACAAGCTGATCGGCGCGCTCGCTGCCGATGGTGTCGATTTCTCGCAAGGTTCGGTGCTGGTCACGAGCCGGGCCAGCTACGAAATGGTGCAGAAGACTGCGGCGATGGGCATAGGCCTGCTGGCCGCAATCTCTGCACCCACCAGCTTTGCGGTGCAACTGGCCGAAGGCGCCGGCCTGACACTGGTCGGCTTCATGCGCGAGCCGTCGTATGTGATCTATGCGCACCCGGAAAGGCTGCGCGAGGAGTGACGATGGATGCGAACCACCTGATCAAGATGGCCAACCAGATCGGCCAGTTCTTCGAGAGCATGCCCGATCGCGAGCAGGCCAAGGCTGATATCGCTTCGCACCTGAAACGGTTCTGGGAGCCGCGCATGCGCAAGGCGATTCTGTCGGTGATGGATACTTCGCAGGCGGACGGAATCGATCCGATCGTACGCGAGGCGATTTCCGCACACAGGAAGCTTCTCGGCTAACTACATCAAGAGCTAGCCTTCTCCACCGGTCGACCTTGGTGCAATCATTCCATCGCTCGCACGAGTAATGTCATCGATCATGACTGCGATATCGCTTGCCGTACAGTCCTCAAGCACAGCCTCGATATAGTGAGCAATGTCCGATGCAGACTGCAGGTAATTTGCGACATCAAACGGGACGAATCCGTTTGCACCTTCAAATTGTCGACGGCGGACCATCTGAGGACTCAGTTTCTCTTGCTTGAAAGCAGAACTTCCTCGATGGATGTCGCGGAAAGCAAGGTATCCGTCCACATTTCAAGCTCCTGCTCGTTCGCGGCCTCAATTTTTCGTTCAGCCCAATCTGGCAATGGTCCAAATCGCCTGTTCAGAAGTCGTATCAAAATCTGGGCTTTCCCCTCGACGCGGCCGTCTTGCCTTCCTTGAAGTAAGCCTTGCTCGATGCCCTCGGCCTTGGCCAGTCGCTCGTTCGATGTGACATACCGCATTCTCATTTCCTCCTCGTAGACCGCCATTTCCCGCCTGAAGGTTTGTTGTAGTTCTTGCGGGAGCCACAACATCCAATCCAGCACTGCATACAGATCTATCAGTTGTTGTTGATCAGGAGCTTTCTGATACAGAGCCTGCATCTTGACGGATGAATCGCGACTGATTCCCGGCGTTTCAGAGCTGGAGCACCAGTTCGCAGCGATCGCGTTGGCCACGATCAGAATCTGTTGCGTGGTCCCATCAGTTCGGTCGCCAAAAGGCGGGACCTGATCGGACTTCGCTACCGAGATGAGGCGAGGAATTTCAATTGCCGCAGAAATGCTGCAAGGCTGCCCGGAATTCGCGTTGCGAATGTTTCGAGCGACCGAGCACGAACAGTGCATGCCGCTGCGCCTCGTCGAGCATGCTCCAGCGTTCCAACGGGGGCAGGGCCAGTGCTTCGCGCTCGCATTGGTCGATGACGACTTGCGGCCAGCGCGATGCATCGAGCCAGGGCTCGTCAGCAGCCAGCGGGTGTGCAGTCGCCGCTTCGCCGAAATGGCGATCGACGAGGCCATGCAGCAGCTTGCTGCAGGTGTCTATATCAGCCTGCGATGCAAAGGCAGCAGCGACCAGCGCCTGCCGGTCTGCCAGGGGAAGCTTCTGCCATTGCTGCAGATGCAGCTTCACCTCGCAGACATCGAGCTTGTAGCGCACCGACAGCGGAATGATCGCCAGCGATTGTGTTTCATCGCTCTCGAACGGATACAGGCCGGGCGGGATCGCGGTGCTGCTCATGGGCGGGGAGGGGAATAAGGGTGGCGGAAGAGCGTGGGAGTCGAACCCACCAAAGATTGCTGGCAACCTCTTCCGGATTTGAAGTCCGGCCGTTCCACCGGGAAGCGAAGCTCTTCCATGCGCTGCTGATCAAAAGACAAGCATTGATCCAAAGTCCTCGTCGCGCATTCGAGGACAGCAACATTATACGAGTGAATCACGCACGTCACAGGCGTACGGGAACGCATGCGGCGAGTATTCATCATCCTCATCGCCACATCTCCGGCTGGCGTATCACGTGATGCTCACGGATGCGGCGCGTGTAGCCGATGGTGTCGAAGAATTCCAGGATCTGGATCGCGAGCTTGCGGCCAGTTGCGATGCGGTCGCGGAAGGGCGCGGCCTTGGCCACGCCTTCCGCATCGATCAATGCAGCCACATGTGAGGCGAGATCCTTCACCGCCGCCGTCAGGTAGTAATGATCATGGGCGACACGATAGGTGAGCCCGAGCCGTGCCGACTTGCCCATCAACCGGCGCATCTCATCTTCCGCAAGGCCGATCTCTTTCGCGAGCGGACGCACGCGCGGGGGCTGGAACGGTTCGGCCATCAACAGCGGCAGCGCCTTTTCCCAGCTCAGCTGCTCGGCAGCAGAGAACTCGACCTTGTGGCCCGGCAGCGCGATGAAGCGGCCTTGCGCCACGAGCACGCTGCCATCGTTCACCAGCGATTCGACCAGCGCCGCGAAAGGCTCCGGCAGCAGCGTCGGCAGCGACTTGCGGCGCAGGCGTTCACGTTCGACACCGGCGATGTCGGGTTCGCGCTGGTGGAACTGCTCGAGCTCGGCCACCACCTTGTCCTGCATCGCCTGCCAGGGTAGCGGCGCGCAGGCATACAGCCCGTCACCGGTACGAAGCTGCGTGGCCTCCATCTGCGCGAGCAAGGCCGGCAGCGCGGATTCCTTCAGGTTGCGGTTGGCCGCAAAGGCCGACAGGTTCACGCCGCGTGCTTCGCTGGCCAGCACCGCGGCCAGTGCTTCATGGTTGCGCGCATCGCTGGCGCCGCTGGCCTCGTGCAAGGCACGCAGCAGGTTCAGTCGTTCTTCACTGCGCTTGCCGCGCAAGGGCGGGAATACATCGATCACCGTGCAGCCGGCAATGGTGGCCTGTGCCGATGCATCGCGCAGCACCGCATGGTCGCCCTGGCAAAGGTGCAGCGCCGTCTCCAGCGACAGTTCGGCCAGCATGGATTCTCCGGGCTGCAGCACATCGCCTTCCAGCAGCGCGACGCGCGCCAGCACATGCGCGGCGCCCGTATGCACATGGACCGCTGTCCAGTGTTTCAGGGGCTTCGCATCCGGCAGCAGCGTCAGCTGCACCGCAAGCCGGTCGCTGCGATGGCTGACGGGCTCGGCCACGGCCCAGTCGCCCCGATGGATCTCGCTACGCTCGATGCCGACCAGGTTCAGCGCAACGCGCTCGCCGGTGCGACCCTGTTCTGCAACGCGGTTGAAGGCATGCAGGCCGCGCACACGCGCTGTCAGCAGCTTGCCGTGGCGGGTGGATGGCAGGATCTGCAGCGTGTCGCCCACGCTGACCATGCCATCGTGCACGGTTCCAGTCACGATGGTGCCGCGGCCTTCGATCGAGAAGCTGCGGTCGACCGCGAGCCGGAAATGGCGGTTCACCTGTGCGCCGGCCGCAGCACTCCGTGTGGCGTGCCAATTGCGCGCTGCCTCATGCAGGTGCTGGCGCAGTTCCGCGATGCCGGCGCCGCTGTGCGCGCTGCACGCAAACACGGGTGCAGTCGCGAGGAAGGTGCCGGCCAGCAGTTCGTTCAGTTGCTGACGGACTTCTGCCAGGCGCTCGGCACTGACGGCATCAATCTTGGTCAGCGCGATCGCGCCTTGTTTTAGGTGCAGCAGTTGCAGGATCTGCAGGTGCTCGCGCGTCTGCGGCATCACGCCATCGTCGGCGGCCACCACCAGCAGCGCCAGACCAATGCCGGTCGCGCCGGCCAGCATGGTATGGATGAAGCGCTCATGGCCGGGCATGTCGACGAAACCGAGGCGCGGGCCATCGGGCTGCTGCTCATCGACCGGCTGGTAGGCGAAGCCGAGCTCGATGGTGATGCCGCGCTCTTTTTCTTCTTTCAGGCGGTCGGTATCGATGCCGGTCAGCGCGCGCACCAGCGCGGTCTTGCCGTGGTCGATGTGGCCTGCGGTACCGATGATCATGTCAGGACGCCAGCGTCGGCAAAGCCAGCTGCGGCAACTGCGCAGTGAATGCGGCCTCGTCTTCCAGGGTACGCAAGTCCAGCCACAACCCGCCGTCATGGATGCGGCCGATCACGGGGACAGGCAGCTTGCGCAACGCGGCAGCCATGCCAGCCAGCGCATGGCCGCTGTGCTTGCCTGCGGGCGTGAGCACCAGCGACCAGCTCGGCAGCCGATCGATGGGCAGCGAGCCACTGCCGATCTGGCTTTTCGATGCCTGCAGCGTGACCCTGGCATGCGATGCGAAAGCCTCGGTCAACGCAGGCAGCAAACGCTGGCCCAGCGCATGGATGTCGTCGGTGTCGCGGTTCAGCAAGCGCAGCAGCGGCAGCAATTGCTCCAGCTTCTGATCATCATCGGCATGGTCACGGTAAATGCGCAGCGTCGCTTCCAGCGCGGCCATGATCAGCTTGTCGCAACGTAGCGCGCGTTTCAGCGGGTGCTTGCGTATCTTGGCGATCAGGTCCTTGCGACCGAGGATGATGCCGGCCTGCGGGCCGCCGAGCAGCTTGTCGCCCGAGATGCTGACGACGTCGGCGCCGGCACGCAGCGATTCATGCGGCAGCGATTCATGCGGCAGGCCGAAGCGCTCGAAGCCGACCAGCGCGCCGCTGCCGAGGTCGACGAACAGCGGCAAGCCATGTTCCTTTGCCAGCGCCGCGAGCTCAGCCTCGGAGGGCGCAGCGGTAAAGCCGACCACTTGGTAGTTCGACGTATGGATGCTGGTCAGCAGTGCGGTCTTTTCATTGATCGCATTCGCGTAATCGCGCAAGTGGGTGCGGTTGGTGGTGCCGACCTCGACCAGCTGGCAGCCGGCCATCTTCATGATGTCGGGGATGCGGAAGGAGCCGCCGATCTCGATCAGCTCGCCACGCGACACCGGCACTTCGCGGCCTCCGCCCAGTGCGGCCAGCACCAGCAATACGGCGGCAGCATTGTTGTTGACGACGGTTGCAGCCTCCGCGCCGGTCAGCTCGCACAGCAATTGTTCGGTGTGGTCATCGCGCTCGCCGCGCTCGCCGGCCGCGAGATCGTATTCGATCGTGACCGGGTGGCGCGCCGCCTGCACCAGCGCCTCGACGGCGGACTCGGGCAGCGGGCTGCGGCCGAGGTTGGTGTGGATGACGGTGCCGGTCAGGTTGAACACGCGGCGCAGGCTTGGCAAGGTGTCGGCCGCGATCTGGCCGTCGATCAGGCGCATCAGCTGCTCGCGGGTAGCGGTAACGCCCGCGTCCGGCGCATTGGCGGCAGCGGCGAGCGATTTGCGAAGCCCGGCCAGCGCGGACTGTATCGCGCGCTTGACCAGCGCGCGGCCATGCAAGGCAATCGCGTCCTGCAGTTCGGGCAGGTTCAGGAGGGCGTCAACGGAAGGTAGCGTGCGCAGGGTCAGCACGCCATCGCTGCCGGTTTCGCCCGCACGGGGCAGAAACGTCGGTGATGTCATGGAAGTCTCGTGTTGTCAGGTCGGCTATCCGGGGAGGGATAGCCAGCGCAGCAAGTTTACCCCGGATTGCTTTCGTCGTTGTCCGGCGCGCCGGGAGCGAACAGCAGGTTGGGGCCGCTGCGCAGGTAGCCGGCTTCATCGACCAGCATGTCCAGCGTCAGCGTCGCGAGGTCGTCGGCAACGACATCCATCATCGGCTCTTTCTCGCGGTTGAAGATCTTCAGGTAGCTGTGGCAGGAGTCGCAGGCCTCGGCGCGCGCGAATGCGATCTTCTTCGACGGTTCATCGGCTTCGACGCCATTCAGGCTGTAGTAGCTGATGTCCTTGGTCGATTCGCAGCAGCTGCAGGTGACGCGCACCATGTGCCACTGCGTGGCGCACAGTGCGCAATGCAGATAGCGCAGGCTGTGCTGGTTGGGGCCGATCTCGATCACGCTGGCAACCGGGCGCGAGCCGCAGCACGGGCAGACGGTGGAGGAGCCGACCAGGCCGACGTCCTCGACCTTCATTGCCGCTGCCTGGCGGGTGTACCAGACTTGCAGCGCTGCACCGACCAGCGGCGCCAGCAAGGCATGCGTTTCAGGATCATCGCCGGCAATGCCGCCGCCGAAAACGGCATCGGCAATCGCTTCGCGTCCTGCCGCATCGACGGCCTGCAGGCGCTTCGCCGCATCCTGCAAGACCGGTTCCGGGCAAGCCAGCAGCGCATCGATGATGGCATCGACATCCTTCAGCCACGACGGGTCGCGCTCGCCCTGGAAGGACAGCGCCGGCATGCCGTGCTCGCGCGATTGCGCCAGCATGTCATCGGCGACGGGTACCGGGCCCTGTGCGCGGTAAGCCTTGTCCTGCGCAGCGGTGATACGGGCCATCGCGCCCAGCAGCGGCGCCATCGCATGGTTGCGCGCCAGGTGCGTGAAGCGGCGCGCACGGTTGTCGAAGAGGGCGACATCATTCGGCAGCACGACATTGGGGAAGGGTTCGTTCTGGCCGATTTCGCCGGGTTGCAGGATTTTCTGTGCCATGGGGATCAATCGTAGACCATGAAAGGCCAACCCCGGCCGAAGCCGGGGTCAGGTGCCGTTGCCGGCGTGTTCGGAGTTTATCCCGTTGCCAGGACTCCGGTGAGGGAGGGTCCGTTGCCGGATCTTCTTGTTACTGAATGTGCTGCATGGACCTCATGCGCCTTATTTCGCGCCAGTCTGTTCCTTGTACCACTCGGGGTGGTGGTGCTTGGCCCAGTTGGCGTCGACATTACCGCGGGTCATCGCACGTATCGTGCCCTTGACCCAGATCGCTGCGTACACGTGCACGATCAGTGCGGTGATGCCGGTGAAGCCGGCCAGCATGTGGATCACCATCGCGAAGCGGATCACCGGTATCGGGAAATACATCGCGAAGTAGGCGCGCCAGATCACGATGCCCGACAGCACCAGCGCTGCGACGCTGCCGATCATGGTCCAGAACATCAGCTTCTGGCCGGCGTTGTATTTGCCGATCGGGAGCTTGTCCGGACCATCGCCGTTGTTGATGACTTCCTCGATCATCTTCAGCCATTCGATATCGACCGGCTTGATGAAGTTGTCATGCCACACGCGGCGCGCGAGGAAGACGAAGCTGACCGCCATCACCAGTCCCAGGAAGGGATGGAGGATGCGCGACCAGACCGGTCCGCCCAGCACGTTCGACAGGAAGAAGAACGCGGGATGGAAGAAGGCGAGGCCCGTCAGCGACAGGATCACGAACAGGATCGCCACCACCCAGTGGTTGGCGCGATCCGATACGCCGTAGCGCTGCACGTATTTACCGTTTTGCAGGTCGCTCATGTCAGGCTCCTTCCTTCTCGGCATGGTCGTCCGAATGGAGTTCCTTCGGGCCCTTGGTGATGTAGTGGAAGAAGCCACCCAGCACCGCGAGGCCGAGGCCCAGCGACAGCAGCGGCTTGGTCACGCCCTTCCAGAACGACACCATCGGGCTGATGCTCGGGTCCTTCGGCAGGCCGTGGTACAGCTCCGGCTTGTCGGCATGGTGCAGCACATACATCACGTGCGTGCCGCCGACGCCAGCCGGGTTGTACAGGCCGGCGTTCTCGTAGCCGCGCTCCTTGAGGTCCACCACGCGCTCTTCTGCCTGATGGATCATCGCTTCCTTGGTGCCGAACATGATGGAGCCGGTCGGGCAAGCCTTCACGCACGACGGTTCCTGGCCGACAGCCACGCGGTCCGAGCACAGCGAGCACTTGTAGGCCTTGCTGTCCTTCTGCGAGATGCGCGGGATGTCGAACGGGCAGCCAGCCACGCAATAGCCGCAGCCAATGCAGTGTTCCTGGTTGAAGTCGACGATGCCGTTGGAGTACTGCACGATCGCGCCCGGCGACGGGCAGGCCTTCAGGCAGCCCGGGTCTTCGCAGTGCATGCAGCCATCCTTGCGGATCAGCCACTCGAGCTTGCCGGCTTCTTCGATTTCGGAGAAGCGCATCACGGTCCACGAGTTTTCCGTCAGGTTCGTCGGATTGTCGTAGACGCCGATGTTGTCGCCGATTTCATCGCGCAGGTCGTTCCATTCCATGCAAGCCGACTGGCAGGCCTTGCAACCGATGCATTTCGATACATCGATCAGCTTGGCCACCGGGGTCAGCGTGCGTGCTTGCGGCGTCGCGGTCGTCGTCGCCGATTTTCTGGTGATATCTGAACTCAACATAGCCTTAAGCCTTTTCTACGTCGACCAGGAAGGCCTTGAATTCCGGCGTCTGCGTATTCGCATCGCCGACCGAGGGTGTCAGCACGTTCGTGATGTAGCCCTGCTTGGTCAGGCCCTTGAAGCCCCAATGGTTCGGCACGCCGATGGTATGGGTCTCCTTGCCTTCGATCATCAGCGGCTTCAGGCGCTTGGTGACCACCGCTTTCGCGATGATCTGGCCACGCTTGGAGCGCACCTTGATCTTGTCACCTTGCCTGATGCCCTTGGCTTTCGCGAGTTGCTCGCTGATTTCAATGAACAGCTCCGGCTGCAGCACCGCATTGATGCGCTGGTGCTTAGTCCAGGTGCCGAAATGCTCGGTCAGGCGGTAGGTGGTGGCGACGATCGGGAATTCCTTCGCCGTGCCCATCTCTTCGAGGTCGTTCTTGAACACGCGCGCCGCCGGGTTGTTCTTGGCCTTGGCATTCTTGGGCCAGAACGGGTTGGCTTCGAGCGGGGTCTCGAAAGGCTCGTAGTGCTCCGGGAACGGGCCGTCGGCCATCTTGTCGACGGCGAAGAAGCGGGCCACGCCTTCCGGGTTCATGATGAACGGGCTGACGTTCTCTTCCGGCGCTGCGTCAGGACGCATGTCGGGAACGTCGGAGCCGGTCCACTTGTCACCCTTCCATTCGATGACCTTGCGCTTCGGATTCCAGGCCTTGCCGGACGGGTCTGCCGACGCACGGTTGTACAGGATGCGGCGGTTCGCCGGCCATGCCCATGCCCAGTTCGGCGTGTTGCCGTTGCCGGTGTCGGTGTTGTCGCGGCGGGCCATCTGGTTGCCCGCTTGCGTATACGCACCACAGAAAAGCCAGACGCCGCAGGCGGTCGAGCCGTCGTCGCGCAGCTGGCCGAAACCGGACAGCTGTTCGCCGGCCTTGGCCAGCACCTTGGTCTTGTCCTTCGGATCGACGACGTCGGCCAGCGCCTTGCCGTTGTACTCCTTGGCCAACTCATCCGCGGTCGGGTTCAGCGCATCCTTGTACGGCCATGTCAGGTTCATGATGGCGTCTGGGAAGGCACCACCATCTTTCTTGTACATGCCGCGCAGCTTCATGAACAGCTCAGCCAGGATCTCGGTGTCGGCCTTCGCGTCACCGGCCGGCTTCTGGCCAGCCCAGTGCCACTGCAGCACGCGCCCCGAGTTGACCACCGAGCCATCTTCCTCGGCGAACAGCGACGAGGGCAGGCGGTACACGGTAGTCTGGATCTTGGAAGAGTCGACGTCGTTGAACTCACCGTGGTTGGACCAGAACTCGGAAGTCTCGGTGGCCAACGGGTCGATCACGACCAGGAACTTCAGCTTCGACAGTGCGTCGGTGATCTTCTTCTTGTTCGGGAAGGCCGCGAGCGGGTTGAAGCCCTGCGCGATGTAGCCGGTCATCTTGCCCTGATGCATGTCGTCGAAGACCTGGATGATGTCGTGGTCCTTGTCGACTTTCGGCAGGTAGTGGAAGGCCCAGTTGTTGTCCTTGGTCGCGGCGTCGCCGTACCAGGACTTCATCATGCTGACCATGAACTTTTCATAGTTCTGCCAGTACGACATCTGGTCCTTGCGCGCCGGTTTCAGCGCGCGCTTCTCGATGTAGCCCTTGTAGTCCTGCTCGGCATCCTTCGGCAAGCTCATGTAGCCCGGCAGCATGGTCGACAGCAGGCCGAGGTCGGTCAGGCCCTGGATGTTCGAGTGACCACGCAGCGCGTTCATGCCACCGCCGGTCTGGCCGATATTCCCGAGCAGCAGCTGCACCATCGCGCCGGCGCGGATCATCTGCGAGCCGTAGCTGTGGTGGGTCCAGCCGAGTGCGTACAGGATGGTCATCGTGCGATCGGCACCGGCGGTGGTGGCGATCATCTCGGCGACCTTCAGGAAGTCCGCCTTCGGCGTGCCGCAGACGCGTTCCACCATCTCGGGCGTGTAGCGCGAGTAGTGGGCCTTCATCATGTTGAACACGCAGCGCGGGTCCTTCAGCGTCGGATCGGTCTTCACGTAACCGTCTGCGCCTTTTTCATACGACCAGCTGGCGCGGTCATACTTGCGCTTGGCGGCGTCATAGCCGGAGTACAGACCATCGACGAAGTCGAAGTCCTTGCCGACGATGAAGGTCGCGTCGGTATACGCCTTCACGTATTCCGCGTGATATTTGTTATTGCTGATCAGGTAGTTGATCAATGCGCCAAGGAACGCGATGTCCGAACCCGGCCGCAGGGCCGTGTAGAAATCGGATACGGAAGCCGTGCGCGTGTAGCGCGGATCGACAACGATCAGCTTCGCCTTGTTGTGTGCCTTCGCTTCAACGACCCATTTGAATCCGCAAGGATGCGCCTCGGCGGGGTTACCGCCCATGACCAGGATGAGATCAGCATTCTTGATATCAACCCAGTGATTCGTCATCGCGCCACGGCCGAACGTCGGGGCAAGACCTGCCACCGTCGGTGCGTGTCAGACGCGAGCTTGGTTGTCTACTGCGATCATGCCCAGAGACCGAACGATCTTCTGGGTCAGGTAACCTGTTTCAGTGGAACCGGCCGATGCACACAGCATGCCGGTCGACAGCCAACGGTTGACCGTCTGGCCTTCCGCATTCTTCGCGATGAAGTTCGCGTCGCGGTCGGCCTTCATCAGGTGGGCGATCTCGTCGATCGCTTGTTCCCACTCGATCGGCTCCCACTTGTCCGAACCCGGACGGCGCACTTCAGGGCGCTTCAGGCGGTTCGGGCTCTTGAGCATGTCGAGGATGCCGGCGCCTTTCGGGCACAGCGTGCCGCGGTTCACCGGATGGTCAGGATCTCCCTCGATATGGAAGACCTCACCCTTGACGTTCTTGGACTTGTCACCGGTGCTGTACATCAGGATACCGCAACCCACCGAGCAATACGCACAGGTGTTGCGGGTTTCCGTCGCGCGGTCGAGCTTGTAGGCTCGCATTTCGGCATGCGCGACCGAAGGCGCCAGGCCCAGCACGGCGAGGGACGAACTTCCTATCCCGGCCGCGGTGATCCTGAAGAACTGCCGTCGATTCATTGGGGCGTTCATCAAAAACTCCTAGGTTTTCTCTCGTTGTTGTGGCCTGTGATGCCTCCCGTCGGGCAGGACGTCAGCAGGCCCGCAAGATCACTATATGAACAGAACAGCATAATCTCTGCCTGCAGGTCTTGCATCGCGCGAGTTTATCACGGCGGCAACAGGAAATTGCCTGAAATCGCCCACGAATTCAGGGGAAATCCGTGGTGGGTCGTGCTGGAAAGCGACCGGATCAGGGTGATGTTAATAGGCAATAAAAAGCCTATTATGGCTGGGAAGTCGTTGGGAGGAGGAAACACCCCTCTGGCCCACGCCGGGGGGTGAGCCCTGTACCGGCCCAGCGACGGGCGCGAATTTGGCTCAGGCGTGGAAGCGCACTGCAGCGCGCGTCTGCACACAGCGGCCTTCGGACGGGTGCTCGATCGTCGTCAACAGCTGGCGCTCGATGAAATGCGGGCTGTGCAGGGCTTCGTCCAGGGTCAGCACGGGCGTCACGCAGCAATCGGCGGGCGCAAACAAGGCGGCCCAGGCGTCGCGGCTTCGGGTCGCAAAGACCGTGTCGAGCTCGCGCCGCAACCGCATCGCCTCATCGCTGCCTATGGCCTGCCCGAGCGACCAGTGCTGGTCTTTCAGGTCGGGGCGGGCGATTACGTCGCACAGCGTTTGCCAGAACTTCAGCTCCAGCGCGCCGACGGCAAGGTATTTGCCATCGCTGCAGCGATAGATCGCATAGCAGGGCACGCCGCCGGTCAGGAAATCGCGCGCCGGCGGTGCGGTATGGCCGGCATGGTTCAGCGCGAGCAGCGGCATCAGGTTGTGCGCGACGACCGCATCCGTCATCGCTACATCGACGAAGCGACCGGCGCCGCCCATTTTCACGCCCAGCAGCGCTGCCAATATGCCTTGCACCGCCGTTTGCGCACCGCCCAGCAAGTCGGCTACCTGCAGGTTGGGCAATACCGGCCGGCCTGCATCATCAGTGGTCTGTGCCAGCATGCCGGACAGCGCGAGGTAGTTGATGTCGTGTCCCGCTTGCAGCGCGAGCGGTCCGGTCTGGCCGTAACCGGTGATGGCGCACATGACAAGTCTGGGGTTGCGTGCTTTCAGCACCTGCCAGCCGAGGCCCAGCCTGTCCATCACGCCGGGGCGGAAGCTTTCGATGACGACATCGGCACTCTCCACCATGGTCAGGAATTGGGCCTTGTCGGCGTCGCCCTTCAAGTCCAGCCGCAGGAATTGCTTGCCGCGATTGACGGCGATGAACAGCTGCGACACTTCGTGCTTCACATGGCTCATCGTGCGCGCGTAATCGCCGGCGCCCTTGTCCTCGATCTTGATGACAGTCGCGCCCATGTCGGCGAGATGCTGGGTTGCCATCGGGCCCGGCAGCAGGCGCGTGAGGTCGAGGATGGTGATGCCGGCCAGCGGTTGGCCGGCATCGGTGGAAGGGGCGAGGGTAGCGTTCATGTCCGGATTATGCCGGACATGGGCCACATCTCCAGGGCCTCAGCGGACAGGCCGGGAGATGCCCGGCCTGCTGCGCCTTACTGATGTCGCGCTTCCTTGCGCGGCTCCGTATCCGGCTCTGCGGGGCGCTTGCGGCCGACGGGTGGTCGTGGCGGAGGGGCTTGCGAGGCGAGCTCGGCAGACGCCCATGAATGCGCCGGCATGTCCTCCGGCGAGGTGGGATTCGCGGCAGGCGAGAGCGGCGGCGCATCCGGGATCGCCTCCGGCGTCGATTGCCCGTCAGGCGCTGCATTGCCACCATGCGCTTCCATCAGCTCTGTCACGGGGACGGCAGCGGGTACGGCAGCGCGGCCGGGCAGCGGACCGGTCTGCTGCACGCACCATTGTTCGGCCAGCTCGCGCACCTTGCGTGGCAGGACGAGCACGTCGTTGGTGACGAGGGCGTTGGCGATCACGGGGCTGAGGCCGATCGCAGCCAGGCGCCACAGCGCGTCCGGCCTCAGCATGCGCTTCTCGCCTGCCAGTAGCGCGATCGCCGTGGACCAGCCTCTGGCAATGGCGTCACAAGCCTCTGGGGGCAGCCCGAGTTCGCAGCCCAGTGCGCCGGACAGCACCTCGACATTCACCGGACGCAGGTCGTGTCGCTGTTCATGACGCATCAGCCAGGCCACGGGATTGCTGGCGAAGGTTCGCAAGGGCATGCGCTCTTCCGCGATTTGCTGCAGGTCGGTCATCCAGCGGGCCGAGAGTGCGTTCGGTGGTGGTGCCAGCGTCTCGATGCCGTGCACCACCAGCGCCAGCATCTGATGCGCAATAAAGTGGTCTCTTTGGTCGGCATTCAATGCATCGGTCCATTGCTGCGCATTCGAGGTCGAGGTGTTCCACAAGCGCGCAATCAGATGGATGATGGAGTCAGGTAGCCCGCAGGTCGCCTTGAGCTGGTCGTTGATGTATTTGTCCAGTCGGGTGTTTCCGGGGCAGCTGGCTCCCATCTGCCGGTAGAAATCCAGAGTCAATGCTTGCCTGAGGATAGCCGCATTCTGTTGCACCAGTGCCGATGCGGCCGCCTGTAGCCAGGTGCGCTGTGTTTCGATGCCATCGTCGGTGCGGTATTGCCATTCGAGGTCAGGCGGGAGCTCAGCCGGGCGCTGGCCGATTGGCGGGTTGGCATTGGCGGCCACCGCGGCGGGTTCGCCCTGCGCGAGGTAAAGGGCAGCGGCGTACAGAGCCGACTGCCGTGTGCTCTGCCAGTCTGCACCCGGCGGTTTGGCCAACAAGTCGGCCTGCAAGCCTTGTGCGAGCGAGGGGTAGAGGCCGTGGCTGGCGATCGTCGCTGCATCGTTGTTGGCGGTGGCAATGACATGAAAGGCGAGGACGGCGTTGTCGGCATTCGGCTCGACCCTGGTCCAGCGGTTGGCACGGCACGTCGTGAGCAGGTGCAGCCTGCGCTGCGCGCCGACATCGGCGGCGTTCGGCGTCGTGGCGGCGGTTTCCCAGACAGAGACAATGCCGGCGACAGGTTCGTCGGGCTCGGCGCCGTGGGCAAGGAACAGTGCCAGCACGTTGGAGCGTGCAAACTCGATGGCGGTCGATAGCAGCTCTTTCTGATCTATCGCATCGGCTTCGAGGAAGGAGAAGTGTTCGGCCAGCACGCGCAGGCAGTTGATCGGCGCATCCGATCGGATGGCCGTCTCGAGCGGCGTATCGGCGTGCCAGTCGAGGCTGGAGGCGACTTCGGCGCCGCCGTCGATCAGGCGCTGGATCATGTCCGGATCGTGCGCGTCAGCGGCAAGGTGCAGCGGCGGAAAGTCACCGGCGTTAGCTTGCGCACCTTCTTCCATCAGCAAATCAACCATCACGCCGTCGCCGCGTGCGGTCGCTACCATCAGCGGGGTGACCTCCTTGCCATCGAGATGGTGGTTGACGCCGAAGATGCCCTGCAAGGTTGCGGGATCAAGGTTGTAGGAAGGCTCGCTAGCCTCGGCACCGGCATTCAGCAGGATGCGCGCCGATTGCGCCGATCCGTGGTGCGCGGCGATGAATAGTGCGGTTCGACCCTCGCGATCGGTTTGCTGAAAATCAAAGTTGGCGAGCTTGATTAGTTCATCGCAGCACTCGGAATGATCAAGCATCGCAGCGCGCATCAGCAGGTCTATCCCGTCTTCCTGCACGAAGGGTAGTGGGGCACCGAGTGCCAGCAGGGTGCCGATGGCGTGCGGCCGGTCATGGATGACTGCCAATGCGAAGACATCGTTGTTGTTCACGTCGCGCACATCGAATGATGCGCCTGCGGCCAGCGCGCTTTTCAGGAGTGGCAGCAAGTCGCCGGCATGCGCGAAAGTGACCGCGGAAAAAAGCGCATTTTGCGCGGCAGCCTGGGGCAATGCCTGTGGTGGCAAGCCTGCCGGAAGCGCAGGGGGAAGGGCGTTGGCATGGGGACGCATGATCGGCGCTCGCAAGGAAGTGGCAGGTCCCATGGGTCGGGACTGACGGCGACGAGTTCCGTGGCTGCGGGCTTCTTCGCGAAGATAGCGATTGATGCTGCGATCAGCGAATTAATGTGCGCTCAATGCCCGTCGGGCGGCGCTTGTGCAAGTGAATCAGCCCGCGCTGGCGGCGTTGGTTGCGTTAGTCGCACGCTCAAGCGCGTCGATGTCTTCCTGCAGTTGCAGCCATTCGGCTTCGAGTTCATCGAGTTGCTTGCGTCCCCGCGTCTGGCGTTCCAGCGTCTCGCGCAACTCGTCCTTGCGTGCCGGGTCGTAGATGTCTTCACTGGCCAGCGCCTGCTCATCAGCCTCGAGTTGCTGTCCTATGCGCGCCATGTCGGCTTCCACGCTCGTCAGTCGCTTCTGCAGTGGCTTGCGCTGCGCAGACAGTCGCTGCCGCTGTTCGGCTTCCAGCCTGCGCTGTTCCTTGCGGTCGATGCCCGCCCATTGTGCATCGGTGCTGTTCGCGGTGAGCGAGGCATCGGACGTGGAAGGGTTGCTTGCGCTGGCGCGGCCGTCGACACCGATCGTGCCACTTGAGGCTGTGGCCACCGCCGCCGAGCGCGATTTGAACAGCCAGTCGCGGTAGTCGTCGAGGTCGCCGTCGAAGGGCTGCAATTTGCCGTCGGCGACGATGATGAATTCATCGGTCGTTGCGCGCAGCAGGTGGCGGTCGTGCGATACCAGCAGCAGCGTGCCATCGAATTGCGCCAGTGCTTCGGTCAGCGCTTCGCGGGTCTCGAGGTCGAGGTGGTTGGTCGGTTCATCGAGCAGCAGCAGGTTGGGCTTTTGCCAGACGATCAGCGACAGCGCCAGTCGCGCCTTTTCGCCGCCGGAGAAGGGCGCGATCGGGCTCTTCACCATCTCGCCGGGGAAGTTGAAGCTGCCGAGGAAGTCGCGCAATTCCTGCTCGCGCACGTCGGGGGCGATGCGGGTCAGCGCCATCAGCGGCGTGTCGTCAGGGCGCAGCATCTCCAGCTGGTGCTGCGCGAAGTAGCCGATCACGAGGCCTTTGCCGAGGCGAGCGGTGCCTGTCACCGGATCGATGTCGCCGGCGATGGTCTTGATCAGCGTCGATTTGCCGGCGCCGTTGACGCCCAGCAGGCCGATGCGCTGGCCTGCCTGCAATGAGAAGTCGATGCCGCTGACGATCACCTTGGACGCGCCATGTGCGCTGCCATCGTCGATGCGGTAGCCGGCATCGACCTTGTCCAGCACCAGCAGCGGGTTCGGTGCGCGCTCGGGCTCGCGGAATTCGAAGGAGAACTCGGCTGCCGCGCGCAACGGGGCCAGCTCTTCCATCCTGGCCAGTGCCTTGATGCGGCTCTGCGCCTGCTTGGCCTTGGTGGCCTTGGCCTTGAAGCGGTCGATGAAGGATTGCAAGTGCGCGCGCTTGCGCTGCTGCTTGTCGAGCATGGCCTGCGCCAGTTCGAGCTGGGCGGCGCGCTGCTTTTCGAAGGCGCTATAGTTGCCTGAATAGCGCTTGAGCTTGCGCTCGTCGATATGGACGATGACGTTGGTCAGCCCGTCGAGGAAGTCGCGGTCGTGCGAGATCACCAGCAGCGTACCCGGGTAGCGCTTCAGCCAGTCTTCCAGCCACAGGATGGCGTCGAGGTCGAGGTGGTTGGTCGGTTCATCGAGCAGCAACAGATCGGACGGGCACATCAGCGCCTGGGCAAGGTTGAGTCGCATGCGCCAGCCGCCGGAGAAGCTGGCGACCGAGTGGGTCATTTGCGCGACCGTGAAGCCGAGGCCGGTCAGCAGTTGCTCGGCGCGCGAGCGCACGGTGTAGGCATCGGCATCGGCCAGCAAGGCATGCAGTTCGGCGATGCGATGGCCGTCGGCGGCGCTGCCTTGCGCTTCCAGCGCGGCCAGCTCGTTTTCCAGCTGGCGCAGGTGCGCATCGCCATCGATCGCGTAATCGACGGCCGAACGCTCGAGCGCCGGCGTCTCTTGCGCGACATGCGCGACGCGCCAGGCTTTGGGGAAATCGATGACGCCGCCATCCGGATGCAGCTCATCGCGCAGCATCCCGAACAGCGTGGACTTGCCGCTGCCATTGGCGCCGATCAGGCCGACTTTCTCGCCGGGGTTGATGGTCAGGTCAGCCGAATCGAACAGCACCTTCGTGCCGCGCATCAGCGACAGCGATTGCAGACGGATCATGGGAACGACTTAAAAAATCAGAGCTGGTCTGCGGTCAGCAGGAAGACTTGTTCATCGCCGGCGCTGGTCGACAGCCAGGTCAGTTCGTAGTCTGCAAACGCGGCTTCCGCATACGCGAATTCATTGCCGATCTCGACCACGAGAATGCCGCCCGGGTTCAGTCGGGCCTTGGCGCCGGTCACGATGGTGCGCACCAGGTCCATGCCATCGTCGCCGCCGGCCAGCGCCATCTGCGGCTCGGCGCGGTACTCGGCCGGCAGCTGACGCATGGATTCGCTGTTGACATACGGCGGGTTGGTGACGATCAGGTCGTACTTCTTGCCCTTCGGGAGTTTCGCATACAGGTCGGATTCGACCAGCGTGATGCGGTCCTGCAGCTGGTAGTCATCCACATTGCGCTGCGCGACGTCGAGGGCATCCTTCGATAGGTCGACTGCATCGACTTGCGCATTCGGGAAGGCATCGGCCAGCAGGATCGCAAGGCAACCGGAGCCGGTGCACAGTTCCAGCACATCGGATACCGCCCAAGGATCTTGCACCCAGGGCTGGAATTGTTCGGGAATCAGTTCGGCGATGAAGGAGCGCGGCACGATCACGCGCTCGTCGACATAGAAATTGAAATCGCCCAGCCAGGCTTCGTTCGTGATGTAGGCCGCCGGCACGCGGTCCACGGCGCGGCGCTCGATGACTTTCAGCAGTGCTGATATCTCTTCGGGCAGCAGGCGCGCGTCGAGGAAGGGATCGAGCTTGTCGATCGGCAGCTTCAGCGTGTGCAGCAGCAGGTAGGCGGCTTCGTCATACGCATTGCTGCTGCCATGGCCGAAGAACAGGCCTTCGGTATTGAAACGGGTAACGGCGTGGCGCAGCAGGTCGCGCAGGGTCTGGAAGGGAACTGACATTGCGGCAGCCCCGGCAGATAGCGGGGCAGGGGTGGTTCAAAGTCGCAAGGATACCGGAATTGCCAGCGCGAAGCCGCAATTCTTGCGGCGGACCGGTCCGCGTGAACCGGTCCGCATGAACCGGTTCACGCGTCGTCTGCGGGATCAGTCGTCCGAAGCGGTGGCAGTGGTGTTGGCCGGGATCAGTTCGCGCAACGCCCGCTGGCCGGCGTCGGTGGTTGCCGTGCTGGCCAGGTTGTCGTCGATCTGGAGGCGCAAGCCTTGCAGCCGGGCCGCCAGACCTGCCGGGTCGAGGTCGGCCAGCCGGGGCAGGATCAGCTCGCCCCTGTAGTCGATGTGTGGCTGCAAATCGAGGCCCGCTTGCATCATCCGGTCAAACCCGCGCAGGCTGCCGGCATTCAGGACCACTACGACCATACCGGTGAGGATGGCGGACTGATCGCCTTCGGCAAGCCGGCGCAGTTTGCCATTGAAGTCCAGGCTGCGGTCTGCGGCAAACTCCCACGCGGCCGTGTTGCCACTTTCCCCCGCGATCCCCATCATCTCCTGCAGCCGGAAATCTTCCAGCGAACAATCCAGCATCCCCATGACGGCGTCCATGCGCTGGTCGGTGTATCCCGCCGTACTGGCAAGAACCCGGGATTTTTCTGTGTCGTTCAGCTTTGGCCAGATCAGGCGCACCAGTGCCATGAAGTTGTCGGCGCTCATGTCCTTCCTCCTCAGGATGAGCTGCTCGTAGGCGACCTCGCGCAGGCTATCGCCGATATCGGGGCACGCGCGCGCTAGCAGGGAAATGTCTGCCTCGCTGCGAGAAAGCAGGAAGGTTCGCAGCGCGCGCTGCAGCGCGGACTTGACGTCCTCACCGACCCATCGTTCCCGTATGGTCTGGACAATGCTGACGAAAATGGCGACCGTTCCATGTTTCGCTGCGACTTCCAGCGGACTCTTCTGCGATGGCGTCGCGACGAAAGGGTGGAGTTCGGGGTCGAACGCGTTGCACTCGACCTTGCTCTCGCCGTTGCCCGCGTCATTACCGCTTCGTATGGCGCGGCACAGCTGGCTCGACTTCGTTTTGTCCTCGTAACTGGACAGGGCAAGGCGCAGTTTCGGGAATTTACCTGCCAGCGCCAGCACCTCGGCTTCATCCTGCCGCATCACCCAGTAAGCCAGGCCCAGCGGGTCGTTTGCGATCGGATACTTGAAGCTTTCCGTCCATGTCGCACTGGCCTGCGCCAGCATCAGGCTGAACACTTCGGTCGTTCCCTTGGACAGCGCCAGCCGGTAGGCGGAAGGCGCTGGTGAGCCGTCTGCATGCGGGAAGTGGCAGGGCACGTCAGGATCCGCACCGGCTGCCTGCAGCAGGCTGATCTGAACCAGATCGCCGCGCTCCACGGCGATATACAGCGGCGTTCGACCATTGGCATCCGGGTTGTCGAGCACCTGCGGCGCGTGTTGTTCAGCCAGTTTGATGACCTTCACGAGGAACTCGACCGGCGCCGGCTTCAGCAGGCACAGGGTCAGCAGGTTGGTGCCGAGCAGGCAGTCGCTGTCGCCAACGCTGGTGCTGCCCACCCGGTCGATGGCCATGTCGAGGATGGCTTTGTTTTGCGTATCCGGTTGGGTGCTGGGCAGCGCAGCCGCCCAGCGCGACGCGTGCGGCACCGTGGTCTTGATTTCGGGCGGCCTCTGCGTGGCTGGCGGCTGCCAGCACAGGCTGAGCGCTTCCGGACGCAGCAACTCGGTCGCACATGACCAGTCTTCGTTGATGATCGCTGCATGCAGCAAAGGCAGGCCGGTCTTCAGCAGGTACTCGTATTGCGCACCGCGCTTGTTCCAGTCGAGTCCGAGACTTGCAGCATGCCAGCCTGCAGGACGCGACTGCATGACAGGCGCGGAAGTGGTGACGTCGGGGGCCGTTGACGTGGTCGTCGGCAGGTCGGGCGTGGTGCTGTCGGTGCTGAGTGGAGGTGCGATGTTCGGAATGACGTTCGGTTCTCGGATGGCCACGATAGTCCCTTTCCAGAGGATTGAAAGCGAGCTTCGTGCGACCGTTGTTCGGGCAGGTTCCTCGCGCAGCAAGCTGGCCACGCGAAAAAACGCCCTGCGAAGAAATGACAGCAGCGCCGCCATGTCCACGGGCAGCAGGCGTGCATCGACGAAGGGATCGCGCTTGTCGATTGGCAGCGTCAGGCTTTTGCGGGTTTGCTGCCGTCTGCTTTGCGCAATGACAGCAATGCCTCCCGTCCCTCGTCGGTGCGCGCTGCCGCTATCATTTCCTCATCAATCTTCACGCCGTAGCCCTTCAGCCGGGAGGGAAGGCCCTCGGGATCCATGTCGGCCAGCATCGGCACCAGGCCCGGTCCGTAGGTGTTCAGCATCGCGGTCAGGTTGAGGCCCGCCGCGATAAAACGATCGAACCACAGCGCACTGCCGGCTTGCAGGGCTAGGAATTCATGATCGAAGGCGGACTTGGACACGGTGAGCGAGCTGTCGAGGTGCCGGGGCTTCCGGCGGTAGATCGCCGAGCGCTCAGCGGCGATATCGAAGGCCTCCCGGTTGTGGTGGTAGCTGGCGAATCGAAGTACATCAAGCAGGGCATCCTGCCCGTGCGGAAAGTTCGGCACCGTCAGCAGGAAGACCAAGTAGTCGGGAGAGCCCGTCGCCGCCAACCTGATCAATGCCATTTGTTGTGTTCTGGGGAGCAGGCGGCAGATCCGTGTCATCGAGGCTCGGTAATTGTCCGGGACCCGCTGCACGGCGATCGCGGATTCCGTCGCAGCCAAGGCAAGCTTGCTGGCTGCGTCAGCCAGCAGGGGGCGGATGGCCGGCAAGGTTTCCTGCAATTTTTCGATCGCGCCGGCTGAACGGCACTCGATGAAGCGCTGCAGGGCCTGGATGTACAGGGCCGGTTCGGGGTGTTGAATGCCGGGTAGTCCCTGAACTTCCGCTACTGCATCCTGATCGGAGTCGGAGCAGGATTCGACGCTGATCTCGACATCGGAATCCGACCCGGACTCCGAGTCGGACAAGGTGGGCCGCAGCCCTGCAGCTTGCTTCGCCTTCCAGCCGGGCCGTTCATGTTTGCTTTGTGGCGTGACCGCCTGCATCCCATAAGCCAGCAGCGAAATAAACACGCTGACGGGTGAATGCTCGGCGGCCACCAGCAGGGGCGAGCTGTTCTCGCCTTGCAGTGACAGCAGCGACACCTTGTGCTTGCGGTACCAGTTCACCTGCTCATGCAGCCCCGGCGGCAGCTGATGGATGAGCGTGCCCTCGATGATCATCCGGCACAGGCGGCTCAGGCCCGACTTGTCCTTGAAGCACAGCAGCGCACCCTCCAGCGCAGGGAAGCGCTTGCCGAGGCTGTTCGCGTCGTCGGCACTGTGCCGTGCGAGCCAGGCCTTCAGGCAGGCCGGGTCTTCGGTATACGGATAGGCGGTGTCCGGGGTCGACATGGCAGGCAAGCGACCGAGCATCAGCCTGAAGATCCGGGTGCTCGCCTCAGTGGCTGCGATGCCGATCGGCGTGGTACGACGCCCGGACTGCCCACCCGTGCAGGCAGCCAGCGGATGCGCACCGGCCGCCAGCAGTTTCTCGACTGGTTCCGATAGCCCGGAGGATGCGGCCACGCCGAGCGGCGTGCGTCCGTTCGCATCGGGCAGGTGAATGTATTGCGGCGCATGGCGGCAAGCCATCGACAATACCGCGTCCAGCACTGGGGACGGCACGTGGAGCAGCAGGCACAGGGTCAGCAGGTTGGCGCCATGCAGGCTGCAATGGTCGATGGTGGTCAGTCCGGTCACATCGATGGCCATTTCTATGATGGCGCGACGACGACTTGCTTCGTTCGTGCTGGGCAGCTGGCTGGCCCAGCGCGAAACATGCGGCGTCTTCTGCGGTCCGGTTGGCGTGCGTTGCGATGCGGGCGCCAGCCATGTCAGGCCAAGATCTTCCGGCGACAGCAGCTCAATCGCCTGCTCCCAGTCGCCGTTCAAGATCGTTGCATGCAATAGTGGCAGCCCGGTCTTCAGCTGGTAGCGGTGACGGTCGCCGGGCTTGCTCCAGTCGAAGTCGAAGGTGCGTGCATGCCAGCCGGTGGTACGGCTCTGCAGGGTCGGCATCGAAGCCGCTCGGGTGTCGCCTGAGTCAGCACTGGCCGTGGTGGTGAGCAACGGGTCAGGCTGGGCGCTTGTGGTGATGGCTGGCCGCTTAATGCCTTCGGCAATCTGACTGACGCTCATCGATGGTCCCCTCAACAATCATTGAAAGGACGCTTCGTGCCTGCGTCGCCAACTTGGTTCGTGCCGTGTCACCGAGCTGACGGTGTACCCGGCGAACCGTATACCTGCATCAGAGCAGCAGGTTTTCCAGCGTGCGGCGGTAGATGTTCTTCAGAGGTTCGATCTCAGACACACCGATGTGTTCATCAATCTTGTGGATCGTGGCATTGGTCGGGCCGAATTCGACCACTTGCGGGCAGATCTGCGCAATGAAGCGGCCATCCGAGGTGCCGCCCGAGGTCGACAGTTCGGTATCGACGCCAGTTTCGGCCTTGATGGCCGAAGTCATCGCATTACTGAGTTCGCCCTTGGGTGTCAGGAAGGGCAGGCCGCCGACCGTCCACTTCAGGTCATAGTCGAGGCCATGTTTGTCCAGCACCGCATGCACGCGCTGCTGCAGGCCTTCGACTGTGCTGGCGGTGGAGAAGCGGAAATTGAAATCGACCACGCACTCGCCCGGAATCACGTTCGATGCGCCGGTGCCGGCATGGATGTTCGACACTTGCCACGAGGTCGGCGCGTAGTACTCGTTGCCCTTGTCCCATTCAATCGTCACCAGCTCGGCCAGCGCGGGCGCTGCGAGATGAATGGGGTTCTTCGCCATGTGCGGATACGCGATATGGCCCTGAATGCCCTTGACCACCAGCTTGCCCGACATCGTGCCGCGGCGGCCGTTCTTGATCATGTCGCCGATCTGCTTCACCGACGTCGGTTCGCCGACGATGCAGTAATCGAGCTGCTCGCCACGCGCCTTCAACTGGTCGCAGACGATCACGGTGCCGTCAATCGCCGGGCCTTCTTCATCGCTGGTGACGAGGAAGCCGATCGAGCCCTTGTGGTCCGGGTGCGCGGCAATGAACTCTTCGCAGGCGACGACCATGGCGGCCAGCGAGGTTTTCATGTCGGCCGCGCCGCGGCCGTACAGCTTGCCGTCGCGGTGCGTGGGCGTGAACGGATCCGAGGTCCACTGCGCCAGCGGACCGGTCGGCACCACGTCGGTATGGCCGGCAAAGACCAGCAGCGGTTGCGCGCTGCCCTTGCGAGCCCACAGGTTGGTCACATCGCCCGAGGCAATCGTCTCACAAGTAAAGCCCAACGGGGTCAGTCGCTCGGCCATCTTCAGCTGGCAGCCGCCATCGGCCGGGGTGACGGAGTGCAGCGAGATCAGTTCTTCGGTCAGCGCGAGGGTCTTGCTCATGGTGGGCCAGGTGGTGGGGCTGGCTGTTTGCAGTGGGTATGCAGTTCAGCCGGCGTTGGATTACGGGCGGTTAGCTTGGTGTTGTTAATGCTGGTGTTATCGCCGTTACTGTCGCGGCCGTGTCAGGCCAGCGTCGCTTCGTACTGGTCGGCGTCATAGCCGACGATAACGGTCGCTCCCGTGACGATCACGGGGCGCTTGATGACGCTGGGGTTAGCCAGCATCAGCGCCGTCGCGCTGTCGGCATCGACCACGGCGGCTTTCTGCGCATCCGTCAGGCCTCGCCAGGTCAGGCCCTTGCGGTTGACCAGCTTGTCCCACGGCTGCTGCTTCAGCCAGGCGGATACGGTTGCGGCATCCAGCCCGGCTTTCTTGAAGTCGTGGAACTCGTACGCGAGGTCGCGGGCTTCCAGCCAGCTGCGGGCGTTCTTCACGCTGCCGCAGTTGGGGATGCCGTAGACGACGAGCTTGGCCATCAGTCGCCGCGCAGCAGTTCGTTGATGCTGGTCTTGGCGCGGGTCTTTTCATCGACGCGCTTGACGATGACGGCGCAGTACAGGCTGTACTTGCCATCGGCCGACGGCAGGTTGCCGGACACGACGACCGAGCCTTCCGGGATGCGGCCGTAGGTGACTTCGCCGGTGGCGCGGTCATAGATCTTGGTCGACTGGCCGATGTAGACGCCCATCGAGATCACCGAGTTGGCTTCGACGATCACGCCTTCGACGACTTCCGAGCGCGCGCCGATAAAGCAGTTGTCTTCGATGATGGTCGGGTTGGCTTGCATGGGTTCGAGCACGCCGCCGATGCCGACGCCACCGGACAGGTGGACGTTCTTGCCGATCTGGGCGCAGGAGCCGACGGTGGCCCAGGTGTCGACCATGGTGCCTTCATCGACGTAGGCGCCGATGTTCACGTACGACGGCATCAGCACCACGTTCTTGCCGATGAAGGAGCCGCGGCGGGCAACCGCCGGCGGCACCACGCGGAAGCCGCCCTTGGCGAAATCGTCGGCCGTGTAGTTGGCGAACTTGGTCGGGACCTTGTCGTAGAACTGCATGCCGCCGCCGCCCGGGATGGCAACGTTGTCTTCGAGGCGGAACGACAGCAGTACGGCCTTCTTCACCCACTGGTTGACGACCCAGCTGCCGCTGTCCTTCTGCGCCACGCGCAGGGTGCCGGCGTTCAGCTGTTCGAGCACGTCGGCGACCGCATTGCGGACGTCGGCCGGCGCCGACTTCGGCGAGAAATTGGCGCGCTCTTCCCAGGCGCTGTCGATGAAGGATTGCAGTTGTTGGCTCATGTTGTCTCTGAGGGTCAAAAAGGTAAGAGGGTTGTTCGTGTTCTGCTTAGAATCGTGTTGCGTCGCTCGCGTCCCGGCCGGCGTCGGTGCGCGCGGGGCGATCCGACCGGCACCGATCGGATCCCTTGCGCGACCCGTGGCTCAGGCCGCCAGCTTGCGCGTGAATTCGACGATGCGCTGCGCCGCTTCCAGGCACTCATCCACTTCGGCGACCAGCGCCATGCGAATGCGGTTTGCGCCCGGATTGATGCCATGCGCGTCGCGCGCGACATAGCTGCCCGGCAGCACCGTCACATTATATTCGGCGTACAGGCGCTTCGCGAATTCGGTATCGGTGATTTTTGCCAGCTTGTCGACCTTGGCCCACAGGTAGAAGCCGGCATCGGGCAGGGCCACGTCCAGCACCTCGGCCAGCATCGGCGTCACCTGGTTGAATTTGCGGATGTACTTGTCACGGTTCTCTTCGACGTGCTTCTCGTCGTTCCACGCGATGATTGATGCCGACTGCACCGACGGGCTCATCGCGCTGCCATGGTAGGTACGGTACAGCAGGAACTGCTTCATGATCGCCTTGTCGCCGGCCACGAAGCCCGAGCGCATGCCCGGCACATTGGAGCGCTTGGACAGGCTGGAGAAGGCAATCAGGCGCTCGTAGCCGCGGCCCAGCTTGTGCGCGGCTTCCATCGCGCCCAGCGGCTTCTGGTCGCCGAACCAGATCTCGGAATAGCACTCGTCGGACGCGATCACGAAGCCGTGCTTGTCCGACAGCGCGAACAACTCCTTCCAGTCTTCCAGTGTCAGCACCGCGCCGGTCGGGTTGCCCGGGGTGCAGATGAAGAGCAGCTGTACGCGCGGCCAGACGTCGGCCGGCACGCTGGAGAAGTCGGGCGCGAAATTGCGCGCCGGGTCCGAGTTCGCGAAGAAGGGCTCGGCGCCGGCCAGGAAGGCTGCGCCTTCGTAGATCTGATAGAACGGGTTCGGGCAGACCACGACGGCTTTCGCTGCCGGGTCGATCACGGCTTGCGCGAGGGCGAACAGCGCTTCGCGCGAACCGTTCACCGGCAAAACTTCAGTCGCCGGATCGAGCTTGGGCAAGTTGTAACGGCGCTCAAGCCAGCCGCAGATCGCGGCGCGCAGCGCATCGCTGCCGGCAGTGGTCGGGTAATTCGCCAGCCCGGCGAGGTTGTCCGCCAGCGCCTGCTGGATGAAAGCCGGCGTCGGATGCTTGGGCTCGCCGATGCCGAGGCTGATGGCCGGATAGGCCGGATTCGGTTTCACATCGGCAAACAGCTGCCGGAGTTTTTCAAAAGGATAAGGCTGGAGGCGGGCGAGCAGCGGATTCACGGGAACGGGGCGCTTCGAAAAAGAGTCGGCGAAAGTTCGGCCAGTGGCCGGATTTGTTCTGGAAATTCAAGCGATTGCAGCGGCCGCGATTATACCTGCGGGGCGCGCTCGCCGCGCAGTGCCTGCCTGCAGCTTTCCTGTACGAACGCATCCCCCTCGCTGGAGTAGGGTTGGCATGCAGCCGGATGTTATGATTGCGCGATTCTTCTGACCCGCCGGGAAAGCCACGCAGCGCCCTAAAGCGCAACACAGCAGCTGCGTGCAAATTTTCCCGGTTTCTCTTTTTTCATGCTGGAAAAGACGTGCGGTTAACCTCCATCAAACTCTCGGGCTTCAAGTCCTTCGTCGATCCGACCAACTTCCAGGTGCCCGGCCAATTGGTCGGCGTGGTCGGCCCCAATGGCTGCGGCAAGTCCAACATCATCGATGCGGTGCGTTGGGTGCTCGGTGAATCCAAGGCATCCGAACTGCGTGGCGAATCCATGCAGGACGTGATCTTCAATGGCTCGTCGAACCGCAAACCCGCCGGCCGCGCCTCGGTTGAGCTGCTGTTCGATAACTCGGCAGGCAAGGCCGCCGGCCAGTGGAGCACCTATGCCGAAATCTCGGTCAAGCGCACGCTGACCCGGGACGGCACCTCGACCTATTACATCAACAACCAGGCGGTGCGTCGCCGCGACGTGCAGGACATTTTCCTCGGTACCGGCCTCGGGCCGCGCGCGTACGCCATCATTGGCCAGGGCATGATCTCGCGCATCATTGAGGCGCGCCCCGAAGAGCTGCGCATCTTCCTCGAGGAAGCTGCCGGCGTGTCCAAATACAAGGAACGTCGCCGCGAGACAGAGAACCGCCTGCACGACACCCGTGAAAACCTGCAGCGCGTCGAAGACATTCTGCGCGAACTGAACGCCAACCTCGAAAAGCTGGAGAAGCAGGCCGAGGTCGCCACGAAGTACCACACGCTGCAGGCGGATCAGGAAGAAAAGCAGAAGCTGCTGTGGCTGCTGCGCAAGAACGAGGCCAAGGCCGAGCAGGA
The DNA here is from genome assembly GCA_964634245.1 of uncultured Bifidobacterium sp. Taxonomy (GTDB): domain Bacteria; phylum Pseudomonadota; class Gammaproteobacteria; order Burkholderiales; family Burkholderiaceae_D; genus Pernthalerella. The sequence goes on from CAZWIE010000005.1 coordinate 186,640, forward strand.
AAAGTTCATGCGCGACATCGACAAGGCGCAGACCGACCTCGAAGAGCAGACCGCGAAGCTGCGCCACATCGAGACCGAGCTCGAGCACATGCGCCAGGCGCACTATGCCGCCGGCGACCGCATGCACCAGGCGCAGGGCGCGCTGTACCAGACCAATGCCGAGATCGGCAGCCTCGAAGCGCAGATCAAGTTCGTGATCGAATCGCGGACCCGCTTGCAGAGCCAGCTGAACTCGCTGACTGCGCAGCGCGACCAGTGGCAGCGCCAGAGCACGCAATTCCAGGATGAGCTGGCGGATGCCGAAGTGGGGCTCGAAGAATTCGCGATGCGCGTGGCCGAGTCCCAGCAGGCGGTGCAGAACAAGCAGGACGAGATGCCGGCGCTGGAAGAAGCCTGGCGCGCGGCCCAGCTGGCCAGCACCGAGTCGCGCTCGAAGATCATGCAGGTACAGCAGCGCATCGAGCTCGAATCCGCGCACCAGCGCAATGCGTCCAACATCCTGAACAACCTTGCGCAGCGTCGCGAGCGCCTCGCGCAGGAAAAGAACCTGCTTGCCTCGCCCGATACCTCGCAGCTCGATGAGCTGAAGGTGCAGGCCGAAGAAAAGCAGATGCAGCTCGAGCAGGCACAAGGCGAACTCGATGCCGCCCGCGACAACCAGCCGAAGCTGGAGCAGGAACGCCGCGAAGCACAGGAAGCTGTCAACCGCGAGACCGCTGCGCATGCGCAATTCGAAGCGCGCCTGGCCGCACTGAAACAGCTGCAGGAAAACGTGCAGACCGAGGGCAAGGTCGCGCCCTGGCTGGACAAGCATGAGCTGGGCAAGCTGCCGCGCCTGTGGCAAAAGCTGTCCATCGAATCCGGCTGGGAGACGGCGCTCGAATCGGTGCTGCGCGAGCGCACCGGCGCGCTGGAAGTCTCCAACCTCGACTGGGCCAAGGCATTCTTCAACGATGCGCCGCCGGCCAAGCTATCGCTGTATTCGACCAGCGGTGCGCCGCAGTCCGACATCGCGGCACCGGCCGGCTTCAAGTCGCTGCTGTCGCTGATGCAGTTGAATGATCCGGGCCTGCGTGCGCTGATGCAGGACTGGCTGCACGGCGTCTATGTCGCCGACGATGCCGCTTCGGCCCTGATGCAGCGTTCGACGCTGCCAGCCGGCACCACGCTGGTGACGCGCGAAGGCCATCTGGTCAGCAAGCTGTCGGTGCGCTTCTATGCGTCCGATTCCGAGCAGGATGGCATGCTGGCTCGCCAGCAGGAAATCGACAATCTCGAGCGCCAGGTGCGCGCGCAGTCCATGCTGGCCGACGAAGCGCGCCAGCGTTCAGTGCGTGCCGACGCCGCGCTCACGCAGGCCACGGCGCGCCTCGAGCAGCTGACCCAGCAAGTCGCGCAGCTGACCCAGGGCATGCACGGCCTGCAGATCGAATTGCTGAAACTGACCGAGGCCGTCGAACGCTTCAGCCAGCGCAGCACCCAGATCCAGAACGACCTGGCCGAGATCTCGGCACAGGAAGCCGAGCAGCAGGCCATCATGGTCGAGGCCGAGCAGGCGCTGGAACAGCTCGACATCGAATTGGGCCAGGTGCAGGAAAGCCATGAAGACGGCCAGACCGTCTATCTCGAGCGCGAACAGCAGCTCAACGCCGCGCGCGAGCAGTTGCGCGAGCTGGGACTGGCGGCGCAGCAGGCCGAATTCGCGCAGAAGTCGCACGAAAACCGCATCGAAGAACTGAAGCGCAGCATCAGCACCGCGCTCGAGCAATCGGCGCAGCTGTTTGCCAGCATGGAGCAGGGCACGCTGGAGCTCGAACAGCTGGACGACCAGGCGGCGCAGGCCGGCCTGCAGTCACTGCTGGAGCGCCGCAGCGAACAGGAAGTCACGCTGGCCAATGCCCGTCACGAGCTGGACCAGCTGACCCAGCGCATGCGCGGCATGGACGAAGGCAAGCTGGCGGCCGAACGCGGCCTGCAACCGATGCGCGACCGCATCGTTGAACTGCAGCTCAAGGAGCAGGCCGCGCGCCTGAACCAGGAGCAGTACGCCGAAGCGCTGGCCAATACCCAGGCCGACGAAGCCGCGCTGGCCGAGAAGCTGACCGACGACATGCGTCCGTCCTACCTGCAGGGCGAAGTGACGCGACTGACCAACCAGATCAATGCACTGGGCCCGGTGAACCTGGCCGCGCTGGACGAACTGGCGCAGGCGTCCGAGCGCAAGAATTTCCTCGATGCGCAGAACGCGGACCTGATGGAAGCGATCACGACGCTGGAAGATGCAATCCAGAAGATCGACATCGAAACGCGCGAACTGCTGCAAGGCACCTTCGACAAGGTCAACCATCACTTCGGCGAGCTGTTCCCCATCCTGTTCGGTGGCGGCAATGCGAAGCTGGTGATGACGGGCGAAGAGATTCTGGACTCGGGCGTGCAGGTGATGGCACAGCCGCCGGGCAAGAAGAACGCGACCATCCATCTGCTGTCCGGTGGCGAAAAGGCGCTGACTGCGACGGCGCTGGTGTTCTCGATCTTCCAGCTGAACCCGGCACCGTTCTGCTTGCTGGACGAGGTCGATGCGCCGCTGGACGATGCCAACACCGAACGCTTCTGCAACATGGTCAAGAAGATGTCGACCTACACGCAGTTCCTGTTCATCTCGCACAACAAGATTGCGATGGAAATGGCGCAGCAGCTGATTGGCGTGACGATGCAGGAACAGGGCGTTTCCCGCATCGTGGCGGTGGACATGGAGTCGGCGGCCAATCTCGCCAGCGAGCAGCAGGCCGCCTAGTGCCGGCCTGCGCGTCTGCTGCGCGGCGCGTTCTGGTTCTGCGAAGCCTGCCGTACGCCAGCATGGCGGTGCTTTGTGGACTGGACCCGAGTCGCTCGCCCAGTCGCTTGCCGAGTCGCTCGTCATGATGCCCGGACGAGCACGGACGAGTCGGGATGGTTAGAAATGCAGTGGGTTCAATCCCACAGCGCTGCGGAGCGGGCCATCGCCGCGCGCTTCTGGTAGTACGCCTCATTCTCCTCGGCCTCGCGGGCGCGGGAATGTTCGACGGCTGCGCAGATCAGGTAGTGCTCTTCGGCGCGTCGGTACCACCACTGGCGGAGCCAGCGGCTGATGGGTCGTCCGGACAGTACGTCGAGCGCGTTGTATTTGATTTCCGAGGTATTGGCCATTCGGAGGTCCTCCCTGAGCTTGTTGTGTTTGTTATCGTAATGACAAAACTTTTAGAGTTCTTGATTGGCGTCAACTTCGCTGGTCGGAGGCGGGGAACTTGTTGTAAAGCATGATTTTTGGCTGCGGCCTGAGCCAGCCAACTGCGGGAATGACGATGATTGGGTGGGGCTGGGCCCCCGACTTCCCGTAAAATGTTTCTTTATTGAATATCTTTGATCGAAAGAGCACGGAATGACTGAGCTGCAGGCAAGCCTGATGGCCATAGGCGGCGTGATCGTGGTGGGCGTCATCTCTTACAACAAGTGGCAGGAGTGGCGCGCGAAGAAGTCGGTCGAGCAGGCATTTTCACCGCTGCAGGACGACGTGCTGATGGGCGGCGCCCCGGGCGAACGCCTGGAACCGGTGCTGTCGCCGTTCGAGGGCCCCGATGCCGTGGTCGCGCATGCGCACGACGAACTGGCACAGCGCGATGCCGACGGCCACGGCGATGACGAGCCGGCGGCCGGCCACGACTCGCAGGATCATGTGACGCAACGCGAGCATGCAGGCCATGATGGCCATGGCAGCGCAGCGGCACCGGCGTCTCGTTCGGCCTTCATCGAGGCGCACGCCAAGCCATCGCTGCTGGATGATGCGATCGACTGCATCATCCCGCTGGCGCTGGATACCCCGCTGCGTGGCGAAAAAGTGTCGAGTGCCTTCCAGCCACTGCACATCGTCGGCAACAAGCCGGTGCGCGTGATCGGCGAAAACGAGGCCGGCCACTGGGAGGCCGTGGCCGTCGGCGGCATTTACAGCGCGCTGAAAGTCGGCGTGCAACTGGCGACCCGTACCAATGCGCTGACCGAATTGGAATTCTCCGAACTGGCGAGCCACCTGAACCAGCTGTCCGACGAACTCGGCGCCAGCCCCGAGCTGCCCGACATGGCCGACACCATTGCCAAGGCGCGCGCGCTGCACCAGCAGGTGCATGAGTTCGACGCGCAGCTGTCGATCAATGTCCGCGCCAGCGGCGCGCCGTGGGCCATCGCGACCATCAAGCCGGCGCTGCAGCGCCAGGGCATGGAACTGCGCCCGGACGGCCGCCTGGTGATGCCGGACGGCGAAGGCGGTATCTTGTTCTCCGTGCTGACCAATGCCGAGCCCGATGAGACCAGCCGCCTGATCACGCTGCTGCTGCCGGTCGCGCGCGTGGCACCGGCCTTTGGTGCCTTCAAGGCCATGTCGGCGTTCGCGAAGTCGCTGGCGACCCGCCTGTCGGGTGTGGTGGTCGATGACGAAGGACAGAACCTGTCGGATGCGGCGCTGGCTGCGATTGCCTCGCAGGTCGATGACTTCTACCAGCAGATGTCGCAGGCCGGCATTCCTGCCGGGTCGGTGCGGGCACAGCGCCTGTTCGCCTGATGGCGCAGCATTCGCTGTTTGGCGGCGATGCAGGGGCTGCACCCGCCGCGGCCCTGCCTGCCTCCGCACCCGAGCCGGACCCGAAAGACTGGCCGGCACGCGCCGCCTGGCTGCGTGCCGAACTGCATCGCCACGGGCACGCATACTACGTGCTCGACAATCCCAGCATTCCCGACGCCGAATACGACGTTCTGTTCCGCGAGCTGCAAGTGCTCGAAGAAGCCCATCCCGAATTGCAGTCGCCGGATTCGCCGACCCAGCGCGTGGGCGGCATGCCACTGCCCGAGTTCAGCCAGGTGCAGCATGACGTGCCCATGCTGTCGATCAACAATGGCTTCTCCGAGGAAGACATCGCCGGTTTCGACCGCCGCGTGCGCGACGGACTGGAACGCGATGAGGGGGCGCCCCCGATCGACTATGCCTGCGAACTGAAGTTCGACGGCCTCGCGATCAACCTGCGCTATGAAAACGGGGTGCTGGTACAGGCCGCGACCCGCGGCGACGGCACCACTGGCGAGGACGTGACCGCGAACATCCGTACCGTGCGTTCGATACCGCTGAAGCTGCACGGCGACAAGCTGCCGGCGCTGATCGATGTGCGCGGCGAGGTGCTGATGTTCAAGGCCGACTTCGCGCGCCTGAACCAGCGCCAGCGCGACGCAGGACAGAAGGAATTCGCCAACCCGCGCAATGCGGCGGCCGGTAGCCTGCGCCAGCTGGATTCGAAGATCACCGCGCAGCGCAGCCTGCGCTTCTTCGCCTATGGCATTGGTCGCGTCGATGGCGTGCCTTTCCCGGAATCGCATTCGGCGCTGCTGGACTGGTACCAGACGCTGGGCATCCCGGTCTGCTCGGAACGCGCGGTGGTGCAGGGCGCTGACGGCTTGCTGGCTTTCTTCTCGGATATCGGTATCAAGCGCGCGCAGCTGCCGTATGACATCGATGGCGTGGTCTACAAGGTCAACCGCGTCGATCAGCAACAGCAGCTGGGCTTCGTGTCGCGTGCGCCGCGCTTTGCACTGGCGCACAAGTTCCCGGCCGAAGAGGCGACCACCACCGTACTCGGCATCGACATCCAGGTCGGCCGCACCGGCGCGCTGACGCCGGTAGCGCGTCTTGCTCCGGTGTCGGTCGGCGGCGTCACCGTCACCAATGCAACGCTGCACAACGAAGATGAAGTGCGCCGCAAGGACATCCGCATCGGCGATAGCGTGATTGTGCGCCGCGCCGGCGACGTGATTCCCGAAGTGGTGGCGAACGTGCCCGAGCGTCGCCCGGCCGATGCGCGCGAATTCGTGATGCCGACTGCCTGCCCGGTTTGCGGCTCGGCAGTTGAGCGCGCGGAAGAAGAAGCGGTGGCGCGCTGCTCAGGCGGTTACATCAAGTGCGCTGCGCAGCGTAAAGGTGGCTTGTTGCATTTTGTGTCGCGCCGCGCGATGGACATCGAAGGCCTCGGCGAACAACTGGTCGAGCAACTGGTCGACAAGGGATTGGTGACGACGGCGGCCGACTTTTACAAGCTGGGTCTGGTGATGCTGGCCGAGCTGGACCGGATGGCGACCAAGTCCGCGCAGAATGTGCTCGATGCGCTGGAGAAATCGAAGTCGACCACGCTGGCGCGCTTCATTTATGCACTCGGCATCCGCCATGTCGGCGAGTCGACCGCGAAGGCATTGGTCAAACATTTCGGCAAGCTCGACGCGCTGCTCGATGCCAGCGAAGAACAGATTCTCGCCGTCGATGATATCGGCCCCGTGGTGGCGCACTCGATACTGACTTTCCTGTCCGATCCATTGAACCGCGAACTGATCGAGCAATTGCGCGCCGCCGGCGTGCACTGGGCCGAGCAAGAACCCGAGCGCGGTCCGCAGCACCTGGCCGGCAAGACTTTCGTGCTGACCGGCACGCTGCCGACGCTGAAACGCGACGAGGCGCAGGCCATGATCGAAGCGGCCGGCGGCAAGGTGTCCGGGTCGGTGTCAAAGAAGACCAGCTATGTGGTTGCCGGCGAAGAGGCCGGCAGCAAGCTGGCCAAGGCCGAGGAACTGGGCATTCCCATCCTCGATGAAGAAGGATTGAAGAAACTGTTGGAGTCTGCTGAATGAGCCAGTCCCTGATCACCAAGGCCGTGTTTCCCGTCGCGGGATTGGGCAGCCGCTTCCTGCCGGCGACCAAGGCGCAGCCGAAAGAGATGCTGCCCATCGTCGACAAGCCGCTGATCCAGTATGCGGTCGAAGAGGCGGTCGAGGCCGGCATTACCGAGATGATCTTCATCACCGGCCGCAACAAGCGCGCGATCGAAGACCATTTCGACAAGGCCTATGAGCTCGAGGCTGAACTCGAAGCGGCCAACAAGCAAAAGCTGCTCGACATGGTGCGCGAGGTGATCCCGAAGAACGTCAACTGCATGTACATCCGCCAGCCGCAAGCGCTGGGCCTGGGGCATGCGGTACTGTGCGCGCGTCCCATCGTCGGCAATGATCCGTTCGCGGTGTTGCTGGCCGATGACTTCATGCAGGGCGAGCCGGGCGGCCCGGGCGTGATGCAGCAAATGACGGAACAGTTCGCAAGGGAACAGTGCAGCATCCTCGGCGTGCAGGACGTGCCGCGCGAACACACCAAACAATACGGTATCGTCAGTACCGACGCTTTCGGCGAACGGCTGGAGAAGGTCAAGGGCATCGTCGAGAAGCCCGCACCCGAGGTCGCGCCTTCGACGCTGGCCGTGGTCGGCCGCTATGTGCTGACCAACCGCATCTTTTCCTGCCTCGAGAAAATCGGCAAGGGTGCGGGTGGCGAGATTCAGCTGACCGACGGCATCGAGGCGCTGATGCAGTACGAGACGGTGCTGGCCTACCGCTACCATGGGCGTCGCTTCGATTGCGGCTCCAAGCTGGGCTACCTGCAGGCCTCGGTCGAGATCGGGCTGCAGCACGCGGAGACCGGTGCGGCGTTTGCCGATTGGCTGGCCAAGCGCGGTTGAGATGAATTGACCATACGTCCCCGACCATTCGAAGGGCGTATGGCAGCATCAGACACGAGGTTGAGGGAACAGGGAAGATGGCCGTACGTGACATCCTGAAGATGGGCGACCCGCGGCTGCTGCGGCAGGCCGAGCCGGTGACGGCCTTCGATACGCCGGAGCTGCATGCACTGATCGCCGACATGTTCGACACCATGCATGCGGCGAACGGTGCCGGCCTCGCTGCGCCGCAGATCGGCGTCAACCTCCAGCTGGTGATCTACGGCTTCGATCGTAACGAGCGTTATCCCGATGCGCCGGCAGTGCCGAAGACGGTGCTGATCAATCCGGTGCTCAAGCCCCTGTCGGATGCGATGGAAGAGGGCTGGGAAGGCTGCCTGTCGGTGCCCGGCCTGCGCGGTGTGGTGCCGCGTCATACGCAGCTGCATTACAGCGGTGTCGATCAGTTCGGCCAGAAGATCGATCGCATCGCCGAAGGCTTCCATGCACGCGTGGTCCAGCACGAATGCGACCACCTGATCGGCGTGCTGTATCCGATGCGGATACGCGACTTCAGCCAGTTCGGCTATACGGAGATTCTGTTCCCTGGCTTGGATCCGGCGTTGGATGACTGACGGGCTTCGCTATCTTGCAGCCTGCGCCGTGGCAGTCTCTCGATCATGCGCACGCACGGGAAGCAGTTCCCCCGGTCGGCGCAGGGCGCCGGGCAAGCCGCCATCGATCGGCATGAATCCGCCGACAGGCATCAATCCGAAATGATCGACGCGATGCTCGTCCACGGCACGGGCCAGGTCTGTCGCGGCCTTGAACGGCTCCTCGTCGCCTAATTGAAAGCTTCCCCAGTGAACGCCAAACGATCGGCCTGCTCGCAGCAGTTGATGCGCACGTAGGGCGTCGTCGGGACTCAGGTGCTCGAAGCGCATTAACGCGCGAGGTTCGTAAGCCCCGATCGGCAATGCCGCCAGATCGATGGCGCCGATACGCTGTCGGATATCGTCGAATAGTTGGCCAACAAAAGCCGTGTCGCCGGGGAAGTAGAAATGCTTGCCACCATGGCCAATGACCCAGCCGCCCCAAAGCGTGGTGTTCCGGTGCAAGGGCATGCGGCCGCTGTTGTGCTGGGCTGGCACAAACCTGAAAACGGTCTCGCCAACCTGCACGCGGTCCCACCAGTCGAATTCTTTCGCTTCCGATCCTGCATTCCAGCGGAACCATTCTGCCAGACCACGTCCGACCAAAAATTGGGGGGTGCCGCCTGCTTGTTTCGCCAAATGCCGAATCGTCCCCAGATCGAGATGATCGTAATGGTCATGGGAGATCAGCACGACATCGATGTGCGGCAGCTGTTCAAGCGACAGCGGCAGAGGTGTCAGGCGAGCAGGGCCGAAACCTTGCACGGGTCCCGCGGTGTTCGATAGCGCTGGGTCGATCAAAATCCACAGTTCGCCCGCACGTACCAGCATTGCAGCATGCCCCAGCCATGCCACGGCAAAGGCTTGCTTCTGCAATGCAGCGAGGTCGAACGGAATCACGGGTGGTACGTCGGTGCTTGCAAGGTCACGCGTCAGCTGCACCCATGCGCGACGGAAGAAGTAGGTTGCCGTGACGCGTGCACCGGTGTCTTCCGGTACGGCATAGAGATTCTTGAAGCCTTCGGGTGTCACTGCCTGGCCATCGCGGCCGCGTACCAGGATCGCGCACGAGCCCAGGGCGGCAAGCATCACGACAATGACAATGATCATCAAGGTTCTTCTGTATTCGGATGAGCCTGGGTTGGCGGACATGGCGTGTTGGTCGATGTTTGACGGTGGCAGCTAAGGTAGCTACGGCTGTTGACACTGTACATTGTCGGATCGGGCAGTGATTGTTCCTGTTTTTCAGAATATTTTCTAAGACAAATACTTGTTTTTCGGAAATCGTTCCGCTGGCATCCTTTGCGCATCGCTTGTTATGCCTTGTCGCTCTCTTTTACGAGGATGTCATCATGAAAAATGTGAAGCGGACCGAACTCAAGCCAAACCAGTACCTGCCCGAAGCGCTGTTCAAGCGCCTTTGCATCCGTTTGGGTGTGCGTACGTATTCGGCACTGGGCGCCGCGATCGGCCTGTCGCCGTCGGTCGTCAGCAAGGTGCGCAATCGCAAGGTCGCGATCAGCAGCGAAATCCTGCTGAAGATTCACGACGCGACCGATATCCCTTTGCGCGAACTGCGCCGCTGGATGGGCGACACTCGCCCGTATTACTCGCCGCTGTCATCGGCTGTGATCTGCCGGAATTCTGCGGCCGTCGGCAGCGCCGCACGTCGCAACACCCGCGCTGAACGATCGCCTGACCGTGCACCGCCGGGCGCACGGCACACGGTAGAAAGCTACGGATGAGGTCCGCCCCGGGCGAAGTCCCAATATCGGCCTCACCTCGATGGCCGGTCTATCTTCCGCTGGCGGGCCTGCTTGGCGTGGGCATCGGCGTTGCAGGTTTCTCTGCACCGCCGATACTCGCGTTGCTGTCTGCGGCCTTGCTCGGCGCCGTGATCGCGGCAGTCCATCACGCTGAAGTCATTGCGCACAAAATCGGCGAGCCTTTCGGTACGCTGGTACTCGCGCTGGCCGTGACCGTCATTGAAGTGGCGCTGATCCTGTCGCTGATGATGGGCCGTGGCCAGGCGGCCGCTGCATTGCCGCGCGATACCGTTTATGCGGCTGTCATGATCATCTGCAATGGTGTCGTTGGCCTGTGTGTGCTGATCGGCGGACTGCGCCATCGTGAACAAAGCTTTCGCATCGAAGGCACCGGCTCAGGCTTTGCCGCGCTGGCTGCGCTGTCCGTACTGGTGCTGGTGATGCCTACGCTGACCGTCAGCTCGTCGGAGGGTTCGTACACGACCAGCCAGCTGGTCTTCGTGGCCTTGTCGTCGCTCGCGCTGTGGCTGGTCTATGTGTTCATCCAGACCATACGCCATCGCGATTATTTCCTGCCTCTGCAGGAGGCCAACAACGAGTCCTTGCATGCGGAACCGCCATCGACGCGCACCGCGTGGATCAGTCTCGGGCTGCTGCTCGCTTCGCTGACCGGCGTGGTTGGCATGGCCAAGCTATTGTCGCCCGCCATCGAAGGCATGGTCGATCGCCTGCACGCACCGCCGACCATGGTCGGCATCATCGTCGCCCTCATCGTGCTGTTGCCCGAGACCTGGGCGGCCACGCGTGCTGCGCGCGCGAACCGGCTGCAGACCAGCATGAATCTCGCGATTGGCTCGGCGCTGGCCAGTATCGGCCTGACGATACCGGCAGTTGTCGCGACTGCGGTTGCGTTGAAGTTGCCGCTGGAACTGGGCCTGGAGGCGAAAGACATCGCGCTGCTGGCCTTGTCCTTCATCGTCGGCGCGATCACGCTCGGTTCAGGCCGGACCAATGTGATGCAAGGCGCTGTGCACCTCGTGATCTTCGCTGCCTTCCTGTTCCTGAGCCTGGTGCCGTAGGGATGGCGTCCGGTCCGTGGCTCTGGCTGCGGATCAGAATGATTCGTCGTCGCGCAGGTAACGCCACTGCCCGACCGGCAAATTCCCCAGCTTCACACGGCCGATGCGCACCCGCTTGAGGCCAATCACCTTCAGGCCCACGATCTCGCACATGCGGCGGATCTGGCGCTTCTTGCCTTCTTTCAGGATGAAGCGTAGCTGGTCGTCGTTCTGCCAGCTCACTTTCGCGGGCAGCAGCTTCTTGCCATCCAGCGTCAGGCCATGGTTCAGGCGCTTCAGCTCATGCTCGGGCAGCTTGCCGGGTTTGCTGTACTGCACGCGCACCAGATACTCTTTCTCGATGCTGGTGTCTTCGCCGATCAGCTGCTTGGCGACGCGGCCATCCTGCGTCAGCACCAGCAAGCCCACCGAGTCGATGTCCAGCCGTCCGGCGGGTACCAGGCTCTTCAATTGCGCGGGCGAGAACTGGATAGGCGTATCGTCCTCGGCCCAGCGGTTCTCGGGCTGCACCAGTACGAAGGCCGGCTTGTAGCCGTCTTCGGCCTGGCCGCTGACATAGCCCATCGGCTTGTTGATCAGCACCGTCACGCGCTTGGCCTGCTGCGCCTGCGCGTTCTTGTCGATGGTGATCTTCTGGTGCGGCAGTACCTTGCTGCCGAGTTCGGACACTACCTGCCCATCGACGCGCACCCAGCCCTTGGCGATCCATTCGTCGGCTTCGCGGCGCGACGACAGGCCCAGTTCGGACATGCGTTTGGACAGGCGTACGGGTTCGGTCATGGCAGGCAGTTCTCAGGTAGTTCTATTGGTATTCGTGTGAATCAGGGACGGGCGCTGATGCAGGCATCACGGCGGGCTACGCGGCGGCGCGCAACAAGCGCCGTCACAGCCCGAAAGCCGCCGGCTCAGACCCGCAAGGCGTCGAGCAGGTCGGACTCCAGCGCAATCTGCGTTCTTGCATTCGACAGCACCGGGCCGTCAACCAGGAACACATCTTCGACACGCTCGCCCAGCGTGGTGATCTTCGCCGTGTGCAGGTTGACCTTGTAGCGTGCCAGCACGCTGGCCACCGAGTACAGCAGCCCGGTACGATCCGACGCCGAGATCGACAGCAGATGATACTGCCCGCGCTCGTCTGGCTGCAGGTTCACGGTCGGCGTGATCGGGAAGGCGCGCGACAGGCGCGACAGCCGCGGCTTGACCGGTATCGGCACGTCGCTTTCGCCTTGCAGCCAGTGGCTGAGGTCATGCTCGATCAGCGAGATCAGCTGGCGGTAGTTGTCAGCGAAGGTAGGCTCGCTGACGACGAAGGAGTCCAGCGCATAGCCGTTACGTGTGGTCTGGATCTTCGCATCGAGGATGCTGAAGTTCTTGCGGTCGAAATAACTGCAGATCAGCGCGAACAGGTCAGGGCGGTCCGGCAGGTAGACGACGACCTGCAGGCCTTCGCCCACCGGGCCCAGCCGGCAGCGCACGACAGGCTGCTGCGTGCCCACGTGTTCATGCAGGACGCGCGTCTGCCACGCGATCTCGGACGCATCGTGGCGCAGGAAATAGCCGACGTCGAGGTTCTTCCACAGCGCTTCATGCACGTCGTTGTCGAGGCCATAGAGGCGCAGGGTCGCCAGTGCTTCCTGCTGCCGATTCTGCAGCTCGCGGTCGGCCGACGGCGTCTCGCCGCCGAGCACGCGCAGGCTCATCCGGTACAAGTCTTCGAGCAGCTTGCCTTTCCAGGTATTCCAGACCTTCGGGCTGGTGCCGCGGATGTCGGCCACGGTCAGCAGGTAGAGCGCGGTCAGGTGACGCTCATCCTTTACTGTCTTCACGAAGGCGCGCACCACGTCCGGATCGGACAGGTCCTGTTTCTGTGCGACGGTCGACATCAGCAAATGGTGCTGCACCAGGAACACGACCAGCTCGGTGTCTTCCTTGCTCAGCCCGTGCTCACGGCAGAAGCGGCGCGCATCGGCCTTGCCGAGTTGCGAGTGGTCGCCGCCGCGGCCCTTGGCGATGTCATGGAACAGCGCGGCCGTGTAAATCAGCCAGGGCTGCGGGTAGTTGGCCATCAGCTGGCTGCAGAACGGGTACTCGTGCGCATGCTCGGGAATCGCAAAGCGGCGTACATTGCGCACCACCATCAGGATGTGCTGGTCGACCGTGTATACATGGAACAGGTCGTGCTGCATCTGGCCGATGATGCGGCGGAAGTTCGGCAGGTAGCGTCCGAGGATGGACAGCTGGTTCATGTTGCGCAGCGCATGCGTGATGCCTTTCGGCGCCTGCAGGATCTGCAGGAACAGCGCGCGGTTCTTCGGATCGCGGCGGAAGGCGCTGTCGATGCCGAAGCGCGCATGCCACAGCGCGCGCTGCGTGCGCGCGGTCATGCCCTTGAGGCCGCCATGCTGCTCGAGCAGCAGGAAGACTTCCAGCATTGCCGACGGCGTCTGCTCGAACAGATCGTCATGCGCGATGTCGACCATGCCATTGACTTCATTGAAGCGCTCGTTGATCGGGCGCGGCACGACGTCCTGCGGGAACAGGTGGGATTCGATGTTCTGCAGCAGGATGCTGTTGAGCTGCGTGACGGCCTTCGCTGCCCAGTAGTAGCGCTGCATCAGCACTTCGCTCGCGCGCCGTGCCTCGGTGGTCTTGAAGCCAAAGGTCTCGGCGATGGCACCCTGCACGTCGAACACCAGCCGGTCTTCGCGGCGCCTGGTGTGCAGGTGCAGGCGGATGCGGATGTCCTTGAACGCTCGTTCCTTGGCTGCCAGCTGGCGTGCCTCGGTCGGCGTGATCATGTTCGATTCAGCCAGCTGCTTCCACGAATTGCCGAGGCCGGCTGCCTTGGCGACCCACAGGATGACCTGCAGGTCGCGCAGGCCGCCCGGGCTTTCCTTGCAGTTGGGCTCGAGGCTGTACGGCGTGTTCTCGTACTTCACATGACGCTGGCGCAGTTCCAGCGTCTTGTCCTGGAAGAAGGCGCGCGCATCCATCGCTTGTGCGCAGCGCTCGGTCAGCTCGCTGAACAGCTTCTTGCTGCCGGTGATCAGTCGCGCTTCCAGCAGGCTGGTCTGCACGGTGATGTCAGCCGTCGATTCGCTCAGGCACTCGTCAACGGTGCGTATGCTGTGCCCGATCTCGAGACCCAGGTCCCACAGCAGTTGCACCAGCTGTTCGAGCTTCTCGCGCATCGCATCGTCCGGCGCCTGCTTGAGCAGGATCAGCACGTCGACGTCGGAATGGGGGAAGAGTTCGCCGCGGCCATAGCCGCCGACGGCGACCAGCGCTGCCGAGGCGGGCATCGCGAACTCGCGCCAGGCCTGCGCCAGCGCCTGGTCGGTGTTCTGGCAGATGCGCTTGAGCAGGCGCTCCGAACGATGGTCGGCTTCGTAGTCGGCGATGATTGCTTGCCGACCAGCTTTCAGCTGCTCGCGTAGCGACAGCGCGAACGAAGCCATCAGGCGACGGCGGCCGGTTTCCCGGCTTGCTGCTCCTGAATGAAGGCGGGCGGCGGCGGCGAGCCGGCCGACACGGTCAGCACCTCAAAGCCGGTTTCCGTGACCAGCACCGTGTGCTCCCATTGCGCGGACAGGCTGCGGTCGCGGGTCTTGATGGTCCAGCCGTCGCCCATTTCACGGATCTCGCGGCGGCCGGCATTGATCATCGGTTCGACGGTGAAGATCATGCCCGCTTCCAGCTTGTCCAGCGTGCCGGGGCGGCCGTAGTGCAGTACTTGCGGTTCTTCGTGGAAGACCTTGCCGATGCCGTGGCCGCAGAACTCGCGCACCACCGAGAAGCCGGCCTTTTCTGCGTATTGCTGGATGATGTGGCCAATGTCGCCCAGGTGTGCGCCCGGCTTGATCACCGAGATGCCCAGCCACATGCAGTCGTAGGTGATGTCACCGAGGCGCTTGGCGAGGATGGACGGCTCGCCCACATAGAACATGCGGCTGGTGTCGCCGTGGTAGCCATCCTTGATGACGGTGATGTCGAGGTTCACGACGTCGCCGTTTTTCAGCAGCTTGTCGCCCGGG
This sequence comes from uncultured Bifidobacterium sp., assembly GCA_964634245.1. GTDB lineage: Bacteria > Pseudomonadota > Gammaproteobacteria > Burkholderiales > Burkholderiaceae_D > Pernthalerella. The sequence goes on from CAZWIE010000005.1 coordinate 201,725, forward strand.
ATGCCGTGGCAGACCACGTCATTGACCGAGGTGCAGATCGATTTCGGATACGGCGTGTAGCCGGGCGGGCAATAATTCAGCGGTGCCGGGATCGTGCCCTGCACATTGACCATGTACTCATGGCACAGGCGGTCCAGCTCGCCGGTCGTGACCCCGGCCTTCACGAACGGGGTGATGTAATCGAGGACTTCGGAGGCCAGTCGGCCGGCCACGCGCATGCCCGCAATATCTTCCGGGGTCTTGATGGAGATGTTGCCCATTTTAAAATGCAGAGGGCGGAGGCAACGAGGCCGCCGCAGAGGTCAGTAAAGGCAAAATTATAGTCCAGCGGGCTGATGGCCGCCCTTCAGGGGCTGGATTCATGCCGGTTTTCAGGTCCGGGAGAGGCGGGCGGCCTGCCGCGCCCGCGCCTGCGGCGAGGCTTGGTCAAGAGTCCTGCAGGCCGGCGGGCGCGGAATCGTTACGGGAATTGTAAAAACCTGTGGTTTTCGGGTAGAATCGCGGGTTAGCTTGCAAGGGTAGTCCGGCGAACGCCTGATTGCCGTGCAAGTTGAACGAGCAAGCGGGTCACCTGACCTGCGTTTTTGAAATCGCGAGCCTGCGCCGACAAGGGTGCCCGACCTGTACATGGGGGAGGGTTACTGGCCTGGTTCAAGACCCAACCCTGGAGAAATCATGTCCGTTACTATGCGCGAAATGCTGGAAGCCGGTGTCCATTTCGGTCACCAGACCCGCTTCTGGAACCCCAAGATGGCCCCGTTCATCTTCGGCCACCGCAACAAGATCCATATCGTCAACCTGGAAAAGACCATGGTCATGTTCCAGGAGGCGATGAAGTACATCCGCCAACTGTCGGCCAACCGCGGCACCATCCTGCTGGTCGGCACCAAGCGCCAGGCGCGCGACATCATGGCTGCTGAAGCGCAACGCGCTGGCGTGCCTTACGTTGACCAGCGCTGGCTGGGCGGCACCCTGACCAACTTCAAGACCATCAAGACCTCGATCAAGCGCCTGAAGGACATGGAAGCTGCGATCGCTGACGGTTCGGTCGAGAAGATGTCGAAGAAAGAAGCCCTGATGTTCAACCGCGAACTGGACAAGCTGCAGAAGTCCATCGGCGGCATCAAGGACATGAACGGCGTGCCGGACGCCATCTTCGTGATCGACGTCGGCTACCACAAGGGTGCCATCACCGAAGCTGCCAAGCTGGGCATCCCGGTCATCGGCGTGGTCGATACCAACCACTCGCCGAACGGCGTCACCTACGTGATCCCGGGCAACGACGATTCGTCGAAGGCCATCACCCTGTACGCTCGTGCTGTCGCTGACGCAATCCTCGAAGGCCGTGCGAACTCGGTCGCCGAGATCGTCGAAGCCGTCAAGGGTTCGGACGAGTTCGTCGAGGTCGACCAGGCGTAAGCTGCCGTCCCGACCTGCTCCCGCGCAAGCGTCGGAGCAGAAAAAAAGGGGCCAGGGAAGGATTCCTTCCGTTCGCCCCTTTTTTTCGACCAAGTTTCCTGCCGAGCCGGCTGCCCCAGCGGTGCCGGACGCGGCAAACAGAAGTGAATTTGAATACGCCATTCCCGTGCCTTGCCGGCCAGGGGATGGACAAGCCTAGGAGAAAAGCATGGCCGCAATTACTGCAGCAATGGTGGGTGAACTGCGCGCGAAGACCGACGCGCCGATGATGGAGTGCAAGAAGGCACTGACCGAGGCCGATGGCGACATGGCCCGCGCGGAAGAGATCCTGCGCGTCAAGCTGGGCAGCAAGGCATCGAAAGCCGCATCGCGCGTGACCGCCGAAGGCGTGGTCGCTGCGCACATCGCCGGTGGCGTGGGCGCCCTGGTCGAGATCAACTGCGAAACCGACTTCGTGTCGAAGAACGACGACTTCCTGAAGTTCTCGTCCGACATCGCCAAGCTGGTCGCTGACAAGAACCCGGCTGACGTGGCTGCCCTGTCGGCACTGCCGCTGGATGGCAAGACCGTTGACGAAATCCGTTCGGCCCTGATCGGCAAGATCGGCGAGAACATGTCGATCCGTCGCTTCCAGCGCTTCGACACTTCGGCCAAGCTGGTCTCGTACCTGCACGGCACCCGTATCGGCGTGGTCGTCGAATATGACGGTGCCGACGAGCAAGTGGGCAAGGATGTCGCGATGCACATCGCCGCGATGAAGCCGGTCGCGCTGTCGTCCGAGCAAGTGCCGGCCGACCTGATCGAAAAAGAGCGTTCGGTCGCCAAGCTGAAGGCTGAAGAGTCGGGCAAGCCGGCTGATATCGCTGCCAAGATGGTCGAAGGCTCGGTGCAGAAGTACCTGAAGGAAGTCTCGCTGTTCAACCAGACTTTCGTGAAGAACGACAAGCAGACCGTCGAGCAGATGCTGAAAGCGGCCAACACCACGGTGAAATCCTTCGTGATGTTCGTCGTCGGTGAAGGCATCGAGAAGCGTCAGGACGACTTCGCTGCAGAAGTGGCGGCCCAGGTCGCCGCAGCCCAGAAGGGTTGATGAGCTTCTGAAAACGGGCCGCAAGGCCCGTTTTTTTGACCCGTTTCAACCGGACTCGGCGTGATGCCGCCGAAGTCCGGGGCAGGGCAGTAAAACCGGACGGCTGCCGCTAAAATAGCGAAGCCGTCCAGCATCAAGAACCATAGCAAAATTACCGCAGCCGGCCATGCGCCGGCCGCGATCAGGGAGCCCCGAGAACATGCCGACACCCGCCTACAAGCGCGTCCTTCTGAAACTTTCCGGCGAAGCCTTGATGGGGGACGATCCCTACGGCATCAACCGTGCCACCATCGAGCGCATGGTGGCTGACGTTTCCGAGGTGGCGGCGCTGGGCGTCGAACTGGCGATCGTCATCGGCGGCGGCAACATCTTCCGCGGCGTCGCCCCTGGCGCGCAGGGCATGGACCGCGCCACCGCCGATTACATGGGCATGCTGGCCACCGTGATGAACTCGCTGGCGCTGGCCGATGCGATGCGCCAGGCCGGCATGACCGCGCGTGTGATGTCGGCCATCGGCATCGAGCAGGTGGTCGAGCCCTATGTGCGCCCGAAGGCGCTCCAATACCTCGAAGAGGGCAAGATCGTCGTCTTCGCCGCCGGTACCGGCAACCCGTTCTTCACCACCGACACGGCTGCTGCGCTGCGTGGCGCCGAGATCGGCGCTGAAGTCGTGCTGAAGGCGACCAAGGTCGATGGCATCTACAGCGCCGACCCGAAGAAAGACCCGTCCGCGACCCGCTACACGACGATCAGCTTCGACGAAGCGATCGCCAAGCACCTGCAGGTAATGGATGCCACCGCCTTTGCGCTGTGCCGCGACCAGAAGCTGCCGATCCGCGTGTTCTCCATCATCAAGCAAGGCGCGCTCAAGAGCGTGGTGATGGGCGAAGATGAAGGCACGCTGGTGCACGTGTAAGCAGTACACAGCGAACACCGCAGGTGCAGGCGCGCAGCAGCGCACTGTACCGCGAAACAGAATCCACCCACATCAGAAAGCAGGCCCGGACAAGGGCCCAGCAAACAGGAGAGCAGCATGACGATCGCTGACGTCAAGAAGACCACCGAACAGAAGATGCAGAAGTCGATCGAGACCCTGAAGGCCGATCTGGCGAAAGTCCGTACCGGTCGCGCGCACACCGGCATCCTCGACCACGTGATGGTCGACTACTATGGCACCCCGACCCAGATCACCCAGGTCGCCAACGTGACGCTGCTGGATGCGCGCACGATCGGCGTGCAGCCTTGGGAAAAGAAGATGATCGCCGTGATCGAAAAGGCGATCCGCGAATCCGACCTCGGCCTGAACCCGGCCACCCAGGGTGACGTGATCCGCGTGCCGACCCCGCCGCTGACCGAAGAGCGCCGCAAGGAGATGGTCAAGCTGGTCAAGGGCGAGGGCGAAGATGCGAAAGTTGCCGTGCGCAACATCCGCCGCGATGCCAACGAAGGCCTCAAGAAGCTGCTGAAGGACAAGGCCGTGTCGGAAGACGACGAGCGCCGCGCACAGGAAGACGTGCAGAAGCTGACCGACAAGTTCGTCGCCGAAATCGACAAGCTGATGGTCGAGAAGGAAAAGGAAATCCTGACCGTGTAAGTCCCGCCGGTGACGGCAGGGCAGCGCAAGCTGTCATGCAGATTCCGGCAAACCGGCGCGCCCGAGCGGGGCGCGCTCCCCAGGCCACAGGCAGCGACGATGACAACAAGCAGTTCAACCCAGCAGATTCCCGAGACATCGATGGTGCCGCAACACGTGGCGATCATCATGGACGGCAATGGCCGCTGGGCGACGTCGCGTTTCCTGCCGCGCGTAACCGGCCATGTGAAGGGTGTCGAGGCAGTGCGCGGCATCGTCAAAGCCTGCGCCGAGCGTGGCGTGCGTTTCCTGACGCTGTTTGCGTTCAGCTCGGAGAACTGGCGTCGGCCGGCTGACGAAGTGTCGATGCTGATGAAGCTGTTCTCGACCGTGCTCGAGCGCGAAGTCGACAAGATGCACAGCAATGGCATCCGCATCCGCGTGGTCGGCGACCTGAGCCGTTTCGATGCGAAGCTGCAGGCGCAGATCGCCGAGGCCGAGGACAAGACTGCCGGCAACACTGCGCTGACGCTGACCATCTGCGCCAACTATGGCGGCCGCTGGGAACTGCTGCACGCGATGAACCGCCTGCGTGCCGACAAGCCCGAACTTACCGAATACACCGAGGCCGACCTCACGCCTTACCTGTGCATGGCGCATGCGCCCGAGCCCGACCTGTTCATCCGCACCGGCGGTGAACAGCGCATCTCCAACTTCCTGCTGTGGCAGCTCGCCTATACCGAGCTCTACTTCACCGATATCTACTGGCCCGATTTCGACGCCGCGGCGCTGGACGAAGCGATTGCGTCGTTCCAGAAGCGCGAGCGCCGCTTCGGCCGCACCAGCGCGCAGCTGGTCGAAGTCCGGAAAGCTTCCTGATGCTCAAACAACGTGTCCTGACCGCAATCGTGCTGCTGGCGCTGCTGGCGGCCGTGCTCGGTTCCGGCTCCCTGATCGCCTTCCACCTGACGCTGGCCGTGTTCTTCGGCGCCGCCGTCTGGGAAGCGCTGCGGCTGTTCAACGTGAAGCGGGCGCTGCCGCTCGCCGTCGTGGCCGCCGTGCTGTTACCGCTGTTGGCTGACCGCGCGCCGGGCGAATGGCTGCCGCTGTCGCTGCTGTGCGTGCTGGTCTGGGCGCTGCGCTTTGCGCCGGCGCTGAAGGTAGGCCTGCCGCCGGCCGAAGGCGCGCGCGGCTCGTTATTCACCACCATCTACCTGCTGGCCTTGTTCGGCTGCTTCATCGCGATTGCCGGCCTGTTCCAGCGTTCGGTCGCCTTCCTGGTGTCGGCGATGGCCATCGTCTGGATTGCTGACATCGGTGCGTATTTCGCCGGCCGCGCCTTCGGCCGCCGCAAACTGGCGCCGTCGATTTCGCCCGGCAAGAGCTGGGAAGGCGTCGCCGGTGGCCTGGTCGCCGTATGGCTGCTGGCAGGCGCAGCGGCGCTGTCGCCGCAACTGGCCGAGACTTTCCCGGCCCGCCTGCTGCAGGGCTACGGCTGGCCGCTGTGGCTGCTGCTGATGACGCTCATCGTTGCCGCCAGCGTGGTCGGCGACCTGTTCGAATCGATGATGAAGCGCCGCGCCGGCATGAAGGACAGCAGTAACCTGCTGCCCGGCCATGGCGGCGTGCTCGATCGCATCGACGCACTGATCCCGGTGATGCCGCTGGTGCTGCTGATCAGCGCGCGGCTGCCCTGAGCGCAGCAACGACATACGGTACCCTGACCGGCAGCGCAGTCCAACACCTTCACGACACGATTCATGCAGTCCATCACGATACTGGGAGCAACGGGTTCAATCGGCGTGTCCACGCTGGACGTGGTCGCGCGCCATCCGGATCGCTACCGGGTCCATGCGCTGACTGCGCACAGCAAGGTCGATGAACTCGCGCAGCAATGCGAACGCTTCCAGCCGCAAGTCGCCGTCGTCGGCACGGCCGAAGCCGCGCAGCGGCTCGAAGCCTTGTTGAAGGCGAAAGGTGTGCGCACCGAGGTGGCCCATGGCGAACAGGCGCTGTGCGCCGTCGCCAGCGCGACCGAATGCACCACCGTGATGGCCGCCATCGTTGGCGCGGCCGGCCTGCAGCCGACACTGGCGGCTGCCCGCGCGGGCAAGAAGGTGCTGCTTGCCAACAAGGAAGCGCTGGTGATGTCGGGCAGCATCTTCATGGATGCGGTCGCTGACAGCGGTGCTACGCTGTTGCCGATCGACAGCGAACACAATGCGATCTTCCAGTGCCTGCCGCTGGATTACCGCCGCACGCCGTCCGATCACGGCATACGCAAGATCCTGCTGACTGCTTCCGGCGGTCCCTTCCTGAACCGCGATATCGCGAGCCTGGCCGACGTGACCCCCGAGCAGGCAGTTGCGCACCCGAACTGGAGCATGGGCCGCAAGATCTCGGTCGATTCGGCGACGATGATGAACAAGGGCCTCGAAGTGATCGAGGCGCACTGGCTGTTCGGCGCGCCGTCGGCGCAGATCGAAGTGGTCATCCATCCGCAAAGCGTGATCCATTCGATGGTGTCGTATGCCGACGGTTCGGTGCTGGCGCAGCTGGGCAACCCCGACATGCGCACGCCGATCGCGCATGCGCTCGCGTATCCGGAGCGCATAGAATCGGGCGTCGCGCCGCTGGATTTCAGTCGCATTGCCAATCTCGAATTCCGCCCGCCGGATTACGAACGCTTCCCGTGCCTGAAGCTGGCCTTCGACGTGCTCGAGGCGGGCGGTACCGCGCCGGCAATATTGAACGCCGCCAACGAAATCGCGGTCGAAGCCTTCCTTGACCGCCGCATAGGATTCCGGAAAATCCCGGAATTGATTGCTCACGTGCTGGATCGCCTGCCGGCCATGCCGGCCGACGGTCTCGAGCACCTGCTCGAGCAGGACCGCGCCGCGCGCGACTGCGCGCGCGCGCTGATTGCTGCATGATTTGAATGCTGCACCGTTTGATTGCTGTGCCGCTTGATCGCTGCCTCAGTTGATCGCTGTGCAAGTCAATCATCGACTGAGCTGACCTAGCCTGAACCTGGAGTTACCCATGGGCCTGTTACAAACCGTCTTCGCCTTCGCGGTCGTGATCGGCGTGCTGGTCGTCTTCCACGAACTCGGTCATTACCTGGTCGCGCGCTGGTGCGGCGTGAAGGTGCTGCGCTTTTCGGTCGGCATGGGGCGCGTGATCTGGTCGCGCCGTTTCGGTGCCGACCAGACCGAATGGGCGCTGTCTCTGGTGCCGCTCGGCGGTTACGTGAAGATGCTCGATGCGCGCGATGAAGACCTCGGGCCGATCGCGCCGCAAGACGAGGCGCGCGAATTCACGCGGCAGAATGTGTGGAAGCGCATCGCCATCGTCGCCGCCGGCCCACTGGCCAACTTCCTGCTGGCGATTGTCATCTTCACGTTCCTGTTTGTGCATGGCATGCCGGAGCCGGTGGCCCGGATTGCGGTACAGCCGGCCAGCATGGCCGCGCAGGCCGGCCTGCGACAGGGCGACATGGTCACCGCTGTCGATGGCGAACCGGTACGTTCGTGGAACGAGATGCGCTGGTCGCTGCTGCAACGAGCGATGGATCGTCGTGATGCGCGCCTGCTGGTCGAACGCGTGCAGGCCTCTGGTGGCAAGTCGCTGGCCGAAGTGAGCTTGCCGCTGCACGCGCTGCCGGCCGATGATCTGGATAACCATCTGTTCGAGAAGCTCGGCATGGAGCTCGCGAAGCCGCCGGCCTTGCTGGGCGAGATCCTGCCGGCCGGGCCTGCGGCGGCCGCCGGCCTGCAGCCGGGCGACCTGATCACGGCCATCGATGGCGTGCCGGTCGACGATGGCATTGCCTTCATCGAGCGCTTGCGTGACAGCGCCGGCCGCACGCTGCATCTCGATGGCATACGACATGGCCAGCCCTTTGCGACCGAGGTCACGCCGCAGCCCGAGCGGGTCGACAGTGGTGATGGCAGCGGTGAGAAGACTGTGGGCCGCATTCGTGCCCAAGTCGATATGCGATCGGCGATGGTGGTGATCGAAGCTGGGGTAGGGGAAGCCTTCACGCGCGCGCTGCACAAGACCTGGGATACCAGCGCGATGACGGTCACGATGCTAGTCAAAATGATAAGCGGCGAAGCCTCGCTGAAGAACATCACCGGCCCGATCACGATTGCCGACTACGCCGGGCAGACGGCGCGCGTGGGCTGGATCAGCTTCCTGTCCTTCATGGCCTTCATCAGCATCAGTCTGGGCGTCATGAACCTGCTCCCGATACCGGTTCTGGATGGGGGGCATTTGTTGTATTATTCGCTGGAACTTTTTTCCGGTCGTCCCGTTCCCGAGCGCATAGGGGCCATCGCACAACGTGCGGGCATTGGTTTGCTGATGGCGCTCATGGTCGTCGCGGTGTTCAACGACATTGTGCGACTGATCGGATAGCACGCCGGCCGATATGTCGCGGATGTCTTCGTGACCGGTCGTCAACCACTCAAAAATCCTTTTGATGAAATCCGACCTCGAGCGCAAAACGCTGCCTTTCCTCCCCAAACTCATCGTCGCCGCCGTTTTCTCTGCCCTGGCAAGCCAGGCACTGGCGGTCGAGCCTTTCACCGTCAAGGATATTCGCGTCGAAGGCATCCAGCGCACGGAAGCGGGTACCGTGTTCAGCTACCTGCCGGTGCGCGTCGGCGATACCTTCAACGACGAGAAAGCCGCCGCCGCGATCAAGGCGCTGTATGCGACAGGCTTCTTCAAGGATGTGCGCATCGAAGTCGATGGCAATGTGCTGGTGGTGATGCTGGAAGAGCGTCCTGCCATCGCCAGCGTCGATTTCACCGGCACCAAGGAATTCGAAAAGGCGCAGCTGATCAAGTCGCTGAAGGAACTGGGCCTTGGTGAAGGCCGCATCCTCGACAAGGCGCTGGTGGACCGCGCCGAGCAGGAACTCAAGCGCCAGTACCTGTCGCGCGGCCTGTATGGCGTGCAGATCACCACTACCGTGACGCCGATCGAACGCAACCGCGTCAACGTCAGTTTCGTGGTGAACGAGGGTGACGCAGCGAAGATCCGCCAGATCAATATCGTCGGCAACAAGGCCTTCAAGCAGGATGAACTGCTGGACCAGATCAAGCTGACCACGTCGGGCTGGTTCACCTGGTATTCGAAGAATGACCAGTACTCCAAGCAGAAGCTGGCGGGCGACATCGAGACCCTGCGCTCGTTCTACCTGAACCGCGGCTACCTCGAGATGCAGATCGAATCGACGCAAGTGTCGATCTCGCCGGACAAGAAAGACATCTTCATCACCATCAATATCAACGAGGGCCAGAAATTCACGGTCACCGGCATCAAGCTCGAAGGCGAGATGCTGGGCCGCGAAAAAGAACTGACGGATCTGGTGAGCCTGAAGGCGGGCGATCCGTACTCGGGCGAAAGAATGACCGAGAGCACCCGCAAGATCAGCGAGCGCATGGGTGTGTTCGGCTATGCGTTTGCGTCGGTCAATGCGGTGCCCGAGATTGACCGTGCGAAATCGCAGGTCGCCTTCACGATCTTCGTGGATCCGGGCAAGCGCGTCTACGTGCGCAACATCAACATCGGCGGCAACGACCGCACCCGCGATGAAGTGATCCGCCGTGAATTCCGCCAGCAGGAAAGCTCCTGGTACGACGGCGACAAGATCAAGCTCTCGCGCGACCGTCTGGGTCGCCTGGGCTTCTTCACCGACACCACGGTTGATACCGTCGAAGTACCGGGCACGCCGGACCAGGTTGACCTCGATGTGAAAGTCACCGAAAAACCGACCGGTGCGATCATGGTCGGTGCCGGTTTCTCGTCCAGTGAAAAGCTGACCCTGACGGGCTCGATCAATCAGGCCAACGCCTTCGGTTCAGGCAACAACATCGGCATCAGCGTCAACACGTCGCGCGTTTACCGCACCATCGTGATTTCGCATACGAACCCATATTTCACCGATGATGGTGTCAGCCGCACCTTCGACGTTTATTACCGCACCACACGTCCGCCGATCTACCTGACCGACGTCGATTTCAAGGTCGTCACCAAGGGCGCGAGCGTGAACTTCGGCGTGCCGTTCACCGAATTCGACCGTGTGTTCCTCGGCATCGGTGCCGAAGAAACCTCCGTCGATACGTTTACCAACAGTCCGAGCCGTTACCAGAAGTATGTGCAGGACTTCTCGGGCGACACCGATGGCGTCGGCAGCGTCACGACGCGTTCCTACCCGCTGACTGCGGCCTGGCAGCGCGACAACCGAGACAGCGCCCTGATCCCGACCAAGGGTCGCTATCGTCGCGCCAACCTCGAAGTGTCGCCGACGGGCTCGGCCTCGTACTACAAGGCCACCTACCAGGACCAGTATTTCTGGCCGGTCACCAACATGGCCACGCTGGCGGTCAATGGGGAAGTGAACTACGGCGGCGGCATCGGCAGCACGCCTTACCCGATCTTCAAGAACTTCTATGCGGGCGGTATCGGCTCGGTGCGTGGCTATACGGCTGGCTCGCTGTCCGTGTCCGGCACCGGTAACGTGAGCTCCACTTCGGGCTACAACCTGCCGATCGGCGGTGCAGCGCGCCTGCTGTTGAATGCAGAATTGCAACTGCCGTTCCCGGGTACGGGGGTCGACAAGTCGCTGCGCTGGTTTACCTTCGTCGATGCCGGCCAGGTCTGGAACCCGCAGGATGGCGAAGCGATCAGACTGGGCGACTTGCGCTACAGCACCGGCCTCGGTATCAGCTGGATTTCTCCGGTCGGTCCGCTCAAGCTCTCGCTCGGCTATCCGATGAACTCAAAGTCGTTCGACAGAGTACAACGTTTCCAATTCCAGCTCGGCACCGGTTTCTGACGGATAGCTGGCTGACAATGGCATAATTGACAGGTTTCCGTCACGGAGAGAAGCAAGTGGCATCTGTATTCAAAAAAACAAGCATGATCGTGGCCGCCCTGATGCTGGTCGCGGGTACCTCGCTGGCTGCGCAGGCGCAGGAATTGAAAGTCGGTTTCGTGAGCACCGAGCGCATCTTCCGCGATGCGGCACCAGCCAAGGCCGCGACCGCCAAGCTGGAGCAGGAGTTTTCCAAGCGCGACAAGGACATCCAGGAACTGGCTGCCAGGCTGAAGTCGGCTGCCGAGAAGCTGGACAAGGACGCCCCGGTGCTGTCCGATGCCGAGCGCTCCAAGCGCCAGCGTGAACTGGCCGAGATGGACAAGGACTTCCAGCGCCGCCAGCGCGAATTCCGCGAAGACCTGAACCAGCGCCGCAATGAAGAACTGGCGATCGTGCTGGAAAAGGCCAACAAGGTCATCAAGCAGCTGGCCGAGGCCGAGAAGTACGACATCGTGTTCCAGGAAGCTGTCTACTTCAGCCCCCGGATCGATATCACCGACAAAGTGCTCAAGGCACTCAACAAGTAAGCCAGGACCACCGCCATGGGCACTCGACTGGGAGACTTGGTCGAAAGCTTGGGCGGGGAGCTGATCGGCGATCCCGCGCTCAACGTCGACGGGATCGCACCGCTGGACACTGCCGGTCCTTCCGACATCACCTTTCTGTCCAATCCGAAGCTGCGCGCGCAAGCGGCGGCCACGCAGGCCTGCGCGCTGATCCTGTCGAAGGCCGAGCACGAAAAGCTGCAAGGCTACGACGGCGCGCGCATCCTCAGTGATAATCCCTACGCCTACTTTGCCTACGCCGCACAGTACTTCGCGGCGCGCAAGGCCGTGCCCGTGCGTCCGGGCGCGCATCCGACTGCCGTGATCGAGCCGGGCGCCAAAGTCGCGCTCAGCGCCCATATCGGCGCGCATGTCAGCATCGCGACCGGCGCCGTCGTCGGCGAGCGTTGCGTGATCGGCGCCGGCAGCCGCATCGGTCGCAATGCGCAGGTCGGCAACGACACCGTCTTCCATCCGAATGTCAGCTTCCTCGACGATTGCCACATCGGACAGCGTGGCATCGTTCAGTCGGGCGCCGTGATTGGCGGCGACGGCTTCGGCTTTGCGAACGAGCGCGGCCGCTGGATCAAGATTCCGCAAACCGGCGGCGTGCGTATCGGCGACGATGTGGAAATCGGTGCCAACACCACAATCGACCGCGGCGCGCTTGAGCACACGGTGATCGAAGATGGCGTCAAGCTCGACAACCAGATACAGATCGCGCACAACTGCGTAATCGGCGCGCATACCGCGATGGCGGGCTGCGTCGGCGTCGCCGGCAGCGCAAAGATCGGCAAGCACTGCACCTTCGGCGGCGCGGCGATGGTACTGGGCCACCTGACGATTGCGGACAATGTGCACATCTCGTCCGGCAGTCTGGTGTCGCGCTCGATTTCCGAGCCGGGCCAGTACACCGGTTTCTATCCGCTGGCAAAAAACGCGGATTGGGAAAAGACCGCTGCTGTCGTGCGCCAGCTCGATGCAATGCGCGACCGCGTGCGCGAGCTCGAAAAGCTGGTGCGCACGCTGGTGGCCAGGGACGCCGGCCAGCAGGAGTGATGCAAGCGTAGCCGCTGAAGCAAGCGAAGCAGCTGAAGCCGCAGGACCAGCCGAAGCAGACTAAGCAGACTAAGCAGACCAAGCAGTCTTGAGCGACAACCTGAACCGAACACTACCGCGCGAGCTTCGCGCGGATCTTCACGAAGCAGCATTCAAAGCAGCATTCAAACACCAGAGATTAGGCAACCATGACAACCAAAAGCCTCGACATCAACCAGATCAAGGAATACCTGCCGCACCGTTATCCGCTGTTGCTGGTCGATCGCGTGCTCGACTGGGAAGCAGGCAAGCAGATCACGACGATCAAGAATGTCACCATCAACGAAGAATTCTTCAATGGCCACTTCCCGCACAAGCCAGTGATGCCGGGTGTGCTGATGATCGAGGCGCTGGCGCAGAGCGCTGCGCTGCTGGCTTTCCTGACCATGGGCCAGAAGCCGGATGACAATGCGGTGGTCTATTTCGTCGGCATCGATGGCGCGCGCTTCAAGCGCCCGGTCGAGCCGGGCGACCAGCTGAAGATGCAAGTCGAGATCCTGCGCCAGTCGCGCGGCATCTGGAAATTCAAGGCCAGCGCCAGCGTCGATGGCCAGCTGGCCGTCGAAGGCGAACTGATGTGCACCATGCGCTCGATCGCAGAGCCGGGCGCAGCGGAATAAGTTTCATGACCACCATTCATTCGACCGCGCAGGTCGATCCCAAAGCCCAGCTCGATGCCAGCGTCGAGGTTGGCGCGTACAGCATCATCGGACCCGACGTCGTCATCGGCGCCGGGACGAAGGTCGGCCCGCATGTCGTGATCGAAGGTCACACGACCATCGGCCGCGACAACGTGTTCTACCAGTTCTCGTCCATCGGCGCCGCGCCGCAGGACAAGAAGTATGCCGGCGAGCCGACGCGCCTCGAGATCGGCGATCGCAACACGGTGCGCGAGTTCTGCACCTTCAATCGCGGCACCACGCAGGACGTGGGCGTGACCAAGCTCGGCAACGACAACTGGATCATGGCCTATGTGCACCTTGCGCATGACTGCCAGATCGGCAACCACACCATCTTCGCCAACAATGCGCAGCTGGCGGGCCATGTGCACGTCGGTGACTGGGCGATCATGGGTGGCCATTCGGGCGTGCACCAGTTCTGCAAGATCGGCGCGCATGCGATGGTGGGCATGTTCTCCAGCATCACGCAGGATGTGCCGCCGTACGTGATTCTCAACGGCAATCCGGCCGCGCCGCATGGCATCAACATCGAAGGCCTGAAGCGCCGCGGCTTCACGCGCGAAGCCATCGGTGCCTTGCGCAATGCGTACAAGCTGCTCTACAAGTCGGGCCTGACGCTCGACGAAGCCAAGGCTGCGATCGCGGCCGAAGAGCAGGGCGATCCTGACAGCGCAGCGCACCTGAAGCTGCTGCGCGACTTCCTTGACGGCGTGACCCGTGGCATCGTCCGCTGAACTCACCCTGGCGATGGTCGCCGGCGAGACGTCCGGCGACCTGCTGGCCGGCCGCCTGCTGTCGGGCCTGCGCCCGATGCTGCCCGATGCCCGCATCCACGGCATCGGCGGCAAGGCAATGGCCGAGTATGGCTTCCAGTCCGACTACCCGATGGACAAGCTCGCCGTGCGCGGGCTGTTCGAAGTGCTGCAGCATTATCGCGAGCTCAAGGGCTTCCGCGATGACTTGCGGGACAGCCTGATCGCCGAGAAGCCGGCGGCCTTCATCGGCGTCGATGCGCCCGATTTCAACCTCGACCTTGAGCTGGCGCTCAAGGAATCCGGCATACCGACGCTGCATTTCGTCAGCCCGTCGATCTGGGCCTGGCGACGCAACCGGATCAAGAAAATCAAGCGCGCGGTATCGCACATGATGGTGATCTTCCCGTTCGAGGAAGCGATCTACCAGAAGGCCGGCATCCCGGTCACCTATGTCGGCCATCCGCTGGCCGAGGTGATACCGATGGACCCCGACCAGGATGCGGCGCGCGATGCGCTGGGCGTCGACCGCGATGCGCGCGTCGTCACCATCCTGCCGGGCAGCCGCATGTCAGAGCTGAAGTACAACTCTCGCGCGTTCATGGAAACAGCCGCGATGCTGCTCAAGCGGGACCCCAAGCTGCACTTCCTGGTGCCGATGGCAGGCGAGATGCAGCGCGCGTATTTCGAGCAGACGATCAAGGCGCCGGCCCTGAAGCGTACACCGCTGACCAAACTGCCGATGACCATCCTCGACGGCCGCTCGCATGAAGCGATGGCCGCCTGCGATGCAGCGCTGGTGGCCAGCGGTACGGCAACGCTGGAAGTGGCGCTGTTCAAGAAGCCGATGGTGATCAGCTACCGGATGAATCCGTTCAGCTGGCAGATCCTCAAGCTGATGGCCTACCAGCCGTGGGTGGGCCTGCCCAATATCATGGCGCGCGAATTCCTGGTACCCGAGTTGCTGCAAGATCGCGCGACGCCGGCGGGACTGTCGTCGGCGTTGTGGGCGCAACTGTCGAATGACCAGAACCGGCAGCGTCTGCGCCGCCGCTTCGTCGACCTGCATCACGACCTGATGCGCAATACCGCATCGCAGAGCGCGCATGCGGTGATGGAGCTGCTGTCGCAGCATGGCAAGCTCTGAGATGAGCGCAGACCAAAAGACGGCCGCAGTCCGCAAGACGGCCGGGGTGCGCAAACCCGCGGGCGCAAAGCGTCAGCCGCGCAGCGAACCTCAGCCTTCCTTCTCGCTGTTCGATACCGTCGATGAACTGGTGTGCGGCGTCGATGAAGCCGGCCGCGGCCCGCTGGCCGGACCCGTGTTTGCGGCCGCCGTGATCCTCGATCCGCAACGCCCGATCGCGGGCTTGCGCGATTCCAAGAAGCTGCCTGAAGCGAAGCGCGATGCGCTGGCCGAGATCATCAAGCGCGATGCGCTGGCCTGGTCGATTGCGCAGTGCTCTGCGGCCGAGATCGATGAGCTGAACATCCTGCAGGCGACGATGCTGGCGATGCGCCGTGCGATCGAAGGGCTGGCCGTCACGCCGACGCTGGCGCTGATCGATGGCAATCGCTGTCCGGTCTGCACGGTGCGTACCGAAGCCATCGTGAAGGGCGATGACAAGGTAGCCGAGATTTCGGCCGCTTCCATCCTCGCCAAGACCGCACGCGATGCCGTGCTGGTGCAGATGCATGCGCAATACCCCGACTATGGCTTCGACCAGCACAAGGGCTATCCGACCGCGCTGCACCTCGACAGGCTGCGCGCGCATGGCGTGACGCCCGAGCACCGCCGTTCGTATGCGCCAGTGCGGCAGCTGCTGGTCGACTGAAGCATGGCGATACAGAACATTACCTCGCGCGACAACCCGCTGTACAAGCAGCTGCGGCAGCTGGCCACCAGTGCACAGGCGCGCCGCAAGGCTGGCCGCACGCTGCTCGATGGCGTACATCTGTGCGAGGCCTGGCTGCAGCATCGCGGCCTGCCGGCGCTGTGCGTTGCGGGTGAGGGCGCGCGCAGCCATCCCGAAGTTGCTGCCGTGATCGAACGTTGCGCAGGTGAGGGCGGCGCTTGCATCGTGCTGCCCGATGCGCTGTTTGCACCGCTGTCGCAGGTCGAGCATGGCGTGGCGCTGCTGTTCGTGGTCGACACGCCGGTGTCCGATGCGGCCGCTGCCCGCCTCGATGGCACCGCGGTGCTGCTCGACGGATTGCAAGACCCGGGCAACCTCGGTTCCATCCTGCGTACGGCCGCCGCTGCCGGCGTGCCGCGCGTCTATTGCGGGCAGGGCAGCGTGGCCGCCTGGTCGCCGAAGGTGCTGCGGGCCGGCATGGGCGCGCACTTCGTGCTCGACATCATCGAGGATGTCGATCTTCAGTCTTTGATACGGGAAGCGAAGGTGGCGGTACTGGCGACCAGCCTGCAGGCCGATGCCAGCCTGTACGATGCCGAGCTGCATGCGCCGGCCGCATGGCTGTTCGGTCAGGAAGGACGCGGCGTATCGCCTGACTTGCTGGCCCTGGCCACGCGCCGCCTGATCATTCCCCAGCAGCCTGAAGTCGAATCATTGAACGTGGCGGCCAGTGTTGCGATCTGCCTGTTCGAGCAGCGTCGCCAGCAACTGGCGCGGCAGTCCTGATTTCCAGCATCAATGGACGGATTTCTTCGTCAGCAGTTCCGGCGGTAGCGTACATTCCACATAGACCAGGCCCGGCGCTACCCAGCGCTGGTGGCGTTCGAGGCGTGATGCTTCGCGCCGCGGGCACACGCATTCGAAACGGTAGCCGCGGCCGTCGATGACGGCGAACTCATGGATGATGCGGTCGCCGTAGCGGCCGATGGGTTCGAACAGGTGTTGCGGCTTGCTGGCCGGCGGCAGCGGCGTGGCGTCGGGACGGTATGGCGGCGGCCCCTGCAGTTCGACTTCGACCCCGTTCAGGCTTTCGCGCAATGCCCATAGCAGCAGGCCAAAGCCCAGCCATAGCAGGATCTCGATGATGGCGATCTCCATGAGGCACCTCACGCGCAGATATGACTATCCTCCGTGAGTCATTGCCTTGCCGCCACTCGTTCCTGCGCCAGACTTGATCTTGCTCATAGGCGGCGGGCCTGGCCGGTGGCCCTGGATGACAGGCTCAGAAGGCCCGCTTGTCCAGCTTCAGTTCCTGCAGGATCATTGCAGCGATTTCCTCGATTGACTTGACCGTGGTCGATACCCAGCGCACGCCTTCGCGCTGCATCATGCGCTCGGCCTCGTTGACCTCATAGCGGCAGTTTTCCAGCGACGCATACTTGCTGCCCGGACGACGCTCGTTGCGTACCTCGGACAGGCGGTCCGGCGCAATCGACAGGCCGAAGATCTTGGTGCGGAACGGCGCCAGCCCGCTCGGGATATGGCCGCGCTCGAAGTCTTCCGGGATCAGCGGGTAGTTGGCTGCCTTGATCCCGTACTGCATGGCGAGGTAGAGGCTGGTCGGGGTCTTGCCCGAGCGCGACACGCCGACCAGGATCACGTCGGCATTCGACAGGTTCTTGTGCGACTGGCCATCGTCATGCGCGAGCGAATAATTGATCGCCTCGATGCGGTTCTTGTAGTCGTTCGAATCGGCGATGTTGTGGCTGCGGCCGACCGTGTGGGTGGACTTGATGCCCAGCTCCTGTTCCAGCGGATCGACGAAGGTCTGGATCAGGTCCATATGCATGCCGCGCGACTTGCGCACGATGTCCGACAGTTCCTGCTGCACCAGGGTCGAGAACACGATGGGGCGCTTGCCCTCGGCGTCGAAGGTGTCGTTGATGCGGCGTACCGCATCATGGGCTTTTTCCTGCGAGTCGATGAAGGGCAGGCGGATCTGGCGGAAACGCAGGTCGAACTGGGTCAGCACCGAGTGGCCGAAGGTCTCGGCGGTGATGCCGGTGCCGTCCGAGACAAAGAAGACCGTGCGGTCAAACCCGGGGGAACCGGCAGGGGTGTGGCTATGCATAAAATTTCTAAAAAATTAAGACAAAAAGTATGACCGCAAGCTGAAAAAAGCGGTTGCGGCGGGTAAAATGGCCGCCATTGAAAATTTACCCACCCGGCGTGTCCGAAGAATAACAAGAACATCCACGTCCCGGCGAGGCGCACTGTGAAGATTTCCCACCATCAAAGAGGTAGTTATGTCCAACGCAGCAACCCAGGGGGCGCACTCGGCCCCTGACACGGGCGCGGCTTACGTCGTATCTTTCGAAAACCTGCGCATGACGGACGTCGAGTCCGTCGGCGGTAAAAACGCGTCCCTCGGCGAGATGATCAGCCAGCTGGCTGGCGCCGGCGTGCGCGTGCCTGGTGGTTTCGCGACCACTGCCCAGGCATTCCGCGACTTCCTTTCGTATGCTGTCCCGGGCGGCGAATCGCTGGCCGACCGTATCGCCAAGCGCCTCGAAACGCTGGACATCGATGATGTGCGCGCACTGGCCGCGGCCGGTGCCGAAATCCGCCAATGGATCATCGACACCCCGTTCCAGCCGCGCCTGCAGCAGGAAATTACCGAGTTTTATCATAAGCTTGTTGACGATTCTTCGAGCGAAGTCTCGTTTGCGGTGCGCTCCTCCGCGACTGCCGAAGACTTGCCCGACGCTTCCTTCGCCGGCCAGCAGGAAACCTTCCTGAACGTGGTCGGCATCGACAACGTGCTCGAAGCGATGAAGCACGTGTTCGCGTCGCTGTACAACGACCGTGCGATCTCGTATCGCGTGCACAAGGGCTTCACCCACGCTGAAGTCGCGCTGTCGGCTGGCGTGCAGCGCATGGTTCGTTCCGACCTCGGTGCCGCAGGCGTGATGTTCACCATCGATACCGAATCCGGCTTCAAGGACGTGGTGTTCATCACCTCATCGTACGGCCTGGGCGAGACTGTCGTGCAGGGCGCGGTCAACCCGGACGAGTTTTACGTGCACAAGCCGATGCTGGCTGCCGGCAAGCTGCCGATCATCCGCAAGAACATCGGCTCCAAGCTGATCAAGATGGAATTCACCGGCGAAGCCAAGGCTGGCCGTTCGGTGCGTACCGTCGATGTGCCGATCGAGCAGCGCAACCGCTACTCGCTGGTCGATGAAGAAATCGCCGAGCTGGCCAAGTACGCCGTCATCATCGAGAAGCACTATGGCCGCCCGATGGACATCGAGTGGGGCAAGGACGGCCGCGACGGCAAACTTTACATCCTGCAGGCGCGTCCGGAGACCGTGAAGTCGCAGCAGGGCCATGCGGATGCGCAGCAGCGCTTCAAGCTCAAGGGCACCGGCACCGTGCTGGCCTCGGGCCGCGCGATCGGCCAGAAGATCGGCGCCGGTCCGGTCCGCGTGATCAAGGACCCGGAAGAGATGGAACGCGTGCAGCCGGGCGACGTGCTGGTGGCCGACATGACCGACCCCAACTGGGAGCCGGTGATGAAGCGTGCCGCAGCGATCGTCACCAACCGCGGCGGCCGTACCTGCCACGCAGCGATCATCGCGCGTGAACTGGGCGTGCCGGCTGTCGTCGGCTGCGGCGACGCGACCGATGTGCTGAAGGATGGCACCCTGGTCACCGTGTCCTGCGCCGAAGGCGACGAGGGCAAGATCTATGACGGCCTGCTCGAAACCGAAATCACCGAAGTGCAGCGCGGCGAACTGCCGGCGATTCCGGTGAAGATCATGATGAACGTCGGCAATCCGCAGCTGGCCTTCGACTTCGCGCAACTGCCGAACGACGGTGTCGGCCTGGCGCGTCTCGAATTCATCATCAACAACAACATCGGCGTGCACCCGAAGGCCATCCTCGAGTACCCGAACATCGATCCGGACCTGAAGAAGGCGGTCGAGTCGGTCGCCCGTGGCCATGCCTCGCCGAAGGCGTTCTACGTCGACAAGCTGGCCGAAGGCGTCGCGACCATCGCCGCCGCCTTCTATCCGCGCCCGGTGATCGTGCGTCTGTCGGACTTCAAGTCCAACGAGTACAAGAAGCTGATTGGCGGTTCGCGTTACGAGCCGGACGAGGAAAACCCGATGCTGGGCTTCCGCGGCGCGGCGCGCTACCTGGCAGCTGATTTCGCCGAGGCCTTCGAGATGGAGTGCATCGCGATGAAGCGCGTGCGCGACGAGATGGGCCTGACCAACGTCGAAATCATGGTGCCATTCGTGCGTACGCTGGGCCAGGCCGAGAAAGTCGTCGGCCTGCTGGCCAAGTACGGCCTGAAGCGCGGCGAAAATGGCCTGCGCCTGATCATGATGTGCGAAGTGCCGTCCAACGCGATCCTCGCCGAGCAGTTCCTCGAGTACTTCGATGGCTTCTCGATCGGCTCCAACGACCTGACCCAGCTGACCCTGGGCCTGGACCGCGACTCCGGTATGGAGCTGCTGGCGGCTGACTTCGACGAGCGTGATCCGGCGGTGCGTGCACTGCTGTCGCAGGCGATCAAGACCTGCCTGGCCAAGGGCAAGTATGTCGGCATCTGCGGCCAGGGTCCGTCGGACCACCCGGACTTCGCCGAATGGCTGGCCAAGGAAGGCATCAGTTCGATCTCGCTGAACCCGGACTCGGTCATCGATACCTGGACCAAGCTGGCCGGCAAGGCTTGAAGCTGACGTTTTGCCGAACAGGCAAGTCGTGAAAAACGGGCCCTTGCGGCCCGTTTTTTTACACCCGGACGTATTGACAGCTAGAAACTAAGGCCTATACTCGCCATTCCGAATTCGGAATAACAACCAACAACAGGTGTTATCGAAGTATTGAGCCCCCGCCGCTGCGAAGCCCGGGGGTTTTTGTTTTTCAGGGGGTTGTTTCAGTAGGCATCCTGGTCGCGCGCCTGTCTGACCAGTTCGCGCATCTCGTTCAGGAGGCCGACGATGTCAGGATCGATCCCGAGCTGCGGCAAGGACGCCAGAGCGCGCATGGCCTCGTTCACCGAATGCGGGTCGCTGGTGACGCCCCGGTCCGCTGCGAGGTAGAGCATCTGCCTGGCCTGCGGCGATTCCGTATCGACGGCCTCGATGCCGGCCTGCACCCGCTGCTCATCCTTGGCGATGTCGAAGGCCAGCGCCATCCGTGCGCGGAAGGCGAGGGTATCCAGCTCCGGATTCCAGTCCGGCTTGTCGGCGCTGACGCGCACGAATTCCTGCGTGATCGCGTCGCAGAAACCTTCCTTGTCGCCGCTGTTGAGCGCCTGCGCCAAGCGGCTTTCCAAGGGCTCTGCTGGCGCGGCAGAATCGGTTTGCGCGGCAGAGGATGCCTCCGCGGCACGGCGGTTGAAGGCGTTCTGCAGCGCTCTGAACTCACCATCGAGCTTGTCCGGACGAGACGTGCGGATGGCCACATCCTTCAGAAAAGCGGCGACCTTCTGCGTCAGTGCGGCGTCGGTAAAGCTCATTTTTCCTGTGCCCAGCGCATACGCATCCTTCGCCATTTGCATGAAGTCAGCCTTACTGGCCGAGCCGGAATAGCTGCTCCACAGCCTGCCGCAGAAGGCATCGCGGGTGGCCTTGTCTTTCGCCGACATGGCGTCGCGTAGCGAAATGCCCGGTGCCTGCGCGGTCGCTTCTTGCGGGTTGGCCAGGGGGTCCTGGCTTTGCTGGCGTGCCTGCTGAATCGTGGCCTTCAGGTGCTGGTCAAGCGCCGCCTCGGTCAGGCGACCTGCGCTGCCGGCATTGCCCGACCTGACATCGCCCCTGATCGAGCCGGTCGTCGATAGGCCCAGTGAACTCATGTGCTTTTCGGCGATCGCGCGGCCGCTCCTGACGCCTTGCAGCTTGTCGACGATGAAGTCTTTCAGGCTGCGTGGTCCTTCGCGCTGGAAAAAGACCAGGGTCTTTTCCGACTTGTCGGTGCTGGCGATTTCCTTCGCATACCAGCGGCCGCCGGCCTCGGCTGTCTGGATCTGTATATGGGAAACTTTCGGGTTCATGACCACCTCGCAGGCCTCGCATCTGGAGGTGGGTGGCATAGTGCAGGGAAAGCATTCGATGCCGGCGCGGGCGGCGCTGCATCGGCGGCATACTAGCGGCGTACTGGCAGCGCACTGGTGGCGTTCTATTCAGGGGTTTCGGCGGGGCAGCTTGCTCCGCCGGTGCGCTGCTGCACGCTTCAGCGTTTATTCTGCTTCATCACGCGCGAGATCTCGCGCTCGGCATCCCTGGAGCGCTCGGTGTCGCGCTTGTCATGCTGCTTCTTGCCCTTGGCGAGGCCGATCTCGCACTTGATGCGGCCGCGCTGGTAGTGCAGGTTCAGCGGCACCAGCGTGTAGCCGGAGCGCTCGACCTTGCCGATCAGGCGCTTGATCTCCTCGGCCTTCAGCAGCAGCTTGCGCGTGCGGACCGGGTCGGGGTTCACATGGGTCGACGCCGTCGGCAGCGGGCTGATGTGCGCGCCGAACAGGAACACCTCGCCATTGCGGACAATGACATAGGCTTCCTTCAGCTGTGCGCGTCCCGCGCGGATGGCTTTTACCTCCCAGCCTTCGAGGGACATGCCGGCTTCATAGCGTTCCTCGATGAAGTAATCGTGGAAGGCTTTCTTGTTGTCGACGATGCTCATGCAGGCGTGTTTGGGATAGGTAGGGAAGTGGCGGGCAGGGCTTGCGCCGGGCCGGGTTAGAATTCGAACCCTTGATTTTATCAAACGGCATCATGGCAGTCGTCCACAAATCCGTCCTCCTGAATTACAGCGCCGAACAAATGTTCGCCCTCGTCGACAAGGTCGAAGACTATCCCGCCTTCCTGCCCTGGTGCGGCGGCGTGGATGTGCGCGAGCGCGCCTCGGACAAACTGGTGGCCGCGATACAGATCAATTACCACGGCGTGAAGCAGAGCTTCACCACCCAGAACACACACGTGCCGCCGACTCGCATGCAGATGACGCTGGTCGAGGGGCCGTTCAGCCAGCTCGACGGCACCTGGCAGTTCAAGCCGTTGCGGGAAGACGCATGCAAGATCGAGTTCGACCTGCATTACGAGTTCTCCAGCAAAATGCTCGAAAAGCTGATCGGGCCGGTGTTCTCGAAGATCGCCGACAGCTTTGTCGATGCCTTCTGCAAGCGTGCCGAGGTGGTCTATGGCTGACACTGGCAGCGCCCCATCATCGGCAGCGCCGAGTGCCGAGCTGGGCCCCGCATTGAGCACGGCACTGAGCACGACACTGAGCGTGCAGGTCTGCTACGCGCTGCCGGACGAGGCCTGCCTCGAAACATTGACGCTGGCAGCCGGCTCGACCATCGCCCAGGCACTGGCGGCCAGCGGGCTAGGCCAGCGTTTCCCTGCACTGCAATCGGCCATCGACTCTGGCGAAGCCAGGGTCGGCATTTTTGGCAAAGTGAAAACGCCCGATACCGTGCTGCGCGACGGCGACCGTATCGAGATCTACCGACCGCTGCAGGCCGATCCGAAGGAAACCCGGCGCCGCCGGGCCAAACACAAGCAGCAGGCGGCGGGCGGCCGCTGAGCCCCCGGGCTGGCGCCGGCGGCCGGGCGTTTCAGGGCGAGGGCGGAGCGAGTTCTGTATAATTCGCTTTTGCGCCTACAGGAATCCCCATGCGTCTGATACAGAAAGCACTCACCTTCGATGACGTGCTGCTCGTTCCGGCCTACTCGGCCATCCTGCCCAAAGACACTTCGCTCCACACCCGCCTGACCCGCAACATCAAGCTGTCCATTCCGCTGGTCTCGGCCGCGATGGACACGGTCACCGAAGCGCGCCTCGCGATCGCGATGGCCCAGGAAGGCGGCATCGGCATCGTCCACAAGAATCTCACCGCCCGCGAACAGGCGCGCGAAGTCTCGAAGGTCAAACGCTTCGAGGCCGGCGTCGTGCGCGACCCGATCACCATTCCGCCGACGATGAAAGTGCGCGAAGTGATCGCACTGTCGCGCCAGCATGGCATCTCCGGCTTCCCGGTGGTCGAGGGCAAGACCGTGGTCGGCATCATCACCAACCGCGACCTGCGCTTCGAAGAAGAGCTCGACGCCGAAGTGCGCGCCAAGATGACGCCGCGCGAGAAGCTGGTTTACGTGAAAGAGGGCGCCGATCCCATCGAAGCCAAGCGCCTGATGAACAAGCACCGCCTCGAGCGCGTGCTGGTCGTCAACGATGCGTTCGAGCTGCGCGGCCTGATCACCGTCAAGGACATCAGCAAGTCCACCGAACACCCGAACGCCGCCAAGGATGCCGAAGGCAAGCTGCTGGTCGGCGCGGCCGTCGGCGTGGGCCCGGACAATGACGAACGCATCGAGCTGCTGGTCGCCGCCGGCGTCGACGTCGTCGTGGTCGATACCGCGCACGGCCATTCGCAAGGCGTGCTGGACCGCGTGAAGTGGGTCAAGCGCCGTTTCCCGCACGTCGAAGTCATCGGAGGCAACATCGCCACCGCGGACGCTGCGCGCGCGCTGCTGGACGCCGGCGCTGACGCCGTCAAGGTCGGCATCGGCCCCGGTTCCATCTGTACCACCCGTATCGTCGCCGGCGTCGGCGTGCCGCAAATCACCGCAATCTCGAACGTCGCCAAGGCCCTCGACGGCACCGGCGTACCCTGCATCGCCGACGGCGGGATCCGCTTCTCGGGCGACATCTCCAAGGCCCTCGCGGCCGGCGCGTCGACCGTCATGATGGGCAGCATGTTCGCCGGTACCGAAGAGGCGCCGGGCGAAGTCATCCTGTTCCAGGGCCGCAGCTACAAGTCCTACCGCGGCATGGGCAGCCTGGGCGCGATGTCGGACGGCTCGGCCGACCGCTACTTCCAGGACTCGGCCAACAACGCCGACAAGCTCGTCCCCGAAGGCATCGAAGGCCGCGTACCTTACAAGGGCAGCGTGCTGGCCATTCTGTACCAGCTGGTCGGCGGCGTGCGCTCCTCGATGGGCTACTGCGGTTGCGCCACCATCGATGAACTGCGCCAGAAGGCCGAGTTCGTCGAGATCACCTCGGCCGGCATGCGCGAGTCGCATGTGCATGACGTGCAGATCACCAAGGAAGCGCCGAACTACCGCGCCGACTGAGCGCGAACCCACCACGATTCAGGCGGCAGCGATGCCGCCTGAATTTTTTCCAAGACCCGTGTTAGCAAAGCAGGCAAGAGCTCCATGCATTCCAAGATCCTCATCCTCGATTTCGGTTCGCAAGTCACCCAACTGATCGCACGTCGCGTGCGCGAGTCCGGCGTGTTCTCCGAAGTGCACCCGTACGACGTGTCGGACGAATTCATCCGCAACTCGGGCGCAGCCGGCATCATCCTGTCGGGCGGCCCCAGCTCGGTGACCGAAGGCGACACCCCGCGTGCGCCGCAGGCCGTGTTCGAACTGGGTGTGCCGGTGCTCGGCATCTGCTATGGCATGCAGACCATGGCGGCCCAGCTGGGCGGCAAGGTCGAGAACGGCAAGGTGCGCGAGTTCGGCTATGCCGAAGTGCGTGCGCGTGGCCATACCGCACTGCTGAAAGACATCAACGATTTCGTCACGCCCGAAGGCCACGGCATGCTGAAGGTCTGGATGAGCCATGGCGACAAGGTGATCGACATGCCGCCAGGCTTCAAGCTGATGGCCTCGACCGACAGCTGCCCGATCGCCGGCATGGCCGACGAAGAGCGCCGCATGTACGCCGTGCAGTTCCACCCCGAAGTCACGCACACCGTGCAGGGCGCAGCTATCCTCGGCCGCTTCGTGCACGAGATCTGCGGCTGCAAGGCTGACTGGAACATGCCCGACTATGTGTCCGAGGCGATCGCCGCCATCCGCCAGCAAGTGGGCAGCGATGAAGTCATCCTCGGCCTGTCCGGCGGTGTCGATTCCAGCGTGGCTGCTGCGCTGATCCATCGCGCCATCGGCGACCAGCTGACCTGCGTGTTCGTCGACCACGGCCTGCTGCGCCTGAACGAAGGCCAGATGGTGATGGACATGTTCGCCAAGAACCTCGGCGTGAAGGTTGTGCATGTCGACGCCACCGAACAGTTCATGTCCAAGCTGGCCGGCGTGGCCGACCCCGAAGCCAAGCGCAAGATCATCGGCAAGGAATTCGTCGAAGTGTTCCAGGCCGAAGCCGGCAAGCTGAAGAATGCCAAGTGGCTGGCACAGGGCACCATCTATCCGGACGTGATCGAGAGCGCCGGCAAGGGCAAGAAGGGCGCGCACACGATCAAGAGCCACCACAACGTCGGCGGCCTGCCCGAGACGCTGAACCTGAAGCTGCTGGAGCCGCTGCGCGACCTGTTCAAGGATGAAGTGCGCAAGTTGGGCGTGGCGCTCGGCCTGCCGCATGACATGGTGTACCGCCATCCGTTCCCGGGTCCCGGCCTGGGCGTGCGCATCCTCGGCGAAGTGAAGATGGAATTTGCGGATCTGCTGCGTCGTGCCGATGCGATCTTCATCGAAGAGCTGCGCAACACGGCCATCCCGCTGCCGCAGGAACTGGCCGAAGGTCAGCCGGTAGGCCATTTCCACAAGAACTGGTATGACGCCACCAGCCAGGCCTTTGCGGTCTTCCTGCCGGTGAAGTCGGTCGGCGTGATGGGCGACGGCCGTACCTATGAATACGTGGTCGCGCTGCGCGCGGTGCAAACGCAGGACTTCATGACGGCGCATTGGGCACACCTGCCGCACGAGCTGCTGGGCCGCGTGTCGAACCGCATCATCAATGAAGTGCGCGGCATCAACCGGGTCGTGTATGACATTTCGGGCAAGCCGCCGGCAACGATCGAGTGGGAGTGAGGAGGCAGTCTGGGCTTGACTTGTAAATATGATGGTCGCAATATGTCGACCATCATGTCAAAAGCCTCCACACGGAAAGAACAGAGCCACACTCGGATCGTCGATGTGGCTTCACGTGCCATCCGACGCGCTGGCTACCGCGGTGTCGGCGTCGCCGACATCATGAAGGAAGCCGGGTTGACGCATGGTGGCTTCTATGCCCATTTTGACTCGCGTGATGCGCTGCTGGTCGAGGCCATGCAGCGCGCAGGCGAGGGCAACATCGCCTTGCTGTCGGAGGCGATGGAGCGTCGTCTTGGCAAGTGCGGCTCGCGTTTTCGTGCACTGGTTGAGACCTATTTGCATGACGCGCACATGGATCTCAGCGAGGACGGTTGTGTCATCGCGGCTTTGGCCTCGGAGATGACGCGTCAGCCTGAGGCTGTGCGTGATGAGGCGCGCCGCCGGGTCACTGCGATGGTCGAGCTCGTGCGATCGGCACTGCCAGACGGCGGCGGCGCGAGCGAGGCAGAGGTCGTGACCGCGACCATGGTGGGTGCCTTGCAACTGGCGCGCACACTTGGCGGCCAGGCCGGCCGAGACATTTTGGCCCAGACTCGCCAGGCGCTGATCGAGCGCCACAATCCCATTACGCAGCACTGATTTCCCTCCGATTCGCGCACCGCGCTTTTCGGCCTACTTAAAAATATGATGTTCATCATACACAGGAGCTAATCATGCAAATTCCACTGTCCCCGGGGCAGGCCGACTATCCGACGGCGCGCTGAAATGACCACCGCCCAATCCTCCCCAACGTCGGTAAGCTCAGCGACACCTGCTCGCACCGCATCGCCGTGGCCGGCCTTCTGGATCGCCAGCAGCGCCGCATTTTTGGTGTCGCTCGATACCACGATGCTGTTTGCCGCCTTCGATGCGCTGCGTCACAGCTTCGAAGGCTCGACTGCAGCGGAACTCTCGTGGGTGCTCAATGCGTATACGGTTGTGTATGCGGCGATGCTGATTCCCGCTGGCGGGCTGGCCGATGCGCATGGGCGCCGGCGCATCTTCCGTCTGGGCTTGGCTGTGTTCATCGGTGCATCCGTGGCCTGCGGTGCGGCGCCGTCCGTGGGCTGGCTGATTGCCTCACGCGTGCTGCAGGCCGTGGGTGCGGCCTTGCTGACTCCTGCATCGATGTCCATCGTGCTGGCTGCATTCCCGAGTGAGAAGCGTGCTGTTGTCGTGAGCTTGTGGGGCGCGGTCAGCGCTCTTGCCGCAGCGGTGGGGCCCTGTTTGGGCAGTTGGGTCACGGCTCAAGCCGGCTGGCCATGGGCCTTTTACATCAACCTGCCGGTCGGCCTTTGGGCCTGGTGGCGTAGCGCATCTCGCGTGGAAGAGGCAGTGAAGCCAGCTCAGCGCAGGCGTGTTGACATCGTCGGCCTGCTGTTGCTGATGCTGGCCGTCGGCGCATTGGCACTGGCGATCGTCGAGAGCGGAGAGTCCCGCTGGAGCAAAGAACAGGTTGCAGCGGTGGCTGTTGGCGGTCTTTTGCTAGGGCTGGTCTTTGTGCTGTGGGCCAGATCGCGTAATGATGCGCTGATCGATCTGTCGCTGTTCCGTCATCGCACCTACCGATACGTGAATGCAGCGACGCTCGTGTTCGGCGCAGCCTTTTCGATCATGTTCCTCGGCTTCTTTTTCTTCATGATCGGCGTCTGGCATTACACCTTGCCGCAGGCGGGCTTGGCAGTGACGCCGGGTCCGCTGCTGGTGATGCCAACGGCTATCGTTACCGGTCGTTTGGCAAGCCGTATAGGGCATCGGCCGTTCCTGGTGGGAGGCTCCATCCTGTACGCTTGCAGTAGCCTGTGGTTTCTCTGGGTGCCTGGCACACAGCCTGATTATCTTCACCACTGGCTGCCTGGTTTGCTGATGAGCGGAGTTTCGGTAGGACTGGTGCTGCCTTCGCTTGCCGCTGCGGCTGTCAACAAGCTGCCAGCGGAACACTATGCTGTCGGCGCAGCAGTCAATCAGGCGACGCGCCAGGTAGGCGGCGTGTTAGGCGTCGCCATGACAGTGGGTTTGCTCGGCCATGCGGCGCTGACGCGGGGTGATTTCAACGGGCTATATGCGATCCACGCGGCGCTTGCTCTGGGCACCGGGCTGCTGTGCCTGCCGGTAAACACGCGACCGCAGTGAGCCGTTCCTGCTACGATTCGGCACCGGCGTACGCTCGCTTTCAAGAGCGTACGTCAGCCTGTGCACCCCTTTTAATAGAATTCCATGGAAATCAAGGTCAACTTCCTCGACAAACTACGTCTTGAAGCCAAGTTCGATGACTTCACGGTCATCGCTGACCAGCCGATTCGCTACAAGGGCGATGGCTCGGCGCCGGGTCCTTTCGATTATTTCCTGGCCTCGTCGGCCTTGTGTGCCGCGTACTTCGTGAAGTTGTACTGCAACACGCGCAATATCTCGACTGAAAACATTCGCCTGTCGCAGAACAACATCGTTGATCCGGAAAACCGCTACAAGCAGATTTTCAAGATCCAGGTCGAATTGCCGTCGGATATACCGGAAGTGGATCGCCGCGGCATCCTGCGATCGATCGAGCGTTGCACGGTGAAAAAGGTGGTGCAGGAAGGCCCCGACTTTGTCATCGAGGAAGTGGAGAGCCTGGACGCCGATGCGCAGTCCTTGCTGTCGCTGAAGCCGAGTTCCGATGCCAGCACCTATATCCTCGGCAAGGACCTGCCGCTGGAGCAGACCATCGCCAACATGTCCGGCGTATTGGCAGCCCTGGGCATCAAGATTGAAATTGCGTCGTGGCGCAATATCGTCCCGAATGTCTGGTCCCTGCATATCCGTGACGCGCATTCGCCGATGTGTTTTACCAATGGCAAAGGGGCGACCAAGGAAAGTGCACTGGCGTCCGCACTGGGTGAGTACATCGAGCGCATCAGCAACAACCATTTTTACGCCGGTGCTTACTGGGGCGAGGAGATCGCCAACGCGCCGTTCGTGCATTACCCGAACGAGCGCTGGTTCAAGGTTGGCCCCGATGATGCACTGCCGGCCGAGATCCTCGATGAATACTGCCTGCAAATCTACAACCCGGATGACGAGCTGCTGGGTTCGCACCTGATCGACACCAACTCCGGCAATGCAGAGCGCGGCATCTGTTCCTTGCCTTATGTGCGTCGCTCGGATGGTGAAGTGGTGTACTTCCCGTCCAACCTGATTGAAAACCTGTTCGTCAGCAATGGCATGAGCGCCGGCAATACGCTGGCCGAAGCGCAAGTGCAATGCCTGTCCGAGATTTTCGAGCGCGCGGTCAAGCGCGAAATCATCGAAGGTGAAATCGCCTTGCCTGACGTACCGCCCGAAGTCCTGGCGAAATACCCAGGCATCCTGGCCGGCATCCGGGGACTGGAAGAGCAGGGATTCCCGGTACTGGTCAAGGATGCGTCGCTGGGCGGGAGGTACCCGGTGATGTGCGTCACCCTGATGAACCCGCGTACCGGCGGTGTCTTTGCTTCATTCGGTGCGCATCCGAGCTTCGAAGTGGCGCTGGAACGCAGTCTTACCGAATTGCTGCAGGGGCGCAGCTTTGAAGGTTTGAACGATCTGCCGCAGCCCACGTTTGAAAGCAACGCGGTGACCGAGCCGAACAACTTCGTCGAACACTTCATCGATTCCAGCGGCATCGTGTCCTGGCGCTTCTTCAGCGCCAAATCGGATTACGGATTCGTCGAGTGGGACTTCTCCGGCCAGGGCGAGAATTCCAACGCCGACGAAGCCGCGACCTTGTTCGGCATACTCGACGAAATGGGCAAGGAAGTGTACACGGCGGTGTATGACCAGTTGGGCGCCATCGCCTGCCGCATCCTGGTGCCCGGGTATTCGGAGATCTACCCGGTCGAGGACCTGATCTGGGATAACACCAACAAGGCCTTGCTGTTCCGCGAAGATATCCTGAACTTGCATCGCCTGGATGACGGCAGCCTGTTGATGTTGCTCGAACGTCTGGAAGGCAATGAGCTGGATGAGCACTCGGATATCGGGACTCTGATTGGCATCCAGTTTGAAGAAAGTACGGGCTGGGATAAGCTGACAGTGCTTGAGCTGAAGCTCATGATTCATCTGGCCTTGCAGCAGTTCGACGAGGCGCACGAACTCGTGGGTGCCTTCCTGCAGTACAACGACAACACCGTTGAACGCGGGCTGTTCTATCAGGCCCTGAATGCAGTGCTGGAGGTAATGCTCGACAGCGAACTGGAACTCGATGACTACGTCATCAACTTCCGACGGATGTTTGGCGATGTCCGGATGGACGCAGTCCTGGGCTCGGTCGACGGCAGCGTGCGTTTCTTCGGACTGACGCCGACGAACATGCAACTCGAAGGTCTCGACCGGCACCGCCGACTGCTGGACAGCTACAAAAAATTGCACAGGGCGCGCGCAAGCTCTGCGGCCACATCGGATCGCGCATGACAATGCGCGACCCGTTCAACGGCTAGACAGCAATGGCAGCCTCCGGTACAGCCCCAAACACTTCCACACGATTGCGGCCGCCTTCCTTGGCTGCATACAGTGCCTTGTCAGCAGATGCCAGCAGCATTTCCGCCGTGCTGTCCGGGGCATTGCCGCCGGAGCTGATGCCGATCGACACCGTGAAGCGCAGTACGTCGCCGTCATTCCGGACACGCAGACCTTCCACTGCAGACCGTAGCCGTTCGGCCATGGCGCTTGCGCTGGCCTGCGACGTGTTCGGCATCAACATGGCGAATTCCTCGCCGCCAAAGCGCGACACCACATCGCCCGCCCGCGCCTGACGCTTGAGTTCTGCTGCCAGCACTTCGAGCGCGCGGTCGCCAATCATGTGACCGTGATTGTCGTTGATTCGCTTGAAGCGATCGATGTCCAGCATCAGCAGAGACAAGGCTAGTCCGGACCGGCGACTGCGCTCGATTTCCATCTTCAGCTGATCGTCGAAGTAGCGGCGGTTGTTCAGACCGGTCAGGAAGTCATGCGTCGCTTCATGTTGCAGCTTGTCTTGCA
This sequence comes from uncultured Bifidobacterium sp., assembly GCA_964634245.1. Taxonomy (GTDB): domain Bacteria; phylum Pseudomonadota; class Gammaproteobacteria; order Burkholderiales; family Burkholderiaceae_D; genus Pernthalerella. The sequence continues at coordinate 233,517 of CAZWIE010000005.1, forward strand.
CGCGCTTTACATCGGACAGGTCAGTGATGAAGCCGACATAAACGGTCAGCGCATCGATCACCAGGCGCGTGTAAGCGACGCTGACCGGGAAAGCCTCGTGGTCCTGCCGACTTCCATTCGATTCATGAGGCGTGTGCGGCTGGTCCTTCCGCAACAAGGCTGGCCATTGCGGCAGGAAGCTCGACAAGTATTTGCCCGTGGCCTGCGAGGCTTCGCAACCGAAGATTCTCTGGAAAGCCTTGTTGGTTTCCTTGATCACCCCTTGCGCATCTGAGATGACGATGGCTTCGGTCGAATTCTGGATGATGGCCTCCAGTTCCTGCCGCTGAACCTTGATTTCTGCCAGGCTGTCGCGCAGGCGGGTGAGGAGTACGCCTGCGCCTGCAAAGCCGAGCATGGATGCAACCCCCATGCAGACGAAAACCGCCAGTGCGAGCCAGTCGGACGGCGGGATGGGCAGGTCAGTTTCGGGCTGGCCGATGAAGCGGGCGGCACGCATGCCCATGTAGTGCATGGTCGTGATCGCCAGGCCCATGATCAGCACGGACAGCAGGTTCACGTGGAAAGGACGCAGCAGGGTCCTTGCCAGCAGTCCGTTGCGGGCGCCCAGCGCGATGCTTGCCAGTGCCACCGCTGCAATGAGTGAGATCGCGAAATCCATCACGTCGAATCGCAGCACCGCCGTCATGCGCATTGCCATCATGCCCGTGTAATGCATCACGCCGATGCCGGCACCGGTGATGCCGCCACCCAGCAAGACCTGCCACGGGCCAAGATCCTTGCGCATCATCCAATGCAGCATGGCCCACGCAGCCGCGATCGCCGGCAATGCGGAAAGGCAGGTCATGACCAGGTCGTAGCTCACTGATGTACACAGTGACAGCGCCAGCATGCCGATGAAATGCATGCTCCAGACGGCCAGGCCGAATGCAATGGCGCCGGTGGCTATCAGGATTTCCCGGGAACGGTGATTCGTGGTCGCAGCAGCGCTGCTGGCCACGTAGAAGGCAAGCGCTGCGCCGCCGGTGGCTACCAGGAAGGAAAGGGCGACCAGCCAAAGGCTATAGGAATGGCTGAGCCATATCGCGTTCGAAAACTGCGCGATGAATAAATCCAATCGTTACCCCTTGTTCAGGTGGTTGTTGCCCATGCGTATGCCCCCAGGCACGAAACAGCAGGGATTCGCCACCTCAATTGTTATAGGCGTTGGTACTATTGATGTTTTCCGGAGGCATTATTACATCTGACTAATCGATCGGCAAAAAATATCGCAGGCGATGGAGAGGGGGGGCAGGGGGGCTCTGCCAAGGCAGATCAATTCAGCATTCGGGGCGCCGGTGAAATCGTCCCCTCACGCATAGAAATAGAGAACCGGGAGCAGGGAGTCAGAGCTTGTAGCTCTTGGTCGACGCTGCGCCACCGCCTTTCTTGCGTGATCCGCCCTTGGCGACGGCGCGCATGCGAACCAGTGACTCGACTGCCCCGTCGAGCAGGAAGCGATCGACCTGAAACAGGCCGCTTTGCAGCGGGAATGCGAAGCCTATGTATTTGGTCGAGTTGCGGATGGATTTGTCGACCGCCTCGAAATTGGAAAAGATGTAGCGTGGTTTCTTGCCCAGCTTGCGGCAAACCAGCTCCAGCTGCGCCGAGCCCGCATCGGCATTCACCAGTACTGGATAGCGTCCGCCTTCTTCGCAATCGGTTTGGGTGGCCAGCAGCCACAGGCAATCGCCGGATTCGAGATAGCAGTACTGACCCAGCACCGCATTGCTGTCATTGACCGTCGCCGCGAAATAGCCTTCACCGCCTTCAATGGTGCCGACCATCCAGTTGCCGAAGGATTCGGTATCGGCCGCCTTGGCTGGTGGCAGGACGCCGAGCGCAAGGGACAGCAGCACAGAAAAAGTGCCGGCAGTGAAGCTGAGGAAGTGGTCGCGGTACATGGCAGCAGTTTGGGAATGAACCAGGCCCGAAAACTATACCATTGCCTGAGAGTAATAATAAGAATGTTCCATCCGGGAAACTGTAATAGAATTTAGCATTTATTTCTTCCGCGAAATAGTGGCCATGACCTTCCTGTCCCGGTTCTTCTTCGGTCGCGTTGAATTCCCCGAAGGTGAGGAATTCCGCGAATTCCAGTTCAAGTTCCTGGCGGTGTTGATGGTGTTCGCCGGTGTCACCACTGGACTTTTCCTGTGGCTGATCGAAGCCAAGCTGTCGCCATCGCTGCCTGATACGCACATGCGCTCGATGCGCTTGTACACAGCCGCAAGTTTCATCCTCTGGCTGGCACTGCGTGGGCGCAAGCAGTGGTTTTTGCCCCTGGCCTGGATCTTCGAAGTCGTAAGTCTGCTCGAATTGTTTTCTTCGGCGATCTTCGTACCGAACGATGAGCTGCGCATCATCTGGCTATTTACCAATATTCCGGGCATCTACCTGTTGCTGGGTCGGGTTGCCGGTGGCTTGATCACGGCGCTGATCATCGTGGCTTTTGTGGCCATCAACCCGTTTGTCGCGCAACCGTATTCGCCCAATGCAATCGCCACCGGCGTGATCGCGATGCTCTACTTCGTCGCTTTTTTTCATGCGTATGCGCGGCAGTCCATCTGGTTCTTCACGCGTATGCGCGACTCCAACCATCAGTTGCGCGAGCTGGCCACGCGCGACATGTTGACCGGTGTCCTGAATGCGCGCGCGTACTATGAAATTTGCGACAGCATGATCCGCGGCGCGCAGCGCAGCCGAGCCCCCTATGCGGTGCTGTTCGTCGACCTCGACCACTTCAAGTCGATCAATGACACCTACGGCCATGCGGCCGGCGACATCGTGCTGAAGTCCGTGGCTGATTGCCTGACTCGCAACCTGAGGTCCAGCGATGCGCTGGGCCGCATTGGCGGCGAGGAGTTCTCCATCTTCCTGCCCAATACCGACATGGAGGGCGCCGTGCACCTCGCCGAGGTCATCCTCAGCGCGATCGAATCACTGATGCCGTCCATCGGCGAACGCAGCCTGAAGGTCACGGCCAGCATAGGCGTGGCGCGCAACCAGCACAGTGAACAGACGATGAAGGACATACAGCAGCAGGCCGACCAGGCGATGTATCGTGCGAAGGCGGGTGGCCGGAATCGTGTGTCGGCCTTCGATCAACTGGATGCAGCCACGGTCTGAATGGCAGGCTTCAGGTTTGGATTTGGCTTCAGGCCAGCAGCTTGAGCCACAGCAGATAGCCGCCTACGGTGAGCGCTGCCAACACCATCAGGCCGACGATGGCATGGGCCCAGTCCTTGGGACTGGGCCAGCCGGCCACCAGGCACTGCACCGCGACCAGCTTCCAGCCTGCGCTCTCGGCTGACAGCAAGGGCCACGCGGTCGATTGCATGAAGACCCAGCCACCCGCCGGCATCAACGCCAACGGCGCCAGTCCGACCGGCACTGCGTTCCACCAGCGCAGGCGCGCAAATGCGACCGACCCCAGCACCCATCCGCCTTCCAGTTTGCGGCGCGGCAGCAGGTTCAGCGCCACCGGCTGCGCGCCGGCCAGCAAGCCGGCGACGTAGTGCAGCAGCTCATGTGCGACCGTACCCGGCCAGATCGATAGCATGAAAGCCCAGGGCCAGCGACGCAGTGCGAGCAAGGCGGCGATGGCCAGCAACAGCAGCAGTGCATGCGTGGCGAGGGTGATGTGATCGATTTGCGCAAACATCGTGGGCATGAGGAGAGGGGCTTCCTGCATTCTCGCAGGCAGGCCGTGATTGTAAGCGCAGCTGTCGTGGATGTTGCGGCGCGGCGTGTGCAAGGCAGGGGCGTCATGCGTGCCTGATGTATGCCCGACGGGTACTCGATGAGTGCTCGATGAGTGCTCGATGACTGCGACAGGCACGGCATCATCGCCCGTTCTCATTCAGGCAAGTGTTCCCCATATGCACGGCTGCAGCCTATACTCGCCGTAAAACATTTAACAAAAATAATCAGGAGACAAGCCATGACGGGCGCCACGCTCAGTACGCGGCATCTCGGCGGCGACCTGTGGGGCGGCCTGGCGGCGATGATGGTGGCGCTGCCTTCGGCGATCGCGTTCGGCGTCACCATACTCGCGCCGCTCGGCCCGCAGTTCGGTGCGCAAGGCGCGCTTGCCGGCATCCTCGGCGTGACCCTGCTGGGCTTGATCGCCGCGCTCTTTGGCGGCACGCGGCGACTCATTTCCGCACCGTGCGCACCGGCCGCCGCGGTGCTGTCCGCATTGACCATTCAAATGAGCGCCCAGGGCACCGAGCCGGCGCTGGTGCTGCTGACGCTTTTCCTGGTCGCGGCCAGCAGCAGCTTGGTGCAGATCCTGTTCGGCGTGATGCGCCTTGGCCAGCTGATCCGCTACATGCCTTTCCCGGTCGTCAGCGGCTATCTGTCCGGCGTCGGCCTGATCATCGTCAGCAGCCAGTTGCCCAAGCTGCTGGGCGCGCCGGGCGACATGAACTGGTTGCAGGCCCTGTCCGCTCCCGGCACCTGGCAGCCGGCCAGCCTGCTGGTCGGCGCGGCCACCGCGCTGACAATGGTCATCGCCAACCGCCGTCCGTCCAGAGTGCCGGCCGTGATCCAGGGACTGGCCGCCGGCATCATTGTTTACTGGCTGCTGGCGCTCTCGTCGCAGCCGTCACTGGCGCAACTGGACAACAATCCCTTCGTGATCGGCCGCTTTGCGTCCGGACCCGAGGGCTTGCTCGATGGCGTGGCGTCGACCTGGAACGGCCTCACGCATGTGCGCCTGCCGCGTTGGGAGCAGGTCATCGTGCCAGCGGCGACACTGGCGGTGCTGCTGTCGATCGACACCCTGAAGACCTGCCTCGTGCTGGATGCGATGTCCGGCTCGCGCCACGACTCGAACCGCGAACTGATAGGGCAGGGGCTGGGCAACCTGACAGCGTCCATCTTCGGCGGCACGCCCGGTGCGGGCACCATGGGGCCGTCGCTGGTCAACAAGGCCAGCGGGGGCATGACCCGGCTGTCCGGCGTATTCCAGGGCGGCTGGGCGCTGCTCGCTTTCCTGATGCTGACGCCGCTGATCAGCTGGATACCCATCGCCGCGCTGGCTGGCCTGCTGCTGGTGATCGGCGTGCGCATGATCGACTGGCACCTGGTCGAGCTGGCGCGCTCGAAGACCACGGTGCTGGACTTCATCGTCATCGTTGCCGTGATCGTCGTTGCCAAGACCATCAGCCTGATCGCCGCTTCCGGGCTCGGCATTGCGCTGGCGATCCTGATGTTCATCCGGGAGCAAAGCCACAGTTCCACGCTGCGGCACAAGACGCGCGGCGACGTCACTTTCTCCAAGCGCGTACGCATGCCCGAGGAGCGCGAGGCCTTGAAGAAACTTGGCGGCGCCAATGCGATCTATGAATTGCAGGGCAGCCTGTTCTTCGGCAATACCGATGCGCTGTATTCGGCGCTGGAGCCCGACATCGAAAGCGCGCGCCATCTGGTGCTGGACCTACAGCGTGTGCAATCGCTCGACATGACCGCGGCTCACATGCTGGAGCGCGTGCGCAACCAGCTGGCCGAGCGCGGCGCGACGCTGGTGCTGTCGCGCGTGCCCAAAACCCTGCCCAGCGGACGTGACCTGCGCGGCTACCTCGATGAATTGCGCGTTACGCGCGGATCGGCCGCGATCCGGCTGTTCGACGATTTCAGCGATGCGCTGGAGTGGGTCGAGGACGATACCCTGCGCGAAGCCGGCATCCACGGCGACGACACGCATCCGCTGGCGCTGGCCGACTTCGAATTGTTTGCCGGACTGCAGTCGCCCACGCTGGAGGCCCTGCAGGGCTGCGTGCAGCGCCGCTACTATGCCGCGGGCGAAACCATCTTCATCGCCGGCACGCCCGGCGATTCGCTGATGCTGATCGCGCGCGGCGTGGTGCGCATCGACCTCACGCTCGAACACGGGCATCGCATCCACATGGCGACCTTCGCGCGCGGGCAATTCTTTGGCGAGATGTCCTTCCTTGAACACCACGCGCACTCCGCCGAGGTGGTGGCGGCCGCCGACTGCGAGCTGCTGATCTTGCCGCGGCCGGACTTCGATGCGCTGGCAGCACGCGACCCCGCGATGGCGACGCACGTGTTCGCGTCGCTGTCGATCGCGCTGGCCGACAGGCTGCGCCATACCAACGACGAGCTGCGCGCAATGCAGGCAGGGTAAGCGATCGGATGGACAACGAGAATTTTTACGCGCAGCTGCCGGCTTTCAGTGCGCTGGAAGGGTTGACGGACGAGCAGCATTACCGGGATGCGCCTGCGGATTGGATTATCTTCGTCACCGACGTGCGCGGCTCAACTGCGGCCGTGGCCGCCGGCCGCTACAAGGAAGTCAATACCGTCGGCGCTGCGACCATTGTCGTGGCCGCCAATGCCTGTGACGGCATCGAGTTTCCGTTCGTGTTCGGCGGCGATGGCGCGACGCTGCTGGTGCCGCCGTCGGTGCGCGAGCAGGTCGGCAATGCCTTGCTGTACCTCGCGCAGAAATCCGCGCGCGACTTCGGCCTTACGCTGCGGGTTGGCTGTGTGCCGGTAGACGAGGTGCTCGCGCGTGGCAAGCCCGTGCGCGTGTCAAAGCGCGAGCTCAGCCCGGGTAATTGCATCGCGATGTTCGCCGGCGGTGGCCTGAACGAGGCGACTGCGATGATCAAGTCCGAGGATGGACGCTGGCTGCTCGACGGGCACGCGCATGATGAAGGCAGCGTCGAGGGTCTCGAATGTCGCTGGTGCGCGGTGCCGGCCCGCAACGGCGGCATCCTGAGCCTGATCCTGTGGGCGCCAGGCGATCACCTGCAGCTGTACCGCGAACTGCTGCGTGCCATCCTCGAGATTGCGCCGCAACCGATGCCGATCACGCCGCTGAACCTGCCCACGCGCTGGCCGCCGGAATTCCTGATGCATGAGTCGAAGCTGAAGCGCCGCAGCAGGCTCGCGCAACTGCTGCATTACTCCGGCGTGCTGCTGCTGACCGGCTTGCTGACATGGATTGTCAAACGCACGCAGCGCGACCCGACCTCGGTGGCCGCGCGCTATATCGCCAGCCTGTGCCGCAACAATGATTATCTGAAGGTCGACGACTATCTGAGGATGGTGATCGATATCAGTGATGCGCAACGGGCGAGCATCGAGGCGCTGCTGCAGCGTTACCGCACCAGCCACGGGCTGCAGTGGGGCGCTCATCTGTCGTCATCGTCGCTGTTTACCTGCATGGTCCGGTCGCAGGAGATCCATCTGCATTTTGTCGATGGCAATGACGGTGGCTATACTGCCGCTGCACGCGATATGGCTGCACGCGAAGGAAAAATAAAATGACGGGAGACAAGATGCCTCAATGGCATGAGATGGATGCGGTCACGCTCGCGCGCAAGTTGTCGCAGCGCGAGCTGAGCGCCGAGACCTTGCTGGCTTCCTGCCTGGAGCGCATCGATGCTCGCGAGCCGCAGGTGCAGGCTTGGTCCCATCTAGCGCGCGATTCGGCATTGGAACGCGCGCGTGAACTCGATCGCGGTCCGGTGCGCGGCCTGCTGCACGGCTTGCCGATCGGGGTCAAGGACCTGTTTGACACGGCCGATATGCCAACCACGTATGGCTCGCCGATCTATGCAGCCCATCGTCCGGCGGCCGATGCGGCGCCGGTCGCTCTGTGCCGCGAACAAGGTGGCGTCATGGTCGGCAAGACCGTCACGACCGAGTTTGCGACCTTCAATCCCGGCAAGACGCGCAATCCGCACCGGCTCACGCATACGCCGGGCGGCTCGTCCAGCGGCTCTGCTGCCGCAGTGGCGGACTACATGGTGCCACTGGCCTTTGCATCGCAGACCGCTGCGTCGGTGATCCGGCCGGCGGCGTATTGCGGCATCATCGGCTACAAGCCCAGCTACGGGCTGGTCAATCGCTCGGGCGTGAAGCCGCTGTCCGACTCGCTCGATACCATCGGCTTCCTCGCACGCAGCGTCGACGATGTCGCACTGTTTGCCGCCGCCACCAGCGGCGACCGCTCGCTGCTGCAGCTGGACGTGGGCGGCACGCCCCGCATTTCGATGTGCGCCACGCATGAATGGCCGCATGCCGATGTGGACACACGCATGGCCATGCAGCACGCAGCGACGCAGCTCGCGCAGGCTGGCGTCCCTGTGCGCGACGTGCAGACGCCGATGCTGTTCTCGCAGCTGCTGCAGGTGCAGAAAGAGATCATGAGCTATGAGCTGGCGAAATCGCTGTCGTACGAGCGTCTGCAGCACGCGGACCAGCTGAGCCCAAAGCTGCAGGCACTATTCGAAGAAGGGCTCAGCATACCGGCAGAGCGTCACTGGGCCAATATCCAGCTGGCCTATTCGGCACGAGCGAAGGTATCGGCAGCCTTCGGCGACAGTGAAGTCTGGCTCGCGCCCAGCACCACCGGCGAAGCGCCGGCCACGCTCGAGCAAACCGGCGACCCGGTGTTCGGCAGGGTATGGACGCTGCTGGGACTGCCTTGCGTGCATCTGCCGTTCACCACCGGGCAGACCGGCATGCCGGTCGGTCTGCAGGTGGTCGGCCGCTATGGCGATGACCGCGTGGTGTTGCGCATTGCGCGCTGGCTGATGCAGCGCCTTGTCGCGAAATCATGAGTTTGTCATCCTCGCAAGGTATAGTGGTGGCGCCGTCGGCAAGCGCGGGCCTGCGGCACAGAACAACAAAATCCGAGACCGCGTACTGCTGATGGAGAAGCCATGAAATCGATGTTCACCGCGTTCGTGCTGCTGGGCGCTATTGCTACCAGCCCCGCCTTCGCTGCCACCGAGCAGCAAAACAAGATGGTCACCTGCAACAAGGATGCGGCCGGCAAGAAGGGTGACGAGCGCAAGGCCTTCATGAAGGAATGCCTGAGCAAGAAACCGGAAGCCGAAGCGCCTGCGGCGAACGCGCAGCAGAACAAGATGGTCACCTGCAACAAGGAAGCGACCGGCAAGAAAGGCGACGAGCGCAAGAAGTTCATGAGCGAGTGCCTGAAGGCAAAGTGATTCGCCTGCGGTAGCGGCTTCAGCTGACACTCAGCAGCCCTTCAACTTCAACAGAGCTGCGATAGGGGAGGCAACGGCCCCCGGTGCCAGCCGCTCGACCAGGCCCCGGCCATGCCGGGGCTTTTTTACGCCGATTTTTTGCATGGATTGTCGCGTCGGTGGTGGACTGCGCGAGTTTCACGAAGTAAATTAACGGGTCGGCTTCAAGCCGCCGGATTGCCATTACGGCATCCGGCGCGTTGCCGCGATCCATGCTTCAACGGCTGCACCTGATAAATCAAAACAACACGGAGTCACTCGCATGTCGCAACAAGTCAAGTTCCTGCTTCCCGAAGACCGCATGCCCAAGACCTGGTACAACATCCAGGCCGACCTGCCGAAGGCCTTGCCGCCTGTCCTGCACCCGGGCACGCTGCAGCCCATCGGTCCGGATGATCTGGCACCGCTGTTCCCGATGGAATTGATCCTGCAGGAAGTGTCGACCGAACGCGAGATCGATATCCCCGAGCCGGTGCGCGACGTGTACAAGCTGTGGCGCCCGGCGCCGCTGTACCGCGCCTATGGCCTCGAGAAGGCACTGCAGACGCCGGCCAAGATCTACTACAAGTACGAAGGCGTGAGCCCGGCCGGCAGCCACAAGCCCAACACCGCGATTCCGCAGGCCTTCTACAACAAGCAGGCCGGCGTCAAGCGCCTGACCACCGAGACCGGCGCCGGCCAGTGGGGCACGTCGCTGTCCTTCGCGGGCTCGCTGTTCGACCTCGACGTCACCGTGTTCCAGGTGCGCGTTTCCTACGACCAGAAGCCGTATCGCCGCGCCGTGATGGAAACCTATGGCGCGCGCTGCGTTGCATCGCCGTCGAATGAAACCAACTATGGCCGCTCGGTGCTGGCCAATCGTCCGGACCATCCGGGCAGCCTTGGCATTGCGATCTCCGAAGCCGTTGAAATCGCCGCAACCAATGACGACACCAAGTACGCGCTGGGTTCGGTGCTGAACCACGTGCTGATGCACCAGACCATCATCGGCATCGAGTCGATGGAGCAGATGGCGATGGCCGATGCGTATCCTGACGTGGTCGTCGGTTGCACCGGCGGCGGCTCCAATTTTGCCGGCATCGCCTTCCCGTACATCGGCGCCGGCCTGCGCGGTGGCGCCAAGCCCCGTATCGTCGCCGTCGAACCGGCAGCCTGCCCGTCGCTCACGCGCGGCAAGTATGCGTACGACTTCGGCGACACCGGCCACATGGCACCGCTGACCAAGATGCATACGCTGGGTTCCTCGTTCACGCCGCCGGGCTTCCACGCAGGTGGCCTGCGTTACCACGGCATGGCCCCGCTGGTCTCGCACCTGAAGGAGCTGGGCCTGATCGAGGCGACCGCCTACCACCAGACCGAATGCTTCGCGGCTGGCGTGCTGTTCGCCCGACACGAAGGCATCGTGCCGGCGCCGGAAGCCAACCACGCGGTCAAGGGCGCGATCGAAGAAGCACTGCGCTGCAAGCGCGAAGGCAAGAGCGAGACCATTCTGTTCAACCTGTGCGGCCACGGCCACTTCGACATGGTCGCGTACCAGAACTACTTCGCGGGCAACCTGAAGGACGACAGCTACGACGAGAAAGAGCTCGCCATGGCGCTGGCCGGCCTGCCGAGCGTGCCGGAAGCGGCCTGATCGCCGAACCGTGCCTTCCCGACCTGTGAGCAGGTCGGGAGCGGCGCATGCAGCACCAACAACACCGGGCCTGTGCCCGGTGTTTTGTTTTGGGTTTCGATTTGAAACATTCGTCAGAGAAATGTCAGTTGCGGCTCAGTCACCCGACAGCTTGGCCCCTTAAGCTGGGATCACTAGCGTCCGGTAAGAACCGGCCGGCCAACGATGGCCAGCCGGCGGCACGCACAGAGAGACCGATTGAAGCTGATTCCCCATTCCCTGCTGGCCGTCCTGGCCAGCCTCGCCGCCGCCGGGGCACTGGCTGCGCCGCCGAGCCCGGCCAGCGCGTCGCTGGCCCTGTCGCTGGCACAAGCGCAGGCGCTGGCCGTCGAGCGCAACCATGACCTGAAGCTCGCGCGCACCGCTGTCGCCAGTGCCGAGGCCGGTGTGCAATCGGCAGGCGCTGCACCCAATCCCGTTGTGGGCTTGTCCACCAGCGGCATCGGCGCGGGTGTGGGTGCCGGTTCGCTGTGGCGCAAGCAGATCGACACCGTGCTCAGCGTCAGCCAGCTGATCGAGCGCGGCAACAAGCGCGAGCTGCGCGCCGAGAATGCACGGCTCAACGTACGCGCGGCCGGCGCCGATTTGCAGGATGTGCAGCGCCAACTGCGCGTGCTGGTTGCACAAGCCTATGCCGATCTGATGGCGGCACAGGAAAAGCTGGCTGCCAGCCGCGATGCATCGCAACTGCTGGAAGCGACGCTGTCGGCAGCACAGACCCGGCGCGCCGCCGGCGATATTGCCGGCGCCGATGTCGAGCGTGTGAAAGTCGATGCACTGCGTGCCCGCAATGACGTGGCTGCGGCGCAGGGAGAACTGGGCCGCGCACGACAAGTGTTGGCCGTGCTGCTGGGTGATATCGCGCATGCCGATGCGCTGGAAGCGGCCGACAGCTGGCCGGCGCTGGAAGAGGCTGCAGCGCCCGACGCGGCCGTGCTGGCCATGCTGATCGATGCGCGTGCCGACGTGCGCGCGGCGCAAGCCCGGGTCGAAGCGGCGCAGTCCGGTACCAAACTGGCCGACTCTCTGCGTACACGCGACGTGACTGTCGGCGCGCAGTACGAACACTTCCCGCAAGTGGCCGATCCGAACGGCGCCAGTGGTAACAGCGTGGGCGTCAGCATCAGCATGCCGCTGTTCACCCGCTACTACTACCAGGGCGAGATAGCGTCCGCGCAGGCAGCGCTGGAAGGCGCACAGGTGGCGCTGGATCGTACCCGCGAGCGCGCCACGGCCGAAGTCGGCGCTGCGCTGTCCCTGCTCAGGAGCGCTGCCGAGCGCGTGCGCCGCAATCGTGATGAATTGCTGGTCGCTGCCGAGAAGGCTGCTCGCGCGGCTGAATACGCGTACCAGAACGGCGCGGTCGGCGTGATGGACGTGCTCGATGCGCGCCGCACGCTGCGCGCAACCCGGCTCGACGCGCTGGCCGCGCAAGCGGACTTCAGCAAGGCGCTGGCCGCATGGAAGGCCGCGATCGAGACCACCGATACCGACAGCCGTGGCGCGGGCAAAAACTGAATTTCACCCGGAGGGCCTGACGGTCCCGGACAAGCACCCCATGAAGAAGCACACCAAACTCCTGATCTCCGTCGTCTTCCTGCTGATCGCCGCGGCGACGGTGTTCGTCGTACAGCGCCGCAGCGAACTGGAAGAGGCCGCCGCCAACAGCAAGCAGAAGGTGTCCACGCACGAACCGGGCATCGTTCGTTTCTCCGCCGGCGAGCCGCAGCTGTCGGCGATCCGTTCCGAACAGGTCAGTGCCGAACCCATTCCGACCGCCGATCCCGTCAATGGCCGCCTCGTCTATGACGAGAATGCGACCTCGCGCATCAGCTCGCCGCTGATGGGTCGCGTGATCAAGTTGAATGCCGGGGTCGGCGACACCGTCAAGCGCGGTGCGGCGCTGCTCGAGATCGACGCGCCCGACCTCGCCAATGCCGAGGCCGACCAGCAAAAGGCCATCAGCGAGGAAATGCGCAAGCGCCTCGCTTACGAGCGTGCCAAACGACTGCATGAAAACGAAGTCATCGCCCGCAAGGAATTCGAGGCGGCCGAAGCCGATTATTTCCAGTCGCAGGCCGACACCCGCCGTGCCGCTGCGCGCCTGCGCAACCTGCAGGCCTCGGGCCATGAGAACGGGAAGTTCGTGCTGCGCTCGCCGCTGCCCGGCATCGTCGTCGAGCGCAATGCCAACCCGGGACAGGAAGTGCGCCCCGACCTCGAGCAGCCACTGTTCCTGGTGACCGACATCAGTCGCCTGTGGGTGCTGGCCGACATTCCTGAAAAGCACCTCGCCAATGTGCATGTGGGCCAGACCGTGGCTGTCGAGTCCGATGCCTATTCGGAGCGCCAGTTCAGCGCGCGGGTCGAGCGCATCGGCGTGGCCGTCGATCCGGTCACGCGCCGCGTGCAGGTGCGCTGCGCGATCGCCAATCCGGACGGCAAGCTCAAGCCCGAGATGTTCGTGCGCGTGGCCTTCCTGGCCGATGGCGAGCGCAAGGGCATCCGTGTGCACAACACCAGCCTCGTGACCGAGGGCATCTATGTTTACGTGTTCGTCGAGAAGAGCACCGGCACCTTCGAGAAGCGCCGCGTGAAGCTGGCGCTGCGCGGCAATGACCATTCCTTCGTCGAAAGCGGCGTGGAAGAGGGCGAACGCGTGGTGACCGAAGGCGCGCTGCTGTTGAATTCCGAGGCGGCCGCCGATGCTCAGTAAGCTGATCGAATTTGTCCTCAGCCAGCGCGTCTTCGTGCTGGTGATGACGGCGGCGCTGTGCGCCTTCGGCTACAAGGCCGTCACCAACCTGCCGATCGAAGCCTTCCCCGATGTGCAGGACGTGCAGGTGCAGATCGTCACCCAGTACCCGGGCCAGGCGCCAGAGGAGGTCGAGCGCAACGTGACCCTGCCGATCGAACGCGAGATGTCCGGCGTTCCCAGGCAGACTCAGCTGCGCTCGGTGACGATCTCGGGCCTGTCGGTGGTGACGCTGACCTTCGGCGACGGCACCGATGATTACTTCGCGCGCCAGCAGGTGATCGAAAAGCTGCAGAACGTGAACCTGCCGCAAGGCGTGCAGCCGCAGCTTGCGCCCCTGACCACCGCCGTCGGCGAAGTCTATCGCTATGTGCTGGAAGCGCCGCCCGAGATGTCGATGTCGGAACTGCGCGCGATCCAGGACTGGGTGGTGCGGCCCAACCTGCGCATCGTGCCCAACGTGGCCGATGTCGTGTCCTTCGGCGGCACCATCAAGGAATACCAGGTCAAGGTCGACCCGTACGCGCTCAAGCGCTACGGTCTTGCGATCGACCAGGTCACGCAGGCGCTGGCCAACAACTCGGCCAACGTGGGCGGCGGTTTCGTGCGCCGCGGCGACGAGGCGCTGGTGATTCGCGGCATGGGCATCTTCTCCAGTCTGTCCGATATCGGTCGTGTGGTGGTCAAGGCCAAGGATGGCAAGACCGTGCTGGTGTCCGACATCGGCGAAGTCGTGATCGGCGCGCGCAACCGTTCCGGCGTGGTGGCCTACAACGACCGCGACACGGTCGTCGAAGGCATCGTGCAGATGACCAAGGGTGGCAACGCAACCAAGGTCGTCACCGAGCTCAAGGACAAGATCGCGCAGGTCAACGCCAAGCTGCCGCCGGGCGTGAAGATCAGCGTCATCTACGATCGCACCGAGCTGATCGGTCATACCGTCAAGACCGTGGCCGAGAACCTGCTGATCGGTGCGGTGCTGGTGATCGCGATCCTGCTGGCCTTCCTGCGCAACCTGCGGGCAGCGCTGATCGTGGCCACGGTGATCCCGCTATCGCTGCTGTGTGCCTTCATCATGCTGGACACGCGCAACATCCCGGCCAACCTGATCTCGCTGGGTGCGGTCGACTTCGGCATCATCATCGATGGCGCAGTGGTGCTGGTCGAGGCGCTGATGGTGCGGCTGGCCATGACCAGCTTCGACCCCGGCATGACGCCAGAGGCCGCTCATGCCCTGCGTTTGTCGCAGCTGCGCCGCACGGTGGTCGAGATGGGCCATCCCATCCTGTTCGCGAAGGCCATCATCATCGTCGCCTTCATTCCCATCTTCACGTTCCAGCGCGTCGAGGGAAAGATCTTCGCGCCCGTTGCTTTGACACTCTCCTTCGCGATGCTGGGCGCGGTCGTGCTGACGATGACGATGGTGCCGACCTTGCTGGCACTGGCGATGAAGCATCAGTCGCTGGAAGAAAAGCACATCGCCTGGATGGGCTGGGTGCAGCGTCGTTACCGCGATGCGCTGCGCTGGTCCGCAACACGCCGCATGCCAGTTGTGGCCGCATCGGCCGGCGTGCTGGTGGTGTCGCTGGCGTTGTCGCCGCTGCTGGGCAGCGAGTTCGTGCCCAAGCTGGACGAAGGCAATATCTGGCTCACGATCAGCCTGCCGCCATCGACCTCGCTTGACGCGTCCAAGCGGGTCGAGGGTGAAGTGCGCGCCATCCTGCGCAGCTATCCCGAAGTCAACAGCGTGATCAGCCATGTTGGGCGGCCGGATGACGGCACCGATCCGAAAGGGCCCAACAATATCGAAGTGCTGGCCGACCTGAAGCCGGCCGGCACCTGGCGCTTCGACAGCAAGGAAACGCTGGTAGCTGACATGGGCAAGAAGATACGCCGCATCCCCGGCGTGCCTACCAACTTCTCGCAAGTCATCCAGGACAACGTCGAAGAGGCGCTGTCGGGCGTGAAGGGCGAGATTGCGATCAAGGTCTACGGGCCCGACCTCGAGATCCTGACCGAGAAGGGCGAGCAGATCGCCAGCGTGCTGCGCGGCATACGCGGCGCGTCTGACGTGCAGGCCATTCGCATCGGTGGCCAGAGCGAACTCGACATCGCCATCGACCGCGAAAAGATCGCGCGCCTGGGCATCAACGTGGCCGACGCCAATACGGCCATTCAGGCGGCGCTGGCTGGCATGGCGGTCAACACCTTCTACGAGGGCGACAAGCGCTTCGACGTGACGGTACGCCTGAAGGAATCCTTCCGCAATGCGATCGACGACGTCGCGCTGGTGCAGGTGTCGCTGCCGGGCGGTGCAGGTACCGTCGGCCTGGGCGAGATCGCGCGCATCGACGTGCGGCAGGGCGCCGCGCGCATCAGCCGCGAGGCGGGTGGACGCGTGGCGCTGGTGAAGTCCAACCTGCTGGGGCGCGACCAGGGCAGCTTCGTCGCCGAGGCGCAGAAGAAAGTGAAGGAAAAGGTCGTGCTGCCGCCGGGCTATTACATCACTTGGGGCGGGCAATTCGAGAACCAGCAGCGCGCCGTCAAGCGCCTGCAGGTGATCGTGCCGATCACGATGCTGCTGATCTTCTCGCTGTTGTTCTGGGCCTTCAAGTCGGTGCGCAAGGCCTTGCTGGTGCTGGCCATCGTACCGTTCGCGATGGTGGGCGGCATTGCGGCGCTGGCGCTGGCAGGGCTGCACTTCTCGGTGTCGGCAGCGGTGGGCTTCATTGCCGTGGCCGGCATTTCGGTGCAGAACGGCGTGATCATGGTCGAGCAGATCGTCGAACTGCTGCACAAGGAGCGCAGCGTGCTGGCGGCGGCCATCGAAGGGGCGGTGTCGCGGCTGCGGCCCATCCTGATGACGGCGCTGATGGCCGGCCTCGGCCTGTTGCCGGCCGCGCTGTCGCACGGCATCGGTTCTGAAACGCAGCGGCCGTTCGCGGTCGTGATCGTCGGCGGTATCGTGTCGGCGACTTTCTTCACGCTGTTGTTGCTGCCGCTGGCCTATCCGTTCTTCAATGACAAGGAAGCCGAAATCATTCCGCCGACACAGGCCTGATCCGGCGTTACGGGCAGGTCTTGTCGGTGTTTGCGCCGGCTCTGGCACAATACATGAGGTAAACGCTTGAACCCGGACCTGGACATGCATGTATTGCTGGTGGAGGACGACCTGGTGCTGGCCGATGGCATTGCGCGCATCCTGCGCGGGCACGGCATGGTGGTCGATGTAGTCAATAATGGCGATGACGCGGACCGCGCGCTCGCCACGCGTGAGATGTCGGTCGCGGTGCTCGATATCGGGCTGCCCGGCATCGACGGCTTCGAAGTCGTGCGCCGTCTGCGCGCGCGCGGCAGCAGCCTGCCGGTGCTGCTCCTGACCGCGCGCGACGATGTGCAGGACCGTGTACGTGGCCTGGAGATCGGCGCCGACGATTATCTGGTCAAGCCCTTTGCGGCGCCGGAACTGGTGGCGCGGCTCAAAGCCCTGGTACGTCGCGGCAATCCGCGTCCGGTGGACTTGCAGATGGGCGGGCTGCAGCTCGACCCGTTCGCACGCCGTGCGACCGTCGATGGTCAGGTGATCGAGCTGTCGGCGCGTGAATGGGCGGTGCTGGAATACCTGCTGCAGAACGTGTCGCGCGTAGTCTCCAAGCAGCAGATCATCGATGCCATCCTGCCGTGGGGTGAGGAAGTCACCCTCAATGCGGTCGAAGTCTATGTGTCGCGCATACGCTCGAAGATTGCGTTGGCCGGCATCTCCATCAAGACCATACGCGGTTTCGGCTACATGCTGGAACAGGCGCCGCGCTGACAGCGCATGACCAGGGACAAGGTCGACGACAAGCCGGGCAGCGAGCCTGGCGCCGACGCCGTCAGCGGCGCAGCCGGCAGTGCAGCCCCGTCGAACTTGCCCCGGTCCATGAGCCTGCGCGCGAAGCTGCTGCGCTGGCTGGTGATCCCGCTGGTGGCGGTCAACCTCGCCGGCGCGGCCGCGGCCTACTGGCTGGCGTGGATACCGGCGCAAACGGCGCTCGACCAGAGCCTCGCCGACGCCGCCTGGGCGCTGGTGCCGCATGTGCAGGACAGTGGCAGCTCGCTGGAGCTGGAGCTGTCCCATCAGGCCGAACAGGTGCTGCGGGTCGACCATTTCGATGAAGTCTATTTCGTCGTGCGCGACGCAAACGGCAAGACCATTGCCGGCGACCTCGACTTCCCGAAGCTGCAAATTCCCGAAAAGATCAATGTCTATGTCGCGTACGGCACGCGCATGCGCGGCGAGGACGTGCGCGCGATCACGTTGCGCACCGTGGTCGCGGGCGAGACCATTCTGATCGGCGTGGCCGAGACCCGCATCAAGCGACAGCAGATACGCATGCGCATCCTGTGGTCGCTGCTGGCGCTGGAGCTGTTGCTGGTGCTGCTGATACCGACGCTGATCTGGTTTGGCCTGAACCAGGGCTTCCTGCCGCTGCAGAACATCCGCGAGGACCTCGACCGCCGCAAACCGGATGACTTGTCGCCGTTGCCGATGCACGGCACGCCCCAGGAAATCGCGCCTTTCATCCGCGCCATCAATGCATTGCTCGACCGCGCGCAGGACAGTGCGCGCGCCAAGCAGGACTTCCTGGCCAATGTCGCGCACCAGCTGCGCACGCCGCTGGCCGGCTTCAAGGCGCAGCTCGAGTGGCTGCAGCTGCGGCAGCGCAATGATTCAGAAGCCTCGTCATCAATCGAGCTGATGATGGCGTCCACCGATCGCATGGTGCGGCAGGCCAACCAGCTGCTGGCACTGGCGCGGTCCGAGCCGGGTGATTTCGAACGCCGCCGGCTGGAGAAGCTGTCGCTCGACATGCTGGTGGCCGAGTCGGTGCAGCAGTTCGTCGATGATGCGACAAAGAAGAACATCGACATCGGCTTCGACCTGCAGGTCACCGAGGTGGCGGGCGATGCCTTCCTGCTGCGCGACCTGATCGACAACCTGGTCGACAATGCGATCCGCTATTCGCCGGAAGGCGGCGCGGTCACGGTCAGCTGCTACCAGAACGACATCGGGGGCGTGCTGAAGGTGGAAGACAGCGGTCCCGGTATTCCGGCTTCCGAAAAAGACAAGGTCTTCAGCCGCTTCTACCGGCTCGACAAGAGCCAGCCCGGCAGCGGACTGGGGCTGGCCATCGTACGCGATATCGCGATCGACCATGGCGCGGTGATCGACGTTCAGCCGGGGCCCTCGGGCCATGGCACGGTGTTCCTCGTGCGTTTCCCGTCGACCGACGACACGCTGGGGCCGGGCTGAAGCCCCGTTGCCGGCCGTCCTTGCTGCGGTTTGTACGATAATGCAGGGTTGAAGCCGTTCGCTGCTCCCATGCACTGACCGCAGCTGCTGCAACAGCCGCTGCCGCTGCAATACGCTACAGCGACTGCGGCGACCGTACCGACAAGGCCCCGAGTGACTTACACCGTCAAGGAAATCTTCTATACATTGCAAGGCGAGGGCGCGCAGGCCGGTCGCCCGGCGGTGTTTTGCCGTTTTGCCGGCTGCAACCTGTGGAGCGGCCGCGAGGAAGACCGCGCCACTGCCACTTGCCGCTTTTGTGACACCGATTTTGTCGGCACCGATGGCGAGCAGGGCGGGAAATTCGCCGACGCGGCCGCGCTGGCAGCGCGCATCGACGCGCAATGGCCGGCCGCACGGCCGACCAACAAGTATGTGGTGTTCACCGGTGGCGAACCGCTGCTGCAACTCGATGAAACGCTGATCGATGCGATGCATGCGCTGGGCTTCGAGATCGCGATCGAGACCAATGGCACGCTGCCGGTACCGGCCGGCGTCGACTGGGTCTGCGTGAGCCCGAAGCAGGGAGCAACACTGGTCGTGACCCGAGGCAGCGAGCTGAAGGTGGTAGTGCCGCAGGACGGACAAGACCTCGACCACCTCGCACAGCTCGATTTCCTGCACCACTTCCTGCAGCCCATGGATGGCGTGGACAAGGACAAGAACACCCAGCTGGCGATTGCCACCTGCAAGCGCGACCCGCGCTGGCGGCTGTCGCTGCAGACGCACAAGCTGCTGCAAATACCCTGATTACCCCGAATACCCGTAAAGACTGAAACACCGATGATCACCATTACCCGCAAGCTGGAGTTTGACGCCGGCCACCGCATTCCCGACCACAAGAGCCAGTGCCGCAACCTGCACGGCCATCGCTATACGCTGGAGATCACGCTGGTCGGCAAGGTGATCGAGCAGGAAGGCAGCACCGACAACGGCATGATCATGGATTTCTCGGACGTGAAGGCGCTCGCCAAGGAGCACCTGGTCGACGTCTGGGACCATGCCTTCCTCGTCTACGACAAGGATGGCCCGGTGCGCGACTTCCTCGCTTCGCTGCCCGACCACAAGACCGTCATCATCGATTGCATCCCCACGGTCGAAAACCTCGCACGCACGGCCTTCAACATCCTGAAGGCGGCCTACAAGGACCGCTACGGTACCGGCCTGCACCTGCACAAGCTGGTGCTGCACGAGACGCCGAATTGCTGGGCCGAAGTGACCGGGGATGACGCTTGAGCGAGCCCCTGGCCGCCGGCAAGCCAGCCGGTAGCGCTGCGCAGGCGGAGCCGGCGTCGGTGCTGGCCGCCGATGAGGCCTTCATGCGGCTGGCACTGGAGGCCGCCGCGCGCGCCAGGGCGGTCGGCGAAGTCCCGGTCGGCGCCGTCGTCGTCAAGGATGGCGAGGTGATCGCCACAGGCTACAACCAGCCCATCGGCCGCCACGACCCGACCGCGCATGCCGAGATCGCCGCGTTGCGCGCTGCTGCCGAGGCGCTCGGCAATTACCGGCTGCCCGGCTGCACGCTGTACGTGACCCTCGAGCCTTGCGTGATGTGCGCCGGCGCAATGATGCATGCGCGTCTGGCGCGCATCGTCTACGGCGCGCGCGATCCCAAGACCGGCGCCTGCGGCTCGGTCGTCAACCTGTTTGCCGAAGACAAGCTCAACCACCATGCCGAACTGACGGGCGGGGTGCTGGCCGCGGAATGCGGCACAATGCTGTCTGCCTTCTTTGCAGAGCGCCGCAGCCAGGCGCGCGCCGCCAGACAAGACATTTCACCCGACCTTCCTGCATGAGCCAGCCCGTCCAGCCTGTCCAGCCCGGCCAACCCCATACCATCGCCATCGTCGCCCCGAGCGGCTATGCGGCCGATCCCGCAGCCTTCCAGCGCGGCCTCGATCGCCTGCGCGCACTGGGCCATACCGTGAAGGACTTGTCGGCGACGGCCACGAAGCATCAGCGGTTCGGGGCCAGCGATGAAGCAAGGCTGGCGCAGCTGCATGCAGCTGCCAGCGATCCCGAGGTCGAGATGGTGATTGCTCTGCGTGGTGGCTACGGCCTGTCGCGGCTGCTGCCCGAGATCGATTTCAAGTTGCTGGCCGCCAGCGGCAAGCGCTGGATCGGCCACAGCGATTTCACCGCCTTGCAGATGGGCTTGCTGGCGCAGGGTGCGGCCAGCTTCGCCGGCCCCATGATCTGCGACGACTTCAGCCGCGACGAGCCCAGCGCATTCACGCAGGCGCATTTCTGGCAGTGCCTGTCGCAGCCGACCCAGACGCTCGACATTCCGGCTGCCGGCAATCCGGCGCTGCAGGCCAGCGGCATGCTGTGGGGCGGCAATCTGGCGATCCTGTCGCACCTGGTCGGCACACCGTGGATGCCCGAGGTCGACGGCGGCATCCTGTTCATCGAGGACATCAACGAACACCCGTACCGGGTCGAGCGCATGCTGCTGCAGCTCTGGCATGCGGGCGTGCTGAAGCGCCAGCGCGCCATCCTGCTGGGCGACTTCTCCGGCTACAAGCTGACCGATTACGACAATGGTTACGACTTCGCCTCGATGGCCGCCTGGCTGTCGGATCGCTTCGGCCTGCCCATCCTGCAGGGCCTGCCGTTCGGCCATATCCGCGACAAGCTCACGCTGCCGGTCGGCGCCGACTGCGCGCTGAGCTCGGACGGGCGCGGCTTCAGGCTCGAACTGTCCGGCTACCCGCACCTGCGCTGACGCGCCACCGGCCGGCGGAGGAAGACCGTTGGCAGTGGTAAAATTCCGCTCTTCCCGTCCCGCCCCCGGCAATGCCGCCGTCCCCGGCCGGACCTTGTTTTGTCATCGCCCGCCCCGGGTATCCAGAGGTCTCTTTTGCTGTCCACCGCCAATATCACGATGCAGTTCGGCGCCAAGCCGTTGTTTGAAAACATTTCGGTCAAGTTTGGCGATGGCAATCGCTATGGCCTGATCGGCGCCAACGGCTGCGGCAAGTCCACCTTCATGAAGATCCTCGGCGGCGACCTCGAGCCGTCGTCGGGCAACGTGATGCTGGACGTGAACGAGCGCCTCGGCAAGCTGCGCCAGGACCAATTCGCGTACGAAGACAATCGTGTGCTGGATGTGGTGATGATGGGCCACACCGAGATGTGGGAAGCGATGACCGAGCGTGACGCGATCTACGCGAACCCGGATGCGTCCGAAGAAGATTACATGAGGGCCGCCGACCTCGAGGCGCGCTTTGCCGAGTTCGACGGCTATACCGCCGAATCGCGCGCCGGCGAGCTGCTGCTGGGCGTGGGCATTCCGATCGACCAGCACCAGGGCCTGATGAGCGCGGTCGCGCCGGGCTGGAAGCTGCGCGTGCTGCTGGCACAGGCGCTGTTCTCGAACCCGGACATCCTGCTGCTCGACGAACCGACCAACAACCTCGACATCAACACGATTCGCTGGCTCGAGGAAGTGCTGAACCAGCGTAACTCGACGATGATCATCATCTCGCATGATCGTCACTTCCTGAACCAGGTCTGCACCCACATGGCCGACATGGACTACGGCACGCTGAAGGTCTATCCGGGCAACTACGACGACTACATGCTGGCCTCGTCGCAGGCCCGCGCGCAGCAACTGGCTGCGAATGCGAAGGCCAAGGAAAAGATCGCCGAACTGCAGGACTTCGTGCGCCGTTTCTCGGCCAACAAGTCGAAGGCCCGCCAGGCGACCTCGCGCGCCAAGCAGATCGACAAGATCAAGGTGGAAGATTTCAAACCGTCGTCGCGTCAGAACCCGTACATCCGCTTCGAAGGCGAGAAGAAGCTGCACCGCCTGGCGGTCGAGACCCAGGGCATTTCGAAGGCGTATGACCGCCCGCTGTTCAAGAACTTCAGCATCATGGTCGAAGCCGGCGAAAAGATCGCCATCATCGGCGCCAACGGTGCGGGTAAAACCACGCTGCTGCGCTGCATCGGCGGCGAGCTGTGCGGACTGCAGCCGGATACCGGCATGGTCAAATGGGCCGAGAACGCCAATGTCGGCTACATGCCGCAGGATCCGACCGAAGACTTTGCCGTCGACAAGAACCTGACCGACTGGATGGGTCAGTGGACCCAGGAAGGCGATGACGATCAGGCCGTGCGCTCCATCCTCGGCCGCCTGCTGTTCTCGGGCGACGATGTGAAGAAGTCGGTCAAGGTGCTGTCCGGCGGCGAAAAGGGCCGCATGACCTATGGCAAGCTGATGCTGGGCCGCCATAACGTGCTGCTGATGGATGAACCGACCAACCATATGGACATGGAATCCATCGAGTCGCTGAACATCGCCCTTGAACAATACGCCGGCACCCTGATCTTCGTCTCGCATGACCGCGAGTTCGTGTCGTCGCTGGCGACGCGCGTGCTCGAGATTCGCGATGGCGAGATCATCGACTTCCGCGGCAACTACGAAGAATATCTGACCAGCCAGGGTCTGGAATAAGCATAACCATGCAGGACGCCGGGTACAGGCAGCGTGTGCCCCGGCAGTGTCGCCCCGGCCCAGGCCGGGCCCCGGTGGCATATGTGGCATACGTGGCATGGCTCCGTGCTACTGAGATCAAGGGACATTCCATGGAAATCAAGACCGTCGAATTCGAACACCCTCAGATGGAAACCGGCGCCAGCTGCGTGCAGAGCGCGTGGGCGCGGGTGCCGGATCCGCTGAATGTCGAGCAGAAGCAGCAGCTGAAAGACAAGATCAAGCGCCTGCTGAAAGAGAAGGGCGCCGTGCTGGTCGCGCATTACTACGTCGATGCCGACCTGCAAGACCTGGCCGAAGAGACGGGTGGTTGCGTGTCCGACTCGCTGGAGATGGCGCGCTTCGGCCGTGACCATGAGGCCAGAACCCTGGTGGTGGCCGGCGTGCGCTTCATGGGCGAGACCGCGAAGATCCTGTCGCCGGACAAGACCGTGCTGATGCCGGACCTCGACGCCACCTGTTCGCTCGACCTCGGTTGCCCGGCCGATGAATTCGCCGCCTTCTGCGATGCGCATCCGGACCGTACCGTGGTGGTCTATGCAAACACCAGCGCGGCCGTGAAGGCGCGCGCCGACTGGATGGTGACCTCGTCGATCGGCCTCGACATCGTGGCGCACCTGCATGCGCAGGGCAAGAAGATCCTGTGGGCGCCGGACAAGCACCTTGGCAGCTACATCCAGAAGAAGACCGGCGCCGACATGTTGCTGTGGCAGGGCTCCTGCCTCGTGCATGATGAATTCAAGGGCCTCGAACTCGACCTGCTGCGCAAGGAACATCCGAACGCCAAGATCCTGGTGCATCCGGAGTCGCCGGAGTCGGTGGTCGAGCAGGCGGACGTGGTCGGCTCGACCTCGCAACTGATCAACGCGGCGCAGACCATGGCTGCGCGCGAGTTCATCGTCGCCACCGACAATGGCATCCTTCACAAGATGAAGATGGCCGCGCCCGGAAAGGTCTTCATCGAAGCGCCGACCGCCGGCAACAGCGCCACCTGCAAGAGCTGCGCGCATTGCCCGTGGATGGCCATGAACGGTCTGCAGAATCTGGCCGATGTGCTGGAAAACGGCAGCAATGAAATTCACGTCGATCCCGAGACGGGCAAGCAGGCCGTCACCTGCATCAATCGCATGCTCGATTTCGCGGCCGCTAAGAAGGCCAATGTGCGTCCGTCCTCAGATCTTGCAGCGGAGGAAAGACTGTTCTCCGGTATCGGCCCGGCGTGATACCTGACGTCTGATGCATGACCCTTTGCGCGCCTGTGCCAGCCGGCCGGGCGCAACGAACAACCCTGAACCGAACCGCATGAGCACGCTGAAGAATCCGTTCGCACCTTTCGATCCGGCGCTGGCTGCGGCCTTCGAGGCCAACATCACTGTCGCGCTGACCGAAGATATCGGCAGCGGCGACTGGACGGCGATGCTGTTGCCGGAAGCGACGCAAGTGGTCGCCAGGGTCCTCGTGCGCGAAGAAGCGGTCCTGTGCGGTGCGCCGTGGTTCGAAGGCGCGATGATGCAGGTCGACCCGCGCATGCGCATTGAATGGCGGTTTGCCGAAGGCGAGCTGATGCCAGCCGATGCCGAAGTCTGCCGCATCACCGGGCCGGCGCGTTCGCTGATGACGGCCGAGCGTCCGGCGCTGAATTTCCTGCAATTGCTGTCGGGCGTCGCCACGGCAACCCGCGACTACGTCAAGCTCATCGAAGGCACGAAGGCAGCGATCCTCGATACCCGCAAGACCTTGCCGGGACTGCGTCTCGCGCAAAAGTATGCGGTGCGCGTCGGTGGTGGCAAGAACCAGCGGCTGGCCCTGTATGACGGCATCCTGATCAAGGAAAACCATATCGCCGCGGCCGGGGGCATCGCGCAGGCCATGCAGGCAGCCCATGCACTGAATTCCGGTGTGTCCATTCAGATCGAGGTCGAGAATCTCGACGAACTGCAGCAGGCGCTCGATGCGGGTGCCACCTCGGTCCTGCTCGATAACTTCAGCACCGACATGATGCGCGCGGCCGTTCAGCTGTCTGCGGGCAGGGCGCTGCTCGAAGCCTCAGGCGGCGTGAACCGCGACAGCGTGCGCGCGATCGCTGAGACCGGCGTCGATCGCATCTCGATCGGCAGCCTGACCAAGGATGTGAAGGCCACCGATTTCTCGCTGCGCGTGCTGGCGTAATCCGCCCTCCGTGATCGGCTGGCGACGCCCGGTCGCCGCTGCACATGGCGCGACGGTACGTAGCGCCATGTCTTCAGCAAGCCTGAACGTCAGGGATGCACGCGCGTACCTGTCTCAACCGCGCTTTTTGCGCTCCGGCGACAGCACTGTCGGCACCGCCTTCGGCAAGGTGTAAGGGAAGTCGGGGCTGTAATGCAGGCCGCGGCTCTCCCGCCGCAGCATCGCGCTGTTCACGATCAGCGAGGCCACTTCAACCAGATTGCGCAGCTCCAGCAGGTCGCGCGTGATGCGGAAGTTCGCGTAGTACTCGTCGATCTCTTGCTTCAGCAGCCGGATGCGGTGCTGCGCGCGCTCCAGCCGCTTGGTGGTGCGCACGATGCCGACGAAGCTCCACATGGCGCGCCGCAATTCGTCCCAGTTCTGCGTGATCACGACTTCCTCGTCGGCGTCGGTAACGCGGCTTTCGTCCCAGGCCGGCAGCGCCGGCAGCGTCAGCTTGGATTGCTGTTCGATGTCGGACGCGGCTGCGCGGCCGAGCACCACGCACTCCAGCAGCGAGTTGCTGGCCAGTCGGTTGGCGCCATGCAGCCCGGTGTACGCGGTCTCGCCGACGGCATACAGGCCTTGGATATCGGTACGCCCGCGCAGGTCGGTGACGATGCCGCCGCAGGTGTAGTGGGTCGCCGGCACGATCGGTATCGGCTGCCGGGTGATATCGATGCCCAGCTCAAGGCAGCGGGCGTAGATCGTCGGGAAGTGCTCGCGCAGGAATTCCGGTGGCTGGTGACTGATGTCGAGGTCGACATAATCGAGGCCGCGCTTCTTCATTTCATAGTCAATCGCACGAGCGACGATGTCGCGCGGCGCCAGTTCCGCGCGCTCGTCATGCGATGGCATGAAGCGCTGGCCGGCCGCGGCGCCGGCGGTGGCCGGCAGCTTCAGCAGGCCGCCTTCGCCGCGCACGGCTTCGGTAATCAGGAAGGACTTCGCGTACGGGTGGTACAGGCAGGTCGGGTGGAACTGGATGAATTCCATGTTCGCGACCCGACAACCGGCACGCCATGCCATCGCAATGCCGTCGCCGGTCGCGGTGTCTGGGTTGGTCGTGTACAGGTAGACCTTGCCGGCGCCGCCGGTTGCCAGCACGGTCTGTTCGGCAGCGATCGTCAGCACCTCGCCGCTGTTCACATCCTGTATGTACAGGCCGTAGCAGTGCGGCGCGCCGTTCTTGATGCCCAGCTTGTCCGAGGTGATCAGGTCGATCGCCATGTGCTGCTCGAGCAGCGTAATGTTCGGGTGCTGGCGCACCTTGGCTTCCAGCGTCAGCTGCACCGCATGGCCGGTGGCGTCAGCAGCGTGGATGATGCGGCGCTGGCTGTGGCCGCCTTCGCGGGTCAGGTGGAAGCCGAGTTCAGCCTGTTCATCGCGGGTAAAGGGGACGCCCTGCGCAATCAGCCATTCGATGGCGGCCCGGCCCTGGGACACGATCGCGCGGGTGGCAGATTCGTCGCACAGGCCGGCACCGGCCACCAGCGTGTCGGCGACATGCTGTTCATGGCTGTCATGGGAGTCCAGCACCGCGGCAATGCCGCCCTGGGCCCAGTCACTGGCGCCGTCGCGCAGTGCACGTTTGGAAATTACGACAACTTTGCGGGAACCCGCTAGGTGGAGCGCAACGGAAAGGCCGGCGAGACCGCTGCCGACGATAGCAACATCAAAGTTCATCATGGTGTGCAGGACTATAGACGATTTGACCAGAGGCCGGGGCGGGAGGGCTTTTTTTGCAGCAAGTCTCGCGGGCGGGTTTCGGGCCGGGGCGGTGCCGAACTGGGAGCAGGAGGCCAGAAAGCCGTGGGGGCTGCTGATGCGGAATGTCGATTCAATAGCGCTTCGAAAGCCATTCCATAGTCATTCCATAACAATCTAATGGAGATTCAATGGCGATTCGGACGCTTCCGAGGCTTGCCTCATTCCTCCGAGCAGCGATTCGATCTAGCTCAAATAGTTGGAATGTTTGACAGTAGGGCTTGAAATCTGCCGTATAATCCGCCTCACGTTGAGATTCAGGTAGCAGTGGTGCAGTATCAGTCTGTCATTCCTCACTTGGTTGAGACGGTCATCCGGCGGTGTTCCCGCCTTAACCAGGATATGCAGTTATAGCGTATCCAATGAAAGGAATTGTCATGGCATCTGGTACTGTGAAATGGTTTAACGACGCAAAAGGCTTTGGTTTCATCACTCCTGATGGCGGCGGCGCAGACCTGTTCGCTCACTTCTCGGCTATCCAGTCGAACGGCTTCAAGTCGCTGGCTGAAGGCCAGAAGGTTGAGTTCGACGTGGTCAGCGGCCCGAAAGGCCTGCAGGCTTCGAACATCAAGCCCGTCTAAATCTTCCGCGTCGCCACTGGCGACTGGTTGATACGAAAAATCCCCGGCATGCCGGGGATTTTTTTTATTCATTTGCGCCGCTTCTTCCAGTAATCCGGCTCGGCAAATGCGCGCCGCAGGAAGTCGACGAAGGTACGTATGCGCAAGGGCAGGTGCTGGCGCTGCGCAAACACCGCATAAATATCATTACCCTGCGAAGCGAACTCGTCGAGCACCGTCTCCAGTTGGCCGGACTCCAGTTCGCTGCCCACTTCCCACATCGAGCGCCAGGCCAATCCCTTGCCGGCCAGCGACCAGTCATGCAGCACCGCACCGTCATTGCAACCCATGGTGCCCGATACTTTCATCGTCACATTACGGCCGTTGAGGCGGAAGGTCCAGCCGCGCTGGCTGCCGGCGCTGGAGAAGGCCAGGCAGTTATGCCGCGACAGTTCGTCCGGCGTCTTGGGTCGGCCATGCTTGCGGAAGTAGTCGGGCGAGCCGACCACCACGCGGCGGTTGTCTGCCAGCTTCACGCCGACCAGGCTGGAGTCCGACAAGTCGGCAATCCGGATCGCGACGTCGATGCCTTCACCGATCAGGTCGACCACGCGGTCGTTCAGGTTCAGCGTCAGCGTCACATCGCGATGCTCGGCGAGGAAAGAGGGGATCAGCGGCGCCACATGCTGGCGGCCGAAGCCGGCCGGTGCCGACACGATCAGGTGGCCGCTCGGTCGCGCGCTGCGCTCCGACACTTCCGCTTCGGCATTCTCGAGGTCATGCAGGATACGCTGGCAATTCTCGAGGAAGGCCACGCCTTCGTTGGTGAGCGCGATCTTGCGCGTGGTCCGTTGCAACAGCTTCACGCCCAGCCGCGCTTCCAGTGCATCGAGACGGCGACCGATGACGGCCGGCGCGATGCCTTCGGCGCGGGCGGCGGCCGACAGGCTGCCACGGGCCGCCACGTCAACGAAGGTGGAAATCTGCTTGAACTGATCCATGGGCGCCGGGGTATTTTTGACCGAAACGCAATAATACCCCGGAAAAGCCGGTCTTTATCCGCTCTGGGTGTTAAGCCAGAATTCGATTAGCTATCGCACAGGTTAAAAACGCTTCAGCTGCGTTCGCACTTCGTTAAAACTAGCCATTAAAGCGAGCGGATGTATTCACGGATGCCGGCCAGCAGCATCTCGATCGAGATCGCGGTCAGGATCAGTCCCATCAGTCTTTCGAAGGCCGTCATCACCGCATCGCCCAGGACCCGCTGCAGCCTCTCGGCCGACAGCAGCACCACCAGCCACACGATCGCGACCAGTGAGATCACCGCCACATACAGCCATACGGCCATCGAACCCTGCGACGAGAACAGTAGCACCGTCACCAGCGCCGATGGACCGGCCAAAGCGGGTATGGCCAGCGGCACGATCAGGGGCTCTGTCGCGCGGCCATCTGGATGGCCGAAGATGCCTTCAGGCGAAGGGAAGATCATCCGCAGCGCAATCAGGAACAGGATCACGCCGCCGCCAATGCGCAGCGAGACTTCGGTCAGTTGCAGCGCGGCGAGGAAGGGACGGCCAACGAACATGAAGGCCAGCAGCAGCGCAAAGGCAATCAGGCATTCACGCACGATGACCCGGCCACGGCGCTCCGGCGCGACCTGTCGCAGGGTCGAGACGAACAAGGGCACGTTGCCGAACGGGTCGGTCACCAGCAATAGCAGGATGAAGGACTGGAAGAAGCTCTGCGTCATCGACTTCCCCTTGCGGCGGGTCGTTCCGCCGTTTCGGTTAGCATGCCATGAAACGCCCGTGGCGATGGGCTGCGATTGCGGCGCCGACGTACCTAGATCGCCTGCGAATAACACGAGAGAACAAGCAAGCACAGACGAGAGGAGGAGCATCATGGGCAAGTCCGCACGCCATGCCAACGGTCAAACAGCCGAAGCTGGTTCGCCCCGGCGCGGCCGCCGCCGCTTCCTGCTCGGCGGCCTGGGGCTGGCCGGCGCGCTGGTCGTCGGCTGGGGCCTGATGCCGCCCCGGCAGCGCCTCGATGCCGATCCGCCCGACGACCTGGCCGGCCGCGTGCCGCTCAATGGCTGGGTGCTGGTCTCGCGCGACAACCGCATCACCGTGATGCTGGCCAAGAGCGAAATGGGGCAGGGCGTGATGACGGCGCTGCCGATGCTGGTGGCCGAAGAACTCGACGTGCCGCTGTCCATGGTGGATGTGCGCCAGGCGCCGATGCGCAAGATCTATGGCGACACCACGATGGCCAGCGATGGCCTGCCTTTCCACCCTGAAGACAATAGCTGGCTCAAGCGCAGCCTGCAGTGGATGACAGCCAAGGCGATGCGCGAAGTGGGGCTGATCGTCACCGGCGGATCATCCAGCGTCAAGGACAGCTGGCTGCCGATGCGCGAAGCCGGCGCCGCAGCGCGTGCACGCCTGGTGGCTGCGGCCGCGCGCAACTGGAAAGTGCCGCCGGCCGAATGCGAGACCGGCGCTGGCCGCGTCACGCATCCGTCCGGTCTGACGGCGACCTATGGCGAACTGGCCGAGGCGGCAGCCCGTATCGGCGCCGTCCAATTCCGTCTCAAGGATCGCAAGGCGTTCAAGCTGATCGGCCGTCCCACGCCGCGCATCGATGCCGATGCCAAGGTCAATGGCAGTGCCGTGTTCGGACTGGATGTGAAGCTGCCCGGCATGCTGTATGCCGGCGTGGCGATGTGCCCGGTGCCCGGCGGTTCGCTGGCGTCATCGAATACGGAGGCCATCGAAGCGATGAAAGGCGTGAAGAAAGTCATCACGCTGAAAGCCGACCGCTCCGGCGCGCCCGACGCGGTGGCCGTCGTCGCCGACAGCCGCTGGCATGCGATGCAGGGGGTGAAGAAGCTCGAACTTGGCTGGGATCCGGGGCCGCATGTAAAGCTCGACAGCGCGAGCATGATGCAGACCCTGGCCGAAGCGCTCGATGCCGAAACGGGCTTCACCTATTACAGCCGGGGCGACTTCGCCGCGCTGAAGGGCGCCAGGACCCTCAGCGCCGAATACCACGCGCCGCTGCTGGCGCACGCGGCGATGGAGCCGGTCAATTGCACCGCGCAATTCGCCGACGGCCGCGTGAAGCTGTGGGTGCCGACCCAGGTGCCCTCGGTCGCCGTAGCGGCGGCAGTGCGCATCGCCGGGGTGCCGGCCGAACAGGTGGACCTGCATGTGACGCTGCTGGGCGGCGGCTTCGGACGCCGGCTCGATACGGACATGGTGGTGCAGGCTGTCACGATCGCGCGCGAACTGGATGGCGCGCCGGTGCAGCTGCTGTGGCGCCGTGAGGATGACCTGCGGCATGACTTCTATCGTCCGGCATCGGTGGTGCGGCTGCAGGGCGTGCTCGATGAACAAGGTCGGCTGGCCGGCTTGCGCAGCCATTCGGCGTCGGGCTCGGCAATCCACGACCTGACCCATCGCGCCTTCGGACTGCCCAAGGCCGGTCCGGACAAGACCACGTGCGAAGGCCTGTTCGACCATCCGTATGAAGTGCCGCACCAGCGCGTGTCGCACGTGATCGTCGACACGCCGGTGCCGCTCGGCACCTGGCGCTCGGTCGGCCATTCGCAGAATGCCTTCTTCAAGGAGAGCTTCATCGACGAGCTCGCGCATGCGGGCGGACAGGATCCGGCCGCGTTCCGGCTGGCGCTGCTGCAGAAGCATCCGCGCCATCGCGCGGTGCTGGAAGCGGCCTTGCGCATGGCTGGCGAGCCCGATGTGGGACGCGCACACGGCATCGCCTTGCACCAGAGCTTTGGCACGATCGTCGCGCAGGTCGCGGAAGTGTCGGTTGATGGCCGCCGCATCCAGGTCCACAAGGTCAGCTGCGCGATCGATTGCGGAATGGCGGTCAACCCGGAAGGCGTGCGCCTGCAGGTCGAGTCAGCGATCGCCTTCGGATTGTCGGCAACATTGAATGATGAGATCACCTGGCGGGATGGCCGCGTGCAGCAGTCAAACTTCCATGATTACCGCACGCTGCGCCTGCACGAGATGCCGGCGATTGACGTCGTGATCATGCAAGGGGGAGAGCATCCCGAAGGGGTGGGGGAACCGGGCACGCCGCCGATCGCGCCGGCTGTCGCCAATGCGGTATTCAAGCTGACGGGGCAGCGCTTGCGCAGCCTGCCGCTCAGGCTGACTTGATCAGGCTGGCTTGATCAGCTTGGGTATCAGGAGCTGATCTCGTCCAGCCTTGCCATCAGGTTGCATTCGCGCTGCCATTGCTGGCGCTCGGTCGAACCCGCGGCTTCGCGGCGCAGGTCTTCATCGCTGCGTTCCATTTGCGCTTCCAGCAGGCGCGCGACCTGGCGCGGCTCCGGCATCATCGTGCCGTAGAAGGCGACGATGTCGCGGTGCTGGATCAGGATGGTCGGGAAGTTTTCCACGTCGAGGTCGCCGACCAGGTCCGCCTGGTCTTCGATATCGATCCACACGAACAGGGCTTCCGGATGATCGGCCGCCAGCGCTTCAAAGCCTGCGCGGTACTGCTTGCATACGTCGCACCAGCCGGCGCACAGGCAAGCCACCACCCAGCGGCCGGACGACAGCGCCGATGCCAGTTGCGGGAAATTGTCGGGGACGAGGAAAAGTGCGGACATGGCGCGGATTTTACCCCAGCGCAGCTTCGCGGCCGACGGCTGATGTCACGACGGGCACGGTAAAATGGCGGCCATGTCTGCAACCTCTTCCGTACCCGCTCCCACCATCCTTGCGATCGAGACTTCTACCGAACTGGCATCGGTGGCGCTGCTGCATCGTGGCCAGCTGAACTGCCGCGAATCGTCGGGCGCACAGACCCATTCGGCCAGCGTGCCTGCGATGATCCAGGCCTTGCTGGCCGATGCCGGGCTCAAGCTCGCGCAATGCGATGCGCTGGCCTTCGGCATGGGGCCCGGCTCCTTCACCGGCGTGCGCACGGCCTGCGGTCTGGCACAGGGCCTGGCTTACGGGGCCAGCCTGCGTGTGGCCCCGGTGGTCACGCTGATGGCCATGGCCGAGGCGGCACGCCAATCCGGCGCCGGCAATGAGGTGCTGGCCGTGCTCGATGCGCGCATGGGTGAGGTTTATTCGGCGCAGTACCGATTCGATGGCCACTGGCACTGCGTGTCGGAGCCGGCCTTGTCGGCATCGTCGGCGGTGGTGGCGACCGGCAAGCCTGTGGTGTGCGGCAATGGCCTGTCTGCGTATCCGGACGGCTTTGCGCAACTGGGCGACTTGCAACGCCTGCCGGCGATCATGCCGCATGCGCAGTCCGTTGCGATGCTGGCGATCGACATGGTGAACGACAATGCACTGCTTGCGCCGCGCGATGCGCAGCCGCTTTACCTGCGCAACAAGGTCGCGCTGACCACGGCCGAGCGTATGGCCGCCGCGGGAGCAAAGGCATGAGCTCCGTGCCCCGTCCCCTCGGGTATGCAGCGCCGTTGCAGTTCGCCGCGATGCGGGTCAGCGACGTCGATGACGTGACGCGCGTCGAGAACGATGCTTATCCGTTTCCCTGGACCCGCGGAAATTTCCTCGATTCCCTCGACAGCGGCTATGACGCGTGGGTATTGCGCGAAGCGTCTGGCCAGCTGGCCGGCTATTTCCTGCTAATGCCGGTGGTCGATGAAATGCATCTGCTGAACATTACCGTGCGGCCCGACTTGCAGGGGCAGGGGCTGGGCAGCCGGCTGATGGACAAGGTGCGCGAACGCGCCGCCGCCGCGGGCATGGCATCCATCCTGCTGGAGGTACGGCCGTCGAACCAGCATGCGCTGGCGGTGTATCGACACCTCGGCTTTGCGCAAATCGGCATGCGCAAGAACTACTATCCGGCCGCTGCGGGCAACCGCGAAGACGCCATCGTCATGCGCCTGCCGTTGCTCGATGGCGCGGTGACGGACCAGAAGGGAGAAGGGCGATGACGAACGCGGAACGCCTGCGCAAGCTCGAACAGATGGGCCTGGGCCCGGTGTGGGTGCGTCGAGGCATGGAAGAGGGCACTGACGAGGCCAGCCCGGTCGAAGCATCCGCATCCGCATCCGCATCCGTATCCGTATCCATACCTGCCCCGGTGGCCGTACCCTCGATTGCGTCCGGGGCTGCTTCCGTGGTCGCTGCTGCACCTCAGGCAAAGCCGCGCATCAGCGCGGCGCCGGATGATGATTTTGGTGGATGGGAGGATGTTGCGTCGCATGCTGCGGCATATGCTGAATTCTCCGCTGATTCGAGCTTCGACACGGCATCGGGCGCCGCTGCCGATCGGGTATCCGATGCTGCCATTGCAGCGATGGACTGGGACACGCTGGAAGCCACCATACGTTCCTGCACCCGTTGCCGCCTGTGCGAGAGCCGCAAGCTCGCCGTGCCCGGTGCGGGCGACCGCAAGGCGCGCTGGCTGTTCGTCGGCGAAGGCCCGGGCCGCACCGAGGACCAGCAGGGCGAACCCTTTGTCGGCCCAGCCGGCAAGCTGCTCGACAACATGCTGCGCGCACTTGGCCTTGCACGCGGTGAAGCGACGTATATCGCCAATGTGGTGAAGTGCCGTCCGGTCGGCCCCGATGGCCGCGACCGTCCGCCCTCCGCCGATGAAAGCGCCGCCTGCCGGCCCTACCTCGAACGCCAGATCGCGTTGCTGCAGCCTGACATCATCGTTGCGCTCGGCAAGGTGTCGGCGCTGGCGCTGCTCGGCCTGCCCGAAGACAGTTCGCTGGCCAGCGTGCGCGGCAAGCCGGCGACCTATGCAGGCCGCCCGCTGGTGCCGACCTTCCATCCGGCTTATCTGCTGCGCAAGCCGGCCGACAAGGCACTGGCCTGGCGCGACCTCTGCCTGGCCAAGCGCCTTGGCGACGAACAGTAAAGCCGCGGACATCGGCGCCTCGATGGCGCCCCTGCAGCGCGACTTCCATGCGCGTTGGCCAACGCTGCGCAACCCGCATGTGCGTGCGCTTGCGTGGTTATTGACGGCGCCCGACTTGCTCGATGCGCGCGCGCCGCGCTGGGATGGCCGCATCGCGCAACTGCCTGCGGACACCCGGCAGGCCGGCCTGCAGGCAGGCTTGCCAACGGACTCGCACACGGACCAGCACACGGACCAGCACACGGACCAGCACACGGACCAGCACACGCACCAGCAGCAGGTCGATCGCGACTGGCTGCTGCAGCTCGATCAGGAACCGCAGGCGCTGGAAGCCTTCCTGAACGTCCATCGTTTCACGCGCCTGGGCCGCTATGCGGAAAACCTTCTGGCATGGTATTTCCGCCATCGCGGCGTATTGCACGCGCACGGGCTGCAGGTGCGCACGCCGCGTGCCGAAGGCGGCGAAGACACGGTCGGTGAATTCGATTTCCTGCTCAGGCTCGATGCCGGGCTCACGCACTGGGAGCTGGCGACCAAGTTCTACCTGCTGTGTTCCGACGATCCGGCAGTACAAGACGTGCAACAAGCCGATTATTTCGTCGGCCCGAACCTGGCCGACACGCTGGGCCGCAAGATGCGCAAGATCCTCGACCGGCAACTGGCGCTGGGCCGCCATCCGGCCGCCGCCTCGCTGCTGCCACAAACACTGGCCGCCGCACAGGCACTGGTGAAGGGCTGGCTGTTCTATCGCCGCAGCGATGCGGCGCCCGGTAGCGATACCGGCATTGCGGCGGCGCATTGCCGCGGCTGGTGGTGCGTGCTGTCGGAATTGCCCGCGCATGCCGGCCCGCAGCTGGCCTTGCTGTCACGACTGGAATGGATGTCCCCGGCGCGCTTGCCGGCCGAGCGCGTGCTGTCGCTGCAACAGGCGTCAGACCAGCTGGCGCATGGCTTTGTCAGCGATGGCATGCCGGTGATGGTCGTGTCGCTGCTGCAGGACGGGGATGGGTGGGTGGAAGCAGACCGTGGCTTCGTGGTGCCGGACCAGTGGCAGCTGGAAGCGCTGCGTCGGATGAAAGCGTAACTCTCCGGAGGCAATCGACTTGCCCGGAAAGCGCCGCGCAGCAGCTTTACGAGCCCATATCAGGTGCCGATATGCTTCTGTTCGCCGATCAGATGCAGCGAATCATATTCACGCTGGTTGGCGGCGTGCTTCTTCATCACCAGCCACATGATGATGGAGACGAACAGGCCGAACAGCACGATCACGACGTGGATCGACAAGTCCAGCTTCACCAGCAAGGCGTACAGGCCCAGCATCAGCAGGATGGACAGGTTTTCACTGAAGTTCTGCACGGCGATCGAATGGCCGGCACTCATCAGCACATGGCCGCGATGCTGCAGCAGCGCATTCATCGGCACTACGAAATAACCGGACAACGCGCCAATCAGAATCAGCAGCGGGTAGGAAACGCCGGTGCTGTTCACCAGGGTCATCACGCAAACGATCAGCCCCATGGCAAAGCCCATCGGCATCACGCCCAGCGATTTCTTCAGCGGCACCATGCGAGCTGCTGCCATCGCGCCAAAGGCGACGCCGAAAGCCACCACGCCCTGCAGGATCGCGCCGCGCGACAGCGGCATGCCGAGCGCGCTTTCTGCCCATTTCAGGACGATGAATTGCAGCGTCGCACCGGCACCCCAGAACAGCGAGGTGACTGCCAGTGAAATCTGGCCCAGCCGGTCGCGCCACAGGGTGACCAGGCAATGCGAGAAATCAACCACCAGCCGCCATGGCGTGTGTTCCTGGCGCGGATAGTGCGCGCCGGTATCGGGTATGCGCAGGTTGAACAATGCAGCAATGATGTACATCACCATCACGATGGCCAGCGCCACTTCCAGCGACAGACCCATCTGCAGCGGATTGAAGGGCAGCAGCCCCTCCAGTATGGCCGCGAATTTCGCGCTGACCAGCGCGCCGCCGAGCACGGTGCCCAGGATGATGGACAGCACGGTCAGGCCTTCGATCCAGCCATTGGCCATCACCAGCTTTTCCGCCGGCAGTAATTCGGTGAGGATGCCGTACTTGGCCGGCGAATACGCGGCCGCGCCGAAGCCGACCACGGCATAGGCGAACAGCGGGTGGATACTGGAAAACATCAGCAAGCAACCGGCGATCTTCACCAGATTGGTGATGAACATCACCCGTCCCTTGGGGAAGGCGTCGGCAAAGGCGCCGACGAAAGGCGCCAGCACCACATAGGAGGTGACGAAAAAGAGTTTCAGCATCGGCGTCATCCACGCCGGCGACTGCATCGCAGTCAATGCGGAGATGGCGACGATCAGCAGTGCATTGTCGGCGAGCGAAGAAAAAAACTGCGCCGCCATGATGGTATAGAAGCCGCGATTCATTCGGGGAATTCTTTGCTGGAGGGGCTGCTGACTTGGGCGGCTTGCTTTATACCACGAAAAGGCCGTGGCCTTCGCCGATGCCGGGGCGGATGGCGCCCGGCACATAGGACATTGTGCGCGCATCGGCAGGGGTTTGAACACCGGGAAGGCCGGTGGCTGCGGTTAAAATAGCAGGCAAACACAGAAATGCAGCCCGCCTGATGCCCAGACCCCTCATTGCCATCACCGACATCGCCGCGATGCAGTCCAACCTGTCCGTCGCGAAGGCCGCGATGCCGGATGCGCGGGTGTGGGCGGTCGTGAAAGCCGATGGCTATGGTCATGGCCTGGCCTGGGCCATGCAGGGCTTCGCGCAGGCTGATGGCCTGACCCTGGTCGAGCTCGACCGTGCGGTGCGGCTACGCGAACTGGGCTGGACCAAGCCGGTGATGATGATCGAAGGGATGTTCTCGGTCGCCGATATTGCCGACATGCAGGCGCATGCGCTGCAGCCCGTGATCCACAACCAGGAGCAACTGGCCATGCTGGCATCGGCACCGGCTGGCGCACCGCTTGATGTCCACCTGAAGATCAATACCGGCATGAACCGGCTCGGCTTTGCGCCGGCACAGGTACGCGACGTGTTCGCGAAGCTGAAGGCCATGCCGGTGGTGCGCAGCATTTCGCTGCTGACGCATTTCGCGAATGCCGACAACCCGTCGGCGGCGTTGAGCGCCGCGGCGCAGGCCGAGTGCTTCCGTGCCTGTACCGAAGGCCTGCAAGCCCCGATCAGCCTGTCGAACTCGGCGGCGCTGCTGCTGCAGGCCGGGATCCATAGTGACTGGGTGCGTCCGGGCGTGATGCTGTATGGCGCCTCGCCGGGAGGCGGAACGGCCGAATCCTTCGGGCTGAAGCCGGCGATGACGCTCAAGGCTGAACTGATTTCCGTGCAACCGCTGCAGGCGGGCGACAGCATCGGCTATGGCAGCAGCTTCACCGCCGACAAGCCTATGCGCATCGGCGTGGTCAGCTGCGGCTATGCGGATGGCTATCCGCGCCACGCGCCGACCGGCACGCCGGTGGTGGTCGATGGGGTGCGCACGCGCACTTTGGGCCGCGTTTCGATGGACATGTTGAGTGTCGACCTCGACCCGGTGCCCACGGCGCAGGTCGGCAGCAGCGTGATCCTGTGGGGCGAAGGCTTGCCCATTGATGAAGTGGCCGAAGCCGCCGGCACGATTGCCTATGAACTGATGTGCGCGATTGCGCCGCGCGTGCGGCGCGAGGCTCGCAGGCCGCTCGCCGGCACGGGCAACTGAGCGCGCATCCGAACCAGCACCCGAACCAGCACCCGAGCGCGCATCCGGGCTGACAAGCAAACTATCCACACCATGGCCAAGGCAAAGACCAATTACACCTGCACCGAGTGCGGCGGCATCTCCAACAAGTGGGCCGGGCAATGCCCGTCCTGCAGCAAATGGAACACGATGGTCGAGACCGTGATCGAGACCGTCAGCAACCGTTACTCGGCGCAGCCGCAGGGACTGGTGCAGGGCGCGCCGGTCATGAAGCTGGCCGATATCGAAGCGGCCGACGTGCCGCGCTTTGGCACCGGCATCGATGAATTCGACCGCGTGCTCGGCGGCGGCCTGGTGGCGGGCGGCGTGGTGCTGATTGGCGGCGACCCGGGCATTGGCAAGTCGACGCTGCTTCTGCAGGCGCTGGCCAACCTGGCTCGCATCAAGAAAGTGCTGTACGTGAGCGGCGAGGAATCGGGCGCCCAGGTGGCCTTGCGCGCGCGCCGACTGGCGGTGGATGCGGCCGACCTGCAACTGCAGGCGGAAATCCAGCTCGAAAAAATCCTCAACACACTGGCTGAACATAAACCGCAAGTCGCGGTGATCGACTCGATCCAGACCCTCTATTCGGATGCGCTGACTTCGGCGCCCGGATCGGTGGCGCAGGTGCGTGAATGCGCGGCGCAACTGACGCGCGTAGCCAAGCAATCGGGCATCACCATCATCCTGGTCGGGCATGTGACCAAGGAAGGCGCGCTGGCCGGACCGCGCGTGCTCGAGCACATCGTCGACACGGTGCTGTATTTCGAGGGCGACACGCATTCAAGCTTCCGTCTGGTGCGCGCCTTCAAGAACCGCTTCGGCGCCGTCAACGAGCTGGGCGTGTTCGCGATGACAGACAAGGGCTTGAAGGGCGTGTCCAACCCGTCGGCACTGTTCCTGTCGCAGCACGAGAACCAGGTGCCCGGTTCTTGCGTGATGGTCACGCAGGAAGGCACGCGGCCGTTGCTGGTCGAGATACAGGCGCTGGTCGATGCTTCGCACGTACCGACCGCGCGCCGTCTGTCGGTGGGCCTGGAACAGAACCGCCTCGCGATGCTGCTGGCCGTACTGCACCGTCATGCGGGCGTGGCCGCCTATGATCAGGATGTGTTCATCAATGCAGTCGGTGGCGTCAAGATCACCGAACCGGCGGCCGACTTGCCGGTACTGCTGGCGATACAGTCGTCGATGCGCAGCAAGCCCCTGCCGCGCGGCATGGTCGCTTTCGGCGAAGTGGGTCTGGCAGGCGAGATACGTCCGGCGCCGCGCGGACAGGAGCGGCTGCGCGAAGCGGCCAAGCTGGGTTTCTCGATGGCGCTGGTCCCCAAATCCAACCTGCCCAAGCAGAAGATCGAAGGACTCGACGTGGTCGGCGTCGAGCGCATCGACGAGGCGATGGCGAAAGTCAGGGAATGGGCGTAATGCCCGATCTAAGGCTGGTTGTTCGCTGAAAAGCTCAAATAACTCCCATCCCCTCGTTCAGAGGCATCAAGTCTCTCGTTTTGTGCATGATGCTGGTCATGCACCATCGCATCAAAAAGAATCGGCACCGCCCTGCGCCCGGGAATGCATAACGTGGTTGCACTTCCGGCCGGGTTCGCCTTCGTGTCGCCGCTTTGCGAATGGACTTCGCTGCGCGGTGGCATGAAGCCAAGCTTGCTCTCATTGCACGAGGTGCCCGATGCCCATAGAACTTATCTCCACAGGAGCCATTTCCCCTCCGATTTCCCTTGATGCCTTGGTGCTGCCCCTGCGGTCATACGACGCATTGGTGATTCCTCCTCATCGAGTTCCGGGCTCCATCACCAACACTGAGGTGATTTCGGCCACTTGGGCCCACAACATCATTGACACGCCGCCCGCCACAACGCGACCGTCCACGACACCACCCCTCGTGCCGGACAAGCTGGTGGTGGTCAGCTCCACGCCTGATCTCCCGCGGGGAGATTGGGAAGCGAAGTTGCAAGCGGACCGCGATTTTCTGCTGCACTCGGATCTGCTGGGTGGCGTAAGCACCGAAGGAACGCCGCCGGACACATCTCACGACGATGGAACCGTCGGTTCCGTGATGAGTCTTGAAAATGCGCACACGGATCAGGAAATTTTCAAGCCATCAGGCCTGCCAAAGCAATCTCCTGAGCAGGCGCTGGACAGGTTGGCCGAGGTGATGGCGAAGTGGGAAGAACAGGGCAGCAAGGCCACGTTGCCAGTGCAAAATACCCCTGATCTGACGTCCGGGTTCGGTCGCCTGCCGTTGACGCGCGTGCAGGACATGTTGCAAGGAATCAGCCAGGTCAGCTCGAACGGCACACCGGCTCCGGCTTCGCAACCGGATCAGAACCTGGTGACCGTGAACATGCTGCTACAAAGCCAGATAGCTCTACAAAAGATGGCCGAGTTCTCGGGATCGTTCATGCATGCGCTCGACGCGGGCGAAGTGTCGGTGAAGCTCATTGGCAGCCCGGATCCGTTTGTTCCGCTGGCGTCGCCTGCGCACGTGTACTCGAAGATGCTGTAAAGCGGCGCTGAATGCGGGTCCGGCGGCTTTGGTGCCGGACACCCGCTTCAGTCAGTCAGTCTTTCAGCCTGCAGCGTTCAACAGCTGCGCGGCCGCAGCCAGGCCGCTCCTGACGGCTCCCTCGATCGTCGCCGGATAGTCGCCCTCGGTGTAGTCGCCGGCCAGCCACAGTCCGCGATGCGCGGTCGCATTCGGCGGACGCTTCAGGTCCGGTACGCAGGCAAAGGTCGCGCGCTTCTCTGTCACCGCCTTGCCCCACACAGGATGGGCAAGGGCCGGCATCTGCAATGCCTGCGCAAGCTGCGCGCACACCCCCTTCACCAGCGCCTCATGCCCGTCGGCGATGGCATCCTCCGATGCACTGACCACCACCGCCAGCAAGCCGGCTTGCGTGGCATCGAGCTGCCCGCGATCGAACACGAACTGCCCCCAGTGTCGCACCGAGGGATCGTCTTGCAGCGCGAGGAAAGGTTGGGGCAGGACGACACGGGCGTCGTATTGCAGGTAACAGGTGGTGATCGGTTCGTGGTCGTAGTCCGGCACCTCAGCCAGATCCGCCAGCAAGGCACGCGCATGCGACGGCGATGTGGCCACCACCACCGCGTCATATGGCCTGTCATGCAGCCTGTCATGCAGCGTGTCATGCAAGGCATCGATGCCGTCGCCATGGATATGCCAGCGACCCTCATCGTTGCTGATCTGCCGGACATGCGCGCCCAGCGTGACGCTGCCGCCGTGCTTCTCCACATAGGCGAGTGCCGCATCCGGGAACAGCGCCGACAGGTCGACGCGCGGCAGCAGCATGTCGGACGCCTGCCGCTTCGCAGCGAGGCTGTCGCGCAGCACATTCAGGAAAACCCTCGCCGATGCGCGCTCAGGCGGTGTATTGAGCGAGGCAATGCATAGCGGCCGCCACATCAGACGAGTCAGGCGGTCGGTCTGGTCGAAGCGTTCAAGCAGCTCGGTTACCGTGCAATCGACATTCAGCTGCCAGCCCATCCAGCGCGCGGCACTGGCAAAGCGCGCCAGCGACAGCTTGTCTGCAATTGCCAGCCCTTGCGCGCGCAGCACGCCGACGGCCATGTGCAGCGGCGCCGGCAGGCGCGGCGCAACCAGTTGCATGCCATCGCCATGCTCGGGATAGCGCATCTGCAGCGGCAGGCGCAGCAGTAGCGACGCCGGCTCCAGTCCCACCAGATGCATCACGTGCAGCGTGTCGCGATACGCGCCAAGCAGGATGTGCTGGCCATTGTCGAGCACATGACCATGGAGTTCGATGCGGCGAGCGCGACCGCCGGCGATGCGGGCGGCTTCAAACACATGCACGTCGCAGCCACGGCGCGCCAGTTCGACCGCTGCCGCGCAACCGGCCCAGCCGGCGCCGATGACGGCGACGGTGCGGCGGGTGCTGGAAGCGTTCATGGCGATATCGAGGGGCGCGTCACGTGTGGCGCTTAGCCGCGGATCCAGGTTTTCCAGGCCAGCCAGAGCTTGCGCAGCGGCGTCAGCGAGATGCGGTGCCTGAGCACCTGGAAGCCGTCGCGCTCGACTTCGTCCAGCACCGCGCGGTAAATCGCGGCCATGATCAGGCCAGCGCGTTGCGAGCGACGGTCGGCGGCAGGTAGCAGGGCCATCGCTTCATCGTAGAGGGCCTGCGCGCGGCGGGTCTGGAAGCGCATCAGCGCATCGAAGCGTTCGCTGTGTTCGCCGCGCAGGATCTCGGCCGCCGTCACGCCATGCTGCTGCAGCTCGGAAATCGGCAGGTAGATGCGGCCGCGGCGCGCGTCTTCGCCGACGTCGCGGATGATATTGGTCAGCTGGAAGGCGAGGCCCAGCTTTTCCGCATACTGCAGCGTGGTCGGCTGCGTGTAGCCGAAGATACCGGCCGACATGATGCCCACCACGCTGGCTACGTGCCAGCAATACCGCTGCAGCGCCGGGTAGTCGAGGTAGCGGGTTTGCGTGAGGTCCATCTCCATGCCATCGATCACGGCCAGCAGATGCTCGCCGCGGATAT
Source organism: uncultured Bifidobacterium sp. (assembly GCA_964634245.1). Taxonomy (GTDB): domain Bacteria; phylum Pseudomonadota; class Gammaproteobacteria; order Burkholderiales; family Burkholderiaceae_D; genus Pernthalerella. Next base: position 276,537 of record CAZWIE010000005.1, read on the forward strand.
CGAAGGGTTGCAGGTGCGGCAGCAGGGCTTGCGTGACCGGATGGGTCGGGCTGCCGGCCAGCATCTGTGCCACTTCCTTGCGCCACCAGACCAGCGAGGTCTGCGCGACTTGCGGGTCGCTGGTCTCGTCGACCACGTCATCGACTTCGCGGCAGAACGCATACAGCGCCGTGATCGCCGCACGGCGCGGCGGCGGCAGGAACAGGAAGCTGTAGTAGAAGCTGGAGCCGCTCTGGGCTGCCTTTTGCTGGCAGTACTGGTCTGGAGTCATGGGGGCGAATGCTAGCCGACAAAGCGCAGGGAGCGCCAGCCCAGCAGCAGCCAGTCGCGCTTGCCCAGCGTGGGGCGGTGGCGGAAGACGTCGTGGCCGACGGCTTCGATTTTCTCGAGGATGCGCAATCCGCCGAGGACAATGAAGCGCAGCTCCCAGCCAAGGCGGCCCGGCACGCGGCGCGCGAGCGGCGCGCCGGACAGCATCAACGCGCGTGCGCGGTCGACTTCGAATTGCATCAGCGCCTGCCAGCAGGCGTCCATCTCGCCTTGCGCAATCTGCTGCTCATCGACGCCGAAGTGCAGCAGGTCTTCCTGCGGCAGGTAGATGCGAGCCTTCTGCCAGTCGATCGCGACGTCCTGCAGGAAGTTGATCACTTGCAGCGCGCTGCAGATCGCATCGCTCATCGCCAGCAAGGCCGGGTCGCGCTCGCCGTGCAGGGCCAGCATGATGCGCCCGACCGGGTCGGCCGAACGGCGGCAGTAATCCATCAACTCAGCCCAGTTCGCATAGCGGGTCTTGACCACATCCTGCCGGAAGGCCGACAGCAGGTCGCGCAGCGGACGCGTGTCCAGTGCTTCGTATTCGGCGATCACCGCGGCCAGTTCGGCGAACAGCGGCGAGGCCGGCGGTTGGTTGGCGTCGATGCGATCGAGCTCCGCCTCATAGGCATCGAGTGCGGCAAGTCGTTCGGCCGGTAGCGCGTGGCCTTCGTCGGCGATATCGTCAGCGCTGCGTGCAAAGGCGTAGATCACGCGCACCGCCTTGCGCAGGCGGGCCGGCAGCAGCGGCGACGCGACGGGAAAATTCTCGTAATGCGATCCGTAATTCAAACCGTAGTGCGGCTGGCTGGAGGTCGAAGGACTGGCGGCGGGCATCGTGGGCAGGTGGGTATCGGAGCAGTCGGCTGGCGGAGCAGGTGGCGGTACGGCGGCGGTGCGATGGCTGGATCGAGGCAGGCGTTCGGCCGATGCAGATTTAACGCGGCATCCCTGAACTTACTGACAAATAAAAATGCGCTTTGGATATAATTCCTGACCGCAGAGTCAGTTAGATATTCGAACCTGCCTCGACACCCTTCATAGCAAATTGATATTGCAATTCGCGCCACGCCCGAGGCAGGCCGAATGGTAAAGGAAAAACATGACTCAACGCGTGTTCTCGCGTACCGGCTGGCTGGCTGTGCCGCGCGCCTCTGTAACGCTGGCTGCTGCGCTGGTGGCCACACTGGCCATATCGGCCTGTTCGAAGAAGGTGGAAAAGACGGAAGACATCCGTCCGGTGCGCGCGATCACGGTAGCGCCGGCCGGCACGACGGCCGTTGTCGAACTGTCGGGCGAGGTGGTGCCGCGCTATGAGTCGCGCATCGGCTTCCGGGTAGGCGGCAAGATCGTCGCGCGCAAGGTCGATGTGGGCAGCGTGGTCAAGCGCGGCCAGTTGCTGATGCAGCTGGATGCGACCGACCTGCAGCTGGGCCAGGCACAGGCGAAAGCAGCCGTGGCCGCCGCCGACAGCAACCTGTCGCTGGCCAAGGCCGAGCTTGAACGCTATCGCGAGCTGCGCCAGAAGAATTTCGTCAGCCAGGCCGTGCTGGATGCCAAGGAAGCCGCCTACAAATCGGCACTCGCCGGCCATGAACAAGCCAGCGCCGGCCTGAAGGTTCAGGCCAACCAGAGCAGCTATGCCAGCCTGTTTGCGGATGCCGATGGCGTGGTGACCGGTATCGACGCCGAAGTCGGCCAGGTGGTGTCTTCGGGCACGCCGGTGGTCCGCATTGCGCGCACCGGCGAGACCGAGGTGCGCGTCAGCATTCCGGAAGACCAGGTGGAATTGCTGCGCAAGGCAGTGGACGTGAAGGTCCGCACCTGGGCCCATCCGGGCGAGGCCATCACGGGCCATGTGCGCGAGATTGCGCCGGTCGCCGATCCCGCCACCCGCACCTTCACCGCCAAAGTCGCGATACCGAAGGCCGGCAACGACATTCGCCTCGGCATGACGGCCACGGTCGCCTTCGCCAGCGCGGCGATGCCGGGCATACGCCTGCCGCTGACGGCGCTGTTCCACAACAAGGAAGCGACCTCGGTCTGGGTGATCGACAAGGGCGCGGTCAGGCTGGTGCCGGTCCAAGTCGCCGGCGCGAGCGGCAATGAAGTATTGATCGCCTCCGGCCTCGATCATGGCCAGGCCGTGGTGACCGCAGGCGTGAACATGCTGCGCGAAGGCCAGAAGGTGACAGTGCTGGGCCAGGAACTGGCCGCGATCAAGGCTGCGCCTGCCGCCGAGGCTCAGCCGCCGGCAGCGGCACAAGTTGCGCCGGCTATGCCAGCAGAATCGGCAGCGTCGGCAGCATCCACGGCACCGGCGCAGGCAGCCAAGCAATGAAGCACCGCCTGAACCTTTCGCGCTGGGCGCTCGAACACATCCCCTTCATCCGCTACCTGATGGCGGTGCTGCTATTGGGCGGCATCATGAGCTATTCCAAGCTCGGCCAGGACGAAGACCCGCCTTTCACTTTCCGCGCCATGGTCGTGCGCGCCTACTGGCCGGGCGCGAGTTCGGTGCAGATGGCCGAGCAAGTCACCGACAAGATCGAGAAGACGCTGCAGGAAGTACCGTACGCGGACAAGATCCGCAGCTATTCGAAGCCGGGCGAGACGCTGATCATCCTCGAGCTGCGCGAATCGGCGCCGCCCAAGGACGTCAGCAACAGCTGGTACCAGGTTCGCAAGAAGGTCGGCGACATGCGTGGCACGCTGCCGTCGGGCGTGGTCGGGCCTTTCTTCAATGATGAATTCGGCGATACCTTCGGCTCCATCTTCGCGCTGTCAGCAGACGGATTCACGATGGCCGAGGTCAAGGAGTACGCAGACTTCGTGCGCCAGCAGTTGCTGGGCGTGCCTTCGGTGGCCAAGGTCGAGCTGTATGGCGTGCAGGATGAAAAGGTCTTCATCGAGTTCTCGTCGAAGAAATTCGCGCAGCTCGGCATCCCGTTCGATCAGGTCGTCCAGCAGATCAATGCGCAGAATGCGGTCGAGGGCAGCGGCGTGCTGGTGACGCCGAGCGACAACCTGCAGGTGCGGGTATCGGGCCAGACCCGGAATGTGAAGGAGCTGGAGAACCTGCCACTGCGCGCCAATGGCAACAGCTTCCGCCTCGGCGATTTCGCCAAGGTCACGCGCGCCTATCAGGACCCGCCGCGCGACAAGATGCGTTATAACGGCAAAGAAGTGATCGGCCTCGGCGTGGCGATGGAAAAGGGCGGCGACATCATCGTGCTCGGCCGCCTGCTGGAAGAAAAGGCCGCCGCGATCCAGGCCAAGCTGCCGGTCGGTATCAAGCTCGAGCGCGTGGCCGACCAGCCGCGTGCGGTCGCGCAGTCGGTCAATGAGTTCCTGAAGGTGCTGGCCGAGGCGGTCTTCATCGTGCTGGCGGTCAGCTTCGTGTCGCTCGGCCTGCATACCAAGCCCTTTCGCATCGATGCGCGCCCGGGCCTGGTGGTGGGCCTGACGATTCCGCTGGTGCTGGCCGCCACTTTCCTTGCGATGCGCATCTTCGGCATCGACTTGCACAAGATCTCGCTGGGCGCGCTGATCATTGCGCTGGGCCTGCTGGTCGATGACGCGATCATTGCCGTCGAGATGATGGTGCGAAAGATGGAAGAAGGGCTGTCGCGTTTCGATGCGGCGACCTATGCGTACACCTCGACCGCGATGCCGATGCTGACCGGCACCCTGATTACTGCGGCCGGCTTCCTGCCGATCGGCTTTGCCAAGTCGGTGGCCGGCGAATATACGTTCTCGATGTTCTCGGTGAACGTGATCGCGCTGCTGATCTCGTGGGTGGTGGCGGTGATGTTCACGCCTTACATCGGCTACCTGCTGCTGCGCGTCAAGCCGGCCAGCAGCGCCGACGGCCATCACGAGTTGTTCGACACGCCGTTCTACCTCCGGCTGCGCCGCGTCGTGAACTGGTGCGTCGAGTACCGCAAGACCACGATCGCGCTGACGCTGGGCGGCTTCATGCTGGGCGTTTTCGGCTTCAAGTTCATCGAGCAGCAGTTCTTCCCGGATTCCTCGCGTCCCGAGCTGATGGTCGAGATGTGGCTGCCGGAAGGCTCCTCTTACCAGGCGACCGAAGCGCAGGCGAAGAAGTTCGAGCAGTTCATCATGCAGCAGCCGGGACTGGAGAGCGTGACGACTTATGTCGGCACCGGCAGCCCGCGCTTCTACCTGCCGCTGGACCAGATTTTTCCGCAGTCGAACGTTGCGCAACTGGTGGTCCTGCCGGTGGATGCGAAGGCGCGCGAAGTGTTGCGCCTGAAGATCATCGAAGCCTTCAAGACCGATTTCCCGGAAGTGCGCGGCCGCGTGAAGCTGCTGCCCAACGGCCCGCCCGTGCCTTACCCGGTGCAGTTCAAGGTCAGCGGCACCGATATCGACAAGGTGCGCACGATCGCCGACGAGGTGAAGGCCATCATGCGCAAGAACCCGAACGCCATCGGCGTCAACGACAACTGGAACGAGTCGGTGAAAGTGCTGCGCATCGACCTCGACCAGGACAAGCTGCGCGCGCTCGGCATCAGTTCGCAGAGCGTGATGCGGGCGGCGAACACCATCCTGACCGGCACGACGATCGGCCAGTTCCGCGACCGCGACAAGCTGATCGACATCGTGATGCGCCAGCCGGTGGAGGAGAGGGCGACCATCACCGCGCTCAACAGCGCCAGCATCCCGGCGGGCAATGGACGTGCGGTGCCGTTGTCGCAGCTGGCGACGCCGCGCTTCGTCTGGGAGCCGGGCGTGGCCTGGCGCGAAGGGCGTGACTGGGCGATCACGGTGCAGTCCGATGTCGTCGATGGCATCCAGGGGCCGACCGTGTCGATGCAGATCGATCCCGAGCTCAATGCGCTGCGCGCCAAGCTGCCGCCGGGTTACCAGGTGAAGCTGGCCGGCGCGATCGCCGATAGCGGGAAGGCGCAGGATGCCATCGCGGCCAATGTGCCTTTGGTGATCTTCATCGTGTTCACGCTGCTGATGCTGCAGTTGCACAGCTTCTCGCGTTCGGTGCTGGTGTTCCTGACCGGCCCGCTGGGCGTGGCTGGCGCCGCGCTGGCGCTGCTGATCCTGCAGCGGCCGTTCGGCTTTGTCGCGCAGCTGGGCGTGATCGCGCTGTTCGGCATGATCATCCGTAACTCGGTGATTCTGGTCGACCAGATCGAGCAGGACATTGCGGCCGGTGTCCCGGCCTGGGATGCGATCGTCGGTTCGGCGGTACGCCGCTTCCGACCCATCGTGCTGACCGCTGCCACGGCGGTGCTGGCGATGATCCCGCTGTCGCGCTCGGTGTTCTGGGGCCCGATGGCGGTGGCCATCATGGGCGGCCTTATCGTGGCCACGTTGCTGACCATGCTGTTCCTGCCGGCGCTGTATGCGGCCTGGTTCCGCGTGAAAAGGCCGCAGTGAGCGGGCAAAACGCATTTTTAAGGCCGGCGAGGGCGTTTTTCAGCTAAAATCGCGGGCTGAAGTCAAAAGCCACGAGTAGTACGGCGACGCAGGGCGACCGCTTTGACACCGGGGTCGCCCTTTGCATTTCTTGAAACGGATGCAGGCTGCAGTCCGATAGTGCAGCCGGCACCGTTGTCGCGAGGATGGCGAAATTGGTAGACGCACCAGGTTTAGGTCCTGACGCCAGCAATGGTGTGGGGGTTCGAGTCCCCCTCCTCGCACCAACCGAATGATGATTAACTTTTTGGACGATTCACATGGCAACTGCAGTCGAAACCCTGGAAAAACTTGAGCGCCGCGTCACGCTGACCGTGGCACTGGCCGACGTCAATGCCGAGGTCGAGAAGCGCCTGAAAGTGCGCGCGCGCACCGCCAAGGCCCCGGGTTTCCGTCCGGGCAAAGTGCCGATGAAGATGGTCGCAGCCCAGTTCGGCGCGATGGTCGAGAACGAAGTGCTGAACGACAAAGTCGGCCAGGCCTTCGCTGAAGCGACCGTCGAAGCGCAACTGCGCGTGGCCGGTTTCCCGCGCATCGAGCCGAAAGCCGATGAAAAGACCGAAGGCGCACTGGTGTTCCAGGCGACTTTCGAGGTGTACCCGGAAGTGAAGATTGGCGACCTGGCTTCGGTCGAAGTCGAGAAGAGCAAGGCTGAAGTCACCGACGCCGAGATCGACAAGACCATCGACATCCTGCGCAAGCAGCGCGTGCACTACCACACCAAGGGCGAGCAGGGCGCGCACGGCGACGGCGGCCCGGATGCTTCGGCCCAGAACGGCGACCGCGTGACCTGCGACTTTGTCGGCACCATCGACGGCGTTGAATTCCAGGGCGGCAAGGCACAGGACTTCGTGTTCGTGCTCGGCGAAGGCCGCATGCTGAAGGAATTCGAAGATGCAGCGCTGGGCCTGAAGGTCGGCGATTCGAAGAAATTCCCGCTGAGCTTCCCGGCCGATTACCACGGCAAGGACGTGGCTGGCAAAACCGCCGAATTCACCATCACGATGAAGAAGGTCGAGTGGGCGCACATGCCGGAAATCGACGCCGAATTCGCGAAGAGCCTGGGCGTTGCCGATGGCGACATGCAGAAAATGCGCGCTGATATTCGCGCCAATCTTGAACGCGAAGTCGGTAACCGTATCAAAGCACGTACCAAGGCGAGCGTGATGGATGCGCTGATCAAGGTTGCGGAGCTGGACGTGCCGAAAGCGCTGCTGGAGCAGGACGCCGAGCGCCTCGCAGAAATGACCCGCCAGGACATGCGCCAGCGGGGCATGGATGTGAAGGACATGCCTTTCCCGACCGACCTGTTCACTGCGCAGGCTGACCGTCGCGTCCGCCTTGGCCTGATTCTGTCGGAGATGGTCAAAGCCAATTCGCTGCAGGCGACGGCTGATCAGATCAAGGCCTATGTCGATGATTTCGCCAAAGCCTACGAAGATCCGCAGCAAGTTGTGAAGTACTACTTCAGCGACCGTAACCGTCTGGCCGAAGTCGAAGCACTGGTGCTGGAAGAGAACGTCGTCAACTTCGTGCTGGGCAAGGCGAAGGTCAGCGACAAGGCAGTGTCGTTCGACGAACTCATGAACGAAGCAGGCGCCTGATCTCCTGTCTGATGCTTTGGTGACGGCGCTTAAAGCCGTCACATTCAGCCGCTGCAAAGATAGATGGCCGCAAGTTTGGGTGAGGCAGGGAATGCGTGACGCATGCGTCACGCCTGCCGAAGCGGTTCGCCCTGCATGGCGAACCGTGGAAGACTTAAAAACGCGGTGAGCAGTTCAGACGCATCAAAGAGCCTTACCTGATAGACGGCCGCAAGTTTGGTTACACTACCGCTTGCGGCCTTCTTGTTTTTGCAGCGACCGCCTCCATAACGCACGATAGACCCCACAACCCGGAAAAGACCATGACTGACTTCCATCGCAAATCCGCACTCGACACCGACATGCTGGGCATGGTGCCGATGGTGATCGAGCAGAGCGGCCGCGGCGAGCGCGCCTATGACATCTACTCGCGCCTGCTGAAGGAGCGCGTGATCTTCCTGGTCGGCCCGGTCAACGACCACACGGCCAACCTTGTGGTTGCGCAGATGCTGTTCCTGGAAAGCGAGAATCCGGACAAGGACATCTCGCTGTATATCAATTCTCCGGGCGGCTCGGTATCGGCTGGCCTTGCGATCTTCGATACGATGAAGTTCATCAAGCCGGACGTGTCCACCCTGTGTACCGGTCTGGCTGCTTCGATGGGCGCCTTCCTGCTGTCGGCCGGTGCCAAGGGCAAGCGTTTCTCGCTGCCGAACTCGCGCATCATGATTCACCAGCCGCTGGGCGGCGCCCAGGGTCAGGCCGCTGACATCGAGATCCAGGCGCGCGAAATCCTGTACCTGCGCGAGCGCCTGAACATGATCCTGGCCGAGAACACCGGCCAGTCGATCGAGCAGATCGCGAAGGACACCGACCGCGACAACTTCATGTCCGCCGAACAAGCCGTCGAATACGGCATGATCGACAAGGTGCTGACGCACCGAGCCTGATAAGCGGAGGATTGGCCGGAGGCGTTAACCGGCCAGGGAATCGTCAGCCGGGGAACTCCCCGTTTTGTGCGGTTCCGGATGCCTCTCCATGCGCCGGCCGGTTGGTTGCAAGTTTGCAACGAACTGGCCGTCTTCTTTACTGCGGGCCGGCGTGACGGAAACCCGATTCGCAGGTAAGATCGACCCAAACTCAACAGATTTCGCACCATTCCATGTCCGACAAGAAATCCTCCAGCGGCGAAAAATTGCTGTATTGCTCATTCTGCGGCAAGAGCCAGCATGAGGTAAAAAAGCTGATCGCCGGCCCGTCGGTCTTCATCTGCGACGAGTGCATCGACCTGTGCAACGACATCATCCGCGACGAAGCGTCGACGGTGGAGTCGGTCAGCCCGAAGTCGGACCTGCCCATCCCGCAAGAGATCCTCGATCTGCTGGGTCAGTACGTGATCGGCCAGGAACCGGCCAAGCGCACCCTGGCCGTCGCGGTCTACAACCATTACAAGCGCCTGCGCCATCTGGGCAAGAAGGATGATGTCGAGCTCGCCAAGAGCAACATCCTGCTGATCGGCCCGACCGGCTCCGGCAAGACCCTGCTGGCACAAACGCTGGCGCGCATGCTGAACGTGCCTTTCGTGATCGCCGATGCGACCACGCTGACGGAAGCCGGCTATGTCGGCGAAGATGTCGAGAACATCATCCAGAAGCTGCTGCAGAACTGCAATTACGAAGTCGAGAAGGCGCAGAAGGGCATCGTCTACATCGACGAGATCGACAAGATCTCGCGCAAGTCCGACAATCCGTCCATCACCCGTGACGTATCGGGCGAGGGCGTGCAGCAGGCGCTGCTGAAACTGATCGAAGGCACGATGGCTTCGGTGCCGCCGCAAGGTGGTCGCAAGCATCCGAACCAGGACTTCGTGCAGATCGATACGACCAACATCCTGTTCATCTGCGGCGGCGCATTCGACGGCCTGGCCAAGATCATTTCCGATCGCTCGGAAAAGGGCGGCATCGGCTTCTCCGCGCTTGTGAAGAGCAAGACCGACAGCGCCGACAGCCAGAAGATGAGCGACGTCGAGCCGGAAGACCTGATCAAGTTCGGCCTGATCCCGGAACTGGTCGGCCGTTTGCCAGTGGTCGCGACCCTGTCCGAGCTGACCGAAGATGCGCTGATCCAGATCCTCCTCGAGCCGAAGAACGCGCTGATCAAGCAGTACGCGAAGCTGCTCGAGATGGAAGGCGCGGAGCTGGAAGTGCGTCCCGCTGCGCTGCATGCGATCGCGAAGAAGGCCATCGCCCGCAAGACTGGCGCCCGTGGCCTGCGCTCGATCGTCGAGCATGCGCTGCTGGATGTGATGTTCGAATTGCCGAATCAGCAAAACGTGGCCAAGGTCGTCATCGACGAGAACACGATCACCAATGGCGCCAAGCCGCTGATGATCTACCACGAGCAGCCGAAGGTCTCGGGAGCCAAGTAAGCCAGCGGACCAAGCGCCATTGCCCAAACGCGACCCAGACCCCATCCGGGGTGCAAAACAGCGTTTCGATGCATCGAAACGGAAAGAAGGCCGGCCATCACTGATGCCGGCCTTTTTTTATGATTTCTGCCAGAAACACTGGCAAACGGACAAAAACAGGCAAAAATTTGCGCTTTCCGGGCGTTTTTTGAACATTCGCAGTACAATCGGAATCAACAGCAGCACACACGGCTTCCATCGAAAAGCCACCGGGAACAGTCTCTCGCGTGGCTTTTTCCGCTCTTTTTCCCAAAAACGCTTGATAAATTGCGCATTTCGGCATGTTTCAGCCAAGAAATGACCTGTTTTGACGGTTTTCCTCATGCTTTTGAGCATTCTGTCGAAGCGTAAATTAATGTGTGCAGGTGACTTGTAACCGGCCAGTTCGTGCCAACATGCATGACAACGCATTCTGACAACAGGATGCGCCCCAACGGATTTTCCGAACCTGAGGTATTAGACAAAGGCTCGCCATGACAATGACTTCACAATTCTCCGAACCTACCCAGTTGCCGCTGCTCCCGCTGCGCGACGTGGTTGTGTTCCCGCACATGGTGATCCCGCTGTTCGTCGGTCGTCCCAAGTCCATCAAGGCGCTGGAAGCAGCGATGGAACAGGGCAAGAGCATCATGCTCGCCGCGCAGAAGGCCGCTGCCAAGGATGAACCGTCACCCGACGACATCTACGAGATCGGCTGCATCGCCAATATCCTGCAAATGCTGAAGCTGCCCGACGGTACCGTGAAGGTGCTGGTCGAAGGTGCGCAGCGTGCACGCATCCATCACATCACCGAAGCCGAATCGCATTTCGTGGCCGACCTGTCGCCGGTCGAGTCCGAATCCGGCGATGAAGCCGAAGTCGAGGCGATGCGCCGCGCGATCGTTCAGCAGTTCGACCAGTACGTCAAACTGAACAAGAAGATCCCGCCCGAGATCCTGACCTCGCTGGCCGGCATCGATGACGCCGGCCGCCTGGCCGACACCATCGCCGCCCACCTGCCGCTCAAGCTCGAGCAGAAGCAGGTGATCCTCGAGATCTTCAATGTCGCCAAGCGCCACGAGCACCTGCTGGGCCAGCTCGAAGCCGAGCTCGACATCCTGCAGGTGGAAAAACGCATCCGTGGCCGCGTCAAGCGCCAGATGGAGAAGTCGCAGCGCGAGTACTACCTGAACGAACAGGTGAAAGCGATCCAGAAGGAACTGGGCGAGGGCGAAGAGGGCGCCGACCTCGAAGAACTCGACAAGAAGATCCTCGCGGCCAAGATGCCGAAGGAAGCGCGCGAGAAGGCGCAGAGCGAGCTGAAGAAGTTGAAGCTCATGTCGCCGATGTCCGCGGAAGCGACCGTCGTGCGCAACTACATCGACGTGCTGATCGGCCTGCCGTGGAAGAAGAAGTCCAAGGTCAACAACGATCTCTCGAACGCCGAGAAGGTGCTCGAGGAAGATCACTACGGCCTCGACAAGATCAAGGAACGCATCCTGGAATACCTCGCCGTGCAGCAGCGCGTCGACAAGGTCAAGGCGCCGATCCTGTGCTTCGTCGGCCCGCCAGGCGTCGGCAAGACCTCGCTCGGCCAGTCGATCGCACGTGCGACGAACCGCAAGTTCGTGCGCATGGCCTTGGGCGGCGTGCGTGACGAAGCCGAGATCCGCGGCCATCGCCGTACCTACATCGGTTCGATGCCGGGCAAGATCCTGCAGAGCATGGCCAAGACCGGCGTGCGCAATCCGCTGTTCCTGCTCGACGAGATCGACAAGCTGGGCCAGGACTTCCGTGGCGATCCCGCATCGGCGCTGCTCGAAGTGCTGGATCCGGAGCAGAACCACACCTTCGCCGACCACTACGTCGAGGTCGACTTCGACCTGTCGGACGTGATGTTCGTCGCGACCTCGAACAGCTTCAACATCCCGCCGGCGCTGCTGGACCGGATGGAAGTCATTCGCCTGTCGGGTTACACCGAAGATGAAAAGACCAGCATCGCGCAGCGTTACCTGCTGCCGAAGCAGATCAAGAACAACGGCCTGAAGGAAGCCGAGATCAGCGTCGCCGAATCGGCGATCCGCGACATCATCCGCTACTACACCCGCGAGGCCGGTGTGCGTTCGCTCGACCGTGAGATCTCCAAGATCTGCCGCAAGGTCGTGAAGATGCTGCTGCTGAAGAAGCAGGACAAGAAGATCACCGTCACCAGCCGCAACCTGGACAAGTTCCTCGGCGTGCGCCGTTATGACTTCGGCGTCGCAGAGAAAGAAAACCAGATCGGCCAGGTGGTGGGTCTCGCGTGGACCGAAGTGGGCGGCGATCTGCTGACCATCGAAGCGATGACAATGCCGGGCAAGGGCAACACCATCCGCACCGGTACGCTGGGCGATGTGATGAAGGAATCGATCGAGGCAGCTCGCACCGTCGTTCGCAGCCGCGCCTCGCTGCTCGGCATCAAGAACGATGTGTTCGAGAAGACCGACATCCACATCCACGTGCCGGAAGGCGCAACGCCGAAAGATGGACCTTCGGCCGGTATCGCGATGACGACCGCGCTGGTGTCGGTGTTCACCGGTATTCCGGTGCGTGCCGATGTCGCGATGACGGGCGAGATCACGCTGCGCGGCGAGGTGCTGCCCATCGGCGGGCTGAAGGAAAAGATGCTGGCTGCGCTGCGCGGTGGTATCAAGACCGTGCTGATCCCCGAGCAGAACGTGAAAGACCTGGCCGAGATTCCGGACAACGTGAAGACCAGTCTGGAAATCGTGCCGGTACGCTGGATCGACAAGGTGCTCGACATCGCGCTCGAACGCAAGCCGGTGCCGCTGCCCGAGGAAGAAGCTGCGCCCGAAGCCGCTGTCACCAGTGGCGACAAGGCTGGCACGGCCGTCATCAAGCATTAAGCCATCGTCGGCTTGATGAATTGGACGGTAGTGCCATGAGGTGGCATGAGGTGGCGGCGCGATGTTGCGACCTCATGCATCGTTCTCATGCATCGTCCTCGTGCAAGGACTTCATGCAGCTGCAGCATTGCTGCATGAGCCGATTCAATGACGAAAGAAAAAGCGCCCTGCGGGGCGCTTTTTTGATGCAAAATTTTGGCGCGCTGCGATGCGCGTCATTGCAGCATGCCTGACGATGCGCAGCGCCACCCTGTTGGCTGTGGCGGATGTAGGCTTTGGTCGGCAAATGCGCGGCGATTTATGTGCGGCGCACGCAAGAAAACCGATTCAATCCCGGCAATTTCGATTGGCGGTTATCAGAATCGGTAAATTTCTTGACACTAATCTTTCCGGCTAGTCTAATACCCGCTGCAGAAAATTTTGAACAACATGTCCTGAGGGGATGTCAGTGAACAAAACTGAACTGATTGATGAAATCGCCAAAGCAGCGGATATCTCCAAAGCTTCCGCCAGCCGTGCTCTGGAAGCCGTGATCGACACCGTGACGGCTACCCTGAAGCAGGATGGCTCGGTGACGCTGGCAGGTTTCGGTACTTTCTCGGTCAGCGCACGCGCTGAGCGTATCGGCCGCAACCCGCGTACGCGCGAAGAGATCAAGATCGAAGCTTCCAAGGTGCCGAAATTTAAACCTGGCAAAGCTTTGAAAGATGCGCTAAACTAGCGGTTTTTCCGGCGTGGTGACAAACGCCGGGACAAGCTGGCTAGCGCAAGGCAGGCCACGGTTGCAGCAGTAATTGATTACAGCAGCAGTCGTAGCAAACCGAAGCGGGTGCTTAGCTCAGTTGGTAGAGCGGCGCCCTTACAAGGCGTAGGTCGGGAGTTCGAGCCTCTCAGCACCCACCAACAGCCAGCATGTCGATGCAGTTTCAGGAGTGGTAGTTCAGTCGGTTAGAATACCGGCCTGTCACGCCGGGGGTCGCGGGTTCGAGTCCCGTCCACTCCGCCAAACCGAAAAAGGCGAACCCAGTGTTCGCCTTTTTTTTATTCTCACTTCAAAAAATAACGCGCCCCACAAAAGCGCTGGAGACCGAGTGCACCATGCTTGAATTCATCCGCACCCACCGTCGCCTGATGCAGTTCCTGCTTCTGCTGATCATTTTCCCGTCGTTCGCGTTCTTCGGCCTCGAGTCGTACACGCGCATGAGCAGCAAGGAAGCGCCGGTCGCCAAAGTCGCCGGCAAGGAAATCAGCCAGCGTGAATGGGACACCGCCCACGCGCGCCAGCTCGATCGTTTCAAGCAGATGTTCGGCGAGCAGTTCAACCCGGCCATGTTCGACACGCCGGACGCCCGCCAGGGCACGCTGGAAAACCTGGTGGCGCAGCGTGCGCTGTCGGGCTACGTGATGGACAACCACCTGACCGTCTCCGATGACACGCTGCGCAAGACCATCGTCGACATCGGCGGCCTGAAGAATGCCGATGGCAGCTTCGACAAGGAACGCTACAAGCAACTGCTGGCTGCCCAGGGTCTGACGGCCGAGAAGTTTGAAGCCAGCCTGCGCCATGACCTCGCAATCCAGCAGCTCAACGCCGTCATTCAGGGCACGGCCTTCGTGCCGAAGGCTGTCGCACAGCGCATCTCGTCGCTGAACCAGCAGAAGCGCGAAGTGCAGGAGCTGACGCTGAACGTCGCCGACTTCAAGCCGCAGGTGAAGGTCACCGATGAAATGCTGCAGGCTTACTACGACGAGCATGCTGCCCAGTTCGAAGTGCCGGAAATGGTCAAGGCCGAGTACATCGTGCTGGCCGCGCCGGTGGTCGAGCAGCAAGTGCAAGTCACCGATGCCGACATCAAGCAGTACTACGAGCAGAACCTCGCACGCTACAAGACCGACGAACAACGCCGCGCCAGCCACATCCTGATCAAGGCTGACAAAGCTGCGCCGGCTGCCGAGAAGGGTGCTGCCAAGGCCAAGGCCGAGAAGCTGCTCGAGCAACTGAAGAAGGCGCCGAATGATTTCGCGAAGCTGGCCAAAGAGCATTCGCAAGACCCGGGTTCGGCCGAGCGCGGTGGCGACCTCGACTTCTTCGGCAAGGGCATGATGGTCAAGCCTTTCGAAGATGCCGCCTATGCGATGAAGGAAGGCCAGATCAGCGATGTCGTCGAATCGGACTTCGGCTTCCACATCATCAAGCTGACCGCGATCAAGCCGGCTGCGACCCGCCCGCTGGCCGAGGTCAAAGCCAACATCGATGACGAGATCCGCCGCAACGAAGCCGGCAAGAAGTTTGCATCGATGGCCGAGACCTTCACCAACATGGTCTACGAGCAGCCGGACAGCCTGAAGCCTGTCGCCGAGAAGCTGGGCCTGAAGATTGAAGTCGCCGAGCGCCTCATGCGCAAGCCCAACCCCGCGCTGCCGAAGCAGGCATCGTTCAACCAGCCGAAATTCCTGGCGGCGATCTTTGCCGACGATGCACTGAAGAACAAGCACAATACCGAAGCCGTTGAAGTCGGCCCCGGCATCCTGATCGCCGGCCATGTGGTCGAGTACAAGCCGGTCAGCAAGATCCCGCTGTCGGAAGTGAAGACCATCATCGAAGGCCAGGTGGCTTCGGTCGAAGCCGAGAAGCTGGCCAAGGCGGCCGGCGAGAAGAAGCTGGCCGAGCTGAAGGCCGGCGGTACTGCCGAGTTCGGTGCCGCCAAGTCGGTATCGCGCACGAACTTCAACGGCGTCGCCGGCCCCGCGATCGCTGCCCTGATGAAGGCCGACACCAACAAGCTGCCGGCCTACGTCGGCCTGCCCACCCCGGGCAAGGGCTACAGCATCTTCCGCATCAATTCGGTCGACAATGTCGTGGCCGACGAGGAAGCGGTGAAGGCCGAGAAGCAGCAGGTCGAAGAATTCCTCGCGTCGCAAGAGATGGCGGCCTACCTGGCCGTGGTCAAGAAGCGTGCGAAGGCCGAGATCCTGAAGCCGGTGGTCGCTGCCAAGCCGGCAGCGGCGCCAGTCGCTCCGAACGCGCCGGCCACCGCCGTGAAGTAAGCCGATGCGCTTCAGCGCATGAAAAGAAAATGCCCGCAGCTGCGGGCATTTTTTTGGGCGCTGGCCGCGCCTGGCGGAGGCTCAGGCGAGCAGTCCTGCGTTCGCCGGCACCTCGCTTGCGATCAGTGCGTGCGCGGCTTGAGTGAAGTCTGTATCGGCGATCCCCGTCAGTGCCAGCGGCAGCGCATCGCCATAGCGGATGAAATTGCGATGGATGGAGCGCAGGTAAGACGGGTCGTAGTGCTCGACCAGCAGAGCCTCGACCATCTCGGCGGTATGGCCATCTCGCGCCAGCTTGGTCCAGCGATTGATCTTCTCATGTCCATGCAATTGCACCAGATGGCCGAGCTGCGTGGCCAGCAAGCCGGTGTCATCGACCAGGTGCGGATAATCCTCGATCAGCAGCGCCACGCGATCGGCCATGCGCGTGTCAACGCGCACACAATCGGACGAACGGATGCGCTCCATCAGCTTGTCCGGCACGCGCAGGTCGCCGATCTTCTTGCTCTCCGATTCGACATAGACCACGCGTTGCGGCGACAGGCGTCGCAGCACATCCCATAGCCGGCTCTCGAACATTTTTTGCGATGGCTGCGGCGCCGTCGGCAGGCCGCCGAGTACCGAGCCACGATGATGGGCCAGCTGCTCCAGATCCAGCACCTGTGCGCCTTCGCGTGCCAGCACTTGCAACAGGCGGCTCTTGCCGCTGCCGGTGGTGCCGCAGACGGCGCGGAAAGTGAAGCGTTCGGCCTGCTCGTCGAGATGCGCAATCACGCTGCGCCGGTAAGCCTGGTAGCCGCCTTCGAGCTGCGATACGGGCCAGCCGATGCGCGCAAAGATGTGCGCAACCGCACCGCTACGGTTGCCGCCACGCCAGCAATAGACCAGCGGCTGCCATTCCTTGGGCATCTCGAGGAAACGCTGCTGCAGGAACAGGCCGATGTTCTGCGACACCAGCGCCGCACCGATCTTGCGCGCCTCGAATGGGCTCACCTGCCTGTCCAATGTACCGACGTGCGCACGTTGTTCATCATCGAGCACCGGGCAATTGATCGCGCCGGGGATGTGGTCCAGTGCGTATTCCGACGGTGAGCGCACGTCGATGATGCAGTTGTACTGATCGAGCTCGGGTAGCACCTGATCGGCGCCCAGCAGGGCCGGATATTTCATGGCAGCTTTCATTACCGGCCCGCCTTCAGCATGGGCTTGAGCACCGGCCAGACATTGCGCAACATGACGGATTGCGCTTCACGATTGGGATGGATGCGGTCTGGCTGGAACCAGCGGTCGGTATCGTCGAGGCCGTTCAGCAGGAAGGGCACCAGTTTCACGCCCTTGTCCTTGCCGAGGGTTTCGTACATTGCGGTAAAGCGCTTGCTGTAATCCGGGCCATAGTTCGGTGGCACCTGCATGCCGACCAGCAGCGTGCGCGCACCGGCCCGCGAAGCCATCGTGACCATTTCGCGCAGGTTGGCCTGAGTGGCGGGCAAGGACAGGCCGCGCAAGCCGTCGTTGCCGCCGAGTTCGAGGATCAGGATGGCGGGCTTGTGCTGTGCCAGCAGCGCTGGCAGACGCGCCTTGCCACCGGCCGTGGTCTCGCCGCTGATGCTGGCGTTGACAAGCGTGGCTTCGAGCTTGTCGTCACGCAGTTGCTGCGCCAGCAGGCTGGCCCAGCCAGTGCCACGTGGCAGCCCGTATTCAGCCGACAGGCTGTCGCCGAGCAGCAGCAGGGTTTTTGATGCAGAATGGGCGGGCAGTGCGGCTGCCCACAGGCAGCAGGCCAGCATCCAGCAGCGCAGCACGACACGGCCCGCGCTCATCGGCATCGATGCCGGCTTCGATGCAGACACAGATGTCGATGATGTCGACGTTGATGCCGACCTGTAGGCAGAAGGCCGCATCAGTCGCCACGCCAACCATCCCTTCACGCAAACCTGCATGCAATCACACTCCATGATGAAACCAGCGACGGCCAGGCCCGCGATCGAAGTCAGCGGCCTGGGCAAGACCGTGACCGATGCCAGCGGTGAACTGACCATTCTTCAGGACGTGCATTTTACCGTGCCCACTGGCGCCACAATGGCGCTGGTTGGTGCTTCCGGTTCAGGAAAATCGACCTTGCTGGGCTTGTTGGCCGGACTCGATACGCCGACCTCGGGCACGGTGCACATCGACGGCGTCGATTTGTATGCGCTCGATGAAGATGGCCGTGCCGGGCTGCGCAAGGAAAAGCTGGGCTTCGTATTCCAGTCCTTTCAGTTGCTGGGGCACCTGACGGCGCTTGAGAATGTGATGCTGCCGCTGGAACTGCGCGGTGATCCGAAGGCGCGCGAGAAGGCCGAGGCCATGCTCGCTCGGGTCGGTCTCGGGCAGCGCCTGAAGCACTATCCGAAATACCTGTCGGGTGGCGAACAGCAGCGGGTGGCACTGGCGCGTGCCTTCGTCACCGAGCCGCCACTGCTGCTGGCCGATGAACCTACCGGCAGCCTGGACGCCGCCACCGGCGAGGCCGTGATACAGCTGATGTTCAGCCTCAACCGCGAACTGGGTTCGACACTGGTGCTCGTTACGCATGATCCGTCGATTGCGGCACTGTGCGAGCGCCGTTTGACCATGCATGCGGGACGATTGATCGAAGATGTGGCGGCCTGAATCAGCCTGAATCAGCCCGCCGATGCCGTGTTCCGGACGAGACGGTTCAATGCCGTCCGGATATAGGGCAGCAGTTCACCTGCCGTCACGCCCACCGGGCCGGTGCCGGCGGCGACCATGTCGTCGGCAGCTCGGCCATGCAGCCAGACCGCAGCCAGCGCCGCTTCCCATGCCGGCCATTGCTGCGCCAGCAGTGCGCCGCACAGTCCTGACAGGACATCGCCGCTGCCCGCCGTCGCCAGTGCCGGATTGCCGGTGCCATTGATGATGACGCGACCGCCGGGCGCAGCGATCACGCTGCCCGATCCCTTCAGCGCCACGACCGCATGAAAGCGGCGCGCGAGTTCACGTGCCACACGCATGCGGTCGGCCTGCACCGTTCGTACATCGCAGCTCGCCAGCCGGGCGGCTTCCAGCGGATGCGGCGTCAGGATGGCCGGCGCAGGGCGTGCGGCCAGCTTGGCCTGCAAGGGCGCTTCTTCAGCGAGCAGGTTCAGTCCATCGGCATCGATCACCAGCGGCAAGCGCGAGGCCAGCGCACGCGACAGCAAATCATTCGCGGCCGTCGACATGCCGAGGCCGGGCCCGGCGACGATGGCGCCATCCTTGAACGCGACGGCATGCGCATCCCGGCACATCAGTTCGGGATGCACCGGGTCGAACGCGGGCACGCTGCCGGCGAACGCCGCGAACACGCGGCCGGCGCCGGCCATTGCGCCCATGCGCGCCGCCAGCAGCACGGCACCTCCCATGCCGGCGGCGCCACCGATCACGGTCAGGTCGCCATAGCTTCCCTTGTGCGACGCATGCAGGCGGCGACGGGCAAATGAGCTGAATAGTGCAGGATCGTTGAGCCTGGCCTGCGGCTCTCCATACAGCCACGCATCCACTTGCAGGAAATCGACGTGCACCTCGCCTGCATGGTCGCGCCCCTGTCCGGTATGGAGTCCCGGCTTGTTACCGAGGAAGGTGATCGTGTGGCTGGCATGCACGGCGATATCGCCGACCAGGGTGCCGCTGTCGGCATCCAGTCCACTGGGCACGTCGATCGCCAGCACCGGGCATGGCAAGCGATTCAGCAAGTCGATCGCACGCCGCAAGTCGCCGTCGGGCCCACGGGAGAGGCCGATGCCGAACAGGCCGTCGATGGCGAGGTTGAAGCCGCAGTCCTGCACGGATTCCAGTTGCTCGAAACGGATGAAGCTGGCCGCGCTCTCGGCTGCGCGCCCGTAGGCTTGCGCGGCATCGCCCGTATAGCGTGCAGGGCCGGCCGCCAGCAGCACGTCGACATGGATGCCTTGCTCGGCCAGCAGGGCCGCGGCTTCCAGCGCATCGCCGCCATTGTTGCCGGGGCCGGCGACCACCAGCACGCGCGGCACCGGGGATGCCGCATGCAGCAGCTGCAGCGCCAGCTCGGCCGTGGCCTGGCCGGCGCGCTGCATCAGGGTGTCCATTGGATCGGTAGTGAGCGCGTTACGCTCGATGTCGCGGATCTGCGCGACGGAGTAGAGATTCAGGTCTGAAGGGTTGCGCGCCTCAGCGCAAGCGGTCGCCATAGCGGGTCAGGGTCAGGCCATCCATGTCGATTTCGGGACGCCGCTCGGTCATCATGTCGGCCAGCAGCTTGCCACTGCCGGCAGCCAGCGCCCAGGAACCCGCGCCATGACCGGCATTGATGAATACATTGCCGTACTTTGTGGTGCCGATCAAGGGCACGCCCTCCGGCAGCATCGCAGTCGGGCCGCACCAGAAGCTGGCGGTGCGGTAGTTGGCGGCATTCGGGAACCAGTCGTCGCCGACCTTGACGAGGGTGTTGATCGCCTTCTGGTGCAAATCGAAGCTCGACGAACCCAGCTCCGCGCAGCCGGCGATGCGGATGCGCTTGCCCAGGCGGGTCAGCGACACGCGGTAGGTATCGTCATACAGCGACACCTGCGGTGCCAGTTCGTATTCCTGGATGGCGGTCGATGCGGAATACACCTTCACCGGATACATCGGCAGGCTGATGCCCAGGCCCTTCAGCAGGCGCGAGCTGTCGGCGCCGGCTGCGATCACGACGGCATCGGCATCGATATGGTTACCGTCGATGGTGAAGCTGACCCCGCCCAGTTCGGGACGGACGGCCTGCACTTCGCTGTTGAAGTGGAACTCGACGCCCATGTCCTGCGCGCGTGTCTTCAGCTGGCGTACGAACAGCGGGCAGTTTCCAGCCCAGTCATCGGGCATGAACAGGGCGGAATGGAAGGGCGTGTCGGCCGACAGGGCCGGCTCCAGCTGGCGTGCGGCTTCGGCGTCGAGCAATTCATTGCGCGCGCCAAACTCGCCGAGCGCCTCCATCAGCGGCAAGGCCTGGTCGAGTTCCTTCTGGTTGCGGAACATCATCATCACGCCGCTGCGTTGCTGGAAGTCCAGCTCGTGCACCTGCACCAGGTGCTGCATCAGTTCCTGGCTGTAAGCGGCAAGGCGCTGCAGGCGTTGCTGGTTCTGCTTGAAGCGTTCGATGGCGCTTTCGCTCATCATGCGCTTGAGCCAGCCCCACATCGCGGGCTCGACCTTCGAGCTGAAGGCCATCGGGGATTCGGGGCGGAACAGCATGGACAGCACGCGGCTGGGCGTGCCGGGGGTGGACCAGGGACGGATGGACGCCGGTCCCATCAGGTCGAGGTTGCCGAAGCTCGCTTCCTGGGCGACGTTGCCATAGCGCTCGATGACGGCCACTTCATGGCCCGCTTCTGCCAGAAAATAAGCAGTGCAAACTCCGACGACACCGCCGCCGATCACAGCTACGCGCATTGGACTCCAGAACTTGAATAACCTCGTGGCCGGTACTGCGGCCGCGGGGCAGGTCTATGCCTGCAGGGCTTAACGCCACTGCGACAAGACGCCGCAGGGCAAAACGGCTATAGGGTAGCCGTAATCCCATTCCAAAACAATCGCTGCATCGGATCTTGTGCCGATTTGCAGATTTGTGCATCTGTGCGGTGCATGCACAGCTTGGGGGCTGGACAACTTGGTTCACGCACGAAATCGGACCGGTGATTGTGCACGCGATACAACGACTTTCCGTGTGCTTCACCATCACAAACCAGAAGGCTGTTGAACGAAGGCGGGCACGGCAATTGCAAATTCGGTAATGCGGCCGTCGTTGAGCGATCGCGCACGAAGGGAGAAACCATGTTGCCACTGACCCGAACCCGAACCCTGAGCTCCCGGCCTGCACGGCATGGCGTCACCCATGCCGTCGGGCCGCGACTGCAGCGCACGCTGTGCGCGAAACTGCCGCGCATGGTGCAGCGGCGACGGCCAGACGTTGAAGCTGCGTGGCTGGCACCGCCACCGCCGTGCGTGCTACTGAAGCCCGTGCCGAGTGGCGGGGACCTTGCAGAGGGTGGGCCGACGGATGCGTTGCACGAAGCGCGGGTGTCCTGGGCCGTGGCGCGTCGTTCACGCATTCAAGTCGATCCGCAGCTGCTGGCGCAGCCACCGCGTGCATCGGACTCGTCGCTCGCCAATCCCTGGCGCACGGTGTTCGTGCCGCGCTCGGCCCTGCGCTGGCTGGCCTACACGGACCATACGCATGAGCGCAGCCACGGCAATTTGTGGCGCATAGGCGCGAACCGGCTTCCGCTCAACAGTAATCCGGTGGATGTCGACGGGTCAGCGATGGAATACGACATGCAATCGCGACGGCCCGGGCAGGGGCCATTTGAAGGCGTGGTGCGCGGTCCGTATGGCGAGCGCTACAGCAAATACTTGATCGTGATCGACCACCTCGGCATGCACATCGTGCGCGAGATGACGCCGTGCGAGCTGAGCTCGCGTGGCATAGCGCTGCACTCGCTGATGCGCGAACAGGCCGTGGTGGGCGGCGAGATCTTCTTCGACATGCACGATGCCGGCACGGCGTATGTCAATTTCGGGTCGGCGCGCTTTCCGGTGAGCTCGAACTATCAGGCCGAGCGAGTGGCCGAGTTCGTGCTCGCCCTCGGTTACTCGACGGTGCTCGCAATGATTCCGGAACGCGAATTTCGACAGGGGGAGTACGGCCTCTGCGATCGCTACGGCAAGGGCGTGGAGAACATCAGGTTCCGGGTCGCCGAGGAGGACTGAGCGATACGGTCGGGGGGGCGGGGGCCGGGTGCGGGGTTGCTGCGGCTCAGGGCATCAGCAGCGCTTCGATGGCGCTGCCGATGGCGATCAGCTTCGCATCCTGCATGGCCGGCGCGGCGACCATCAGTCCCACCGGCAAATCGCCGCTGCGGTGGCAGGGCAGCGACAGCGCGCAGCCATCCAGCAGGTTGATCAGCGCCGGATTGCGCAGCAGCAGGCGGTTGGCCTCGAAGAAAGCTTCATCGGACGCCAGCAAGGCCTCGGTGCGCGGCGCGACGATGGGTGTGGTCGGCATCAGCATCGCATCGAAGCCGGCAATCGTCGCCTCGACAGCGGCGATCCAGCCCTTGCGCTCTTCGCGCAGCCGCTGCAGGTCTTGCGCGCCATAGCTGGCGCCGATGCGGATGCGCTGCGCCACACGATGGTCATACAGCGCTTCGCGCTCGGTCACGAGCTGCCCATGCCAGGCCCAGGCTTCGATCGGCGAGAAAAGGTTGATCTGCCGGGCGTCGGCCAGCAGTTTCATCGGCAGTTCGACGATCTCGGCGCCGGCTGCCGACAGCTTCGACAGTGAGGCCGTGAAGGCGCGTGCGACCTGGTCGTCGATGTCATCCATCACCACGTCTTCCGGCACGGCAAAGCGCAGTCCGCGCAAGCCCAGTGCCGGCGGCGCCAGCGGCGCATCGGCGATGATGGCGTCGACCAGCAGGCAGTCGGCAACGGTGCGCGCGATCGGTCCCAGCGTATCGAGCGTGGTCGACAGCGGTATCGTGCCTGCGGTCGGCACGCGGCGCATGGTGGGCTTGAAGCCGACCAGCCCGCACAGGGCGGCCGGAATGCGGATCGAGCCGCCGGTATCTGAACCGACGGCCGCCACGCAGATGCCGGCGGCGACCGATACTGCCGCGCCGGATGACGAGCCTCCCGGGATACGGGTCGTGTCGGCCGGGTTGCCGGGGGTGCCGTAATGCGGGTTGATGCCCACGCCCGAAAACGCAAATTCCGTCATGTTGGTCTTGCCGATGATGGCGGCACCCGCGGCGCGCAGGCGGGCCACCACGGGCGCATCGGCGGTGGCCGGCGGCCGGTCTTTCAGCACGATGGAGCCAGCCAGTGTGGTTTCACCGGCGACATCGATCAAGTCCTTCACCGAGACCGGCAGGCCCGACAGCGGGCCGGGCGCCTGGCCGGCCATGCGCAGCACGTCCGCATGCGCTGCGGCCCGCAGTGCCTCGTCGTGATACAGGCTGGTGAAGACAGCAGCGCTGTCGTCCGCCAGTGCGAGGCTGGCATGCACCAGCTCGCGCCGGTTCTGGTCTTGCAGGGTGGGGATGGTCATGTGACAACGATACCACGGCACCCCAAGGGCCCGGCGGGCCGCCGCCCGCCCCTGTTTTGCGGGTGTCCGGCGCCCGGCCCGTCATGCGGCCGTGGTGCGGCCGGAGGGCGCTCGGCGGCGCGGTTCGCGTGCCGGTCCGCAACTGCGGCAAGGGCGGGCAGGGAAGGGGCTCCAAGGTATAATGCCGGCTTACCATCACCCCGGTCGGGCAACGTCGTTCCAGCCTTCGCCCGCCACGCAATCAGCCAAACAGTCATGCTCATTCTGCCGGGCTCCAGCGCCCTGTCCGCATTCCGTATCCAACGCCTGTTGTCGCAACTGAAAGCCATCGAGCCCTCAATTTCGGGGATTTCGGGCCGTTACTGCCACTTCATCGCCAGCCACGCCGAACTGAACGCGGAAGACCGCGAGCGTCTGGCAGCGATGCTGACCTATGGCGAGCCGTTCGAAGGCTCGGCCAAGGGCAGCGCCGAAGGCGAGCAATTCGTCGTGATCCCGCGCTTCGGCACCATCTCGCCGTGGGCGTCGAAGGCCACCGACATCGCGCACAACTGCGGCATGGCGCACATTCACCGCATCGAACGCGGCGTGATCTATGCGGTGCAGATGAAGTCCGGCCTGCTGGGCAAGAAGTCGCTGACCGATGCGCAGTGGCAGGAAGTCGCCGCGCTCTTGCACGACCGCATGACCGAAGCTGTGATCCGCTCGCCGGAAGATGCGGCCGGCCTGTTCACCGAGCTGGAAGCGCAGCCGCTCCAATACGTGGACGCACTGGGCGGCGGCCGTGGCGCACTGGAAAAGGCCAACACCGAGCTGGGCCTGGCGCTGTCGGACGATGAAATCGACTACCTGTTCGACGCCTTCACCAAGGCCGGCCGCAACCCGACCGATGTCGAGCTGATGATGTTCGCGCAGGCCAACAGCGAACACTGCCGCCACAAGATCTTCAATGCCGACTGGACCATCGATGGCCAGAAGCAGGATCGCTCGCTGTTCGCGATGATCCGCAACACGCACCAGCTGCAGCCCAAGGGCACCGTCGTTGCGTACTCGGACAACTCCTCGGTGATCGAGGGTGCAACCGTCACGCGCTTCTATCCGCGCGCCTCGGAAGGCCTGAGCTACCGTCCGTCGGAAGAGCTGACCCACATCCTGATGAAGGTGGAGACGCACAACCACCCGACCGCGATCTCGCCTTTCCCGGGCGCGTCCACCGGTGCCGGCGGCGAAATCCGCGACGAAGGCGCGACCGGCCGTGGCGCCAAGCCGAAAGCTGGCCTGACCGGCTTCTCGGTGTCGAACCTGTTGCTGACGCATTCGGTGCAGCCGTGGGAAAACGCGCGCGACGTGAACCAGCCTGTGGCCGAGCGCGGCCAGAAGGGCATGGAAAAGATCACCGGCAAGCCTGAGCGTATTGCATCACCGTTGCAGATCATGATCGACGGCCCCATTGGCGGCGCCGCGTTCAACAACGAATTCGGCCGCCCGAACCTGGCCGGTTACTTCCGAACCTACGAGCAGAACGTGGGCGGCACCGTGTACGGCTATCACAAGCCGATCATGATCGCCGGCGGCATGGGCAATATCTCGGCGCTGCACACGAAGAAGGAAGAGCTGCCGGTCGGCAGCCTGCTGATCCAGCTCGGTGGTCCGGGCATGCGCATCGGCATGGGCGGCGGCGCGGCTTCATCGATGGCGACCGGTGCCAACACGGCTGACCTCGATTTCGATTCCGTCCAGCGCGGCAATCCGGAGATGGAGCGCCGTGCTCAGGAAGTCATCAATGCGTGCTGGGCGATGGGCGCCGACAACCCGGTGCTGTCGATCCACGACGTCGGTGCCGGCGGCCTGTCGAATGCCTTCCCGGAACTGACGAACGATGCCGGCCGTGGCGCCGTGTTTGACCTGCGCAAGGTGCAGCTCGAAGAGAGCGGCCTGGCACCGAAAGAAATCTGGAGCAATGAATCGCAGGAACGCTATGTGCTGGGCATTGCGCCGTCCAGCCTGCAGCTGTTCCGCGAATTGTGCGAGCGCGAGCGTTGCCCGTTCGCCGTCGTTGGCATCGCGACCGAAGAACGCCAGCTGCGCGTGGTCGACCCCGAGCATGACAACTACCCGGTCGACATGCCGATGGATGTTCTGCTCGGGAAGCCGCCGAAGATGCATCGTGACGTCACGCGCATCACGAATGAAACGATCCCGATCGACCTGACCGATATCACGCTGGCCGACGCTGCCGAGCGCGTGCTGAAGCTGCCCACGGTCGCCGACAAATCCTTCCTGATCACCATCGGCGACCGTACCGTTGGCGCGCACACCGTGCGTGACCAGATGGTCGGCCCGTGGCAGGTGCCGGTCGCCGATTGCGCGGTCACCACGATGAGCCATGTCGGCTATGCCGGCGAAGCGATGTCCATGGGCGAGCGCACGCCGCTGGCCGTGATCAACGCGCCGGCCTCGGGCCGCATGGCCGTCGGCGAAGCCTTGACCAACATCGCCGCTGCCTCGATTGCCGACATCATCGACATCAAGCTGTCGGCCAACTGGATGGCCGCCTGCGGCCAGCCGGGGCAGGATGCGGCGCTGTTCGACACCGTCAAGGCAGTAGGCATGGAACTGTGTCCGGCACTCGGCCTGTCCATCCCGGTCGGCAAGGATTCGCTGTCGATGCGCACCACCTGGCAGGATGATGAAGGCGCGAAGGCGGTCATGTCGCCGGTGTCGCTGATCGTGTCCGCGTTTGCGCCGGTGGATGACGTGCGCCGCACGCTGACGCCGCAACTGCGCAAGGACCTGGGCGAGACCTCGCTGATCTTCATCGACCTCGGCCGCGGCAAGAACCGCATGGGCGCATCGGCGCTGGCGCAGGTGATACAGCAGATCGGCGACAGCGTGCCTGACGTCGACAGCGCCGACGACCTGAAGTCCTTCTTCAATGCGATGCAGCGCCTGAACCGCGAGCAGAAGGTGCTGGCCTACCACGACCGTTCCGACGGCGGCCTGTATGCGACGCTGGCCGAGATGGCCTTCGCCGGCCGTGCCGGCGTGACCGTCAACCTCGACATCCTCGTGACCGAAGGCGAGCATGCCACCGACTGGGGCGATTCAAAGAACTGGGCCGGCCAGGTCGAGGCGCGCCGCAATGACCTGACGCTGCGCGCGCTGTTCTCGGAAGAGCTGGGCGCGGTGCTGCAGGTGCGCGCCGAGCAGAAGTCGGAGGTAATGAATGTGCTGCGCGAGTATGGCCTCGGCGCCTGCAGCCACATCATCGGCAAGCTGAACGAGCGCGACGTGGTCGAGTTCACGCGCGACGCGAAAGTGATCTACCAGCAGCCGCGCGCAGCCCTGCAGCGGCTCTGGAGCGAAACCAGCTGGCGCATCGCGCGCCTGCGCGACAACCCGGCGTGCGTCGACCAGGAATACGACCGCCTGCTGGATGCGAATGACCCGGGCATGACGCCAAAAGTCACGTTCGACCCGTCGGAAGACGTGGCCGCGCCTTTCCTGAACCTGTCCGCGAAGCCCAAGGTCGCGATCCTGCGCGAGCAGGGCGTGAACTCGCATGTCGAGACCGCGTACGTGATGCACAAGGCCGGCTTCGATGCGGTAGACGTGCACATGAGCGACCTGATCGCCGGCCGCACCTCACTCGATGAGTTCCGCGGCCTGATCGCCGTCGGCGGCTTCTCGTATGGCGATGTGCTGGGCGCAGGCGAGGGCTGGTCGAAGACCATCCTGTTCAACCCGAAGCTGTCGGACCAGTTCTCCGGCTTCTTCCAGCGCGGCGATACCTTCGCGCTCGGCATCTGCAACGGCTGCCAGATGATGAGCAGCCTGAAGCCCATCATCCCGGGCGCCGAGCACTGGCCCAAGTTCACGCGCAACAAGTCGGAACAGTTCGAAGCACGCTTTGCAATGGTCGAGGTGCTGGAATCGCCGTCCATCTTCTTTGCGGGCATGGCCGGCACGCAGACGCCGATCGCGGTTGCGCACGGTGAGGGCTATGCGAACTTCGCCCACACCGGCAATGAAGACAAGGTGCTGGCAGCGGTGCGCTTCGTCGACAACTACGGTCGTCCGACCGAAACCTATCCGTTCAACCCGAACGGCTCGCCGAACGGCCTGACCTCGGTCACGACCGCCGACGGTCGCTTCACGGTGATGATGCCGCACCCGGAGCGCGTGTTCCGCACGGTCACGCATTCCTGGCATCCGGATGGCTGGGGCGAGGATTCGCCGTGGATGCGCATGTTCCGCAACGCGCGCAAGTGGGTTGGCTGAACGATCTGAACACTCTGACAGACCGGCAAGCTGACTCAACGACGCAACAAAAAGCAAAGGCACCCTCGGGTGCCTTTGCTTTTTTGGGGGCGCGCCCTGCGTCCGCTATCCGCGGTGTGGCAGGGCGCTGGCTTCACTCGGATTTGCGGCTCTCGACGATGGCTGCCGAGCCTGCCGGCGGCACGCCGATCAGCAGGTGTTCGTCAGCGACCAGCACATAGAACACGGCTTTTTCACGTCGCGTCCAGCGGCCGTCCGGGTCGATGCCGATGTCGGCCAGCAGGCGCTCCATCCTGCGCACGCCCGCGCACTCAGGATCCGGGAAGCAGCCGCGATCCTCTCGCCACGCGAAATCGACCGGTTCGTCGATGCCGGGTGCGTTGGCAAACTCCCGGATCATCCAAGCCAGCCGGAAAGGCCCGATCAGCTTCGCCGACTGCCGCTGCAATTCGATGCGGGTTCCGCTCTCGCCCCAGGCCTCCAGCTTGTCTTCCATCGGCGGGCGCACGGTGAACGAGGTCAGCGGTGATCCGCCGCTTTGCCGGGCTTCCAGTTCCTGCCGCTTTTGCACGCGCAGTGCCTCAATCTGCTGCGGCGATGCATCCGCCGGCAGGCGCTCCTGATAGCGCACCTTGTTGGTCGACATCACGTGCTGGTAGGCGAGGTTGGCGAGGGTGACCGGCACCTCTTCTTCCCAGACCTCGGCCGGCAATGCGCCGGCGGGCAGCACCTGTCCGGAGGTGGTGAGCGCGCTCTTGATGCCGCCCATCAGCCACAGTATCGAGGAATCTTTGCGGTCCGGCCGTATCCAGCTGCTGATGCGGTCATAGGCTTGCTTGTCGAAGCGGATCACCGGTTCGTCGGACGGCCATTCGCGCTCGTGGCGGCGTGACGGCGACAAATCGAGCAGGTCTTCGCAGTAAGCCTGCTGCAGGCTCAGCGCGTCGTGCCGGCGCTTGAATGTCTCGCGCTGCATTTCCACGCGCGATATGGTGTGGCGCGCGGAGCCGTACAGAATGGCTTCGATGAACTGCTTCGCACCTTGCGCGGAGCGCTTTATCGTGCGGGGCGCTTCCTTCGGCAGCACGCGCTGGGTCGCGGTCAGTGGCGGTGTGGGTGATGGCACTGCACGGCGCTGCGTGCGAGATGAACGGGTATGAAGCCGCGTCGTGATGAGGTTCGGGATCATGTCTTGCCCCTTGAAAGGCGATGGAGGGGCGCCGACGATCTATCCATCTCAGAAACTGTCGCTCATCGAACGGCGCAGTGAGCGCCCTCTGTAACCTATTTATAAGATTTGTTCGATGTTCGACGCAAGACCGTGGGCCTGCCGCTGGCTGAGCACCGGCTCAAGGGCTTCCAGCCAGTAGACCGGCACATGGGCGGGGGCAGCGGGCCGCAGCGGCGCTGCCCCGGCATCGGCCAGGCGCAGCGGCTGAGGCAGCAGGATCACTTCGCCGAGCGACTTTCCCAGCGAACCATGGAAAGGAGTGACATCGATCGCTTGTGGCACTTTCAGCAGGATTGTGGTGTCCTCCGGCCGCCCCGGCTTCAGCGCAAAGGATTGCTGCTGCCAGCGGGTGGCCGACAAGGGATGCGGAGGCAGCACACGGCCGCCGCGGCTCGCGAGGAACTCCAGCGTCTCTGACAAGCGGCCCGCATGCCCCCGTGCGACCACGCCCTTCGCATACAGTCCGCTGCCATCAGTAAAAAGGCCACTGCGTGACAACTTGTGCAGCGCGCGCAGGTAGGGCTCGCGCAACAGCACAGACGCTTGCGCAATGCCTTCCACGCCCCAGAAGCGGGACAGGCGCAGTCCGCCGTTGATCACGTGGTAGTGGCAGGTATAGGGATGGAGGTAGTCGACCAGCGCGAGGAATTCGTTGATGCTGAGCCTGTCGTCTTCGGCCAGCCTGGCGCGCTGCGCGGTGTTGGCTGCACAGGTTGGGTTGGCTGCGCTGGCGGGTTCAGCAGACGAGCGAGCCGCCAGTATCGACGAGGGCACGAGGCTCAGCACGTCGGGATGGACGATGGCCAGCAGCCTTTGCCAGTCCGTATCACTGGCCGTACGGAATGCATCTTGCGCTGCGGCTTGCAATATGCGCCTGTGCGCCGGCAGCAGAGCCTGCGACAGCGGCTGACCGCCATCGACGTCATAGCTCAGCAGGTAGTAGTTGTCGAAGGCACGCATGACCTGCAGCAGTTCCTGCATGAACCAGCGGTCGTTGGTGCTGGTCGGGCGCAGTTCGCCGTTGGCGGGCGCGGGCGTTCCCGTTGAAGCAGGGGCAGGGGCAGGGGCGAGCGAAGTGGCCGGGCAGAGGGCCAGTTCGCGCTCAAGTTGCTGGCGCAAGGCTAGCCGGGCAACCGCCCTTGACGACCATCGTGGTTCCGCCCCGAGCAAGCCGATTGCCTCGCGCCTGAACTGTTCAATTCTGGGAGAAAGCTGCGCCAGCGGTGCCGGGGCCGGCGAGGATGTCGCTGGCGGTCGCGTGCTCACAGGCGAGAGGGCGGGCGGACGGGCCGACGGACGAGTGAGCGCCATGCCTGTGCTACGCAGACGGTTCACGCGGGTACGGGCAAGATGCAGCGCTGTTCTCAACATGGGTGTCGGGCCGCGCGACGGCAGGTTGGGGCAAACGCTGCTGTGTCACGGGAATCGCTGCATGGTGCCGTGCGCGCACGGATTTTTGCGATGCGCGGTTGCGCAAAGAAAAAGGCACCCGAAGGTGCCTTTTTCTTTTGCAGGATCCGAGCTTACTGGATCTTGGCCTTCTTCTTCAGGCCCTGCTGGAATTCCTGCAGCTTGCGCTGTTGCAGCGATTCGGCAATCTGGCCCTTGACGTCGTCGAAGGACGGCAGCTGTGCGTCACGCACTTCTTCCAGCTTGATCACGTGGTAGCCGAACTGGGTTTGCACCGGGGTCTCGGTGATTTCGCCGGCTTTCAGGCCGACCATCGCGTCCGAGAACGGCTTCACGAAAGCGTCTTGCGGTGCCCAGCCGAGGTCGCCGCCCTGGGCGCCCGATGCCGGATCCTTCGAGGTCTTGGCCAGTTCTTCGAACTTGGCGCCGCCCTTGAGCTTGGTGATGATGGCCTTGGCTTCATCTTCCTTCTCGACCAGGATATGGCGCGCGCGGTATTCCTTGCCCGATTGGGTGGCCTTGAACTTGTCGTACTCGGCCTTCAGTTCTTCATCCTTGACCGGGTTCTTCGCGACGAACTCCTGCGCCAGCGCGCGGATCACGATGGACTGGCGGGCGAGGTCGATCTGGTTCTTGATTTCCGGACGGTTGGCGACGCCCTGGCGGTCGGCTTCCTGTGCGAGGACTTCGCGGTTGATCAGTTCATCCTTGATCATCGCGCGCATTTCCGGCGAATCTTTCTGGCCTTGCTGGACCATCTGCTTGACCATGGCATCAACGCGCGAGGTCGGGATGGCCTTGCCATTGACGACGGCGACGTTCTGGGCGACGGCAGGAAGGGCAACGGCAGCAACGAGCGCCAGCACGAGGCGCGCGGAATTCAGGTTCTTCATGTTCTGGGTTGGTTACAGTTAGGAATTGCGTTGTCAGGCGGCCTGAGCCTCGGAAGGAGTCAGCAGCGTCATTGCGAGAGCGTGTATGTCTTTTTGCATCATCTCGCGGAGGCAATCATACACCAGCCTATGGCGGCCGACCTTGTTAACACCTTCGAAACGGGTGGAAATCACACGGACTCGGTAGTGTCCGCCACCGGAGGCCGCACCGGCATGGCCTGCGTGCAGGTGGGATTCGTCGATGATCTCGATGTCTTCGGTTGCTAGGCCTGCGGCCAGCAGTTCGCGGATACGTTGCGGGCGGTTCATTCGGCTTCCTTCATGTAACGCGACAGGTAGAGGCTTTGCGCAATGACGAAGGCGATCATCAGCCCGAGAAATCCGAACAGCTTGAAGTTGACCCAGACGTCGAGCGGGAAGCTGAAGGCCACATACAGGTTGACCACGCCCATCACTGCGAAGAACAAGCCCCACGCGAGGTTGAGGCGCGACCATACCTGATCGGGCAATTGCAGTTGCTGACCCATCAGAGAACGCATCAAATTTTTACCGAACAGCAGCGGCGCGAGCAGCAGCGTCGAAGCAAAGCACCAGTAGAGCACCGTGGGTTTCCATTTGATGAACTGCTCGTCATGGAAATAGATGGTCGCGCCACCGAACACGACGATAATGGCCAGCGATACCCACAGCATCTTGTCGACCGGATGGCGGCGCAGCAGCAGCCACAGCACTTGCGCGAAGGTGGCGATGATCGCCACCGCCGTCGACAGCAGGATAGGGGCTTGCTTCAGCGTGACTTCGCCGCCCGATACCAGCGCTGACAAGTACTGACTGCCGAGCGCTTGTGCGGCTTCGGGATGCGCGCCGGCGATCTTGAATACGATGAAAAACAGGATGACCGGGAACAGGTCGAACAACAGCTTCTTCAAACGGTTTCCTTTGCAGGTGGGTGAATGCCGGGGCTCAGCCGCGCGGCGTGAACTTCAGTGCCGCCGAGTTGATGCAATAGCGCAGCCCGGTAGGCGGCGGGCCATCCGGAAATACATGGCCCAGGTGCGCGTCGCAAATGTTACACAGGATTTCGGTGCGCACCATGCCATGGCTGCGGTCGATGCGTTCCGTCACGTGCGCCGGGTCGAGTGCCTTGAAGTAGCTGGGCCAGCCGCAACCGGAGTCGAACTTGGCATCGGATTCGAACAGCGGCGTGTCGCAGCAGACGCAGGTATAGATGCCGGCTTCGTGGTGGTCCCAGAAATGGCCGGTAAATGCGCGCTCGGTCGCGGCATGACGCGTCACTTCATAGGCCATCGGATCCAGCATCGCGCGCCACTCGGCGTCGGTACGCACGACTTTCTTGTCATTCATCGATAACTCCTTGCCTTCAGGATGAGCAGCTGACTTCGATACCGGCGGCCCAATCGGGCGGCAAGGCCGCGTAGCTGTCATTGCCGTCTTGTTCTTCGTATGGCCGGCGCAAGATGTCCAGCAGCCTCTTCACCTCGGAAAAATCCTTTTGCTCGGCTTTGGCAATGGCGACTTGCGCCAGGTAATTGCGCAGCACGAATTTCGGATTGACCCGGTTCATGGCCACGCGCCGCTCGGCATCCACGCTGCCTTCGGCACGCAGCCGCTGCCGATATTCTACTGACCACGCATCAAAGGCGTCGCGGTCGATGAACAGGTCGCGCAGGATGTCATCGCCGGCATGCCGGCGTGAAGCGCCTGATCCGGTGCCTTGTGCCAACGGCACGGCATCTGGCAGGAGAGCCTCGCGGGTGTCGGTCGTCAGCCCGGACAGCTGGCGGAAGAACACCGTGAAGTCCACATGGCTGGCGGCCAGGATATCGAGCAATCGCTCGACCAGCGCCGCATCG
This sequence comes from uncultured Bifidobacterium sp., assembly GCA_964634245.1. GTDB lineage: Bacteria > Pseudomonadota > Gammaproteobacteria > Burkholderiales > Burkholderiaceae_D > Pernthalerella. The sequence continues at coordinate 310,082 of CAZWIE010000005.1, forward strand.
CCTTCCTGGCGACTGGCCAGGCCTAGCTTGGCGTGCCACAGCGCGTCCATCTTGTCGGCATACGCGGTCTTGAACACGCCTAGCGCTTCATACACATCGTCGACGTCGCCGATCAGCGGCAGCAGCGCCTGTCCCAGCGCATAGCAATTCCATTCGACGATGCGCGGTTGCATGCGGTACGAGTAGCGCCCCTGTGTATCGGTATGGTTGCAGATGTGGGCCGGGTCATAGGCTTCCATGAAGCCGTATGGGCCGTAATCCAGCGTCTGGCCGAGGATGGACATGTTGTCCGTATTGAGCACCCCATGCATGAAGCCCACCGCCTGCCAGTGCGCGACCAGCTCCGCGCTGCGGCGCGTGACTTCGCGCAGCAGGGCCTGGTAGGGGTTCGGTTCGTCCAGCAGCCATGGGTAATGACGCGCAAGGACGAAATCGGCGAGCGTGGCCAGTTCGGTCTTGCGGTCGTTGTAGAACCAGTGCTCGAAAGAGCCGAAGCGCACGAAGCTGGGCGCCATGCGGGTGACGACGGCGGTCGATTCCGGCAGCTCGCGCATCACGCGCATGTCCGAGCCGATCACGCACAGCGCGCGCGTGGTCGGAATGCCGAGGCCGGCCATCGCTTCCGAGCACAGGAATTCACGGATCGACGAGCGCAGCACCGCACGGCCGTCGCCCATGCGCGAGTACGGCGTCTTGCCGGCACCCTTGAGCTGCAGCTCAATCACGCCCGACGGATCGCCGGGTGCGCCCAGCGCCTCGGCAGACGCGGACGCCGGGACTTCACCGAGCAGGATCGCGCGGCCATCGCCGAGCTGGCCGGCCCAGACGCCGAACTGATGTCCGGAATAGACCGCCGACAGGGGCAGAGAGGCCGGCAATTGCGCATTGCCGCTGAAGACCTCGACAAACTGCGGGTCATCGAAGCTGGCCGGGTCCAGCCCGATAAGCCGGGCTGCTTCATCGCTGCCGCAGACGAGATAAGGCGAAGGCAGCGGCGTCGATTGCAGCCGGGTGTAGAAAGCCGCCGGCAGTCGCGCAAAGCTGTTGGCGAGCGACAGTTCGTGGAGGCGGAACAGGGTGGCAGGCAAGCCGTTGGGAGAATTCATTGGAACGTTCTGCTAGGATGGCTGGCGACAGCGGTAAAAAAACTGCATGACAGAAGCGTGTTACAAACCACAGCGCTACAAACCAAAGCGGTAATAACCCGTTCAATATCGGCAGCCAGGAGACGGCGCCATTTTGACAGAGAAGAGGTGACTTCACATGAACGCCCCTGAACGCCTGGACATCCCCTCGCTGCAACAGCGCGTGTCACCGGAAGAGTGGCAGATGCGCGTCGATCTGGCTGCCTGTTACCGGCTGGTGGCCGATTTCGGCTGGAGCGACCTGGTCTTTACCCACCTGACTGCGCGCATCCCCGGACAGGGCCATGCCTTCCTGATCAATCCCTACGGGATGATGTTCGACGAGATCACCGCGTCCTCGCTGGTGAAGATCGACTTGCACGGTAATAAGCTCGACGATTCGCCATTTCCGATCAATCCGGCCGGCTTTACCATCCATTCGGCGATCCATGAAGCGCGCGACGATGCGATCTGCGTGCTGCATACCCACAGTCTCAACGGCGCTGCGGTCGCCGCGCAGGAGGCGGGCGTGCTGCCGATTTCGCAGCCATCGATTTTCGTGCTGAATAGCCTCGCGTACCACGGCTATGAAGGGCTGGCACTGAATGATGAAGAAAAGCCGCGGCTGGTTGCAGACTTTGGCGACAAGACTTTTCTTATGCTGCGCAACCACGGGCTACTGACCGTCGGCAAGACCGTGGCCGATGCCTTCCTCAACATGTACATCTTCGAAGCCGCGTGCACGATACAGGTCCGAGCGATGGCAGGCGGCACGCCGCTGACCCAAATCGGCATGGGCATCATCGACAACGCGATGAAGCAGGCGCGGCAGGTAACGAACTCGCAATATGGCTCGCTCGCGTGGCCCGCGTTGTTGCGCAGGCTGGAGCGCCTGGATCCCGGTTATCGCAGTTGACACCGGATGGCAAAGTCCGGCCCCGACAGCTTCTTGTTGCAACGCAAGATAGAAAGCTGTTGACCGAAAGACAATTGCCGCACAAAAATCCATGAATAAGCCGACTTACCCGGCAGATACAAATTCGCCCCCAGGAGACACCATGTCGCAGTACCCGCAGAGCCCCTTGATGGGCCGCATGATGAGCCAGCCGCTGCTCATCTCCACGCTGATCCAGCATGCCGACCGGTATTACCCGAATGTCGAAATCGTGTCGCGCCGGGTCGAAGGCGACATCCACCGTTATACCTATCGTGACTGCCACCGCCGCTCGCGCCAGCTCGCCAATGCGCTCAAGAAGCTTGGCGCGACCATGGGCGACCGCATCGCCACGCTGGCGTGGAATGGTTACCGCCACCTGGAGGCGTATTACGCAGTGTCCGGCATCGGCTCGGTGCTGCACACGATCAACCCGCGCCTGCACCCGGAGCAGATTGCGTACATCGCCAATCACGCTGAAGACCAATATTTGTTGTTCGACCTGAGCTTCACGCCCATCATCGAGGCCGTCGCGCCGCTGGCCACGACCATCAAGGGTTTCGTGGCCATGTGCGACCGCGACCACCTTCCGAAGGACGCGAAGATACCGAACCTGCTGTGCTACGAAGACTTGCTGGTCGCCGAATCCGACGAACTGGAATGGCCGCTGTTCGATGAAAACTCGGCTTCCAGCCTGTGCTACACCTCGGGCACGACCGGCAATCCCAAGGGCGCGCTGTATTCGCATCGCTCGACCATCCTGCACTCGTTCGCGTCGGCCTTGCCCGATTCGCTGAACGTGTCGGCGCGCGACGTCGTGCTGCCGGTGGTGCCGATGTTCCACGTCAATGCCTGGGGCTTGCCCTATTCGGTGATGCTGACCGGCGCGAAGATGGTCTTCCCCGGCCCCGCGCTGGATGGCAAGTCGCTGTATGAATTGTTCGAGCAGGAAAAGGTCAGCTTCTCGGCCGGCGTGCCGACCGTGTGGCTGGGCCTCTTGAACTACGTTGGCCAGAACAAGCTGAAATTCTCGACCTTCCGCCGCACCGTGATCGGCGGTTCCGCCTGCCCGCCGGCGATGATGAAAACCCTGCGTCATGACTATGGCGTCGAGGTCGTGCATGCCTGGGGCATGACGGAAATGTCGCCGCTCGGCACCGCCTGCACGCTGCTGGCCAGCCACCTTGGGCTGTCGGATGACGAGCAGCAAGCCATCCTCGAAAAGCAGGGTCGCGCCATTTACGGCGTGGACATGAAGATCGTCGATGACGATGGCAAGGAACTGCCCTGGGATGGCAAGACCTACGGCAACCTGCTGGTCAAGGGGCCGTGGGTGGTATCCGGCTATTTCAAGAGTGAAGGCGGCGACGTGCTGCAGGATGGCTGGTTCCCGACCGGCGACGTGGCCGTGATCGACCCGGACGGCTATTTGCAGATCACCGACCGCAGCAAGGATGTGATCAAGTCCGGCGGCGAATGGATCGGTTCGATCGACCTCGAGAACATCGCGGTCGCGCACCCGGCCGTCGCGATGGCCGCCTGCATCGGCGTCTATCACCCGAAGTGGGACGAGCGCCCCTTGCTGGTGGTGGTCAAGAAGGCTGGCATGGATGTCAGCAAGGAAGAGCTGATCCGGTTCTACGACGGCAAGATCGCCAAATGGTGGACGCCGGACGATGTGGTCTTCGCCGACGCGCTACCCTTGGGTGCGACCGGCAAGATCCTGAAGAACAAGATCCGCGAAACCTATCGCGATCACAAGTTGCCGACGGCCTGAGCCGGGCATCCGCCCGACCTTGCCCCCTGCGACCTGACCTGAGCGCCACGGACCGCCTTTGGAATTCACGCTGATCTCGCTGCTCAACGGCCTGTCCTACGGACTGCTGTTGTTCATGCTGTCGTCCGGCCTGACGCTGATCTTCAGCATGATGGGCGTGCTCAACTTCGCGCACGCCAGCTTCTACATGCTGGGCGCTTATGTCGGCTATGCGACGAGCGAGGCGCTGGGCTTCTGGGCTGCGCTGCTGGTGGCGCCGCTGGTCGTCGGACTGATCGGTGCGGCGATCGAGCGCTTCGGCTTGCGTGTCGTGCACAAGCACGGCCATGTGTCGGAGCTCCTGTTCACTTTCGGGCTGTCGTACGTGATCGTCGAAGTGGTGCAGATGATCTGGGGCAGGGCCGCCGTCCCTTACCGCATCCCGGCCGCGCTCGATGGCCCGCTGTTCACGCTGTATTCGATGTCCTTCCCGATGTACCGCGGCTTCATGATGGCCGTGGCGCTGCTGATGCTGGGCGCGATCTGGCTGCTGCTCAAGCGCACCCGCATCGGTCTCGTGATCCAGGCTGCGCTCACGCATCCGGAAGCGGTGGAGGCGCTGGGCCACAATGTGCCGCGCGTGTTCATGGGCGTGTTCGGTGGCGGTTGCGCACTGGCGGCGCTGGCGGGTGTCATCGGCGGCAATGCCTTTGTCACCGAGCCGGCCATGGCCGCCACCGTCGGCAGCATCATCTTCGTCGTGGTCGTGGTGGGTGGCATGGGTTCGCTGGCCGGCGCCTTGCTGGCATCCCTGCTGATCGGCATGCTGCAGACCTTCGCCGTGGCACTCGACTGGTCGCTGCTCGGTCCGCTCGGGCGGCTGGGTCTGCAAGTGTCCCCGGATTTCTTTGCGTACCGGCTGCTGTCGATCACGCTGTCCGAAGTTGCGCCCATCCTGCCTTACCTGCTGCTGGTACTGGTGCTGATCTTGCGTCCGCGCGGGCTGCTCGGCCAGCGGGACGGATGACGGAGGCCGCATGAATCAGAACCATCAGGACATCCTCTTGCAGAAGTTTCGCCGCGCACGCCCGATGCGCTATGAACCGCTGAACCTCGGTCGCTGGCTGGTGTGGAGCGGCTTTGCGCTGGCGCTGCTGCTGGCGCCGCGGGTGTTCAGTTCCGGTGCCAGCCTGTCGATGCTGTCGCTGATGGGCACGGTGATGATCTTCGGGCTGTCCTACAACATGCTGCTCGGGCAGACCGGCATGCTGTCATTTGGCCATGCGGTGTTCTCCGGCCTTGGCGCCTTCATCGCGATCCATGCGATCAACCTGGCCGGACAGGGCGCGCTGTCGGTGCCGCTGGTGCTGATACCGCTGGTCGGCGGCATCGCCGGTTTCCTGTTCGGTGCGCTGTTCGGCTATGTGACGACCAAGCGCTCGGGCACTACCTTCGCGATGATCACACTCGGCATCGGCGAGCTGGTGTTTGCCTGTTCGCTGATGTTCCCCGGCTTCTTCGGCGGCGAGGCTGGCATCTCGGGCAACCGTGTGTATGGCACGCCGGTGCTCGGCATCAGCTTCGGGCCGCAGATCCAGGTCTATTACCTGATCGCGTTCTGGTTGTTCATCAGCGCCGCGGCCATGTTCGCACTGACGCAGACGCCGCTCGGACGCCTGGCCAATGCGGTGCGCGACAACCCCGAGCGCGCCGAGTTCATCGGCTACGACACCCAGCGCGTGCGCTACCTGATGATGATGCTGTCCGCCTTCTTCGCCGGCATCGGCGGCGGCCTGTCGGCCATCAATTTCGAGATCGTCACGGCAGAAAATGTCGGCACGCTGCGCTCGGGCGTGGTGCTGCTGTTCACCTTCATCGGCGGCGTGGGCGTGTTCTTCGGGCCCATGATCGGCGCGGTGGTCGGCATCTTCTTTACGGTGATGCTGTCCGAATACACCAAGGCCTGGCAGCTGTACCTCGGGCTGTTCTTCATCATGGTGGTGATGTATGCGCCGGGCGGTATCGCCAGCCTGGTGATGATGAACCTGCGTATCGTCACGCACGGCAAATTGAAGCGCGTGCTGCCGGCCGGCCTGGCCGTGGCCGCATCGGCGCTGCTGGCGACCGCTGGCGCGGTGGTGCTGATCGAGATGGGCTACCACTGGTCGCTGGAGCTGGCCTATGGGAGCCAGATGACGCTGCTGGGCATCAGCGTCGACACGCTGCGCCCGTCGGGCTGGGTGGCGGGACTGGCCTTGCTGGCCGCGGGCGGTTTGTCCTTCCTGGTCACGCGCACGCCGTTTGCTACGGTGTGGAACGAGGTGAACGCCGAAATCGAACAACTGGCAGCGAGGGCGCATTCATGAACCCGGCATCGATGCCACGCATGACCGCGCAAGCCGATGCGCCGCACACCGTGCCCGCGCTCGAGTTGCGCCAGCTGCGCAAGCAGTTCGGCCAGACCGAGATCATCCGCGGCATCGACCTGTCGGTCGCGAAGGGCGAGCGACTCGCCGTGATCGGCCCCAATGGCGCCGGCAAGTCGACGCTGTTCAACCTGATCTCCGGGCGTTTTGCGCCGACCAGCGGGCAGGTGCTGCTGAACGGGCAGGACATCACCGGACTGCCGCCGTACCAGATCAATCGCCGCGGCCTGTCGCGCAGCTTCCAGATCACCAATATCTTCCATCGCCTTTCGGTATACGAAAACCTGCGCTGCGCGGTGCTGTGGTCGCTCGGCTACCGCTATTCGTTCTGGCACAAGCTCAATGCCTTGCGCGATGCGCGCGACCGCGCCGAGGAAGTGATGGAATCCATCGGCCTCGGCTGGCGCCGCAATGTGCCGGCCGGCATGCTGACCTATGCAGAGCAGCGCGCATTGGAGATTGGCATCACCATTGCCGGCGGCGCCGAGGTCGTACTGCTGGATGAGCCAACGGCTGGCATGAGCCGCTCCGAATCCGATGCGGCCGTCGAACTGATTGCGCGCATCACCGAAGGGCGTACGCTGCTGATGGTCGAGCATGACATGAGCGTCGTGTTCGGGCTGGCCGACCGCATTGCCGTGGTCGTCTATGGCGAAGTGCTGGCCTGCGATACGCCGGCGGCGATCCGCGCCAATGAAGCGGTGCGCGATGCCTATCTCGGCAGCCATGCGCCGGCGGAGGACGCATGAGCGCGCTGCTCGAGATACGCGACCTGCACGCCTATTACGGCAAGAGCCATGTGCTGCATGGCGTGAACCTCGATGTAGGCGAGGGCGAGATCGTCAGCCTGCTGGGCCGCAATGGCGTCGGCCGCTCGACGACCGTGAAGGCGACGATGGGGCTGGTGCAGGCCACGGGCAGCATACGTTTCAAGGGTCAATCCATCCTCGGCCTGCCGGCATTTCGCATCGCCCACCTGGGCCTAGGCTATGTGCCGGAGAACCGCGATATCTTCCCGTCGCTGAGCGTCGAGCAGAACCTGCTGCTTGGCGAGAAGTCCGGCGCGGCCGGCAAGGCTGCGCGTTGGCGGATGGACGACATGTACCAGATGTTCCCGCGCCTGCATGAACGCCGTCATGTTGCGGCCGGTGTCCTGTCTGGCGGGGAACAGCAGATGCTGACCCTGTGCCGTACGCTGATGGGCGATCCGGACCTGATCATGATCGACGAGCCGACCGAAGGGCTGGCGCCGAAGATCGTTGAACTGGTGGCCGAATACCTGCAGGCGCTGAAGGCGCGCGGCATCTCGGTATTGCTGGTCGAGCAGAAGCTGGCGATTGCGCTCGACATCTCGCAGCGCGTGCTGGTCATGGGACGCGGCAATATCGTATTCGAGGGCACGCCGGCCGAGTTGCGCGACAATGCCGCGATCCGCAAGGAATGGCTGGAAGTGTGACCGCAAACGCGGCGCGCTCGCCGCTGCCAATATTTGCGGCATCAGCGGAGCAAGCATCGTCAAATTTGCACAGCTGTCTGTCGTTCACTGTAAACCAAGGAGACAACATGACTTTTCGTACCCGTCCGCTGCTGGCCGCTGCAGCGCTGGCCTCCGTATTTGCTGCGCCGCTGGCCCAGGCCGAGAATGTGCGCATTGCATTCATCGATCCGCTGTCCGGACCCTTCGCGCCGGTCGGCCAGAACCTGCTCAAGAGCTTTCAACTGGTCGCCGACGTCGCCAACCGCGACAAATGGTCGGCCGGCCGCACGTTTGAAGTGGTTGGCTTCGACAACAAGGCCAGCCCGCAGGAATCGCTGACGGTGCTCAAGGCCGCCATCGACCAGGGCTTCCGCTACATCGTGCAGGGCAATGGATCGGGCGCAGCCGGCGCGCTGATCGATGCGATCAACAAGCACAACGAGCGCAATCCCGGCAAGGAGATCGTGTTCCTGAACTATGCGGCCGTTGATCCTGACCTCACCAACAGCAAGTGCAGCTTCTGGCACTTCCGCCTCGACGCCAACTCCGACATGAAGATGGAGGCCCTGACGACTTACCTTGCGAAGGACAAGTCGATCAAGAAGGTCTACATCATCGGCCAGAACTATGCGCACGGCCACCAGGTCACGCGCGCGGCGAAGGAATACCTGAAGCGCAAGCGTCCCGATATCGAGGTCGTCGGCGACGACCTGCACCCGATCGGCAGCGTGAAGGACTTCTCGCCGTATGTGGCCAAGATCAGCGCCAGCGGCGCGGACGTCGTCATCACCGGCAACTGGGGCACCGACCTGTCGCTGCTGGTCAAGGCCGCGCGCGAGTCGGGGCTGAAGTCGCGCTTCTATACCTACTATGCGTACACCAATGGCGTACCGACCGCGATGGGTGCATCTGGCGCCGATTATGTCAAATACATCGGCACCTGGAGCGTGAATGAAGAGTCGAAGGCCGGCAAGGACCTGGTCGAAGGCTACAAGAAGAAGTACAACGATGACTACTATGCGATCACCACCTATTCGGCGATCCAGTTGCTGGCCGCCGGCATCAATCAGGCCAGGACCGCCGACCCGGTGAAGGTGGCGTTTGCGATGGAAGGCCAGAAGTTGAAATCGGTGAACGGCGATATTGAAATGCGTAAGACCGATCACCAGCTTCAACAGCCGCTCTACATCAATTCCTGGGCCAAGCAGAATGGCAAGGACGTGAAATACGACCAGGAGAACACCGGCTACGGCTGGAAGATCGAGCAAAAGATCGACAGCTACGTCGCCGCGCAGCCGACCTCGTGCAACATGAAGCGACCGTCGTGATCTGTTGTGTGCGCCGCAGAGCGGCGCACATTTCGGTGGACAGGCGCAGGTCCTGACCACACCATCGCCGCTTCTTGACGACAAGGAGCCGGCGATGAACCAGCGTGAGATTCCCGACCGTGCCGGTGCGCAGCCGGCTCGCACTGCCGCGCTCGCATTCGCACCCACCTTCACACCGACACGTACGTCTGGATGCACGCGCGCCTGTGCGCTGGCATCCGCACTGGTATGTGTGCTTTTATGTGTGCTTGCAGGTGCGCTTGGCCTCGGCCCGCTGCCAGCTGCGGCAGCACAGGAAGCCTCCGCGGCGCCGGTGCGCATCGGGCTCAGTGGTCCTTTCACCGGCGGCTCGGCGGCCATGGGTGAAAGCATGCGCAATGGCATACGGCTGGCCGTGGCTGAAATCAATGCCACCGGTGGCATCCGCGGCCGCAGCATCGAACTGGTGGAGCGCGACGACAAGGCCGACAACGACACCGGCGCGCGCATCGCGCAGGAGCTGGTCGCGATGAAGGTGGTCGCCACCATAGGTATCGTCAACACCGGCGTCGGGCTGGCCTCGCTGCCCGTCTACCAGCAAGCCAGGATCCCGCTGATGGTGGCAGTCGCCACCGGTCCGGCCCTGACGCGCACTTATGCGCCGCCAGCCGCACCGGCCAACTACATCTTCCGCGTCTCGCCGACGCTGGACCTCGAAGCGGCGATGATCGCCTCCGACCTGAGGCGACACCGGCTGCAGCGCATCGCCTTGCTGGCTGACCTCACGCCCTATGGCGACAGCGGCGTGGCCGCCTTCAGCGACGCGGCCCGCCAGGCCGGGCTGGAACTGCTCGCGGTACAGCGCTTTCGCATCGGCGATACCGACATGGGCGCAGCGCTCAAGCGCGCGCAACTGGCGGGCGCGCAGGCGGTGGTTGGCTGGGGCATCGGGCCGGAGCTGGCGGCGATTGCGCGTGGCCTGCATGCCGCCCGCTGGAAGGTGCCGCTATACGGCAGCTGGACGCTGTCGATGCGCAGCTTCATCGATGCAGCCGGTCCAGCCGGCGAGGGTGCATTGATGCCACAGACCTTCATCCAGGAAGCCGGGGCGGCGGCCAAGAACAGCTTCCTGCTCGCCTATGCACGCACCTTCCGCAGTGCGCAAATTCCGTCGCCGATGAGCGCCGCGCAAGGCTATGACGGCATGCACCTGCTGGCGCTGGCCATGCGGCAGGCGCGTACGCTCGACGGCGACAGCCTGCGCAGCGCGCTGGAAGACCTGCAGGTACGCCATCAGGGCGCCGTCACCAGCTATGACAAGCCATTCTCGGCGCGCGACCACGAGGCCATTACGGCCAACATGATGCTGATCGGGCGCGTGAACGAGGGGCGCGTCGACTATGCCTACCGCGAAGACCAGCAGCGCAGCGCGCTGCTGCGCTTCAAGCAGCGCTAGGCAGGGGCACCGGCCGGGTGTTCTGGGGTATAGTTGTTCGCTGACCAGCTGCAGCTCCTGCGGGGCTGCCGGCCAACAAGAACAAATACCGGAACCATCCGAACCTCGGGAGACCCTCGCATGACCGCCACCTATCAGGCGCACGGCGATATCGCCGTCATTACCCTTGATAACCCTCCAGTCAACGGCCTCGGCCATGCAACGCGAACCGGCATCGTCGATGGCGTGCAACGCGCGCTCGACGACGCGGCCATCAAGGCCATCGTGCTGATCGGTTCAGGCAAGGGCTTTTCGGGTGGCGCGGATATCCGCGAATTCAATACGCCGAAGGCGCTGCAGGAACCGTCGCTGCATACCGTGATCCGCGTGGTCGAGGATGCCGACAAGCCCGTGGTGGCTGCAATCCAGGGACTGGCGATGGGCGGCGGGCTGGAGCTCGCGCTCGGCTGCCATTACCGCGTGGTGACGTCCGGCGCGCAAATAGCGCTGCCCGAGGTCAAGCTCGGCATTCTTCCCGGCGCCGGCGGCACGCAGCGGCTGCCGCGCGTGGTGCCGCTCGAGCAGGCACTGAACATGATCGTGTCCGGTACGCCGGTAATGTCGGAGAAGCTGGCCGGCACCAAGCTGTTCGACCAGATGATCGACGGCGAGCTGCTGGCCGGCGCACTCGCTTTTGCGAAGTCCGTCGCCGACCAGCGTCCGCTGCCGAAGGTGCGCGATATCCGCATCGACTACAAGAACGCCGACGGTTACCTGCAGTTTGCGCGCAATACCGTGCGCGCTGTCGCCGCGAACTATCCTGCGCCGCAGAAGTGTGTCGAAGCAGTGGCAGCGGCCGTGAACAAGAAATTCGAAGACGGCCTGAAGTTCGAGCGCGATTGCTTCCTCGAACTGGTGCAGACGCCGGAATCGAAGGCGCTGCGGCATGCCTTCTTCGGCGAGCGTGCGGCCTCCAAGATTCCCGACGTGCCGGCCGATACGCCGCTGCGCGAGATCAAGTCGGCGGCCGTGATCGGTGCCGGCACCATGGGTGGCGGCATTGCGATGAACTTCGCCAATGCCGGCATCCCGGTCAAGATGCTGGAGGTGAAGCAGGAGGCGCTGGACAAGGGTATTGCGACCATCCGCAAGAACTACGAAAACACGATGAAGAAGGGCAAGCTCACGCAAGAGCAGCTCGACAAGCGTATGTCACTGATCAGCGGCACGCTGAAGTATGAAGACCTGGGCCTGGCCGACATCGTGATCGAAGCCGTGTTCGAAGACCTGTCGGTCAAGGAGGCTGTGTTCAGGAAGCTCGACGATGTGATGAAGCCCGGTGCCATCCTCGCGTCGAATACGTCGACGCTGGACGTCGACAAGATCGCCGCCTTCACCAGCCGCCCTCAGGATGTGATCGGCACCCATTTCTTCAGCCCGGCCAATGTGATGAAGCTGCTGGAGATCGTGCGCGGCAAGCACACGGCCAAGGATGTGCTGGCGACCGTGATGGCGCTGGCCAAGAAGATCAAGAAGACCGGCGTGGTGTCGGGCGTCTGCGATGGCTTCATCGGCAACCGCATGGTCGAGCAATACATCCGCCAGGCCGGCTTCCTGCTGGAAGAGGGCTGCTTGCCGGAACAGGTCGACAAGGCGATCGAGAAGTTCGGTTTCGCGATGGGACCGTTCCGCATGAGCGACCTGGCCGGCAACGATATCGGCTGGTACATCCGCAAGCGCCGCTATGTGGAAAAGCCGGACGTCACCTATTCGAAGATTGCCGACCTGCTGTGCGAGAAAGGCCGCTTCGGCCAGAAGACCTCGGCCGGCTGGTATGACTACAAGCCGGGTGACCGCAAGGCCTATCCATCCGCTGAAGTGAACCAGATGATCGTGCAGCACTCGGCCGATATCGGCGTGCAGCGCCGCAAGGTGAGCGACCAGGAAATCATCGAGCGCCTCGTGTATGCACTGGTCAATGAAGCGGCGCTGATCCTCGAAGAGGGCATCGCGATGCGCGCCTCCGACATCGACATGGTCTACCTGACGGGCTATGGCTTCCCGCTGTTCCGCGGCGGCCCGATGTGTTACGCCGATACCGTGGGCTTGCCGAATGTGCTGCGCGCCATTCGCAAGTATGGCAAAGGCCATCATGCGGAAGCGTGGAAGCCGGCGCCGCTGCTGGAGAAGCTGGCCGCCGAAGGCAAGACCTTCAACTGACGCGCTTTACCAGTAGTTCTCGGTCAGGAACTGCCCCGGCGCCAGCCGGCGGCAGGGCATCAGCCCGCGCTTGTGCAGGCGGGCGCGCATGTCGTCAATCATTTGCGGGTTCCCGCACATCATTACCCTTGAACGCTCGGGCGTGATCGCCAGCGAGGTGCAAGCCTCCAGCTTTCCGCTATCCCATGCGCTGGTGATGCGGCTGCCTATCTGCAGTCGTTCGGGAACATCGGTCGTCGTACGGCTGATGCAACTCACCAGCATCAGTTGCGCGCCGCTTGATTCGGCTTGCGCCTGCGACTGCATGCGCTGCAGTTCTTCGCGATACACCAGCTCCGCTACATCGCGCACCCCGTGCACCAGCACCAGATGCTTGAACTGCTGCCACAGCGCACGGTCGCGCAGCATCGAGATGTAGGGTCCGATGCCGGTGCCGGTCGCCAGCATCCAGCACGCGTCGCCATCGCTGAAGCGGTCAGCCGTCATGAAGCCGTAATTCTCATGCTCGACATGAATGGTGTCACCAACCTGCATTTCCTTCAGGCGTGCAGTGAACAAGCCATCAGGTACCAGCACCGCCAGGAATTCCAGTTGCGCTTCATGCGGCGCGGACACGAAGGAAAACGCTCGCCAGATTACCTGCTCGTTCACGTCCACGCCGAGCCGCGCATATTGCCCCGGCAGGTAAGTCAGCGGTAGCGGACGCGTCACGGTGAAACTGAGCAGGGTCGGCGTCCAGTAGCGGATATCGACGATGTGCTCGATCGATTCGGGCTTGGTGTGAAACGAACGTTCGTTCATCTTCGGAGAAGGAGGCCAGCAGGCATTTCGTTAGAGATTGCATTGAGCATTTCATTGGACATCAGTCGGCCAACAAAAGTCGTTGTTTGATCGCCACGAAAATGCATCAAAGACATCCGGGTGACGGCGGCTGCAACCGCACGAGGGAATAGCGATACGGAATCGGCCTGGTCGCTTCTTATGATGGCCATCCCTTCAACCTTCATCAAAAGGAAACGATGATGAAAAACATTTCCCTCACTGCTGTGACCGTCCTGACGGCTGCCCTGGCCGCTGCCGGCGTTGCACCGGCTTTTGCAGGTACGGCTACCGCCACGATCGACGTGACCGCCACCATCGATGCATCCTGCACGATCTCGGCGACTCCGGTGGCCTTCGGTTCGTACAATCCGAGCTCGGCCAATGCCAACTATGCGAGCGGTACCGTGACCGTCGGTTGTGTGAAAGGTTCAGTCCCGACCGTCGCACTGAGCGGCGGCCAGAACCAGGGGGCGACCGAGACGGATCGTGCGATGAAGAATGCCAGCGGCACCGATCTGCTGAACTACAGCCTGTTCAAGCCGACCGCGACCGCTCCGAGCACCGCTTGCACCAACAATGAAACCGAAGCCTGGGGTACCGACCCGGCGCATCGCTTCAGCCCGAGCGGCCTGACCCTGAGCGGTTCGGTCTACAACGTCTGCGGCAAGATCCCGGCTGGCCAGGATGTGGCCACCGGCGCGTACAGCGACATCGTGACGGCCACCGTCGAGTTCTGATGATGCCTGCCGGTCTGCCTTCGCGGGTGGGCCGGCAACGCTGTTTGCAGCGCAGGCATCGAACGCATTGCTCACATTGAATGCCATCGCTGCCGTCCCGTAATCCGCAATGTTGTCAGCATTGTTGTCTGCATTGTTGTCTTTTGGTCTGACGCCGTGTTCCGCCTGATCCTGTCCCTACTGTTCAGCTATCTGCTCTGTGCGGCCGGTGCGGCCAGCGCCGGCAGCTTTTCCATCGACCCGGTGCGCATACAGCTTTCCGAAGCCAAGCCTTCGGCGGTAATGCGCGTAGAGAACCGTGGCGATGCCCCGATCACCGTGCAACTGCAAGCGATGAGCTGGACGCAATCCGGCAACCAGGACCAGCTGGCGATCAGCCGCGAGTTGCTGGCGACCCCGCAAGTCTTCCGGCTGCGTCCCGGACAGGTGCAAGTAGTGCGGGTCGCCTTGCTCGGCCCTGTCGACGCCAAACGCGAACGCGCCTTCCGGCTGCTGCTCGATGAAGTACCGCCGCCGCCGGCGGCCGAATTCCGCGGCTTGCAAATGGCGCTGCGCATCAGCATGCCTGTCTTCGTGCAAGCGCGCACACCCGCTGCTGCATCGCTCGCCGCCACGGTGGTCGAGCGCGACGGTCAGCGACAGCTGCATTTGATCAATCGCGGACATGCGCACCTGCAGCTGACCGGCTTGCAGTTGCAGGCGGAACCCTCATCGACGCCTTCCCTGTACAGCCACGACAAGACACTGTACCTGCTGCCCGGCCAGCAGCGCGAACTGCCATTGCCCGGGCAATTTTCGCTGGCGGCCGGCCAGGTGCTGAACCTTCGGGCACAGACCGAGTCCGGCGCTCAGGCATGGCCCGTGCCTGCGGTGCGGGACTGAGCGGCGCCTGATCATGCGCCTCCTTTTCGCGCTGTGGCTGCTGATGGCCGCCGCCGGTACTGCGCAGGCCGAGTTCCTCAGCGCGCTGCAGAGCGAGTTCATGCCCTTCATCGTGCGACTCGACATCAATGGCCAGCCGGCCGGCGATGCGGTGCTTGCCTTGCGCGATGGGAAAGGACATTGGTGGATCCCGGCCGCCTCGCTCAGTGCGGCGCGCGTCAGACTGGACGACAGCCGGCACTGGCAGCTGGAGGCGGAAGACTATGTGGCGCTCGACAGCCTGTCTCCTGAAACCATCAGCTTCGACGATGCCCAACAGGCGCTCGACCTCGCGCTGCCCGCGTCACGCTTTGCCGCATCGTCGTTCAAGCCGGCAGGCAACCATGCCACCATGGCCGGCACCTCGAACCTGCAGCCGGCCGGGGCCTTTCTCAATTACGACCTGTTCGCCGACCACAGCGAACTCGGCAGCGGACGCTCGGCGTTCACCGAAGCCGGCATTGCGCTGGGCCCCGGGGTAGCGCTGGCCAGCTATGCGTTCGTGCGCCAGCCTACGCTCGATGCGAACCTGAGGCTGGATACCAGCTATACCGCCGACCAGCCCGCGAACATGACGACGCTGCGCGTAGGCGATGCGATCTCGCGCCCGCCGACGTCGATCGGCCGCCCGGTGCGCTTTGCAGGTCTGCAGTTCGGCACGAACTTCCTGACCCAGCCCGGGCTGGTGACTGTCCCGGTGCCAACGCTGTATGGGCAAGCGGCCTTGCCGTCGACGGTCGACCTCTACGTGAACAATGTGCTGCAGTCACGCAATGCCGCAGCACCGGGTCCGTTTTCCGTCACGACCGCACCGCTGATCGCCGGCGATGGCGAGCTGCTGCTGAAAGTCACCGACCTCAGTGGCCGCGAGCAGGTGATCAGCCAGCGCTATTACGCGAGTACGACGCTGCTGGCACCGGGCTTGTCGGACTGGTCTGTCGAGGCGGGCAGCTTGCGATTGAATTACGGCTTGCGAAGCAATGACTATGGCGACTGGTTCGTGTCCGGCGGATGGCGGCGCGGCATCAGCGAAAGGCTGACCGTGGAAGGCGGCGCAAGTGCTCAACAGGGCGGGCGCACCGGCGTGCTGGCGGGCGTGTCGGCGGCGGTTCCGGAACTGGGCGCGGGATCACTGGCGATCGGCGCAAGTCATGATGACCAGGGCAGCGGCTTGCAAGCCGCACTCGGCATCGAGCGCCGCACGCGCCAGCATACGCTGGCCTTGCGCACCCAGGTGGCCGGTGCGGGCTATCGGCAGACTGGCGTGCCCGACCAGCTGCAGCTGCGCCGGCTGGACACCTTGTTCTATGGCTACCGCATGCCCGAGCTGGGCAGCATCAACCTGTCATGGACGCGGCAGGAACGAACCGGGCAGGCGCCGCTGCGCATCACGCAACTGGGCTTCAGCACGCGGCAAACGCATTGGGGCAGCCTGATGCTGACGCTGACGCACCTGGACGGCGCCGCGCATGAGCGCGCGCTGAACCTGTTCTGGATCCTGCCGCTGGATGGCGGCTTCAGCGCCAGTGTGCTGCATGCGCATACGGACAGCGGCGCTGACCAGAGCGTGTTCCAGTTGCAGAAGGCGCCGCCACCGGGCGAGGGCATGGGCTACCGCTTGCAGGCCGGCATCAACGCGCCGCAGCAAGCGGCGCTCACCGCGCAGAACCTGCATGGACAATTGCGCGCAGAAGCGGCCGAGTTTCGGGGCAGCTCGGCGCTGCGGGCCGGGATCAGCGGTTCGCTGGTGCTGATGGACAAGCGCCTGTTCGCGGTGCGCCGGGTCGACACCAGCTTCGGCCTGGTACGGCTGCCGGGGCTGGCCGGCGTGCGCGTCTATGTCGATAACCAGTTGGCAGGACGCACGGACGATCAGGGCATCGCATTGCTGCCCCGGCTGGCGCCCTACAGGAAGAACCCGGTGACGGTCGAGCCGCTCGACCTGCCGCTGGATGTGCAGATCGATGCACTGCGTGCCGAACCGGTACCGGCCTGGCGCAGTGGCGTGGCGATCGACTTCCCGCTGCGTACCGTATCGGCGGCGACCATGAACCTGATGCTGGCCAATGGCCAGCCGGTGCCGGCCGGCGCGGAACTGAGCATCGAAGGCGGTGATCCGACCGACAGCCTGCCGGTTGGCCACCAGGGGCTGGCCTATGTGACGGGCATGAAGGCATTCAATCGGCTGTGGGTCAGCTGGCCGAATGGCCGCTGCATGGTCGAGATACCGTATGCGCCGGAGAAGGGCAGCATACCGTACCTGGGTGAATTCATTTGCCGCGAAATGCGCGAGGAAGAGCGATGAAGCAGGCATGGCAATGCTTCAGCACCGTGTGTCACGCAGGGCGGTTGATGGCGCAGGCACGGGCAAGTGCAAGTGCAAGTGCAATCGTAAGAGCAAGTGTAACTGCGGCTGCCACGACTGGTTCGAAAGCCCTGGCCGTGGCCACCTTGCTGCTCGCGACCACGCAGCCGGCACTGGCGATGTTCTGCATACCGCTTGGTTCGGGTGGCCTCGTGATTGGCCATTACCAACCCTTGCAAGCGGCGCCGCTGGATGCGCAGACGTCATTCGCGATCGAATGCTTTCCGGCCGTCCCGGGCGAGTCATTGAACCTGAATGTCAGGCTACCGAACGCCGGCAGCGGCCGGCTGCAATTGTCCAACCCGCAGGCCGACACGCAAGCTGCCGGCACACTGGCCGTGCAGCTGTACCGCGATGCGGGGCGTCAGTTGCCGCTGGATGAACAGGCGACGATCAGCTTTCGCGATCGTCCGCTGATACCGACACGCTACACCGTGTCACTGTTCGCGCGCGTGCCGGCCGGGCAGGATGCCGGCACGGGCCAGTACCGCCTGCCGCTGACGGTGGTCATCGACTATTGAGGGCGCTGCTGATCACGCGCGGATGGCCACTGGCGCCGACGGTCTGCAGGCTGACCGGGCGCCGCCAGACGCGGGCAATGTAATCCAGCACGCGCTCGGCCCGCGTCAGGTCCAGTCCGCGACCATCGCCTTCATGGTCATGTACCAGCTCCAGGCTGCCGTCGATGTGCATGGCTTTTACCGACACGCGCGGCGCGCCATAGTTGAAGCGTGGCGCAAGGATGGCTTCGCGTATCGCATGGATGTCGCGCTCGGCGATGCGTATGCCGCCTTCATGGTCGGCTTCGTACACGAACAGATTCAGCTTCTCGGCCAGTCCCACGGACAGGTAATTGCGCACGAAACTGAAATCATCTTCTTCGCGCATCACCTGACGGGCAAACGGCAGACCACGATTTTCGATCAGGTCTTCCCAGATCGAGAAGCCGAGGTGGTAGGGATTGATCGCCAGCGCCAGCTGATGGTCGGCGGCATAGGGGCGCACCACATCCGAATGCGCGCGCACCGCTTCCACATACAGCTCGGAGGGCAGGAAATCGGCCTCGCGCAGCAAGCGTGCATGCCAGTATGATGCCCAGCCTTCGTTCATGATCTGGCAAGCAAACACCGGATAGAAGTAGAACGACTCTTCGCGCACGGCGAGGAAGATGTCGCGCTCCCAGCCCTCGAGCTCGGGCGCGTAGTTGGCGATGAACCAGAGCAGGTCGCGTTCCGGGCGCGGCGGTATGGCCGGAGGCAGCTTGCGGCTGTTGCGCGGCGGCGGCGCGCTCTCGCCGGGCAGGCGCTGAAAGCGATGCGCGAAACCGGTTTCGCTGCCCGCCTGCGGGTTGGCGTCGGGGGCAGACTGCACCGGAAAGGGTGTGCGATGCAGCGGCTGGTTGATGTCCACGTGCGGCTCCAGCGCCAGCGCCGCATCGAGTATGGCCTCGACCCTGTCCTGTCCGTGTTCGGCCAGTGCCAGTTCGATCACGTGCGCGCGTTCTGCGGCTTGTTCCAGGATATGGCCGCCGGCCATTTCCATGAAGCGCGCAAACAGCTGATTGTTCTTCGCGAAGTCGGCATGGCCGATCACATGCGCGACTACCAGCGTGTTCTCGGCCACCGAGTTGTCGCGTACCAGGTAAGCATGGCAGGGATCGCCGGGAAACATCACTTCGAAGATGCGCGAATGGCCCATGCCTTGCCGTATCAGCTGGTGGATGTAGCGCACGCCAAATGACCAGTGGGGCATGCGCACCGGCAGGCCATAAACCGAGATCTCGGTCATGAAATTATTGGGGACGACTTCGAAATCGACCGGGTAATAGTCGAGCCCGAACTGCTGGGCCAGCGCCTCGATGCGCTCGGCATAGCCTGTCAGGGCCTGGCGATCGTCATCGCTTCGGCCACTTCCCGAACTGCCGGCGGACTGGGCGTGGTCGACATGGTTTTCATGATCTTCTGTCGACGCACCGATCATGCTGGCCATGTTGCCCGTGCTGCTCTTGTCGCTCTCGTCGCTCTTGTCGCTCTTGTCGCCCGTACGGTTCATGTCATTCAGGCCGCTCATGCCGCTTCACCCTGCATCGCATCCTGCATGAAGAACTGGCGTATCGCCTTCCACACATCGTCAGGCTGGTGCAGCACGCAGCTGCCCAGCCGCGCGCCTGCCTGTTCCAGCTGCCGGCAGATGGTCTTCATTTCGGTGTCGGTGATACGTGAAGAGCCAGGCACGGTTTCGACATAGCCCACATAGTTCAAGAGTCCCGTCAGTTGGGTGAGGCCGCTGGTTGCAGCGCTGCGGTCTTCGGTGAAGTTCTCGCCATCGGATGCGTAGAAAAGATAGCCGTTGTATTGCGAAGGATCGTAATCGCTGGCGATGATCTCGAGTGCCAGGTCGAACGCGCTGGACGCGCCCGTGCCACCGGTGCCGGTAACCTGGAAGAAATCCGGCTCCGAGAATTCCCAGGCCTGCGTGGTATGCGCGATGAAGCGTGTTTCCACCTTGCCGTATTTGCGCCGTATGCCCTGCAGCACGAAGAAGAAAAAGGTCTTGGCCAGCTTGCGTTCGGCATCGGTCATGCTTGCCGACACATCGAGCGCGAACAGCACGACGGCGCTGGTAGCCGGACGTCGCCTTTGCACCAGTTGCCGGAAGCGCAGATCTTCGTTGGAGAAGGGCACCGGGTCGGCTTGCATCGCGCGGCGCTTGACAGCTTCTTTCACGGTACGCCGGCGATCGAGCCGCGCCCGTGCACCATGCTTGTCCCAGCCTTCGCGCACGAACTCATCGTCCTGAACAGATGTTTTGCGGCGCGGCTGCAAGTCGGGCAGCTTCAGTTCTTCCCACAGCCAGTCAACGATGTCGTCCACCTTCAGTTCCAGCAACAGGCGTACGCCGCCGTCGTCGTCGCCGCCTTCGCCCTCGTCGCCATCGTCATCGCCCGGGCGCGGCTGCGCAGGACGCAGCACGTCACCGGGCTGGCCCTGTCCTTGTCCGGCATGGCGCTCGCTGTCGAGCGCATTGTCGGACAGGCGGAAGCGCGCATGCTCAAGCACCTTGACCGGCACATGCACGGTACGCTCCTGCGGACCCGTGATCAGGTCGCCGCCGGCCACCAGGTCGGGCAACTTCTGCTGCACGCTCTCGCGGATCTTTTCGTTATGCCTCAGCCAGTCGCGCGCGCCGCGCGAGAACAAGGCGTACCAGGGGGATCCCGAGGAAATCGTGCTGTGGACGCTCATGGGGTTTCGGCTTGCTCCTGTATGCCTGTTTTTCCGTTCATTCCTGCGCCAGCAACGTGGTCACGTAGTTCAGCGCTTCGCGCGCGCTGTGGCTGTCGTAACCATATTCATCGACCAGCCGCTGCTCGACGATGGAAATTTTCTGCCGCGCGTCCTCGTCCGGCCTTGCGCTGGAGCTGACCAGCCGCAGCACGTCGCGGCGCTGCTCGAACAGGTATTGCTGGACCGCTTCATGCAGCTGCGCATGGCTGTCAAGGGTGAACTTCTCGCCGCGCTTGAAGGCGCCCATCGCCTTCCTCACCACCTCTTGCCTGAATGACTGCTTGCCGGAATCGGAGATGTGGATCTTTTCCTCGACCGAGCGCAGGAAGCGTTCGTCGGGCCGCCTTTCCTCGTTCGTGATCGGGTCGTTGATCTGCCGGTTGTCCAGCGTGGCCTCGACCTCGTCGAGGTATTTGTCCAGCAAGTCCTGCGCCTCCTGCTCGAAGGACACGAACAGCGCCTTGTGCACGTCTTCCTTCACCCAGCGGTTATAGAAGTGCTTGCGGGCCAGTACGAGATAGTCGATCCATTTGCGCTTCTTCTTCGGCTCGATGCGCGCATCGCTGTCGATGGCATCCTTCAATGCCAGCAGCACATCCATCGTGGTCAGGCTGTGGGTGTCCGACTGGATGATGGCATTCGACAGCGCATTGATCACGAAGCGCGGCGATACACCGCCCAGTCCTTCGTCGGGCATCTTCTGCCGCGCGCGTTCGGCCTCGGCGCGGTTCACGCCTTCCACATCCTCGTGCGCGTGCAGCCGCACCCTCTTGGCCAGTTCCTGGTCCTTGTCCTCGGCTTCATGCAGCCGGGTCAGGATCGCGAACACGGCTGCGGCATGCAGCACGTGCGGGTCGAGGTGCACCGAACGGAAGGCGGGCGCAGCCGACGAGATCAGCTTCTTGTAGATGCGCGCCTCGTCGTTGAAATTCAGTGTGTATGGCACCTGGATGATGACCATGCGGTCGAGCAAGGCCTCGTTCTCGCTCTCCTGCAGGAACTTGCGGAATTCGGCGAGATTGGTGTGCGCGAGAATGGTCTCGTCGAGGTAGATCAGCGGAAAGCGCGATACCTTCACGTTCTTTTCCTGCGTCAGCGTCAGCAGCAGGTACAGGAATTCACGCTTGACCTTCAGGATCTCGATCATCTCCAGCATGCCGCGGCTGGCCGCATAGACCGCGCCGGACCAGGACCAGGCGCGCGGGTCGCCTTCGTCACCGAACTCCGCGACCTTGGACAAATCGACCGAACCCACCAGATCGGCCAGGTCGGCCGTGGTCGGGTCATGCGGCGCGTAGGTGCCGATGCCGCTGCGGCCCGCTTCGGATACGAAGAAACGCTCGACCGGCATTTGCAGGAAGTCACCTGCGAACTGCTGCTCCAGCCTTGACCGGCAGAACGGACACACCTCACCGCTGATGTCCACGCCATAAGTTTCACGAAAGCCCGGCCGCAGCGTATGCGGCACCAGGTGCAGCGGCGACTCATGCACCGGGCAACCCTGTATGCCGTACATCGCGCCGGCATCGGTGTAGCTGTATTCCTCCAGCCCGCGCTTGAGCAGGATGACCAGCGTCGACTTGCCGCCCGAGGGCGGACCGAGCAGCAACAACAGGCGGCGTCCGACTTCGGAACCGGCGGCCGCAGCCTTGAAGTAATCGACCACGCGGTCGATCGCTTCATCCATGCCGAACAGTTCGTCGGAGAACAGCGCCGTACGCAAGTGGCCGCTGCCGTCGTCGCGCCGGGTCCAGCGGATCATGTCCCAGATGTACTGGTGCGAGCTGCGCGCGATGCCTTGCGGGTCAAGTGGCAAAATTTTTTCAAGGAACTCCGCCAGCGAGCCGGACCAGTAGGTCGCCTTGTGCTCGCGGGTGAAGGCGAGCAGGGACTGCATGAATTCTTCCGGCCGTCCCGTGCTCCATGCCTTGTCGATACTTGTCATGCTTCGTGCTCCCTGATGCGTTCACGGACAACTGACAAGTGGACAATGCGGGACGGCCCGCGGTTCGCAGCGCACCGTCAACTTGCAGGAATTTCATGCGACGACTTTTTCCTGAAGATAAAATTCTGGCTTAAGCTTTGCAGGCGCTGGCATGGCACGCACAGCTCTGCGCAAAAGTACGCGAAACGCAATAACAAGACATCACAACATCGCATATCCGCAGCAAGTTCGCGGCCGAACCACAGCAACAACGCAAGCAAGAGGCAGCATGGAAATCACCGTCGACCCCGCACCCATCCATATCAAGCGAGAGGGCACGCAGACGCATCGCATCGTTGTCGTCGGCGGCGGTGCCGGCGGCCTCGAGCTGGTCACGCGGCTCGGCGACCAGCTCGGCAAGGCAGGCAAGGCGCACGTGACCCTGGTCGACCGCGAAGCGACCCATCTGTGGAAGCCGCTGCTGCATGAAGTCGCCGCCGGCAGCATGGACCCGAACGCGCACCAGCTGGAATACATCGCGCAGGCGCGCTGGCATCACTTTGAGTTCCAGCAGGGCGAGATGCTCGACCTCGACCGCGTCAACAAGACCCTGACCGTGGCGGCCGTGCTGGACCAGGACAATGAGCAGATCCTGCCCGAGCGCCGCATTGCCTACGACACGCTGGTGCTGGCCATCGGCAGCGTGACCAATTTCTTTGGCATCCCCGGCGCGGCCGAGCATGCGATGGCGATCGATACGGTCAACCAGGCCGAACATGTGCGGCGCAAGATCCTGGCCGCCTGCATGCGTTCGCAGACGCGGCTGACCGAGTCCGGCGGGCAGGAACGACAGCGCGTGAACCTGGTGGTGATCGGTGGTGGCGCCACCGGCGTCGAGCTGGCGGCCGAGCTGCGCAATACCGCGCGCGTGTTTGCTGCGTATGGATTGCACCGGCTCAACCCGCTCGACGACATCACCATCACGCTGGTCGAGGCCGGTCCGCGCATCCTGCCGCCGCTGCCCGAGCGCATCGCCAATGAGACCGCGAAGCTGCTGGGCGACCTGGGCGTCAAGATACTGACCGGCGATAAGGTGACCGCAGTCACGCCCGAGGCCGTGCTGACAGGCAGCGGTCGTACGTTGCCCAGCGACCTGACGGTATGGGCCGGTGGCATCAAGGTGCCGGCTGTGCTGGGCCGCGTCGGCCTGCCGACCAACCATATCGGACAGGTGATCGTATCGCCGACGCTGCAATCGATCACCGACCCCGACATCTTTGCGCTCGGCGATTGCGCGAGCTGCGCGTGGCCCGCTACCGGCAAGTCAGTGCCGCCGCGTGCGCAGGCTGCGCACCAACAGGCTTCGCTGCTGGTCAACAGCCTGCGTCGCCGGCTGGCCGGTCGCAGCCTGCCGACCTTCACTTACCGTGACCATGGCTCGCTGATTTCGCTCGGCCATTACGAAACCGTCGGCAACCTGATGGGACGCCTGGTCGGCAGTTCAGTGAAGATCCAGGGCTTCCTCGCGCGCCTGCTCTACCTGTCCCTGTACCGTCATCACCAGCTGGCCTTGCATGGCTTCCTGCGCATGGTGCTCGATGCCGTCGCGCAATGGCTGCGCCAGCGCACCTCGCCCAGGGTCAAGCTGCACTGAGCTGCGCATACCATTGCCCCAAAGAAAAGCGCCTGACCGGACATCCGGCAGGCGCTTATTTTTTTGTCATGAAGCGCAATGTTTCTTGGCCATTCGTGTCGGTAATGGAACTTTGTGTTGCATGCCATCACAGATCGGAAGAATTTGATCTGTCATCGGAGCTCCACGGAGGAAATGACATGGCAAGCAACCTGGAACGCATGCAAATCATGATGGAAGAAATCGGGCCCAGCATGCCCGATATCGAAGCCGTCATCCAGAGCGAGGACACGAACTGGGCCATACAGTTCGAGGATCAGTCGATCGTGATGCTCGAATGGGCGGAGCAGCCGGAGCGGGTCGTACTGACCACCTTGCTGGGCACGCCGTCGGAGGCCATGCAGCTATCAGTCTATGAAACCTTGCTTTGCTACAACCTGCTGTGGAAGGACACTGGCGGCGTGAAGATGGCGCTGTCCGGGCCGGGTGGCGAACTGGTGCTGCTGTATGAGCTGTTTGCTTCCAACCTGAACCTCAACGAGATGCAGATCGTGCTGACGAATTTCCTCGGCATTGCGCAAGTCTGGAGCGTGTACGTGACCGGCGAGAGCGAGAACCCGGTACCCGGCGCACCGGGGCCGATGGACATGCTGCACCTGGGGGCGTGACGCGACCGGCGCAGCCATTGCGATTGATCACGAGCGACATGCCATCCATGAAAACTGAGCAAGGGGACACCTGACATGGGACCGAACAGCATCAACACTTTCAGCAGCACCGCAGCCTTGGGCGCGACTGCTGCGCCGGTAGCGGCCAGCACTCCCAATGCCGCCACGGCGGCCACCGCGGCCAACGGTATCAAGATCAACTACGGGGATTCGATCAAGGCCGAGCGCCTGCAAGCCGGACTGCGGGGACTGCAGGCTGCGCAGGCCAAGACCGAGCTTTTCATTCGCACCATCAACCCTGACCTCGGCAAGCTGTAACGCCGTCCCTGAGGAGCACCCGATGGCCACGACCATTGAACAGATACAGCAGCTGATGCAGGAGCTCGGCCCGGCAACGCCCGATATCGACGCGGTGGTGCAGACCGAGGAACCGAGCTGGGCGATACAGTTTTCCGACGAGAGCATCATCATCATCGAACCGGTCGACGAACCGCCACGGCTGGTGATGTCGGCCGAACTCGGTACTGCGCCCGAGGCGGCGGAGCGGCAACTGTATGAAGCGCTGCTGAGTTATAACCTGCTGTGGCGCGACAATGGTGGCGTGAAGATCGGCCTCGCCGGTCCCAAGGGTTCGCTGATCATCAACTGGGAGCTCAGCCTCGATGGGCTGACCCTGCTGGACTTGCAATCGGCCATCGTGCGCTTCCTGAAGGCTGCCTCCAGCTGGCAGCACTATGTCGCCAAAGCGGATACCGAACAGCCGCCGCTGCCGGGCATGGGCGGTGGCAGTTTTCATCTGCACGCTTAGCAGGCGAACTCAGGGCGAGATACCCAGGGCCAGGCTCTCGCCATTCGATACGGTGAAGCGGGCAGGGCGCATTCAAAATCTCAGGCAGCCATTTAAAGAAATCGCGCAAGTCATTGAAAATCCATGCTTTTGCATGGATTTTTTTATTGAGTGCTTGACGCTCGACTTTTCAAGCTTTTTCTCACCTCAGCCGCCATGCCGGCGCATGGCATGCGCTACCCGCGGTGGCACACGTAGCGCAGGACTTTTGTTTTTTGCTGTTGCAGGCGGCTATTTATACTGTATATTTGTACAGTATAAATATTGATCGCACTCATCCCCGTAAAGCCAAAATGAACACTTTGCCTGTCACCGCCCAAGCGGTACCGGCAGCCTTGTCGTCGCTGCCGTCCGGACTGTCGGGTGCCGTCTGGCGTGCCGGACAGATGGCTTCGGCCAGCATCGCCGTGACCTCCAGCGGCCATGCCGCACTCGATGCCGAATTGCCGAACCGAGGCTGGCCGCGCCGCGGGCTGATCGAACTGCTGGTGCAGCAGAGCGGCATCGGCGAGATGCGCTTGCTGCGTCCTGCATTGCAATCGCTGTCCGGCCAGCGCATCGCGCTGCTGCAACCGCCTTACCTGCCGCAAATTGCCGCCTGGCGAGAATGGGGGCTGCCGCCTGAGCAATTGCTGTGGATACGCGCGCAGCGGCATGCCGACCTGTTGTGGAGCGCCGAACAAGTACTGCGCAATGGCAGCTGCGGCGCGCTGCTGTTCTGGCAGGGCACGCTGCGCAATGAAGCGCTGCGCCGCCTGCAACTGGCCGCGCAGGCATCGGACATGCTGTGCTGGCTGCTGCGGCCGCTGGCCTTTGCCGACGAGCCTTCGCCGGCGCCATTGCGGCTGGCCGTGCGACCGCTGCCGGGCGGCGTGCAGGTTGATGTGCTCAAGCGCCGCGGCCCGCAATGCGCGGCGCCGATACGCCTGCGCTGGCCGCAGCGGCGCGGCGATCCCTTCGCCAACCTGTTCGCGCAAACTGACTTGCGCGTGTCCACCGTCCAACCTGATGCCGGGGCAAGCGATGCGTTGCTGGATCGCCGTCTACCTGCCACTGCTGCCGCTGCAGTCGCTGCGTCCGCGCTGGTGTGAGCCGCTGCCGCTGGCCATCATGGATGGCGGGCAGGTGCTGGCGATGAGCCGGCTGGCGGCAGCGCAGGGCGTGCGGCACGGCATGCGCGCCAACGGTGTGCAAGCCATCGCGCCGGAAGTCATCCTGCAGGAACGCGACCCGCAGCGCGAGTGCGATGCGCTCGATGCCGTCGCGCTCGCGCTGCTGCAGTACACGCCCGAACTGGCGCATGCGAACTGCCATGCCGACACGCGGCGTGCATCTCGCAGCTCCCGCGCCTCCGGCACCTCGCGCAGTTCTGGCATCCCGCAGACGAACAGTGCGAACGGTGCAAGCAGTGCGACCATCGTTACCAGCCACGGCACTGCCAGCGACGATGCGACCCTGCTGATGGACGTGACCGCCAGCCTGACGGCTTTCCGCGGCCGGCGTGCGCTGTGCCAGCGCGTGAGCGACAGCGTGCATGCGCTCGGCTTTTCCCTGCGTCTCGCGATGGCGCCGACGGCGCAGGGTGCCTGGCTGCTCGCGCACCGGCGCACAAGCAGCACAAGTAAAACAAGGCGCGTGGTGAAACTCGCCAGCCTGCAGCGCGAACTCGATCGCACGCACTTCCGGTGGCTGCCGGCAGCGCAAGCCCATGCGGACTGGCTGGACGGTATCGGCTGTCACACGCTGGGCGACTTGCGTCGACTGCCGCGCGCCGGGCTGCAGCGCCGTACCGATGCACGGCTGATGGAGCAACTCGACCGTGCCTATGGGGAAGCGCCCGAGCTGTACGAATGGCTGCAGGCGCCGGAGCAATTCGCGGCCTTCATCGAACTGCCTTACCGGGTCGAACAGGCGGCGCTGCTGCTGTCGGGCGCGCAGCGGCTGCTGCTGCAGATGGCCGGCTGGCTGGTCGCGCGCCAGCAGGCGGTCGCACGCCTGCTGTTCTCGCTCGAACATGAACGCGGCCGCACGCGGCGCGAACCGACGATGGTCGAGATCGCCCTTGCCGAACCGGCCTGGCAAGAAGCGCATTTGCTGCGGCTGCTGAAAGAGCGCTTCGCGCGCCTGCAATTGCCGGCACCGGTGATGGCGCTGCGGCTGGAAGCGCGCGACCTGTCGCCATGGGCGCCGCCGAACGAGCAACTGTTCCCCGAACCCGGCGGCACGCCCGAGGACTATCGCCGTTTGCTGGAATTGCTGGTGTCGCGGCTGGGTGCGGAAGCGGTGCAACTGGCATCGCCGCGCGCAGACCACAGGCCGGAAGCGGCGAATTGCTGGCAAGCGGCGGAACGCGCCAGCGGCAGGGCGCTTGCGCATGCGAAGGACGCTGAGGACACAGCGGTGGCTGCACGGCCTTTCTGGCTGCTCGAACAGCCCTTGCCACTGTCCCTGCAGGCGCATCGTCCTTTCTATGGCTCGCCGCTGCGTTTGCTGAGCGGTCCCGAACGCATCGAATCAGGCTGGTGGGATGGCGCGCTGGCCTTGCGTGATTACTTCATCGCGCAGGGCGACGAGGGCGCCTGCTACTGGATCTATCGCGAGCGCGATGCGGGCAGCGCGCGCTGGTTCCTGCATGGCCTGTTCGCCTGAGTGATTGAGGCCGACCATGCGAGCCGGATTACCCGACTATGCGGAGCTGCAGTGCGCATCGAACTTCAGTTTTCTGCGGGGCGCTTCCCATCCCGAGCAACTGGTCGCACGCGCGGCCGAGCTTGGCTATCGCGCGCTTGCAATCACCGATGAGTGCTCCGTCGCCGGCGTCGTGCGCGCGCATGGCGAGGCCAAGCAGCATGGGCTGCATCTGATCGTCGGTGCGCAATTCCGGGTGCAAGGGCAGGGCGACAGCTTCCGGCTGATCGCCCTTGCGATGAATCGCGATGGCTACGGCAACCTGTGCGAACTGATCACGCTGGCACGCAGCCGCGAGCAGAAGGGAAGTTATCGCATCGATGCGCAAGACTTCATGCAGCCGCCGGCCGACCTGTCGCATCTGCGCGGCTTGCCCGATTGCCTGCTGTTGCTGGCGCCAGAGTACGGCGTCGCGCCGGACCTGCTGAACCGGCAAGCCGGCTGGCTGCGCGCCACGTTCGGCGAACGTGCGCGGCTGGCGCTGACGCTGCTCTATCGCGGGCAGGACGAGGCGCACAAGGCCAGCGTGCTGCAGGCGGCCGCGCTGCACGGACTGAAGGTGGTAGCAACCGGCGATGTCTGCATGCACCTGCGCTCGCGCAAGCGGCTGCAGGATGTGCTGACCGCCATACGCCTGGGCGAGTCGGTCGCGGAATGCGGGCGGCGCCTGTTTGCGAATGCCGAGCAGCATTTGCGCTCGCGCCTGCGGCTGGCCAACCTGTATCCGCCGGAAGCACTGGCCGAGACACTCGCGATTGCCGGGCAATGCCATTTTTCACTCGACCAGTTGCGCTATGAATACCCGGACGAACTGGTGCCAGACGGCCATACGCCATCCAGCTACCTGCGCGAGCAGACCTGGACAGGCGCGCACCGTCGCTTCCCCGGCGGCATACCGGCTAACGTGCAACAGCAGCTGGAGCATGAGCTCGCGCTGATTGCCGAGATGGGCTATGAGCCTTACTTCCTGACCGTGTATGACATCGTGCGCTTCGCGCGCAGCCGCCACATCCTGTGCCAGGGACGCGGCTCGGCGGCCAATTCCTCGGTCTGCTACTGCCTGGGCATCACCGAAGTCGATCCGGCGCGCGGCAATTTGCTGTTCGAGCGTTTCATCTCGAAGGAGCGCAACGAGCCACCCGACATCGATGTCGATTTCGAGCACCAGCGGCGCGAAGAAGTCATTCAGTACATCTATGAAAAATACGGCCGCCATCGCGCAGCGCTGACCGGCGTCGTCATCACCTGCCGGCCGCGCAGCGCGATCCGCGAGACGGGCAAGGCGCTCGGTATCGACCCGCAGATCGTCGACCGGCTCGCAAAGTCGCACCGCTGGTGGGACAGTCGCGCAGAACTGGCCGCGCGCTTCATTGATTGCGGCATGGATCCCGAATCGCTGATGGCGCAGCAGTGGCTGCAGCTGGCCGGCGAGCTGATGGGCTTTCCGCGCCACCTGTCGCAGCATCCGGGTGGCTTCGTGATTGCGCGCGACAAGCTGTCCCGGCTGGTGCCGATCGAAAAGGCCGCGATGGAAGGCCGCAGCGTCGTGCAATGGGACAAGGACGACCTCGATGCGCTGGGCCTGCTGAAGGTCGACATCCTCGCGCTGGGCATGCTGTCGGCGATGCGGCGCGCGCTGGAATTCATCGCGCAGCAGCAGGGCGAGCCTTTCGAATTGTCCGACATACCGGCCGAGGACAAGGCGACCTACGACATGATCAGCCGCGCCGACACCATCGGCGTGTTCCAGATCGAGAGCCGCGCGCAGATGAGCATGCTGCCGCGGCTCAAGCCGCGCACCTTCTATGATCTGGTGATCGAAGTCGCGATCATCCGGCCCGGCCCGATACAGGGCGGCATGATCCATCCCTATCTGCGCCGGCGGCAGGGGCTGGAGCCGGTCACCTATCCGAGCCGGGATCTCGAGACGGCCTTGTCGCGCACGCTGGGCGTGCCCATCTTCCAGGAACAAGTGATGCAGCTGGCGATGCTGGCCGCCGGCTTCAGCGCCGGCGAGGCCGACCAGCTGCGGCGCGCGATGGCGGCATGGAAGCGCAAGGGCGGGCTGGAAAAATTCCACGACAAGCTGATCGACGGCATGCTCGAGCGCGGCTATGAACGCGATTTCGCCGAGGCGCTGTTCAGCCAGATCGAAGGCTTTGCCGAATACGGTTTCCCCGAAAGTCATGCGGCCAGCTTCGCCTTGCTGGCTTATGCGAGTGCCTGGCTGAAGTGCCACCATCCGGCCGCGCTGCTGGCGGCGCTGCTCAACAGCCAGCCGATGGGCTTCTATACGCCCTCGCAGCTGGTGCAGGATGCGCAGCGCCACGGCGTGCAGGTGCGACCGGTGGATGTGACCGTCAGCGACTGGGAGGCGACACTGGAGCGCATCCCCGGCAAGCAGCCGGCCGTGCGGCTGGGCCTGAACCAGGTGACCGGCATGGCGCAGCAAGCGGCCTGGCGCATCGAAGAGGCGAGGGCAGTGCGCCCCTTCGCCAGCCTGCAGGACCTGGCCTTGCGCGCGCAACTCGATGCCGGTGACCTGCAGGCACTGGCAGCAGCGAATGCGCTGGCAAGCCTCGCGGGCCATCGGCGTGAAGCGCTCTGGCATGCGGTGGAAGCGGGGACTGGCAAGGGCTTGCTGAAGGCTGCTGACCATGATGATGCCGCGATACGACTGGCCGCGCCTTCGGAAGGACAAGAGATCGTGTCGGATTACCGCTCGCTGGGCCTGACGCTGGGACGTCATCCGCTGGCCTTGCTGCGCAAGCAGCTGCATGCGCGCCGCTTCGTACCGGCGGCCAGCCTCGCCAGCTATGGACAAGGGGCGTTTGCACGGGCCTGCGGCATCGTCACCGTGCGCCAGCGGCCAGCGACTGCGAAGGGAACGATGTTCGTCACGATCGAAGATGAAAGCGGTGTCGTCAACGTGATCATCTGGCCTGCGCTGGTCGAGCAGCAGCGGCGTGAACTGCTGCAGGCATCGCTGCTCGGCGTGTATGGCATCTGGCAGACAGAAAACAATGTGCAGCATTTGATCGCTAAACGGCTACTCGATTTGAGTCCCTTGCTCGGCTCACTGGAAACATCGAGTCGGGATTTTTGCTGATCACAAGCTTGCATCGAGGGTTGTTCAACAGAACTGCTGGATGACGGGTGTTACCCATCGCGTCGCACAACATTTCTCTATGAACGGAGCCCTCATGTCCTTGCCAGGTACCAGTCCCCGCAACACCA
Source organism: uncultured Bifidobacterium sp. (assembly GCA_964634245.1). Taxonomy (GTDB): domain Bacteria; phylum Pseudomonadota; class Gammaproteobacteria; order Burkholderiales; family Burkholderiaceae_D; genus Pernthalerella. Next base: position 341,890 of record CAZWIE010000005.1, read on the forward strand.
CCATCACCACCACCGTGACAACCAGCACGCAGCTGACAACGGTGACGTCGCCCGTGACTGCCAGCGCGACCAGCGCACCGGCAACGACAGCAGCGACGCCATCCATGGCAACATCAACGTCAAGTTCAGCGTCCAGCGCGAGCAACTCGAGCAACTTGCGCAACTCGAGCAGCACAAGTACCACGACCACGCCGGAGCGATCGTCGCCCCCGAAGAACGACAGTCCTACCGGCCGCTCGAAAAAGTCCGTCCCGCCGCGCAGTCCGCGCCCAGCGCCTCTGTCCCCCATGCCCGTACCTGTGCTGCGCCTGCGCAGCAATTCATCCGGTCAGGAGTTTGTCCCTTCGCCACGCAAGCAGTCGCCGCTGGCCAGCAAGGCGGATGGAGCAACCCTGTCCACATCGCATCCGGTGCCCAACATGAACCGGGCGCCCGCGAAGGCAGAAGCTACGACGACCACGCTTGCCAAGGAAAAGGACAAGGCTGCCACGACTCAGCAAGACTCGGTGCGCGCCTTTTCCGAACCCAGCCTGCAGATCATCCGGAAAAGCATTCCGCTGGGTCAGCTGAAAAAAATGGAGCAAGAACACCGCACGCACAAGCTCGCCGATCTGCTCGTCAACGATCTGGTCAGCGAGCGCCTGTCCGCAGCCAGCCTGAGCACGCTGGGCAGCACTGATGCGGCGTTTTACATCGACCACCTGCCGGAGGAGTTCAAGCCGCTGGCAAGCGGACTGCTGCACCCCACGATTTCATCCGGCAAGCTGATGCAGCGCTATTTCGCCGCCGACTTCAGCAACAACGTCGGCTGGAACGGCGCCACGAGCCTGTACGCGAACTTCATGCAGCGCGAAGCGGCAAAGGCGTCATCGGCCAGCAGTAACACGAGCAATATCGATGCAGATACCCAGCAAGCCGAGATGGAACGCATACGGGGCGCATCCGAGGTCATCGTGCGCAGCTTGCTCGGTTATCCGCCCACGGTCGACAGCTCGCCGCTGCCCGGCAAACTGATCGGCCTGCTGATTGCCTGCGACCAGCGCCTGCACGCAAAACTGCTCAGCTCCGACATGCCAACGACTTTCAGCACCGACCAGATACGCACCGCTCGACTGGCCGCGCTGACCCATCTGCTGGTCACCCGCTTGCTGCAGCCCATGCTGTTGTCGCTGGCGCAGCAGAACCTTTCCAACTCCGAGATGTGGTTCCAGGTCTTGCTGAAGAAAGGACTGGTGTCCAGCGTCAGGCAGTTGGCCGAAGCCCTGTTCAACAAGTCCTTTGCGACATCCCCGCTGGCGCTGCAGCAGCAGGCCACTGAAAAGGCAACGCGCGAAAAGATCGATGCGCGCATCCGTCGCTTGCAGACCAAGCCTCCGACCCGCCATGTGCGTACCCGCAGCGCCGACACCACGCCGATCAGTCCGCGTACCTTGCGCACCATCGAAGAAGCACGCAGCTTGCGCAAGGTGCAGAAGGCCGGCGAACTGGCGACGGAGCTGGAGTCGCAGGACTGGAGCGTGCTCGACGAGGCGAGCCGGGAAGTCGATGAAAACCTGGCGATCAGCCAGGCCAGGACCGATTTGCAGTATTTCGACGCCGAAGACCTCAAAGAACTGGTCAGCTTGCTGGCGAGCGATAGCGAAGCGATGTCGGTCAGCCAGCCGCGCCGCGCACAGCCGCTCGACGACAGCGGAGAACTGCCCGTGGCCTCCGAGCCTACGGTCACTGCCACCGTACTGCCGGTCAGCAGCGCTACCTTGGCCACCACGGCCACCACCTTCAATACCTTCAACACGACCATTAACAGCACGGTCACGACTGGCACGAGCACGGGCCGCCAGCCGACCGGCACCGCAGCTGCCAGTGTCACATCGGGGCAAGCACCGCAGCAAGCAGCACCGCAAGCTCCGGAAAAGAAGGCCTGACCGTCGCCAGTAAAGCAAGATCCCGGCACGGTGCGTACCGTGCCGGGAACGCTGGCATGAACCTCCGCGAGTCTTTCGAGTCTTTCAATAGCAGGCGCTGATATTGGTAAAACAAGCGCAGGCATGCAACCGAGAGGCATCACAGTTCCCGCACGGGAAATTTCTCGGATATCGACGCGATTCCAGAAGTTTGATTGGGATCGCGTACGTTTTTCAGAAACATGCGCTAGCTCAAGGAAAGCGATGTTCCCGAGGACGTACGATTTATGCGCAACAGATCGTCGATCAAGACCCGATGGACAACCATAAGGACACGGAGGAAGTGCAGCATGACCGAGCCGGCAATTCGCAACCGAGACAATACGACCTTTACCCTGAACATCGACGACCAGATCTATCACTGCCCTGTGTCTGCTGCGGCGCTCTACATGCTGTGCCGTGACCAGGACAATTCCATGGACCAGATTGATGCCTATCTGCAGCTGAAGATGAAAGTGCAGAAGACCGTCGAAAAACTGCTCGTGGACGGCGACGAGCACGTGCCGGAAGTGCTGGAACCGACGCACTTCATCAGCTGAACCAGCCAAAGTAAAAAAGCGACCGGCTTCCCGCAAGGGAAAGCCGGCCGCAATGTCTTGTGCGATGCCGCAGCCACCTGCAAGGGCAGGGGGCGGGCACTGCCCGGGTCAGCTTGCCATGGCGATGCCTTCCTGCGTTGCTGTCTTCGGTGCTGCCTGCAGGCGTACCGCCGGGTTTGCGGTTGAGTCTGCTGCGGAGGCTGTCGGTGAGTCTGCTGGTGTCATTGCCATCGGATCGGAGACCTGCAATTCGCCGATCAATGCGAAGACTTCATCCTTCGACAGCACATAGCGCTCCATCAGCGTGTCCTTGAGCTTGGCCATCCAAGGGCGATAGCCTTCGACCGTGTCCAGTGTGCGTGAGTACAACTCATCGGACTTTTGCTCGACCTCGCGCACCGCATCCTCGCGCGCGCCATCACGTTTGAACTGACGGTAGTCCAGCTTCGAACGCGAGTACATCGACAACTGGTTCACCATCAGGTCCAGCCGCGCCGTTGCCTTCTGGATGTCGTTCTGACTGCCGACCGATATGCCGCGCGCACCATAGAACAATTCCTCGGCCGCGACGCCGCCATACAGTTGCATCACATCCTGCTCCAGCTCTTCCAGCGTCTGCAGACCGGCGTCCGGCGTGGCCGACAGCACATAGCCCAGCGCCCCCAGTTTCGACACCGACTCGGTGCTGATCTTCAGCAGCGTCGACTGCGATTTCACATCATCCAGAGGCAGGCCTTGCTTGAGCAAGGGATCGACCTGCATGAAGAAATGCCCCAGCTCATGCAGCGCGACGCGCTCGCGCTGCCGGTCCTTCTCGGCGCTGGCAGCGCGGTCGGTCAGGCCGATGGCGCTGCGTTCGAAGGCACGGAACAGCAATTCGGTATCAATGGTGCTGCCTTCCTCGATGGCGATCATGCTGGCGCGGTCGACCACGGTCTCCAGCAGCGCCGGCGACAAATTGGCCGTGATCTCGGCCACATATTCGAGGTTGAGCCGGTCCCAGGCCACCACTTGTTCATCCTTGCGCTTGAGGAAGACGCGCAGCAGTTCGCGGCGCTCGGCCTTGTTCGGCAGGCGGAAATTGATCTTCACCGCGAAGCGGCGCAGCATCGCTTCATCCATCTCGCTGTTGGCGTCGTCGAAGTTGGATGCGACCACCCAGATCACGCCATTGCCTTCATCGCTCTTGATGCCGTCCAGCAGGCCGAGCAGAGTATTGGCGGTATCGTCATCCCATTTGCGTTCGCCGCGCCCGCGCGGCATGAACAACGATTGCGCCTCGTCGAGGAAGATCAGGCAGCGGCCCTGGTCGCAGGCCTTCTTGTAAATTGCATTCAGCGTTTTCGAACCGCCGCCAACCAGACCCGACTCCAGGCCCGAGCCCGACGCCTGGATCAGCGGTATGCCCAGCTGCTTGGCCAGATAGCCGGCCAGCTTGGTCTTGCCGGTGCCGGCAGGACCGGTCAGCATCACATTGAAGGGCTTGTCGATGTTGTGCGACTTGTACAGCTCGCGATTGCGGATCATCGATTCGAGGTGAGCCACTTCGCGCTTGATGTCTTCCATGCCGATCAGGTCATCCATGCTGCCCTTGAGCTTTTCCGGGCGCGTCACCGACACCGACGAGCCGAATCCGGGCATGCTCTTTTTCAGCGCCACCACCATCAGCACCAGCAACAACAGGCCGACTGCATTGCGGGCCATGAAGCCACCGGCCGATTCGAAGAAGCCGGCCGGCGCTTCTTCATCCTGCAGCACACTCTGGTTGGCAGCCAGCCACTCGGGCTGCGCGATTGCATACGGGATGCCATTCTTCAGCAACACCTCACGCTCGAGGTTCACATGCGTACTGTTGGGCACCTTCACCGACACGATCTTGGGCTGGCCCTTGAACTTGATCAGGTAACGCGGCGACTCGGAAGAGGGCTGTGCAATCAGCAGGTACTCGAGCTTCTCGCGCTGGGCGGGAAGGGTAGTGACCAGCGATACGTCCTGACTGTAGACCACAGGCGAGCTGTGCAAGAGCTTCGGTGCGCTTTCAAAGGAAATGATGATCGCCGACAGCAAGAGCAGCGAGAACAAGGCATTGCGCAGCCGGGTGTTGCGCAGAGTCTGAACGAGCGAATTGATTGAGAACTTGGGCATGGCAACCGTCAGAAAATGCCGCGACCTGCGGCTGGACGCGCCGGAGTTGACGCAAGGATTTCTTGAAGCTCGTTTAGGACAGGGTGGAAAGGCGAAAGTTGCCGGCGCCAGCAAGAAAGCGCAGCAGGAAGGCGCGAGAATTTACGGGAAGAAAAATGGGCGAGGGCGTGCCGCTGTACTGGACGGCAAGATGGCAGTGCAAGCCCGCGCGATGACGGGCTGATGTCAGGCGATTCGGTCGCGATCCTGCCAGAATCAGACCGACACAATCTCAGACCAGGCCGAGGATGCGCCCCAGTTCGGCCAGGTAAGGCGTATCTCGCAAGACTTCGCCTTCGACACTGGCGACCAGGTCATTGAGATTGCGATGGGTGCCTTGCAGCTGGGAAGCCAGCTCGGGCTTGGCTTGGTCGGGGCTGGCCAGCGTCTTCTTCAAGGCATCGATCTCGGCGCGTAGTGCGGCGACCTTGGGCGAGCTGGCGGGGGCGCCCGACAACTCTTGCTCGAGGTCAGAAACCAATTGGGCGATCCGTTCCAGACTGAATTCTTGGGACATCCATGCCTCCATGAAAATACCCGTCGCCGGATGGCAACCGGCATGCAATTGATCTTGGTTCAATCGACAGGCAGTGTCAATGCCGGGAGGGTCAACCATGCTGGTTCGCGATTACTGCAACATGAACGTCATCTGCTGCGAGCCGGATGCGCCCATTGCGGAAGTTGCCGGGCTGATGCGCCGCCATCATGTGGGCGACATCATCGTGGTCGACAACCAGCAGGAAGGCCTGCGGGTACCGCTGGGCATCATCACGGACCGCGATATCCTGATCGAGACGATTGCGCTGGATATCGACGCCAAGCTGTTCACGGCTTCCGACCTGATGACGACGCCGGTGACCACGGTGCTGGAAGATGCGGGCTTCAATGAAGCGCTGGCCATCATGCGCGGCAAACGAGTCCGAAGGCTGCCCGTGGTCAACCGGGCAGGCAGCCTGTTCGGCATCCTGACCGCCGATGATGTGCTGAACCTGATTGCATCCGAGCTGTCGATGGTTGCCGGGCTGATCGTTGAGCAAACGATCACGGAAGGACGCTTGCGAAAATGAGGCGGGCGCGAACGCGCTTAGGCGAGCGCAGGCGAGCAAGCTTGAGCACAAGTGGGCCTTGATGCTCATTGCCGGACTTTTCGAGAAACCTGCATTTCTTGACCTTCGATGCAGTTTTACATAATACAAATTATGCGCGATAAGGATGCCGTTGGAACGAGCGGGTCGTCATTTATCCAGTTGTTTTATTGAAAATTTATTCCAAATCAAACGACGCATATCAAAAGCTGAAAAACTGAATCGATGGGCTGTCTGATCAGGATCGGCTCGCTTCAGGCTGCCGACTTACGGCAGATAACTTATGAGGACCAAAATGAGAAAAATTCGCCAATTCCTTGTTTATACGTTGATTTTCAGTCTCAACTGGATGGCCCTTACCGGTCCGGCCACGGCTGCGATGATCGGGTCTGAAGCCCTGGTCCAGGCTTCCCGCCGCGATGTGACCGAAGCCAAGGTTCTGGAAGCCCTGAGCCGCCCGGCACTGGTACAACAGATGGAAAAGCTCGGTGTCGATCCTGCGGTTGCCCGTGACCGTGTGGCGGCACTGACCGACGATGAATTGGCTGCGCTCGACCAGCGCCTCGACAGCCTGCCGGCCGGCGGCGATGTCCTTGGCGCGCTGGTATTCATCTTCGTGCTGCTACTGGTGACCGACATCCTTGGCCTGACCAAGGTGTTCCCGTTCACCCGCGCTCGACGCTGACCAGGAATGGCAAGCGCCGGTGACGGCGCTTGCCTCGCTTGCTTGCCTCACTTCATAACTGCATTGACGATGCACGCACACTCTTGCCTGCCAGCGCCCGCGCATCGGGGCCGACAGTTGACCCGGCTTGCCTGCCGGCTTGTCCGCCGGATTTCAAGCCAATTTGTCCGCCCGGTATCACGAGTCATCGCGCTGGCCACAGCCGTGCTGCCGCTGCTGTTTTTCGCCGGTTGCGCGAGCGTCGGCCCGTCGACGGAAACGGTAGCCTCCGCGGCCTTGCCTGCGCATGTCGACTTGAAGCACATTCCATTTTTCGCCCAGGAACAGCATCAATGCGGCCCGGCGTCGCTGGCCATGGCGCTGGGCGCTGCCGGCTATCCGGCCAGCCCGAAAGACCTGGAGCAAATGGTTTTCCTGCCGGACCGCGAAGGTTCATTGCAAACCGAAATGCTGGTCGCAGCGCGTCGCCGCGGCGCGCTGGCCTATGTGATCCAACCGAATTTCGATGCGGTGCTGGCCGAACTCGCCGCCGGCCGCCCTGTGGTCGTGCTGCAGAACCTGGGCCTTTCCTTCGCGACACGTTGGCACTATGCCGTGGCCATCGGCTTCGATCGGCCATCACAGCACATGATCCTGCACTCAGGCACGACAGAGCGTGAATTGATGAACTACCGAACCTTCGGCCACACCTGGGCGCGATCCAAGCACTGGGCCATGGTCGTGCTGGCGCCGGGCCAATTGCCGCTGCAGGCCGAGGTGCCGGACCTGGAAAAGTCGCTGGCCGCGCTGGAAAGATATGCCGACCCGGTGAACATGGTGCGTTATTACGAAGCCGCCAGCCAGCGCTGGCCGGACAACTATCTGTTCCGCATGGGACTGGGGATCAATGCCTACAATGCCGGCAAGCTCGACATTGCCGAGGCGGCATTCAGGACCGTCACCGAAATGACACCCGATAACACGGCCGCGCTGAACAATCTGGCGACCGTGTTGCAAGATCTCGGGCGGCTCGACGAAGCGCTGGCCATCGCCGACAAGGCTGTCGCGCACGGCGACCAGTGGCAGACACAGGCGCAGGCAACGCGCAACGGCATCAGGCAGGCGATGCAGAAGCGTCAGCAGTAGTCGCCACCATTCGCCATGAACCCTTAGCCGCAGCTTTTTTGCCGCCAGCACTCGCATCACTAGTGGTGCCGCAAATCACGCTCAATAGCGCGCTGCTTGCATCAACCGCCGCCTATGCCTTCGATGATTTTCCCGCTGCCGGCGCAATCCGGGCAGTCCTGTTGATTGTCGAGTTTTCCCTTGCCCTTGCAGCGCGGGCACATGTCTTCGCCCGTGCCGGGCGTGCCGGCCGGCGCTTCGTCACCGGGATTCATCGGGGGCGGCGTTTGCTGCATGGCGTACCTCATCGGTCAGTGCGAAACACCCACTGATGCAAGCAACGCGCCGGCCCGACCAGCCGCAAGCACGGATCAGCGCGGCACCCAGCCGCCGCAGACCGGGAACACCTGACCCACGAAACAATCGGCATGCGCGCTGCACAGGTAGGCGGCAAACATCGCATCCTCGCGCGCGCCCACCAGCCGGCCGAGCGGCACCTCCCATTTCAACCTTTCCTTGAAGGCCGGATCGGCCTGCACTTCAGGTGGGAAATAGGTCGGGTTTTCAACGAAGTTCTGCGCGATCGCATTGACCTGAACCTTGTGCGGCGCGACCTCGACGCCGACCGACTGTATGTAAGCCAACTGCGCGCCGCGTGCCGCGCTGTACGTCGATGCGCGCTTCATGCCGCGCAACGGTGATGCGCTGCCCATCAGCAGCACCTTGCCGTGGCCGCGCTCGATCATCTGCGGCAGCACCGCGCGCACCAGGCGTGGCAAGGGATCGACCATATGACGGAATGCGTGCGCCCAGTCGTCGTCGCTGGTATCGACGGCTTGCTTGCGCGCCGCCGGTACCGCAAGATGCGCGAGAAGGATATCGATGGGGCCCGCCTCGGCCACCAATTGCGCCGGCCGCGCCGGATCGTCGAGCGGTCCGTGATCGGCGATCACTTGGGCGCCGAGGCTGGTGAACACCTCGGTCAGCACCGGCCCCATGAAGTCGGAAGCCTGCGTCAACAGCACGCGCTTGCCGGAGAGATCGAAAGCGGCCATCCATGTCTCCTTTGATTGTCGTTGTCGGTCCATCATAGCCGATGCGCTTGAGCGCCCTCACCGCTGCGCCGCCCTGCACCGTTAGCATGGTCGTCGATGCGCATCCTCGTAGCCCACAACCAGTATCACTATCGCGGCGGCGAAGACACGGTCGTCGATGCCGAGGTCGCGCTGCTGCGCCGCCACGGGCACGAGGTCGAGGTCTACCGCCGCGACAATGCCGAAATCGCGCGAATGAGCACCCCCGATGCCGCGCTGTCCACGTTATGGTCGCGCCGGACCGTCGATGACCTCGCGCGCATCGTCCAGCGCTTCGCGCCCGACCTGGTCCATGCACACAACATCTTCCCGTTGATTTCACCATCGCTGTATGTCGGCGCGCGCCGCCATCGCCTGCCGGTGGTACAGACGCTGCACAACTTCCGGCTGGTCTGCCCGCAAGCGATGCTGGTGCGGCTCGGTCGCAGCTGCACCGACTGCGTCGGTCACTTGCCCTGGCGCGGCATCGTGCGCCGCTGCTACCGGCAGTCCTTCATGCAGACCTCGGCTGTGGCGGCGATGCTGGTGATGCACCGGCTGCGCCGTACCTGGCAGCGCGACGTGACACGCTATATCGCGCTCAACCAGATGTGCCGCGATATCTTTTTCGAAGGCGGCCTGCCGCTCGAAAAGCTGGTGATCAAACCGAATTTCGTGGTCGCGCATGGCAAGCCGGACTGGGAGCGTCGGTCCGGCGGGCTTTTCATTGGCCGGCTGTCTGACGAAAAGGGTTTGCATGTACTGATGCAGGCGATGCAGCAGTTGCCCGGCCAGCGTATCGCCGTCTATGGCAAGGGCCCGTTGCAGTCGTTCGTGATGAACGCGCCCGGCCTCGACTATCGCGGCTTCCAGACACCCGACGTGCTCGCTCGGCGCATGCATGCCGCCGCCTATCTGGTCATGCCCAGCACCGGCGTGGAGAGTTTCGGTCTGGTCGCAGTCGAAGCCTTTGCCTGCGGCACGCCCGTGATCGCCAGCCGACAGGGCGGCTTGCTGGAACTGGTCGTGCACGGCAAGACCGGCCTGCTGGTGGCGCCAGGCGACGCGGCCGAGCTGGCGCAAGCGATCGCCTTCGCCGAAGCCCATCCTGAGCGCATGCGCGAGATGGGCCGTGCCGCGTGGGAAACGTACCTCGAGCATTACACGCCAGAACGCAATTACGAACAGCTGTTGCGCATCTACCGGCAGGCGATGGCCGCCTCTCCCCTGCCCGACCCACCTCCCCTCGCCTATGACTATCCGAGCCTATGACTATCCGAGCCTATGACGACGCTGGCGCTGGTCGTTAACGAACCCCCGCCCTACCGGATACCGGTGTTCAACCGCGTCGCGGCGCATCCGGGGATGCGCCTGCACGTGATCTTCTGCTGTCAACGCGAACCCAACCGCGAATGGGATTTGCCGGCGATCGCCTTCGACCACCAGTTCCTGCGCGAGCGCATCACGACCGTGCGCGACCGCTACATCCATAACAACCCGGACGTGCTGACGGCACTGTCACGGCTCGGGCCGGATGCCGTGATCGGCAATGGCTTCAATCCTACGCACCTGTACGCGATGGCCTGGTGCATCGCCTTCCGTCGCCCCTATATCCCGATGACGGATGGCACGCTGCGCTCTGAACAAGTACTGGGCCCCGTGCATCGCCGCTTGCGCCACTGGACCTATGGCCGCGCGCGCGCCGCAATCGCAGCCAGCCAGGGCGGTCTGGCGCTGCTGCAAAGCTATGGCGTGCCGCGCTCGGCTTGCTACCAGTCCTGCCTGTGCGTGGCCAACGAACGCTTCCGCCCGCCTGCCACAGCCGAAACGGCCTGCTGGGATTTACTGTTCTGCGGGCGACTGGAAGCGGCCAAGCGGCCATCATTTGCGCTCGAGGTGGCGGCGCAGGTGTCGCGCCGGCTGGGGCGCAAGACGCGACTGCTGTTCGTCGGCTCCGGGAGCCTGAGGGCAAGCTTGCAGGCCGAGGCTGCAGCCTGCGCCAACCATGTCGAGACGGCTTTCCACGGATTTGCATCACAGGCCGAATTGCCACGCCTGTACCGCTCGGCGAAAGTGTTCCTGTTTCCGACCGAGGCCGATGTCTGGGGCGTGGTCGCCAACGAGGCTTGTGCCGCCGGTCTGCCAGTGATCGTGTCGCCGCATGCGGGCGTGGCCGGCGAGCTGATCGTTGATGGCAGCAACGGCTATGTGCGCGAGCTCGACGTCGCAGCCTGGGCCGAGGCCGCCACGCAGTTGCTGTCGGACGAGCGCCGTCGCCACGCCTATGCGGAGCGTTCGCTGCTGATGGTGGAGCCGTATCGCTTCGAGGCCGCCGCCGCGGGCATCGTCAATGCCTGCCATGCCGCGACCGCTGGCACGGCCAAAGGCAAAGCCAAAAGTTCAGCTACGGCTGCCAGGGACGCGGTTACGCTGCCGTCAGACGGCCAGTCTGGTAATCGATGATGGCCTGTTCGATCTCGGCCACCGTATTCATCACGAAGGGGCCGTACTGCGCGATGGGCTCATTGATGGGTTTGCCCGCCAGCAGCAGGAAGCGCGCGCCTTCCGGACCGGCGACAAAGCTCACCTGATCGCCATCGGACAGGATGGCCGCACTGTGAGTGGCCAGCAGGCGGTCATCTTCGGCCAGCCCGACCTGCCCTTCGAACAGGTAAGCCATCGCGTGATGGCCCGGTGTGAGTTGCTGCGTGAAAGAGCCGCCGGCCGGCAGTGATACATCGAGATACAGCGGCTCGGTCGACAGGCCGTTGATGGGGCCGGTCACCACGGTGCCTTCGCTGCGCAGCTGGCCGGCGATCACCTTCACCTGGCCGCCATCGGCGAGCGCATGGACGGGGATCTCGTCGGGCTGGATGTCGCGGTAGCCGGCAGGCTTCATCTTTTCCGCCGCCGGCAGGTTGATCCACAACTGGAAGCCGCGCATGCGGCCCTCAAGTTGTTGCGGCATTTCGGAATGGATGATGCCGCGTCCGGCCGTCATCCATTGCACGCCGCCACTCTTGAGGTCGCCCTGGTTGCCGAGATGATCCTCGTGTCGCATGTGGCCGTCGAGGATATAGGTCACCGTCTCGAAACCGCGATGCGGATGCGCGGGGAAACCGGCGATGTAATCGCCCGGGTTCATCGACGAAAATTCATCCAGCATCAGGAAGGGATCGAGGCGCGTACCTTCGCCGCTGCCCAGGCTGCGCCGCAAGCGTACGCCGGCACCATCGGAAGTGTTCATTGCTGGAATGATGCGCGCAAGCTTGCGCGGCGAGGTTTGGTTGCTCATGGACTCGTGTGCGTGATGGACGCCTGCAACAGGCAATGCGTCGATTCTACCTGTGCGCCCGCAGGCTTGCGTTGCACGCGCCGGAGTAGCTGCAATCGCCGAACTCGTCGCGATTGCCATAGTCGTCGCAATCGCCGAACTCTTCGCAATTGCAGCAATCGCCTGTGCACGCTCATGCGCCGATATGCGCCAGCAAGGGCAAATGATCGGAAGCAAGCTGCGCCATCGCACTCGCATGCACACGCACGCGCACTAGCCGGTGACGCGGGCGTATCCAGATGCGGTCCAGCGCAAACACGGGACGGCAAGCGGGAAACGTGGCCGGCGCCGGCACCGACTGAAAATGCGACACCAGCGTGCGCAAGGTGCGGCCCCAGACGAACCACTCGTTGACATCGCCCATCAGCAGCACCGGCATCTCGGCCGTATCGAAGGCCTGCAGCAGCCGCGCCACCTGCGCACGTCGCTCTGCGGCTCGCAGCCCGAGATGGGTCGCGATCACGCGCAAGGGGCTGCCATGGCAATGGATGTCGGCATCCACCGCACCGCGCGGCTCGCGCGCGCCGAAGGAAATGTCGATGCACTGCGTGCGCAGCACCGGAAAGCGCGACAGCACCGCATTGCCGAAGTGTCGGCCGCCGACGCTGAAGGTCGGCCCGGGCACGCCGACCCGTCCCAGCGACTGGCTCAGCATGGCCAGTACATTCGGCCAGTGCGTGCCGCCCAGCGGCACTTCCTGCAGCGCGACAATGTCGGCATCGGTCTCGCGCAGCACATCGGCAATCCTTTGCGGCGAGAAGTGACCATCGCCGCCAACCGCTGCATGAATGTTCCAGGTTGCCACCGTCACCGGCCACGGATCGGCAGGCTTCATTGCCGCTCCACCCCGATGCCGACCAGACGTCGCATCGCAATGCCCAATCCGGCCAGCAACAAGGTGACGGCCAGCAGTGCGCCCACGCCGCACAGCATCACGACCAGCAGGGCCAGCGCCGCAATGCGACGTGCCAGCGGGTCACGGCCGGATTGCGGCAGGCCATGGGGCCAGCCCTGATGCCACCAACGAGGCAGCCATTGATGTAGCGAATGAGGCAGCCACCGAGGGAGCGAATGGGGTAACCACTGATGCAACCAGCTCGCCAGTCCCGGCGCGGGCTTGCTCGCCGGCCCAGGATCGAAAGGCGGTTGCTGAGGTATCAGCGCATCCATTTCCGGTTGCGCCAAAGGCTCGAAGGCTTTCAGGTAGCGCGGCGGCCGGGACAGTGCATCGATGGCGTCGAACAGCGTGGCGGGTGGACGGCACGCGGCCAGCACGCGATCCGGCGCGGCCGCGAGGTGTTCACCCAGCAGCCGTGCACGCAGCGCAGCGATGCCTTGCCGCAGGCGCTCGCGCTGCGCCGTCGGCCCGTCGGCCACAACGCAGAGATTGCACTCGGTATCGCAGGCCAGCGAACGATTGGACAAGTTGGCCGAACCCACGGTCAGCGCATCATCATCGGCAAAGCACAGCTTGCTATGAACGTTCAGGTAGCCTTCGCCATCGTCGGGCAAGGCCGGACACACCAGCCGGTAGCGGCCATGGCCGTCGGCCTGTTGCAGGCGGCGGTGCACGCGCGAACGCAGCACGCCCATGGTCGCCTCTTCGAGCCAGCCGCTCTGCCGCTGCGGTGACACCACCAGTACTTGCGGGCCGTGCGACGCGATAAGCCGACGCACCAGCGCATCGGCGACCAGCGTCGACGTGAAGTACTGGTTCTCGAACACCAGGCTGTGGTTTGCGCGTGCAATCACGTCCGAGTACCACTGCGCGATTTCATGCACGGCCGGCCGGCCGTCGAACTCGGGTTCAGTGCGGGCAATGCCGATCTCGAGGTCGCGCAAGTCCGGCACGACGTGCTCGGGCCAGCGATCTTCCTTGTCGATATTGCGTGCTGCCAAAGGCACGACTTGTCCGGTGGCCCGCCGCCAGCGTTCGCGGCACAGCTCGCCGAGCGCGCGGGCGGCGTCGCCATCGACCATCGCCTGTACATCATGAAAGGGTTCGCAGGGCTGGCCATCGGTGCCTTTCCGGCGCTCATCGTGCCAGCGATGTTCAGGTGTGTCCCATCGCGCGCGTGTCAGGTCGAAGCCGCCGACAAAGGCTAAGGCATCATCGACCACGATCACCTTCTGGTGATGCGCGGCGCCGACAGGGTGACGGCCATCGAGCCGGAAATTCAGCCGATTGTGCGTGCGCCAACCGAGGCGATAGGATGGCAGCCATTCGCGCTCCATCGCGTACAGCATCGTGTAATCCCAGTTCAGCAGCCGCGCATGCAGGGTCGGCCGTGCAGAAACCAGTTCATGCAGGAAATCGCCAAGCGGCTCGGGCCAGCCATCATGCGCACCCTCGGGCACGAGGCGCACCCGGCTGTCGATGTCCCAGGAAAGGATGAAGATGCTGTGCCGCGCCGAGCGCAGCCCGGCACGTACGGCAGCAAAGCAGGCGGCGGCATCGACCAGCAGCGCAAAGCGCGACGTATGCGCGGTACGCCAGCAATTGCGCCCGGGCGTCAGCAGGTGTTCAGGATTCACACCGCGTTGGACGCGGCGTCTCAGTGAAAAATCTGGCCCTGCTCGCTGCGATTGAGCAGCAATTGCTCGAATTTTTCCGGCCGCACCGCCTCGCTGAACAGGAAGCCCTGCACATAGTGGCAAGCGGTGGTGCGCAGGTAGTTCAGCTGGTCAAAGGTCTCGACGCCTTCGGCAATGACCTTGATCTGCAGGTCGCGCGCCAACTTGATGATGGCCGACACGATGGCCTTGTCCTCGTGGTCGCGCGGCAGGTTGCGGATCAGCGCCGGATCAAGCTTCAGGGTGTCGACCGGGTAATCCTTCAGGTAAGACAGGGTCGAGATGCCAGTGCCGAAATCGTCGACGCTGATGGACACGCCCATCAATTTGAGCTTGTCCATGACATCGCTGCTGCGCTCGCGTGCCATCACCAGCGCACTTTCGGTGATCTCGATTTCGATGCGGCGCGGCGACAGTTCATGCTGCAGCAGCAACGATGCCAGTGTGTCGGTGAAGCCCGGCGCCAGCAGGTGGGTCGGCGCAACGTTCATCGCCATCCGGAACTCCGGCAGGCCGGCAGAGCGCCATTTCGCCAGTTGCTCGAGCGCCGAGTGCATCACCCATTCGCCAAGTGCAATGATCAGCCCGGTCTCTTCAGCCAGTGCAATCACCTTGCGGGTTGGTATGCCCTGCAGCACCGGATTCGCGCAGCGCAGCAAGGCTTCGACGCCGACCACTGCCAGCGTGTGCAGCTCGATCTGCGGCTGGAATGCCAGTTCGAAATCGCCATGGGCGACCGAACTGCGCAGCGCCTCCTCCTGCTGCTGCCGCAGTTGGACTTCGGTCAGCATGCCGGGCGAGAACACCCGGTAGCGGTTGCGGCCACTGGACTTGGCGCGGTACATCGCCAGGTCGGCCTTTTGCAGCAGGTCGCCGGCCTCCCCGCCATCTTGCGGATACATCGCAATGCCGATGCTGGCCCCGCTGTTGATTGCATGCCCTTCCAGCTCGAACGGCCGGCCCACGTCGCGGATGATGTTCTCGGCGATCAGTTCGGCCGACTGCAGCGATTTCAGGCGGGTCAGGATCACCACGAATTCATCGCCACCCAGCCGGGCGACGGTATCGGTCTCACGCACGCAGTTCAGCAAGCGCGCAGCAACATCCTTCAGCAAATGGTCGCCCGCATGATGTCCGAGCGTGTCATTGACGGCCTTGAAGCGATCGAGGTCCAGCAACAGCAGTGCGCAATAAGTGTTGTCCCGATCGGCATTGAGCAGCGCCTCGTGCAATCGCTCCAGGAAGCGCGCGCGATTGGCCAATCCGGTCAGGGGATCATGATTGGCGAGGAAGAACGCATTCTGCTCGGCCAGACGGCGCTCGGTGTGATCGCGCATGATTTCGACGAAGCCCTTCACCTTGCCTTCGTCGTCGTGCAGCGCACCGATCACGCCGGTACACCAGAAGCGCTGGCCATCCTTGCGCATGCGCCAGCTGTCTTCCTCGGAACGCCCTTCGGCGACCGCCTGCCGCAGCTTGCGCATGGGCTCGCCGCGCAACTGGTCTTCCTGCGTGAAGAAGGTGGAGAAATTCTGGCCGATGATTTCATCCTTGCGATAACCGAGGATGCGCTCGGCGCCGGGATTCCAGCTGACCACCAGGCCATCGACGTCGAGCATGAAGATCGCGTAATCGGTGGTGCCTTCGACCAGCAGCCGGAAATGTTCTTCGGCGCGCTGCAAGTCGTGCCGTGCGCGGTGACTGTCGGTGACGTCGCGGAACACGTCGACCGCGCCGACGATGTGGCCATTGGCCGCCTTCAGCGGCGCCGACGCATGGCTGAGCGTGACCGACAAGCCACGCCGACGGTCATACAGCGACAGTTCATAGTCGGCGACCGTCTCGCCCGTGAGCGCGCGTGCCAGCGGATGCTGGTGCCAGACGCGCATCCCGGCTTGCACGCCCTGCTCGTGCGTATGCACGGCCTTGACCTGGGCAAGGTTGGTCAGCGGCGCATCGAGCTTGAGCATGGACTCGGCCGAGCGGTTAACCAGCAGCAGTTCACCATTCTCGTCGCAGACGATCACGCCTTCGTGCATGCTGTTGAGGATGAGCTCGAGGATGCTGGTCTGCCGTCGCAGCGCTTCCTGCATCATCACCTGCGAGGTGATGTCGGTGGCCGTGCCTATAAGGCGGCGCACCTGATGATCGACGCGCTGGTAAGGCGCGACGCGCACCCGCATCCAGCGCCAGCTGGTGTCGGCGTGCAGGATGCGATGCTGGTTTTCAAAGACTTCATCGCCATGCGCCGCCAGCGCCTTGCCCAGCCATGCGGCAAAGCCGGCATGGTCCTCGGGGTGGATGAAATGCCGTTCCAGCCGCACGTGCGGGGCCAGGAAGGCCTCGACCGGCCAGCCCAGCACCTCGGTCACGCGGTTGTTGCAGTACACCAGCCGATCGTCCTGGCAGTCGTAGATGAAAATGATGTCGGGGCTGGTGGCCGCGATCCGGTCAAAATCATCATGCCCGCCGGTGCCCATGGCCGCGCCATCCGATGCGGATGCGCCGCCGTTCTCCGTCGTCGTGGACCTCAATTGGATTCCTCGTAGGGATGACGCCCCGGGCCGTGCTTTAAATGCGGATGGAGCGGAAACCCTATGATCGTATTCGCTTCGCGCGCGTAGGGCGAGGTATTTGCCGAGACAGTCAATTGACGAACCTCAACCCCGATTGTGATTTTCAGCAACAGCGTGCTTCATTCTTCCTGCAAGGCACCTTTATTCTTGCTTTTAGAACGATTTGACCAGCTTCGGCATGCGGTCTTGCCGCGCCGCAGGACTGCTTGCGGCACAAATCCAGTGCTGAGAAGCGGGCAAGGTAAACTGCAGGGAATTCGTCAACCGAACACATCCCATGGAATTTCACGTCATTGACAGCCTCGTCTCCCCGGAAGGGAAACTTGAAGTTCTTTCTCGCCAGGAAATAGCCAAACTACTGGACAACAGCCACACCGGCTTGCATCAGGTCTTCCGCAGCTGTGCACTGGCCGTGCTGAGCTCGGGCGACCACCTGGACAACGGCAAGAAGCTGCTGGATACCTACCCGGACTTTGACGTCCAGATCGTCCACCGCGAGCGCGGCATCAAACTGGAATTGAAGAATGCGCCGGCCAGCGCCTTCGTCGACGGCGTGATGATCCAGGGCCTGCGCGAGCACCTGTTTGCGGTGCTGCGCGACATCCTGTTCACCAGCAGCGAAGTCGCACAGCACCCGGACGGGATCTCGGCTGACCCGGTCGCCATCACGGACCTCGTGTTCCACATCCTGCGCAATGCCGAAGTCATGCAGCGCACCACCACGCCCAACCTCGTGGTGTGCTGGGGCGGGCATTCGATCTCGCGCACCGAATACGACTACACCAAGCGCGTCGGCTATCACTTCGGCCTGCGCGGCCTCGATATCTGCACGGGCTGCGGCCCGGGCGCGATGAAGGGCCCGATGAAGGGCGCCACCATCGGCCACGCCAAACAGCGTCTCACCGGCGGCCGCTACCTCGGTTTTACCGAGCCCGGCATCATCGCCGCCGAATCGCCGAATGCGATCGTCAACAATCTGGTGATCCTGCCCGATATCGAAAAGCGGCTGGAAGCCTTCGTGCGCGCCGGCCATGTGATCACGGTCTTCCCGGGCGGCGCCGGCACGGCCGAAGAGATTCTTTACCTGCTGGGCATCCTGCTGCATCCGGACAACCGCGATCTGCCCTTCCCGCTGATCTTCACCGGACCGGTGGAAGCGGAAGCCTATTTCTCGCAGATCGACGAATTCATCGGCGCCACCCTGGGCCCGAGCGCGCAGGCCTTGTACGAAGTGATCATCGACGACCCGCAGCAAGTCGCCAAATCGGCGCGGCTCGGCATCGATGCCGTGCGTGGATACCGCAAGGCACACAGCGATGCGTACTACTACAACTGGCGCCTGAAGATCGACCCGGCCTTCCAGCAGCCCTTCGTGCCCACCCATGCATCGATGCGCGCGCTCAACCTGTCGAAGCAGCAGCCGGCCCACCAGCTCGCAGCCAACCTGCGACGGGCCTTCTCCGGCGTGGTGGCAGGCAATGTGAAGGTACAGGGCATTACGGAAATCGAGCGCCACGGACCGTTCGAAATCCATGGCGATCCGGCCATCATGGAACAGATGGATCGCCTGCTGGCGGCCTTCGTCGAACAGGGGCGGATGAAATTGCCGGGCACGCGCTACGAGCCCTGCTATCGCGTGGTGCGCTGAAGATCTTCCGCGGAAGGTCTTCGGCCTTCCGCCGTCAGCCTTGACGCTTCAAGCTTCTCTCGGCGGCTTCAGCAGCGCCAGCTGCGCGCCGTCGAGGTGGCACCACTCCCCTTCCTGCAGGTTCAGCGACGCGAGCGTCAATTCACCGATCGATATCCTCTGCAGCGCCGCGCAATGATTGCCGGCCGCGGCCAGCATGCGCTTGACCTGGTGGTATTTGCCTTGCTCGATTTCGATTTCCAGCTGGTGCTCGCCCGCCTGCCGGCAGTGCGTGGCTTTCAGTGGTGCGGGCTCGTCATGCAGCTGCACACCCGCCAATAAAGCCTCGACCAGCGTTACCGTGACCGGCTCGGCCGTCGTGGCGAGGTAGAGCTTGGGCACGTGGCGCTTCGGCGACGACATCGCATGGTTGAAGGTGCCGTCATCGGTCAGCAACAGCAGCCCGGTCGTGTCATGATCGAGCCGGCCGATGGCCTGTACATCGCGCCAGCCGAATTCTTCCGGCAACAGGCTCATCACGCCGGGATGGTGACTGGGTTTGCGCGAACATTCGATGTCGCGCGGCTTGTTGAGCGCGATGTACACGTGCTCGCGATATTCCCACTCTTCGTCGAACAAGGTGAAGCGCAGGCCTTCGGTATCGAAGCTGGCGCGGTGGTCGGTCACCACCTGCCCTTGTATGCTCACTTCACCATCGGCGATCAGTTCGCGGCACCATTTGCGCGTGCCTATGCCCTGCGATTGCAGGAGTCGGTCCAAAGTCATTCTTGCCATGGCGGCACTGTAACAGACGGACAGCACGCCATGGCACGAAACCACCGAATCCGGCGAATCCTCCCTGCGCGGCGCTTATCGGCGCGGTTCGGTCGCTCCCTCGAAACGCTGGTCGCCTGGCTGCCTGGCGCGCTCGGTGCCCGACATCTCACCCGGCTGCAGTCCACCGGTGCCCGAGGTGCCCGATGTTCCGGGCATGTTCAGGCCGCCTCCGGACGGTGCCTGGGTCCCGACGCCGGAGGTACCTGACGGCGAATCCGAGCGTGAAGCGCCGCTGTCGGATTCGGTGCCGGTCGGTCCTTGCACGCCGGACGTACCAGTCGTGCTTTCGCCACCGGAAGTGCCGGTGGTGCTCTCGACTCCTGAGGTGCCGCGGGCGCCAGTTGCGCCAGTTGCGCCGGAAGCACCTGATGTACCTGCAGCGCCCGACGTACCGCCCGCGCCGGGCATGTTTGACGTGCCCGCGCCACTTGGTGCCGGTGTCATGCCGCCGGCGGGCTCGGGCGCCGGCATTTGACCGTTCCCGGACGTACCTGAGGTTCCTGCAGCCCCGGAGGTGCCGGAGGCATCTGGAGTATCCGAGGTGCCCGAGGTGCCTGATGTACCTGATGTACCTGATGTACCTGATGTACCCGAGGCGCCTGAGGTCTCGGGCGTACCCGATGCCCCATAGGGATTTTGCGCGCCGCCAGTCTCCGCTGCTGCGCCGCCCATGTTCGAACTGCCCGAGGTACCAGAGCTACCGGAGGTACCCGACGTGCCCGCTGAAGAGCCTTCCGACGGTGTTTCGGTGACGCTGCGGCCGGAGAGGTCCTGCGCCTTTTTCTCCACGTCCGCCGCACGCGACGGATCGGTGCTTTCGCGCACGCCGCCTGCCGGCGCGTTCTGCGCATGGGCCCAGCCAGCGGCCAGCAGCAATGACAATACCAAGGGCGAGACGAATTGCTTCATGAGAGCCTCCAAGTCTTGACGATGACAATGGAAGGCTCTGCCAGCCTTCCTCGCAGAATGTCCGTTCGTCACCAGCGATGGCGTGAACGGGATGCGAGTCAGACTTGGGATGCAGCTTGTAGTTTCATCAAGGCCGGGCGGCCTGCTGCAGTCGCGCGTCGAGTGCGGCGGCGATATCGCTGTGTCCTTGAGCGCGCGCAAAGTCCACGGCGTTCAGTCCGGCGTCATTCTTCAGGGACAGGTCGGCCCCTTCGTCGAGCAGGTATTGCACCGCTTCCCGCCGCCCGGCGCGTGCAGCCATCATCAGCGGCGTGGTCTTGTTCGGCGATTCGGCATCGATATACGCATGGTGGTCGAGCAGCACGCGGATCACCAGCACGCTGCCCGACGATGCCGCATAGTGCAACGGCGTCCAGCCCGGCCGGTTGACTTCGGCGCCGCGCTCGAGCAAGGCCTGCACGGCCACCGCATCCGGCAGGAAGGCCGCCACCATCAGCGCGGTGTCGCCATTGCGCGAACGCGCATCCACATCGATGCCCGGCGTATCGATCAGCAAGTGGAAGACTTTCGTGGCGTGCTCGCGCACGGCGATGATGAGGCCAGTGTCGAAACGGCCGGCGTCCAGCGTATTGACATCGAAGCCGCGCGCCAGCAGCGAACGGCAGGCCTGAACGTCATCGTTGCGAATCGCGCGGAACCAGTCGTCCCAGGAACTGCGGCGAACATTGCCCAGCTTTGAGAGAGGCTCGAGCAGGCGTTCAAGTCCGGGCAGCAGCGCTGCTGCAAACAGCGCGCGGCGGGATGGATCCTGCACGGTCTTCATCAGGCAGCGGCCGCCAGTGCGGGCACACCGAACAAGGTGCGGAAATTCGCCGATGTCGCCTCGGCCAGCGTGGCCAGCGGCACGCCCTTGAGGTCGGCGAGGAATTCGCCCACATGGCGCACGAAGCCCGGCTCATTGGTCTTGCCGCGCATCGGCACCGGTGCCAGGTAGGGAGAATCGGTTTCGATCAGCATCCGCTCCAGCGGCACGGCACGCGCGACCTCCTGCAACTCTTTTGCACTCTTGAAGGTCACGATGCCGGAGAAGGAAATGTAGAAGCCCATCGCCATCGCCGCTTCAGCCACGGCCAGCGACTCGGTAAAGCAGTGCATCACGCCAGCCACGCCGCCGTCGCTGGTGCCGGCCTTTTCCTCGCGCATCAGGCGCAGCGTGTCTTCGGAAGCGCTGCGGGTATGGATGATGAGCGGCTTGCGGCTCTCGCGCGAGGCACGAATGTGCGTGCGGAAGCGATTGCGCTGCCATTCGAGGTCGCCGGTCAGGCGGTAGTAGTCGAGGCCGGTCTCTCCGATCGCGACCACGCGCGGATGACGGGCCAGCGCCACCAGTTCCTCGACGCTGGGCTCCACCGTTTCTTCGTAGTCCGGATGCACGCCCACCGACGCATAGATGTTCGAATGCGCCTCGGCCAGCGCCAGCACCTGCGGAAATTCCTGCATCGTGACCGACACGCACAAGGCGTGCGACACCTGGTTCTCCTTCATCTTGGCAAGGATGTCAGGCAGGCGACCGGCGAGTTCCGGGAAGTCGATATGGCAGTGTGAATCGATGAACATGGGCGAAGATGAGCAATGTCGCGGGACGGACCGCACGGGCAGGCGCGTCCCGCCTGGAAGCTCGCTATTTTACGCCCGGGGCCGGATCTGCCGCTGAACGCGGCCCGCGTCTGAAGGGGTTACAGGGTGTGCGTGGGCAGGTCCGACGCCAGCATCGTGCCGAGGATGTCCTCGATGCGCCGGCGCAATCGCACGCCAGCCTCGTCGCCGGGGAAATGCACGCCTATGCCTTCGATGCGGGCGGATCCGGGCGGCGTGATCCAGGCAACCCTGCCGGCCACCGGATAACGATGCTCGTCATCCGGCAGGCTCAGCAACAGGAACACTTCATCGCCGAGTTCGCAGTCGCGGTGGCAGGGAACGAAGATGCCACCATTGACCAGAAAAGGCATGTAGGCCATGTACAGCGATTCACGATCGAGGATCGCATGCGACATGACGGTCGGCCGCGCGGATGAGGGTGATGCCGGTTCTGCTTCAGCCAAGTATGCTTCTCCCGCAGCCCGCACGGCAGCGCGCGCCGCAGGCTTGCGACGCGGTACCGCCAGGGGCTGAACTGATGATCAAGATTCAATGAATCCGTGGATCAGCGCATCAGGGATACGCCCGATCAGGATGAAGCCCGACCGGGCGAACGTTCAGCGGAACAGGCCGGCATACGCCAGCAGCATATCCTCGATGAACAGGCGGGCCGACAGCGGATGATCCGCCACGGCGCGCCTTGCGCCGGCATCCTTCAGTGCCTGTTGCAGCTGTTCGGGCGTCACGCGTGACGCCAGCGCTGCGAGGCTCTTCTGGTGATGCGGGAAGTAGCGTACACGGCCGCCGAGCTTCAGCGACGTGAGGTCGTACAGCCAGCGCTGTAACCATGCGACCAGTTGCGCCAGCGGCGCTTTCTGTAGCCGATCCGCGACGACCAGTGCCAGCGCGCGCTCGGGCTTGGCCAGCAGGGCCAGCAGTTCATCGCGCTCGGCACCGCTTTCACCCTGCGCTGCAGCCAGTGCCGCCAGCGGTGCACCGCCCTGCTCGGCCAGCCAGCGGTCGGCATCCTTCACGCCTTGGGCGCTCAGCCAGGCCAGTGCCGCCGCCGGGTCGGGCGTGGCCATCGCAAACTTGCGGCAGCGCGACAGGATGGTCGGCAGCAACCGGTCGATGCGGTGCGTGACCAGCAGGAACAGGGTATCGGGCGGCGGTTCTTCCAGCGTCTTCAGCAAGGCATTGGCCGACGCCGAGTTCAAGGCCTCGGCCGGGTACAGCAGCACGATGCGCAAGCCGGAACGGTGGGTGGACACGTTCATGAAACTGGCCAAGGCCCGCACCTGCTCGATGCGAATATCTTTGGAGGGCGTCTTGCTCGACGACTTCTTGCCGCCGCCATCATCGGCACCGGCGTCGGCAGCTTCCTCGGCTTCTTCGGCGTCCAGCGCCTCGGGGCGCAGCCGACGGAAATCCGGATGGCTATACTGCGCGAACCAGCCGCAGGATGCGCACTGGCCGCAGGCCAGGCCATTCGCGTGAGGCGTTTCGCACAACAGGGACGCAGCAAAGGCATGCGCGAACGCTACCTTGCCCGTGCCTTCGGGGCCGTGCAGCAGGATCGCATGCGGCAGGCGCTCGCGCATCTGCTGCAGCTGCGTCCAGTCACGCTGCTGCCACGGATAGAGCGTGCTCTCGTGCGCGCTGTCGTGCGCGGTATCAATCATGGTGTCGCTCATCGGGGTCGCCTGTCGGTGCAGCCAGTCCTTGCGGTCATCGTGGCGCTCACAGCGAGGCCAGCAGGCCTTCGACCTGCTGCCATACCTGCTCGACGCTGCAGGTGGCATCAACCACTTTGACGCGCGCCGGGAATTGCGACGCGCGCTTCAGGTAAGCGTCGCGCACGCCGGTGAAGAAGTCATCCTTTTCCTGTTCGAACTTGTCCAGCGTGCGGCTGCGATTGAGGCGCTCGCGCGCCACGTCCAGTGGCACGTCGAACAGCAGCGTCAGGTCGGGCTGCAGGTCGGCATGTACCCATTGCTCCAGTGCTTCGAGTTTGGGCAGCGACAAGCCGCGGCCGCCGCCCTGGTAAGCGAAAGTCGCGTCGGTAAAACGGTCCGACACCACCCAGTCGCCACGCGCCAGTGCCGGCGCGATGACCTGTGCGATGTGCTCGCGGCGGGCCGCGAACATCAGCAGTGCCTCGGTTTCGAGATGCATGGGCTCATGCAGCAGCAGTTCGCGCAGCTTTTCGCCGAGCGGCGTGCCGCCCGGCTCGCGGGTGCTGACCACGGTGTGGCCATGCGCGCGCAGCCAGTCGCAGGCGGCATCGACATGAGTGGATTTGCCGGCGCCGTCGACGCCTTCGAAGCTGATGAATTTTCCTCGGTTCATGCGGTAGGTAGCGAGACAGTGATACAGGGCGCTCAGCGCCGCTGATATTTGTTGACGGCCCGATTGTGGTCATCGAGGTTGCCGGAGAATTCGCTGCTGCCATCGCCGCGTGCCACGAAGAACAGGTCGTTGCCAGGCGCCGGGTTCAGGGCAGCATCCAGCGATGCCTTGCCGGGCAGCGAAATCGGCGTCGGCGGCAGGCCGCTGCGCATGTAGGTGTTGTACGGCGTATCGGTCTGCAAGTCGATCTTGCGCAGGTTACCGTCGAACGCAGGCCCGACCCCGTAAATCACGGTCGGGTCGGTCTGCAGCAGCATGCCGCGCTTCAGGCGATTGACGAAAACGGCGGCCACCCGCGTGCGATCCGCTTCGCGGCCGGTTTCCTTTTCGACGATAGAGGCCATGATCAGCGCCTCATAAGGCGTCGTGTATGGCAGGTCGGCGCTGCGCTTGCTCCAGCTCTGCTCGAGCATCTTCAGCATGCGCTGGTGTGACTGCTGCAGCACCAGCAGGTCGCTGGCGCCGCGGTCATAGAAATAGGTATCCGGGTAGAACAGGCCTTCAGGGTGCTTGTAGCCGGGCGCAACCTTCTGCAGCAATTCTTCGTCGGACAGGTTCATGCTCTCCGGACGCAGATGACGATTGCGGCCCATCTCGGCGCGCATCTGCGCAAAGGTCCAGCCTTCGACGATGGTCAGCGATTCCTTGATCGTATCGCCGCGCGACAGCTTGTCGACCAGTGCCACTGGCGTGGTGCCCGGCTCGATGCGATAGCTGCCGGCACGCACCGGCGGGCTGCCCAGCCCGCGTGCGAGGATTTCGAGCAGCCACGGCGAGGCCGGCACACCAGCGTCGTGCACCTGCCGCATCGCACTGCGCATGCTGCTGCCTTGCGTAATGTTGAACTCGACCGCAGGCGAGCCAGCGACGATCAGCGGCTCACGCGACCAGTAAATCACAAACGCAGCCGCAGCCACCACCAGCAAGACCAGCAATGCCAGCGTTTTCTTGATCAACCCCATCCTTGTTCCCCAGGCCGTACCTGCCTGCGCGCCGCCATGGCACGGGCAGACCGTATTGTCTTGCCGCGGACTGCCCGCGGCCGGCACCAAAACGCGAGCGCCTCTATAATTCCGGCGTAATGATAGTCGCCAACGCGTATTTTCCCTGATTTCATGTCCGACACCGCTGTTTCCTGGCCAGACTTCCTGCTCGCCCAAGGCGCCACCCGGACTCCCGACCTGTCTGATGGCAAGGCTGGCAGCGTGGACTTCGCCCTTCCTGCTGATGCCAGCCAGGGTTTCCTGTGCGCGCTGACCCACCTGGGCGTGATCGCCGCCAGCGGTGACGAAGTCGAGCATTTCCTGCACAACCAGCTGACCAACGATGTCGAGAACCTGGGCAGCAATGAAGCGCGCCTGGTCGGCTACTGCTCACCGAAGGGCCGCTTGCTGGCGACGATGCTGATGTGGCGCGCCGGCGACCGCATCCTGCTGGCCCTGCCGCGCGAGCTGCTGGCTGCAACGCTCAAGCGCCTGCAGATGTTCGTGCTGCGCGCCAAAGTGAAACTGGCCGATGCCAGCGACGAGATCGTGCTCATTGGTGGCGCAACACGCGGCGCAACCCACGACGCTATCGCGAGCGTGCCGTGGCAGCGCAAGGACTGCGATGGCGGTGCCTGGTTGCGCGTGCCAAACGCCGGCGAACTGCAGCGCTGGCTGTGGGCCGGCGCTATTGCAGACGCGATGCCTTTCTGGCAGCAGCAGGCAGCAAAGCTGGCCGCTGCGCCGGCGTCATGGTGGCGCTGGAGCGAGATCATCGCCGGCTTGCCGCAAGTGGTCGAGGCTACCAAAGAGCAATTCGTGCCGCAGATGATCAATTTCGAGCTGGTCGGCGGCGTCAACTTCCGCAAGGGTTGCTACCCGGGACAGGAGATCGTCGCACGTAGCCAATACCTCGGCAAGCTCAAGCGCCGCGCACTGCTGGCCTTGAGCGACGATGCCAACGCGCGTGCCGGCGTGGACGTGTATTCCGATGCCGACCCCGGCCAGCCTTGCGGCATGATTGCCAATGCCGAACGCGGCCCCGATGGCCGTATCGCCTGCCTGGTCGAGCTGAAGATGGAACTGGCCGATACGGTGGTGCGCGTCGCTTCGGCAACGGGCGCGCCGCTGCAGTTTGCGCCCCTCCCCTACGAACTGGCCGATCCGGCCTGAACGGCACGCGGACCCGATGGATCTGTACGTCTACTATCGCGTTCGCGCTGGTGATGCCAGCCGCCTGCAGCCGCAGGTCGAGGCCATGCAGCGCGCGCTCGCGCACAACCATCGCGTGGCCTGTGCATTGAAGCGCCGTCCGGAAGAAACGGAAGGTCGGCAGACCTGGATGGAAATTTATCTCGACGTGCCGGCCGGCTTTGCCTCCGCGCTGGCCGGTGCAGCAGCTTCGCTGACGCTGATCGATGGCGACCGCCACGTCGAAATCTTCGTGGATCTTGCCCCATGTGCCTGATCGTCTTCGCATGGAAGCTGCTGCCGCACTGCCCGCTGGTGTTGGCCGCCAACCGTGATGAATTTTTCGCGCGGCCGACGCAGGCCGCGAACTGGTGGGAAGACCATCCCGATATCTATGCCGGCCGCGACTTGCAGGCCGGTGGTACCTGGCTGGGCATCAATCGCAGCGGACGCTTCGCTGCACTGACCAACATCCGTACCGGCCAGCCCAAGCCCGACGACAAGCGTTCACGTGGCGAGCTGGTCGCGAATTATCTTGCCGGCGACATCGATCCGCTCGATTACCTGACGCAGGTGCGCGATGCCGCGCAGGACTATCACGGCTTCAACCTGATCTTCGGCGACGAGCATGCGCTGTACTGGATCACCAACGGCGAAGAAGTCCAGTTCAAGCCGCTGGAGCCTGGCATCTATGGCTTGTCGAATGGTTCGCTCGACACACCGTGGCCGAAGGTGGTGCGCGCCAAGGCGCAATTCGCCAGCCTGCTATGCCAGGGGGCGCCGGATGGCGCCTATTTCGAGATGCTGGCCGACACCACGCGCGCGTCCGACTGCCGGCTGCCCAAGACGGGCGTCAGTCTTGAATGGGAAAGGTTGCTGTCGCCGATCTGCATCGAATCCGAAGATTACGGCACCCGGGCTTCCACCATCATGCGGCTTTATGCCGAGGGCAAGGCCGAGTTGCATGAAAAACTGATCCGGTAGCGTCGCTACGGGTCAGGAATGCAGGCTGGCTCAGCCGCCTTCGCTGTATTTCTGCTGAATGTCCAGCAACTCATCGGCATGCGCAATCAACGCGTCGACGCATTCGGCGTCCAGCTTGCCGGCCTGCTGCATGCGCCTGATTTCCTCGAAGGCCCGCTCCTGCGGCCATCCTTCCTTGTAGGGGCGACGGGTCGTCAGTGCATCATAGATATCTGCCACGGTCACGATCCTGGCCTCGATCGGGACTTCGTCACCCTTCAGCCCTTTCGGATACCCTGAACCATCAAGATATTCATGATGGCAAGCGACGATATTGCGAAGGATCTTGCCATTGACGAGGCTCTTGTCGGCCGTCTGGCCGGCGATACGATCGACGACCTGCACGCCCTTCTCCACATGCCCGCGCATGATCTCGCGTTCTTCGTCATTGTAGCGGCCGGGTTTGAGCAGGATGCGATCCGGGATGCCGATCTTGCCGATGTCATGCAAAGGTGCAAATACATACACCGATTCGATGAACTCATCCGTGAGATTCAGGCGCAGCGAGATCGCCTTCGAGATGATGCGAGCGTAACGCGCCATGCGTTCCAGGTGGGTGCCAGTCTCGAAATCACGCACTTCAGTCAATTCGCGCGCGACGCGTACCGATTCCACCAGTGTCCGCACCGCCGAGATCTCGTTGAGGATCGCCATCGATATCAAGCTGCAATACAGCATCAGCTCGCCTTGCAGGCTGGGCGTGAACGCGGCAGCTTGCCGCGAATCGAAAAACACGAAACCCAGTAACTCGTCGCCATTGAACATCGGCACAGTGAAGGACGACAAATAGCCCTGCTCCTCAACCCAGCGCGCATGCTGGGCGCGGGAGCTGACCTCGTGCGGAATATCGTCCAGCACCCGCACTTCTCGAGTGCGGGCCAGCTCGCTCAGCGCGCGGCTGCCGGAGAGCTTGAATTCATAATTTTTTAACGGTTCGCCGCTGCGCGTGCTGTTGATGAAGGTCTTCAGCAGGTCATCGTCGGTGTCATACAGCGCGCAGGCGAACCTGTCCACTGCCGGAAAATTCTCCATGACCCGTCCATGCAAGGTGCCGATATGGTCGGTCATGGTGTCGGCATGACGCAGGAGTGCTGCAGTTGTTAGTTTCATTATGCTCTTATCAGATGACGCGTGAGCCCTGATACCTGATTACTTCTACTTGATACCTGATACCTAATTCTCGAAATTCAAGATCATCCGGAAGTGCGGTATGCCCGCCTCCATGAATTCCTCGCCTTCGCGGGCAAAGCCGTGCCGCGCATAGAATCCTGCCGCATGCGTCTGCGCATGCAATACCAGTAGCCGGTAGTTCAGCCGTTTCGCTTCGTCGAGCAAGGCCCGCAGTACAGCATCGCCGATGCCACGGCCGCGAGAAGACTTGCGCACTGCCATGCGCCCGATGTGGCCGTCGGGCAGCAGCCGGCCGGTCGCGACCGGCAAGCCCTCGTCGTCATAAGCGACGGCGTGTATGCTGACTTCGTCGGCCTCATCCCATTCTAACTCCACCGGAACACCCTGCTCGACCACGAACACTTCGATGCGCAGTGCCTGCGCATGGTCGCGCACGCTGTCCCAATCGCCGATGACAATCTTCGGGTTCATGACTGTACCGGCATCGCTTGTTCGAGGCCGACAAGCACGGACCGCCAGTGCTCGGGCACCGGCTCGCTCTGCCGTACACGGCTGTTGGCATGCACATAGGTCATCTCGCCCGACACCAGCAACTCGTCACCGCGGTAAATCTCCAGCACGAAGCGCAGCGAGCTGCGACCCAGCGAGGCGCAGCGCACGCCAATCTCCAGCATGTCGTCGAAGCGCGCCGGCGCGTGATATTCGACCGTCGCCTTGCGCGCAAACAGTTCCAGTCCGGCCTCGGCCTGGGCCACGACGTCCGGCAGACCGGTGGCGCGCCAGTATTCGGTGAAGGCCACGTCAAAGTAATTCAGGTAATTGCCATTGAAGACGATCGCCTGCATGTCCACTTCGGACCATCGCACGCGCAATGCGTGGGTAAAGCTGAAATCCTGTTTTGCCATGCGCTTGTTTTTCGTGTTGCGTCCAGTGTTGCGTCGATTATCTCGCCCAGTATGGCGTCGAGTATCCAGTCGAGTATCTAGTCGATGATCTCGTACTCGTCATGCTTGTTCGGCCAGGCAGCTGGCAAGCCAGTCATTCACGCGCTGCGGCTGTTCATGCACGATCCAGTGGCTGGCATCCGGCACGCGGGTCACCGACAGGTCAGCTACGAAGCGATCCAGCCCGTCGACCAATGCCGGGCGCAGTGCCTTGTCCTGCTCGCCCCACAATACACGCACTGGTACGGCCAAGCGGAAATTTGCCGGGTCCAGCGTGATGCCGGCCGCGCCGGGTTCATTCGCGGTGGGCGGATGCAGCGGCGACGCACGATAGTAATTCACGCCGCCACGAAGCCCCAGGCGCCAGCATGCGTGGTAACGAATGCGAGTCTCGGCATCGAACCAGTCCGGATTGACGCCCATGCCGAGCATGAATTTTTCCATCACGCGGAAATCATCCTTGGCCAGCGCCGCCTCCGAACCCTCGGCACGTAGCCAGTTCATGTACTGGCTGGCCGCTTGCTGCTCGGGATCCCGAGCCAGTCCTTCGGCGAACGGCACCGGATGCGTCGCGTTGATGATCAGCAGCTTGCGCACCATCTCCGGATGCTTGATCGCGAACTGCCAAGCCACCGCACCACCCCAATCGTGCGCGACAAGGACGCAATCGCGGTAACCGAGCTTAGCCATCAGCTCGGCGATGTCCTGCATCAGGTATTTGGCCTTGTACGCTTCGACGGCGTCCGGCATGTCGGACAGGTTGTAGCCGCGCAGGTCAGGTGCGACCGCGAACCAATCGCCGCCAAAGCGCTGCAATTGAGCATGCCACGCATACCAGAACTCCGGGAAGCCGTGCAGGAACAGCAGCAAGGGCCGGCCGGGCTCGCCGGCGCTGGCGTAATGCAGGCGCGTGCCGCCCGGCAGGCTGGCGTAATGACCGTCGCTGACGATGGCCGTCATGATCTCAGCCCTGTCCCTTCAGGCCGGCCTGCAGCTTCTCGCGCACTTGTGGCGCGGCTTCATACGGGTCGGAGGGATTGCGGCCAACGATGATGTCTTCCATGCGACGCTGCACATTGCCCAGCGCCTGCGGATGCGAATAGATGTAGAACGTGCCATCGCGAATCGCATCAAAGGTACGCTCGGCCACCTCGGCGGCGCTGACCTTGCCGGAGGCGACAGCCTTCTCCAGCACCGCTTGCGACACTTGCTGGCTGATGGTGGGCGCAGCGTCGGCCTTCACATCATCGGGACGGATCTTGTGCGACTGGCTGATGCCGGTCTGTACGAAATACGGGCACAGCACCGAAGCCCCGATCGGCGCTTCGACCAGCGACAGGTCGTGGTACAGCGATTCGCTCAGCGACACCACGGCGTGCTTGGACACGTTGTAGACCCCCATGGTCGGCGGGTTCAGCAAGCCCGCCATCGAGGCAGTGTTGACGATGTGGCCTTCATACGCCGGATCTTTTTTCGCGCAGTCGAGCATGATCGGCGTAAATACCCGCACGCCATGGATCACGCCCCACAGGTTTACGCCCAGCACCCATTCCCAGTCGGCCTGCGTGCTCTCCCATACCAATCCGCCAGCGCCGACGCCGGCATTGTTGAACACCAGATGCACGGCACCGAAGGCGTCCATCGCCGCTTGCGCCAGCGCCTCGACCTGCTCGCCTTTGCGCACGTCACAACTTTGTGCGACGACAGCCGTGCCGGCTGCGCGCAACTCATCCGCGAACTGCTGCAATGCCTGCTGCTGCACATCGGCCAGCACCAGCTTCATGCCCAGCCGCTGCCCGAGCAGCGCAAATTCGCGACCGAAGCCGCTGGCTGCACCGGTGATGACGGCGACCCTGTCCTTGAATTGTTTCATCCCTTGTCCCTGGCGATCCGCGTCAGACGAGCTTGACCAATTGCTTGCCGAAATTCTTACCGCGCAGCAGTCCCATGAAGGCCTCGGGCGCGGACGCCAGTCCGTCAGAGATGGTTTCGCGATACTTGAGCTTGCCTTCGGCAACCAGCTGACCGAGTTCGGTCAGGCCCTGCGGCCAGAACTCCATGTGCTCGGATACGATGAAGCCCTGCATCAACAGTCGCATCGACAGCACGGCATGCAGGTTATGAATGGGCATGGGGTTGCCGTCATAGCCCGAGATCAGCCCGCACAGGGCGATGCGGCCGAACGGGTTCATGCGCGCCAGCGTTGCATCCATCACCACGCCGCCGACATTCTCGAACAGGCCGTCGATACCGTCCGGCGCGGCCGCCTTCACATCCTTGAACAGGTTGCCGCCCTTGTAATCGATGCAGGCGTCGAAGCCCAGCTCGTTCACCACGTAGTCGCACTTCTGCTTGCCGCCGGCGATACCGATCACGCGACAGCCGCGCAGCTTCGCGAGCTGTCCGACCACGCTGCCGACCGCGCCGCTGGCCGCCGACACCGCGATGGTCTGGCCAGCCTTCGGCTGGATGATTTGCGTCAGCCCGTACCAGGCGGTCATACCGGGCATGCCGACTGCGCCCAGATATGCGGACAAGGGCACCGGACCGTCGGGCACCTTCTTGAGCAGCGTGCCATCGGAGACGCCGATCTCGGACCAGCCGAACATGCCGACCACCTTGTCGCCGACCTTGAACTTCGGGTTTTTCGATTCGATGACCTCGCCGACCGTGCCGCCTATCATGGTCTCGTCCAGCGCCTGCGGCGCGGCATAGCTCTTCACGTCTTCCATGCGCATGCGCATGTAGGGATCGAGCGACAGGTAATGGTTGCGCACCAACAGTTGGCCATCGCTGATGGCCGGCAGCGGCAAGGACTCAAGGCGGAAATTGTCCGGCGCGACCACGCCCTGTGGGCGCGAGGCCAGCACGATCCTCTGGTAAGTGCTCATCGTCTTGTCCTTTACAGTTTGGCGGCCACGTCGAGCCGCTTCAGGTATTTGAAAGTGCCCATGGCCTTGGCGACCAGCTTGTCGCCGTCATGCAGCTCGGCTTCGCAAAAACACATCGTGGTGGAGCGATGGAAGGCATGGCCGGATGCAACCAGACGGCTGCCAGGCTGGCCGGCCGGTTGCAGGAAACTGGTCTTCATCTCCACCGTCACGCCGACCCGAGAGTCCGGATCGAGCGAACGTCCGGCCAGCGACATCACCACATCGAGCAAGGTCATCACGACGCCGCCGTGCGTCACCTGCCAGCTGTTCATGTGGCCGGGCTTCAGGTTCAGCGCAATCTGCGCGCGGCCGTCGGCCATGCCGAGGAACTCGACACCGAGCTCATTCAGGAAAGGAATCTCGACCGGGAAAGTGGGCTTGTCCATGGCAACCGGGTTCGCGTGCAGGCTTATTCGATCTCGTAATCCATGCACTGACGCGCCTGGCGCACCGCGCCGACGAAGGGCTTCAGCGCCACGTGCTGTGGATGGTTCTGGTAGGCGTCCAGTGCGGAGGCCGAGGCGAATTCCGAGTACAGCACCACGTCATAGGTGCACTCCATGCCGGGCTCGGCCAGCGCCACTTCGAACTTCAGGATGCCGGGCACGATGTCGGCGCAGGCGTCGAGCAGCGCCTTCATCTTGCGCGCATTGGTCGCCTTGTCCGCGCCTTCGGCCTCGTCCTTCAGTTGCCACATCACGATATGCTTGATCATTGCTGTTGCCTTGCCTTTGCTGTACTTGAGATGATTGATGTTGTTGATTGATTGCCCGCTTGTCGCCCCAGGTCATCGACGGCGGCCGTGGCCGTGCCGTGGTCAGAACCAGCCATCCTGCATCTGCAATGCCGTCGCGTCCAGCGAGGCCAGCAAATCGAGCTGCGCATCGACCCTGGGAACTTCGTGCGCATGGAACCACAGGCAGGCCTGTCGCTTGCCGGCATAGAAATCAGCGTCATTGCCCACCGCCGCTTGCTGTACATCGGCCGCCAGATACTGCTCGAGCCAGATCCAGCCCAGCACCAGATGCCCGAAGGCTTCGAGGTAGACGGTCGCGTTGGCCAGCGTCAGGTTCAGGTCGCCGCTCGCATGCAGGGCTTGTGTGACTTCCGCCAGTCTATGCCAGCGTCGGGATAGCGCTGCAGCCTGCGGCAGCTTGCCGGCGCGCGCGATGGTCGCCATCACCCTGTCGCTCAGCAAGCGGAAGGCTTCGCCGTTGCGCATCGCCACCTTGCGGCCCAGCAGGTCCAGCGCCTGTATGCCGTGCGTGCCTTCGTGAATGGGGTTGAGGCGGTTGTCGCGATAAAACTGTTCGACCGCATAGTCGCGCGTATAGCCGTAACCGCCGTGCACCTGTATCGCCAGCGAATTCGCTTCCAGGCACCACTGCGAAGGCCAGGACTTCGCGATCGGGGTCAGGATGTCGAGCAGCAGCGTGGCCTGCGCGCGGGTAGCTGGCTCCGGCGCAGTCTTCTCTTCGTCGACCAGCCGCGCGCAATACAGCACCAGCGCCAGCGCGCCTTCGACATAAGCCTTTTGCGCGAGCAGCATGCGCTTCACGTCAGCATGCTCGATGATCTTCACCTGCGGCTGGGCCGGGTCCTTGGCTTGCGGATGGCGACCCTGTGGCCGGTTGCGCGCATAGTCGAGCGCATGCAGGTAACCGGTGTAGCCGAGCATGACTGCGCCCAGTCCCACGCCTATGCGCGCCTCGTTCATCATGTGGAACATCGCGGCCAGTCCCTGGTGCAGCGTGCCGACCAGATGGCCGACGGCGCCTGCCTGCCCGGCGGGGCGGAACTTGCCTTCGCCGAAGTTCAGCAGGCAATTGGTGGTGCCGCGGTAGCCCATCTTGTGGTTCAGGCCTGCAAGCGCGATGTCATTGCGCTCGCCCAGGCTGCCATCGTCATTCACCAGGAACTTGGGCACGACGAACAGCGAAATGCCCTTCACGCCCGGGATCAGCTTGCCATCCGGGTCCGGCACCTTGGCCAGCACCAGATGCACGATGTTTTCTGACAGCTCATGTTCGCCGCCCGAGATCCACATCTTGTTACCGCGCAGGCGATAGCTGCCATCCGGCTGCGGCTCGGCGCGGGTCGTGATGTCGGACAGGCTGGAACCGGCCTGCGGTTCGGACAGGCACATGGTGCCGAGGAAGCGCCCGGCCAGCAGCGGCTTTACGTACTTGTTGATCTGTTCGGACGTGCCGCACTTGAGCAGCGTGTTCGCATTGCCTATGGTGAGCATCGGATAGGCGGCGGTCGCGACATTGGCGCCCTTGAACCACGCAAAGCCGGCTTTCTCGATCACGCATGGCAGCTGCATGCCGCCGAGTTCGTAGTCCTGCCCGGCCGCCATCAGGCCGGCGTCGCAGAAGGCCTTCAACGCAGCGCCGACCTCGGGGATCAGCGTGACCTTGTGGCCGTCGAACGTGGGCTCGTTGATGTCGGACTTGCGGTTGTGCGGCGCGAATTGCTCGGTCGCGAGCTGCTCACACAGGTCGAGCACGGCATCGAAGGTTTCGCGGCTGTGGTCGGCAAAGCGCGGGCGTGCGCACAAGGCACTCGCATCCAGCCACTCGTGCAGCAGGAAATCGAGGTCGCGCCGGGACAGGATCAGCGAAGCCATGGGAATGTGCCTTGCGTGGCGACGAGGAACGAGGACGTAAGCAAGAGAGCGGGAGCGTCGGTGACGAAGTGCTCGCAGCGCAGCAGCCGGCGCAGTGCGCCGGCGCTGCCTGGTTAGCTTGTCAGAGCACTTCGAACAGGCCGGCTGCGCCCTGGCCGCCGCCGATGCACATGGTGACGACCACATACTTGACGCCGCGGCGCTTGCCCTCGATCAGCGCATGGCCGGTCAGGCGCGCGCCGGAAGTGCCGTAAGGATGGCCGAGCGCAATTGCGCCGCCATTCACATTGAGGCGATCCATCGGAATGCCGAGCTTGTCGGCGCAGTACAGCACCTGCACGGCGAAAGCTTCATTGAGTTCCCACAGGCCGATGTCTTCGACCTTCAAGCCGGCCTGCTTCAGCAGCTTGGGGATCGCGAACACCGGACCGATGCCCATTTCATCCGGCTCGCATCCGGCCACTGCAAAGCCGCGGTACAGGCCCAGCGGCTGCTTGCCTGCGGCAGCGGCGGCCTTGTCGCTCATCACGATGGCTACCGATGCGCCGTCGGAGAACTGGCTCGCATTGCCGGCGGCGACCACGCCGCCCGGCATGGCGGTGCGGATCTGCGACACGCCTTCGTAAGTGGTATCGGCACGAATGCCTTCATCGGCCGACACCGTCACGTCACGGGTGACGATCTGTCCGGTGTTCTTGTCAGCCACGGCCATGCGGGTGGTGACGGGCACGATCTCGTCGTCGAACTTGCCGGCATCGCGCGCGGCAGCGGCGCGCAACTGGCTCTGCACGCCGTAATGATCCTGGCGGTCGCGCGCAATGTTGTAGCGCT
Source organism: uncultured Bifidobacterium sp. (assembly GCA_964634245.1). Taxonomy (GTDB): domain Bacteria; phylum Pseudomonadota; class Gammaproteobacteria; order Burkholderiales; family Burkholderiaceae_D; genus Pernthalerella. The sequence continues at coordinate 378,093 of CAZWIE010000005.1, forward strand.
TGGCGACATTTTCCGCAGTCTGCAGCATCGGCCAGTAGATTTCGGGCTTATGTTCGGTCAGCCAGTCTTCCTTGAACATGTGCATGTTCATTTCGTTCTGCACGCAGGAGATGGACTCGACGCCGCCGGCCGCATAGATATCGCCTTCGCCGGCGATGATGCGCTGGGCTGCGCTGGCAATGGTCTGCAGGCCCGACGAGCAGAAACGGTTGATGGTGATGCCGGCCGTCGTCACGGGGCAGCCGCCGCGCAGCGCCACCTGGCGCGCGATGTTCCAGCCGGTTGCGCCTTCGGGGTTGGCGCAGCCCATCATCACGTCTTCCACTTGCGCCGGCTCGATGCCGGCCCGCGAGATCGCGGCGGCCAGCGCCGCGCCGCCAAGGGTCGCGCCATGCGTCATGTTGAAGCCGCCCTTCCAGGACTTGGCGAGCGGGGTACGGGCGGTCGAAACGATGACGGCATCGGTCATGAGGGTCTCCGGATTTTGTTTTTTTGTAAGCCTTGCAACTGCCGCCCGCCCGACGCGCCGTTGCAGCAATCAGGTAACTGGCAGTGGGCGATCAGGCAGCAGAAAAAGCAGTTTTCGAGAATAGCATAGTTGTATGTACGACCGTTCTATTCGGCACTGCAACAAGCGAATGCGCGCACATCGAGTTCGTAAGCTTCTGTAAGGTTCAGCAAGCACCGCGTAAGTTTCGCTGCCTACACTCCGGCAAATTGCACATCGGGCACCCACAAGCAGCCGCACCCTGTATTGCACGGTCGCAGCCACTTGTGAATGCCTGCTGAGTAATTTGAATCATCCCTATAAAACCAAGGAGACATCATGGCAACTGCCCAGGCTTCGGCTGGCATCACTGCCGAAGAGCGGAAAGTCATTTTCGCATCTTCGCTCGGTACCGTTTTCGAGTGGTACGACTTCTATCTGTACGGCTCGCTGGCCGCGATCATCGCGAAACAGTTCTTCGCCGGTACGGATCCCAACACGGGCTTCATCTTCGCGCTGCTGGCCTTCGCCGCAGGCTTCCTGGTGCGTCCGTTCGGCGCGATCGTGTTCGGCCGCCTCGGTGACATGGTCGGTCGCAAGTACACCTTCCTGGTGACGATCCTGATCATGGGCCTGTCGACCTTCATCGTCGGCCTGCTCCCCAACTACAACAGCATTGGCATCGCTGCACCGGTGATCCTGATCTCGCTGCGTATCCTTCAGGGCCTGGCGCTCGGCGGCGAGTACGGCGGCGCAGCCACCTACGTGGCCGAGCACGCACCGGACGACAAGCGCGGCGCGTTCACCGCCTGGATCCAGACCACCGCGACCCTGGGCCTGTTCCTGTCGCTGATGGTCATCCTGGCGACCCGTACCGCGATCGGTGAAGAAGCCTTCGCTGACTGGGGCTGGCGCGTGCCGTTCCTGGTGTCGGTCTTCCTGCTCGGTATCTCGGTCTGGATCCGTCTGTCGATGAATGAATCGCCGGCCTTCCAGAAGATGAAGGAAGAAGGCAAGGTCTCGAAGGCTCCGCTGTCGGAAGCTTTCGGCCAGTGGAAGAACCTGAAGGTGGTGATCCTGGCCCTCGTCGGCCTGACCGCCGGCCAGGCCGTGGTCTGGTACACCGGCCAGTTCTATGCGCTGTTCTTCCTGACGCAGACGCTGAAGGTCGATGGCGCCACCGCCAACATCCTGATCGCTGCTTCGCTGCTGATCGGCACGCCGTTCTTCATCGTGTTCGGCGCACTGTCCGACAAGATCGGCCGCAAGAACATCATCATGGCGGGCTGCCTGATCGCTGCTGCCACGTTCTTCCCGATCTTCAAGGGCCTGACCCACTATGCGAACCCGGCGCTGGAAAAAGCCCAGGCTTCGGCTCCGGTCACCGTCATTGCTGATCCGGCAGAGTGCCAGTTCCAGTTCAACCCGACCGGCACCAAGAAGTTCACCTCGTCGTGCGACATCGCGAAAGCGAAACTGGCTGCGGCTTCGGTCAACTACCAGAACGTCGCGGCACCGGCAGGCACGCCGGCCGTCATCAAGATCGGCGACAAGGAACTGGCTTCGTACAGCTCCGCTGGCATGTCGAAAGAAGACGCATCCGCGAAGGACAAGGAGTTCACCGACGCGCTGAAGGAAATGATCAAGGAAGCCGGCTACCCGGCCAAGGCTGATCCGTCCCAGATCAACAAGCCGATGGTCCTGCTGCTGCTGTTCATCCTGGTCCTGTACGTGACCATGGTTTACGGCCCGATCGCAGCGATGCTGGTCGAGATGTTCCCGACCCGTATTCGCTACACCTCGATGTCGCTGCCCTACCACATCGGTAACGGCTGGTTCGGTGGCCTGCTGCCGACGACCTCGTTCGCGCTGGTCGCGTTCAAGGGCGATATCTATTACGGCCTGTGGTACCCGATCATCATCGCGCTGATCACCGCCGTCATCGGTATCCTGTTCGTGAAAGAAACCAAGGACAACGACATCAACGCTCACTGAGCGATGGTGCCGGACCCAGCGTCCTGACCCGAAACCGCCGGCCCTGCCGGCGGTTTTTTTTCGTCCAACGTTATTGCCCGGGAGGCCGCTTTCCCATGCGGTCAGCTTTCCTTGAGGCCGCCTCTCCTTGAGGTCACCTTTCCTCGGGTCGCATTGCCCTCCGGCCTGCTTGCGCCGGGGAGGATTTGTCCCGTCGGGAAATCTTCCCGCCGGCCGATATGCCAGGCGGATGCATTTTTCCGCAGACCTGCCGTTTGCCGTCTGGCAGCCACTGTGTTCATGCGCTACTACGACCGCCCGCCCTGACTCAGCAGTTGCCCACGGCGCGCGCCAGCGCCAGTCCCCTGCCCAAGCTGGCCTGCTCATCACATCTGTTGCCCGGCCGCGACAAGACTGATCAGTCACACGCTTCCGTACTCCGAAATTTCGATTGACAGCTCGAATGACCCTTTTGAAGAGGAACCTTTTTGGATAGAGTCTGGAATCAAGAAAGTTAAATATTTAATAATTAAAATTTGCGTAGAGAAAAGCGATGCCGGCAGGTCGCGAAGGAGACAACATGGACATCGAATGGCTGGAAGACTTCCTTGTGCTCTCGGACCTGTCCAGCTTCACGCGGGCAGCGCAAGCAAGGAATGTCACGCAATCCGCATTCAGCCGGCGCATTCGTTCGCTGGAAGAATGGATAGGCATACCTCTGGTGGACCGCGACACCGTGCCGCCGAGGCTGACGATGGCAGGCCACCTGTTCCGCGATGCGGCGCGAGAGATGGTGAGGCAGTTGCATGACACCCGCGTCGCACTTGGCCATCGCAGCAAGGCGTTCTCTGGTGTCAAGCTCTTCGTCGCCTACTCGCTGACCCAGCACTTCCTGCCGCAATGGATCGATCACATCAACCACCGCATCAGCGGCCTCAAGTTCGAGGTGCTGGCCGGTGAAACCTATGAAGGTCTGGTCGCCTTGTCCGGCAGCCGTTGCGACCTGCTGATGGTCTATCACACACCCGTGTTGCCGATCGCGGTCGATGAGCGGGCCACGCCATCCATCATTCTCGGCACCGACCGTGTGGTCCCGGTGTGCAAGGCCAATGAAGATGGCGAAGCGATCTATCTGCTGTCCGAAGCGAGGATGCGCAACCTGCCGCTGCTGTCCTACCCGCCCGAGACCTTCTTCGGGCGTTTGTGCAACAGCCTGATCCGCTTCCGCCCCAGCGACCCGTATTTCAACGTCGTCGCACAAAGTCCGCATCCGCGCATCCTGCAATCGCTGGCCTGTGTCGGCCTCGGCATTGCCTGGCTACCAGAACGTATGGTGCGCGAAGACCTTGACGCGCGCCGGCTCGCGCTGGCAGGTGACAGCGAATGGAGTACCTCCGTCGAAATCCGCCTCTATGCGTCGCAGGAGCGGTCGCGCCTGCTGCAAGCCGGGCTGTGGGAAACCATCAAGGAAGCACAGGAACTTCGCACGGCTGTCAGCTCATGAAGGTCTGCCTCAGGGTCATGGGCGACCAGTTGCTGGCTCGCGTGGCTGCCGAAATCGCACGCGCCGACTCGGCCTTCCCGCGCCAGTTCACGCCCCATGTACCCCTGCAGTGGCAGATCGAAAAGCTGCTGCACCCGTTCAACGCCACCTGTCTCGAGAGCACGACACCGCATGCCACTGTCATGCTGCTGGAAGCGCATGACGCCGCATTCGTCGATGAACTCTGGTCGATTGCCAGCCGCGATTATGATGCGATCGCGAGAGACTCTCGCAATGAGGGCCCGCGCGATCGCGCCTCTCGCAGCCATCGACGACAGGAAGGACAAGACGGCGAGCGCAAACGCGTTGCTGCAGCACCCGTGATTCTGGTGTTCGACCGGGAACTGCCGACGGCGCAATTGATGGAGATGCCCGCCATCGTCACCGACTGGGTGATAGGGCCAGACGCGATGCACGACCTCGTGCGCCGCGTGTTCATTGCGCTCAAGCGGCGGCAGCATCTGGTCACCACGCCGGTCGACGCGCGACCGAGCTTGAGGCTGGAGTCGCGCCGCTTGTACCATGGCGACCAGGCTATCCTGCTGACGCCATCCGAAGTGGCCGTGGCCGAACTCTTCCTTGCGCGCTTTGGCAGCGTGATTCCACTCGACGAGATCCAATTGCTGTTCAAGCTGGCCGGCCGATCTGTCGAAGGCAGCAATGTGCGCGTGACCATGTTCCAGCTGCGCTTCAAGATCGAGGCATTGACGCGGTGCCACTACACGCTGACCAGCGCGTATGGACAGGGCTATGTGCTCAGGCATGGCAAGGCGGCCGACACCCATGCCCATGCCGCCTCAGCCACGTGGGCAGCGAACCAGCTTGGCGATCTGGCTTGACGGACTAGGCTGACGGTCTCGGCGCGACCCAGCCGGCGCTGTTCCAGGCCAGTTGCGCGAGCCTGTCCATGATCAGGCCATCCCGCAGGCGCTCCACCCACCAGTCCAGCGCCGCCCCACGCTCTCCGGTGCGCCACGCGATGCAGAAGTTTTCGGGCAGCCGCGTTTCCTCGACCTCCTTTTCGACCAGCCTGCCTGCCTCGATCGCGGGCCGCACCCATGAAGCCGGCAGGTAGCCCGCGCCGAGGCCCGCCAGCTGGAAATTGAACTTGTCGACCATGGCCTGCACGGTCAGCGTGTCCTGTCCCATCAGCAAGCCTACGGTGCGCGGCGGCAAGCGCCGCGCGGAGTCCGATACCGACACCATGCGCTGCGCGATCAGGTCTTCCTTGCGCAGCGGACGATCAAGGGTCGCCAGTGGATGCGAGGGCGCGGCCACGAACACGAAATCCAGCGAGCCCAGGGGCACGGTGCTGTAGCCGCCGCCAGGCGGGCCTTCGCCGGCCGCGCCGATCACCAGATCCACGCGCCTGTCGAGCAAGGCTTCCCAGGTGCCGGACAAGGCTTCGTACGACAGTCGCAGGCGCGTACTGTCGGTGGCGCGGTAAAAGTCACGGATGTCATCGGCCAGCAGCAGCGCCGGGAACAGCACATCGAGCCCTATCGAAAATTCGGCCTCCCAGCCGCTGGCCACCCGCCGCAGCTTGTGCTCGAGGTCGCGCGCCGCCAGCAGCAGGTGCCGCCCTTCATTCAGCAAGGTTCGACCAGCCTCGGTCAGCGTCACGCGCGGGCCGGCGCGCTCGAAGACTTGGATGCCAAGGTCTTCTTCCAGTTTGGCGACGGCATAGGAGATCGTCGACGGCACCCGGAACAGCTCCTTCGCGGCAGCAGCGAAGGAGCCGCCGCGGTCGATCGCATCGACCACCTGCAACGCGTCCAGGCTCAGCTTCAGCATGTGTGCCCCATATTCGAAAATTTCGATGATAGTCCGGGAAATTTTCCGCTTTTGTTTCCCGACACAAACGCGGATACTGCGTGCTCGACCAAATCCCGATGAAATTGCTCGGGTTTTCTCGGACCTGCCGGATGCCGGATTCGGTCCAAAACGGTTCGAAATTTTTGCATGTCAGGAGCCACCATGATCGAGATTCGCAAAGCAGACGACCGCGGCATCGCCAACTTCGGCTGGCTGGATTCGCGCCACAGCTTTTCTTTCGGCAGCTACTACGACCCGCGCCACACCGGCTTCGGGCCGCTGCTGGTGATCAATGACGACCGCGTACAGCCGGCGCGCGGCTTCGGCACGCACGGCCATCGCGACATGGAGATCATTTCCTACGTGCTCGAAGGCGAGCTCGCGCACAAGGACAGCATGGGCAACGGCTCGGTGCTGCGCTATGGCGACGTGCAGCGCATGAGCGCCGGCACCGGCGTGATGCACAGCGAGTTCAACAATTCGCCCAGCCAGCAGGTGCACTTCCTGCAAATCTGGATCGAGCCGTCGGTGCAAGGCATCCCGCCCGGCTATGAAGAGAAGCATTTCGACACCGAATCCAAGCGCGGCCGGCTGCGGCTGGTGGCGTCGCCGGACGGTGCCGAAGGCTCGGTGTCGATCCACCAGGATGCGCGGATGTATGCGTCGCTGCTCAATGGCGACGAATCCGTCAGCCATGCCCTGGCAAGCGGCCGCCGCGCGTATGTGCACCTGATCCGCGGCGCACTCGAGGTCAATGGCACGCAGCTGCACACGGGCGACGCCGTCAAGCTCGAAGGCGAAGCCATGATCAACATCAGCAAGGGCGAAGCAGCCGAATTCCTGCTGTTCGACCTGCCCTGACGCGAACACGAAAAGCCCGTACCCCGGACCCGCAAGACCCGTACACAACCCCGATCACCACAGCCAAGGAAAACACCATGACGACCATCCTCTATCTCAACAGCAGCGTGCGCAGCACCGGCTCCATCTCCCGTCAGCTGAGCGGCGAATTCATCGAGAAACTCAAGGCAGCCCATCCGGGCGCAAACGTCGTCACGCGCGACCTCGCCGCCAACCCGCTGCCGCACCTGTCGGAAGCCATGGTCGGCGCGTATTTCACGCCGCCCGAGCAGCGCAGCGAAGAGCAGAAGCAGCTGATCAAGACCTCCGATGAAGTCGTGGCCGAACTGCTGGCCGCCGACGTCGTGGTCGTCGGCGCGCCGATGTACAACTTCTCGGTCAGCTCCACGCTGAAGTCCTGGATCGATCACGTGGCCCGTGCCGGCGTCACCTTCAAGTACACCGAGACCGGCCCGGTCGGCCTCGTGCACGGCAAGAAATTTGTGATCTTCACATCGCGTGCCGGCGTTTACAGCAGCGGCCCGGCGCAGGCGTTGGACTTCCAGGAAACCTACCTGCGCGGCGTGCTGGGCTTCCTCGGCATTACCGATGTCAGCTTCGTCAGCGCCGAAGGCCTGGCCATGGGCGATGAAGCGGTCAATGCGGCACTGGCCAACGGCCGTACCGCCATGGATGCGCTGATTGCGGCATAATTCAGCCTGACCACCGGAATGCGGCGGGCGCGAGGTATCGCGACGCCGCATTCTTGTTTTTAGCCATCGCAAACCCCGTTCGCCCGCTTGCGCCATGTCACACCCTGAACCGTCCAACGCCAACCCGTCGCCCCTGCTGACGTACGCCGCCAGCTGCGCGCTGCCGACGCCGTGGGCCACGTTCCAGCTGCACGCCTTCATCGAGGCGGGCACGGGCAAGGAACACCTGGCGCTGGTGCTGGGCGAGGTCGGCGACGGACAACCGGTGCTGGCGCGCCTGCATTCCGAATGCCTGACCGGCGACACGCTGTTCAGCCAGCGCTGCGACTGCGGCGCCCAGCTCGAGAATGCGATCAAGCGTATCGCGCACGAAGGCCGCGGCATCCTGCTTTACCTGCGTCAGGAAGGACGCGGCATAGGACTGGTGAACAAGATCCGCGCGTACGGGCTGCAGGAAGCCGGCGCCGATACGGTCGAGGCCAATCACCAGCTCGGCTTCGATGCCGACCTGCGTGATTACGCGATCGTCGAGCCCATGCTGCGACACTTCAACATCAGCGCGCTGAAGCTGATGACGAACAACCCGCGCAAGATCGATGCAATGAAGAAGCTCGACATCGGCGCCGAGCGCGTCGCGCACGTCACCACCTCGACCGATCACAACGCGCACTACCTCGCGACCAAGGCCAGCAAGCTCGGCCACCTGTTGCACCACGCACCGGCACACGCCGACACGCCCGACGACAAGTAAAAAGCGCTGCCTGTACTTCCTGTGCTGCCTGTCATGCCTGTGCGCCCGAGGCCACCTGAAGACGGCATGAAAGCAGGTGCAGCACCCATCCGGCGACCCTTGTGCGCCCTCAATCGTTCCCACCCGGTTTGCGCAAATCGTCGCAACTCTTGAGCAAGCTCAAATAACGACTGGCAAGCTGCCGTAACCTGCACGCGAGGGACTTGCTGCAGTCTCCTCGAACTTGCCTAAATCCCCTTTTAGGTTTGCGCTCTCCCACCGGGAGAGCTTTTTTTTGCAGCTCCCTGCACCGGATTTTCCCGACCCTTGCCTTCGGTTTGCGCCAGCCTTGCCTGAGATTTCCAGCGGGCTGAGGCTGCCTTGCCTGCTTGCCCAGACGGACTTTTCCGATCCGACGACTGATAATTTTTTTTCACGTCCGGCCTGCTGCAATGCAATCGCCAGCACCTTGTCGTGCCCGTTTTCCCGCCGCTTGCGACCGCTTGTGCCAATGGGAATACGCGGCTTTTGCGTCGCACCATCAGCGCCACGCGCCCTCGGAAAATTTCCCCTCTCGTAGTAGTGCATTACTACCCGAAGCGCGATTCCACAGGAAATAATCGTTACGCCTTCAGTACCGGCCTGCCCGGGCTCGCGGTACCGGACGAAGATCCGGACCCGGCGCATGCAGGCCATCAGCAAGCGCAGGAAAAAGGAAGGAAAGCAGCACTGCACGCCGGCCTGAGCATCGCGGCGTCGCAGCCACGACCAGAAAAGCAGAGGAGACAACGATGTCCACACCCCACCAGCCCAAGCGCCGGCAATTTTTCAAAATTGCTTCCGCCGGTTCCGCCGCCGCAGCCACCGGCGGCCTGCCCATGTTGTTCACGCCGAATGCGGCCCTTGCCGAAGAGGCGCTAGGCAGTGCAGCGTTCAAGACCCTGGTCAAGATCGCGCGCGACATCTTTCCGCATGACCGCTTCGAGGACAATCTCTACGAAAACGCTGTCGGCGTGTATGGCGAGCAGGCCAAGTCCGATGCAGCGCTGAAAAAACTCATCCTCGACGGCATCGCCAAAGCCGATGCCGATGCGAACTCGCGTTTCGGCAAGGCCTATGCCGCCGTCGCTGCAGAGAGCGACCGCGTGCAGGTGCTCAAGGCAATGGCCGATGCCAAAGATCCGTTCTTCCTGAAAATCCGCGGCGACCTCGTCGTCAGTCTGTACAACCAGCCGGCCGTCTGGGCCAAGCTCGGTTATCAGGGCCCGTCGGCGCAGCAAGGCGGTTACATCAACCGCGGCTTCAACGACCAGAACTGGATGGGCGACGCGCCGAACGCATAAGCGGCACGCGACCCGTCAAGAACAAGAATTCAGGAGACATCCATGGCAAAGAAATTCGACCTCAAGGATGAGGTAGTGGTCATCATCGGCTCGGGCGCAGGTGGTGGCACGCTGGGCAATGAACTCGCACAGAAAGGCATCGACGTCGTCATCCTCGAAGCTGGCAAGCGCCACGAGATACAGGACTTCGAAAACGATGAATGGCCAATGTTCAGCAAGATCTCATGGCTGGACAAACGCACCACCTCCGGCACCTGGCGCGTGTCGAACGATTTCCCGAACCTGCCCGCATGGATCGTGAAGGCCGTCGGCGGCTCGACCGTGCACTGGGCTGGCGCATCGCTGCGCTTCCAGCCGCACGAATTCTCCGCGCGCTCGATCTATGGTGACGTCAAGGGCGCCAACCTGCTCGACTGGCCGATCTCGTATGAAGAACTCGAGCCCTACTACGCGCGTGCCGAAGACAAGATGGGCACCACCGGTACCAACGGCATCCCTCGCCTGCCCGGTAACAACAACTACAAGGTCCTTGCTGCCGGTGCGAAGAAGATGGGCTACAAGCACTTCCATACCGGGAACATGTCGATCAACTCCAAGCCGCGCGATGGCCGCGGCTCGTGCCAGCAGATCGGCTTCTGCTTCCAGGGCTGCAAGTCCGGCGCGAAATGGTCGACGCTGTACACCGAGATCCCGAAGGGCGAAGCGACCGGCCACATGGAAGTGCGCTCCGATGCGCAGGCGCTGAAGATCGAGCACGACGCACAAGGCCGAGCCACCGGCGTGCTGTACGCTGACTCGAAAGGCAACCGCTATTTCCAGAAAGCGAAGGTGGTCTGCGTGGCCGGCAACTCGATCGAATCGCCGCGCCTGCTGCTGAACTCGGCATCGTCGATGTTTGCCAACGGCCTCGCGAACTCATCGGGCCAGGTCGGCAAGAACTACATGCGCCACATGACAGCCTCTGTCTACGGCATCTTCGAGAACCCGGTGCACATGTTCCGCGGCACCACGATGGCCGGCATCGTCAAGGATGAATCGCGCCATGACCCGAGCCGCGGCTTCGTCGGAGGCTATGAAATGGAAACGCTGTCGCTGGGCGTGCCATTCATGGCCGCGTTCCTGAACCCGGGCGACTGGGGTCGCGACTTCTCGACCGCGATGGACGCCTACGACAACATGGCCGGCATGTGGCTGGTCGGCGAAGACATGCCACAGGAATCCAACCGCATCACGCTGCATGCGACCGAAAAGGACCAGTTCGGCCTGCCCATCCCGAACGTGCATTTCAGCGATCACCCGAACGATATCGCAATGCGCAACCACGGCTTCAAGCAGGGCGGCGCGCTGTATGAATCGATCGGCGCCAAGCGCGTGATCAATACGCCGCCGTATCCGTCCACGCACAACCTCGGTACCAACCGCATGAGCGCGAATGCTCGGGACGGCGTCGTCAACAAGTGGGGCCAGACACACGACATCAAGAACCTGTTCGTGTCCGATGGCTCGCAATTCACCACCGGCGCCGCCGAGAACCCGACCCTGACCATCGTCGCGCTGGCGATCCGCCAGGCCGAGTTCATCGAGCGCGGCCTGCGCACGCGGGAGATCTGACCATGACCATCCACTGCACAGCGAAAACAGCTGCTGTCATGCTGGCCGCCGCCTTTGCGCTGGGCACGGCTTCCGTGACTGCCCATGCCGAGTCGGGCGAGAAGCTGTACCAGCAGAACTGCATGGCCTGCCATGCGATCCAGAAGGATGCGCCGATGGGCATGGGTCCCAACCTGTCGGGCGTGGTCGGCCGCGAAGCCGGCAAGCAGGAAGGTTTCCCTTACTCGAACGAGTTCAAGGGCGCACTGGCCGGACAGAAGTGGACGCCCGAGCTGCTCGACAAGTGGCTTGAGCAACCGCAGAACGTCGCCAAGGGCACCTACATGATGTACCAGCAAGCCGACGGTTCGGTGCGCAAGGCCATCATCGAGTACCTGCAGACGGTGAAGTGAGCTCGTCCGTGCACGCGCGGCGGCAGCGATGTCGGCGCGCGTGCCGGGCTCCCGCTTCCGGCGGAACAAACACAGGCTGCCAGCGCAGCCTGCCAAGGGGGAATGCCCATGTGCGACATCTATACCAGCGCCGATCCCATCCATTACGAGCAGCGCACGCGCTCGATGCGCATCCATGGCGTCGTCACCAGCATCAGGCTCGAGAACCTGTGCTGGGACATCCTGGCGCGTATCGCCGCCAAGGACCAGATGACGACCAACCAGCTGATCGGCAAGCTCTATGACGAGATTGTCGAACGTCGAGGTGGCGTCGACAACCTGTCATCCTTTCTGCGCGTGTCCTGCATGCGCTACCTGTCTTACGTCGCCGAGCAGCAGGAAAAGGACCACCTGATGCTGAAACAGCCTGCTGCCGCAGGCAGCGATGGCGGCTGCGAACAGCCGGGACTGGATGAAGCCAGCAGCCCCGGCTGCGGCGACAGCGAGCTTGTGGCTTCCGCCGCCGATGATGCCCGCCGTCCGGCCGCCAGCCTGCACCGGCTCGAGGGCAAGCGCGCGCGACAGGCCTGACGCCGGCTTTACTATCTGAAAACAAAGACAAGGCTGGCCGGCGCTGGCCAGCTGGTGAATTTCCCAAGTCTGCCCCGGCAGACTTGCCTGCAGACGATTGCCGCACTACATTGGCGGTTTGTTGACCCGACAGGGCCCGCCAGAGGCCCGTGCCCGCCCATGAATTCCCCGCTGCTGTTCACACCGGCCAGGATCGGCCCGGTATCGCTACCCAATCGCATCATGGTGTCGCCGATGTGCCAGTACTCGGCCGTCGACGGTAATGCCAATGACTGGCATCGGGCGCACCTGTCGACACTGGCGCTGTCCGGCGCTGGCCTGCTATGCATCGAGGCGACCGCCGTCAGCCCGGAAGGACGCATTACGCGCGGCTGCCTGGGTCTGTGGAATGACGAAAATGAGCAGGCGCTGGGCGACATCGTCGCGATGATCCGCGCCACGTCGCCGGTCAAGCTGGCGATCCAGCTGGGCCACGCCGGCCGCAAGGGCTCGAGCCACCGTCCGTGGGAAGGCGGCGCGCTGATTCCGTCGAATGAAGGCGGCTGGCCAACGATTGCGCCTTCGGCCCTGCCGCACAAGCCGGATGAAGAAGCGCCGCTGGCGATGAGCAAGGACGATATCGCCCGTGTGAAGCGCGACTTCATCAGCGCCGCGCAGCGCGCCGCGCGGCTGGGCATCGACGCCATCGAGATCCATATCGCGCACGGCTACCTGCTGCATCAGTTCCTGTCGCCGCTGGCGAACCAGCGCGACGATGAATACGGCGGCTCGCTCGAGAACCGCATGCGGCTGCCACTGGAAGTGTTCGCCGCCGTGCGCGAGGTCGTGCCGTCAGTCGCATTGGGCGCACGCCTGTCGGCCACCGACTGGGTCGACGGCGGCTGGGATGTCGAACAGAGCCTGACGCTGGCGAAGCGGCTCGAAGCGCTTGGCGCGGACTTCATCGACGTCTCTTCCGGCGGTGTATCGCCGGACCAGAAGATCGTGATCGGCCCCGGTTACCAGGTGGCTTTCGCAGCCCAGGTCAAAAAGGCGGTCGGCATTCCGGTGATGACCGTTGGCCTGATCACCGAGCCCCAACAGGCCGAGGACATCCTGCAGTCAGGCAGCGCCGACATCATCGCGCTGGCCCGTGCCTTCATCGTCGAGCCGCGCTGGCCCTGGCGCGCCGCCGCGGAACTGGGTGGGCAGCTCGAAGGCATGCCCCCCTATTACCGCTGCCTGCCGCCGGGCTCGCCGCGCATCTTCGGCGACGTCATCAGCGCGCAGCGCTGAGCTCGCGGCAACCACCACGGCGCTGCCCTGTCTGAGCGCCTGTGCCCCGGCTCGCCTTCCATGCGAATTTACAAACAAAAAATTTTCAAAAGGCGGCCCAAAAGTTTTCAATAGGCGGCTGCACTAGCGCAGGGAAACGCATGGACAAGGTTTCTGCCCTTCAATATGATGGGCAGCTTTGTTTCATAACCCATAAAAGAGACGGGGAGATTCATCATGTGGTCACAAGTCTATGACCCATTTAACAACGTCTGGCTGTCCACCCTGGCCGCAGCCATACCAGTCGTGGTCATGCTGGCCGCACTGGCCTTCTTCCACATCAAGGCGCACATCGCTGCGCTCATGGGCCTGGTCTCCGCGCTGGTCGTCGCCGTGTTCGGCTTCACGATGCCGGGCGATGTCGCCCTCTCCGCTGCGGCTTACGGCGCCTGCTACGGCCTGTTCCCGATCGGCTGGATCATCCTCAACGTGATCTTCCTTTACCAGCTGACCGAGCGCAAAGGCCAGTTCAAGGTCCTGCGCGAGAGCATCGCCGGCATCAGCGGCGACCGTCGCCTGCAGCTGCTGCTGATCGCGTTCTCGTTCGGCGCCTTCTTTGAAGGCGCGGGCGGTTTCGGCACCCCGGTGGCCGTCACGGGCGCCATGCTGATCGGCCTCGGCTTCGCGCCGCTGGCAGCATCCGGTCTCTCGCTGATCGCCAACACCGCACCGGTCGCTTACGGCGCACTCGGCACCCCGATCATCGCGCTGGCCGGCGTCACCGGCCTCGACATGCTGGAGCTGTCGGGCATGGTCGGTCGCCAGCTGCCGGTATTCTCGCTGCTGGTGCCGTTCTGGCTGATCTGGGCTTTCTGCGGCTTCCGCGGCATGCTCGCGATCTGGCCGGCCATTCTCGTCGCTGGCGCCGCGTTCGCGATCCCGCAATATCTGATCTCGAACTTCCACGGCCCATGGCTGGTCGACGTCGGCGCTGCCGTGTCCTCGATGGTCTGCCTGACCTTGTTCCTGAAGGTCTGGAAGCCGAAAGAGCTGTGGACCTCGGCGGCCGGCAACTTCGAAGGCGGCGGCCAGGAAGGCGCCTCCAATGGTGGCGGCCACGGCTACTCGCGCAAGGAAGTCATGAATGCGTGGACCCCCTGGCTGATCCTGTCGGTGGTGGTCCTGCTGTGGGGCATCCCCGAGTGGAAGAAAGCCCTCGACGGTATCTCGCTGATCAAGATCGAATGGGCCCACCTGCACAATATCGTGCAGAAGATGCCGCCGGTCGCAGCCGTGCCGAAGATCGAAGAAGCCATCTTCAAGCTCAACTGGCTGTCCGCCACCGGTACCGGCATCTTCATTGCATCGGTGGCCTCGGCCTTCCTGATGGGCTACCGCTTCACCGAGATGGTTCGCGTCTACTGGGACACCCTGAAGCTGCTGAAGTACTCGCTGCTGACTATCGCCGCGATGCTGGCACTGGGCTACTCGACCCGCTACTCGGGCGTCGATTCCACGCTGGGCCTGGCCTTCGCGAACACCGGCATGTTCTATCCGTTCTTCGGTACCCTGCTCGGCTGGCTCGGCGTCGCGCTGACGGGTTCGGACACGGCTTCCAACGTGCTGTTCGGCGGCCTGCAAAAGACTTCGGCGGAACAACTGGGACTGGAGCCGGTGCTGATGGCTGCAGCCAACTCGTCGGGCGGCGTGATGGGCAAGATGGTGGACGCACAATCGATCGTCGTCGCATCGACTGCCACCAAGTGGTACGGCCACGAAGGCGAGATCCTGCGCTACGTGTTCTTCCACTCGATCGCGCTGGCTGCGCTGGTCGGCGTGCTGGTTACCCTGCAAGCCTATGTGCATCCGTTCACGCTGATGGTGAAGTAAGCCACCCGTCCTTTAACGGACAGCCTCAAACAGAAAACCGTGCAGTGCCGAAAGGCCTGCACGGTTTTTTGTTTGCTGCGCATCTGCCCGCTTGTGTCTGTACATCCATGCGCTTGAGGACACGCAAGCGCGCCTCAGTTCGATTTGCATTCCACCGCCGCCGCGACAAACATAGCCGCTCCCTTTGAACAGACAGGAGCAGACATGAATGGCATTTCTCCATGGGGTGGCTATGGCATGCAGCAAGGTGCACAGCAAGGCGGACAACAAATGTCGCCGCAACAGCTCGCGCCGCAGGGCATTTTCGGCAGCCTGCTGGGCGGGCCGGTCGGCGGGCTGATCGGCCGTGGTATCGGTGGCATCTTCGGTAACCCGGGACTGGGCAGCCAGATCGGCCAGCTCGCCGGCGGCATCGGTGGCAGCATCCTGCCCTTCTCTGCCGATCCGGTGCAGCAGGCCTATGCACAGCAGCTCGCACAGCAACAGCTGCAACAACAGCTCCAACAGCAGCAACAGCTTCAACAACTGCAGCAGCAGCAAGGGCAACAGCTTGCACCGCAGGGCTTGATCGGCAACCTGATCGGCCAGCTCGGACAACCTGTGGGCAGCGCAATCGGCGGCATCTGGGGGCAATCAGGCCTGGGCGGACAGATCGGTAATATCGCCAGCCAGTTTGGTCGCATGCTGCCCTTCTCGGCTGATCCCATGCAGCAGGCGTATGGCCAGCAAGGCCAGCAAAGCCAGCAGAACCCGCTGCAGCAATTGCAGCAGATTCAGCAGCTGCAGCAGCAACTGCAACAGGTCCAGCAACAGCTTCAGCAACAGATCCAACAGCAACAGCAGCAACAGATGTCGCCACAGGGCTTCTTCGGCAATCTGATCGGCCAGATCGGCCAGCCGCTGGGTGGCGCAATCGGCGGCATGTTCGGACAGTCCGGACTGGGCAGCCAGCTCGGCGGTATCGCGAGCCATTTCGGCCGCATGCTGCCCTTCCAGGCCGACCCGATGCAGCAGGCCTGGGCGCAGCAGCAGGCGGCCTCGCAGCAGCAACAGCAGCAGCCTTACGCACAGGCCTATGGCCAGGGCTACGGCGCGCAGGGACAGCAGGGCTACCCGCAGGCACAGCCGACACTGCACTGATTGGCCAGGGTGCGGCGAGTCGCCGTACCCTGCGTGAACGCCATGCATGCGGTGCCGGTCGATCCTGATTTTCATTCGTCATGCCGGCCGGCGCCGCACCTTCGACAACAAGGACCTCACGATGCCCATCATCCAGGGAGGCCCCGGCCGCGGGCGCTACCTCGTCAGCAGCGGTGACAGCGCCCGGCTGTCCGCATTCGTCGCCGAGGCCGCGCGCATGCCCGACCTGCAGCTGCTGCACACCATCGGCCCGCAGGGTGCGCCGCACACCGCGGTGTACGAGATGACGAATGCGACCGCAGCACTGTTGTCGCAGCGCTTCGCCGCCAGTGGCGACATGAAGATCGAACCCGACCAGCCGTTGTCGATGTTCGGCGATACGCCGACCTGACAGCGTCATCCGAACGCATTCCAGCAAAGGACTTCCATGGCAACCAAACCCGAAACACAGGGCACGCCGTCGCCTTCAGGCTCGGCTTCGCCTACGCCCGACACGCCTGCCGTCCGCGACAGCAGCGCCTCGCGCCAGCGCAATGTCCGGCAGCGCAAGAGCCAATTTCTGGTCGCGCCGCGCCGTCACGGCGCGCTGCAGATGATGGGCCTGGCGCCACTGAATTTCTCCGTCGTCGAGCAGGCATTGCGTGACGCTCCCGACATCGACGTGATCGACAAGATCGCACCGAAGCAGGCCGTCGGCGCGCTCGGCACCAGCATGCAGGAAGGCGGCGTGCTGGTCGCGCTGATGAACGACGAAAAGGCCAGTGCGCTGGCCTTGCAGGGACAGGGCCAGCTGATTGTCGAACGCGACCAGTCGCTGCAACTGCTCGATGCCAACTATGCGCAACCGGCCATGGTGAGCTGCAACCTGCCCGTGAGCGGCGCCTCCTTCACCGCCGAATTCCAGGTGACCGGCGAAGGTGGCAAGCCCATCGCTGGTGCCGAGGT
This sequence comes from uncultured Bifidobacterium sp., assembly GCA_964634245.1. Lineage (GTDB taxonomy): Bacteria > Pseudomonadota > Gammaproteobacteria > Burkholderiales > Burkholderiaceae_D > Pernthalerella. Next base: position 395,340 of record CAZWIE010000005.1, read on the forward strand.
CTATCTGTTCGGCAGCCTGCTGCCCGCTCAGGGGGTCAGCGATGCCAATGGCCGCGTGAAGCTGGTGCTGTATGGCGAGAGCGCATCCAGCCTGCGCCAGTTGTACGTCAAACCGCGTTCCGACTACTGGAGCTTCTGCCAGCAGCAGCCCGATGTCAGCGGCGATGAACTCAACACCATCGCGCTGCGCCCGCTGTCGGAATGGCCGACCCTGAAGAATTTCCCACGTCAGCAATTGCTGACCTGGGGCCAGCGCGCTATGCGGGTAGACCAATTGCCGCCGACCTACCGCGGACAAGGCGTGCGCGTCGCCGTCATCGACTCCGGCTGCGCAACCTCGCATGCGGACCTGACGCAGGTCAGCCACGGCTATGACATCGTCAACAAGGCCAAAGACACCACGACCTGGACCGTGGACAGCATCTCGCACGGCTCGCACTGCACCGGCGTGATCGCCGGCCTGGATTCATCGACGGGCATACGCGGCTTTGCACCCGATGCCGAGATCCACGCGTGCAAGCTGTTCCCGGGCGGCCAGGTGAGCCAGCTGATCGAAGCGCTCGAATACTGCATCGAGAAACAGGTCGATGTCGTCAACCTCAGCCTCGGCGGTGCCGAGCCTTCCGAAGCTCTGGAGCAACAGATCCTGCGCGCCAAGCACGCCGGCATCGCCTGCATCGTCGCCGCTGGCAATTCGGGCGGACCGGTGCAATATCCGGGCTCGTCGCCGAACGTGCTGACCGTGTCCGCCATCGGCCGCATCAATGAATTCCCGGGCGACAGCTATCACACGCAGACCCTCACCCCGCAGATCGATGTGAACGGCTTCTTTGCCGCCCGCTTCAGCTGCTACGGCCCCGAGATCGCCGTCTGTGCGCCCGGTGTCGCGATCACCTCGTCCGTGCCCGACAATAACTTCGCCGCCTGGGATGGCACCTCGATGGCAGCGCCGCATGTCACCGGGCTGGCAGCGCTGGTGCTCGCGCATCACCCGGACTTCCGCACGGCATTGCGCATGCGCAGCGCCGAACGCGTCGAGCGCCTGTTCCAGATCATCAAGATGTCCTGCCAGCCGGTGATGCTGGGCGACGCGCGCCGCACCGGCTTCGGCCTGCCCGATGCGCCGCGCGCCGTCGGCATCGCGCCCGCGGTCGGCATGAGCGCGGGACAGCCGGCGATGGCTGGTACCGGCATGGGTACCGGAATGGGCACTGGCATGGGTACCGGAGCCGGCACCGGATCGGGCGCCGTCGGCGGGCTGCTCGGCTCCATGGCAGGCCCTGGATCGGGCTCAGGCGCCGGCATGGGCATGATGAGCATGGGGTCCGGTATCGGCGCGCCATTGGGCTCTCAATTGAGTTCGCAATTGAGCTCGCAATTCGGCTCGCAATTGGGCGCGCACATCGGCAGCCTGATGAATGGGCCCGCGATGCAGGCCCTAGCACAGGCCTACCGCGAACTGCCCATGACCTCCATGGCACCGCAAGGCACGGCCATGGGCATGGGCTCGCTCGATCCGTTTGCGCCCATGCTGTCGCCGCAGATGAGCATGGCGCTCAACCCTGCATTGAGATTCGGCTATTGGTAAGGTTCCCCTTCCTTCGCACAGCGACGGCACTGCCGTCGCTTTTTTTTGCGCGCGCGAGAATAAATGCGTATCAGCGATGTTGAAGGGGAACTTGTTCCATCCCAAGGATGTCATGTCGATTACTCAAGCTTGCGCAATCCTGCGCACGCAGTGACATCACAGGAGACTTCCCATGGAACACCATCAGCACCACGGGCATGCGAAACAACAGCAGCCGCATGCACTGTCATCGCAAGAGACCTACAACCCCAACCACTTGCTGGATACGCTGCGCGAAAAGATGAAGCTCAAGAACGACGCGGCGCTGTCGCGCGCGCTTGAAGTTGCGCCGCCGGTCATCAGCAAGATCCGGCACCGCACGCTACCGGTCGGCGCGTCACTGCTGATCCGCATGCACGAGGTGACGCAGATGAGTATCCGCGACCTGCGCGACCTGATGGGCGACCGGCGCACCAAATATCGCCTGTCCGACGCGCAGGGCAAGCCGAAGCCCCATATCGAGCCCCAGCAAGAGAGTCACTGAAAAAATCGATGAACCCGCAAGGCCACCCAGTCCCCTCCTGCGCCGGGACTGGGTGCGGGATTCAGAACACCACGAGGTCGCGCATGCTCTCGCCGGCATCGAGGCGGTCGAAGCCGCGGTTGATGTCGTCGAGCTTCATGCGCTCGCCCATCAGCTTGTCGATGGGGAGCTTGCCCGCAAGGTAGAGGTTGATATAGCGCGGCACGTCGCGTGCCGGCACGCAGGAACCGATGTAGCTGCCCTTGACGGTGCGCTCCTCCGCCACCAGGCTGACCTGCTGCAGCGCCCAGTTGTGCTGCGGGTGCGGCAGGCTGGCCGTGACCGTGGTGCCGCCGCGGCGCGTAATGCGGTACGACAGCTCCATCGCCTGCGTGACGCCCGCCATCTCGAAGGCGAAATCAACGCCGCCTTTGGTCGCTTCCTTGACCTTGGCAATCGCGTCCGGGTCGCGCGCATTGACGGTATAGGTTGCACCCAGCTTTTTCGCCATGTCGAGCTTGCTGTCGTGCAGGTCGATCGCGACCACATCGGTCGCACCCGATGCCACTGCGCCCAGCAGCGCGCACATGCCGACGCCGCCGAGGCCGACCACGGCGGCGCTCTGGCCGGGTTGCACCTTGGCCGTGTTGACCACCGCGCCGACACCGGTCAGCACCGCGCAGCCGAACAGCGCGGCTTCGACCGGGTCGATGTCCTGCTCGATCTTCACGCACGAGCGGCGCGACACCACCGCATGCTCGGCAAAGGCCGACACGCCGACATGATGGTGGACGGCCTGCGGCCCGAGATGCAGGCGGCGCGCGCCGGACAGCAGCGTGCCCTTGCCATTGGCTTCGGCACCCGGCTCGCACAGCGCCGGACGTCCTTCCTGGCACGGCAGGCAATGGCCGCAGCTGGGCACGAACACCAGCACCACGCGATCACCCGGCTTCAGGTCGGACACGCCGGGGCCGGTCTGCACGACCGTCGCCGACGCTTCGTGGCCGAGCGCCATCGGCACCGGGCGCGGACGCACGCCGGTGATCACCGACAGGTCCGAATGGCAGAGCCCGGCGGCCGTCATCTTGACCAGCACCTCGCCATCGCCGGGCGCGTCGAGCTCGATCTCCTCGATCACGAGCGGCTTGCTGTCAGCGAAGGGTGCGGGCTTGTCGAGTGCGTGCAGTACGGCGGCGCGGGTTTTCATGCAGGTCTCCGTGGCTTGCGTGGTTGTCGATCGATGTTACGACAGGTCAGATGGTACGGCCGCCGTCGACCGGCATTTCCAGGCCGGTCAGGAACTCGGCGCCGTCGGTACCGAGGAAGACGGCAGCAGCGGCCATGTCCTTCGGTTCGCAGAAGCGGCCCAGCGGAATGGTCGACACGAACTTCGCGCGGTTTTCCGGGGTATCGGGCACGCCCATGAAGTCGCCCAGCAGGCCGGTCGCGCCCATCACCGGGCACAGCGCGTTGACGCGGATATTGTCCGGGGCCAGTTCGACGGCCATCGCGCGCGACAGCAGGTTCACTGCGCCCTTGGAGCCGTTGTACCAGGACAGGCCCGGACGCGGACGGATGCCAGCGGTCGAACCGACGTTGATGATCACGCCGCCCTTGCCGCGCTCGCGCATCAGCGGCACGACCGCATGGGCCATGAAGTAGATCGACTTCACGTTCACGTTGAACACGCGGTCGAAGGTCTTTTCATCGACGTTCAGCATCGGCTGGTTCTTGTGCGTGGTGCCGGCGTTGTTGATGACGATATCCGGCACGCCGAAGGCATCGACGCAGGCCTTGACCATGGCATTGACCGAGTCGGCATTGGCGACGTCGGTGGCGACGGCCTTCGCATTCGCGCCCAGCTTCTTCGCGACGCGCTCGCCGGCCTCGGCGTTCAGGTCGGCGATCAGTACCTTCGCGCCTTCACGAATGTAAGCCTCGGCCATGCCTTCGCCGAAACCGCTGCCTGCGCCGGTGATGATCGCTACTTTGCCTTGAAGTTGTCCCATGATTTTTCCTCCTGATTCACATGCAAATGACTGAAATGATGTTCACCCGTGGTGCAGTACCACGGTCTTGGTCGTGCTGAATTCCTCCAGCGCGAGAAAACCTTTTTCGCGGCCGTGGCCGCTGCGCTTCATGCCGCCGAACGGCAGCTCGACGCCACCGCCTGCGCCATAGCAGTTGATGAAAACCTGACCGGTCTGCAGCCTGGCCGCCATTCTTTGCTGCCGTCCGCCATTTTCGGTCCAGACGCCCGACACCAGGCCATACTCGGACGAGTTGGCCAGGCGGATCGCGTCTTCTTCATCCTTGAACGGCATCGCGGCCAGCACCGGACCGAACACTTCCTGGCAGGCGAGCTTGTGGTCGCGCGGCACCGCGCCGAACAGCGCAGGCGCAACGAAGTAGCCATCCTTGGAGATGCCATCGGCCAGCGAGCCACGCGCCAGCAGCGGCACACCCGTCGCAATCGCATGCTCGATGAAGCCGTTCACACGCTCGAACTGCTTCTTGTTGACGATGGGGCCGCAGTCGAGGTCCTGCTCGGGCGTGCCGACCTTCACTTGCGCAAAGGCGTCGGCGACGCGCTGCATGAAGCTGTCGTAGATGTCTTCCTGTACCAGCAGGCGGCTGCCGGCCGAACAGGTCTGGCCGGCGTTCTGCGTGATCGCCTTGACGATGATGGGCACAGCCTTGTCGACGTCCACATCATTGAACACGATCTGCGGCGACTTGCCGCCCAGCTCGAGCACGCAGGGCACCGAATGCTTTGCGGTCGCTTCCTGCACCATCACGCCGACTTCGGGCGAACCGGTGAAAGTCGCGAAATGGATGCCCGGGTGAGCCGTCAGCGCAGCCCCGGCTTCATAGCCATAGCCGGTGACGACGTTCAGCGCGCCCGGTGGCAGGCCGGCTTCCATCAGCAGCTCGGCCAACCTGATGCCGGACAGGCAGGCGTCTTCCGAAGGCTTCAGCACGCAGGCATTGCCCATCGCCAGCGCGGGAGCGAGCGTGCGACCGAACATCTGTGCCGGGTAATTCCACGGAATGATGTGCGCGGTCACGCCATGCGGCACGCGCACCACCTGCACGTTGTAGCCATTCAGGTAGGGAATTTGTTCGCCATGGATCTTGTCGGCGGCGCTGCCGTAGAACTCGAAATAACGGGCGACGGCAACGATGTCATTGCGCGCCACCGTCATCGGCTTGCCGGTGTCCTGTGCCTCGATCCTTGCGATGTCTTCCGCGTGCTTGACGATCAGCTCGCCAAACTTGACCAGGATGCGGCCGCGCTCGGTGGCCGTCATGCGGCCCCAGGCGCCATCCAGCGCGCCTTGTGCTGCCTTGACGGCGGCATCGATATCGGCGGCGGTGCCACGGTCTATCGTGGTGAAGGCCTGGCCATCGCAGGGATTGAGGACGGGAATGGTCTGGCCATCGGACGCTGCCCGCCATTGGCCGTTGATCAGCAGGGTTGCCATGTGTATCTCCGTTGTGGGGCCGGTGCAGGCATTGCGCCTCGTTGGGCAGCAATGTGCACCGAATGCCGCGCAGGTCTGTGCCCGCGTCGGCCCTGTTCAGGCCGGCGTCTCAGTGCGCCGGCTCGCCTTCGACCAGTTCTCCGCGTTCCAGTGTCAGCGTCGCATCGGGCAGGTCGCGCAGCAGGCTGCGGTTGGACTCGGTGACGACAATGCACAGCTCCGGCGCCACCTGATGCAGTTTGCGCAGCGATTCCGCATACTGCACGGCCAGCACCGGCGCGAGGCCCTGGAAAGGCTCGTCCAGCAGCACCAGCTTGGTACCCACCATCAGCGCACGACCGAGCGCCGCCATCTTGCCCTGCCCGCCGGACAATGCGGCACCCGAGCGTGGCAACATGTCTTTCAACTGCGGAACCACGTCCAGCACGCGCTCGAGGCGCTTGTCCGTTTCAGCCGTCGACAGGCCCAGCACCTGGCATGGCAGGCGCAGGTTGTCCTCGACGGTGAAGGTCGGGAACATCACGCGGTCTTCCGGCGCGTAGCCGATGCCGTAGCGGCTGCGCTGATGGCCGGCAACGCGGGTCAGGTCCTCGCCTTCCATCAGGATCGTGCCGGACGTCACTGGCAGCAGGCCCATGATCGCGCGCAGCAGCGTGGTCTTGCCGGCGCCGTTGCGGCCGACCACGGCCAGCAACTGGCCGGCGTTGAATTCAGTGGTAATGCCGCGCAGGACCGTGTTGCCGGCGATGCTTGCGCTGACCTTGTCTATCTTCAGCATGTCATTCCCCGATCACGTTCTTGCGGATCTCCGGGTTCGCCAGCACATCGGCCGGCTTGCCGTCGGCGGCCACGCGGCCGGCGATCCAGGCGGCGACCCGCGTCGCATACTGCGAAACGATGTCCACGTCATGTTCAACAAAGATGGCCGTGACCTTCTGCTCGTCGAGCGCGCCCATGATGACCTTCATCAGGCCATGCTTTTCATCGGTCGATACGCCCGAGGTGGGCTCGTCAAGGATCAGCAGGCGCGGCTTCAGGACCAGCGCCATCGCGATGTCGAGCAGCTTGCGCTGGCCTTCGGGCAGCGAGCCCGACAGCTCGTCGGCACGGGCCAGCAGGCCCACCATGTCGAGCACATGATCGACTTCCGACGCCGGCACCGCATCGTGCAGCGAGGTCCAGATGCCGAGGCGGCCACGCTTGCCGGCAGCGGCAATGCGCACGCAATCGCGCACCGTATGCTCGGTAAAGAGCTGCGGTAGCTGGAACGAGCGCACCATGCCGCGCAGCGCAATCGCGCGCGGCGTGAGCTTGGTCACTTCACGGCCTTCGAAGAAGACCTGGCCTGCCTGCGGGCGGATCAGGCCGGTGCAGATGTTGATGAAGGTGGTCTTGCCCGCGCCGTTCTGGCCGATCACGGCCAGTCGCTCGCCGGCTTCCAGCGTGAAATCAATATGGTCGGCCACCACCACGGCGCCGAACGCGAGCTGCAGGTCGCGCGTTTCCAACAATGCGCTCATGCGTCACCCCGCTGTGCTTTCTTGTTGTTTTGTTCGAGCAGTGCCGACAGGCCGCGCGGCGCGAGGAACACCATCGCGATCAGCACGAAGCCCAGCACCATCTGCCAGGCGCCGGTCAGGTAGGCAGCGGCGAACAGCTTGACGAATTCGAAGATGGCCGCGCCGATGAAGGCGCCAACCGGGTGACCGACGCCACCGAGGATGGCGACGAACACGATCTCGCCCGAGCGCACCCAGTAACCCATTTCCGGGGTCACGAGGCCCTGCGCGATCGCGAAGATCGCGCCCGACAGGCCGCACAGCGTTGCCGAGATCACATAGCCTATCCACATGGTCTTCCAGGCCGAGATGCCGACGTATTCAAGGCGGGTCTCGTTGGTCTTGACCGCGGCCAGCGCCTGTCCGGCGACCGACGCCAGGTAGCGCTTCACGCCCCAGCCCAGCACGATGGCCAGCAGCACGCCGATGACCAGCAGCAGGGATTCGAAGCTGTCGCGGCTCATCGTCATGCCGAAGAACGGCGCGCGCTGCAGTTGCAGGCCGTCAGTGCCACCGGTCAGCTCGAAGAATTTGCCGAGCGCAGCGAACAGCACCATCGACAAGGCGAGGTTCAACATGCCGAAGAAGATGCCGCGGTAGCGCACCACGAAGGAACCAATGATGCCGCCGATGACCAGGCCGCTGACGGCCCCAATCAGCAGCAGTACGACGCTGTCGACCTGCGGATGGGCGCGCGACACGAAGGCCACCGCATAGCCGCCGGCGCAGACGTACAGCGCATGGCCGAACGAGATCTGGCCCGAGATGATCAGGATGGAAATGCCGAGCGCGGCGATACCGAAAGCGGTACCGAGGATCAGCGGGGTTTTCAGCCAGGGCAGCGCGACCGGCAGCAGCAAGGCGGCCAGTGCGAGCACGATGACAACAATCTTTGCGCGTGCCATCAGACCCTCCTCGCCTGTGCAACCGAGAACAGGCCCTGCGGACGGAACAGCAGCACCAGCACCATGATCAGGAACGGCACCAGCACCTCCATTTCGGGGATCAGGTAAACCGTGAACGAGCGCGCCAGCCCGATCAGGATCGCTGCCACCAGCGCACCCTCGATCTGGCCGAGGCCGGCGGTCGCCACCACCGCAAACGACAGCACGATCATCTCGCCGCCAATGCCCGGCACCCAGGACACGGTGGGCGAAGCCAACGCACCAGCCAATGCGCCGAGGATGGAGCCGACCACGAAGGTCAGCAGCGACACGCGCTTGACGTTGATGCCCAGCGCCGTCGACACCTCGCGGTTATGCGAGACGGCGACGATCTGGCGACCGATCGAGCTGAACTTCAGGAAGCTGCGCAGTGCGATGAAGACGACCAGCGCCACGCCCGGCAGCACCAGCAGCTGGTAGCGGGTATAGGTGATGCCGAGCACATCGGCCGTGCCAAGGTAGTTGACGATCTCGGACACGAAGTAAGGCTCGCCGCCCCAGATCATGCGCTGCAGGTCTTCAAAGATCATGAAGGCAGAGAAGGTCACCAGCAGCTGCAGGATGGGGTCCTTGCTGTAGATGCGCCGCATCAGCGCCGTCTCCATCAGCGCACCGAACACGACGCCAATGATGATCGCGGCCAGCGGCAGGATCAGTAGCGCCCACGCGGGCGACGCGCCGAGCTTGCCGGCCCAGATGCCGAGGCTAGCCGCCATGTAGCCGCCAAGCGCATAGAAGCTGCCGTGCGCCATGTTAATGATGTTCATCACGCCGAACACCAGCGTCATGCCGAGTGCGACGAGGAAGAGCAAGGCGGCATAGGACAGGCCGTCCAGTATCGCCAGTATGTAGAGGTCCTGCGACATTTGCTGCTTTCGAGGGACGTTGGGGTCTGGATAGACAAAAAGGCGCGCGGCAGTCAGAGACTGGCCGGCGCGCCGCTTGGAGTGGTATCGATCAGAAGCGACGGATGCGCGGGCTGTCGATCAGGTCAGGCTTGACCGTCTTGACCCAGGCGGGAGACTTCTGGCCGACCGGGGTGGTGATGATGTCCGCCGGGTAGATCGCAATCTTTTCCAGCGTCGGGAAATTGTAGCCCGGGACCTTCTTCGTGATGCCGAGCAGCTGGTCTTCCAGGCCCTGGCCATCTTCACGCAGCTTGACGGTGTTGGTCAGGCCCTTGAACTCCAGGCCGTGCATCGCGTCAGCCACCTGCTCGGTGCTGGGCCACTGGCCCTTGTTGGCCTTGATCGCCTTCTGGTACGCGGCCACCAGTCCATCGATGCCCTGAATCATGTGATAGACCGAGTAGATCGGATAGCTGCCGGTCTTGTCCTTGAACTTCTTCACGAAGCCGTTCAGTTTGGCATTGTTCAGGTTTTCCGGATGCAGGAAGTAGTGGTCGCCACGCGCGCCGACGATCACGCCGTCCGGCAGCGTCGTGCCCAGGCGCTCGAGCGAGCTCTCGGCCAGCGGCAGCACGAACAGCGACTGCTTGAACAGGCCGCGCTGGGCTGCCTGGCGCACGAAGGTATCGAGGTCGCCGCCCCACGAGGTGGACAGGATCACTTCCGGACGCAGCGCCTGCAGGCGGCTGATCTCGGTCGAGTAATCGGTGGCGCCGAATTTCGGGAACAGCTCGGCGGTGATCTTGACGTCCGGCTTCAGGGCCAGCAGCGTATTGCGGAACAGCTCCCAGGAATCGCGCCCCCAGGCATAGTCCTGGTTCATGACCGCGATGGACTTGATGTCCGGCCTGGTCTTGAGCAGGTAGAGGACCGATGCGACCATTTCGGTGGTGGCATTGGCCTGGGTGCGGACGACATATTTGTAGCGGCGGTCTTCCAGCACTTTCTCGGTGCCGCAGTCCCACATGATGTTCAGGACCTTCAGGTCTTCGGCGACCGGCGCGATGATGTTGCAGTTGCCGCTGGAGATCGCGGCGATCATCACCTTGGTCTCGCTCTCCTGCACGACACGGCGGTATTCGGAAAGCAGCTTGTCGGCACCGACGCCTTCATCGATGAAGGTCGGCGCGATCTTTACGCCATTGATGCCGCCCGCTGCATTGAGCTGTTCAATATAGAGCTCGGCCGCAGCCTTGGCCGGGATGCCGAACACCGAGGCGGGCCCGGTCAGGAAGGTCGTGATACCGACCTTCAGTTCAGCCGGCTTGGCCTGCGCGAACGCGCCAGCCATGGCGAGCGCAGCGGTAGCGCCGGCCAGAAGGCGGGCAATGGTATGCAGCTTCATGAATATCTCCTGCTACTTGGCCGGTGGCGGCCGAGGTTATAGCTATTGTCTTTATATTTTTGTACGACGCCCGCAGTCTGAATCACGACGTTCCGATCGGCAAGATGGCTTTGCTTAAGGAGCGATTTTGAAATTACGAAACATCCTTTATTCAGTGCAAACCGCAGCATGGACTGCAGTATTTTTGCACCTGAGCGTGACCGTCGCCCAATGAAATCGATAAGAAATCGCACTGCAGCATAAAAGCGCCTGCATCGTAACCAGACCACCCCCGCATGGTAACCGGGTGTTGACAGGAAAAAAAGGGAAATGCACCATGCCCAAAGATCAACAAGCCGATTGCTCCCTTGACGGCCAAGTTGACGGCAGAACCGAAACACCCGAAGCGCTGGAATTCCGGCAAGTGGCTGAAGCCGGAAGGCAAAAAGAACATCCACACACGGAGGAGACGCATGAAGAAGACCGGTCTGTTGGCATCCCTGATGGCCGCGCTGTGCATCAGCATGGCCCCGGCGGCGCAATCGCAGGAACTCTACTGGGCATCGAGCGGCACGTTCGGCCCGTTCAACATCCAGGGCCTGATCCCTACTTTCCCTGAAGCGAAGCAGATCACGATCCCGGTCTCGATGTGGATCCTGAAGCATCCGAAGGGCCTGGTGGTCTTCGACACCGGCAACAACGTCGCCATCTCCGACGGCATGGACAACTGCAAGAAGTACTGGGCCGCCGGCCTGTGCGACTTCCTGCACCCGAACCAGAGCCGCAGCGACGTCATCGACATGCAGCTCAAGAAGCTGGGCTACAAGACCGAGGACGTGAAGGTGCTGGTCACCTCGCACACCCACCTCGACCACGCCGGCAACATGGGCATGTTCCCGAAGGCGATCCACGTGGTGCAGAAGAAAGAGCTGTACCAGGGCTGGTGGCCGGAGAAGTTCCAGGGCCGCGCACCGAACGGCACCTTCGTGATGGCCGATATCGCGGCTGCACGTGAATTCAACTACCTCGAACTCGACGGCGAATACGACCTGTTCGGCGACGGCACGGTCAAGCTGTTCCCGACCCCGGGCCACACCATCGGTCACCAGTCGATGAAGGTCAAGCTGCCGAAAATGGGCACCGTGATCATCACGCAGGATGCGGTCTGGATGCAGGAGAACCTGGACGGCTACGTCGCCGGCCTGAACTTCAGCGTGCAGGCTTACAGCGACTCCGTGAACCGCATCAAGATGATGCGTGACCTCGAAGGCGCGCAGATCCTGATGTCGCACGATGCCAACCAGTTCGCCAAGATGGGCGACCGCTGGCACAAGTAACAACGCTATAGCAACCGTGCAAGGGAGGCCCCTTCGGGGGTCTTCCCCGCAGCGCTGACAGCCGGCATGAAGCGCAGCACGGGAACACCACAATAACGCTGGCAAACGCAATATGATCAGACTCGACCACGTCACCAAGCGCTACGGCTCGCGCACCATCCTGCACGACATCTCCCTCGAAGTTCAGCCCGGCGAAATCGTCGGCTTCCTCGGCCCCAATGGCGCCGGCAAGACCACCACGATGCGCATGATCGCCGGCTTCACCGCAGCGACCACCGGTACCGTGGCCGTCGCCGGCCACGACATGGCGACCGAACGCGAGCTGGCCGCGCAGAAGATAGGCTACCTGCCCGAACAACCGCCGCTGTATGACGTGCTCGACGTTGTCGGCTACCTGAAGTTCGTCGCGCGCGCCAAGAACGTGCCGCGCGCGCAGGAAGCCTCGCGCCTTGATTACGTGATCCACGCTTGCCGTCTGGAGACGGTGACGAAGAAAGAAATCTACAAGCTCTCCAAGGGCTACCGGCAGCGCGTGGGCCTCGCGCAAGCACTGCTGGGCGACCCGGAAGTGCTGCTGCTCGACGAGCCGACCGCCGGCCTCGACCCGGGACAGATCCAGGAAACGCGTGAAGTCATCCGCTCGGTCGGCCAGAAACATGCTGTGCTGCTGTCGACCCACATCCTGCCCGAGGTCACGCTGATCTGCCAGCGTGTGGCCATCATCAACCAAGGCCGCATCCTCGCCACCGGCACGCCCGCCTCGCTGCAGCAGGCCGCTGAAGCGACCAGCTCGGTATTGGCCGAGGCCAGCGGCGACCCGGACCGCCTGCACCGCGCCTTGGCCGACACCGACGGCGTGCGTGCCGTCAGCGTCAAGCCGCTGCCAGGGCGCGAAGGCTTGCAGATCATCGAATGCCAGGTCGATGCCATCGACGGCGTCGAATCGCGCATCGCCCGCACCCTGATTGCGAATGGCGAACTGTTCAAGCTCGAACGTCGCCAGCCGACGCTGGAAAACGTCTTCCTCCGCTATATCGGCCACAGTGGTGCACACAGCGGCGAAGCCACCAGGAACAACACCGGCACCGCCCCGCAGGGCGTCGCCACCGAAGGAGCACTGGCATGAGCGCGTGGAACGGCGTGAAGGCCGTGTATGACAAGGAAATCCTGAGCTACTTCCGCTCACCAATCGCGTATTTCGTGATTGCCGTCTTCCTGCTCGGCACCGGTTACTTCTTCACCTACAACATCTTCCTGACCGGCGTCGGCACCATGGACCAGACCTTCCAGAACATGGGCATCCTGCTCGTGGTGCTGGTGCCGGTGCTGACCATGCGCCTGTTCTCGGGTGAATACACCGGCCGCACAATGGAATTGCTGATGACGCTGCCGCTGCGCACCTGGCAAGTCGTGGTTGGCAAATATCTCGGCGCGGTCACCATCCTGGCGCTGATGGTGGCCTTCTCGTGCATCAACCTGGTGCCGCTGTACCTGTTCGGTAATCCGCAGACGCCGAACATCATCGCCGGTTACATCGGCTTCCTGCTGCTGGGCATGGCCTGCATCGCGATCGGGCAGCTGTTCTCGGCATTGACCGAGAACCAGATCGTCGCCGCGCTGATCACCATCCCCACCCTGCTGCTGTTCTGGTTCATCGGATTCCTGCAGACGCTGCAGTCGTCGGTGCTGCTGCGCGACCTGTTCGCGCACCTGTCGTTCTCGCTGCATTACGCCGACTTCATTCACGGCCTGCTGCGCTCCGAAGCCATCGTGTACTTCCTGGTGGTGGCCGGCGTGGCCCTCACCCTGAACACCAGCTACCTGCAATGGCGCCGTTGAGCCTGAACACCTGAGCCCGCGTCATTCATCTGCGAGACAAGAACACCCCCATGGAAACCAATTTTCGTTCCGGCCTGGTCCTGATTGCCGGCATCGTGCTGCTGGCAGCATCGGCCGTGGCCAATTCGCTGTCGGTCAATTCTTCCCTGATCGCGCTGCTGCTGTTCCTGGCCGGCGCCATCGTCACCGGTTGGGCGCTGTATGCGCTGCGCGAAGACCTGAAGCTGATGTTCAGCCCGGGCCGCCGCGGGCTGCTGTCGTCCACGCTGTCGGTGCTGGCGCTGCTGGTGGCTGTGGCCTGGGCCAGCTCGCTGTATCCATTGCGACTGGACATGACGGCCAACAAGGAATACTCGCTGTCGCCGCAGACGGTGACGATGATGAAGTCCATCGACAAACCGGTGCACATTACCTTCTTCCATGACCGCGGCATGCGCGAGACCGTGGAGTTGTACGAGTTGTTCGCGTCGTACAACGACAAGATCACCGTTGAATTCTTCGACCCGATGCTGAATCCGGCGCAGGCCAAGCTGCGCGGCGTGGAGTTCGCCGGTACCGCGATCTATGAAAGCGAAGGCCGCAAGCTGACCGTCAACGGCCCGACCGAAACCGACATCGCCAACGGCATCCTGCGCATTACGCAATCGAAGCAGCAAGTCGCCTGCTTCCTCGACGGCCATGGCGAACCCGATCCGTTCAGCCTCGAATCGCACGACCACATGGAAGGCGAAGCCGGCCATTCGCACGGCATCGAGACCAAGTTCGTGCAGCACGAACGCCACGGCATGGCCAAGGCCCGCACCGGCCTCGAAGCGATGAACTACGTGGTCGAGAAGGTGTCGCTGATGAACGCCGGCACTGACCTGGCCCGCTGCGCCGTGCTGGTCATTGCCGGTCCGCAGACGCCGCTGATGGATCGTGAAGTGAAGCAGATCGACAGCTTCCTCGACAACGGCGGCAATGCGTTGTTCATGATCGACCCGTTCGTCAAGACCGGCCTGGACGGCGTGCTGAAGAAATTCGGCATCGTGCTGCAGGATACGATCGTGATCGACGAAGCCAGCCACTTCTGGGCCGACCCGTCGACGCCGGCCGTGACCGACTACAACCGCCACGAGATCACGCACAAGCTGCCGCTGTCCTTCTTCCCCGGCGCGCGCCCGCTGCTGCCGACCAAAGAGCCGGTGCCGGGCGTATCGGTGCGGCCGCTGGTCAATACCTCGAAGAAGAGCTTCGGCAACGCCGACCGCGCGCATGTCGAGTACGTGTCCGGCAAGTCGCAGGATGGCCCGCTGACCATCATGGCCACCGCGCGCGTGAACCCGAAAGTGGTTGAGTCGGCCGAGACCGTGATGCGACGCATCCGCGGCGAGGAAGTCGAAGACAAGGCGCAGGAAATCACGCGCAAGGAAGCGCGCATCGTCGTCGTCGGCGATTCGGACTTTGCGACCAACTCCTTCTATCACATCCTCGGTAACGGGGCGCTGTTCCTGAACGCGGTCAACTTCCTGGCCGCGCGCGAGAACCTGATCGGCCTTGAGCCGCGCACCTATGACCTGCCGTACGTGAGCATGACCAATACGCAGATGAAGGCGACCTTCGTGTTGTCCATCATCCTGATCCCGCTGCTGATGGCGGCGGTCGGCCTCGGCGTTTGGTGGAGGCGTCGTTGAAGCGCGGCGCACAGCTGGCCGTCTGGGCCGTGGTCGCTGCGCTGGCCGGCGCGATCTATGTCGGCGAAAAGCGCCGCAGTGCCGAGATCAATACACCGGTGGTGCGCGTGGACAATCGTTTGCTGCCAGCAGCCGTCGAAGAGATCGGCATCGTCGAGGTGATGGTCAAGGGCACCATGCACCGCTTCGAACGCGACGACCAGGGCCTGTGGTACTACCACGGCATGCATGACGCCGCGCAGGCCGGCCACGAACACAAGACCGACCCCAAGGCCGCCGAAGTGATAGACAAGGCCATGGTCGCCTTCGGCCGCATGCAAAAGGAACGCAGCCTGCCGCTGAAAGCCGAACAAGATGAGTTTGGCGTCACACGCCCGGACATCTTCATCATGGTCTACCGGCCGAAGTCCGCCGAGCCGCTGGCGCGTTATGCGGTCGGCTCGGTGGCGACCGACACCTTCAGCCGCTACCTGCTGCCGGTCGGCAGCGCCGACGTGGTAACCGTGCCCGACTTCCACATCAAGAACCTGCTTGGCCTGATCGATGCGATGAAGGCGATGGGGGCCGGCAAGGCATGATGCACCTGCTGGCAGCGTTCGCGCGGCTGCTCCTGCCGGGACGGCGGACTGCGCGCACGCCGGCCATGGCCACCTTCCTCGCGCTGGCAGCAACCTTCCTCTTTGCCCTGCCCGGCAGCGCCTTCGCGCACGCCGGCGATGCCACCGGCTTCGCCAGCGCCACCGTCAGCGGTGATACGTTCACCTATGTCTACACGCCGACGCCGGCCTCGAAGGCCGATCCCGCCGCCCTGCCTGCGCTGCTGCGTCAGCACCTGAGCATGACGGCCGATGGCCAAACTTGCGACGTTGACGCGGGCAAGGACCTGACCCTCACATTCCGTTGTCCGCAAGCGATACGCCAAGCCGTGCTGCAGGACCACCTGTTCGATGCCGTCGGCGAGTCGCATCATGTGATTGCGGTCGTGACCTGGACCGGCGGCAGCCTGTCCCATGTCTTTGCCAAGGACGCCCCGCAGGCGACGATCCTCGCTGGCGCAGTTGAGGGCGCTATCGATGGCGCGGCCGCCGGTGCACCGCCCACCGCGACGGGATTCTTCCTGCTGGGCGTCGAGCATATTGCGACCGGCTATGACCACTTGCTGTTCCTGTTGGCGCTGATCCTGTGCGGCGGCCGCCTGCTCGAGCTGCTGAAGATCATCACCGCGTTCACCATCGCGCACAGCCTGACGCTGGGCGCGGCCGCGCTCGACCTGGTGACTTTGCCATCGACGATGGTGGAATCCGTGATCGCGCTGTCGATTGCCTATGTCGCTTTCGAGAACTTGTACCCGCGTTATGCGGTGTCACGACGCTGGGCGGTCAGCTTCCTGTTCGGGCTGGTGCACGGCTTTGGCTTTTCGTCGGTACTGAAGGAAATCGGCTTGCCGAAAGACAGCCTGCTGCTGTCGCTGCTGAACTTCAACCTCGGCGTCGAAGCCGGGCAGCTGGTGGCCGTCGCGGTCATCGTGCCGTTGCTGGTGTGGGTGCGCCGCACACCGTTCGAAGCCCGCGTGGTGCGGCTGGTGTCGCTGGCAGTGCTGGCGGTGGGCCTTGGCCTGTTTGTCGAGCGCATCGCAATCGGCGGTTAAGCAGGCCAACTTCTGCATGCAAGGACGGCAAGCGCAGCGTTTTGTTATGTTTTTGGCCACAGCCCTTTGCCCTGGATTCAGCGACTTGGATATACTCAAGCCATGCGACCGTCCATTGCCCTCGAATCAAAGCGATCCGCCGTCCTCGAAATGACGCGGCGCTTCCGCACGGCCAACCCTCGGATCTTCGGCTCGGTCTTGCATGGCACCGACGCGGATGGCAGCGATCTTGACCTGCTGGTGGATCCCCTTCCCGGCACCACCCTCTTTGATTTAGGGGGGCTGCAGGTTGAGCTGGAATCCCTGCTGGGCGTCCATGTTGACGTGCTGACGCCCGGCGACTTGCCTCCGAAGATACGCGACAAAGTCATCGACGAAGCGCAACCCTTATGAGTTCAAGCCGACTGGCCGACTACCTCGATCACATGCGGCAGGCGGCAAGTGAGGCTTGCGGTTTTGTCGAAGGGCTGTCCAAAGCGGAATTCATCAATGACAAGCGCACGCAACTCGCTGTGATCATGGATTTGATCATCATCGGGGAAGCTGCGACGAAGATCATGGATCAGCATGAAATTTATACTCTCGCCAATCCCGACATCCCTTGGCGAAACATGCGAGGCATGCGTAACCGGATCGCGCACGGCTACTTCGACATGGACCTTGATGTGATTTGGGATACGGTGAAACTTGCCCTGCCTGATTTGCTGAAGGCATTGTCCGCAGAAGGAACTTGAGCTGCAGGACGTTTGGATTACCCTCGACAGACTAGTCTCGGCGCATCGTCCCGCGCATTTGCAAAAGCACGCCGGCCACGCCGTGCATCACCAGCAGCACCATCGCATGCCACATCTGCAGCGTGCCGGTGATGAAGAACCAGCCCCATCCCGCACTGGATCATGCGGCGCGGATCGATGCGATCGGTCAGCGCGCCGACCGGTATCGACAAGAACAGTTAAGGCAGCCAGTGCGACAGCACCGCGAAGCCGCCGAGTTCATGTGACCCGAACTTCCGGAATATCACCCATTAACTGATCACATGCTCGACGCTGTCGGCCCTCATCGCGAGGACTTCGGGCTTGGTTTGCTCCGATCAGCCCAAAGCGACAGATCACCGCAACAGTTCCCGATCTCGAAGGTCATTGCTGCGGATTTCAATTCCTGGCCAGAACCAGCATCAGGTGACGAATTACCTGGGCACACCCGAGTGGTATTGGCCTGAGTGAATAGCCGCCGGCGTCAATCGCTGAAGTGATCAAAGATGAAGCTGCGCAGCCACTGGTTCCCCGGCTCCTTGTGGAAGCGCGAATGCCAGAACAGGTTGACCCCGATCTCCGGCAGCTTCAGCGGCAATCCCACGTAAGTCAATCCGAAGGGTTCGACGCAGTGCCGGGCAAAGCGCTCGGGCACGGTGGCGATCATGTCCGTGGTCGACAGGATGTGGCCGACCGCGACGAAGTGCGGCACCGTCAGCACCGCCTTGCGTTTGACGCCCAGCTTCTCGATCGATGCATCGACCGTTGCATGGCCGGTGCCGGCCGCTGACACCACCACGTGGTCGGCGGCTTCGAAGGCTTCGCGAGTCAAGGGCGTTTTCTGGTCCAGTGCGTGGCCGCGCCTGAACATGCACACATGCTCGTGCACGAACAGCCGGCGCTGGAAGAAGCCTGATTTCAGGTGAGGCAGCCAGCCCACCGCCAGGTCAACCCGCCCTGCTTCCATGTCATCGGCCAGATTGGCGCCGGTGGTCCGGATCGTCGTGAATGAAATGCCGGGCGCGATGGCAGACACCATCTTCATCAGCTGTGGCAGGAAGTAGATCTCGCCGATGTCGTTCATGCCGATGTTGAACTTGCGCTGGCTGCTGGCCGGATCGAAGCGTGTGCGTTGGTTCAGCGTCTCGTGTATCGAGGACAGCGCATAGCCGATGGGCTCGGCCAGCTGCATCGCGTAGGCGGTCGGCTCCATGCCTTTTGACGTGCGCAGGAACAGCTCATCGCCCAGCTGCTGCCGCAGACGGTTAAGCGCATTGCTGACCGTCGGTTGCGTCAGACCCAGGTTGGCCGCAACTGCCGACACGCGCCGCTCCTGCAGCAGTTGCTGAAATATTACCAACAGGTTCAGATCGACATCTTTCAGGTCCACAGCAGCTTCCGTAAGTCGCGACAGCAATATTCAAAATATGAATTCAGACAATTCAGGTAATTCTATATCTTAATGTTGCTCGCCTTCCTATACTCGGCTCCACATTCTTACAAGAACATGTGGAGACCATGGAACTTGTTGTCCATCCGCTGGATCGTGTGCTGCAAGTGGCGACGGGTGCGAATCTGCTTGATACGCTGCGCGCCAACGATGTACCGATCTCGTACAGCTGCATGGCCGGTCGTTGCGGCACTTGCCGCTGCAAGGTAGTCAGCGGCAGCGTGATCGAGACTGGCCGCGAAGCCAAAATCACCAACCCGGCCGAAGGCGACTATGTGCTCGCCTGCACCAGCGTGATCACCGAGAGCTGCGCAATCGAGATCCCGGAACCGGATGAAGTCGTCACCCACCCGGCACGCATCATCAAGGCGACCGTCAGCGCCATCACCGACGCGACCCACGACATCAAGGTCATCCGACTCAAGCCTGCGAAACCGCTGTCCTTCTCGCCGGGCCAGTACGCAACGCTGCAATTCACGCCCGACCACATCCGTCCTTACTCGATGGCCGGCCTGTGCACGGATGACGAACTCGAATTCCATGTGCGGCTGGTGCCTGACGGCCGGGTCACCAGTTACCTGTTCAATCAACTGAAAGTCGGCGACGCGGTGCGCGTCAGCGGCCCGCTGGGCACCGCCTATCTGCGCACCAAGCATGAAGGCCCGATGCTGTGCGTGGCCGGCGGCACAGGCCTGGCGCCCATTCTTGCAATTGTGCGCGGCGCCATCGCGGCCGGCATGAACAACCCGATTCACCTGTATTTCGGCGTGCGCTCGCCGCAGGACATCTACGGCCTTGAACAGCTGCAGGCCTTGCAAGCGGCGCTGCCCGCGCTGAAGGTCGAGGTCGTAGTCACCACCGACAACGATCCGGCTTCGGGCCACAGGACCGGTCTGGTCACCGATGCGATCGCGCGTGACATCCCCGATTTCGACGGATGGCGCGCCTATGTGTGCGGCGCACCGCCGATGGTCGAAGCCACCGCGGCGTTGCTGAAGCAGCGCGGCATCGAAGAACACCATGTGTACGCCGACGCGTTCTACGCCAGCGGCACCTGATCAGGAGGCAGCATGCACGACACCGCAAGCACGACAGACGCCAAAGCACGGCAAGGCAATCCGCGCCAGCAGTACTACGACCGCATCGCCAGAGACCACATGACGCCGCTCTGGGAAGTGCTGGGCGCGCTGGTCCCGAAGCAGCCGAACAGTCCGGCACAGCCCACGCTGTGGCGCTATGCGAACCTGCGTGAGCAAGTGATGGAAGCCGGCCGTCTGATCACGGCCGAACAGGCCGAGCGCCGCGTGCTGATCCTCGAGAACCCCGGCCTGCCGGGCCAGTCGGCGATCACGCAATCGCTGTATGCCGGTCTGCAGCTGATCCTGCCCGGTGAAGTCGCGCCGGCGCATCGCCATACGCAATCGGCGCTGCGCCTGGTGATGGATGGCGAAGGCGCGTACACCGCCGTCGATGGCGAGCGCACCACGATGCATCGCGGAGACTTCATCATCACGCCGTCCTGGACTTTCCATGACCACGGCAACCTCGGCGACCAGCCGGTGGTCTGGCTCGACGGCCTCGATATCCCGACCGTGCGCTTCTACGACGCCGGCTTTGCCGAGCATGGCCATAGCGCGTCGCAGGCCACTGTGCGGCCCGAAGGCGATGCGCTGGCACGTTACGGCAACAACATGGTGCCGGTTGATTTCCATCAGGCGCCGCAAGAGCCTACCCGTGTCTTCGTCTACCCGTTCGTGCGCACGATGGAAACGCTGGACATGATCGCGGCCGGCACACCGGATCCGCACCTCGGCCACAAAATGCGCTTCGTGAACCCGGCCACCGGCGCATCGCCGATGCCCACCATCGGCGCCTTCGCGCAGCGCCTGCCGGCCGGCTTCGAAACTCGCCCTTACCGCAGCACCGACGGCACCGTGTATGTGTGTCTCGATGGTGAGGCCACGGTCTCGGTCGGCGACACCGAATGGCAGCTGCAACGCGATGACATCTTCGTGGTGCCGTCCTGGCAGCCGTTGAAGTTCCTCGCCCGACGCGATACCACGCTATTCAGCTATTCCGACCGTCCGGCATTGCAGTCGCTGGGCCTGTGGCGCGAAGCGCGACTCTGATGATCCGAACATCCCCTTATCCGAAGACAGGAACCCCGATGAAATACGCCGTCCCCGTACCGCCGACCTATACGCTGGCCATTGCCGGCAGCGACGAAGCCTTCCCGGTCAACCGCGTGTTCTGCGTCGGTCGCAACTATGCGGCCCATGCCCGCGAGATGGGCAAGGACCCGGATCGCGACCCGCCGTTCTTCTTCATGAAGCCCGCCTGCGCGGTCGTGCAGGCCGGCGAAACACCGATCACCATTCCCTACCCGCCGATGACGGCCAACTTCCACCATGAGATCGAGCTGGTGGTCACCATCGCCAAGGGTGGCAAGGACATCCCGGTCGAGCAGGCGCTCGACCATGTGCATGGCTATGCGGTCGGCCTCGACATGACCCGCCGCGACCTGCAGCTGGAAGCGCGCGACAAGGGCCGTCCGTGGGAATTCGGCAAGTCCTTCAAGGGATCGGCACCCATCGGTCCGGTTTATCTGGCCTCCATCATCGGACACCCGTCAGCTGCTGCGATCTCGGTCACCGTCAATGACCAGCCGCGCCAGTCATCTGACATCGCCAAGCTGATCTGGTCCGTCGCCGAATCCATCGCCTACCTGTCGCGCTATGAAACCCTGGAACCGGGCGACGTGATCATGACCGGCACGCCCGAGGGCGTGAACGCCGTGGTGCCGGGCGACGTGATGCACGGCCATATCGACGGCCTGGGCGACATCGTCGTCCGTGTGAGCAAATAATTTTCCTGCAAGGGGAACGACATGGGCGACATTGCACGCGATCCTGAAGTCCACAAACAAGCGCACGTCTGGGAAGCTGAAGGCTCCAGCCGCATCCCGTTCTGGGCCTACACCGACGAAGCCGTCTACAAGAAGGAACTCGACCGCCTGTTTTACAAAGGCCACTGGTGCTACATCGGCCTCGAAGCCGAAGTGCCGAACCCGGGTGACTTCAAACGCACCGTGATCGGCGAACGCTCGGTCGTGATGACACGCGACATGGACGGTGCCATCAACGTCGTCGAGAACGTCTGTGCGCATCGCGGCATGCAATTCTGTCGCGAGCGCCATGGCAACAAGAAGGAACTGGTCTGCCCCTACCATCAGTGGAATTACTCGCTGAAAGGCGATCTGCAAGGCGTGCCGTTCCGGCGCGGCGTGAAACAGGACGGCAAGGTCAACGGCGGCATGCCGAAGGAATTCAAGACCGAGGACCACGGCCTGACCAAGCTGAAGGTCGCTACCCGCGGCGGCGTGGTGTTCGCGTCGTTCGACCATGACGTCGAACCGTTCGAGGACTACCTCGGCCCCACCATCCTGTCCTACTTCGATCGCCTGTTCAATGGGCGCAAGCTGACCATCCTTGGCTACAACCGCCAGCGTATTCCGGGCAACTGGAAGCTGATGCAGGAGAACATCAAGGACCCGTACCACCCGGGCTTGCTACATACCTGGTTCGTCACCTACGGCCTCTGGCGCGCGGACAACAAGTCCGAGCTGAAGATGGACGAGCAATTCCGCCATGCGGCCATGATCTCGACCCGCGGCACCGGCGGCAAGAGTGCGGAAGTCACGCAAGGCGTCACCAGCTTCAAGGAAAACATGGAGATCCAGGACAAGCGCCTGATCGACATCGTGCCCGAAGCATGGTGGAACGGCCCCACCGCCGTGATGATGACGATCTTCCCGAGCGTGATCATCCAGCAGCAGGTCAACAGCGTGTCGACCCGCCATATCCAGCCGAACGGTCATGGCTCTTTCGATTTCGTCTGGACCCACTTTGGCTTCGAGGACGATACGCCGGAGATGACGCAGCGCCGCCTGATCCAGGCCAACCTGTTCGGCCCGGCCGGCTTCGTGTCGGCTGACGATGGCGAGGTGATCGAACTGTCGCAGTTCGGCTTCGAGCAGAAGCCGTCGCATCGAGCCGTCGCCGAACTGGGTGGCTACGACTGCGAAAACACCGACCACATGGTCACCGAGACCCTGATCCGGGGCATGTACAACTACTGGCGCAAAGTGATGGAGGTCTGACAAGCATGGCAATCATTAACGAAAGCCAGACCCTGGTCGACCTGATCCGCCTGTATGGCGACTATGCCGCCGCCGTTGACAGCGCGCAGTGGGAACGATGGATTGAATTCTTCGTCGACGACTGCGAGTACAAGATCCAGCCGCGCGAAAACTATGAGCGCGGCTTCCCGCTGTCCACGCTGGCGCTGCTGAGCAAGGCCATGCTGAAAGACCGCGTCTACGGCATCCACGAGACCCTGTATCACGACCCCTATTACCAGCGGCATGTGGTCGGACTGCCGGTCATCCGCGAGATCAAGGACGGCATCATCGTCGCCGAGGCGAACTATGCGGTGTTCCGCACCAAGCTGTCCGGCGAATCGACGGTGTTCAACGTCGGCCGCTACCTCGACCGTATCCAGCGGGTGGGCGACGAACTGAAGTTCGTGTCGCGCCTGTGCATCTACGACAGCGAGATGATCCCGAATTCGATCATCTATCCGATCTGACCTGAAAGAGAAAACACCATGAGCGACAACTGGATCGACGTGACGGCAGCCGATGATGTGCCGGAAGATGACGTGATCGGCATCGACATCGCGGGCAAGAGCCTCGCGCTGTATCAGGTCGAGGGCGAAATCTACGCCACCGACAATCTCTGCACGCATGGCAATGCACGTCTGTGCGATGGTTTCCTCGAGGGGCACGAGATCGAATGTCCGCTCCACCAGGGCAAGTTCGACATCCGCAATGGCAAGGCCATGTGCGCGCCGCTGACCGAGGATGTCCGCACCTACCCGGTGAAGATCGAAGGCAGCCGGGTCTTCGTCGACCTCGCAGCCTGAAACGCCCCCTGCCCAACTGACCCCATGACGCAAGAACTCATCCTGCACAATTACTTCCGCAGCTCCGCGGCCTATCGCGTACGCATCGCGCTGAACCTCAAGGGGCTGGACTACCGCTACCTGTCAGTCCACCTGACCCGGGAAGGCGGCATGCAGTTCAAGGAAGATTACACCTCCCTGAACCCGCAACAGTTGGTGCCGCTGCTGGACGACAACGGCTTCCAGTTGAGCCAGTCGCTGGCCATCATCGAATATCTCGATGAAAAGTTTCCGGACATTCGGGTGGTGCCGGCCGGGCTGGAGGAACGGGCCCGCGTGCGTCAGATCGCGCTGGCGATTTCCTGCGACATTCACCCGCTGCAGAACTTGCGGGTGCTGAAATACCTGACCGGCAAGCTCGGTGTGTCGGAAGACGACAAGAACGCGTGGATACGGCACTGGCTGTCGGTCGGACTGGATGCGCTGGAAGCTGACCTTGCCCGCTCGCCGATGCGCGGGCGTTTCTGTGTTGGCGATACGCCGACGATGGCCGATTGCGCGCTGGTGCCGCAAATGTTCAGCGCAGCCCGCTTTGGCGTAAACACCGCACCCTACCCGACGCTGCGTGCCATTTATGACGCTTGCGAGGCAATGCCCGCCTTTGCTGCCGCCCATCCTTCACAGCAAGTCGATGCCGAATAAGTTTTCACCATTTCAAGAGATCACTGAAAGGAGCCATCGCCAACCATCTGAGGACAACAGCAAACCGTGTTTATAAAAACTGAGGAGATACACATGAAAAAGAATTTGCTGGGCTTCGCCCTGGCGACCGCTCTGGGCGCCGCTGTGTCGGCACCTGCAGTGGCAATGGGTCCGTCGGCTGCGGACC
>CAZWIE010000006.1:0-238824 GCA_964634245.1 uncultured Bifidobacterium sp.
GCATGGTTTGCTTCGCTTCACTTGCTTTACAAGGTTGGCGGGGTTAGCGGGGTTAGCGGGGTTGGCAGATGCCTTGATTCAGGCCAGCATCGCTTGCCAGTCGGCGCGCATCGCGGCCAATGTGCGGTCGGATGCGAGCAGCCAGCGTCGCGCGTATTGCCGCTGCAGTGCTCGCTCGGGCTCGCCGAGATATTCGAGCGGCGACTTGCCATCGACACGCGCCAGCAGGATACCGGCCAGCAGCAGTGCGATGCGCGCTGCGATCGCATCGCGCGCTTCCCAGTTGACCCCGTCGAGGTAGGTCTCGCAAAACGCGTCCCACGCAGCGAGGTAATGCGCGCGGTGTGCGGGCTGCGAAGGCTGCCACAGGCACTTGGCGAACAAATGACACAGGCAGAAGGCGGCGTCGAAGGCCGGGTCGCCATACCAGGCGCACTCGGCATCGAGAATCACCGGACCGGCGCGGCCGACCAGGATGTTCTTCGGGCTGATGTCGCCGTGGACGAGGGCCAGTTTGCGCGCGGCGGTGTCGGCCGACAGTTGCTGCAGCACCGGCGCGCAATCGGGATGGGCACGCGCGGCCGCGCCGAAATACGGATCGAGCCTGAGCTCGAAAAAATTGGCGTCATAGGCGAAGCGCGCGGCCAGCGCCGCATTGCCCGCCGTGCCGGCGTGGATGGCGGCCACCAGTGTCGCCAACTGGCGGGCGGTCGCCAGGTCGGCGCAGCCGTCGCGCAGCTGGGTCTTCCATACCGGGTAATCCTGCGGCGGCAGCCAGCGCATCGCAAAACAGTAAGACGCGGGGTCCTCAGCCAGCAGCGCGGGCACGGCCTGCGGCCATTGCGCCGACACTTCACGCAACCAGGCGACTTCAGCGTGGCTGCGATCCTGCGGTGCCAGCCATTCGGTGGCGACCTTCAAGGCCGGCAGCGCCTGCTTCACACAAAGCGGACCGCGACGGGTATCGACGCGCACGATCAGGGACGACACGCCACCCGCCAGCGGCGTCACCTGCGGCGTTTCGCCGGCATCGAGCAAGCCCATGCGCCGGAGCGCAGGCAGGACGACCGCTGATTCAGGAGATGTACTCACGTCGATAGGGTTGCGGCGCGCAGGCGCCCTGGCTTGATGAACGCCACACTATACCGGAGACGGCAGGCCCCTCGCCTTCCACGATGCCCGGGTGAGCGGGGCATGCAGCCGGACGACATCAGCACCAGGTCCGGGGCGTTACCGGGTCGCTCGCGGATCACTTGCGGATCGCTTGCGGAACGCTTCGGTGTCGCTTCAGGGCCGCTTCAGCCGCATCAGCGTGCGGGGCACCGGGTCGAACAGGGGCTGGCCCTGCAACATCGGCGACAGCGCGCTGGCCGGCATGGGACGTGAGATCAGGTAGCCCTGCACCTCATCGGAGCCGAACTGGCGCAGCCGCTCCAGTTGCTCCGCTGTTTCCACCCCTTCGGCGACGATCACGATGCCCAGCGCCTGGCCGATCGAGTGAATGGCGCTGCACAGCGCATCGCCTTTCAGGTCCTGGCCCAGCGTATGCACGAATGACTGATCAATTTTGAGCACGTCCACCGCCAGCCGGCGCAGCCGCGACAAGGATGAATGGCCGGTGCCGAAATCGTCGATCTCGATGCGCAGGCCCATGTCGTGCAATTTCTCCAGCTCGTTGACAAGCACCTCGTCGTCACTGCTGATCGCCGATTCGGTGAGCTCGAGCGCGATGTGATCGGTGGTCAAGCCGTGGCGCGCGAGGCAATCGGTCAGGTAGTCGCGGAAGCGTTCGCTGCGCACCTGCATTTCCGACACGTTGAACGACACGCGGCGGCAATCCAGCCCCTGGTCCTGCCAGGCGCGTATCTGGCGGCACAGCAGCTCGAACGCCCATTCGCCGACCTCGATGATCAGGCCGCGCTCTTCTGCCAGCGGTATGAATTCATTCGGCAACACCAGGCCGTTTTCCGGGTGATGCCAGCGCAGCAGCGATTCGAGCCCGGTCAGCTTGCCGGTAAACGCATCGACGCGCGGCTGGTAGTGCAGCTGCAATTGATAGGTGCCGACTGCCTTTTGCAAGTCCTGTTGCAGCTGCACGCGTCGCTGCAGTTCCATCGCGTGTTCGGCAGAGAACATGCGGTATTGCGCCTTGCCGGCGGCCTTGGCGGAATACATGGCAATGTCCGCGTATTGCAGCAGCACTTGCGCATCTGACGTATGGTCGGGGAAGACGGCGATGCCGACTGACGCCGTCACCGCGAACGCACCCCAGGAAGCGGTCTGGTTCAAACGGTTGACGGCAGCGACCACGCGCGCGGCCCGTTCTTCCACATCGCGCGTGCTGTCGACGTCTTCGACCACGACGGTGAATTCATCGCCGCCCAGCCGCACGACCGTGTCATACAAACGCACTGTCGACTTCAGGCAGGCGGTGACATCGGTCAGCACGCGGTCGCCAACCTCGTGGCCCAGGGTATCGTTGACGACCTTGAAGTTGTCGAGGTCGATGAACAGCAGCGCCACCTTGCGCCGGCCCTCGCCGCTGGCACGCAGGATGGCGGGCAAGTGATCGACCAGCCAGCGCCGGTTCGGCAAGCCCGTCAGCGCGTCCGTGACGGCCATCCTGGCCAGCGCCTCCTGCTGGCTGCGCGATTCGGTGACATCGCGCACGGTGACGGCGATGCCGGCTTCGGTCTTGACGCCGCGCCGCTGTATCCAGCCTGCGGGCGCAACGCCCGACTGGTGGCGGTCATGCCAGCCGATTTCGATCTCGTCCTCGACCAGCCCCTCGGCGAGGATGCGCAGCAGGAAGGCATGCATGCGCAGATTGTCTTCATGCGCCATCAGCTCGCGCAGGGTATGGCCCAGCATGTCTTCGCGCTTGAGGTGCATGCGGCGCGCCGCCTGCTCGTTGCAGTCTTCGATCAGGAAGTCGCGCACAGCACCGTGTTCGCCGTACAGCGGACGCACCATGTACAACGCTTCCATCGTTCCCTCGACGGCCTGTCGAAAGGATTTCTGAATGGCGCGCACCTTCTTGCGCCGGGTATGGCGCCGCCACTGCAACGTGGCGCCCAGTGCGGCGCCTATGGTGAGCAGCGCGCTGAGCGCCATGGCACCCAGCGTCTCCACATGGTCTTGCGAGCGATGCTGATCCAGCGCCACTTGCTCGGGCACGCTGGCCAGTACCACCAGCGGATAACGATCGATACGCTGCCAGGCGATGAAGCGCGCGCGCCCATCGGTGAATGCGCTGCCCTCGAACAGTTCGCTGGCGCTGCGCAAGCGGTCGGCATGCAGCCGCTCGGGCGAACGCATGTTCAGGGCACCGGGGAGCTTGCTCATCGCGTGCAGGTCGACGCCGTCGGGGGTGCGCAGCAGCACCAGCGTCGCATACCGCAAGCTGACGTCGGATTCGTTGGCTGCCAGGTCTTCGGCGCTCAACTCGATCACGACGGCACCGGCGAACTTGCCGTCTATGCCATTGAGGCGACGTGAAAACGCGAGCATCCGGACATTGTCCTGTGCGGTGCTGACGATGCCATGGTCAATCCGCATCCCCAGTCCGGGTTCCTGGGCGAGTCCCTGCAAGTACAGGGATGGCGGCAGGCGCCCTGCTTCGCCCGGCATCGAGCGTGCCATTGGCTTGCCTGCGGCATCGACGACAAACACGCGCGCTGCCTTGCTGCCGAGGACGCTTTTCAGATAGACATCGAAGCGGCTGATATCGCGACCGCTGTCGATTTCGTCCTTGATCAGCAGCAGGAGGTTGTCGGCGTCGCGCACCGTCTCGCCGACCTCGCTGGCGAGTTGCCCGGCTTCGATGCCCAATGCATCAATGGCTCGCAGGCGAAAGCGGTCTTCACGCTCGTCGATCTGGTGCAGCGCAATAATCCATATCGTCGCCAGCAGAATCAACAGGCTACCAGCCCAGCTGCCAAAGATCTGCAGGGCGGCGGACACCTTCCACGAAAGATAAGCCTGCTTTGCTATCGGCTCCTGAGGTCCTGCAGGACGAATTTATGTGGATAAATTCTATAACATCAAGTTGCGCAAAGTCATCAAACCGCGCAAAAATTTCCTTGAGCTTGAAGCCGTGGCCAGGCGGGAACGGATCGGCCGTCGTGTCGTGTCTTGCCGCGCAATGTGGTGCCGGGTGGTGCCGGGTCGCGTTCTGTCGCGCAACCGCGCCGTCAGCGTTGGAACAGGAGCACCAGCATCGCACCCATCAGGGCCACCGACGCCCAAAGCACCGCCGTGATGCCTGGCGCACGCAAGCCGGCTGCTGCGGCACGGCCAGCCGCCCGCGCTGCGGCAATCGGCGGCTTCTTGCGCCGTTCACGTCCGTTCCAGGGTTTCGATGGGGGCGATGCAGCTGGCCTGGCGGCCGGCTCGGCTTCGGCGCGCGCTATCCACGCGTCGTGCTTGCGCCGGCGTTCCTGATCGGACAAGACCTCGTAAGCCGAGCTGATCAGCTGGAAAGTCTGCGTCGCCTTGGCGCTGCCGCCATGACGATCCGGATGGAACTTGTGGCTCAGCGTCTTGTAGGCGGCGCGTATCACCTCGGGCGGCGCGTCCCGCGCCACCTTCAGGTTGTCGTAATGAGTATGAACCTGCTTCATTGCTTCATCCCGGTTGCCAGTGCTTGAACAGTACGGCTGTTGCAACTTTGGTAACTTGAGGGATATCAACGTCGGCATTTTTTTCTGCCCGACAGAAACTATTTCCGGAGGACACGAACAAAGGGGTATTCCCTGCAGCAAGCTTCCTTCGTGACCATGTCCCTGACGCCGACCGCCGAGCTTTCCACACTTGCCGTCCACCCCGTCCTTACTGCCCCTGCCGACCGCGCCTTTGCGCTGGCCGACCTGCGCCGACTGGCATTGCCGTCGCTCTTTGCGTGGTACGGCTTGCTGATGGGGTCGTGGGCAGGCCGGCTGCCGGCCATCAAGCAGGGATTGCAACTGACGCATACGCAACTGTCGCTGGTCTTGCTGTGCGCGGGCATCGGCGCGGTGCTGTCGCCGCAGGTGTCGTCGCGGTTGCTCGCCCGGCTGGGCAGTTTGCGCACCTTGCGCATCGCCGGTCTGGCGCTGCCCGGCGTGCTGATGGCGGCGGCCGCCTCGCCGTCGCTGCCGCTGCTGATGCTGGCCGTGCTGGTGCTGGGCATCACGGCCAGCAGCTTCGATGTGGCAATGAACGGCGTCGCGGCCCGTCAGGAGGCAGCGCAAGGGACACCGATGATGTCGCGCCTGCATGCCTGTGCGTGTGCAGGCGGCCTGGCCGGCGTGACGCTGGGTAGCGTGATGGCAGCGATGGCGATCACGGCGATGCAGCAGTTCACGCTGCTGGCGCTGCCGCTGGGTGGGCTGCTGTGGCTATGCTTGCAAGGGATGGGCGCGTCAGCCGGTGGCGGGATCGCTGAAGGCGATGCTACCGCCCACGACACCGGAGCCGCGACTGCGCCCGCATTCGTGCTGCCGCGCGGCCGGCTGGCCTTGCTGGGTGCGCTGGGCCTGCTCTGCGCAATTGCCGAGGGCAGCATCGGCAGCTGGAGCAGCTTGTTCATGAAGGAGCAATTCGACGCATCGGATGCGATGGCACCGCTGGCGCTGTCGGCGTTCTCGATGATGATGCTGGTCGCGCGCAGCTGCGGTGACACATTGAAGGCCCGGTATGGCGCACAGGCGCTGGTGTGCGCAGGTTCGGCAACGGCGGCCCTCGGACTGGCGATCGCCATGCTCGCACCCGGCGCATTCATGGCGCTGGCCGGCTTCGCATTGGCCGGACTCGGGCTGGCACTGGTCTTCCCTTTTGTCTACAGCGCCGCTGGCAAGGAAAGCAAGGTCGCGCTGGCTGGCGTGGCAACCATGGGCTATGCAGGTAGCCTGATGGGGCCACCGCTGATGGGTGCGGTTGCGGAAGGACTGGGGCTGCAGTCTGCGATCGGGATCATCGCGCTGCTGGCTGCCACGATGGCCGTCGTGGCGAGCCGCGCGCGGCTGCTGCGTTGAACTGAAACGTCAGTCACGGGATAGCCGTTTGCTCCGCGCTCACGGTGGCGATGGCTGACTCGGTCTTTCGATGCGGGTGATGCCACCGGTAACAGCAGGCGGATCGCTGGCGGGAAAGCTCAGATCGTTTGCATCGTCCAGCCGCTCCTGCTGTCTCTCCTCGGGGTCCGTCGAATCCAGATGCCGCGTCATCAGGTCACGTGCCGAGGCATCGCCCGGCATGACGTCCTTGGGCGATACCGACAGCGAATTGTTGCCAGCCGAGCCCGGCAGCTCGGCATCAAGCTCGGTACCTGCTTCGGTAACCTTTCTGGCACTTGCTTCGCCGGGCTTGCCAGCCACAGGCGATGCTTCGGGATGGTCGGGATAATTGGCTTTCGCAGGCGGCGCTGCAGGCTTGCTCGGATCGGGCGTATGGGTCATCGTTGTTCTCCGTTGATGTGAACGACGGCTGGACGGCACGTCCGCTTTGCCTGTCGTTCATCATCGGATATCAACGCCGCCCGAAAGTTTCAGTTCAGGCCAAAGCACTGCGATCCACGTTGGCGATATCGGGCACGCCGAGCAGCGCGAGGGTCAGGTCGATTTCCTGTTGCAGCATCGCGATCGCGCGCTCCACGCCCGCCTGGCCGCCCGAGGCCAGCCCGTACAAGCCGGCACGGCCGACGATACAGGCAGTCGCGCCCAGCGCCCTCGCCTTCACGACGTCACTGCCACGGCGTATGCCGCCATCCATCAGCACCGGCACTCGGCCGCCCACGGCCTCCACCACCGCCGGCAGTGCGGCGATGCCGGACTGCACCTGATCCAGCTGGCGACCGCCATGGTTGGATACGATGACCGCATCGGCGCCATGCTGCACGGCACGCACCGCATCGTCGGCACGCAGCAAGCCCTTGATCGCCAACTTGCCCGGCCATTCGCTGCGTATCCAGTCCAGGTCTTTCCAGCTGACCGAAGGATCGAAGTTCTTGCCTACCTGCTCGGCCAGCGTCATCAGCTTGCGCGGTGTGCCATTCGGATCGTCGAGATTTCCGAAAGTGAAGCGCGGTGCACTGGCCATGCGCCACAACCAGCCCAGCCGACGCGCGTAGTCGAAGACATTGGAAGGACCCATGCGCGGCGGCAGCGTGAACCCGGTGCGCGCATCGCGCTCGCGCGCGCCCGGCAAAGGCAGGTCGACGGTCAGCACCAGCACCGGGCAGCCTGCGGCATGCGCACGCTGCAGCAGCGAGCGCGTGAGCTCGCGGTCCTTCTGCACATAGAGCTGGAACCAGTGGTTGCGGCGACCGCGGCTGGCGACCTGTTCGATACTGGCGTTGGAGGTGGTCGACTGGCAAAAGCCGATGCCGCGCACTTCCGTCGCACGCGCCAGACACAGGTCACCCTCAGGCCACAGCAGGCCGGCGATGCCGGTCGGGCCGAACACCATGGGCGAAGCCAATGACTGGCCGAGCAGTTCGATGGATTGCTTGCGCGCGCTGACATCGACCAGCATCCGCGGCGCGAAACGCAGCTTTGAAAAATCATCGACGTTGTCGCGCAGGGTCACTTCGTCATGCGCACCACCATCAATGAAGCCAAACACCGAGCGCGGCAAATGACGGCGCGCAATCTCCCTGAGGTCGGCAATGGTAATTGCCTGGCCGAGTTTCATCAGATGTCTCCCCCGAATTATTGTTGTTGGCCGATTCATGCCCGACGGGCATGCAGGGTCATGGCCGGATTGTTTTTCCGGCCAACATCTTACCGAAGATTGGTGTGGTGAACCGCGCAGCTTCGCGCTGCCCGATCAGAGATGGTTTTCAGGCGTTCTGACGCTATGGCGTTCTGACGCTCTGACGTTCAGACGGGGCCGACAGAAATTTGCGCTTGCACGGGATGCGATGTCTGCTCGCGATCGGCGTCATCCAGATGGCGAGCGCGTCGGGGCATCTGCTCTTCCTGCGTCGGCGGCAGCTCAGACCAGCTCTGCTCTTCGATCACGTTATGAAACTGGCTGCCATCCATCGCATGCGCGCGAGGTGCGGTGCCTGACGCAACGAAGGGTAATGACGATGCTGCATCCGCCGGAGATGAAGACCCTGACGCCAGATTGGTCTTTGAAGGCGGTTCCAAGGGATGTTGATTCGTGACCATGATATTCGACCTCGCGACGATTGATGAACATCAAATTGAACGGATTTGCCGACCACTGATCTCAATCATCTTAGTAGGTTTTGAGATATTTCCTACATCGTCTAAAAGCAAATTTTACGCTTCAGTCAAAACCGTTATAAATGCCATCAAGGCCAGACATGGACATCAGCGTTCATCACGCACCTCATCCCACCGGGACCCCGGAACTCAACCGCGTTTTTGAAGATCGTTCGGTGACGCTTGGACCAGTCCCCAGCAATTCGGTGCCCGACATTCTGCATGCGATACGCCAGCACCTGAAGATGGAAGTGGCATTCGTCTCCGAGTTCGTCAACGACCAGCGCATCTTCCGCTATGTCGATTCATCGTGGACCAAGAGCCCGGTGCACGTCGGCGAAGGCGGACCCTTGGATGAATCCTATTGCCAGCGCGTGGTCGACGGTCGGCTTCCGGAGCTCATCAATGATGCGCAAGCCAATTCGGTCGCAGCCGAACTGCCGGCCACGTTCGCGATACCGGTCGGCGCGCACATGAGTGTGCCAATTCACCTGTCGGATGGCTCGGTATATGGGACGTTCTGCTGCTTCAGCCGCAGCGCCGACACCAGCCTGAACTTGCGCGATCTGTCGTTGATGCGAGTGTTCGCCGATCTGGCTGGCAAGATGATCGACCGAGAACGCCATAGCATCGTTCATCGCCGCGCCAGCTTGGATCGCGTGCGCAAGGTACTTAACAGCGACGCGATCAACATCGTTTACCAGCCCATCTTCGACCTGAGCCGTGGAGCGATCGCCGGCTTTGAATCGCTGGCGCGATTTTCAGCGATGCCCGCGCGCAGTCCGGACCTGTGGTTCAACGAAGCGCACTCGGTCGGCCTCGGCATAGAGCTGGAGCTGAAGGCGATTCAGCTGGCATTGACGGTGATGCCCAACCTGTGCGACGGACTGGACCTGTCGATCAATGCGTCGCCGGAGACCATCCTCGACCCCAGCTTCGAATTGCTGCTGTCGACCCTGTCCAACGTCGAACATCTGGTGCTGGAGATCACCGAGCATGCCGCGGTCGAAAAATATGAGGAAATCGCGCAGCGGCTCAAGCCCTACCGCGATCGCGGGTTGCAGCTGGCGGTCGATGATGCCGGTGCCGGCTATGCGAGTTTCCGCCACATCCTGAACCTGGAGCCTGACCGCATCAAGCTCGACATGAGCCTGACGCGCGACATCGACGTCGATCCCGCGCGCCGTGCGCTGGCAGCGGCGCTGATCCACTTCTCGGCCGACACCGGCAGCAAGCTGGTGGCCGAAGGCGTCGAGACGGCTGCCGAAGCAGCTGCCCTGATCGAACTGGGGGTGGACAAGGCGCAGGGCTATTTCCTCGGCCGGCCGATGGCGCTGTCCGGCTTGCAGCACCTGGGCTGCCTGCGGCCGGGCATGGTGGTCTAGCAGAGCAACCACGT
Source organism: uncultured Bifidobacterium sp. (assembly GCA_964634245.1). GTDB lineage: Bacteria > Pseudomonadota > Gammaproteobacteria > Burkholderiales > Burkholderiaceae_D > Pernthalerella. Next base: position 9,610 of record CAZWIE010000006.1, read on the forward strand.
GTCCGCCAGACCGTCCTGATTACAGACGGCGCTGAGCACAAGCCAGCCTTGCGGCCGGCCTCCACCGATTCGCAGTATCAGCAATTACCCTTCTTGCGCTGGCCGGGCGGGCAGTGGCCGGGGCCCGGACCGCCATGCCAGCGACCCGGACGGAATTCCCAGCCGCGCGGCCCCTCGATCCATTGCGGCTGCGCATACGCGTAACCGGGACGATCGCGTTCCCAGCGGCCCGGCACCCACACATAGGCGTTACCGTTCCAGCCCCAGTAACCCTGCAGCCACACATAGGCCGGGCGCGGCGGCGGCATCGGCTCGTAGCGCAGCGGCGGCGGCGGCGTGCCGGAAGAGATGGTGACGCCCCAGCTGACATTGGCGTCGGCATGGGCAAGGCCAGCGCCAACGCTGGCGAGCAGGGACAGCAGTACAGCCGAATACAAAACCTGTTTGCGCATGATGTCCTCTTTGAGTGTTAATCGAACAACGGCAAACAAAATTTACCCGCGGAAAAGCGCTGTGACTTGATGCATTACAAAAGTCAACAAAGTTGTCATGAAGAATTGGATTGAGGAAACTTCCGTAAGTTCCCGCAAATTTCCTTCATGCAAAAGCGCACGCCAGACCGGGCTGCGATCAGCCCGGTTATGCATAGCTTTGGCAGGGACCGAAGATCGGATCAGATCACGGTTCGATCAGGGTCCGATCAGGGTTCGATCAATCCGTGGCGCACTGCGATCAGCGCCAGTTCAGTCTGGTTGGCAACGCCGAGCTTCTGCTTCACGTTGTAGAGGTGGGTGCCGACGGTGCGCGGCGAGATGTTGAGCATCTCTGCGATCTGGTTCACCGACGAGCCCTTGGCCAGCTGGATGAAGACGCCGAACTCACGCTCGGACAGCACTTCGATCGGGCTTTTCTCGCCGTTGAATTCCTCCAGTGCCATGCGCTGCGACAAGTGGCTGTCGATGTACATCCGGCCTTCATTCACTTGCCGGATCGCGTGGATCAGTTCATCCGGCGCGCTGCGCTTGGACAGGTAGCCGAGGGCACCCGCCTTGAGCATGTAACGCACATAGCTCGGGTCTTCATGCGAGGACAGACCGAGCACGCGCGCCATCTTGTCGCGCGCGACGATGCGGCGCGTGGCTTCGACGCCCATGGTGCCGCCCAGTGAAATATCCATCACGATCACATCCGGCTTGGCCGTTGGTATCTGCTGGTAAGCCGTCTCTGCCGATTCGGCCTCGGCCACGACCCGGATGTCTTCGGTCGCTTCGAGCAGCATGCGGAATCCGAAGCGGACCACCGCATGGTCATCGACCAGCATCACGTTGATGTTCTTTTTCATGCCTTGCTGCCTTCCAGCTTGCCTGCGTCATCTGTGCTGCCCGGGATGGGCAGCGTGACCTTCACTTCAAGACCGCCCTCTGCGCCAGGACGAAAATCGACATTCCCGCCATGCGACTCGGCACGCTCCTGCATGCCGCGCACACCGTAATGCCCTTCGCGCACCAGCGTCGCGGCGCCGATGCCATTATCTGCGATCGAGAGCGTCAGCGTATCGCCTTGCATCGCAATGCTGACTTGCGCGTGGCTGGCGCCGGCATGGCGGACCACGTTCGTCACCGCTTCCTGCACGATGCGGTAAGCGGTCAACTCCAGCACATCGTCGATTGGCGGCAGCATGTCGGCCACCACCAGCTCGAAGCGGATCTCGGGATTCTTGGATTGGGTATCGGTCAGCAAATCGCGCACCGCATCCACCAGCCCCATGCCCTCCAGCTGTATCGGGCGCAGGCGCGGGATCATCCGGTGCATCGCATCCGAGGTCATGCCGGCGGTGTCAAACAGCATTTGCGCATGGCGCTCCAGCGGGCCGCCGGCCACATCCGGGCGCTGCATCATCGACTTGGCAATGCTGCGGATCGCCGTCAGCGACTGCCCCAGTTCATCGTGCAGTTCGCGCGCCAGCGCGGCGCGCTCTTCCTCGATGCGCGCATGCAGCAACTTGGTGAACTCGCGCTGCGCCTCCAGCCGTGCCTGCGCTTCGGCACTGGCCTGGCGGGCGAGAATACTGTCCTCAACTGCCTGGGCCATGCGATTGAATGCGCGCCCCATCTCGCCGGCTTCCTTGCCTGGCAAAGGCGGCAACCGCACCTCGTGACTGCCCTGCTCGATCTCGCGCAGGCCACGCTCGATCTTTTCCAGGGGCGCCAGCCAGCGACCAACCAGCCAGAAGATGAGCAGGTCAGCCAGCACGAACAGCGTCAGCTGCATCAGCAGAATATCGCGCAGGTTGTCCCAACCGTCTAGGATGGCGCGCGTCGAATTGGTGGAGATCACCAGCCGCGCATCTTCCAGCTCCACAACGCGCTCCACCTGCGGCGGCGCCACCAAAGCCGCGTACCACGCGGGCGCATAGCGGCCTGCCTTGTAAGTCGATGCCGGCGACTGGTACAGCAGCGTGCCGGACTTGTCGAACAGTTCGATGTCATTGGCGCGCACGCGCCCTGTCGTGCGCAGGAAATGCACCAGCTCGGGCAAGTCTTCACTGGAGTAGAAATTCCCGATCCGGCCCAGCAGCTGCGCGGCGATGCGCCCGGATGCTTCCATTTCCTCGCGCACACCGTTGCGGGTGGCTGTAATCTCGAAGGCGATCAGGATGGCGAACACGATAATCGTGATCACCGAGAACACCAGGTTGATCTTGATGCGCAGGCTCAAGCCGCGGCCTTGGCGGGCGCCATTGCGCGCATCCTGCGCATCTTGCGCTCGGTGCGGAGGCGGGACAGCGGAGCTTTGGGTCATGGTCTTGGGGCTGCGGAAATACGTCAATCCGGCTGAGGCGCGGGCAGCGCATCATAGCAGCAGCGCAACACTGCGCAGCGCTGCCTGAGCCACCCTGATGGCTTCAGGGATTTGGTTCATGAATTTACTTAGCCCCAATTACGCGAACCCCCGATGCGAGTCGCTGTCCCTTGGAGGAAGATTCACTTCACCGAACGGATCACCGAACGGGTAACGCAATCATCTAATCAATGAATCAGGAGATCACCATGGCATGGACCACCCCGGCAGCAACTGACCTGCGTTTCGGTTTCGAAATCACGATGTACATCGCAAACCGCTAATTCGTCAGATCAGCAGCTGGCCCCTCCCCCTGGGTTTGCTGCAACAGACAGAATTTTGAAAGACGACCTTCGGGTCGTCTTTTTTTGTCCATTTTGTTGCTAAAGGTGCAATTTATGCGATTCATAGCCGATAGCTTTAATCAATCGACTGATGAATTTTGCTAATGAGAAAGCAATTTAATGAATTTCATTATTCGCCACAGCAACTAGTTCCCGTAACCTCGCTGACTTTCAAACCAAGTAACTCCTGCGGAAAGCAATGATGAAAACGAACAAGACCACCCTGGCCGTGTTGATTGCCAGCTGCTTTGGCACCGGCGCAGCAATGGCGCAAGAGACACAAGAATCCACGAAGATCCTGTCGCCGGTCGTTGTGACCGCAACCCGCACAGAACAGGACAGCTTTGACCTGCCGATGGCAATCGACAAAGTTGAAAAAAGCTCGATTCAGGATGCGCAGCTTCGCATGACCCTGTCGGAGAGCCTTGCTCGCGTTCCGGGCGTCACGGCACCGAACCGCAACCTGGCATCTAGCGATCCGCAAATTTCGTCGCGTGGCTTCGGTTCGCGCTCCACGTTTGGTACGCGCGGCATTCGCGTTTACCTGGATGGCATCCCGATCTCGAACCCGGACGGCATCGGCAATCCGGGCAACGTCGACCTCGGCATCGTCGATAGCATCGAAGTCATGCGCGGCCCCTTCTCCGCCTTGTACGGCAACTCGTCGGGTGGCGTTATCCAGCTGTTCTCCGAAAAGGCACCGGCAACGCCGCAGCTGAAGGCGGACTACTACAGCGGCAGTTTCAACACCCACCGCTCCGAAGTCCAGGCGGCCGGCACCCAGAATGGCGTCGAATACCTGCTCGATTACTCGGATTTCAGTTCAAACGGCTTCCGTGCACAGAGCAAGAACAACAAGGCCCAAGCCACGGCCAAGCTGGGCGTGAATGTGTCCGAAGACACCAAGCTGACGACCATCATCAACTGGTTTGACCAGTTCGCTCAGGATCCGGGTGGCCTTACCGCCTCTGAAGTCAAGCTGAATCCGGCCATGGCGTCTGGTAACAACGTCAACAACAATGCGCGCGTCTATCGTGGAAACAAGCAGGTCGGCTTCAACCTGGAGAAGCGCGTCAACGCAGACAATGCGATCAACTTCATTACTTACGCCGGCGAGCGCTATACCTACAGCTATATTGCCACGGGCGCTGCCACCTGGCGCAACAGCCGCATCGACCGCAGCTTCTATGGCGCTGAAGCCCGCTGGACCAATTCCGGCAAGCTGCTCGACCGCAATTACAGCCTGACCGCCGGCCTGACCGTCGGCCAAATGGAAGACGATCGCAAGGACATCTCCAATTTGAACGTCACCAGCCGCAACGAACTACAAAAAGCCAAGAACGTCGACCAGTATGTGCAAGGCTTGTGGTCAGTATCAGAGCGTTGGGACTTGCATGGCGGAGTGCGCCACAGCAAGGTTTCTCAAAGCGTGCGTGATTACCTGCCGACCGTTAACGGCAACGGTACCGGAAGTGTTGATTACGAAAAGACCACGCCTGTGATCGGCGCCGTGTTCAAGGCAACCCCGACACTGAACTTCTACGCAAACGTCGGCAAAGGTTTCGAAACGCCGACAATGATCGAGGTATCGTACTCGGATACCACCGGAAACGGCCCCAACCTTGGACTCAAGCCGAGCACCAACACCAGCATCGAAGTCGGTTCGAAATGGATGGCCTCGGATTCGACTCGCCTGAACCTGGCATTGTTTGACATCTCGACCGAAAACGAACTCGTCGTCACGGCCAACTCCGGGGCATACACAGTGTACGGCAACGCAGCAAAAACCAAACGCCAAGGCGCAGAGTTGTCAGTGGATACCCGATTCACCCGTGACCTGTCCGGCTTCCTGGCATACAGCTTCATAGATGCGACATTCGACCAGACTTACACGGCGAACGGTAACACCATCAAAGAAGGAAACGTCATCCCGGGCACCTATCGCCAGCAGGTTTATGGTGAATTGGCATGGAAGCACCAGCCCATTGGTTTACAGACGGCGGTTGAAGCGCGCTACAACAGCAAAGTTTTCACAACCGACACAAATAGCGCGTCGAATGCCGCTTACACGATCATCAACCTGCGTGCCAGCCTGCAGCAGTCCTTCGGCAAGTGGAAAGTCACCGAGTACGCTCGCATCGAGAACCTGTTCGACAAGTCGTACGTCGGCGCAATCCGTGTCAACGACAGCAACCAGCGTTTCTACGAGCCGGCACCGGGTCGTAACTACATCGTCGGCATTAAAGCCAACTACGCCTTCTGACCTGTCTCCCCTTGGGTCAAAAGCCCGAGCTTCGGCGCGGGCTTTTTCATTTCCGGGACAAGATCAGATCTCCTGCACGCCCTTGATATCCCAGTGCTGGGCCCTGCCCATACATGTATGCGCAAAGTCCATCGCATGCTCGGACGGCGCCATGGGCTGCTGGAAGACCTTGTTCAACGCGGCCCGCAGGAAAGCCGCATCATCGTCATCCTGCACGAACCAGCGCAGCTCCTTCGGTATCGCCTTGATCATCGCGAGGTCGTTGTCGAAGATGTCCATGAACGCAGTTTCGGACATCCCGTGCTCGCGTGAGATCGCGGCATTGCGGATGTAGTCGGCGCCTTCGCGGCACTCCTGCAAACTCAGTTCGTGCGCACTGGCCACAGGCCCCGACAAGTTCAAGGCCAGCGTGAACAGCATTGTCCCGGGCATGGCCTTCATGCAGCACAGCAGCTTGGTACGGTCCATCGTGAACCTCCGACTCTCTGTGGATGACGCTTCGATTCTAATCAGCATCGGCTGAACAACGCACGCTGCAGTGCGTTATGCGTGAGTCATCGCAGCAGCATGCGCAGCCATGCGTGACGGACGCCCTGCTATTTCGCGCCGCAGCAAAACCGGATAGCTACAATAGCGGCTGTCCCTACCCCATTCCCTATATGGCGCATATCCATCCCCAAGGCTGGCGCGAAATGGCCGTCACCGGCGCAGCCCAGCGCGAGATCGAAACCCTCGCCCTGCTGGCGAGCGCGCTGCCGGATGCCTATACCGTTTTCCACGGCGTGCACTGGACCAATGTCGAGCGCGGCTATTCGGCCTATGGGGAAATCGATTTCATCGTGGTCGCGCCCGATGGACGCCTGCTGCTGATCGAGCAGAAGTCGGGCTTCCTGACCGAGACCGACGAAGGCCTGGCCAAGCGCTACGCGGGACAGGACAAGCCCAAGCTGGTGAAGAACCAGATCCTGCGCACCCTCACGGCACTGCGGCAGCGCTATGGACAGGAGGGCGGGACACTCGGCATCGACTACCTGCTCTACTGCCCCGACTACCAAGTCAGGCGCGTGGAGGCCGCCGGCATCGACCCGCAGCGCATCGTCGACGCGACACGGCGCGAACAGCTCGCAACCATCATCCGTCAGGTGCTGCCTGCATCGGCAGACAGCGACCATCAGCCGCAGCGCGAGCGCGTGCTGCGCTTTCTGAACAACGTGCTGCAACTGGTGCCCGACCCGAGCGCGATGATCGGGCAAGCCAGCGCACTCGTCACCCGCCTGTCGGGCGGGCTCGCCACCTGGGCCCGTCAACTGGACTTCAGTCCGTTCCGCCTGCGCGTCGCCGGCACGGCCGGTAGCGGCAAGACCCAACTGGCCCTTGCCGAATTCCATGCCGCGCTCGCGGCCGGCAAGCAGCCGCTGTATGTCTGCTACAACCGCCCGTTGGCCGACCACGTGCGCAAGCTGGTGCCGGACGGCGGGCGCGTCGCCAGCTTCCACCAGCTGTGCGATGCCTTCGCGCGAGACACCGGCCAGACGCCTGATTATCGCGATGCCGGCATCTGGCAACAGCTCGAGCAAAGGCTGGCCGAAGCGGACCTGCCGCCGGCGTGGCAGTTCGATGTGCTGATCGTCGACGAAGGGCAAGACTTCTCGGCCGCGTGGCGCGATGCACTGCTGCGCCTGCTGAAGCCCGAGGGCCGCATGATCTGGCTCGAAGACCCGATGCAGAACCTGTACGGCCGCGAACCCGTGCCGCTGCCCGGCTGGGTTAGCCTGCACGCAGACACGAATTTCCGCAGCCCGCGGCAGGTTGTCGACCTGCTGCTGTCGCTGGCGCCCGATGCACCGCAGGTCACGGCCGCCAGCCCTTTTGCCGGCGCCGATATCGACGTGCTGACCTGGCCGGATGGCGACACCTCGCAAATGCTGGCGCAGACGCGCAACGCCATCAAGAAATGCCTCGGCGCTGGTTTCAGCCGCAGCGATATGGCCATCGTCAGCTATCGTGGCCGCGAGCATTCGGCGCTGCTGCATCTGGATGCGCTGGGCCAGCACACGCTGAAGTCCTTCGACGGTAGCTACGACCTGTTCGGCAACCCGGTTTTCCGAGATGGCGAGTTGCTGACCGAATCGGTCTACCGCTTCAAGGGCCAGTCAGCACCCGCGGTGATCTTCACCGAAATCGACTTTGACACGCTGGACGACAAGAGCTTCCGCAAGCTCTTCGTCGGCATGACGCGCGCCCGGCTGAAGCTGGTGCTGGTGATGTCGGAGCGTTCGGCACGCTTCCTGATCGACAAGTTGCCGTAATCAGCACGGCAAATCCCTATAAACCAAAGGGCGTTCCGACGATCCACGTTGACAACTCAAATGCGAATTATTATCATTTATACCGTGTAGTCTAGTTTCCCCAAACCGACCAATAGCCACGGAGTCCCACGATGAAACTTCGCCTTGCCGCCGCCCTGTTCGCCCTGTCGCCGCTGTTCGCGATGGCCTCCGACGAATTCGCGATCACGATCAAGGACCACAAGTTCTCGCCGTCTGAAATCCGCGTACCGGCTGGACAGAAGGTCAAGCTCGTCATCGAGAACCAGGACGCGACCCCGGAAGAATTCGAGAGCAAGGAACTCAAGCGCGAAAAGATCATTGCGCCGCGCTCGAAGGTCGCGATCTGGATCGGCCCGCTCAAGCCGGGCAACTATCCGTTCTTCGGCGAGTTCAATGAAGCCACCGCACGCGGTGTGGTGATCGCGGAGTAAGCCCATGTTCGGCCCGGCCCTCATCATCTTCCGCGAGACGCTGGAAGCAGCGCTCGTCATCAGCATCGTCGCCGCGGCCACCCGCTCGGTCGAGCGCCGTACGCTCTGGATCGTGCTCGGCGTCATGGCCGGACTGGTCGGCTCGGGCATCCTCGCCGCGCTGACCGAAACGCTCGCCGGCCTCGCCGACGGTACCGGCACCGAGCTGTTCAATGCCGGCGTACTCGGCATCGCCGTCGTGATGCTCGGCTGGCACCATGTATGGATGTCGTCGCACGGCGCGGAACTGGCACGCGATGCGCGCAAGGTCGGGGTCGATGTCAGCGAAGGCGCGAAAGGCCTGTCGGCGATCGCCGTGCTGATCTCGCTGACCGTGCTGCGTGAAGGTGCGGAGAGCGTGCTCTTCCTGCACGGCATGGCCAGCGGCGACAATGCCAGCCTGACCGACCTGATCGGCGGCTGCGCCATCGGCCTGGCCGCTGGTGCCGGTATCGGCGCGGTCATGTACTTCGGCCTGATGCGCATCCCGCTGAAAGCCTTCTTCACGGTTACCGGCGTGCTGCTGGTGCTGCTGGCCGCGGGCCTTGCGAGCCGCATGGCCGGCTTCCTGATCCAGGCCGACTTCATCCCGGCATTGGCCACACCGATCTGGGACGTGTCGCATATCCTGTCTGCCGAGTCGTTCGCCGGTTACTTCCTGCACGTACTGGTGGGTTACGAGCCCAACCCGAGCGGCATGCAGATGGTGTTCTATGGCGTGACGCTGGCGACCATCCTGCTTTGCGCATCACTGGTCAAGCGCCAGCAACAACGCCAGCAAGCGACACAGCGCCACGCGCCGGCACCGACCCAAGCCTGATCCTTGCCATCGTCGTCCGCGCTGTCGGGCGACGCCGAATCCTCGCTGCACATTGAGCCTCGACGCCCCGCTTGCCGGGGCGTTTTTTTTGGCCGTACGAGTAAAATGCACAGCAAACCAACATGGCACCCGGGAGCAGAGACATGACGTTGCAAACCCCGCAGGCCTCGCGCCGCACCTTCCTCAAGCAATCCGCTGCACTTGGCGGCGCCTTCGTGCTCGGCATCCAGCCCGGTGCGATGGCGATCGCGGCCGATGCGCCGGAAGTCACGCACTGGGTCGTGATCAAGCCGGACGACACCGTCATCATCCGCATCGCCCGTTCCGAGCTTGGCCAGGGCAGCTTCACCGGTCTGGCGCAGCTGGTCGCCGAAGAACTCGAATGCGACTGGAGCAAGGTCCGCCCCGAGTATGCGGACGTGAACGAGCACATGCGCCGCAAGAAGATCTGGAAAGACATGTCGACCGGCGGCAGCCGCGGCATTCGCGACTCGCACGAGTATGTGCGCAAGGGTGGCGCCGCGGCACGCGAGATGCTGGTCGCTGCAGCGGCGCAGCTGTGGCAGGTGCCGGCCTCCGAATGCACGGCAAAGAACAGCGTGGTGTCGCACCCGTCGGGCAAGTCGGCACGCTATGGTGAACTGGCCGCCGTGGCCGGCACGATGCCGATGCCGGAAAACCCGGCCCTGAAGGACCCGAAAGACTGGAAGATCGCCGGCACCTCCCCTGCCCGCTTCGATATCCCGGCCAAGGTCAATGGCTCGCAAATCTACGCAGCCGACGTGCGCCTGCCCGGCATGCTGCACGCCTCCATCCTGCAGTCCCCGGTGTTTGGCGGTTTCCTCAAACGCTACGACGACAGCGCCGCGAAAGCGATGGCGGGCGTGAAGCACGTGATCGCCAGCGATGAATGGATTGCCGTCGTGGCCACCAACTGGTGGCTCGCGAACAAGGCGCTGAAGACAATCAAGGTCGAATGGGACAACGGCAACAAGGGGGACATCTCCAGCGCATCCATCCAGGCCTACCTGCGCGATGGACTGGCCATGCCGAATGCCCCGGTCGCGCGCAAGGATGGCGATGCCGACAAGGCGCTGGCCGGCGCGCACAAGGTGATCGAAGCCGAATACACCACCGGCTTCATGAACCACGCGACGATGGAGCCGCAAACGGCGACCGCCCTCTACAGCGACGACAAGCTCGACGTCTGGGTCGGCACGCAGAATGGCGAAGCCTCGGCCGCTGCCGCTTCCGAAGTGTCCGGCCTGCCGCTGGAGAAGGTCTATATCCACAAGATGCACGCCGGCGGCGGCTTCGGCCGTCGAGGTCCGCACCAGGACTACACCAAGCAGGCCGTCAAGATCGCCAAGGCACTGCCCGGCGTTCCGGTGCGCCTGCAATGGTCGCGTGAAGAGGACATGCGCCAGGGTCGCTACCGTCCGGTGTCGCTGGTAAAGCTGCGCGGCGGCTTGGACAAGGATGGCAACTGGATCGGCTGGCAAGTCAAACAGTCTGACCAGTCGATCGCGATCACTGTCTATCCGCACTTCGTCAAGGATGGCATCGACCAGATCAATACGCGCGTGTTCCGCGACAACCCGTACAAGGTGGCCAACTTCACCAACGAGTACGTGATACGCGAAACGCATGTGCCGCCGGGCTTCTGGCGCGCCGTGGCGCACACCAACAACCCCTTCTACCGCGAATGCTTCATCGACGAACTCGCGCAAGCGGCTGGCAAGGACCCGTACCAGTTCCGCCGCCCGCTGCTCGAAGGCACCAAGGACCTCGCGGTGCTGGATGCAGCCGCGAAGGCCATCGGCTGGGACAAGCCGCTGCCCAAAGGCCTGCACCGCGGCATTGCCGTCGTCGATTCCTATGGAAGCTTCACCGCTGCCGCCGTCGAACTGTCAGTCGGCAAGGACAAGACCGTCAAGGTGCACCGGGTGGCAGTCGCGATCGATAGCGGCCACGTCGTGCATCCGGACGCCGTGAAAGCGCAAATCGAAGGCGGCGTGATCTGGGGCCTGTCGGCCATCATGTCGGAAGAGATCACGATCGAGCATGGCGCGGTCAAGCAAGGCAACTTCAACGATTACCCGCTGGCGCGCATCAGTGTCGCACCCGAGGTGATTCCGGTGCTGGTGCCGAGCGGCGGCTTCTGGGGCGGTGTCGGCGAGCCACCGATCGGCGGCGTGATGCCGGCGATGGTCAATGCGCTGTTCAGCGCGACGGGCGAGCGCATTCGGTCGCTGCCGCTGAAGCACCATGGTTTCAAGTACAGGGCCTGATGTCGTTTGAATCGCTGCGCATCAAGCAAAAACGCCGCGCCGGGAAACACTGGCGCGGCGTTTTTTCTGGGGCTTGGTGGATTACTTGAAATTGTAATTCCACTGCACTGACAGCAAATCTGCCGAATTATCCCAGGTACCTCGAATTGTCTGCAGCAACGTGCCAGAAGAAGATCTAACCTGCCTTGCAGTGCTGGTGCTCGCAAAAAAGATATGTGCGTAGCCAAAATCGACCGAGGTCTGCTTGTCTATCTTGTATTTGCCACCGAACGCAAGCCAGATACGATCTGAATCTGGCAGCGTCATCGTTCGATCTGCGGGACTACGAACGGGAGTTTGATCGTAGGCAGTACCGATTCGCAATTTCCATGCGTCGCTGTACTGATAATTTGCCCCCAATCCAAATCTCATGGCGTCGCGGAAGTTGTAGCTCAAGGAAGCCACCTGGGCATTTGTCGAGGAATTGGTGATATCCAGATTCTTAACAACGCTCCAACCAGTCCAGGTCAAATCACTCAAGAGCTCCAGATCATCGGTGATTTTATGTGACAGCGCGATTGACGCTGAGGCTGGGGTCTTCAGAACAGCTTTAATGTCTTGGTCAACGAAGCCAGCAGCAACAACCGGAACATCGACATCGTATTTGCCCTTCAGATTGAACTTCAATTCGGATCGATACGTTAGTGCCAGCCGTGTTTGAGGGGTAAGTTGGAAAAGACCGCCCAGGTTGTAGCCGAATGCACCTGCATCGCCCTTGATATCAACGGAATCGTTAGCAGCATTCAGAGCCGGGTTTGGATGAGCTGTGATTGGGTACCCTTGCTTGAAATGCGTATCGTTGGTCGCATAATTCAATCCGATCCCCAGGGACACGTCATCGTTCACCTTGAAGGCAATCGATGGATTAACGTTCAGCTGTGTGATTTTTGCGTAATACCCCGCATTGCGACCGATGAAGTCAAATCCATAGTTTGTCGTATTCCCAAATGTCGGAGAGATCCCCAAACCGAGCCTGAGGTTCGAATCTACAGCATAGGACCAATAGATGGCAGGGAGGATTGCCGTGCCACCCGCGTTTTTTCCATTCGAGGTCGTGACCAGTGGAGCTACCGCGCTGTCCGAAGTGGAACCGTTGTCGGTGAAATTGACCGAGCGATTAAGGATCGTCCCTGCCACCGCAAAGCTGTGTCCCTCCGGCAGCATGGTCATCCCCGCCGGGTTGAAGAAGATCGTGCCCGCATCCTCGGCCGTCGCCGCGGCACCCGCAAACGCATTGCCATTGCCCGAGCCCGTCTGGTTCTGCAACTGGAAGCCGGCGGCAGCAGCATTACCGGCAAGCACGCTCATGATGGCGGTCACCATCAGGCCATGCCTGAATTGCTTGGTCATACGTTGTCTCCTCGTGTTGTCTTATTTGAAACGCGCTCCAAAAGTCCTCCAAGGAAAGCGTCACCCCCATCCTAATTGAAAAAAGCACGGTCGTGTTATTTACAGTGCGGAAATACGCTACCCGTAGAATGGTGCCGCTTCAGAAACAACGACTGGCTCGCCCAAGTCGCATCGGGCACCCTGAACACTCTAAGACTTCAAGCGCGATGCACTCGTCACTTCAGCAAGCCGCGTGACAGGCCGCCATCGAAAAGATCATTACTGGTGTCGGCCACCGGTAGCCTGTCGATACTGTGCTTGCTGCAGGTGCTGCGCCTCGCGACGGCCCCTGTCGGGAACGCCACCCGCCGGCTGCAAGCTACAATCAACGCACCCGCGGCACCGGTCAGCGCATAGCGTGGCTCGCAACTTGGTACCGGCCCGCTTTGTTTCCCGATCGAGAACCTCGAGCGAATCCGTCCATGCTGATCAATAGCACGCTGTACGAAAACGGGCTGCCCGCCGGCCAGCTCGATGTTCGCGACATCAGCGATAACCTCGACCATCCCGGTCGCTTCGTCTGGCTGGCGCTGCTCGACCCGACGGATGAAGAGCTGGCGCTGATGCAGGAAGAGTTCAGCCTGCACCCGCTGGCCGTCGAAGATGCGCGGCACGGCCACCAGCGTCCCAAGCTCGAGGAATACGGCGATACGCTGTTCAGCGCCACCCACTTGCTGGAACTGGATGGCGACGACATCCGAGTCGGCGAGATCGACATCTTCGTGCACGCGGATTTCGTGCTGTCGGTACGCAGCAAGTCCAACCAGTCCTTTGCCAATGTACGCGCGCGCTGCGAGCGCGAGCCTGAGTTGCTGAAGCACGGCCCGGGCTTCGTCTATTACGCGCTGCTCGACCAGGTGGTCGACAGCTATTTCCAGATGGTCGAGCATCTGGAGTCCGAGTTGGAACAGATCGAGGCGACGATCTTTGCGAAGAACGCCGCGCGCCGCAACATCGAGCGCCTGTATGCGCTGAAACGCAAGAGCACCATCATTCGGCATGCAGCGCTGCCGATGCTGGAGTTTGTCGGCAAGCTGCACGGTGGCCGCGTGCCGCCAGTCTGCCAGCAATCACAGCACTACTTCCGGGACGTGCACGACCATCTGACCCGCATTGCAACCGCCATCGAGAGCGTGCGCGATGCGATCTCGACGGCGATCGAAGTCAACCTGTCGATGGTCACGATCGAAGACACGGAGGTGACAAAGAAGCTGGCGGCCTGGGCATCGATCTTCGCGGCCTCGACGGCGCTGGCCGGCATCTGGGGCATGAACTTCGAGGTCATGCCGGAATTGAAATGGCGCTGGGGCTACCCGGCGGCGCTGGTGGTGATCACCGGCGTATCCATCATCCTGTACCGGCGCTTCCGCAAGGCTGGCTGGCTATGAGCCGCCTCCGGCACCTGCAATGGCACGCAAGCGCATCGGCAGCGACGCAGCAGCGAAAAGATATCGGGACGTAAAAGCAGGCAGTGCGCGCGCAAGCGGGCGAACGGGCGAACCTTCTGATACGTGCACAAGCAGAATCGGAAGGACGAGCAAATGCAAAAGCACAAAAGGAAAAGGGCCGATGTCTTGTCGACATCGGCCCTGATCTTTACTACTAATAATGGCGCGGCTGGCAGGAATCGAACCCACGACCCCTTGGTTCGTAGCCAAGTACTCTATCCAGCTGAGCTACAGCCGCGAAGAAAAAGATTATAGCAGGGTTCTTTTTGATTTGGGAAGCTTTAATGACAATCGGGTCAAACTTTATTGCGACTACCGTTTCGGCCGGTGATAAACGTCATGCCCTGCTTCGTGGATCTGCTGGCGCAGTTCGCGTCGCTCCTCCGGCGACAGCCGCGGCGGCGGACGATTGCCCTGCTCGTCGCGTCGGCCTTCATCGCGCCGACCGTCATCGCGTCGCTCGCCCTGTGCCTGGTCCGGACGCGGCCTGCCCTCGCCCCGCCCCTGGGGCGGTTCGGCTTGCGCCGGCCCCAGTGCAAGGAGCAGCGCGCTCAGGCTCAGCCATGTCTTCAGGCGCTTCATGGGTCGGTGTCTCGGATGGGTCTCGGGTAAGTCTGCTGTCTGTTCTGTCTGGTCTGTCTGTCAGGGCCATGCAAAGCTTAGCTCCTGAACGATAGTGTACTTTTGTTCTGCGGCCGCAGTCGGCAAAGCCGGGTCCGAAGTTTGTAAAGCTTTGTAATACCCCGGCCCTGACCATAGAGGAAAAAGTGGGTTGGACGTTACCATATGACCATGAACTCGACAAACACCGTCACGCCCGTACCGTCCAAACGCACCCCGGGTGCCCAGGCCAAACTGCTGGTCGTCGATGACGATGTGCGCCTGCGCGACCTGCTGCGCCGATTCTTCGCCGATAACGGCTATGCAGTGCAGGTCGCCGCCAGCGCGGTCGAGATGAACCGGCTCTGGATCCGCGAGCGCTTCGACCTGCTGGTGCTGGACCTGATGCTGCCCGGCGAAGACGGCATGTCGATCTGCCAGCGCCTGCGCGGCGGCGGCGACCAGACGCCCATCATCATGCTGACCGCGAAGGGTGAGGATGCGGACCGCATCGCCGGGCTCGAACTGGGTGCCGATGACTATCTGGCCAAGCCCTTCAATCCGCGCGAGCTGCTGGCGCGCGTATCCGCAGTGCTGCGCCGTGCGATCCCGGACGATATCCCTGCAGCGCCATCCGACCATCCGGAGAGCTATGTGTTCGGCGACTTCGAGTTCGACCTCGAGAAGCGAACGCTGTTGAAGAAGGGCGAACCGGTGCCGCTGACGAGCGGCGAATTCTCGGTGCTGAAGGTGCTGGCCCGCCATGCGCGGCAGCCACTGTCTCGGGAAAAACTGATGGAGCTCGCGCGCGGCCGCGAATATGAAGTCTTCGACCGCAGCCTCGACGTGCAGATCTCCCGCCTGCGCAAGCTGATCGAGCCCGATCCTTCCACGCCGCGCTTCATCCAGACCGTCTGGGGACTGGGCTATGTCTTCATCCCTGATGGCACCAAGTCCTGACGCTGGCACCAACGCCAAGGCCGGCATGGCCAGCGCGCGCGCCACCCATCCGCGCATGCCGCAGCGCCTGCTCTGGCTCAAGAGCGGGCTGTTCTGGCGCACCTTCTTCCTGCTGGCCTTCCTGATCGCGGCCAGCATGGCCGCATGGGTGGCGAGCTTCCGTGTCGTCGAGCGCACGCCACGTGGCGAACAGATTGCAGCGCAGGTCGTCTCCATCGTCACGATCACGCGCTCGGCGCTGATGCACTCGGCGCCCATGCTGCGGCGCGAGCTGCTGTTCGAGTTGGCCAGCAGCCAGGGCATCCGCGTTTATCCGAAAGAGCAGGAAGACGAAATCGAGCCGCTGCCCGACCGTGCGCTGATCCGAGTGGTCGCGGAAAACGTGCGCGCTCGCCTTGGTGCCGACACCCAGTTCGCTGCGTCGGTCAACGAGATACCGGGCTTCTGGGTCAGCTTCTACATCGACGACGATGATTACTGGCTGATGCTGGAGCGCGAGCGCATCGAGCGAGCATCGGGCATACAGTGGCTGGGCTGGGGTGGCGTCACGCTGCTGCTGTCGCTGGTCGGCGCCGTCTTCATCAGCCGGCTGATCAACCAGCCGCTGGCGCGCCTGTCGGCCGCAGCACGGGCCATTGCGCGCGGCAAGGCCCCTGCCCCGTTGCCCGAGAAAGGACCGGCCGAGATCCGCGAAGCCAACCACAGCTTCAACCAGATGGTGCACGATCTGCAGCAAGTCGAATCCGACCGCGCGGTGATCCTGGCCGGCATATCGCATGACTTGCGCACGCCGATTGCGCGCATGCTGCTCGAAGTCGAGATGGCCAAGCTGCCAGACGATGCACGGCACGGCATGCAATCCGACCTCGCGCAGATGGAAGCGATCATCAGCCAGTTCCTCGACTACGCAAGGCCCGTCGAGCCGGGCCAGTATGCCAATGTCGACCTGTCCTCGCTGCTGGCGCGTGTGGTGCGCGATGCCGGCCGCTCGACCGAACTGTGGGTGCAAGGCGAAATCGCGCCCGGCCTGCAGGTGCGCGGCCATGCGACCGAACTGTCGCGCGTGGTCGAGAACCTGATCGAAAACGCCAAACGCTATGGCAAGACCGCCGGCAAGAACGTCAGCGAGCTGTCGGTGTCGGCGCGCGCCCAGGGCAGCGAAGTCCTCATCGAAATTGCCGATCGCGGCCCGGGCCTGCCCGAAGACCAGATGGCCAACTTGCTGCGCCCGTTCACGCGGCTCGATACCGCGCGCAGCCAGGCCAACGGCGCCGGGCTGGGACTGGCCATTGTCGATCGCATCGTGCACCGGCACGAAGGACGACTGGAAATAAAAAACCGCGAAGGCGGAGGCCTCGCGGTTCGTATCTGGCTAAGGGCGGCGGCCTGAACTCAAGTGCCTGCCTGACCCCCGGTCAGGGCACTGACCGGGGATCGAAACTCAGGGCTCAAGGGCCGAAGGTGCGGTCCGCTTCCTAGCTCAGGTCTTTCAGCAAGGCGGCCAGCGTCTCCTGCGGCAGTTCCTCGACATGCGCCGGGTAGTTCGGGTGGTCGCAACCGACCATCATCTGCGCACCGCCCTTCAGCGCGGCCTTCATCTCCGGCGTCAGTTCGAAGCGCACGAAATGCACGGCCGAAGTCTTTTCGTCATTCTCGCGGTCCAGGTCTTCATCGGCGATCGCATACACGCGGCCCTTGCCCTCGACCTGCACGAACAGGCGATCCTCGATGCCGATCAGCTTGGCCAGCGCAGCCTTGCGGTCGGCCACGTTCGAATACTCGATCAGCATGGTGGCCTTGAAGTTGCTGCCGTCCGGGCACAGCGGGTTGTACGCGTCGAGCTCGGACTGGATACCGTCTTCTTCAAAGATCTTTTCGATCCGCAGCATCTCCTGCACCTGGTAGCGCAGGGTCATCTCGTCCTCGAACAGCAGCGTCACATGGTTGCCGAGGTGGACGGTGCGGTGCTTCTTGTGTTCCATCACCTGCTTGCGGAATTCGGGACGCTGCCTGGAATACGCCTCGAGGGTCATCAGGCTTTCACGGGAAATGATCATGGTGAACTCCTTGCTTGTTGTATGTCCGTTAGGGTTACTGAAATCTTCCGGTGTCCGCAGGGGACTCAGATGCCGTAGGCCTTGCGTACCAGCGTCAGCGGGTGCGCCATCTCAGCCTGCTTCAGACCATTGGCTTCCATGCCCTGCACGATATGGTGGCCGGCCAATTGGCAATCCGACGAAATGTAGTTCGGCTCGTCATTGGCCATGGCCTTGAAGACCGGCTTGCCGATCTTCATTGCATTGGCGTGGAATTCCTTTTTCACGCCATAGGTGCCGGCGTGGCCCGAGCAACGCTCGACGACATTGATCTTCGTGTTCGGCACCAGCTGCAGCATGTCGGCCGTCTTGCGGCCCACGTTCTGCACGCGAGAGTGGCAAGGGATGTGGTACGACACCTGGCCGAGCTCCTGCTTGAAGTCGGTCTTCAGCAAGCCGTCGCGGTTGCGCGCAACCAGATACTCGAAGGGATCCCACATCGCCTCTTTCACCAGCTGGGTATCCGCGCAGTCGGGGAACATCAGCGGCAGTTCCTGCTTGTACATCAGCGTGCAGGACGGGATCGGGGTCAGGATCGCATAACCCTCTTTCGCCAGCTTCGCGAGATGCGGAATGTTGATGGCCTTCTTCTCGGCCACGCCCTGCAGGTCGCCCTGCTCCAGTTTCGGCATGCCGCAGCAGGCTTCCTTCTCGACCATCACGTACGGGATCTGATTGTGGTCGAGGATAGCCAGCAGGTCATGGCCGATGCCGGGCTCGTTGTAGTTCACGTAGCAGGTCGAGTAGATCGCGACCTTGCCCGGCGTGTTCGCGCCATCCTTGACCGGATGCGGGCGCGACTTTGCTGCGCCGTTGCGGAACTTGGTGGTCGCGAATTCGGGCAGCCACGCATCCTTGTCGACGCCAAGCACATTTTCGACCACGGCACGCGTGGCCTTGGCCTTGTTCACTGCATTCACTGTCTGCGTGACGATGGGGATGCCGGCGAACTTGCCGAGGCCGTCGGTATTCGACAGGAACTTGTCGCGCGCCGACACTTCGCCTTTCTTGAACTTGACCGCCTTGGCACGCAGCATCAGGTGCGGGAAGTCGAGGTTCCATTCATGCGGCGGCGTGTACGGACACTTGGTCATGTAGCAGAGGTCGCAGAGATAGCACTGGTCGACCACTTTCATGTAGTCCTTCTTGTCGACGCCATCGACTTCCATGGTGTCGGATTCATCGACCAGATCGAACAGCGTCGGGAAGGACTGGCACAGTGACACGCAACGGCGACAGCCGTGGCAGATGTCGTAGACGCGCTCGAGTTCTTCGTTCAGCGCCTTCTCGTCGTAAAACTCTTCGCTCAGCCAGTCCAGCGGGTGCCGGGTGGGCGCTTCCAGGTTGCCTTCACGTGCCATGGTGCGGTCCTTGGGTGTTCTGGTTTTTGTGGGGGTAGGTCAAACGCTGTTGTGGGAAGCGCAGCAGGGAGCACGCTGCGCTTGCCGCAACCCTCTCGGGAGAGAGGGAGTGGTACCGACCCGAAGGCCGGCACCTTGCGGAACGCTGGTATTAATCGACCAGTGCGTCAAGCGCTTTTTGATAGCGGTTCGCGTGCGAACGCTCGGCCTTGGCCAGGGTCTCGAACCAATCGGCGATCTCGTCGAAACCTTCATCGCGCGCGGTCTTGGCCATGCCCGGGTACATATCGGTGTACTCGTGGGTTTCGCCGGCGACAGCGGCCATCAGGTTCTGGCGCGACGAGCCGATCGGCAGGCCGGTGGCGGGGTCACCGCACTGCTCGAGGTACTCGAGGTGGCCGTGCGCATGGCCGGTTTCGCCTTCGGCGGTGGAGCGGAACAGGGCTGCGACATCATTCTGGCCTTCGATGTCAGCCTTGTTCGCGAAATACAGGTAGCGGCGGTTGGCCTGGGATTCGCCTGCGAAGGCGTCCTTCAGGTTCTGCTCGGTCTTGGAACCTTTGAGCTTGGACATTTGCATCTCCTCATGTATCACGGGTGAATCACACGGGGGGTTGAATGCGCTGCTGCCCCGTCATGGCAGCAACAGCGTACGACCACGACTGAAAACCGACTGACTAGTCATAGTTTCCGGATTCGAATTGTGAGCCTGGAGATGCTGAATCTCAAATTGACGATTTCAATACAGCCGATTGAGAAATCCAATGGATAATCAGAAATTGCTCAATGAGAACTATTATCAATTGGCAAGCAGGAGTGCTGCTGCCTGAGCGGCAATGCCCTCTTCGCGGCCTTCCCAGCCCAGACGCTCATTGGTCTTGGCTTTCAGGTTGACCTGGCCGGCCTCGATATCGAGATCGCTTGCGATGTTGGCAATCATGCCCGGCAGGTGCGGCGCCATCTTGGGCGCTTGCGCGATCAGAGTCGCGTCGATGTTGCCGATCGTGTAACCGGCCGCCCGCACACGCTGGCCGGCTTCGCGCAGCAGCACGCGCGAGTCGGCGCCGCGAAAGCGTTCGTCGGTATCGGGAAAATGCTTGCCGATATCGCCGAGCGCAGCTGCACCGAACAAGGCGTCCGTGATCGCATGCAGCAGCACGTCGGCATCCGAATGGCCGAGCAGGCCGGCACGGTGCGGGATGGTCACGCCGCCGATGATCAGCGGGCGTCCCGGTACGAGTGCGTGGCAGTCATAGCCTTGTCCGATGCGAAATGGCGGCTTCATGCTTGTCCTTGTTTTTGGAGGTGGTCCATCAGGTAGCGCTCAGCCACCTGCATGTCTTCCGGCAGTGTCACCTTGAAGTTGCGCGCGCTGCCTTCGACCAGTTTCGGGTGCAGGCCCAGCGCCTCAATGGCACTCGCTTCATCGGTGATGTCGTTCACGCTGCGCAAGGCATCGAGCAAGGGCTTGTGCCGGAACATCTGAGGCGTCTGCGCTGCCCACAGCAAATCTCGCGCGACCGTCTGTTCCGAACGGCCATGGCCATTGCTACGCTTGATCGTATCGACCACCGGCATCGCCAGCAGGCCGCCGACCGGGTCATCCTTCACGAACAGGACCAGCTTGTCGATCAGTTCCACCGTCAGCCCCGGGCGTGCCGCATCATGTACCAGCACCCAGTCATCGGCCTCGAGCTGGTCTGCCATCGCAGCCAGGCCATTCGTGACCGAGGCCTGCCGGGTCGCGCCGCCACAGCGCAGGATGGTCGTACGCGGCAGGGTCGGCAAGTCGGCGATGTAGGCATCGTCAGCGCTGACCACCACGTAGACATGGTCGATCTGCGGCGCGGCAACGAAGGTTTCCATCACGTGCTGCAGCATGGGCTTGCCGGCCAGCTTCGCGTATTGCTTGGGTAGTGTTGCGCCCATGCGTGCGCCGACGCCGGCCGCGGGTATCAGCGCAACAAAGGAGGGGAAACTCATGACGGGCTGCTCATTTATAATCGCGGTTTGTCCGCAGACGCCATTGTAGCCCTGCGCCCGCCCTGAAGCGATTCGCCGAAACCTGCGCCGGCACGATACCCGGGCGGTAAATCGTAAGCCCTGGTAAGCCCTAGTCTGCTGAAGTCCGCGCCCTCTCCTCATGTCCTCCGACACGTCCAGCCCTCTTCTCCGGCCGCCGAAACCCGGCAGCCGCTTCGTATTGCCCGCGCTGCATGGCGCCGCCGAAGCACTGGTGCTGGCGCAAGCGGCACATGCGCTGAAGGCCGAAGGCCGGATGATGGTGGTCGTGGTGGCGGATGCGCCGGCCGCGCAGCGCCTGCTGGCCGAGATCGGCTGGTTCGGCAAGCGCCATGCACAAGCCGGCGATGCGGCCGATGCGAAGCCCGGCGCTCTCGCCCATGCACAGGCTGAAACACAGGCCGACCCACAGTCCGAAGCCCTGCGCTGCCATCTGCTGCCCGACTGGGAGACACTGCCTTACGACGCCTTCTCGCCGCACCAGGACCTGGTGTCGGAGCGACTGGCGACGCTGCATGAAATCCGTTCCGGCCATTGCGATGTACTGATCGTGCCCGCCACCACGGCGCTGGTGCGCATGGGCCCGCCCTCCTTCCTCGCCGGCTACACCTTCTTCTTCAAGCAGGGCGAGAAGCTGGACGAGCCGCAGCTGAAGTCCCAGCTGACGCTGGCTGGCTACGCGCATGTCGCGCAAGTGATGTCGCCGGGCGAGTATTCGGTACGCGGCGGCCTGATCGACCTGTTCCCGATGGGCTCGGCGCTGCCCTACCGCATCGACCTGTTCGGCGACAGCATCGAGACCATCCGCACCTTCGACGTCGATACCCAGCGCTCGCTGTACCCGGTACGTGAAGTGCGCCTGCTGCCGGGCCGCGAATTCCCGATGGACGAGGCCGCACGCTCGGCCTTCCGCAGCCGCTGGCGCGAAGTGTTCGAGGGCGATCCTTCGCGCGCCACCATCTACCGCGATATCGGCAATGGCATTGCGTCGGCCGGTATCGAGTACTACCTGCCGCTGTTCTTCGAACACACCTCGACGCTGTTCGAGTACCTGCCCGAAGGCGCAAGCTTTGCGCTGGTGGGCGATATCGATGCGGCGATCAAGCGCTTCTGGTCCGATACCCGCTCGCGCTACGGCTTCCTCAAGTCCGACCGTGAACGTCCGCTGCTGCCACCCGAGAACATCTTCCTGACGGATGAAGATTTCTTCACCCTGCTCAAGCCTTTCGGGCGCTGGGTGGTGCAGGCCGGTGGCGAGCCTTCGGAGCTGTCATCGCCATTGCCGGATATCGCGGTCAACCGGCGGCTCGACGACCCGCTGACGAATCTGCGCTCCTTCCTGCTGAAAACGGACAAGCGCGTGATGATCTGCGCCGAATCCGGCGGCCGCCGCGAGACGCTGCGCGATTACTTCAACGAATACGACCTGTCGCTGTCGAGCTGCGATTCGCTGGCCGAATTCCTGGCCTCGAAAGACAAGCTGGTGATCTGCGTCGCACCGCTGCATGCGGGCTCGCAACTGGGTGGTGGCCTGGCCGAATTCAGCAAAGTGGCATTCATTACCGAGACCGAGCTGTATGCCGGCAGCGGCCGCCGCGCCGGCCGCAAGCGCCAGGAAGGCCCGACCCAGGTCGATGCGATGGTACGCGACCTGTCGGAACTGAAGGTCGGCGATCCGGTAGTGCATGTGAACCACGGCATTGGCCGCTATCAGGGCCTGGTCAGCATGGACCTCGGCGAAGGCGAGACCGAATTCCTGCACCTCGAATACGCGAAGGAATCCAAGCTCTACGTGCCGGTGTCACAGCTGCACGTGATCTCGCGCTACTCGGGCGCATCACCCGAAGATGCGCCGCTGCACTCGCTTGGCTCCGGCCAGTGGGACAAGGCCAAGCGCAAGGCAGCCGAACAGATCCGCGACACCGCGGCGGAATTGCTGAACCTGTACGCGCGCCGTGCGGCGCGCCAGGGCCATGCATTCCAGTACTCGGCCCATGATTACGAAGCCTTCGCCGACAGCTTCGGCTTCGAAGAAACGCCGGACCAGTCGGCCGCGATCAACGCGGTGATTACCGACATGACTTCGGGCCGGCCGATGGACCGGCTGATCTGCGGCGACGTCGGCTTCGGCAAGACCGAGGTGGCGCTGCGCGCGGCCTTCGTCGCCGTCATGGGCGGCAAGCAGGTCGCCATCCTCGCGCCGACCACGCTGCTGGCCGAGCAGCATGCGCAGACCTTTGCCGACCGCTTCGCCGACTGGCCGGTGCGCATCGCCGAGCTGTCGCGCTTCCGTACCGGCAAGGAAGTCACGCTGGCATTGAAGGGCCTGGCCGAGGGCAAGGTCGACATCGTGATCGGCACCCACAAGCTGCTGTCGTCGGATGTGAAATTCGAGCGACTGGGTCTGGTGATCATCGACGAGGAACACCGTTTCGGCGTGCGCCAGAAGGAAGCCCTGAAGGCCCTGCGCGCCGAGGTCGATGTGCTGACGCTGACGGCCACCCCGATCCCGCGCACGCTGGGCCTGGCGCTCGAAGGCTTGCGCGATTTTTCCGTGATTGCCACCGCGCCGCAAAAGCGACTCGCGATCAAGACCTTTGTGCGCAGCGAATCGGATTCCGTGATCCGCGAAGCCTGCCTGCGCGAACTCAAGCGCGGCGGGCAGGTGTACTTCCTGCACAACGAAGTCGAGACCATCGAGAACCGCAAGGCCAAGCTGGAAGAACTGCTGCCCGAGGCCCGCATCGGCGTCGCGCATGGCCAGATGCATGAGCGCGAGCTGGAAAAGGTGATGCGCGACTTCGTGTCGCAACGCTTCAACATCCTGCTCTGCACCACCATCATCGAGACCGGCATCGACGTGCCGACCGCCAACACCATCATCATGCACCGCGCCGACCGCTTCGGCCTGGCGCAGCTGCACCAGCTGCGCGGCCGCGTCGGCCGCTCGCACCACCAGGCCTATGCCTACCTGCTGGTGCATGACGTGCAGGGCCTGACGAAGCTGGCCGAGCGCCGGCTGGAAGCGATCCAGCAGATGGAAGAACTGGGCAGCGGCTTCTATCTCGCGATGCACGACCTCGAGATCCGCGGCGCTGGCGAAGTGCTGGGCGAGAACCAGTCCGGCGAAATGACCGAGATCGGTTTCCAGCTGTACTCCGACATGCTGAATGCAGCGGTCAAGGCGCTGAAGGCCGGCAAGGAGCCGGACCTGGCCGCACCGCTGTCGACCACCACCGAGATCAACCTGCACGTGCCGGCGCTGTTGCCGTCGGACTTCTGCGGCGACGTGCACGAGCGCCTGTCGATCTACAAGCGGCTGGCCAATGGCGAGTCGCAGGAAGCGATCGACGACCTGCAGGAAGAACTGATCGACCGCTTCGGCAACCTGCCCGATGCCGTGAAGGCATTGATCGAGACGCACCGTCTGCGGATCTCGGCCAAGACGGTGGGCATCGTCAAGATCGATGCGCACGCCGAATCGGCGCTGCTGCAATTCGAGCCCAAGCCGCCGGTCGATCCGATGCGCATCATCGAGCTGATCCAGAAGAGCCGCCATGTGAAGCTGTCCGGACAGGACAAGCTGCGCATCACGGCCAGCATGCCGGACCTGGCCGCGCGCGTGACGCAGGTCAAGTCCACCATCCGCGCGCTGGCGGGCTGACCGGACTGATCCAGCCTGACGCCTGCCCTGCTCATTTACACTGACACCCGCAACAACCGAACTACCTGAACCTGATGCTTGCCTCCACACCGATGAAGCTGATACTGCAGGGCCCAGCCCTCGACGCCGAGACCGCCAAGCGCATTGCCGCGCTGGCCGGCGCCACATCGGTGACGCCGGCCGCGCCGCGCGTTTTCCGCGCCGATGGCGTGACCGACACCCTGGGCAACCGGGTGGCGGTGGCTGCGGCCTGTCAGCAGTCCGGTTGCGACGGGGCCTTCGTGCGCGCGGACCTGCGGCTGTCGGATTTCAAGCTGCTGGTGATGGACATGGATTCGACGCTGATCACGATCGAATGCATCGACGAAATCGCCGACCTGCAGGGACTGAAGGCCGAAGTGGCCGAGATCACCGAAGCCGCGATGCGCGGCGAGCTCGACTTCCGCGCCAGCCTGCTGCGCCGCGTGTCGTTGCTGGAAGGGCTGGATGCGTCGGCGCTCGATGAAGTCTTCAGCAAGCGCCTGCAACTGTCGCCCGGCGCGCGCGAGATGCTGAAGCACCTGAAGGCCGCCGGCCTGCGCACGGTGCTGGTGTCGGGCGGCTTTACCTATTTCACGCAAAGGCTGCAGCAGGAGCTGGGGCTGGATGTCGCGCGTGCGATCGAGCTGGACATCGTCGATGGCAAGCTGACCGGCCGCGTGAAGAGCGAGATCGTCGATGCCGACGTCAAGCAGGCAACCGTCGAAGCGGAAAGCGCCCGACTTGGCGTGCCGACGACCGCCGCGATCGTGATGGGCGATGGCGCAAATGACCTGAAGATGATGTCGGTGGCCGGCCTGTCGGTGGCCTACCGCGCAAAACCGGTGGTGCAGGCACAGGCCAGCGTCGCCCTGAACTACGCAGGCCTGGATGGCCTGCTGAACCTGTTCTACTGATCTGAGCAACCGTCCCAAGACTGACGCAATATCGACGCAATATCGACGCACCACCGACGCAATATCGACGCAACGGGAGACAGAACGATGGATGAGCAGACCGTTTACGATGAAGCCACCGAGTCACGCAAGACCCTGCTCTGGTGGCTGTACCTGATGCATGGTGCGTCGCTGTTCCTGTCGCTGGGGATGTTCTCGTTCATCCCGCTGATCTTCAATTACCTGAAGCGCGACGAGACCGACGGCACCTGGCTGCGCACGCATCACAGCTGGCAGATTCGTTCGTTCTGGTGGTATCTGTTCTGGGTGGCGGTCGGCTGGACCTTCTTCATCACCGTCATCGGCATACCGCTGGCGATCCTGACTTTTGCCGGGGCCTTCATCTGGAAGGCTTACCGTCTGATCAAGGGTTTCCTCGACCTCGACGATGGCAAGGCTATGCCAATGCCGCAAGCGCCTGAGCAATATCCGCAATGAGGTCTTGCGGGTCTTCGAGCCCGATATTGAAACGCACCAGCTGGCCGGCGTCTTTCCATTCCCGGCGCATCTGCGCGATGCGGTAAGGCACGGCGAGGCTGTTGGCGCCGCCCCAGCTGTAGCCGATCTTGAACAGCTTCAGGCTGTCGATGAAGCGATCCGTTTGCGCTTCGGTGTACTGCGCATCGAACAGCACCGAGAACAGGCCGCCCGCGCCAGTGAAGTCCCGCTGCCAGATGTCGTGTCCCGGGCAATCCTCGAAGGCCGGATGCAGCACTTTGGCAATCTCGGGCCGCGCCTTCAGCCAGCCCGCGACCTTGCGCGCAGCGGCGTCATGCGCATCGAAGCGCAGCTTCATCGTCGGCAGCCCGCGCAGCACCAGATAGGTATCGTCAGCGGACACGCCCATGCCCAGCCGCATGTGCACCATCTCCAGCTTGCGCAGCAAATGCTTGTTGTCCGCCGATTCGCGCGTGATCACCGCGCCCATCAGCACATCCGAACCACCCGAGTGGTACTTGGTCAGCGCCTGCATCACGATATCGACGCCATGCTCGAACGCGCGGAACGCCAGCCCGGCTGACCAGGTGTTGTCGAGCGCGACGGTCACGCCCTTCGCCTTCGCGGCCCGGCAGATGGCCGGGATGTCGGGCATTTCCATCGACACCGAGCCCGGTGCTTCGGTCCAGATCAGTTTGGTGTTCGACTGGATCAGGTCGGCAATGCCCTCGCCCATCAGCGGATCGTAGAAACGCGCCGTGATCCCGAAATCCTTTTGCAGCCAGTTGGCCAGCTCGCGGTTCGGGTTGTAGACGTTATCGGGAATCAGGAAGTCATCGCCCGCCTTCAGCAGCGCAAGGTCGATCATTGCGATCGCCGCGAGGCCGCTGGGCGCCAGCAGGCAATCGGTGCCGCCTTCGATCTCGGCCAGTCGCGCCTCGAGCGTGAAAGTGGTCGGCGTGCCGTGCAGGCCGTAGGTATAGGAAGTCTTGTCCTGCCAGTTGCGTGCGCGCAGCGCGGCCACGTCCTTGAACAAGACCGTCGATGCGTGATGGATCGCGGTCGGGAAGGCGCCGAAGCCTTCGGGCGGACGATAGTCTGTCGTCGTCAGCAGGGTTTGCAGGGATTTCTTGTTATCGTCGGCCACCACAATTCCTTCGGCTATTTCCTCAACGGCGGGCAAGGAGTACGTCTGCTGCCTTACTCTGCCAGTACCCGGTCGATACTGGGGGAGGTACGAAACTTACTGTCAGACAGTAAGTTTGACCGGTGGCCTCGATCAGTCGACACTGGCCCACATGTCATGCGCATCGGCAGCGGTGATACGCACGTCGATGAATTCGCCCACCTTCAGCTCGAAGCCCGGATCGTAAGGACGCTTCACATAGACCACACCATCGATCTCGGGTGCATCGGCGGCCGAGCGTGCGGTCGCACCGGTGTTGTCGACCTTGTCGATCAGCACGCGCAGGGTCTTGCCGACCTTGGCCTGCAGTCGCTCGCGCGAGATCTTTTCCTGCAGCTGCATCACGCGCGCGCGGCGCTCTTCCCTGACTTCATCGGGCACGGCGCCTGCCAGTTCATTGGCGACGGCACCGTCGACCGGCGAATAGGCAAAGCAGCCGAGGCGATCGATCTGCGCTTCCTCGAGGAAGTCGAGCAGGTACTGGAATTCTTCTTCGGTCTCGCCGGGGAAACCGGCGATGAAGGTCGAGCGAATGGCGATGTCCGGGCAGGCTGCGCGCCATGCACGGATGCGCTCGATGTTCTTCTCGCCGTTGGCCGGGCGCTTCATGCGCTTCAACACATCCGGATGCGCATGCTGCAGCGGCACGTCGAGGTAAGGCAGCACATGGCCGCCGTTCATCAGCGGAATGACCTCGTCGACATGCGGGTACGGGTACACGTAATGCAGGCGCACCCAGGCGCCGTACTGCTTGGCCAGTTCACCCAGCGCCGTGACGAGGTCGGTCATGTGCGTGCGGACCGGGCGGCCATTCCAGAAACCGGTGCGGAACTTGATGTCCACGCCATAGGCGCTGGTGTCTTGCGAGATGACCAGCAATTCCTTCACGCCGGCCTTGAACAGGTTCTCGGCCTCGAGCATCACCTCGGCGATCGGGCGCGACACCAGGTCGCCGCGCAGCGACGGGATGATGCAGAAGCTGCAGCGATGGTTGCAGCCTTCGGAAATCTTCAGGTAGGCGTAGTGCTTGGGCGTGAGCTTCACGCCGGCTGCCGGTACCAGATCGATGAAAGGCTCATGCGGCTTGGGCAGGTGCACGTGCACCGCATCCATCACCTCGCCCAGCGCATGCGGGCCAGTCACGGCCAGCACCTTCGGGTGCACTTTCTGCACGATCTCGTCGCCGCTGGCGTCTTTCTTGTGGCCGAGGCAGCCGGTGACGATCACCTTGCCGTTTTCATTGAGTGCTTCGCCGATCGCATCCAGCGACTCCTGCACCGCGGCATCGATGAAGCCGCAGGTATTGACGATCACCAGATCCGCGCCGTCATAGGACTTGGCGGTTTCGTAACCTTCAGCGCGCAGCTGGGTCAGGATCTGTTCGGAATCGACCAGCGCCTTCGGACAACCGAGTGACACAAAACCGACTTTGGGCGGGGTAACGGAGGAACTGGACATGAAACTCTGGAATTCGGGATGAAAAAACAAATGGCGACCACGCTGGGCGCGGCCGCCATTTTACCTGTTGCTGCTGCCGGCCTCCGGCAGACGGCGAATTACTTGCTCTCGGCCTTCTCCGGCGTACGCACACCGTTCACACCCGGGAACGGAAACGCGCCGAACACGTTCTTGGCCTGGCTCTGCATCTGCTCCTGCATCTGCATGAACAGGCTCTTCGATTGCTCGATGTAGTTGCTCATCATGCCCTGCATCATCGGCGCCTGCACGCTCATGAACTGGGTCCACATCTCGGGGCTGAAGGCCTTCTCGTCCATCATGCCCTTCGAGTTCTCGGCCATCTTGTTCTGGATGTCGATGAACACCTGGATGTTCTTCTCGAGGTAATTGCCCATCATGCCCTGCATGGCATGGCCGTAGTAGCGGATGATCTGCGACAACGCAGCGCTGGAGAACATCGGCTGGCCATTCGCTTCTTCTTCGAGAATGATCTGCAGCAGGATGCTGCGGGTCAGGTCGTCTTCGGTCTTTGCGTCGACAACCATGAAATCTTCATTGCCAAGCACCAGTTGCTTGACGTCAGCAAGAGTGATGTAGGAACTGGTCTGAGTATCGTACAGGCGGCGGTTCGGGTACTTCTTGATCAGCCGTTCGCCGGCCTTTTTTGCGGTAGTCATTAAAGGAATCCAGTCTATTGCGTCGCAATGAAGTCTTGCGATCTTAGAAAAAAATCCGGAAAGTTTTCCGAGTCCCCGTGGGCATTATAGTCCTGAAAAACAAATGCTTGTCCAGCCCCCTGCCCGTCCGGGCAGGTGCGTGGTGCAGCGCACAGGGAATTGCAGGTTATTGACCGTAGTAAACACTAATCGAAGCACTCATCGAAGCATTCTTTGCGCGGCGCCTCCTCAGGCCTTGACCTGGACGTAACGTCCCGGCGCCGGCTCGATAGGTTTGTGGCGGCCGTTGCCGTACTTGGCCGGCGCGGCATGCTGCTTGCCCGCATGCTCGGCCAGGAACGCTGTCCACTCGGTCCACCAGCTGCCCGGATGCTCGGCAGCGCCGGCCATCCATTCGTCGGCCGTCGCCGGCAGCTTGTCATTGGTCCAGTAACTGCGCTTCTTCTTGGCCGGCGGGTTGATCACGCCGGCGATGTGGCCAGACGCTCCCAGCACGAAACGGTTGTTGCCGCGCTTGCCCTTGTTCAGCAGCCCGGACGACAGGTAGGCCGTATTCCACGGCACGATATGGTCTTCGCGCGATGCGTAGATGAAGGTCGGGGTCTGCACTTTGCCGAGGTCGATGGCATCGCCATGCACCGACAGCTTGCCCGGTTCGCGCAGCCGGTTCTCGAGGTACATGTTGCGCAGGTAGTAGCAGAACATCGGGCCCGGCAGGTTGGTGCTGTCCGAGTTCCAGTACAGGAGGTCGAACGGCGGCGGGTCTTCACCCTTCAGGTAATTCGATTCCACATAATTCCAGACCAGGTCGTTCGGGCGCAGGCTGGAGAAGGCGGTCGCGAAGTCGCGGCCGGGCATGATCCCGCCCTTGCCTATCGCGGCCTCGCGCTGCTGCACCTGCGCCTCATCCACATACACCTCGATGGCCCCCACATCGCTGAAGTCCAGCATCGTGGTCAGCAGCGTCAGGCTGGCCGCCGGCTTCTTGCCGCGTGCCGCCAGCACCGCCAGCGCCGTCGACAGGATGGTGCCGCCCACGCAGAAGCCCAGCGTATTGAGCTGGTCCTGGCCGGTGATGTCGAGCGCCACCTCGATCGCCTTGATCGGGCCCTGCTCGATGTAATCGTCCCAGCCGAGATGGCCGAGGCTGGCGTCCGCATTCACCCACGACACCACGAAGACCGTGTGCCCCTGCTCCACCGCGTGGCGGATCAGCGAGTTCTCAGGCTGCAGATCGAGAATGTAGAACTTGTTGATGCAGGGCGGGACGATCAGCAGCGGACGCTCGTACACCTGCTTGCCCAGCGGGCGGTACTGCAGCAGCTGCATCACATCGTTTTCGAACACGACCGCGCCTTCGGTGGTGGCGACATTCTTGCCGACTTCGAAGGCATTCTCGTCGGTGTGCGAGATATGGCCCTTTTTCAAATCTTCCAGCATGTGCTGGATGCCGCGCGTCAGGCTCTCGCCGTGCGTCTCTACCAGCTTCTGCTGCGCCTCGGGATTGGTGGCAAGGAAGTTCTTCGGCGACATCGCATCGATTGCCTGCTGGGTCGCAAAGCGGATCTTGCGGCGCGTCTTTTCATCGGTCTCGACGGCATCGGCCAGCTCGTTGAGGAACTTCGCGTTCAGCAGGTAAGCGGCGGCATTGAAGGCATGCAGCGGATTGGTCTTCCATGCAGGGTCGGCGAAGCGGCGGTCGCGGATGTCGGGCGAGCGCTGCGCAATCAGCGCCGTCCAGAGCGCCGACATCTCGTCCATGTAGTCCTTCTGGATTTGCTGCAGCTTCTCCGGCGGAATCATCGCGCCCAACCCGGGCGGCGTCGACAGGCCGGGCATCACCGGCAGTGCCGACATCCCTGGCATACCCGGCATCGTGGGCATGGCAGGCATCGCGGGCATGCCCGGGAAATTGCCCATGGCTGGCAAGCCGGCCTGCATCAGGTTGAACATCGATTGCCATCCTTTCGGGTCAGACATCTGCGCGATCCAATCGGCGGCAGATGCTTGAGGATTGTTCGTGCTGTCGGCTTGCTTCATCTCGATTCTCCCCCGGTCGTGCCCGGTCTTGTTATCACTCTGCTGCAGGCGATGGCAGCGCGGTCCGGCCACGGGACGGCGCGTGTCAGTGTCTGATGCTACGATCCCTCGTTATTCTGGTTCTGGGAATGGCATTCGATGCACATAGCAGCAGTAGGATGGATATACGTGACGCTGATGATGGCGATCACCGAAGAAACGGTGGTCGCAGGCATTATGACGTTTTTCTTTTACGGTGTGCTACCGACCCTGATTATTTTGTACCTGTCTGGCAGCGGCCAGCGCCGCCGTCGGCGTGAACAGGAAACCCGGGACAGGCTGGCCGCGATGCAGGCCAGGCAAGCGACTGAGCCGACATCCGACGCCCAGCCCGAATCCGGGCCGGCGGCAACGCCCACTGACTCAGTTCGGGCGAATCCAGACCAGTGAAGCCATACGGCCGGTGACCCGGTCGCGGCGGTAAGAGTAGAAGCGCGCCGGATCGGACACGGTGCAATCGCTGCCGCCATGGATGGCCGCCACACCGGCACGCGCCAGTGCCAGTCTTGCCAGTTGCGGCAAGTCGCCGAGGAATTTGCCGGGCTTGCCGGCCAGCGGCGCAAACGCATCGCCGGCAGTAGCGCCCAGATGGGCAAACGCGGGCGGCACTTCCGCCCCCACTTCGAAATGCTGCGGCCCGATGCCCGGGCCCAGCCAGGCCGTCAGTTCGCCTGCGCCCGCGGCCCGCATGGCGGCGACCGTTGCCTCCAGCACGCCGCCGGCCAGACCGCGCCAGCCCGCATGCGCGGCGCCGACCACCTTGCCACCCAGATCAGCCAGCAGCACCGGCATGCAATCGGCCGTCATGATCACGCACACGGCGCCGGCTTCGGTGGCGATGCTGGCATCGGCTTCGGGCGCGCCCTGTACCTGCGCCGCATCGACCACGGTCGTGCCATGCACCTGTGTCAGCCAGGCCGGCTCGGCGGGCAGCAAGCTGCGCAGCTGCGCGCGGTTGGCCGCTACCGCTTCGGGCGCATCATTGACATGCACGCCCAGGTTCAGTCCACCGCCGCCCTGCCCGTCGTCATAGGGCGCAGCGCTGACGCCGCCGCCTCGCAAGGTGGATAGCGCGCCGACTGACGCGGGCAAGCCCGGCCAGTGTGGCACCAGCATCCTGCCGGCAAGACCAGCGCTGCCGACGCTGTCATGGGCGCTTGGTCTGGCCGGGGGGATGGTCATGTCAGGCATGTCGGGAGCGGATAGCGTCGTCAGTGCAAATCAAGCTGCAAACCAGGCTGATCCGGGGCGTGCTCAGACAGCGATGCCCGCCTGCTGCAACAGCGCCGCCATGTCGGCCGGCACCGGCTGCTGCCATTCGACCATGTCGCCACGGGTCGGATGCACCAGCGCCAGTTTTTCCGCGTGCAGTGCCTGGCGCGGGAACACGCTGATCAGGTGGTGCTTGCCATAGACGGCATCACCGACGATGGGGAAACCGATCGATGCGAGGTGCACGCGGATCTGGTGCGTGCGTCCGGTCTCGAGCTTGCAGCGCAACAGCGCCACCGGCTTGCCATCGAGGATGCCGTTGGCGACCTTCTGGTAATGGGTGATTGCAGGCTTGGCCAGCGGCGATTTGCTGACGGCCATCTTGGTACGCTCGCGCGGATGGCGGCCGATCGCCGCTTCGATGCGTCCGCTCGATACCGGCTGGCCCCAGACCAGCGCCAGGTATTCACGCCCGACGCTTCGCTCCTGCAGCTGGCGCACCAGGTCGGTCTGCGCCATCATGGTCTTGGCCACTACCATCAGGCCGCTGGTGTCCTTGTCGAGCCGGTGCACGATGCCCGCGCGCGGTACGCCAGCCAGATGCGGCCAGCGATGCAGCAAGCCATTGAGCAGCGTGCCGGTCCAATTGCCGGCGGCCGGGTGCACGACCAGCCCGACCGGCTTGGCGATCACGATCAGGTCGCCGTCTTCATGTACGACGTCGAGCGGCACCGGTTCCGGCTGGAAGGCATGCTCGGATTCGGCCGGCTTCGGCTGCACATGCACGGTCTCGTCACCGAGCATGATGGCCTTGCCCTTGGCCGGCTTGCCATCGACGGTCACGAGTCCGTCGTCGATCCACTGCTGCAGACGGGCGCGCGAAAACTGCGGCAACAGCGCGGACAAGGCCTTGTCCAGCCGCTGGCCGCAGCTGGCCTCGTCCAGACGCAAAGTAATCGGTGAAAAATCGTTTTCTACGCTGTCGGTGGCGGACATGGCATCGAGATCGTCATGATCGTCGAGTTCGTCCATTTCCTTGGACAGGTTGGCGGGCAGGTGTTCGGCTGTCTTGCTATGTGGTTTCACGCGTGTTTCCATCGGCTATAATCGCCGCTTCAATGCCACCCCCGGGTATCCCCCATGTCGAAGAATCCCCTGAAACTTGCTGTCTTGATGCTGGCCTTCGTGCTGTCGGCCTGTGGCTCGCTGGGAGAAAAAGCGGATGAGACCAAGGGTTGGTCGGCCGAGAAATTATACGCCGAGGCGAGCGACGAGCTTAAGGGCGGCAACTATGACAAGGCGATCAAGTACTTCGAGAAACTCGAATCGCGCTACCCGTTCGGTGCCTACGCAATGCAGGCGCAGATGGAAATCGCCTACGCCTACTATCGCCAGAACGAACCGGCTCAGTGCCTGGCCGCAATCGACCGCTTCATCCGCCTGCACCCGAACCACCCGAACGTAGATTACATGTACTACCTGCGCGGGCTGATGAACTTCAACGACAAGAAAGGCTTGTTCGACTTCATCAGCGAACAGGACCCGACCGAGCGCGATCCGAAAGCTACGCGCGCTGCCTTCGAAGCGTTCAAGCAACTGGTCGAGCGCTTCCCGGACAGCAAATACGCGCAAGACTCGCGTGACCGCATGAAGTATCTGGTCGAGGCGATGGCCCAGTACGAAGTCCATGTGGCGCAGTACTACCTGAAGCGCGGCGCTTATGTGGCTGCGGTGAACCGCGCGCAGAACGTCATCCGCAACTACCCGGAATCACCGTCGGTCAAGAATGCGCTGCGCATCCAGATCCAGGCGTACAACGCCATGGGCATGAAAGACTTGCGCGACGATGCCGAGCGCGTGTTCGAACTGAACTACAAGAGCAAGGCGAACGAAACTGGAAACACCTCCGGCGGCGACAAGCCGTGGTGGAAAGTCTGGTAAGACTGCGCCCGGCGCGTTAGCCCGGCTTGCCGGGCCCGCCGGTCTTGCCTGCCTACCCTGCCTGCCTCGGCGGCCCCTTGCATCAATCGGCCAGCTGCCGCCTGAACACCCAAGTCCCTGCATTCGACGCCGCTTCGTCAAACGCATAGCCGTCACTGTCGAATGCCTTCAATCCTTCCGGCTTCGTGATCTTGTGGTCGATCGCATAGCGCGCCATCAGGCCGCGCGCCCGCTTCGCGAAGAAGGAAATGATCTTGTACTTGCCGTTCTTCCAATCCTCGAACACCGGCGTGATCACGGGCACATCCAGTTCGGCTGGCTTGACCGACTTGAAATACTCTTCCGACGCCAAATTCACCAGTGCCTTCGCCTTGCTGTCGGCCAGCGCCGCATTCAGCGCCTGCGTGATCTCGCTGCCCCAGAAGGCATACAGGTCCTTGCCGCGCTTGGTAGGCAGTTTTGTGCCCATCTCCAAACGATAAGGCTGCATCAGGTCCAGCGGGCGCAGCAGCCCGTACAGGCCGGACAGGATACGCACATGCTTCTGCGCCCAGTCGAGCTGGCGCTGGTTCAGTGAGCGCGCGTCGAGACCGTCATACACATCGCCATCGAAGGCCAGCATCGCCTGCCGCGCATTCGCTTCGGTGAAAGTCTTGCGCCAGTCGGCAAAGCGCGCGACGTTCAGGTGTGCCAGCGTATCGGAGATGCTCATCAGTCCGGCAATCTTCGCCGGTGACATCTCGCGCAGTACCGAGACCAGCTCCGCGGAACGCGGGATAAAATCCGGCAGCGTGTGCTTGTTCGCGGCAATCGGGGTTTCGTAGTCAAGCGTCTTTGCTGGGGACAGGACCAGGATCATTTCAGGCACAGGAAAATTTTTGAAAGCATGATACCGAAACCTGACGAGGGCCGTGCCGCCGAGCCGGGGAGCGCTGCAGGGAGCGCTGCAGGGAGCGCTACCTTAAGCGACACCGACAGCGCCGCCTCCCGCACCGAACCGGCCGTGCTGCCCCGCAGGCTGGTGCTGGACACCAATGTCTGCCTGGACCTGTTCGTGTTCCGCGATCCGCGCTGGGCGGCGCTGCTGTCGGCCATGCGTGAATCCCGGGTACAGGCCTACACGCGCGCCGACTGCCGCATGGAGTGGACGCTGGTGCTGGCATATACGCGCCTGGGGCTGGACGCTGCGCAGCAGGCAGCGGCACTGGCCGAATTCGATCAATGGGTTGCGCTGGTCCCCGAAGCGGAAGCCGCCGATGCGATCAAGCTGCCGGTCTGCCGCGACACGGACGACCAGAAGTTCATCGAACTGGCGGCAGCCTGCGGTGCCGATGCACTCGTGACGAAGGACAAGCTGGTCCTGAAACTGGCGCGCAAGATGAAGAAGCTGGCGCTGTTCCGCATCCTGTCGCCGGAACAGTGGACAGCAGAATGGACGACAGCCCCGAGCGGACAGTCACACTGAAGCGCTTCAT
Organism: uncultured Bifidobacterium sp.; assembly: GCA_964634245.1. Lineage (GTDB taxonomy): Bacteria > Pseudomonadota > Gammaproteobacteria > Burkholderiales > Burkholderiaceae_D > Pernthalerella. The sequence goes on from CAZWIE010000006.1 coordinate 45,988, forward strand.
CGCGCAAGACCGGACGGCACGCAAGGTGAAGGCCCGCTCAGCGGCGCTACAATAACGACAACCTGTACAACAAGCCTGTCATCCACACTACATGTCTTCGCACGCTACGCCTGCCGCCAACGACACGCCGCTCTCCCCGCTGGTTTCGCGCTTGCCGCGCGTCGGCACCACGATCTTCACCGTGATGTCGGCGCTCGCCGCTGAAAAAGGCGCAGTGAACCTGGGCCAGGGTTTTCCCGATTTCGATTGCGACCCGCTGCTGCTGGATTCGGTCAACGAAGCCATGCGCGACGGGCACAACCAGTATCCGCCGATGGCCGGCATCCTGCCGCTGAGACAAGCGGTGTCGGACAAGATCGCGAACCTCTACGGCCGTCATTACGACCCGCAGACCGAGATCACGATCACGGCCGGCGCCACGCAAGCGATCCTGACCGTGGTGCTGTGCTGCGTGCATCCGGGCGACGAAGTGATCGTCATCGAGCCGGTCTATGACAGCTATGTGCCCGCGATCGAACTGGCGGGCGGCAAGCCGGTGTTCGTGCAGATGGAAGTCGACAGCGCCGGTTACTCGGTCCCATGGCACAAGGTGGCAGCCGCCGTGACGCCGAAGACGCGGCTGATCATGGTCAATTCGCCGCACAACCCGACCGGCAGCATCTTCGATGCCGACGACATCGCGCAACTGACGGACATCGTGCGCGGCACGCAGATCCTGGTGATGTCGGACGAGGTGTACGAACACATGGTGTATGACGAACGACGCCATGAATCGGCCTGTCGTCATCCCGAATTGGCCGAGCGCGCCTTCGTCGTCTCCAGCTTCGGCAAGACCTATCACGTGACCGGCTGGAAGATCGGCTATGTGGCCGCACCGGCGATGCTGTCGGCGGAATTCCGCCGGGTGCACCAGTTCAATGTGTTCACCGTGAACACGCCGATGCAGCACGGGCTGGCCACCTACATGCAGGATCCGACGCCTTATCTCGACCTTGCGCCGTTCTATGCGCACAAGCGCGACCTGTTCCGCGATGGCTTGTCGGGCACGCGCTTCAAGCTGCTGCCATCGCAAGGCACCTACTTCCAGTGCGCCGACTACAGCGCGATTTCGGATATGCCGGAAGCCGAGTTCTGCCGCTGGCTGACCACCGAGATCGGCGTCGCCGCGATCCCGATCTCGGCCTTCTTTGACCAACCGCGCGAGTCCGGCATCGTGCGCTTCTGCTACGCGAAGAAGGACCAGACGCTCAGGAGTGCGCTCGAGCGCCTGTCGAAGCTGTAAGGCGATTCGGGGCCCCATCGCCCCGGCCACGGGAAATTGGCACTCTCAGGCGCCGGAAAGCCCGGCTTTTGAAAATAAAAACGGCATCCGCAGGGATGCCGTTTTGCCATTCAGGGTCCCCGCCCCGGTCCGTCAGGACACGGACCAGAGACGCGGTTGGTATCTCAGTCGGGACGGCCGCGCTGGCTCAACAGCACGGCGTTTTCCTTGCGATCGGCAGTCACGCGCTGCATGGTCGGACGCTCGCCAACCAGCCTGGTGTACTCCTTCACCGGATAATCGGCGAACAAATCTTCGGCATAGATGGCTTTGAACGCCATGCCAGCCAGCGGCAGGTTGACCGCGGCCGAGCAGTCGGCCAGCGTGAAATCGCTGCCGGCGATGTAGGGCGAGAACTTGGCGAGCTTGCCCAGCGCGGCCACGTTGCGCTTCAGGAGCTTGTGCGCGCGCGCCTTGGTCTCGTCGGTGACTTTCCCTCCGAAAAACGCCTCTGAGTACAGCTCGCGCGCGACCAGTTCGATGTGCAGGTCGATGAACTGCATCAGCTCGCGCACCTTGGCAGCGGCCAGCGGATCTTTCGGCAGCAGCGGCTTCTGCGGGTACGCGTTCTCGAGATAGTCGACGATCACCTGCGACTCGCACAGGGTCTGGTTGCCAAAGTCCAGATAAGGGATCTTGCCCAGCGGGGACTTGGCCAGCAGTTCGGGCGTCTTGTCGACCCAGACCAGTTTTTCCTCGAAAGGGATTTCCTTTTCAAGCAGGACAAGCTTGACCTTGTTGTAGTAATTGCTGGCCGCGAAGCCGCACAAAGTGATCATGGAGTCTCCGTTATCTTTGCGATTTGTCTGTTTTACCGGCTTGAAGGCCCGGTTCGGGTGCCCTGCCGGGCTGGTGCAAACTGGCGCTGCGCAGTCTATCATTGCCGGCAACAACAATATCGGCGTCCATTCGCCCCCTTGCTCCTCTTTCCCCTGCTGACATGGCCGCTGAACTGCTCGCATCCCGGCGCGACGCCACCCTGATCCTGACCCTGTCCAATCCCGGCGCAAAGAACGCGCTGCATCCGGACATGTACGCCGCCGGCGTCGAGGCGCTGGAGACGGCCGAGCGCGACCCGGATGTGCGTGCCGTGGTGCTGACCGGTGCCGGCGATGTGTTCTGCGCCGGCGGCAATTTGAACCGGCTGCTGGAGAACCGCGCGAAGGAGCGTTCGGTACAGGCTGACTCGATCGACCGCCTGCATGGCTGGATCGCCGCCATCCGCGACTGCAGCAAGCCCGTGATCGGCGCCGTCGAAGGTCCGGCCGCCGGCGCTGGCTTTTCGCTGGCGCTGGCCTGCGACCTGCTGGTGGCTGCACAGTCGGCGAAATTCGTGATGGCCTATGTAAAGGTCGGACTGACGCCCGATGGCGGCGGTTCCTGGTTCCTGTCGCAGGCACTGCCGCGCCAGCTGGCCACCGAGATCCTGATCGAAGGCAAACCGGTCAGTGCGGCACGCCTGCATGAGACTGGCGTGGTGAACCGCATCGCACCCGATGGCGGCGCACTGGACGCCGCGCTGGCCTGGGGCGACGAACTGGCGAAGCTGTCGCCGCATGCCGTCAGCAACATCAAGGGCCTGCTGCGCGAGGCGCCGTCCCATACCCTGCCCCAGCATTTCGAGGCCGAGAAGCGCAGCTTCGTCGACAGCCTGCACCATCGCGACGGGCTGGAAGGCATCACTGCCTTCCTCGAGAAGCGCGCGCCGCAGTACAAGTGAGCGAGCGCGGCCAACGATATTCATGAGCGTACAACGATGAGCTTCAACCCCCGCCGCCGCGTGTTCCTGATGCGGCATGGCAGCGTCACTTACTTCGACAGCGCCGGCAAGCCGGTGCTGCCAGAGCTGGTGCCCTTGAATGAACAAGGCCGTGAGCAGGCCACCGCCGCCGGCCGCACCTATGCCGCCGCAGGCATCCAATTCGACCGCGTGATCGTGTCGGGCCTGCCGCGCACCGTCGAGACGGCACAGCGCGTACTGACCGAGACTGGCCAGACACCCGAGATCGAAGAATGGCCGGGGCTGGTCGAGATCCGCGGCGGAAAGCTGGCCAACATTCCGGACGAGCAGCTGAAGGACGCCTTCACCGGCGCATTCGAAGGCATGGCCCCGGAAGACAAGCGCTTCCTGGGCGGCGAAAGTGTCGGTGAATTGCTGGACCGCGTGCATCCCGAAATCGACCGGCTGCGCGCCGCCAGTGACTGGGACACCGTGCTGATGGTGCTGCACGGCGGCGTGAACCGGGCGATCCTGTCGTATGCCCTCACCGGCCAGCGCATCTTCCTCGGCAACCTCGCCCAGACCGGCGGCTGCATCAATGCACTCGACGTCGGCGAAGCGCCGAATGACTGGGTGGTGCGGCTGATGAATTACTCGCCGCCGTCAGCGCTGCAGCATGAGTCGCGCGGCACGACGATGGAAGCGCTGTTCCACCAGTACCGAAAGGCCCGCGGGCTGTAAGCGATGGCAGCGAAAAGTCGCGGCCAACACCGTACGGCGCAGCAGGAATACAGCAAGCCCGATACAGCAGGACCCGAATAGCAGTAAACAACAAAGCAGTAAATAACGATAACAAGCCAAAAGCAAACTTCCACCCGCGACCCGCCACGAGCGATCGCGCAAGACCACCAGCAGGAGCACGACAAATGCAAGACGATTCCTCGGGCACCAAGCCCGTTGCCGAGAACATGAAAGTCGACCTCGGCGCACTCGCCGACTACATGCGCAAGCATGTGGAGGGCTTTTCCGGCGATGGCGAGATCCAGATAGAACAATTCAAGGGCGGCCAGTCCAACCCGACCTTCATGTTGACCGCCGGCGGGCAGCGCTATGTGCTGCGCACCAAGCCGGCACCAGCGGCGAAGCTGCTGAAGTCGGCGCATGCGATCGAGCGCGAATACCGCGTGATGGATGCGCTGTCGAAGGCCGGCTTCCCGGCCGCGCGCCAGTACGCGCTGTGCGAAGACGAGTCCGTGATCGGCCGCGCCTTCTACATCATGGAATTCATCGAAGGCCGCGTGTTCTGGGACCAGTCGCTGCCCGGCATGGAGCCGGCCGAGCGCGGCGCGATCTATGACGAGATGAACCGCGTGATCTCGCTGCTGCATACGCTGGACTACCAGGCCATCGGCCTCGGCGACTACGGCAAGCCCGGCAATTATTTCGCGCGCCAGATCGACCGCTGGAGCAAGCAATACAAGGCGGCCGAGACCGAGCACATCCCGGCGATGGAAAGCCTGATCGAATGGCTGCCGCAGCACATCCCGGCCGGCGAGCTGACTTCGATCGTGCATGGCGACTTCAGGATGGACAACATGATTTTCCATCCGACCGAGCCGAAGATCCTCGCCGTGCTCGACTGGGAGCTGTCGACGCTGGGCCATCCGCTGGCCGACTTCTCGTACCACTGCATGAGCTGGCACATCACGCCGGGCCTGTTCCGCGGCATCGGCGGCATGGACCTGAAGGCGCTCGGCATCCCGGCAGAAGACGACTACATCGCGAAGTATTCGGCGCGCACCGGCATCACGGTGAACAAGGAAGACTTCCGCTTCTACCTCGCGTACAACATGTTCCGCATGGCCGGCATCCTGCAGGGCATCATGAAGCGCTACCAGGATGGCACCGCAGCCAGCGAGCAAGCGCTGCGTAACGGCCAGGCCGCACGCCCGATGGCGGAGATGGGCTGGGCCTACGCGTCCGGCGCGAAGGCCTGATCGCTCAAGGCAGGCCAGTCTGCATCCCGGGCACATGACGCTGTCCGGGATGCAGGCCGTCCGTACGCCGGGCAGCAGGAAAAGCATTATCCGGAGATGGCAGCAGCAAGTCGTCCCCGCATGATCACCAACGAAGTTCATTCGATAACAAGAAGCACGACGAAGGAGACCCACAATGGATTTTGCCTATTCCCCTCGCTGTCAGGCGCTGCGCGAGAAACTGCTCAAGTTCATGGATGACTACATCTATCCGAACGAGCGCGCATACAAGGACGAGGTTGACCGCAACGGTCAGGAAAAAGGCAACCGCTGGCTGCCGACGAAAATCATCGAAGAACTCAAACCCATCGCCCGCGAGCAAGGGCTGTGGAACCTGTTCCTGCCCCAATCCGAGCGCGCCCCGGAAGGCCTGTCCAACCTCGACTATGCGCCGCTGTGCGAGATCATGGGCCGCATCCCGTGGGCGCCGGAAGTGTTCAACTGCTCGGCGCCGGATACCGGCAACATGGAGACCATCGAACGCTACGGCAGCGAGGAACAGAAACGCGAATGGCTGGAGCCGCTGCTGCGCGGCGAGATCCGTTCCGCGTTCGCGATGACGGAGCCCGAGGTCGCATCGTCGGACGCGACCAACATCAGCACCCGCATCGAGCGCGTCGGCAACGAGTACGTGATCAATGGTCGCAAATGGTGGACTTCCGGCGCCGGCGACCCGCGCTGCAAGATCTACATCGTGATGGGCAAGACCGATCCGGAAGGACCGCGCCATTCGCAGCAGTCGATGATCCTGGTGCCGGCGGATACGAAGGGCGTGACCGTCGTGCGTCCGCTGTCCGTGTTCGGCTATGACGATGCGCCGCATGGTCACTGCGAAGTCATCTTCGACAATGTGCGCGTGCCGGCCTCGAACATGCTGCTGGGCGAAGGCCGCGGCTTCGAGATCGCGCAGGGCCGTCTCGGCCCGGGACGCATCCATCACTGCATGCGCGCCATCGGCACGGCAGAGCGCGCGCTGGAACTGATGTGCCGCCGCATCGATTCGCGCGTGGCCTTCGGCCGCAAGATCTCCGAGCAAGGTGTCTGGCGCGAACGCATCGCCGAGTCGCGCATCATGATCGACAGCGCCCGCCTGCTGGTGCTGAAAGCGGCGTACATGATGGACACGGTGGGGAACAAGGTCGCCAAGAGCGAGATCGCGATGATCAAGGTGCTGGCACCCGTGATGGCGCAGCAAGTGATCGACTGGGCGATACAGGCGCATGGCGGCGGCGGCGTGTCCGACGATTTCCCGCTGGCGCAGCTGTGGGCACACAACCGCACGCTGCGTCTGGCCGACGGCCCGGACGAGGTGCACCGCAACGCGATCGCCAAGCTGGAACTGGCAAAATACGTTAGCCTTCCGGGTGAGTCGCTGGACTTGCCGGTGACGCGTTCCTGACACGGAGCTCGTCACTCGCAAGCGCAGCTTGCCGAACGTGCAACCGGGCACAGGCGTCACGCGCCTTGCCCTTCAGCGCCGGTCCTGACCGGCGCTGTTCATTTTGAGAAGAACAATGATCGATCTGTATTCGATGGCCACGCCGAATGGCCACAAGGTTCACATCATGCTCGAGGAATGCGGGCTGCCCTATCGTGTCCATCACATCGATATCGGCAAGGGTGAGCAGTTCCGTCCGGATTTCCTCGCGATCTCGCCGAACAACAAGATCCCGGCCATCGTCGATCCGGACGGCCCGGACGGCCAGCCCATGTCGCTCTTCGAATCGGGCGCGATTCTGGTTTATCTGGCCAGCAAGGTGAACAAGTTCCTCGGCACGACCGACCGCGAGAAATTCACCGTGCTGCAATGGCTGATGTTCCAGATGGGCGGCCTCGGCCCCATGCTGGGCCAGGCGCATCACTTCCGCATCTATGCGCCGGAGAAGATCGATTACGCAGTCAACCGCTACACCAACGAAGCCAAGCGCCTGTACAGCGTGATGGACAAGCAGCTGTCCACGCATCGCTTCCTGGCCGGCGACGAGTACACGATCGCCGACATCGCCAGCTTCCCGTGGACACGTTCATGGAAGAACCAGGGCATAGACTGGGCCGACTACCCGAATGCCAAGCGCTGGCACGACGAAATCGCCGCGCGTCCAGCCGTGCAGCGCGGCGTGCAGGTGCTGGCCGACCTGCGCAAGCCGCTGCTGGATGAGAAAGCAAAAGAAATGCTGTTCGGGTCGACGCAATACCAGAAGCACTGATCGTCCCCACAAGGCGGGAACGACGAACAAGCGGTTTTCCGAGCAGTCCGAGTGACTCGGCACCCGGCGGGCTGCCGTTCTCCCTCAGTAGTAGCGCCTGAGCACCGACTCGGCCACGCAGACCGGCTTGTCACTGCCCTCCTGCTCGACCGTCATCTTCCATGTGCTTTGTATGCAATCGGGATGACGCTCGACGGCCAGTAGCGTGAAGCGGCCGCGCGCGCGACCGCCGACTTTCATCGGCGACGGGAAGCGCACCTTGTTGAGCCCGTAGTTGATGCTCATGGTACCGAACGGGAATTCGATCTGTTCCTCGAAAAAGCGCGGCAACAGCGACAGCGTCAGGAAACCGTGCGCGACGGTACCGCCGAACGGCGACTCCTTTTTCGCGCGCTCGACATCGACATGGATCCATTGCGGGTCATCGGTCGCCGCCGCGAACTGGTTGACCCGCGGCTGATCGATCTCCACCCATGAAGTTACCGAGACTTCCTTGCCGACTTCCGCCTCTAGCTCGTCGGCGCTGTGAAACTTCCTCATGCTCTGTTCCCTGGTGTTCAGGCCGGCGCGAAGCCCGGCAGCGATGCAAAGCGCATCAGGTGATGATCGGTATCGCCCAGCATCAATTCGATGCCGGCTAATCGTTTGAACAAGTGAGCCGCCGGCAGTTCATTGGTGACGCCCATGCCGCCGTGCAGCTGCACCGCTTGCTGGCCGATGAAGGTCATGGCCTCGCCTACCCTTGCCTTCGCGGCCGAGGCCACGCGACGGCGCTCGTCCGCGTCAGCGGAGGCCACTTTCACCGCCACCAGCATCGCCATCGAGCGTGCCTGTTCGAGCTGGATGAACATGTCGGCCATTCGATGCTGCAGCGCCTGGAACTTGCCGATCGGGACGCCGAACTGCTGGCGCGTCTTCAGGTAATCGAGCGTGGCCTCGCACAGGGCTTCCATCACGCCCAGCGCTTCGGCGCACAACAGCGCGATGCCGTGGTCGGCCGTCGCTTCCAGCAGGGACCAGCCCTCGCCTTCCTTGCCCAACAGGGCCGAGGCCGGCACGCGTGCCTGAGTGAATTCGATGGTCGCCATGCGCATGCCGTCATTGCTGCGCATGTCGCGCACGGATACGCCAGGGGTGCCGGCCGGCAGCACGAACAGCGAGATTCCATGAGTATCGCGGCTGTCGCCTGCGCTGCGAGCGGATACGATCCACTGCCCTGCCTGCGCGCCATGCAGCACGGCCGTCTTGCAGCCGTCGATCAGATAATGCTCGCCGTCGCGGCGGGCCGTGGTCGCGATATTGAACAGTTCGTGCCGGGCCTGACGCTCGCCGAAAGCACAGGCCAGTATCAGTTCACCGGAGGCGACCTGCGACAGCAACTCGCCCCGGCCACCCGCGAGCTTCAGGCAGTGGGTGGCCATCGCCGTGGCCAGCACCGGCTCGACTGCCAGCGCGCGGCCCAGTGCCTGCATCACCACCATCTGGTCGACGGCGGTGCCGTCGAAGCCATCGTGCTCGGAAGGCACCGGTAGCGCGCAGACGCCCAGTTCAGCCAGCGCCTGCCAGGCCGCGGCCGACACGCCCGATGGCGACGCGATGATGGCCTTGCGCGCCTCGAAGCCGTAGTCCTTGTCGGCCCAGCGCCGGACGGCGTCGGCCAGTTGCTGCTGCTCGGGATTGAGTTCGAAGTCCATGTCGTCTCCCTTACAGCCCCAGGATCATCTGGGTGATGATGTTTTTCTGGATCTCGTTCGAGCCGCCGTAGATCGAAGTCTTGCGGTAATTGAAGTAGTACGGCATCAGCGGTGCGGCATCGTCGTCGCCGCCGGCGCTGTGCTCGTGCTCTCCTTCCAGATAGGCCGGATCGAAAGCCAGCCCGGCCGGTCCGGCGGCCTCGACCATCAATTCGGTCAACCGCTGCTGTATCTCGGTGCCTTTCACCTTCAGCATCGACGCCTCGGGGCCGGGTGCCTTGCGCTTCGCTTCCTGCGAGATCACGCGCAGCACGGTCACTTCCAGCGCCATCAGGTCGATCTCGGCTGTGGCCAGCTTGTACGCATACAGCGCATCCTCGATCAGCGGCTTGCCGCCCTTCTGCATGCGCTGCGCGAGACGCTTCACGAAGGCCAACTCACGTTTGGAGCGGCCGACCGCCGCGATGCCGGTGCGCTCGTGGCCCAGCAGGTACTTCGCATAAGTCCAGCCCTTGTTCTCTTCGCCGACGAGGTTGGCGACGGGCACGCGCACGTTGTCGAAGAAGACTTCGTTGACTTCATGGTCCTCGTCGAGCGTGATGATGGGACGTACCGTGATGCCGGGCGACTTCATGTCGATCAGCAGGAAGGAAATGCCCTCTTGCTTGCGCGCTTCCGGATCGGTGCGCACCAGACAGAACATCATGTCGGCATGCTGGCCGAGCGTGGTCCAGGTCTTCTGGCCGTTGACGATGTAGTGGTCGCCATTGCCGCCCTCGCGCACCGCGCGCGTCTTCAGCGATGCGAGGTCCGAGCCCGAGCCCGGCTCCGAATAGCCCTGGCACCACCAGTCCTCGCAGGACAGGATGCGCGGCAGGTAATAACGCTTCTGTGCGTCATTGCCAAAGGCCATGATGACCGGCGCGACCATGTTCACGCCGAAAGGCAAAATCGGCGGCGTGCCGGCGCGCGCGCACTCCTCTTCCCAGATGTGCTGCTGCACCTTGGTCCAGCCGGGGCCACCGTGCTCGACCGGCCACGCAGGCGCAGCCCATCCCTGGCTGTGCACGATGCGATGCCAGCGCACATAGTCGTCGCGCTGCAGGCGCTTGTGGTTGAGAACCTTGTGTTGCAGCTCAGCCGGCAGGTTGGCGGCCAGCCAGGCGCGCACCGTATCGCGGAAGGCCAGGTCTTCCGGCGCGTAGTTCAAGTCCATGCTGTCTCCGACGGTCTGTTATTTTTAAGCACGACCGTTCGGATTCTACATGAAGACAGCCGATGCCCAGCCTGCCGGACGTAGCACGGAACCTTGGCGGGCGACGCCCCTGGGTCGATGGTTAAGTCGCTGACTCAGTTGATGTAGGAGTTGAAGACGTCCGGATGCTGGACCTGGCCCGACTGCGACGATTGGCTCATCGGCAGGTTGCCGCAGGCTGCCAGCAGTGCGAGGGCCAACATGGCCAACAGACTTGCGAGTGCTCTCATCGTTTTCCTCTCGTTCAGTTCAGGGTTGATTGTTTGCAGGCTGCTTGTCGGCATCCCTGCCGCCATCGACAAGCCTGCGGTCTGAACATGTCCGCTGTGCTTAGTTTCATCGCATCGCTGATAACAGATATGCGAAAACCAGATTCGACGATGTGATCGACTATCGCATCAGACACTTGGGATCAGACTAGCAGGATGCGGGAAACTTTCCTAGAAATTGACCGGCTACAGAACAACTCACTGGAAAGTTTTGCGTCTGCTCAGAGAGGACCGGCTGTTTGATCTGGCGCAGCCTGTAGAACGATAAGGCCCCGCGACAAAAGCATCCCGGGGCGATACAGCGGTTGTCAGGCTTCGACACCTTCGCGATGCCGGAAACTGTCGGCCCGCCATTGCGCAAGCTCCAGTTCTTCGGGCTTCAGCTTTTTGGCAATGAAGTCGCGGTTCTGTTTCGCGACTGCATAACCACTGGCTTCGCTGATCGCATACCACTCATAGGCTTTCGCATAGTCCTGTTCTACGCCCTGCCCATGCGAGTGCAGGAAGCCAAGGTTGAACTGGGCTTTTGCATGCCCCTGGGCTGCCGCCAGCAGATACCAGCGCAGCGCCTGCTCGAAATCCTGCGCCGTGCCCAGGCCCTGCGCATGCATCTGGCCCAGTTCGAACTGCGCATCGGGATGACCGAGTTCGGCAGCGCGTCCCAGCCATTCCAGTGCCGAGAGCAGGTGCGGCGCCTTGCGCGACGCAGATGACCCGCCTGCCGACGCCGCGCTCACCTGTCCTTCGCGGTACAGCATGCCGAGACGATACATCGCTGGCACATGGTTGTGCTGCGCAGCGGCTGCCATCCATTGCACGGCACGTGCCTGGTTACCTGCGCCGCCATGCTTCAGCAGCAGTTCGGCCAGCTCGTACTGGGCGCCTGCATGTCCGCTTTCGGCGGCTTGCTGCAGCAGGCGCATGCCCTCGGCGAGGTTCAGCGGCGCGCCCCGGCCATTGACATGGGCCAGACCGACCAGCCATTGCGCACCCGGGTGTCGCAATGCGATGCCACGGCGCAGCCAGGCCACGGCCAATTCAGGATCGGGATCGACGCCGATGCCCTGCATCAGCAGTTCAGCGATGTCGACGACGGCATCATCGTTCTGCAACATCCTCGCGCGCATGAAGGCGGATTCGGCACGCGGAAATTCCCGGGCCATCTTGTGCCCGTACTTGATCTCGGCCGCAGTCAGGCTCTCGGCCACCATGGCCAGATTGCCCGCCGCGCGCGGCTCCTCGCGGGAGACGGCAAGCTTGAACCACATCAGCGCTCGCAATTTGTCTTTCGGTCGCCCTTCGCCTCGCAAATTCATTACGCCCAATTGGTATTTGGCGGAGGCGTTGCCGAGCAAGGCGGAGAACGTCAACAAGCGATGCGCATAAGCGATGCGCTCCGGGCTGCCGTTGATCTGCATACGGCAATTCAGGCCTTCGTCCTGCCACAGTTTCCCGTCGGCAAGTGGAAGCTGGTCCAGCAGTGCTTCTAGCGAGTACATCCGAGTGAATCAAAAAAAATTGAAAATAGACAACTCGAGTATATCGCTGTCGCCCGAATTCGAGCGATACCCAACCCTTCTCCCTCCACCGATGTGGGGCTGAATGCCCAATTGCGGACACTGCCTTGGTGCAACCCCGAAGTGAACCGGAGACCGAACTCCCCGCAAGTGTGCAATCTGGCGCTGATTTCATCCTTTCTCGCTGGCACATGGATTGCATTTCAGACGGTGTGCCAATGATGGCGCACAGGAGCAATGCTCCTGCACACCCAATGACGGAGTATCGGATTGAAATTCACAGCCCTGTTCGGTGCCGTTGCGCTCGCGTGCGCGGCCACTTCCCATGCCGAGGCGCCTGCTGGCGGCAACGCACATTCCCTGGCCAATGACCCGCTCGCTCGTGCAATCGCGAATGGCAAATCGCTGTCCAGTTTCCGCCTGCGTGACGAGCTCGTGCAGCAGGATGGCAAGTCGCTCGATGCGCAGGCGGTGACGCTGCGTACCCTGCTCGGCTGGCAGACAGCCCCTTTGCATGGCCTGTCGGTAGGCGCGCAATGGATCAATGTCGCCGTACTGAATGACGACTACGACAACGGAAGGAACGGTACAACGCAAACCGGCAAGGCCAATTACCCGCGCGTGGTCGACCCTGACTACAGCGGCGTCAACCAGCTGTATATCGACTGGACCGGACTGACCGATACGCGCGCACGATTTGGACGCCAGTCGGTCAAGCTCGACAACGTGCGCTTCATCGGCAATGTAGAGTTCCGCCAGGTGATGCAAGTCTTCGACGGCATCTCGTTTGAGAACAAGGGACTGCTGCCGAAAACCACGATCTTCGCTGCGCAGTTCGACAAGGTCACCCAGGTGTCGACGCTGAAGCAGGATGCGAACATCAGCATCGTCAATGCACGCCATGCGCTCACGCCGACGGAAAACCTGATTGGCTATGGTTACCTCATAGACTGGAACGCAGCCAGCCTGCAAGCGACATCGACCCAGACACTGGGCCTGCGTCTCGATGGCGAACGCGTACTGACGACCGACTGGAAGCTGCTGTACACCGCCGAGTATGCCAGGCAGACGCCGTATGCCGATGGCGCGAGCAGCATCGACAACCACTACTCACGCATCGGCGCCGGCGCACGCCATGGCAATTGGTTCGCGCGCATCGACCAGGAAGTGCTGTCGTCGAATGGCGCCAAGGCCTTCCAGACCCCGCTGGGCACCAATCACCTGTTCCAGGGCTGGGCCGACCTGTTCCTGACAACGCCGACCGAAGGCATACGCGACACCTTCGTCACAGCCGGCAGCAAGCATGGCGAGTTCACGCTGCTGACCGAATACCACTGGTTCCACGCCGACCGTGCCTTCGCGCTGGCGACCGGCGGCACCGGCACCAATTATGGTCAGGAACTGGACCTGTCGGCCAGCTGGGCGCGCGGCCCGTGGATGGCAAAGCTCGAGTACGCACGCTTCCGCGAAGGGGACCAGTACAGTGGCGCCCGCAAGCGCGACACCGACAAAGTCTGGCTGACGGCGATGTACGCCTTCTGACGCCCCACCCGGCCTGCCCGGCGCACCCTTCCCAATTTGGAAAGACCTTCCAAAAAGAATCGCGCGGGCAGGCCCTGCCAGATGCCGGAATCGACTGATACTTAAGTATAATCAGGCGCATGTCGACCCCGGTACGCACCCAGGACAGGGAGCACTTCTCCCTCGTTCAGGAATCCCTCGCCCGCGATGGCCTGCACGTGGCCATGGTGGCGCGCGACCGCAGGCGGCTGCAGGACTACGCGGGCAGCCTCGCGCGGGCACTGGCAGGACAGGACGGCCTGCGCGTCGAGGCCTACAACCCGACCCGCCTCGAGTCCCTTGTGGTCGACCTGATGCTGCATCGCTTCGATGCGGCACTGTCGGACATCTCTTCCACCTCACGCGTCCAGTTGGCTGGCCTGCACGGCACGGCCAGCCGCCCCGGTTGCGTGCTGTTCATTCCCGAAGCGCATGCGCTGCCGCGCGCCGAGTTCCGACAATTGCTGCGCATCGCTGCCGGCACCCGCAAGAACGGGCTGCGGCTGGTCGCGCTGTTCGATGCGAGCGGCCCCGCCTGTGATGAGCGCATCGCCGAGATGGGAACGCAAGTCGCGCGCTGGGACCTCGACGATGACGCCGATGCTGATGCCGACGCCGGCTCCGACCGCGCAGCGTGGCAAGCGCGACGGTCACACGATGCCGACCCGGCTTTGGCAGGGTTCGCGGACAGGGCGCACATCCCTTCGCTGGCGTCGCTGTCATTGGCGTCCCTGTCTTCCATCACGCGCATGCCGCGCAGGCTGGCAGTCAACCGCGGCCACTGGCTGGCAGCCGCGGGGGTGGCCGCGATGCTGGCCATGCTGCCGGCCATACTCCCTCTCATCGGGGACACATCGATGCTCGCTCATCACGATGCGCGCACCGTCTCCCGCAGCGGCCTCGTCGAACTGGCGGGAGAGCCGCGGCAGGATTTCGCGCAGTCACCCGCAACCGGCGACGAGCGCATTGCAGCACCGGAGGCACAGGACGTTCAGTCAGACACCGGCATCGCCATACCGGACGCAGGCCATGCCAACCCGCGGGAGGCGAGCGGCGCAAAGACTGCGGAGGCCGCATCGCGATGAGCTTTACTGCCGGCGCCATCATCGTCTTCCTGCTCGCCAGCGCTGGCCTGGCTGCGCTCGACCTCGCGCGCACGCCTGCGGGTGAGACCAGCCTCACGCTGCGCTACGGCTGGCTCGCCGTGCTGGCCGGCCTGTGCCATCCGCTGGCCTGGTGGGTCGCTGATGCGTGGCGTCTGCCGGGCGACCTGACGCCCTTCCTCGCCTTCGACCTGGTGGCGGCCGGCGCCATCGCCGCGGCCACTGCCAATCGCAGTCCGGGCGGCAAGGCCTTCTTGCCGCTGTTGCTGGCCGCCGCACTGGCACTCGCGCTGGGCGTGCAGTGGCAGCCGGCGCGCCGCACCGGGATTGCCGAGTCGTTGATGGCCGCCGTCTTGCTGTGCACCGTCTTCATCGGTGCGGCCGCCGAATGCGCGCGACAGGCTCGGTTGGATCAAGCGGTGCGCCGGCCTGCGGCGCAACTGGCGCTGCTGTGCGGCGCTGCCGCCGTCGTGCAGTTACTGGTGGCCTTGCTGCATGCATCAGGCCAGGCAGGCCCGGGGACGACGGCGAGCTCGAATGGCATGCCGCATGTCGAGCAGCTGCTGGCTGGCGCCGGCATCATCTGGCTGACACTGAAGCTGATGCTGACCGGCGTACTGCTGGCGCTGTTTGCAGCACGCCGTTCGGAGACCACGGACCGGCTGTCACGCCGGCTGGTCGAAAAGGCCAATACGGCAACGCAGGATTTGCGCGTCGTCTCGCAGGCCTTCTACCAATTGCCGGGCAAGGCGCTGGTCACCGATGTCGCCGGACGCATCCTGTTCGCGAACGCCGACGCACGGCGCCTCTTGGCCTACCCGGATATGACCGGCCGCACGCTGGAAGACTTGTTCATCGCGGTGCAGCCCACCGGCCATCAGCAGGTGCGCGCCCTGTTCGAGCGTCCCGACCACCAGGCTGAACTGCTGCAGATACGCATGACCGGCATCGAATGCGGCGGCCAGTCCTACCACCTGATGCAGCTCGAGCCGCTGCCCTTCGATTACGACATGCTGCGCAGCCTGCTGGTCGATTCGCGTGACGATGCACCGCATGAAGCGACCGGCCTGCTCGACCACCATTTTGCGATCGCCGCGATGGCCGACGGCTGGTTCCGTTTGCTGGACCCGATCGATCGTTACGCCGCGTCAGGCCTGTTCTGGGACAAGCTGCGCATGCTGTCCGGCAGCGACAGCGAGATCAGCCACCTCGAGAATGGCATCGCCAGCGCCGGCAAGGTACAGGGCTGGCTGAAGATGCGCAATGGCGAAGGCCTGTCAGTCACGCTGCGCAAGCTGCAGGCGCCCGACCACAAGCTGTTCTACCGCGTCGAAATGGAGCTGGTCGACGAAGCGCTGCAGGTGCGCGCCGGTGCGCCCTGCGCCAAGCCGGCGGAGGGTCGGCGATGAGCGAAGCCATGCAGGCCACCGTGCTGGGCAAGGAAATCGAGCGTGCCCGCCGCGAGCACAAGCTGTCCGCGACCGTGCTGGCGATGCTGGCCGGCCTGACCGATGCGCAGGTGCAGGCCATCGAGGAAGGCAGCACCGCTGCCTTCGTCAACGAAGCCCATCGCATCGATTGCGCGCGCCGCATCGCGGTCGCGATGGGATTCGAAGCCGACCGCTTCCTGCAGTCCGACGAACCGCTGGTGCAGCCGCGGCGCATCGTCAACCATGCGCAAAAGCACGCAGGTCAGCGCGGCCTGCCGCGCAATGACTGGGAGCACTTGCCGGTGGCCTCGCTCGATGTTCTGGCCACGTTGCGCAGCGCCGAACTGCCGCCGCCGGCGCAGGAACAGCGCCGCGGCTCACCGGTCGTGATCGCGCTGCTGGCCGTACTGGCACTGGCCGGCCTGATGCTGGCGCTGGGCGCGCTTCACTGAACTGCGGGGACGCATCCTTGCCGTACCGGCAAATGCCTCTGCAGATCAGACAATTGCACCCGTATGTCCTGAAATGAACATGGCCTGGTCACTGATTTCCTTGCCGCGAGTCCGTTACAATCGTTGCCGATGACGACCCTACCTTCCCTGCTGATCGTTGACGACCACCCGATGATCCGTGCCGCGATGGCCGACGCGCTGCGCGCACGGTTTCCCAAGCTTCGGCTCGAGACCAGCGGCGATGCCGAATCCGGCCTCGCGCTGCTCAAGGCCGAGCTGAAAAAGAAAAAAGACCATCCGTGGTGGGTGCTGATCGATCTCGGCCTGCCCGGCATGGGCGGCCTCGAGGCCTTGCGTCGCATGCAGGAACTGGGGCCGTCGGTGCGGGCGATCACGGTGTCGGGCAATGACGACGAGCTGCAGGTCGGCGCCTGTTTCGGCGCTGGCGCTGCGGCCTTCATCAGCAAGGCAGCGCCCATCGATGACACCGTCACCATCGTCGCGCAAGCGATCGACGGCACGCTGCTCAAGGGCACCTGGCTGTCGGCGCGCGGGCTGGCCGACAGCTCGTCGCTGAACCGCATCGCGCTGACGGACCGCCAGCTGCAGGTGCTGTCGATGATTTGCGAAGGCAAGAGCAACCGCGAGATTGCTGACAGCCTCGGCATTTCCGAGATCACCGCCAAGTCACACGTCGGCGGCATCTTCCGCGAGCTGCATGTCGCCAGCCGCACCCAAGCGGTGCTGGTCGCGCAAAAGCTGGGCCTGTCGGCCAACAATCACTGAGAAGACCGGACACCGGGGCAGTCGCGTAACCAGGCAGCCATGGCCTTACGCCACAGCTCGACGCCGGGTCGCTGCAGGACAATTACCGCAACGACGACTACAACAACTACTGCAACGACGATAGCGAGCGATGGATGGCCTCGCGCAGGGTCTCGGCGCTGAACGGCCGCCGCAACGCCGTCACCCGCGAGCCGGCCTGGCGGCCGACATCGGCCAGCGTCTCTTCGTCGCTGCACAAAATCACCGGTATCTCTGTGTTGAACTCGTCGTTCAGGCGTGTGATCGCCTGCAACGCCGGTTCGGACTGCAGCTGCGCATCGACCAGTAACAGGTCAGGCACACGGCCGAGCTCGGCCAGCCGCTGGATCGCATCGGTGCTCGCGCCTGCAGCCAGCACCTCGATGCCCAGCCCCGGCGCGAGCAGCTGCAATGCAAGCACCACGTCCGGGTCGCTGTCGATGCATACCATCAGCGTGTGCGACGGCGCTTCCACCACCACCTGCGTGAGCACCTGCTGCAGGATGCGCGCATCGCGCATCGCGACGCGCTCTGCATCCGACAGCGGCGATGCCGATACCGGCAAGTCGATCGCGAAAACGGAGCCGATGCCCACATGGCTGCGCAGCGAGATGCGCGCGCCGATGCGCGCCGCCAGCCGGCGCGCGATTGACAGCCCAAGGCCCACGCCCTGACTGGCCATCGCAGCCGCGTCGCCGCGCGTGAATTCATCGAAGATCTTCTTGCGCATCGCGGCCGAAATGCCGGCGCCGGTGTCGATCACGGCAATGCGGCACAGCGGTCCGCGCTCGGTGATGCGCAACCTGACCCCGCCGTTGCGGGTGTAGCGCATCGCATTACTGATGAAATTGCGCAGAATGCGCTCGAGCAGGCGCGGGTCGGTCTGCAGCATGGCCTGCTCCATGCCGTCGGCACGCATCTCCAGTCTCAGCCCGAGGTCATCGGCCATGCGCCGGTGCTGCTGCAGCACGCGCTCGCAGAAGGACACGGCGGCCACGCGCTCGATGCCGACTTCGAGCGCGCCGCTGTCAAGGCGGCTGACATCGAGCATGCTGTCGAACACGTCATTCATGTAAGTCACGCCCTGCTTGAGCCTCAGCAGGCTTTCGGTGGTGCGGGCACGCTCGGCATCGTCCATACGCGCATGCGCAAGACTGTCTTCCATGCTGCCAAGGTAGAGATTGATCGCCTGCATCGGCTGCTTCAGGTCATGGCTGAAGGCCGCGAGGAAGCGCGAGCGTTCGGCCTCGATGTCGCGCAGCTCGGCCCGCCTTTGCGCGAGCTCTTGCAGAAGTTCATCGATGCGCGCGCGCGCTGACTGCTCGCGCCGGCTACGCTGCCACCACCAGCCGAGCAAGGCGGCTGGCAGCAGCACGGCGAGCCATGGCCAGACAAGGGCCAGCAAGGTCCGGCCGCCGTACAGGCCCAGCATTCCAGCAGGATCAGGCAAGCTTGGTCCTCCCGCCGCACAGGCTCGAGACCCGCACGCGAAGAAAATTTGGCATCGATATGTTTCTTTGCAGATACACCGTGTATTATACTTTAGTGTGATTAAAGGGTGTAGCCAAAGGAGCAAGCAAGCCCATGCATAAGCCGCCGCAGCCACCGCACCAGCCCTTCGGTTCGCACAGCGACCGTTGGTCAGGCGAGCCGTCCGAGGGTCCGTCCCCGGGGCGGACGGCCGGCAATGCGGGTCATCCCGGCAATCCCTTTGGGCGAGCCTTCCACGGCCCGGCGCCGACTGCGCCGGCCTCACCGCGCGCGGGCACGCCAAGCAGCTCGCGGTTGGACATGGATGCTGACGACGAACTGCCCGGCCGCCTGCCGCCAGGCTTCGGCGACCTGGCGCGCCGCGTTGCCGAGACCAACCTGCTGGTCGACCGTGCGATCTCCTCGATCGCCTCAGAACAAGGCCATTCTCATTCTGCGGAAACGCTGGCCGAGCTGGGCGACAACCTGAACCTGCTGTTCTCTCAACTGTATGAAGGCGCGGCCGACGGCGGCGCCAGCCCCTGGCACAACATCACCGATTCCCTGCGCGACCTGTCGGAAAAGATCGATCGCCGCGAGCAGCTGCGCGCCGAGCTGCAGATGACCCAGCACTCGATTGACAAGGCCAAGACCCGTTTGATCGACCAGATCCAGGATGCCGCCCGCGTCGAGCAGGAGCGTTTGTCGCTGACCCGCATGCGCAGCCGCCTGGCTGCCGTGATGGCCGACAAGCTGTTGAACAAGCTGCGCTGAAAAAGTTTCCCCGAATACGGTTTTTCGCTTGCACTGATACTAAAGTATGATTAGTATTGCCGCGAAGAACTAAATTTGCAGACCTGCACCTGCAGGTCTTGTGCAACCAAGACGCTTACCGGAGGTATCGAGCCATGGCTGAAAGCTTGCAGAAATGGGTGGGGCGCAATCGCCCGCCCCGCGTCCAGATTACCTATGACGTCGAGATCGGCGACGCTGTCGAGAAGCGCGAGCTGCCGCTGGTCGTGGGCGTGCTGGCCGACCTCGCAGGCAAGCCGGCTTCGGCACCGCCGAAGATGAAGGATCGCCGCTTCGTCGAGATCGACCGCGACAACTTCGACGAGATCATGGCCAAGATCGCCCCGCGCCTTGACATGAGCGTGCCTGACACGATGAAGGGCGACGGCAACCTGAAGGTCGAGCTGAACTTCAAGCAGTTCTCGGACTTCCATCCGGAAGCCATCGTGCAGCAGGTGCCGCGCCTGCAGAAGCTGCTGCAGGCCCGCCTCGAACTGCGCGACCTGCTGGCCAAGCTGGACGGCAACGACGACCTCGACGGCCTGCTCGCCAATGTTGTCAAGAACACCGACGGCCTCAAGGAAATCCGCGCAGCGACCGCCGACGCATCGGCACCGGCAGCTGCAGCAGACGACAAGAAGGCCGAGGCTGACAAGAAAGACGACAAGAAGGCCGACGACGCTCCGGCCGCCGAATGACCCACGGCCGGACGTAATCCCGACTCCGCCCCCTGACACTCACAGGTACTGACATGGCAGATACGAAATCCTCCGCTTCCGGCTCCGGCGCTGCAGGCTCCGGCAGCCTGCTCGACCAGATCGTCCAGAACGGCAAGATGGCCAATGAGCCGTCGCAGGAGCCGTATGCGAAAAAGCTGATCGGCCAGTTCGCTGCGCAGATCCTCGACCAGGACATGAAGTTCAGCCCCGACAAGGGCATGGTCGCGATGATCAACGAGCGCATTGCAGAAATCGATGAACTGCTGACCAAGCAGGTGAACGCGATCATGCACCACCCGGAATTCCAGGCATTGGAAGGCTCCTGGCGTGGCTTGCACGAGTTCGTGTTCGGCACCGAGACCAGCTCGCGCCTGAAGATCCGCCTGATGAGCGTCAGCAAGAAGGAACTGCTGAACGACCTCGAGACCGCCGTCGACTATGACGTCAGCGTGCTGTTCAAGAAGGTGTACGAGGAAGAGTACGGCACCTTCGGTGGCAACCCGTATTCGGTGCTGATCGGCGACTACTACTTTGGCCGCCATCCGCAGGATGTCGCGCTGCTGGAACGCATCTCGAAAGTCGCCGCCGCTGCGCATGCGCCGTTCATCGCGGCTGCCTCACCGGCGCTGTTCGACATGAAGAGCTTCACCGAACTGGGCGGCCCGCGCGACCTGTCGAAGATCTTCGACAGCGCCGAGCTCGTCAGCTGGAAGGCCTTCCGCGAAGGCGAGGACTCGCGCTACGTCGCGCTGACCCTGCCGCGCTACCTGGCCCGCCTGCCGTATGGCTCCAGGAACGTGCCGGTCGAGCAGTTCGCCTTCGAAGAGGATGTCGACGGCAAGGACCATGACAAGTACCTGTGGGCCAACGCCGGCTACCAGCTCGGCCTGCGCATCACCGGTGCATTCGCCAAATACGGCTGGACCACCGCGATCCGCGGCGTCGAAGGCGGCGGCAAGGTCGAGGGCATGACTGCCCACACCTTCAAGACCGACGAAGGCGACATCGCGCTCAAGTGCCCGACCGAGGTACTGATCACGGACCGCCGCGAAAAGGAACTCAACGACCTCGGCTTCATCGCCGTCGTCAACTCCAAGGGCTCGAACTTCGCTGCCTTCTTCGGCGGCCAGACGGTCAACAAGCCCAAGGTCTACAACAAGGACAACGCGAACGCCAACGCACAGCTGTCGGCTCGCCTGCCCTACATGCTGGCCGCATCGCGCTTTGCGCACTACGTGAAAGTGATCGTGCGCGACAAGATCGGCAGCTTCCAGACTCGCTCGACGCTGCAGAACTACCTGAACACCTGGATCGCCGATTACGTCTGCCTCGACGAGGCGGCGCCGCAGGAGACCAAGGCACGCCTGCCGCTGGCCTCGGCGCGCATCGACGTCAGCGAAGTGGCCGGCAAGCCGGGCGCTTACTCCGCCGTGGTGTTCGTCCGCCCGCACTTCCAGATGGAAGAGCTGACCGCATCGATCCGTATGGTGGCTGAGCTGCCGGCGCCGGCGGCCTGAGCCTGACGACCTGAACCGCGACGCATACGACTAGCCATCCGAGAAGACTATCCGGACTGACCCAAGGTGAATATAGTGAACATTCCCAACATGCCACGGACGAACACGTTCAACAATGAACTGTCATCGTCGCCGGTCGCCGGCGACATCTACACGCTGACGCTGAAGAACATCAAAGGCGAGAACCTGCTCACCGGCCCCGACGCCGATGCGATGATGATCGCCACCTGGAATTTTGCCGTCGACCTGCCGCTGGACATGAACGTGGCCAACGTCAAGCGCACCACCGGCCGCGCGCGCTTCCAGGAAATGTCCTTCACCAAGATGGTCGACGCATCGACCCCGGTGCTGTACGCCAACTGCGCCAAAGGCACCAGCCTGTCCGAGGCCAAGCTGCAGGTTGGTCGCGTCTCCGACGGTACCTATGCGTCGGTGATGACGATCACCCTGTCCGAGCCGATCATTTCGCAGATCTCGACCGGCGGCTACGGCGAAGGCCAGTCACCGATGGACACCTTCACCATCAACTTCACCGCGGTGAAGATGGAATACACCGCACAGAAGGTGGATGGCACTGCCGGTGGCAAGACCGATTTCGGCTGGGACCTGACCGCAAACGTCGCCGCCTGATCGCCGGGCGCGATGCCAGGCTGACCTTGAGGTGAACTGCGATGTCGCGCATCATACCGGGTGGGCCTATCCCGCTGTTCGACAAGCTCGACCAGCGCGCCACAGCCTGGGATCAGGCCAATCAGGTGCTGGACATCGATGGCGTTGAAGCCTCGGTGGTGCGCGAGCTCACGCGGCTGCTGAACTCGCGCTCGCGCATCCCGCTGTCCGATTTCACCGATGCCGGACTGACCGTGCTTGATTACGGCATTCCGGATTACGGCGCGCACTCGGCCCAGAGCGAGGCCGACCGCCGCCGCGTTGCGGCTGCCATCCGGCGTGCGATCGAGGCGTTCGAGCCGCGCCTGTCCGACGTCGACGTGTCACTGGTCGACGGCGCAACCGGCAAGACCATTGCGTTGTTCTGCATCGACGCCTCGCTGCAGGTCGCCAATACCATCCGCCGCATCAACTTCACGCTGAACACCGGCGAGTACCTCGCACCACTCAGCCTGTCCGACACCGCCGGGGAGCCTGCCTGATGGATGCCCGCGCCACCGACAACGACCTGCTCGACTACTACCTGCGCGAGCTGTCGTGGCTGCGCGAGCAGGGACGCGAGTTTTCGCACCGTTACCCCAAAGTCGGCGGCCGGCTGGACCTGCACGGCGGCGAGTCGCAAGACCCGCACACCGAGCGCCTGATCGAATCAGTCGCCTTCCTTTCTGCCCGTCTGCGGCGCGACATCGACGCCGATTTCCCGCAGGTGGCGACCGCGTTGCTGGAAAACCTCTGCCCTTCCCTGCTGGCGCCGGTGCCGTCGATGACGGTGGTGCAGATGTCGCTCAACGAAGCGCAGGGCAAGGTCACGGCGGGCCTCGAGGTGCCGCGCCACACCGCGCTGGTGGCCGACGCCGACAGCGGCGAGGAAGTGCGCTTCCGCACGGCATGGGACACCACGCTGTGGCCACTGGAGATCACCGATGCGCAGCTCGATGACGAAGGCCGCATTGCGCTGCGCATTGCCGCCACCGGCGGCAATGCGCAGCGCAATGCCGCCACCGGCGGCATCGACCTGTCCGAGCTCGAGATCGACACCCTGCGCCTGCATCTCTCGGGCGACTGGGGCATGGTCGGCGCGCTGTACGAGTGCCTGGCCGTGCGCCTGCGCAGCCTGCGCGTCGAGCAGGAAGATGGCCATGTGACGCGGCTGCCCGCCAGCGCCTGCCGCCGCGTCGGCTTCGATGCCGAACATGCGGTGCTGCCGAAAGCGCCCGGCGCGCATCCGGCGTTCGGCATGCTGCAGGAATACTTCGCGTTCCCGGCCAAGTTCCATTTCTTCGACATCCACGGGCTGCGCGCGCAGCAACTGGCTGGCTCCGCGTTCACGCTGCGGCTGGACGTGGGCGGCGTGCCGCGTGTGCTGCGCAACCTGTCGGCCGCCAACTTCCGGCTCGGCTGCACAGTGGCTGTGAATCTTTTTCCGCGCACGTCGGAACCGGTGCTGATCGACCACACGCAGCACGAAGTGCTGCTGGTCGGCGACCGTGCCCGTGAAACCTTCACCGAGATCCACAGCATCGAGCAGGTAACCGCGTCCGACCCCGGCTCCGATCGCCCGCAGCTGATCCCGCAATTCTCGTCGCTCGACCATGTGAGTGACAGCCATGAAGGCGTCTACTGGGCCGCGCGCCGCGAGCGCAGCCTGCGCCGCGACATCACCGGCACCGATGTGTTCCTGTCCTTCGTCGACCAGCGCAATACGCGCAGCGCGCCGTCGTCGCCCATCGTCTATGCGCGCACGCTGTGCACCAACCGCGGCCTGGCCGAACAGGTGACGCCGCAGACCCGCATCAAGGGCGAAGGCATCTCGAACGGACTGGAGATACGCTGCCTGACCGAGCCCTCGCGCCAGCGCAACCCGCCGCTCGGCAACGAGACCGTGTGGCGACTGTCGTCGCTGCTGACGCTGAACCATCACTCGCTGGTCAACGGCGACACCGGCCGCGACCGGCTGCGCGAGATGCTATCCCTGTTCGCATCCGACCAGCACCGCGACCTCGAACAGATACGCGGCATCAGCGGCATCAGCGCGCGCCCGGTCACGCGCCAGATCGGCGTCGATGCGTGGCGCGGCCATTGCCGCGGCACCGGCCTGCGGCTGGAGATGGATCCGGAAGCCTTCGTCGGCTCGTCCGCCGTGCTGTTCTCGGCCGTGCTCGCGCAATTCTTTGCGCTGTACACGACGGTCAATTCCTTCGTCGAGCTTGGGGTCTGGCGCGGCGACGAATGCCTGGTGCAGTGGAAGCCGATGGCCGGCGCAAAGGAGCTTGTGTAAATGGCCGCGCGCGAACACGACCCCGACCTGATCGGCCGCCTGCTCGAGCAGCCACAGGGCTTTGACCTGTTCCAGGCCATCAGCCTGCTGGAGCGCGACGGCATGGCCGACGGCCACGGCGCGATCGGCGAATCCGATGGCAGCGGCAGCACCGAGGCCGTGCGCCTGTCCAGCCATGTGTCGCTCGGCTTCGAGGCCAGCGACGTGAAGAGCGCGCGGCGCGGCGCGGCCACCGGCGAAGCCTATACGCTCTCCACGCCGGTGCTCTCGCTGCTCGGCCAGGCCGGGCCCTTGCCTTCAGCATTCACCGAGCTGGTCATCGAGCGCAACGCGGCCAAGGATTTCGCGACTGCCGATTTCCTCGACATCCTTCACCATCGCCTGCTGTCGCTGTTCTACCTCAGCCGCAAGCGGCGTCGCCTCGGCCTCGGCTGGTCGTCGCCGCAGGCTTCGACCGTCGCGCGCGCGACCGACCACCTGTGCGGACTGAACCTCGCCGCCCGCCCCAAGCACGCGCCCTGGCTGCGCCACGCCGGGCTGCTGGGCGGTGCGCCGCGCTCGATGGCCTCCCTGTGCGCGATGCTGTCGGACCGCTACGCGATGTCTTTCCGCGGCGAGCAATTCATCGGCGGCTGGCAGCGGCTGGAAGACGACGAGCTGACCGCGCTCGGCGACGGCCACGGCGCGCCCGAGCTGGGCCGTACCGCCTTCCTCGGTCGCCGCGTGTGGGACCAGGCCGCCGCGATACGGCTGCAGGCCTACGACCAGCCGATGGCGCGCGTGATGGACTTGCTGCCCGGCGGCGCGCAGCATGATGATTTCAAGGCGGCCGTGCGCGGATTCATTCCGTCGGCGCTGCGCGTCGAGGTCTTGCTGACACCGACGGCCGACACGCTGGTCGCAGGCGGGCTGTCCTCAGCCGCCGCACCGCGTCTGGGCTGGAATGCCTGGATGGGTGACGGCATCGCCAGCCCGACCGATGCCCCGGCCGCAGCCGGGACCGGCCCGCTGCCGGCGCGTTTCTCTTTCGAGTGTACCGGCCATGAGCACTGAACTGCGCACCCTGATCCTTCGCCTCGATGGCGAGACGCGCGCCGCAATGGAACGCGCCGCCGAGCTGTGCGCGCAGCAGACGCACTTCAGCGTCGACCCCGAGCACCTGCTGACCGAGCTGCTGCGCGACGCCGACGGCTCGCTGGCCAGACTGCTCGCGCATTTCCGCCTGTCGCTGCCGCGCACGCAGGAACAGCTGCAGCAGGCGCTCGACAAGCTCAAGCGCGGCAACGGCCGCACGCCAGTGCTGTCCGAGCACCTGCCGCCATTGCTGGAACAGGCATGGGTGATTGCGTCGATGCAGCTGGGCGAGTCGCAGATCGACGCCGCTTGCGTGCTGCTGGCCGCGCTCGAGTCCGGTACGATGCGCGGAATGCTGCTGGAATCGGCGCCCAACCTGCTGCAGATACCGCGCGAAACGCTGCGCAACGAATTGCGCAAGCTGGCCGGTGCCGCACAGCCGCCTGCGTCCGCGCACGCGCAGGGCGCGGCGCCGGGTGGCCATGCCGCTCAGGGCCAGCGCGCAAAGACGCCGGCGCTGGACCAGTACACCATCGACCTTACCGCGCAGGCTGCCAGCGGCGCGCTTGACCCTGTGGTCGGCCGCGACGAGGAAATCCGCCAGTTGATCGAAGTGCTGATGCGCCGCCGCCAGAACAACCCCATCCTGACCGGTGAGGCCGGCGTCGGCAAGACCGCCGTCGTCGAAGGCTTCGCGCAGCGCGTGGTGGCCGGCGACGTGCCGCCGGCACTGGCCGGGGTATCGGTGCGCGCGCTCGACCTCGGCCTGCTGCAGGCCGGCGCCGGCATGCGCGGCGAGTTCGAGCGCCGGCTCAAGGACGTGATCGTCGAAGTGAAGGCAGCCGTGCCGCCCGTAGCGCTGTTCATCGACGAGGCGCACCAGCTGATCGGCGCCGGTGGTGCGGAGGGCGTCGGCGACGCCGCCAACCTGCTGAAGCCGGCATTGGCGCGTGGCGAGCTGCGCACCATCGCCGCCACTACCTGGTCCGAATACAAGCAGTACATCGAGCGCGACCCGGCGCTGACGCGCCGCTTCCAGGTGGTAAAGGTCGGGGAGCCGGCCGAGGATGTCGCGGTCGAGATGGTGAATGGCATCGTTAGCCGCCTCGAACAGCATCATCGCGTCCGGATTGCCGACGGCGCCGTGCGCGATGCGGTGCACCTGTCGCACCGGTACCTGCGCTCGCGGCAGCTGCCGGACAAGGCGATCAGTGTGCTCGACACGGCCTGCGCGCGCGTCGCGAATGCCGCGGCGATGGCAGCCAGGGATAACTCGCCCGTGGCGCAACATGGACAACTGGGTCAACAGGGTCAACAGGGGCAACAGGGTCAAACGGATCAACAAGATCAGCCGCTGCCCGCGGTCGATGCGCACGCGATCGCCGACGTGCTGTCGAGCTGGACCGGCATACCGCTGGGCCGCATGCTGGCCGACGAACAGCAGACCGTGCTGCAGCTGGACCAGCGCCTGCGCGAGAAAATCGTCGGCCAGGACGAGGCGCTGGATGCGATCGCGCGCCGCATCCGCAGCCACCGCGCCGGCCTCGACGATCCCTCCAAGCCGGTCGGCGTGTTCCTGCTGGTCGGCCCCAGCGGCGTCGGCAAGACCGAGACCGCGTGCCAGCTGGCCGAGCAGCTCTATGGCGGCCGCGAGCAGATGGTCACGGTCAACATGTCGGAGTATCAGGAAAGCCACTCGGTGTCGGGCCTCAAGGGCGCGCCGCCGGGTTATGTCGGCTACGGCAAGGGCGGCGTGCTGACCGAGGCCGTGCGCCGCCAGCCCTACAGCCTGGTGCTGCTGGATGAAATGGAGAAGGCACACACTGACGTGCTGGAGCTGTTCTACCAGGTGTTCGACAAGGGCACGATGGATGACGCCGAAGGCACGACGATCGACTTCCGCAACACGCTGATCCTGCTGACCTCGAATGCCGCGCAGGACGTGGTGGTCGATGTCTGCCAGCGCAACCCGGACGCGACGCTGGACGAGATCAATGACGCGCTGCGCCCGGCGCTGCTGCGCCAGTTCCCGGCCGCCTTCCTCGGCCGCGTGGTGATCGTGCCCTACCGCCCGGTGGCCGATGCGCAATTGCGCCGCATCGTCGACCTGAAGCTGCAGCAGCTGGCCGAGCGTATCCGCCGCAACCATGGCGCCGCGTTCTCGTGGGACGACTACGTGGCCGAAGCGATCGCGGCGCGCTGCCATGAAGTCGAGAGCGGCGCGCGCAATATCGACCACATCATCACGCAGTCGCTGCTGCCTGAACTGGCATCACAGGTGCTCGAACGCATGGCGCTACAGCAGCCCTTTGACGACGTGCACCTGTCGGTAGACGTGCGCACGGGCTTCCGCTTCACGCTGCAGCAGGCCGGGGGCGCCCGATGAGGACAGGCTTCACCCAGGACCATGTGCTGGTCTCCGTCAGCACCGCCTTCGGCAAGGACAAGCTGCTGGTCGAGAACTTTTCCGGCACCGAGGAGCTGTCGCAGCCATACAGCTTCTCGCTGGACATGAAGTCCGGCGATGCCGCGCTCGACCCGGCAACCATCATCGGCACGACCGCCACCGTGACCGTCACGCACCCAGGTGGCACGGTGCGCCACTTCCATGGCGTGATCAGCAGCTTCCGGCATTGCGGGCTGGACGCGGCCTTCGCCTATTACAAGGCCGAGATGGTGCCGGCGCTGTGGCTGCTGTCGCTGTCGCGCCAGCGCGAGATCTACCAGAACCAGACCGCGGTGCAGATCATCGAGTCCATCCTGACCGAGCACAGCGTCACCTTCCAGAAAAAGCTCAAGGGAACTTACGACGCGCGCGAATACTGCGTGCAGTACGACGAGACGCCGCTGGACTTCATCAGCCGACTGATGGAGCAGGAAGGCATCTTCTACTTCTTCACCTTCAGCGCCAGCGGTCACACGATGGTGCTGGGCGACGACCCGAGCGCGCATGCCGACTGCAGCGGCGCCAAGCTCAGCTTCCGCGGCCGCAGCGACAACCACAACCTGCCCGACAGCGTGCTGCGCTTCGAGGCAGGCGGCCAGCTGGTCACGCAGGCCTATGCGGGCAATGACTACGACTACACGCAGCCGAGCACTTCGCTGGCCGGCAGCGCCAGCGGCGCGACCGGGCGCGGCACGATCTACGACTACCCTCACCTGCGCGCGTCGGTCGCCGGCGGCAAAAAGCTGCTGGGCTTGCAGGCGCAGGCCAGCCAGGCCGACGCCACGCAGGCCAGCGGCGAGAGCGTCTGCAACAGCCTGTACGCCGGCGGCGCATTCACGCTGGCCGAGCATCCGAATGCGAAGCTCAACACGCGCTACGCACTGCGCCGCGTCACGCACCGAGCGACCGGCGCGGCCTACTCCAATCATTTCGAGGCCTTCCCCGCGACCACCACTTTCCGCCCGCAGCGCGAGACGCCGCAGCCGACGGTGGCCGGCAGCCATTCGGCCTTCGTGGTCGGCCCCAAGGGCGAGGAGATCTGGACCGATGCGATGGGCCGCGTGAAGGTCAAATTCCACTGGGACCAGAACGAGAAGAACGATGACACCACCTCCTGCTGGGTACGCGTGTCTCAGGCCTGGGCTGGTAACGGCTGGGGCTCGCTGTTCATCCCGCGCATTGGCCAGGAAGTGATCGTCAGCTACCTCGACGGCAACCCGGACCGCCCCATCATCACCGGCAGCGTCTACAACGGCGAGCAGGCAACGCCGGTCGCTCTGCCTGCCAAGCAGATGCAGGCCGTGATCCGCTCGCGACCGACCAAGAGCGGCAATGGCAAGTCGAAGTCGACCGAGATCGATGATGGCCGCATCCATGGCAACGAGATCCGCTTCGACGACAAGATAGGCGACGAAGAGCTTTATTTCCATGCCGAGCGCGACCTGAAGATCGATGTCGAGGACGACCTCGAGACCACGCTGTACCAGGGATCGGAGGAGCACTTCATCAAGAAAGGCGACCGCACGATCGAGGTCACGCGTGGCAATGAAGACCATACCGTCGGCGGCAAGCGCGACGTGACCGTGCACGACGACGAGACGCATGCCAACACCAGCAACTTCGAGCACACGGTGAAGAAGGACTACACGCTCGAAGTGACCAAGGACATGAAGCAGACCATCAAGGGCAAGTCGACGATCAAGGTCACCGGCGACCTCGTGATCGACGTCACCGGCAGCATCACCTTCAAGTCGGGCGCGGCGATGAACATCTCGTCCGGCACCGCGATGACGGTCAAGGCCGGTACCGAGCTAGCCAGCGAAGCGGGTACCTCGATCGGCGCCAAGGCCGGCACCGAACTGAAACTGCAAGCGCTGACCATCGCCGGCAAGGCCTCGGCCTCGGCCGAGATTGATGGCGGCGGCATGCTGACCCTGAAGGGCGGCATGGCGAAGATTAATTGACGGGGAACGGAATGGATCAGCCGCCTCCACTGCCGCCGAAAAAATACGACCCGCATTCGTCGCAAGCAGAGAAATCGCCTGCGGCGAAGCGGAGCGGCGAGTCTTCGTCATTTGCCGCGAAGACGCCTGCGAACCGGCCAGCCGCAGGCACCTCGCCGTTCGCGGCCAAGACCGCTGCACGTCGCACCGACGATGCATCGGGATATGCGACCAAGGCGCCGCCAGCGAAACAGGAATCGCCGACCGGCTTCGCTGCGAAGACTGCCGCAACCCGCTCGCATGACGCGTCGTCGGTGTCTGCCAAGGCGCCACCGGCCAAGCATGCCGACGACGACCATGCGCACCGCCCTGCCGACGCGCATCAGGAAACCAGCCCGCCGCTGCCGAACCGCAAGGTGGAGGTGCGCGACCAGGATGAAAAGCTGCGGCATCGCGCGCATTTCGAGGATGGCGAGCTGCACGGGCGCGTCGAGAGTTTCGACGCGCTGGGCCGCAAGGAACAGCAGGCGCAATACGAGCATGGCCTGAGACATGGCGACGCAGAGTACCGCTTCCGCGACCGACTGCAGATGAAGCAACAGTACGAGCACGGCAAGCTGCATGGCATGACGGTCACTTATGACACGGCCGGCCATGTCGCATCCGAGATGAACTACGTGCGCGGCCAGCTGCAGGGCGAGGCTCGCTATTACTCGCACGGCCATCTGTCGAGGCGCGCGCATTTCAAGGACGGCTCACTGGATGGCCTGGTCGAGGACATGACTGACGAAGGCACAGTCGTGCAGCGCACGAACTACAAGGAAGGCATCCTGCACGGCGAGCGGATCCGCTACTGGCACAACGGGCAGGTGATGGAGCGCGCGAACTACGACCATGGCAAGCGCGTCGGCGAGGTGGCGCGTTTCGACCAGAACGGCAAGCCGCAGTCGTCGGGCTCTTCGTCGCCGGCGGCGGGCAGCCGCATGAAGAACCTGTTCAGGGGGAGCTGATGGGAAAACTGGTCTGCGCAGGCGCGATGCTCAAGTGCTCGTTCGGCATGGCCCCGGGCACGCTGAACGTTCTGCCACTCAACCGCGTGCTGTCCGGCGCACCGGCGGCCAACATCATGGACAACGTGCCGATGATGAACATCATGCCCTTTGGCATGTGCCAGTCGCTGGCCAACCCCATGGTGGCGGCCGCCACCGCGGCAGCGCTGGGCGCGCTGACGCCCATGCCCTGCATCCCGATGACGACCGCACCCTGGGTGCCGGGCTCGCCGACGGTGATGATCGCGAACATGCCGGCGCTGAATGACGGCTCGAAACTGATGTGCAACTGGGCCGGCGTGATCGAGGTATCGATGCCGGGACAAATGACAGTGGAGGTCGCATGAGGGTCACGTTTGCGCTCACGTCGCGGCTGGTGGTCATCAGCAGCGTCTGTGGCGTTGCCATCGTGGTGCTGCTGGTGATGCTGGGCTTCGAGCTCGGACTGCGCGAGGCGCATGCCGAATTCGAGGCGCAGGCCAAGGCGCGCGGAGAAGGACGTGCCGACATGCAGGCCGATGCCCGCAGCGGCAAGGATGCCGCCGGCTATTCGCCGGTCGCAATGCCGTCGCCGACGGCCGTGCTGTACAGCGCGACCGATCCGTCGAAAGGCAAATGATGACGCGCGCCATCCTTCGCCTGCTGGCTGTCGCCAGCGTGCTACTGTCACTGAACGGCTGCAGTTCGATGTCGGCCATGATGTTCCCGCCGGGCGTGAAGCTCGACTGGGAGTCGGTGTCGCTGTACATCGACCCGGCCGCCAATCGCAACTTCCCGCTGGGAGTCGACGTGGTGCTGGTCAGCGACGAAACGCTGGCGCGCAAGCTGACGGCCATGAAGGCGCAGGAATGGTTCGCCTCGCGCGATGGCCTGCGCAAGTCGCATCCGGGCGAGCTCGAGTTCGACAGCGTCGAGCTGGCGCCCGGCGATGCGATGACCCTGCCCGGCAAGCGCTACTCGGGCAAGCGCGTCTTTGCCGCCCTCGCCTTCGCCGATTACCTGAGCAGCGGCGAGCATCGCGCGCGGCTGGAGACGCTGAAGGGCAGGATCAGCATGGAATTCGGCGCGACCGATTTTTCGGCCAGCGCCTCGGAGAAATGAATGAACGGAACGCATGAGATGAAGCTGAACACCACCGCGAGCGGAGTCTGCCGATGAAATGTCCTGACCGCATCCAGTGGCATGAGGGCATGCTGCTGTCGCCGCAGCATTTCCAGCTGGAGTCGGCGCGCGTCGATGCGCTGATCGCCTGGCACACGCTGACCTCGAGCCCGTACGGCTGGGGCGTGAAACGCCTGAAGTTCGACACCGCACTGCTGGCCGCCAGCACGCTGCGCATCCTCGAGCTGGA
Source organism: uncultured Bifidobacterium sp. (assembly GCA_964634245.1). Classification (GTDB taxonomy): domain Bacteria; phylum Pseudomonadota; class Gammaproteobacteria; order Burkholderiales; family Burkholderiaceae_D; genus Pernthalerella. Next base: position 78,664 of record CAZWIE010000006.1, read on the forward strand.
GGCCATCCTGCCGGACGGCACCGCGATCGCGATCGACCACCAGGAACCGGGCGCGACCGATCTGTCGCTGAAGCTCGACGACATGGTCGACGCGCTGGCCGAAGGGCCGCAGACGGTCTGGCTGTCGCTGCCGGTGTCGCGCAACATGAAGATGCCGGAAATGGCGTCGCGCTTCCTGTCGGTGAAGGCTGATGCGGTGGAAGATGAAGTGTCCGACGCCGCCCCCGCCGACATCCCGCGCCTCGCCCCCAACCTGACGCTGACAGCCGGCGACGTACCGCCGGCACTGACGATCAGCATGGCGATCGCCAGCGTGCTGGAAGACGACGGCGTCATCAAGCTGGGCGATACGCTACCGGCGCTGCTGGACCTGCAAGCCGCGCCTGAGTTACTCGATGCCTTGCGCGACTTCGTGCACACGCTGCGCAGCAAGGCGGCCTTCGTCGCGCGCCAGTCGGCCGGCGTGCCGCAGGCCGAGCAGCGCGGCGAACGTCTCGCGCTGCTGCAGCGCCTGTCGTGCATGGTGCCGGCGCTGCCGGTGCTGGAAGCGCACCTGCAAAGCCCGGTGATCTCGCCCTACCCGCTCTACCTCGCACTGTGCAACCTGCTGGGCCCGATGTCGCTGCTGCGCCCGGGCGCGCTGCCGATCACGCCGCCGGCCTATGACCATGCGCAGCCGCACCTGGCCTTCCTGCCGCTGCTGAAAGAGCTGGACGAGAACCTGTCCGAAGTCAGCCAGGACTATCGCGAAGTGACGATGGAATGGGTGAATGGCGCGTTCGAGCTCGGACTGCGCCCGGAATGGGTGGGCCAGCGGCTGGTGGTCGGGCTGAAGGGCAGTGTGGGCAGCGCCGGCGGCGCGGCCGGCGAGGCCGAGGACTGGATGGACACGGCCGTGATCGGCCCCGCCCATGTGTTTGGCGAGCTGCGCGAGAAGCGCGTGCTGGGCTATCGCCGCGCGCGCATCGCCGGCGCGCCGGAGATGCAGCTGCGCAGCCTGCCCGGCGTCATGCTGTATGAGATCGTGCCCGGCCCGGAACTGCTGCGCCCGGACAGCCGGCTCGTGATCGGCGCGTCCGGCCGCGCCGGCACCGCCGCGCGCCCGGCCGCGATCGGCCTCTTCATCCGCACGCAGGGGTACTAAGGACGCGACGCGATGGGCAAGCTGACCTTACCGACCCGAGCGCCGCGACCGGCGCTGCCGCAGATCACGACGCTGATCGAGCCGCGCGACCCGGAGCCGCGCGCGCCGATGCCCTTGCAGTCGGCGACCGATACGCTGCTACTGCGGCAGTTCCGGCTATTCGTCGCGGAGGTGATGCGCGTGATCGGCAGCTTCGAGCACGCACACTTTGCCGACGAGGATAGCCCGGACGCTGCACGCCAGGCCGCGGCCGACGCCAGCGACACACTGGCGCGCGAGATCGATGCACAGACGATGGAAATCTCGCGCATCGGCAGCCCGGCGGACCGCGCGGCCGTCGACGAGCTGCGGTACCTGAAGGCCGCGATCGCCGACGAGCTGCTGCTGTCGCACCACTGGCCCGGCCGTTCGCGCCATACCGACTATCTGGTCGAGACGCGGCTGTTCGGCAGCAGCGTCGCCGGCGACGAGATCTTCAATCGCATCGATGCGCTGCTCGCCGATGCCGCCGGCCAGCCTTCGCAGATGGCCGCGCTGTACCTGTTCGCGATCTCGGTCGGCTTCGAAGGCCGTCATCGCGGCGCGCAAGCCGAGGCCGAGCTGCAGCCGCTGCGCGATGCCTTGTTCCGCAAGATCTACCGGCGCGAGCCGGCGCTCATGCCCGGTCTCGCCAGCCAGCCGCTGTATGCAGAGCGCGTGCTGTCCGAACAGGCCTATCGCTACCGGCTGTCAGAGATCGCGCCGGTGCGCTTCTTCCGCTTCAGCCGCGGCACCCTCGGCTTCGTGGCCACCATGATTTTGCTGCTCGCGCTGTCGCAAGTGGCGTGGCGCGTTACCTCGGCCCCGGTGCGCAAGGCGCTCGAACCGACGGCGCCCGCGATGCCCAAGCAAGCCGTGCCTGGTGGAGCCGACCGTGGATAACTCGATGACCATTGTCTGGATTGCCGGCATGCTTGCCACTGCGGTGGCGGTGCTGCTGGTCGCGCTGCGCTTCGGCATCGACCGCGATGGCGACAAGGCCGGCGCGCGCCGCGCCGCGCTCGACATCGGCAAGCTGCGCTCGTCGTTCCGTGACGCGGTGGCGCGCATCGAACGCAATATCGCCGAGCATGGCAAGCGCTATGACATTCCCTGGGTGGTGCTGTTGCACGACGGCGCGACCGCTACCCGTCCCGCGATCGAGAATTGCGGGCTGACTCGCGTGCTCGATGGCGATGCAGGCGAGCCGGAGCGCGATGCGCCACGCTGGCACTTCTTCGATCGCGGCGTGGTGATCGAGTTGGAATCCGAACAGCTCGATGACCCGGCCAGCATCGACCTGCAGGAAAAGCGCTGGGAAGAATTCGTCGCGCTGTGCGGCCAGTACCGGCCGCAGCGCCCGCTCGACTCGGTGATCGTGTCTGTGCCGGCCGCCCTGCTGGCCGATCGCTCGCCGGAAGGCCGCGAGCGCCTGCGGCTGAAGGCCGATGCCGCCAGCCGCCGTATCTGGATTGCGCAGAACCGCTATGCGATGCGCTTCGCCGTCTATGTCGTGGTTTCCGGCTGTGAAGACCTGCCGGGCTTTGCCGGCTTCGCACAGGCGCTGCCGCCTTCCCTGCGCGACAGCATGCTGGGTTGGTCCTCGCCTTACCAGCCGTCGGCGCTGTACCAGCCGGGCTGGGTCTCGCAGGCCTTCGACCAGGTCGAGCAGAACGTGGCCGACACCGGTGCCGAATTGTTCGCGTCAAATGCACTGGTCGCGTCGCCGCCCGACCTGTTCCTGCTGCCGTCGCGGCTGGCGTCGCTGCGTGCGGGCATGGCCGAATACCTCGACGAGCTGATGCGGCCGAACGCGTATCACGAGCCCTTCTTCCTGCGCGGGATCTACTTCAGCGGCAATGGCCCGCAGCCGCTGTTCCTGCGCGATGTGCTCGACGCCAAGGTGTTCGGCGAATTCGGCCTTGCGCGCGCCGCGCATTCGCAGAAGCTGGCGCGCCCGCTGATGAGCCGCATCGGCCGCTGGGTCGCGGTCGGCCTGCCGCTGTTCTATGCATTCGGCATCGTAGTCACGACCATACAGCTGCAGCGCGTGCTGCCGGCGCTTGGCGAAGGCCTGGAAGGCCTGAAGCGCGACAGCGAATTCCGTGCGCAGGCCAGCAGCGCAGGTGAACGCATCGAGTTCGAGTGGTATCGCAAGACGGCCCTGCAACTGATGATCGGCCTCGAAGAGCTGCAGTCGCGCCGGCTGACCAATATGGTGTCGATGTATGACGCCAGCATCATCAACCCCTTCATGCCGGGCTCCTGGCCCGTGTTCGACAACCTGCGCGAGCGCGCGCGCAACCGCATCAAGGACTCGTTCGCCGAGCTGGGCGTGCATACGCTGCAGCAGGCCATCTACCGCCGCACTGCCGAGCTGGCGAATACGCCGCTGAACCCGGTGACTTTCCGACTGACCGGCAGCAGCACCGATTGCGAAGGCCCGCTGGCGACCGGTGCCGCAGTGCCGGCAGCGGCACGGCAAACCGTCGCCATCGAGAACCTGGGCGAGTTCGCCACGCTGCAACGCTATGCCACGGAGCTGGCCCGCCTCGATGCGAGCGTCAGCGCGATGCAGCATCTGAAGACACCGCACAAGGGCAGCTCGAAGGAGTTGCACAATCTGGTACTGGACATGCTGGGCGCGGACCTGCCGGGCGACCTGCAGGCCAGTATCCACCTGTTCAGCGCCGCGGCCGTCAACGAAGGCACGCTGGTCGACCGCCCGGCCGTGGCCACCGCCGCGCGCTGCGGCTTCGTCAAGGCGTCGCTGGCGATGTTCCGCAAGCTGTTCGACGAGAATGCGCTGGTGCAAGGAGAAGAACGCGTGGTGGCCGCGAAGAATGCGGTGCTGAACCTGTTCAGCACCAATACGTCGCCGAGCAGCGCCGACGTGATCGCCGCTTACCGCAAGCTGCTCGATGCGCTCAACGAGCAAAAGGCCTTGCTGGCCAATGGCCACGGCAGCTGGCTGATGCAGGACGAGCTCAGGCTGGGTGCGTCGCATGACAAGCTGATGCAGCAGTTTGCCGACAACAAGCTGATCGGCCCCGAGATCGTGGCCGACGTGCAGCGCAAGTCACGCGAGGATTTCGCGCGCACGCGCCAGCACTTCCTGGCCCTGTTCGGCGAGGGCAGCGACATGGGCATCACCCAGGGTGGCAAGGATGGCGGCCTTGCGCTGTCCAAGGACCGCATGGCGTTGCTGGCCGCCGTGGAGCACTTGCTGAGCCAGCCCTTCATGCTGCCGGCCGTCGGCGATTCGCTGGAGGCGACGCAGCGCGGCACGCTGCTGCGGTGGGATAACGAACAGCTGTCACGCGCCGTGAAGCTGGGCGACGGCCGCCGCAAATACCTGACCGACGACTTGCCGAAATTCCCGACCGACATGCAGGAAGCAGTACGTGACGTGATCGACTACCAGTACGCGCTGCGCCTGGTCGACCTGACCGGCCATGCCTATACGCCGGTTGATCAGGACCAGGCTGCGGGCAGCGCAGCGCCGTCGTGGACGGCATTCGAGCAGGCCAGCGGCCATGTGAAGAAGCTGGTCGCGCTGCTCAAGGAGCTGGGCCAGGATGGTGAATCGCAGACGCTGCAAGCTATCCTGGCCAACGATGCGGCGGCGCGCATGCGCATGCTCAATGCTGAGCTGCAGGATGCGCATGCCTATCAAGTGCTGGACGATGGCGACGACGTGCGCGGCGACCAGCGCGCGACGCTGAACCTGTTTGTGAACAGCGCCGGCGACGTCGGCGACTACCTCGCACAGCAGCTGGCGAAGATGCAGGCATTGTCGGCGCAGGCTCAGACCTTGCGCAGCTCGCTGCCGCCGGAGAGCAAGGGCGGCGCGGAGATGGCGCGCTGGAACGGCATCGCGCGGGAACTGGAACTGTACGCCGCCAAGGACCCGAAGGGCAGCCTCGGCCGCCTGGAGCGCTTCCTGTCGGACCTGGCGCGCGAGCTCGACGCGCCGGCCTGCCTCGCTGCGCTGAAGGCGAACGAGCCGCCCAGGCGCGCCGGCAACTACTTCGCCGACAAGCACGCGGAAATCCATCGCGCGGTCATGCGCCGTTGCATGGTGCTCGACCGCCGCTCCTTCGTCGAGCAATGGACGGCTTTCGCGGCGGACTTCAACCGTCTGCTGAAGGGGCGACGCCCGTTCATCGGCAACCGCAGTGGCCTGCGCGGCGGCGAGTTTGCGGCGCTGTCGGCCGCCGATCCGTCCGAGGCCGGCAACCTGCTGAACCGACTGCCGCCGGTATCGGCCGACATCTTCGCGCGCAACAATGTGCCCGAGGGCTCGATCGCACCGATCCGCGACTTCGCCGCGCAAGCGGCGCAGGTGCGGCAGCTGCTGGCGCCGCTGTTCCCGGCCGATGCGTCGCAGCCGGCAGCGCTGGATGTGGCCGTGCGCTTCCGCGCCAATGTGAACGGCGAACTCGATGGCAACAAGATCATTGACTGGGCGCTGACCATCGGCGATCAGACGCTGAAGCTGCGTGACACGCCGCGCGCGCTGCGATGGAAGGCCGGCGATCCGGTGCGACTGACGCTACGCTTCGCGAACGATGTGCCGCTGATACCGCGTGCCGATCCCGACAACCCCTATCTCGAGGTCAGCCGCAAGAGCGCGGTGTTCCGATTCGAAGGCCCGTGGGCGCTGCTGGACATGGTGCAGCTGCTGAGAAGCAGCGAGGGATCGGATGCGCGCGCATCGCTGCTGAAGCTCGACATCCCGGTGCAGGCCGACGCGAAGGACAATACGCCACGCGCGAAGCCGGTGCGCACCTTCATCGCGCTCACGCTGTCCGAGCCGGGCAAGACGGCGCCGCTGCCGTGGCCGTCCGCCTTCCCCGAGCGTGCACCTACGGTGGAGAAATGATGAGCAGCGCACTCGAAACGATCGTGCAGCAACTGCTGCAACCACTGGCGGGAGATGCGCCAGCCGGGCGCTGGATGCGCTATGAGCGCGAGTTCATGGAGATCCCGAAGTTGCGCGAAGAGGATGATCCGAACTTGCCGATGGGCGAATGGGAAAGGCCGATCGTGAAGGCCGACTGGCGCAAAGTCGCTGAGGCCTGCGTACAGCTGCTGCAATCGCACACCAAGGACTTCCAGCTGGCCGGCTGGTTGTGCGACGCGTGGATAAGGACGGCGCGCATGGACGGCCTGTGCGCTGGCCTGGCCCTGACGTCGGGACTGGCCGCACGCTACTGGGATGACGCATGGCCCGCGATCGAGGATGGCGATGCGGACCGGCGCGTCGCGCCTTTCGTGTGGATGAATACCAACCTGCCGCTGACGCTGCGGCTGAACGTGGTGCTGCTGCCCGCCGCACTGCATCGCGCAGACGCCGTCTCGCTGCTTGATTGGGAGCGCGCGCCGACCGCCGACGATGCACGGTCTGGTGATGGCCAGCCGCGCAGCCGGCGCGAGATCCGCGACAGCGTCAAGCCTGCGGATGGCGATGGCCTGCGCGCACTGTCGCAGCGTGCCTCCGAAGGGCTGGCGACGTTGCAAGCATTATCGGGCTGCCTGGACGACAAGCTCGGGCAGGAATCCCCTTCGCTGTCGAAGCTCGCCACAACGCTGGACGCGGTGCGGATGGCGGCTGACAGTTTGTTGCAGGAATTGCCGGCCCCGGTCGCCGAGGTCACGGAGCTTGTGCAACCAGCGAATGAAAGCACAGCGGGCGCAGGGTCCGATGACGCGAAGGCGGATCACGCGACAGGTGTCGTCCACGATCAGCATGCGGCCATCGCCCTGGCAGCGTCACGCGCCAATGTGACTGGCACGCCTGCCCCGGCGGCCATGGCGGGATGGCGCAACCGCGAGCAAGCGTATGAAACACTGAGCGCGATTGCCAGCTACCTGCAAAGCGTCGAGCCGCACAGCCCCACGCCTTACCTGATTAGGCGCGCAGTGCAATTGGGACAGATGGGCTTGCCGCAGATGGTGAAGGAAGTCAGCGTATCGGCCGGCTCGCTGGACAAGTTCTTCGAGATGCTGGGCATTGCGCCGCCCAACTGACTGGTGCCCGAGACCGGAATCGAACCGGTACGCTGCCTCGCGGCTAAGCGGCGGATTTTAAGTCCGCTGTGTCTACCAATTTCACCACTCGGGCATGAGTGCCTCGCTCGATTGACGACCGAGCGAGGTTGCTATTGTAAAACGGATGCCCATTCGGGTGACGAAACGAATGTATCGCTCGCAGAGCGACAACTATCCGATCAGCTTCGAGATGGCGGTGAATGCGCCCAGCGCGATGACGACAATGGAGCCAAGCTTGATTGTCAGGCGCTGTTCGAGGATCGTGAATTTCTGCTCGATGATATCGAATCGATGATCGACCGTTGCAAAACGCTGATCGATTGCCGCAAAACGCTGATCGATTGCTGCGAAACGCTGATCGATCGTCGCGAATTTTGGATCAAGCGTACGGATCCCGGAATCAATGTCGTCTTTTGTAGGGACGCTGAGCATCACATCCCGCGTCATGTTGACGACGGCCTCGGCCTGCTCGCCGGGCATGCCACTGGCACTCAGACGCTTGACCAGAGTCAGCGAATCAAACACGACAGCTGTCATGGTGAGATGTTCTTTCGCTTCAATCTTCATGAGCAGCAGTATAGAACTGCTACCCACCTGTCCTTGTTCACGGCGCACAACGTCCCTCATGGGCCGTGCACCCAACCACAAATCATCTTGATCGAAATTGGACAGCGAAGAAAGCGAAACGGCCTCCGCAAGCGGAGGCCGTCAATGTTTGGAGGCGGGGGTCGGAATCGAACCGGCGTAGACGGCTTTGCAGGCCGCTGCATAACCACTTTGCTACCCCGCCAAGGGAGCCGTATTGTACCCGTGAACGTCGAATCGCGTTGCCTGCGTCACTGCTGGCCGGCGACCCGGTGTCACGAATGAAAAAGGGAAGCTTTGTAGGCTTCCCTTTTGTAATTTGGAGCGGGAGAAGAGTCTCGAACTCTCGACCTCAACCTTGGCAAGGTTGCGCTCTACCAACTGAGCTACTCCCGCGTCGACAGAAACAAGATTATAAACTACTCAGAAATCTTGTCAAGCAACATGTTTAAAAAACTTCTTCAACTTGCTGCTGCGTTTTGCATTTTGGCTTGGTGGCCAACACGCTGTGCCCTTCGGACTTCGCGTGCTTAATGCAAGTCGTGTCGCTCTTTGATCAGCGGCCACGCGCGGCGCAGATAATACAACATCGACCACAGTGTTAGCAAGGCTGCGACTTCAAGAAGTCGCTCTCCGATGAACAATGTATCGACGACACCGAACAGCGGATACGCATACAACAGCATCGGTATCGCGATCATCTGCGCAGCGGTCTTCACCTTGCCCAGCGAACTGACGGCCACCGACTTCGATGCGCCGATCTGCGCCATCCATTCACGCAGTGCCGTGATGGCAATCTCGCGACCGATGATCACGAACGCGATGATTGCATTCGTGCGCCCCAGTTGCACCAGCAGCAGCAAGGCACCGGCCACCATCAACTTGTCGGCCACCGGATCGAGGAACGCACCGAAGGCCGAAGTCTGGTTCAGCTTGCGCGCGAGATAACCATCGAACCAATCGGTGAGCGCCGCGACCACGAACACGACCGTCGCTGCCAGGCCGCGCTCGTACTCGGTCATCCATGCATCCGGCACGAAGAAGACGCCGACCACCAGCGGTATCAGCGCCACGCGCAGCCAGGTCAGCAGGATCGGAATGTTCAGGGGCATGTTTCAGTTTTTGTTATGGTCGTTCTACATTCTAAAGGAGATTTCCTGCCCTGCCCTTGGCGCATCTGGCCTCAGTGCAGCTGGCGATAAATATCCTCGGCTAGCTGCCGCGAAATGCCTTCGACCGATGCCAGCTCGTCAACGCTGGCATCCTGCACGCCGCGCAGGCCGCCGAAGCGCGCCAGCAGCTTCTGCCGGCGCTTGGCGCCGATGCCTTCGATCTCTTCCAGCCGCGACGCCTGCCGCGCCTTCGCGCGCTTGGCACGCATGCCCGTGATCGCGAAGCGGTGCGCCTCGTCGCGTATCTGCGCAATCAGCATCAGCGCTGCGGACTCCTTGCCCAGCTCCAGCGGTGCACGACCATCGGCGAAGATCAGCGTCTCCAGCCCCACCTTGCGGCCCTCGCCTTTGGCGACGCCGACAATGAGGCTGATATCGAGGCCCAACTCGGCCAGCACCTGGCGCGCGACCTCGACCTGGCCCTTGCCGCCGTCGATCAGCACGAGGTCCGGCATCACGCCTTCGCCATTGGCAACCTTCTCGTAGCGGCGCGTCAGCACCTGCCGCATCGCTGCGTAATCATCGCCGGCCGTGATGTCCTTGATGTTGTAGCGGCGATATTCGCCGTTCTGCATCTGGTGATGGTGATACACCACGCACGATGCCTGCGTCGCCTCGCCCTGCGTGTGACTGATGTCGAAGCATTCGATGCGCAATGCATCGAGGTCGGCCGCATCCATGCCCAGGGTCTCGACCATCGCGCGCGTGCGCGCCTGCTGCGAGCCTTGTTCCGACAGCAACCGCGCCAGCGCGATCTGCGCGCCCTTGACCGCCATCTCCTGCCAGGTACGACGCTGGCCCTGTGGCTGGAACACCAGAGCGATGCGATGCCCGCACTGCTCCATCAGGGCCATCATCAGTTCGGGTTCGTCGAGCTCGATGTTCACCACCAGGATGGCAGGTACGAATTTGTCGACATAGTGCTGCGCGAGGAAGGCCTTCAGCACCTCGGCCTCGACCGGACCATCGCCGGCCACCATGTCGACCTGGGTCGGGAAATAGGCGCGGTCACCGAGGTGACGCCCGCCGCGTACCATCGCCAGGTTCACGCAGGCGCGACCGCCCTGCACGGCCACGGCGATGATGTCGATGTCGGCATCACCGCCGGTCTCCATGCTCTGCTGGTGCAGCACGCGCGACAGCGCCGTGATCTGGTTGCGCACAAGGGCAGCTTGCTCGAACTTCAGTTCGGCGGCATAGCCGTGCATCTTTTTCTGCAACGTTTCCATCAGCTCGGTCTGGCGGCCGCGCAGGAACTGCGCCGCATTGTCGACATCGACGGCGTAATCTTCCTGGCTGATCAGGTCCACACAGGGGCCGCTGCAGCGATGGATCTGGTGCAGCAGGCAAGGACGGGTGCGGTTCTGGAACACCGAATCCTCGCAGGTACGCAGCAGGAAGATCTTCTGCAGGATCTGCATCGATTCCTTGACTGCCCACGCGCTGGGGAAAGGACCGAAGTACTGGTTCTTCTTGTCCACCGCGCCCCGGTAATAGGCCATGCGCGGATAGTCGCCGCCGGACAGCTTCAGGTAGGGATAGGACTTGTCATCCCGGAACAGGATGTTGAAGCGCGGCTGCTGGGTCTTGATGAGATTGTTCTCGAGCAGCAGCGCCTCGGCCTCGCTGCGCGTGACCGTGGTCTGCATGCGCGCGACGCGCTCGACCATCATCGCCGTGCGCGGGCTGGCCAGCGTCTTCTGGAAATAGCTGGAGACACGCTTCTTCAGATCGCGCGCCTTGCCGACGTAGAGCAACTTGTCCTGTGCGTCGAAGTAGCGATAGACGCCGGGCAGGTGCGGCAGGCGCGCGACTTCCTCCAGCAAGGCGGCGCGGATTGCGTCGGCTTCCTTGCCTGTGGTGTCAGGCGGGTTGTCCTTGTCGTCGCTGCCGGTCATGGACTGGCCTTTGTTTGTCCTCGGACTGTCTTCAGGCGAGCTGCTTCAGCAGATCACGTGCTGCCTGATAAGGCACATCGGCCTGCAGGCTGTCCCAATCCTTCGCCGCCGCGGTTGGCACCAGCGAAGCGATGCGCTCGGCCGAGCGATGCGCATCGATGGCCACCGACGGATCGAGGCCGGCCAGCAGTTCATCGGCCTTGGCCGGCGCATTGCAGACCAGGACCATGTCGCAACCAGCCGACAGCGCTGCATGCGCGCCCTGCACCACGGTGCCGGCCACGCTGGCGCCTTCCATCGACAAATCGTCGCTGAAGATCACGCCATCAAAACCGAGGTCCTTGCGCAGCAGGGTCAGCCATTTCTTCGAGAATCCGGCCGGATGCTTGTCGAACTTCGGATAGATCACGTGCGCCGGCATCACGGCCGACAGGCTCATGCCCAGCCAGCCATAGGGTGCGGCGTCTTCTTTCAGGATGTCCTTCGGGTCGCGCTCGTCGACCGGAATGGCGATGTGCGAATCAGCCGCGACAAAACCGTGGCCGGGGAAATGCTTGCCGCAGTTGGCCATGCCGGCCAGCTGCAGGCCGTGGTTGACGCTCTTGGCCAGCAGGGTCACGGTACGTGGATCGCGATGGAAGGCACGGTCGCCGATCACTTCAGACTGCCCATAGTCGAGGTCCAGCACCGGCGTGAACGACAGGTCGACGCCGCAGGCGCGCAATTCGGCGGCCAGCACAAAGCCCAGTGCCGTCGCTGCCTTGCAGGCTTCGAGCACATCGCGGTCCCAGAGTTCGCCCAGCTTCTTCATTGCCGGCAGGCGCGTGAAACCATCGCTACGGAAGCGCTGCACGCGGCCGCCTTCATGGTCGACCGCGATCAGCACGCCGGGACGCGCGTCATGAATGGCTTTGCACAGTGCCGTCAATTGCGCGCGGTCGGTGTAGTTGCGCGCAAACAGGATCACACCACCGGTCAGCGGGTGACGGATGCGGCGCAGGTCGTCGTCCGACAGCGTCGTGCCGACCACGTCCAGCATGACCGGGCCGAGTCCGGATGCGTTATTGCCGGGCTTGCCATTCTTCATATCTTCTCCACGATCACGAATGCAACTGCGTATTCTGCCTCATCGGTCAGGGAGACCTGAGCCGCGATGCCATGTTCCTGCATGAAAGCGGTCAATGCACCGCTGGTGACAACCACCGGCTTGCCGCTGGGCGCATTGACGAACTGCACTGCGCGCCAGGTCATGGGCATGCGCATGCCGAGGCCAATGGCCTTGGAAAACGCTTCCTTGGCCGCGAAGCGGGTGGCCAGGAAACGGATGCCGCGCGCCTCGACCTTGGCCTTGCGGCGCAGGTATTTCTCCATCTCTTGCGGGCCGAGGATCTTGCCGGCGAAGCGGTCGCCATGGCGCGCCACGGCCGCGGCAATGCGGTCGATGCGGATGATGTCGGTGCCTATGCCAAAGATCATCGTTTGCGCCCCTTGGGTGTTGACCTGTTGCGTCTGCACGCCGTCCGGTTCAGCGCAGCTTGAGCGCTTCCAGCCGTGCGCGGGTCATGATGGCCTTCATCTCGCGCACCGCATTTTCCCAGCCGGCGAACACGGCATGCGCGACGATCGCGTGGCCGATATTGAGTTCGGCAATGTCGGTGATCGCGGCAATGGCCTGCACGTTCGTGTAATGCAAGCCGTGGCCGGCATTGACTTTCAGCCCGGCCTGCACGCCTGCGGCGACGCCGCGACGGACGCGCTCCAGCTCGGCCTGCTGTGCTTCGCCTTCGGTATCGGCATAGCGGCCGGTATGCAACTCGATGACGGGCGCGCCCATCTCGGCGGCGGCACGAATCTGCTCTACGTCGGCGTCGATGAACAGCGACACGCGAATGCCCAGCGCGGCCAGGCGCTGGCAGGCTTTCTTCACGTCGTCGAAGTGGCGCACCACGTCGAGGCCGCCCTCGGTCGTCACCTCTTCGCGGCGCTCCGGCACCAGACAGGCATCCTGCGGGCGAATGCGGCAGGCGAAATCGATCATTTCTTCCGTCACCGCCGATTCGAGGTTCATGCGCGTGGTCAGCTGCGGTCGGATCTTCTCGACGTCGGCATCGCGAATATGGCGACGGTCTTCGCGCAGATGCAGCGTGATCGCATCGGCGCCGGCTTGCTCGGCCAGCAGCGCCGCCTGCAGCGGATCGGGATACACCGTGCCGCGCGCATTGCGCAGCGTGGCCACATGGTCGATATTGACGCCGAGGTCGATCACGGCGCCGTTCGGGTTCAGGTAACTCATGGTCTGCGGTTCAGGGACTGTACTTGGGAATCGTTATTGCGATGCTTGTTTATCGTTATGGTCGACACCCTGGTGGGCGTCTTCGTCATCACTTCGGTTACAGCTGCAGCAAGTCGATCAGGATCTGCCGCGTGTTCAGCGGCATGCCGCCGAGGTGATGCGCCAGCAGGTGGCGCATCAGAAACTTGCTCTGCTGCTGGGTAGCCGGGTCGGCATAGTCACCGGCCTCCATGTCCATCAGCGTCTTGCCGGAGACTGCAGGCGCGATGTCACTGGTGACCGCTTCGCGGGGCCCCAGCTCGGGGTCGAACACATACAACTGGTCAGCTTCGACCATGCGCCCGCCCGACAGGCGTACGAGACTGCCGGCCACGCCGGTCTCCTTCAGCAGCGCCAGTTCGAACTTGCGTAGCACGATGGCCGGCGGCTCGTCATGCGCGAGCTCGTTCATCGCGGACACGTACTGGTCGAACAGTTGCGGATGCGGATCGTCGCGCGCCAGCAGTTTCACCAGCAGTTCGTTCAGGTAGAAGCCGCACAGCAGCGCCGAGCGTTCCAGCGGCAACAGCCCGCCCACCCATTCGGCCGACACCAGCGTGCGCACTTCGGATTTGCCGCTCCAGGCCAGCTGCAAAGGCTGGAAGGTTTGCAGCACGCCGCGCAGCTTCGAGTGCGGGCGCTTTGCGCCTTTTGCGATCAGCGGCACCCGGCCATGGTCGCGCGCGAAGACCTCGACGATCAGGCTGGTTTCCTTGTACGGGTAACTGTGCAGCACGAAGCCCGGCTGGTTGGCGACGCGATGCTCGCGCTCCGGCGCCCTGCCGCGCGGCGGCTGGCGCTCCGCCGGCTTGTCTGCGGCGCGTGGCGGTGCTTCGGTCAGCTGCACAGGCACGTCCATCGCGCGCCTTATTCGTAGCCGTAGGCGCGCAGGCCGGCCTCGTTGTCAGCCCAGCCCGATTTCACCTTGACCCAGATTTCCAGATAGACCGGGCCACCGAACAGCTTCTCCATGTCCAGCCGCGACTGCGTGGAGATCTCTTTCAGGCGTGCGCCCTTCTGCCCGATCAGCATCGCCTTGTGGGCATCGCGGCCGACGAGGATGGCCGCGAAGACGCGGCGCAGCGCGCCTTCCTGTTCGAACTTCTCGATCACGACAGTGCTGGTGTACGGCAGTTCGTCGCCGACGAAGCGGAACACTTTTTCGCGCACGATCTCGGCGGCGAGGAATTTCTCGCTGCGGTCGGTGATGTCGTCTTCATCGAAGATGGCTTCGCCCACCGGCAGGTAGTGACGGATCTCGCCTTCGAGGCGGTCGAGCTGGAAGCCCTGCTTGGCCGACACCGGCACGATGGCCGCGAAATCGCGCTTGGAAGCGACTTCCTGCGCGAACGCCATCAGCGCACCCTTGTCCTTGAGGCGATCCGCCTTGTTGATGACGAGGATGGCCGGCACCTTGGCCGGCAGCAGCTCCATCACCTTCGCATCGGCATCGCCAAAGACGCCAGCCTCGACCACGTACAGCACCACATCGGCGGCGGTCAGCGTGGTCGTGACGGTGCGGTTGAGCGTCTTGTTCAGCGCATTGCTGTGGCGGGTCTGGAAGCCGGGCGTGTCGACGTACACATACTGCGCATCGCCATGGGTCTGGATCCCGGTGATGCGATGACGCGTGGTCTGCGCCTTGCGCGAAGTGATGCTGACCTTTGCGCCGATCAGCTTGTTCATCAGCGTGGACTTGCCGACGTTCGGGCGGCCAACGATGGCAATGTAGCCGCACCGGAAGTCGGCGCTGGCGGGGGAGGAGCTCATGCGGATTTGCTGTGATTGACGGCGCTGCCCTTGCCCGCCTCGGGCTCGAGCAGCAATTCGTCCTGGTGTTCCTGGGTGGCGGCCAGGTCCTGCTCCGCCGCTTCATCGGGGGCACGACCAGCACCCTGCGCGTCGCGCCCTTCATGCGCTTCGCGGGATGCCGACATGCGGGCCGGGCGGGCGGCTGGCTTCTTCGCCTTGTCGCCTTTATCGCCTTTATCGGCCGCTTTGTCGCCCTTGTCAGCCTTGTCGGCCTTCTCCGTCTTGTCGCCGGCGGCCGAAGGCTCGACCGGCGCATCTGGTTGTATGGTCGCGATGCCCGCGAGCTTGAGCTGGGTCGTGCGCTGGCGTGTTTTCTTGGGTGCGGCCGGGGTCTTGACCAGCGCTGCCTGCACGGCTTCCAGCGCCAGCTTGGCCGCGGCCTGTTCGCCGGCGCGGCGGCTGCCGCCGGTGCCGAAGACCTGGATCTCCAGCTTGGGCACCAGGCACTCGACTTCGAATTCCTGATTGTGTGCAGCGCCATGAGTGGCGACCACGTTGTATTGCGGCAGTGCGATCTTCTTGCCCTGCAAGTATTCCTGCAGCAGGGTCTTCGCATCCTTGCCCAGCGTCTTCGGGTCCACGCTCTGCAAGATGGGAACGTACATCGCGCGGATTACGTCGCGCGCGGCATCAAAACCGGCGTCGAGGAAGATCGCGCCGAACAGCGCTTCAAGCGTATCGGCAAGGATGGACGGACGGCGGAAGCCGCCCGATTTCAGCTCACCCTCGCCGAGGCGCAGGCATTGCGACAATTCGAGGCGCTGCGCAATTTCGTACAGTGACTGTTGCTTGACGAGGTTGGCGCGCAGGCGCGACAGGTCGCCCTCATCGATCTTGTTGTATCTCTCGAACAGCAGCGACGCAACGACGCAGTTGAGCACCGAGTCACCGAGGAACTCGAGGCGCTCGTTGTGCAGGCTGCTGTGGCTACGATGCGTCAATGCCTGCTGCAGGAGTGCAGCATTCTTGAACGTGTGGCCCAGCCGTTGTTGCAGTTGGTCGATATCCATGAGTTCTTGCCGCTACTTTGCGACGCCCTCCGGGGCTTTGCCGGCTTCTTTACCGACCTCGTGACCTGCGTCTGCCGTCGAACCCGCATAGTCGATCACCAGGCTGGCCGGGCCGTACAACGGGACCCGCTTTTCGTACGCAAAACGGACTTGCATGTCGTCACCGCGGCCGCTGATTTTCAGATCCTTGCCCTCGATCGCGTCGATGAAGCCGGCCGCTGCCATCTTGTCGAAGGTGGCGCGCAATTCGTCCGGCGTGGACGAAGTCGCCGCAGCCGCCTTGACGGCCTTTTCCACCGCCCAGTATTCGATCAGGCCCGGGCCTGCCCGCAGGGCCAACAGCCCGACCGTCCAGAGCACGATCATCGTGCACATCAAGCCGATCAGCGAAAAACCGCCCGCGCGCTGTTGAGACAGCGTCCCGCGGTATTGGCTCCGGTGGCGGCTCGTCACTGGAAGCTGCCGATGCGTTTCAGGTTACCGAGGTTCATCCAGACAAAAAATGCCTTTCCGACAATATTTCTATCCGGAACAAAACCCCAGTAACGGGAGTCCAGACTGTTGTCCCGATTATCACCCATCATGAAGTAATGTCCAGCCGGCACCGTGCACTCGAAGCCTTCGAGGTCGTAACGGCACAACTCATGCTGCGGGAAAGCGTCCGGGCTGGGCACATAGCCCGGCACCTTGTCGTCGTTCAGGATTTCATGCGAGACGCCGGTCAGGTTTTCGCGGTAATGGCTGAAATAGCTGAGGCGCTCTTCATCGAGGTACTCGGTCAGTCGCTCGTAGGCCACCGGCTGGCCGTTGATGGTCAGCTTCTTGTTCTTGTAGGCGACCTTGTCACCCGGCACACCGACCACGCGCTTGATGTAGTCCAGCGAGACGTCTTTCGGGAACTTGAACACCATTACGTCGCCACGCTTCGGGTCGTTGATCTGGATGATCTTCTTGTTCACGATCGGCAGTCGGATGCCATAGGTGAATTTGTTCACCAGAATCAGGTCACCAATTTGCAAGGTCGGCACCATCGAACTCGACGGGATCTTGAACGGCTCGATCACGAAGGAGCGGAACAGGAACACGGCCGCAATCACCGGGAAGAAGCTGCCGGTGTAGGCCACCCAGGCCGGCTGGCGGTCGATACGCGATGCCAGTTCGGCACGCGCGATCGGATCGGGCTTGACGCCGTCTGCTGCGAGGCGCGCGGCACGCGCATCGAACTCGGCCAATGCATCTTCGGCGCTCTTGCGGCGTGCCGGCGCGAGATGGAAGCGGTCGACCGCCCACACGACGCCGGTGGCGACCGTCAACAGGAACAGGATCAGCGCGAAATTGCCCAGGATGGATTGCAGGGTCATGGTGGTTTCGTCGGGTAGCGGTAGTCTTGTGATTCCGGGATTTACTTTTCTTCGACCTGCAGGATCGCGAGGAAGGCTTCCTGCGGGATCTCGACCGAGCCGACCTGCTTCATGCGCTTCTTGCCCGCCTTCTGCTTCTCGAGCAGCTTGCGCTTGCGCGAGATGTCGCCGCCATAGCACTTGGCCAGCACGTTCTTGCGCAGCGCCTTCACGTTTTCGCGCGAGATGATGTTGGAGCCGATGGCGGCCTGGATCGCGACGTCGAACATCTGACGCGGGATCAGTTCGCGCATCTTTGCCGCGACGGCGCGGCCGCGGAACGGCGCGTTCGAGCGGTGCACGATAATGGCCAGCGCATCGACCTTCTCGCTGTTGATCAGCATGTCGACCTTGACCACGTCGGACGAACGGTATTCCTTGAACTCGTAGTCCATCGACGCATAGCCGCGCGAGATGGATTTCAGGCGATCGAAGAAGTCGAGCACCACTTCACCCATCGGGATTTCATAGGTCAGCTGCACCTGCTTGCCGTGGTAGCTCATGTTGACCTGGATGCCGCGCTTCTGCGTACAGAGCGTGATCACCGCACCCACATATTCCTGCGGCATGTACAGGTTGACCGTGACGATGGGTTCGCGGATGTCCTCGATCTTGGACGGCTCCGGCATCTTGGACGGATTGTCGACCATGATGGTGGTGCCATCACGCATCAGCACTTCGTAGATCACCGTCGGCGCGGTGGTGATCAGGTCCATGTCGAATTCGCGCTCGAGGCGTTCCTGCACGATCTCCATGTGCAGGAGGCCGAGGAAGCCGCAACGGAAGCCGAAGCCCAGCGCCTGCGACACTTCGGGCTCGTACATCAGCGCGGCATCGTTGAGCTTGAGTTTCTCGAGCGAGTCGCGCAGCGCGTCATACTGGTTGGCCTCGACCGGGAACAGACCGGCGAACACCTGCGGCTGCACTTCCTTGAAGCCCGGCAGCGGCGCCGGCGCCGGCTTGGCGGCCAGCGTGATGGTGTCGCCGACTTTCGCGGCTTTCAGTTCCTTGATGCCGGCGATGATGAAGCCCACCTGCCCGGCCGACAGCGAATCCTTGGAGACCGACTTCGGCGTGAACACGCCGACGCTTTCGACCAGGTGCTGCGCACCGGTGGCCATCAGCAGGATCTTTTCTTTCGGGCGCAGCGTACCGTTCTTGACCCGCACCAGCATCACGACGCCGACGTAGTTGTCGAACCAGGAGTCGACGATCAGCGCTTGCAGCGGCGCATCCGGGTCGCCCTGCGGCGGCGGCACTTTCGCAATCAGCGATTCCAGCACGTCCTCGACGCCGAGGCCGGTCTTGGCCGAGCAATGCACGGCGTCCGTGGCTTCGATGCCGATCACGTCCTCGATCTCGCCGATCGCATTGTCGGGGTCGGCCGAAGGCAGGTCGATCTTGTTCAGCACCGGCACCACTTCCACGCCGAGGTCGAGCGCGGTGTAGCAGTTGGCCACGGTCTGCGCTTCCACGCCCTGCGACGCATCGACCACCAGCAGCGCGCCTTCACAGGCGGACAGCGAGCGGCTGACCTCGTAACTGAAGTCAACGTGCCCCGGGGTGTCGATCAGGTTCAGGTTGTAAACCTTGCCGTCCTTGGCCTTGTAGCTCAGTGCCGCGGTCTGGGCCTTGATGGTGATGCCACGCTCACGTTCGAGGTCCATCGAGTCAAGCACTTGCGCTTCCATCTCGCGGTCGGACAGGCCGCCGCAGATCTGGATGATGCGGTCGGCCAGCGTCGATTTGCCATGGTCGATGTGGGCGATGATGGAGAAGTTTCTGATGTGGTCCATTAACAATCTGGATACAAAAAAAGCGCCCGGACGAGCGCCTGATGCAAATTTTTTACTGACCCGCATTTTACCGGATTTGGGGGGCAAAATCCCGGTCGATACAGCCTGAAACACCCTGAAAATGCCCCGAACAGCGGCCCGGCATGGATGGGCGACGGGTTTTCAGCCATACGGCAGGCCAGCGCGATGCCGCATCGTCATCGGAGCGCGAGAAATTCGCTTACCGTGTTTTCATTTAGGAAATAATGGCAAAGCTGGGTCGGCGCATCATCGTCACGATGACCGATCAAGACCGGTACCAGTTCGTCATAACGCTCGACCAGCGCGGGATCGGCATCGACATCAATGACGTCGACCACCACTTCGTCGCCGGCCAGCGCGCGCAAGGCAGTCAGCATGTCCTCGCACAAGTGGCAGTAACTGCGGGAATACAGCGTGAATCGGATCATCGTAAAAAAACAGGGCTGCCGAAGCAGCCCTGCTCTGCAGGCAAGGTGAAGATCAGGGCGCCGACGGACGCACCGGCACGAACTGCGAAGAGTCGCCGCGTCGCACCAGCAGCAGCGCATTCTTCTTCGGATCAAGCTTGGCGACCAGCGCATTGAACTGCTTGGCGTCCTTGATATCGGTGTTGTTGAGTCGAACGATCAGGTCGCCCGGCTGCAGGCCAACGCGCGCTGCAGGACCATCGGCCAGGTCCACCACCACGCCGCCATCGAGCTTCAGTTCACGCTTCTGCGCTTCGGTCAGGTCGGACACGACCAGGCCAAGCGCATTGGCCACCTGCTCCTGCTTGGGCTTCTTGTCTTCTTTCTTCGACGCCTGCTGCTCGGATTCCATCTCGGCCACCACCACTTGCAGGTCGCGCTTGGCGCCCTTGCGCAGCACGGTCAGCGTGGACTTCGAACCCGGCTTGGTATTGCCGACCAGTCGCGGCAGGTCGCCCGATTTCTCGATCACGCTGCCGTTGAAGGTGGTGATGATGTCGCCGGGTTCGACGCCTGCCTTCTCGGCCGGGCTGCCCGGCTCGACGCGCGCCACCAGCGCACCCTGCGCACGCGGCAGGCCCAGCGATTCGGCGACATCCTTGGTGACTTCACCGATCTGCACGCCGATACGACCGCGCACCACCCGGCCCACCGACTTCAGCTGTTCGGACACGCGCATCGCCTCGTCAATCGGCACCGCGAACGAGATGCCCATGTAGCCGCCGGAGCGGCTGTAGATCTGCGAGTTGATGCCGACGACTTCGCCGCGCATGTTGATCAGCGGGCCGCCCGAGTTGCCCGGGTTGACCGCCACGTCGGTCTGGATCAGCGGCAGGTAGTCGCCGGTGTCACGCGAATTGGCGGACACGATGCCGGCGGTGACGGTGTTCTCGAGGCCGAAGGGCGAACCGATCGCGATCACCCATTCGCCGACGCGCAACTTGCTCGAATCGCCCATGGTCAGGCGCGGCAGGTTGCTGCCGTCGATCTTCACCAGCGCCACATCGGTACGGCGGTCGGAGCCGATGATCTTGGCCTTGAACTCGCGCTTGTCGGTCAGCGTGACGAAGACTTCGTCGGCGCCTTCGACCACATGCGCATTGGTCAGCACATAGCCGTCGGAAGAAATGATGAAGCCCGAGCCGACGCCGCGCGGCACCTGCTGCTGTTCCTCCTGCTGCTGCGGCGGGACGCGGCGTCCGCGCGGCGACGGCTGCTGCTGGCGCGGCGGCACGGGCTGGCCGAAGAAGCGGCGGAAGAATTCCTGCATCTCTTCCTCTTCCGAACCTGCGGCGCCCTGCTGCATCTGCTTGGGACGCTCGGTGGTACGGATGTTCACGACGGCTGGCCCGACCTTGTCAACGAGGTCGGTGAAATCGGGCAGCATGGCGGCCTGGGTGGCCTGCGGCGCGACCAGGGCCAGCCCGGCCGGCACGAACAAGGCAGCGGCCGCTGCGAAAGCCGCGGCCGACAACTGACGTTGGAACAGTGCGAGTGTTTTCATGGGTTGTTGTCCGTGGGGATAAGTCCGCCCTTATTTGTGGGCTTTGTCCGTGAGTTCAATGGCGTCCGCAACTTGCCTGACTGCCAGCATTGGTACCTCGCCAACAATGGTAAGCCAAAACTTCCCGTGCCGCTTGCCGACCATATTGAGGGCGCCAAGTTGCAAGGGCCGCGCGCTACGCTCGGCTGTCCAGGGCTCGATAAAGATCGACAAACCGGCCAGCCCATCCGAATAAAGCAACTGCAGAACTTCGCGTTCCGGGTCCCCGCGATGACCGGCCAATGCCAGTTTGCGCACCCAGGCGCCAGCCGGCTCGAAGCCCGGTGGCAGCCACCCTGCCCGCCAGGCCGCCGTCGCCGCCGGGCTGGCCGGACGGCCGGATACGTCCTCGGTGCGCCAGCCCCGAACCTCACGCAGGCTGGCGTTCAGCTTCGATGCCGGCAGTGGTCCGGTGGCCAGCTGGCTGAATGCGACCTGCTCGACGACCTCTGCCTTTTCACTGATGGTTTGCGCGCGCAGCAGCAAGCCGCTCGCCTTGTCGGCCCAGAAGCGGTAGCCGTAGCGCAGACCATCGCGCGGCTCCAGCGCCCAGGCCGACGTTGGACGGCCAGCGACCTGCTCATCGCCCAGCCAGCGCAGCCGGTAGTGCGCGCCCAGCCGTTGCGCATCGAGCGCGCGCAAGCCCGGGAAGGATGGTCCCGGTTCGTGATCGCGGATCAGGATGCGGCGCTGCTGCGGCAGGTAAGTCAGCAGGCGATCGCCGCGGCGCACGGTTTCGGAGGGCGGGCTATCCAGGCTTTCGCGCTTTTCGTGCACGCCACTGGCGGTGCGCTGGTGCGCAATGCGCAGCGAGCGCACCTCGGGCCCGCGCTGGTGCACGTAGGTTCCACTGTACGACAGGGACTGCGCCGCATCATGCGCACGCGCCAGCATGCGCAGACCATCGGCTTCCGTATAGCCGGTGGTTCTGTTTGCATTCGGGCTGGCTCGTCCGGATGCTCCGGACACTCCGGTCGCTGAGGTCGAGCCGGCCGCTAGCGCAGGCGGCACCACCACCGCAATGGCGAGCACCGCCAACGCGTGTAGCGCAGCGAACGCAGTCGACGCGAGCCGCAGCGTGCGCGTCATGTGTCAGCGATGCTGCGCAGCTTCAAGCACGACAGGCCGTATCGCCGGCGTCGCTCCATACAGGGACGCATGCGCGCGGTGGTGCAGCACGATGTAGTCGAGCGTGCCATCGCCATCGGCCGAAGCCGGCGTTGCCGCCTGCCCGGATGCCGGGCTGTAGGCGTTGGCGGACAAAGCGGCGACCTGGGCCATGGCCGGTCCCTGCCCCATCGATGCCGTGGATGGAACAGTGGCCGCCGGCGCCGGTACGCTGGTCGCGGCAGTCGTCGATACAGGCAGCAACGGGCCGGCATCACGCATCAGCGACGGTGCAATGAAGAATCCGAATCCGGCCGCAGCGATCGCTGCCATGGTGGTCGGCCAGCCACCGATCCGCGCCAGCAAGTTGCGCCGCGGCGGCAGCAGGATGGGCTCGGCCGCAAAGCGTTCGGCAAAGCGCTGGTCGAAATCGGCGCTCATCAACGGCCCGGGTTCGGCGCTGCGTATCGCATCGCCGATCTGATGGTACAAGTCCCAGGCTTGTCTGCCCTCACCTTCCCTGAGCTGCGCCATCAATGCGCGCAAGCCATCGGGATCGGCGTCGCCATCGACCAGTCCGGAGACCTTTTCTTTCGTTGAAGCTTTCGCTGCCTGTTTGCTTGAATCTTCGCTGCGTTCCATGATGCTCCCTGCCTGATCCTGTGTTGTTCCATACCTTGTAGCGCCCCTACCAGCGCTTGTCGATGGCCGTGTCGAGCAATGGCCTCAGCTTGTCGGCGATCGCCTCGCGCGCCCGGAAAATCCGGCTGCGCACCGTACCGATGGGGCAGCCCATCGCTTCGGCGATCTCGTCGTAACTGAGGCCCTCGATCTCCCGCAAGGTAATGGCCATCCGCAATTCCTCGGGCAGTGCCTCCATCGCCACGTTGACCGTCTCCGCAATCTGCTTGGTGGCCAGCATGGATTCGGGCGTGTTGATATCTCTTAGATGTTCCCCATCATCAAAAGTTTCCGCCTCTTCAGCATCAGCTTCGGTGGAAGTGGGCGCGCGTCGGCCCTGGGTTACCAGATAGTTCTTGGCAGTGTTGATGCCTATCCGATAAAGCCAGGTATAGAAGGCCGACTCGCCCCGGAATTGTGGCAAGGCGCGGTAAGCCTTGATGAAGGCTTCCTGCACCACGTCCTCGGCCTCGGCCTGGTCGCGCACCAGCCGCGACACCAGACGCATCAGCTTGCGTTGATACTTGGATACCAGCAGCTCGAAAGCTTTCTTGTCTCCATGCTGGACGCGATCAACCAGCAGTTGATCGATGTCGCGTTCTGTCGTCAATCCCCGATTCCTCGTGCTCGTGCAAAGCGCGGGAAGTCGCCTGCCACGTACGCAGCAGGTCAAGGCTGATGGATGATGTTCTTGGCGCGGGCAGTGCTCAGCGTCTGTCGGTGTTCTTCGTTCGTCCTTGCCTGCTGGTCCGCAGGCAAGAAAGAGGTCCGACAATTCGAAGGCAATATCGAACTAATCTCGGGATTGGAATCAGCGCTTCCCTACACGTTGACTGAGTGAAATTTAAAAAGTTCAATCAGGCGACAGGGGAAATGGCAGAAATCAGGTATCGACCGGTGAGCCGTGCGACGCGATCCAGCGACAGGCGACGGACAAGGCGCGGAAGGCCTCGCGGTCCATGCTGTCAGGAAGCAGCACCAGGCGAGTGATCCGGCCTGATGCGGATTGCAGGCGTAGCACCATCAGCGATGACCAGAGTGTCGAATCCCCCAGCAATTGAACCACCTCGGCTGGCGCGATCGCTGCATCAGTGCGATCAGCAACAGCCTCATGAGCAGTGTCGGTCAACAGAATTTGCCCGATGCCGGTTACATCAATCCGGCAGGCTTTTGCGGCCGAGAGCGGGAACAAAGCGAGACCGGCGGCAGCAATGGCGCAAACGGCAGACAGCGCCGGCGTGTCAGGCATCAGCAACGCAGCTGCGACCAGCAGCACGCCGGCCATGCCGATGCAGATCGACGCCAGCAGGCGCGAACGGGTAATCCTCGCCGAGACGGCGATGGACATGTCAGTGCGGGGAAATCAGGGAGTGCGTCGCACGGTGCAGCAGCATCGTGCGACGCGAGGGATCAGGCCTTGCCGAACACCAGCGTACCGTTGGTACCGCCGAAGCCGAAGGAGTTTTTCACGGCAACGTCGATCTTCATATCACGCGCAGTGTTGGCGCAATAATCGAGGTCGCAGTTCGGGTCCTGGTTGAAGATGTTGATCGTCGGCGGCGACTTCTGGTTGTGCACGGCGAGCACCGTGAACACCGATTCGAGTCCGCCAGCGCCACCGAGCAGGTGGCCCGTCATCGACTTGGTCGAATTGACGACGATGTTCTTCGCGTGGTCGCCCAGCGCGCGCTTGATCGCGACCGTCTCGGCCACGTCGCCCAGCGGCGTCGACGTGCCGTGTGCGTTCACATAGTCGATCTGGTCGGCATTGACGCCGGCATTGCGCATCGCAGAGATCATGCAGCGGCGTGCGCCGTCGCCATCTTCCAGTGGTGCGGTCATGTGGTGCGCGTCGGCGCTCATGCCGAAGCCCAGCAGTTCTGCGTA
Organism: uncultured Bifidobacterium sp.; assembly: GCA_964634245.1. Classification (GTDB taxonomy): domain Bacteria; phylum Pseudomonadota; class Gammaproteobacteria; order Burkholderiales; family Burkholderiaceae_D; genus Pernthalerella. The sequence goes on from CAZWIE010000006.1 coordinate 103,591, forward strand.
GATCTTCGCGCCGCGTGCCTTCGCGTGTTCGTACTCTTCGAGCACCATCACGCCGGCGCCCTCGCCGAGCACGAAGCCGTCGCGGTCCTTGTCCCACGGACGGGAAGCGGTCGCAGGGTCATCGTTGCGCGACGACAGTGCGCGGGCGGCTGCAAAGCCACCGACGCCCAGCGGCGAGACGGTCGATTCGGCGCCGCCGGCGATCATCACGTCAGCATCGCCGTACTCGATCAGGCGACCCGCTTCGCCGATGCAGTGCAGGCCGGTGGTGCAAGCCGTCACGATCGCGAGGTTCGGGCCCTTCAGGCCGTACTTGATCGACAGGTGACCGGAGATCATGTTGATGATCGATGCCGGCACGAAGAACGGGCTGATGCGGCGCGGGCCGCGCTTGGTCAGTTCTGCGTGGGTCTCTTCGATCATCGGCAGACCGCCAATGCCCGAGCCCACAATCACGCCGATGCGCTCGGCATTGGCTTCGGTGACTTCGAGGCCGCAGTCCTGCATCGCCTGGATGCCCGCCGCCATGCCGTAATGGATGAAGGTATCCATGTGGCGCGCTTCCTTGCCGGGCATGTAGTCCTCGACATTGAAACCTTTCACCTCACCGGCGAAGGTTGTGGAAAACGCGCTGGCGTCAAACTTGGTAATGGTCGCGATGCCGGACTGGCCGGCGAGCAGCGACTGCCATGCATCGGCGATCGTATTGCCGACGGGAGAAACGCATCCGAGTCCGGTGACAACGACGCGGCGACGATTAGGGCGGGTCAAACGGTGCTCCTGAAAACGAAAGAAGATTCGGACAGGGAAGCCACTGAAAAATCCAGCGTTTGCAGCTTAATTAACTCAGTGCTTCCCTGAATGTGAAACGTGCCGCGCTAGGCGGCACGTCTCGTCGGAATCTTAGGCCTTGACGTTAGCCTTGGCGTAATCGATGGCTTGCTGAACGGTGGTGATCTTCTCGGCTTGCTCGTCCGGGATCTCCATTTCGAATTCGTCTTCGAGTGCCATCACCAGCTCAACCGTGTCGAGGGAGTCTGCGCCGAGGTCGTCGACAAACGACGATTCGAGCTTGATGTCTGCTTCAGAGACACCGAGTTGTTCGGCAACGATTTTCTTGACGCGGGATTCGATGTCAGACATCAGGGTCCTCCAATGGGTAGTTATACGTAAAGTGCGCGCATTTTAGCAGGTTTGCGCGGTGAAACTTAAGTTTCGGCTTTGGCTTTTACTAACAGCCGGAAGCCATCCAAATTCAGGCAGGAAAGATCCTGCCCGGGAATGCTTTTTTGCTGCTTATCGGCTAGCTAACGCTAACCAAACCGACTTACCAACGGCCGGGTAAACAAGGGCAAGCAGTGGCCATCAGCCGCCGCTCATGTACATGCCGCCGTTCACGTGCAGCGTGGTGCCCGTGATGTAGGCCGCATCGTCCGACGCCAGGAAGGCAACGGCGGCCGCGATGTCTTCCGGCATGCCGAAACGGCCGGCCGGGATCTGCTGCAGCAGCGCAGCGACTTGCTGCTCGTTCAGTGCCTTGGTCATGTCGGTATCGATGAAGCCGGGTGCCACACAATTGACCGTGATGTTGCGGCTGCCGATCTCGCGCGCCAGCGCACGGCTCATGCCGGCCACGCCCGCCTTGGCAGCGGCATAGTTCATCTGGCCCGGGTTGCCGGCCGAACCGACCACCGAGGTGATGCTGATGATGCGGCCATGTTTGGCCTTCATCATGCCGCGCAGCACGGCGCGCGACATGCGGCCGACAGCGGTCAGGTTGGTCGCGATCACCGCGTCCCACTCTTCATCCTTCATGCGCATCGCCAACTGGTCTTGCGTGATGCCCGCATTGTTGACCAGGATGCTGACGCCTCCATGCTGCTTGCCGATTTCTTCGATCAGCGCATTCGACTGTTCCGCGTCGGTCACGTTCAGTACCGCACCGCGGCCCGCGTCGGCGCGCACAGCTTGCAGGTATTCGGTAATCGCGGCCGCACCGGCTTCGGTGGTCGCGGTGCCGATCACGGTCGCGCCGCGCTTGGCGAGTTCAACAGCGATCGCACGGCCGATACCGCGCGAAGCGCCGGTCACCAGCGCAACTTGTTTTTCCAGAGAGGATCCACGGTTCATCACTTGCCTGCCTCCAATGCGGCGTCCAGCGTAGCCTGGTCCACGATGGCCTCGCCCGTCAGTTCGCCATTGATACGTTTCACCAGACCGGTCAGCACCTTGCCCGGTCCGCATTCGACGACACGGGTCACGCCCATCGCCGCCATCTTGTTCACCGACTCGACCCAGCGCACCGGGCTTGCCGCCTGACGCACCAGCGCATCCTTGATCGCGGCCGGGTCGGTCACGATGGCGACGTCGACGTTGTTGATCAGTTCGATCTTCGGTGCATTGAAATTCACGTTCGCCAAATAGTCGCGCAGGCGATCCGACGCCGGCTTCAGCAGCGACGAATGGAAAGGCGCAGACACCGGCAGCGGCAGAGCGCGCTTGGCACCCTTGGCCTTGGCAGCTTCGCAGGCACGCTCGACAGCCGCCTTGTGGCCGGCGATCACGACCTGGGCCGGCGCATTGAAGTTGACCGGCTCCACCACGTCGCCCTGCGCGGCTTCGGCGCAGGCAGCGCGTACGTCATCGTCCGACAGGCCGAGGATGGCGGCCATGCCGCCCTGCCCGACCGGCACGGCTTCCTGCATCGCTTGCGCGCGGAAGCGCACCAGCGGCACCGCGTCCTTGAAATCGATGACGCCGGCAGCAACCAGCGCCGAATATTCACCGAGGCTGTGACCGGCGACGAGGGCCGGGGTCGCGCCGCCTGCGGCGATCCATGCGCGGTAGAACGCGACGGCGCAAGCCAGCATCACTGGCTGCGTGTTGGTGGTGAGGTCGAGGTCTTCCTTCGGCCCCTCGGCGATCATTTTCGCGAGGTCGACTTTCAGTGCGTCGGAGGCTTCGGCGATGGTGTCGGCGACGACTGCGTTGCCGGCAAAGCCATTCAGCATGCCGATCGCTTGCGAACCCTGGCCGGGGAAGACGAATGCGAGTGAGCTCATGTCGTTGTCAGGTAAGTGTCGTTATCTTTTGCCCGGCAGCGCGGCGCCTGGGTCAGGTGCGCGCTTGTCGGAGCGTCGTCATTGTTTGGTGTCGCGTTGCTGGCGTTGTGCTGGCGTCGTGCTGGCGTCGAAAGTTCAGACCCGTGCGAGTACCGCGCCCCAGGTGAAGCCGCCGCCCACGCCTTCCATCATGATGTGCTGGCCCGGCTTGATGCGACCATCGCGCATCGCCACGTCCAGCGCCAGCGGGATCGACGCCGCCGAGGTGTTGCCATGCTGGTCGACGGTGACGACCATCTTGTCCAGCGGCAGGCCCAGCTTCTTCGCGGTGCCCTGCATGATGCGAATATTGGCCTGGTGCGGAATCAGCCAGTCGACCTGCGAGGACTGCATGCCGGCGGCTTCCAGCGCCTCATGGGCGACCTTCTCCAGCACCGACACGGCCATCTTGAAGACGGCCTGGCCGTCCATGGTCAGGAAGGCGCTGCCGGCGACGGCGCCATCGGCCACATTGCCCGGCACGCACAGGATGTCGGTATGACGGCCATCGGCATGCAGGCGCGACGCCAGAATGCCCGGCTCGTCGGATGCCGACAGCACCACAGCGCCGGCGCCATCGCCGAACAGCACGCAGGTGGTTCGGTCATTGAAATCGAGGATGCGCGAGAACACTTCAGCGCCGATCACCAGCGCGCGCTTGTGCATGCCCGACTTGATGAAGCTGTCGGCCACCGACAAGGCGTAAACAAAACCGCTGCAGACCGCCTGCACGTCGAGTGCGGCCGCTTCATTGGTCATGCCCAGTTTCTTCTGCACCACGCAGGCAGTGCTCGGGAAGCCGCCGAGATAATCCGGCGTCGAGGTGGCGAGAATGATCAGGTCGATGTCATTTGGCTGCAAGCCGGCCATCTGCAGCGCATGCTGCGCAGCCGTGACGGCGAGATCAGATGACATCACGCCTTTGTCGGCGAAATGGCGAGCGGAGATGCCGCTGCGCGACACGATCCATTCGTCGGACGTCTCCAAACCTTTTTCAGCCAGCGTCGCTGCCAGCTCGGCATTGGTCACGCGGCGCGACGGCAGGCAGCTGCCGGTGCCGACGATGCGGGAATATTTGCTCATGCAGTTTTTGTCTCTGTGACCGGGACTGAGGCTTGCGGGACATCCGGCGCCTTTGCCGACTGCGGCATCAGTTCTGCGATCGAAGTTTCAATACGCGACAGCACATCGTGGCGTGCCGCTTCGTAGGCGCGGCGGATCGCCCATTCGAAGCCGTAGGCGCTCTCGCCGCCATGGCTCTTGAACACCAGCCCGCGCAGGCCGAGCAGACTCGCCCCATTGTAGCGGGACGGGTTCAGCCGCTGCGAAATGTTCTTTAATGCGCGCCGCGCAATCAGCGCGCCCAGCATGTTGATCCAGCCTTTCCTCAGCTCGCTGGTCAGCACGCCCTTGATCAGGCGGCCCAGGCCTTCGGCCGCCTTCAGGGTCACGTTGCCGACGAAGCCGTCGCAGACGACGATGTCAGTCGTGCCTTCGAAGATGTCATTGCCTTCGACGTTGCCGTAGAAATTGATCAGGCCCTTCGCATGGTCGGCGCGCAATAGCTCAGCCGTCTGCTTGACCAGCTCATTGCCCTTGATGTCTTCTTCGCCGACATTCAGCAGGCCCACGGTCGGGCGCGCATGGCCTTCGACTGCCGACACCAGCGCCGAACCCATCAGTGCGAACTGGTGCAGGTGCAGCGGCTCGCAATCGACGTTGGCGCCGAGGTCGAGCACATAGGTGGGGCCGTCCTTCTGGTTTGGCAGGATGGTGCAGATCGCCGGGCGATCGACGCCGGCCAGGGTCTTGAGCAGGTAGCGGGACACCGCCATCAGCGCGCCGGTATTGCCGGCAGACACGCAGGCCTGCGCATCGCCCGCCTTGACCAGGCTGATCGCGACGCGCATCGACGAATCTTTTTTACGCCGCAGCGCGACCTCGAGCGGGTCGTCCATCTCGACCACTTCGGTCGCATGGACGATGCTGATGCGCGGATGCTGTTCGGCGCCCAGCTTCCTGAGCTCGGCGCGAACGACGTCCTCGCGACCGACCAGCACCAGATGGGCGTCGGGTTCGCGATGGGCGAAAGCTACAGAGGCGGGTACCGTGACTGACGGGCCGTGATCGCCGCCCATGCAGTCAATGGAGATCTTGACGGTCATGATCGCTGGCAGGTCACCGGGGTCAGCTGCAAGCTGCCCGGGAGCGCGACCATGACGTGATTACACTGTGTGCGCATACAAAAACGGCGCGCAGGTCTTGCCCTCACGCCGCATTGTTGGAAGACAGTGGGACGAATTACTCGTCGTTTTTCGTCTTCAGGACCTTGCGACCACGGTAGAAGCCGTTCGGGCTGATGTGGTGACGCAGATGGGTCTCGCCGGTGGTCGGCTCGATAGCCGTTGCCGGTGCGGTCAGGAAATCGTGCGAGCGATGCATACCGCGCTTCGACGGGGTCTTTTTGTTCTGCTGGACTGCCATGGCGTACTCCTAATTCGGTGAATCCAAAATTTTAACACAAGGGAATGGGATTTCCCCATTCCCAGTTACTTGCCAATCCCGTAACGGATGGCGGGACTGCGTGACCTCGCGGCCACATAAGCCCTTAATTCTTCTGGCCTTTAATTCTTCAGCCCTTTGAGCGCCGCGAACGGCGACTCGCGCTTGTCCTGCGGCACAGCCGGCGCATCGCCGGGGCAAGTGTCGTGGCGCGGCGACAGCGGCAGCGCCAGCAGCGCATCGTCTTCGACCAGCTGCAGCAGGCTTTGCTGCGCATCGCCGACGATCACGTCGATGCTGTCATCGTCCAGCCTTTCCTCGGTTTCGTCGGCATCGGCTTCGTCGCGCGCGATCACCAGCACGGTGTCGGTATCGATCGGATGCGCAAACGGGGTCAGGCAGCGCTGACAAACCAGCTTGACTTCGCCCTGCACCCGCATCGTCAGCTGCGGCATACCCTTGGGGTGACGGCCGCCTTCGATGGACCAGTGCAGCTCGCCCGAGGCGTCAGCCAGCTCGGCACTCAGGCGCGTCAACGCAGCCACCGGCGTCACCCCGGAACGGGACTCGCCGGTACGGCAAAATTCGAAACTGTCGACCGTGGTATCGCTCATGGAGGGGCTCCGGACGGCTTCCTCGTTCGCGCCAAACAGACAGGCGATGGACTGGAAACGCTGGAAAACCAGCTATGATAGCAGGGTTTCGGCCTTCCAGCCTACCCGGATCGCATCAACCGCGTCCAAAGCCGCCCTGACAGACCCCTCCCCCAGCCTTTCAAAGTCCCATGCCCCGCCTGATTCTTGCCTCGAGTTCCGTGTATCGCAGCGAACTGTTATCGCGCTTGCAACTGCCGTTCGAGGCTATCGCGCCGGATATCGACGAGACCCCGCTGCCCGGCGAGACCCCGCCGGTCACCGCGCTGCGGCTGGCACAGGCCAAGGCCGCCGAGATTGCGCGCCGCGAGGGAGCGGCGCTGGTGATCGGCTCGGACCAGGTGGCAACCCTCGATGGCGAGCACATCGGCAAGCCCGGCAACCATGAAAACGCACTGGCCCAGCTGCGCAAGATGCGCGGCCGCGAAACCATCTTCCACACTGCCCTGTGCCTGCTGGACAGCCGCGGCGCCGAACCGGTGGTGCAACTGGAAAACGTCCAAACCGTGGTGCGCCTGCGCGACCTGCCGGATGAGGAGCTTGATGCCTACCTGCGCATCGAACAGCCTTACGACTGCGCGGGCAGCGCAAAGAACGAAGGCCTCGGCATCGCGCTGATCGCCAGGCTGCGCAGCGACGACCCGACCGCCCTCACCGGCCTGCCACTGATTGCCCTGACCACGATGCTGCGCGAGGCCGGCGTCGCTTTCTGCGGGCTGGAGAAGGAGCAAGCGTGATGACCGGCACCCTGTACCTGATTCCCAATTCGTTGGGCAGCGATCAACTCGACGCAGTGATTCCGGCACCGGTGCGCGAGCTGACCGCCAGCCTCGATTGCTTCATCGCCGAGAATGCGAAGACAGCGCGTGCCTTCCTGAAGCAGGTCGCGCAGACCCATGCGCTGAAGACCGTGATGCAGGAAATCCGCATCAGCGAGTTGAACGTGAATACACCGGCTGCCGAGGTCGCCGCGCTGCTGGCCCCGCTTCTGGAAGGGAAAGACGTCGGCCTGCTGTCCGAAGCCGGCGTGCCCGCCGTGGCCGACCCGGGCGCGGACCTGGTGCGACTCGCTCACCAGAAAGGCATCACGGTCAAGCCGCTGGTCGGCCCGTCCTCGCTACTGCTGGCGCTGATGGCCAGCGGACTGAATGGGCAGAGCTTTGCCTTCCACGGCTACCTGCCCACCGATGCCAGCGAGCGAGCGGCACGCATCAAACAACTGGAACAACGCTCGCGGCAGGAGAAGCAGACGCAGATCCTGATCGAAACGCCCTATCGCAATGAAGCGATGCTGGAAGCACTGGCCACGCATTGCTCGGGCAATACGCTGGTATGCGTGGCAACCGACCTCACGCTGGATACCGAATCAGTGCTCACCAGGACTGCGAGCGCATGGAAGCAGGCGATCGCCGCCGGCAAGATGCCGGCGTTCCGCAAGAAGCCAACGGTCTTCCTGATACTGGCTTGATAGTAAATCAGAGATTCGCTTATCGAGGAGTACGCCCCAATCTGCGATCCCGCGATCTCACGATCATTTACGGGTGATGCCCAAAGTGACAACGCCCGTACCATTCGTAAAATTGTCTATCCCGGCCCGGCAGTGTTTGTTTTCAGCATCCAGCAGCACTTTTCCATCGGGATCATCTCGTCGTTTCCATTCAGCGTCCGTCAGGCCGCACACGATATTGCCTGCCGCCCTGACCTCTTTGATCGAGTTCAGGCTGCTGACCACTATCGAATTGGACTTGGCATCGTCATCGTAACTAATGGCGTACGAAATCAGCTGTATCCCCCACCACTGATTGTGGCGCTGTATGTCCCCATCATCTCTGTAGTCTCGTACGACCGCCTTGCTTTGCCCGAAAGGGTTAATTGCAATTTCAGCCGGCGTAAATGATCTGGTTTTCGCTTTTTGAGCCTGAGCCGTAACCGAGCAAAACATTAACAGGACGATACTGGCTACGAACACTATTGATTTACTTTTCATTTTCACTTCAGAACCCTGTCTTGAATGTGACCGCGAATTCATTCCGCAAGAACTAATCGTGCACAGCATCGGCACGCCAAGAGTTGCCTTCACCACTGCTACTACAGTCGGACTTCCTGACTATCTGTACCTCCACCTTCCGCATCCTGGCGATCAAATCAGTATTACCTTGAATTGTCGTGATCAGGTTGCCGCCAACTTCATAATCACCGTAGATACCGATGTGCGCAGCCGGCGCGCCATTGGCGATGAATTGTCCCGTCGGCTGGTCCAGCGGATACAAACCGAGGACCATTTTCGCGTCGCCGTAAAAAGTCCCCGTCAACGGGGCGATCTCGCGACAGTTGAATGCCAGCAGCGCATTGAGCTCATCTCTGAAATTGATCCTGACCTGCGGGTAGGACTCGAAGAAGTGCTGCGACAAAATTTCGACGGGCTTCGTGTTGTGGTACGACGCAAAATAATTGATCCATCCGCCAATCTTGCGATAGGTAATGATGGATGCGTGCTCCTTGAAGTTGTATGCGCCGGATTCCGTGCCATCCTTGGTCTTGTCTATCGCTTCCAGCAACGCTTCAAAGTATTTCTTGTTCCACGCAATCTCGACGGGTACAGCAATCGTCGTCCGCTCGCCATCGACGCGCGTCAGGGTCTTGCCGATCTTGATATCGAACGCGCGACGCGGAAAATCTCGCACGACCGATTCAAGCAGGCGGGCAGCAGAATCTTGCCGGTTCTTCAGTGACTCTTGTTGCGCCGCCACGCGCGCGCCGTCGATCGCACCTTCGGCCTTGCTCACGTTGAGCAAGCGGTTGGCAATCGTGCTCTCGCCCACCCACACATCCATGACCAGACGGACCTTGTTGCCAACCTTGGCTTCCGACTTGATGCTGAAGTTGTCGACGTAGCCCGACGAGTACTTCAGGATGTCCTGGCGCACCAGTTCCTTGTTCCTGACCTCGGTCTCAGCCACCACTAGCGCGCCAACCGCCATCTCGACAGCGAGGCGGAATCCGTCGCGCCTTGCCTGTTCCTTGTCATCGGCCGTGGACTCGACCTGCACGTAATAGACCTTGCGGTCTTCCTTGAGCAACCACTGCCCCACCGTCAATGCGATCGACAGTGGCGACGGCGTCAGGACCGATCGCAGGCTATCGGCCCGAACAGGCGAAGCCAGTGCGAGCGCAAGCGCGAGCAACAGGCCAGGCCTGATGAGGCACTTCAGGATCATTCAGGCTTCTTGTTCATGCGCTCGCGGACGCTCTCACTCGCGGCCTGGTCCTTTTCGCTCCACTGGTAGACCGCCACGTAGAGCTTGCCGTCGTTCCTGCGATAGTCGCTGACCTTGCGCACGCCCGTCAGCCGGCCCTTGGCCGTCATCGTCGTCACCGTCTCGGTCAAGGTCTCATTCAGGATCTTCGCCTTGCGCTGCGCGGACTGGGTATTGGCCCCCGGTGCCTTGTCGGCACGGATCTCTTCTTCGAGCTGCTTGTCATTGGAGGCGATGGTTTCCGTGCTGGCCGACGCATTGCGCTGCACGATGTCTTCCGCATCCTCGATCGCCCGACCCATGAGCTTGACCTTGCGCTCGGTCGCCACCTCGTTCCCGTAAATGAACTTGACCAGCTTGGCCAGCGCATCGGCCTCGGCAATTGTCTCGACATTACCCTTCCACGCATCTGCTTGCCCGTGGATTTCGATCTTTTCCAGCTTGCCCATCAGCGTGTAATAAACCTTGATGCCTTCATCCGTGAAGTCAGTGGCGAGGCGCTGCTCTTTCAGGGCTGGCGCAGCTTGTTGATCATGGCGCGGCGACGCGCAAGCAGCCAACATGAGGACAGCCATCGAGATGATGATTTTATTTGTTATCATATTATTACCAAAGGGAAAGTAATCGTTCTGATTCTAGTACCATTATCGTCGCCGGGCCGGCGCGTACCGAAAATAAAAAAAGCCCCGCATTGCTGCGGGGCTCTTCGGGCGGAAAGTCGACTCTGCCAGTCGACCAGAATCAGCGCGGACGCATCGTCTCGGTGACCATGGCCTTGGCCATCGATTCGCCGACCGCCGCGCCGAACTTCTTCAGCACGCGATCCGACAAGCCCTCCCGTACCGTGTAGTCGATCACATCCTCGGCCTTCAGCACATCACGCGCAACGCTGTCGACCGTGCCCAGGCCATCGGCCAGGCCGAGCGATATCGCGCGGCTGCCAGTCCAGAACAGGCCGGAGAAGATCTCCGGATTGTCCTTCAGGCGCTTGCCGCGCCCCGTCTTCACCGCCGAAATGAACTGCTGGTGGATTTCTTTGAGCATCGCCTGCGTGAACTCGCGATGCCTCGGGTTCTGCTCGGAGAACGGGTCCATCATCGCCTTGTTCTCGCCTGCAGTCAGCAGGCGGCGCTCGACGCCGAGCTTGTTCATCAGGCCGGTGAAGCCGAAGCTGCTCATCAGCACGCCGATCGAGCCGACCACACTGGCCTGACTCACATAGATGCGGTCGGCCGCGGCCGCAATGTAATAGCAGCCGGACGCACACATGTCCTCCACCACCACATACACCGGCTTGCTCGGGTGCAGCTTGCGCAGGCGCGTGATCTCGTCATTGACAATCGCCGATTGCACCGGGCTGCCGCCCGGGCTGTTCATGCGCAACACGACACCGACCGAGCCCACGTCGCCAAAGGCTTCCTGCAGCGCTGGCAGAATGGCATCGACCGATGCACTGCCGCTGTCGGAATCGATCTCGCCAGTGATCTCGACCATGGCGGTATGCCGGGTGCTGGCCTGCTTGGACGAACCTTTCAGGTCGAGCGCCGCATAGATCGCAAACAGCGCCACCAACAGCGCGCCGATACGGAAGATATTGCGCCAGCGGCGGCTTGCGCGCTGCTCGTCGAGCATGCCCTGCGCGAGCTTCTCCAGCGCGTCATAGGGCAGGCCCTGCTGCACGGGCCGGTTGGCTTCGTCGCGCGACGGTTGGCTGGCGCCGGAATCGGTAGTCGGGTCGGTCATGGTTGTTTTCTTGCTGTCGATGCTGAGAAGAATAGACGATTTGTTCAGGCGCGCGCCGGGCCCAGGTAATCATCCGGCTCCCAGTACAGCTTGTTATCCTTTTCGACCACACGCACCGGCCGCAGCCGGCCGCCACGGCAAGGGCCGCCTGCGCATTTGCCGGTTTCAGGCTCGTACAGCGCGCCATGGGTGGCGCACATCAGGTACAAGCCGCTCGATTCGAAGAACTCGCCCTGATTCCAGTCCAGTTCCATCGGTACATGCGCGCAGCGGTTCAGGTACGCATACGGCTTGTCGCCGAAACGGACGACGAAAGCCGTCCAATCTTCGCCGCCCGCCGTCACCGGGAAGCGTATGCCCTTGCCGCCATCAACCAGCTCGCTGCCTTCGCAGATGTAAATCGCTTCACTCACGTCAAATCTGCCTTGCCCGTCGCGGGCATCATGCATGCTCGTTCAGCCACGCATGCAATTCCCTGATCGATGATGCCCCGAACAAGGGCGACAGCGCCGCCAGTTCATGGGCCGGATGTGCGCCGTAATTGACGCTGATGGCCGCTGCGCCCGCATTGCTGGCCATCAGCAAGTCATGCGTGGTGTCGCCGACCATCACGGTGCGCTTCATGTCTTGCCCCAGCTCACGCGTGAGCTCCAGCAGCATCGCCGGGTTCGGCTTGGAAAAGGTTTCATCGGCGCAGCGGGTCGCATCGAACAGCGAAGTCAGCCCCGAGGTCGCGAGCGCGCGGTTCAGGCCGACCCGGCTCTTGCCGGTGGCCACGGCCAGGAAATAGCCCTGCGACGCCAGGTCTTCCAGCATTTCGCGGGTACCGTCGAACAAGGTCAGCTCCTGGTCGCGCGACAGGTAGTGATAACGATAGCGTTCGACCATACGCGGATAATGCATGGGATCGAGGTCGGGCAGCACCGCCTGCAGCGCATCCTGCAGACCGAGGCCGATTACATACGAAGCTGACTTCTTGTCCGGCTCCGGCAGGCCGAGGTCGCGCGCGGCCGCCTGCATCGCGGCAATGATGGCCGAAGTGCTGTCCATCAGCGTGCCGTCCCAGTCGAAGACGATCATGTCGAATTGTTTGCGGGGCATCTGCGCGCCTTTGGCCTTTGGCCTTGGACCTTTCAGCCTGTCGGCCTGGGGTATTTAGTTATCAGTGTGTCGTGCTGCCAGCAGGCTGTCGAGGAAGCGTTTGCATTCCGGCGGCAGCGGCGCCTCGACGCTGACCTGCTCCCCGGTCAGCGGATGCGTGAACGACAGCCGGAACGCATGCAGGAACATGCGCTTGAAAGCCGCATGGCCGTCTCCCGCCTTCTGCAAGCGCTTGTTCAGCGCGAAATCGCCATATTTCTCGTCGCCCACGATAGGAAAACCCGAGGACGCGGCATGCACCCGGATCTGATGGGTACGACCAGTCTTGAGCTCGGCTTCCAGCAGCGCGTATTCGCCATATTTTCGCAATAAATTGAATACCGTGTGCGAAGCGAGACCATCGGACTGCACCCGCACCCGGCGCTCGCCATCCGGCGCGGTGTACTTGAACAACGGCAGCTTCACGTGCTGGCGCTTGTTCTGCCAGTCGCCATGCACCAGCGTCAGGTAGCGCTTGTCCATGCCACCGCCGTCGCGGATCTGTTCATGCAGGTTGACCAGCGCGCTGCGTTTCTTGGCCAGCACCAGGATGCCGGAGGTTTCGCGGTCGAGCCGGTGCACCAGCTCCAGGAATTTCGCCTGCGGCCGCGCCGCGCGCAGCTGCTCGATCACGCCGAACGACACGCCGGAGCCGCCATGGACAGCCACGCCCGCCGGCTTGTCAATGATCAAAATGGCATCATCTTCCAGCAGCACCGGGAATTCGGCCGCGGGCGCGCGCCCCTCGGCGGCGGCTGTGGGCTGGGCCATGCGCATCGGCGGCACCCGCACCAGATCACCCTCCTCGAGCCGGTACGTCTGCGCGATGCGCCCCTTGTTGACCCTGACCTGCCCCGAGCGCAGCACCTGATAGACATGGCTTTTCGGCACGCCCTTGCAGATCCGTAGCAAAAAGTTATCGATACGCTGGCCAGCGTCGTCAGGGCCGATCGTCACCATTCGGACCTCGGGCCGCCCGGCCGGTTCGGCGGCGGCGCTGCGAGAATCAGATCCAGGATTGGAATATCTCGCTAAGTCCTTCATTTTGAATATATAATCGCGAAGCAGAGTTTAGAGCCCGTCCCATTGGGTCGCTGGCAAGGCGCGCCGACGCAGACAGTACAGCTTGTACGGCAAGGAGGTGCAACGCCGCTAGCGGCTCAATGGGACGGGCTCTACCACTGCATGTGTCAGAAGAAAAAGACTATTCTACACAGGGGGCACCGTTATCGGCCTCGCCGGCTTCGGCAAATACGATGGCAAACAAGGCTGGTTCGGCATCCGCAACAGGTTATCGAACTGGCACAAAGCTGTGCATGCAGTGCCGCTGCGCTGTCAGGGTCGCTCCGAAGTTGCGATCGGACTGTGCGCCGCTGGTACTGGATCGAGTACCTGGAATTCAAGGATAAAGTCTGGCGAGCTCGCCTTCGATGGCAAAGCTCGCTGGCAGATGTAGCTGTTTCGTTTTTGCCGATTACGCACCCCGACTATCACATCGATATGTTCAAGCCCGCCACCACCCTGTCCAGCCTGCAGCCGCCACGAGCGGACTTGCCTGTGCGTGGAATGGTCGCAGGCTTTGCTGCGGCAAGCTGAGCAGTTCATCCGCGCCCTGTGCGGCCCGCGCTTGCGCGCGACGCCACACGTCATGGCAACCCTCCTCCTCTCCAGCCTCCGTCCTCGCATGCATCCCTGAGTTTGCCGCGCTTGTTTTTTGCGCGGCATGAAGGCCCCCCGGGGCCGCGGAGTGTTACATGAAACGCATGTTGTTCAACGCCACGCAGCAGGAAGAACTGCGCGTGGCCATCGTCGACGGCCAGAAACTGATCGACATCGATATCGAGACCGCTGGTCGCGAGCAACGCAAGTCCAACATCTACAAGGGTGTCATCACCCGCATCGAGCCCTCGCTCGAGGCCTGCTTCGTCAATTACGGCGAAGAGCGCCACGGCTTCCTGCCGTTCAAGGAAGTGGCGCGCAGCTACTTCCGTGAAGGCGTGGACGTGCGCAACGCCAGCATCCGCGATGCGCTGCGCGAAGGCCAGGAAATCATGGTGCAGGTCGAGAAGGAAGAGCGCGGCAACAAGGGCGCAGCCCTGACCTCGTTCATTTCGCTGGCCGGCCGCTACCTCGTGCTGATGCCCAACAACCCGCGTGGTGGCGGCGTGTCGCGCCGCGTCGAAGGCGAAGACCGCCAGGAACTGCGCGAGACCATGGACAAGCTGGACCTGCCGCAGGGCATGTCCGTCATCGCCCGCACTGCCGGCATCGGCCGCAACGTCGAAGAGCTGCAGTGGGACCTGAACTACCTGATGCAACTGTGGACCGCGATCGAGGGCGCCAGCAAGTCCGCCCCGGGCGCCTTCCTGATCTATCAGGAATCGTCGCTGGTGATCCGCGCGATCCGCGACTACTTCCAGCCCGACATCGGCGAGATCCTGATCGACACCGACGACATCTACGAACAGGCCCAGCAGTTCATGAGCCACGTGATGCCGGACATGGTGCACCGCGTGAAGCGCTACCGCGACGACGTGCCGCTGTTCTCGCGCTTCCAGATCGAGCACCAGATCGAAACCGCGTACTCGCGCACCGTGCCGCTGCCTTCCGGCGGCGCCATCGTGATCGACCACACCGAAGCGCTGGTGTCGATCGACGTCAACTCCGCGCGTGCGACGCGCGGCAGCGACATCGAGACCACCGCCTTCAACACCAACCTTGAAGCGGCCGATGAAGTGGCCCGCCAGTTGCGCCTGCGCGACCTGGGCGGCCTGATCGTGATCGACTTCATCGACATGGAAAACGCGAAGAACCAGCGCGAAGTCGAGGGCCGCCTGAAGGATGCCCTGCACTACGACCGCGCCCGCGTCCAGATGGGCAAGATCTCGCGCTTCGGCCTGATGGAACTGTCGCGCCAGCGCCTGCGTCCGTCGCTGTCCGAAGGCAGCCACGTGACCTGCCCGCGCTGCAACGGCACCGGCCACATCCGCGACACCGAATCTTCCGCGCTGCAAGTGCTGCGCATCATCCAGGAAGAAGCGATGAAGGAAAACTCGGCCGCCATCCATGTGCAGGCCCCGGTCGATGTCGCCGCTTTCCTGCTGAACGAGAAGCGTGGCGAGATCCTGAAGATCGAGACCCGCCACCGCGTGTCCGTGATCATGATCCCGAACAAGCATCTCGAGACCCCGCACTACAAGATGGAGCGCATCAAGCACGACGATCCGCGCCTCGACGACCTGCAGGCCAGCTACAAGATGGCCGAGGAAGTCGACACCGACGTCGGCTATAGCAAGCGCAAGGCCGAAGAAGCGCGTCCGCGCCAGGAGGCCGTGGTCAAGAGCATCACCCCGGACCAGCCGGCACCGATCGTCGAGCGCAAGCCCGTGCCAGCAGCCGCTCCGGCCGATGAAGTGGCCGCCGAAGGCTTCCTGTCGCGTCTGTTCGGCCTGTTCCGCAAGAAGCCGACCGCTGCCGAGCCTGCCGCTGCGAAGCCGGCCGCACGCGAGCGCAATGGTGAGCGTGGCGAACGCGGCGAGCGTGGTGGCCGTTCGCGCCGTCGTGGCGGCCGTGGCCGCGACAAGGACGAGCGTGGCAATGGCAACGGCAACGAAGCCCGCGCCAAGGACAACAAGGAAGTCGCGAAAGAGCTTCCCAAGGAAGCCGTAGCGAAAGATGGCGGCCGTCAGCCCAAGCAACGCGAAGGTCGTGAAGGCCGCGAAGGCGGTCGCGAGGGTCGTGAACCGCGCGAGCCGCGTGAGCCGAAAGCTGACAACCGTGACCAGCAGCAGGCCGAGGGGCGTGAAGGTCAGGGCCGCCGCGAGCGCCAGCCGCGCGCACCGCGTGAAGAGCGCAAGCCGGTCGTCGAAGAGAACCAGCTGCCGCTGATCTCTGCGGAAGGTGCCATCGACGCAGTGCAGGCGACCCATGACGCACAAGCCGAGCATGGCGAACAGGCTGAAGCGCAAGTTGAAGGCGCGGAAGGCGTGACCGCCGAAGGTGGCGAAGAGCAGCCGCGCCGCCGCCGTCGTCGTGGCGGCCGCAACCGCAACCGTCGCGATCGTGATCAGGCAGGCAATGGCGAAGGTGCGGAAGACGGTATGGAAGGTGACGAGGGCGCAGAACACGCCGATGCTGAGGGCCACGCCGCAGCGCCGGTCGAGGCTGCCGCTGTCGAAGCCCAGGCCGCACCGGCCGTTGCAGCTGCAGCGCCGCACGTCGACGCTGTGGCGGCACCGGTTGCCCACGTGGCCGAGCCTGTGATCGCTGCGCCGGCGGTAGTAGCTGCAGTGGAACCGGCCCCGGTGGCCGAGGCTGCTTCGGTGGTACAAGCGGAGCCGGTCGTGGTGGCTCAGCCTGCGCCGGCACCTGTGGCGGAACCCGTTGTCGAGACGGTGGTGGCTGTAGCCGCTCCTGTGGCGCCTGTCGCTGCTGCACCGGCTCCGGTCGCAGCCGCCGCACCGGCAGCCAGCGCTGCTGACCTCGACGCGATGCTGGCGGCCGCCGGCCTGCAAATGGCTAGTACCGATCCGGCCAAGCTGCGTGCAGTACAGGAAGCCGCTGCGCAAGTCGCACCGGCAGTCCGCGTACCGCGCGAGCGCAAGCCTTCGGCGCCTGTGTCCAGCGAGCCGCTGGTGCAGGTCGAGACGCAGCGCTAAGCGTCAAGCCGCCAATGAAAAAGCCCGCCAATCGGCGGGCTTTTTTCGTCCAGCAATTGTGAGCGCAGAGACGAAAGATCCAAAATCGCTTCGGCTCGCTCAGATGTATTTCAATGTGGGGGGCTGGCGAATACGGCTTCCACGGAGTCAGCCTCGAACACAACGTCCGCCCAATTCTCAAGATCCGACTCAGCAGCCGCGTCGATTTTGTCGGAAGCCCAAGCGGGCACCTCGCCAAAGCGTCGAGCTAGCTGCCGCCGAAGTAACTGCGCCTTGCCTACCAGCCGCCCCAGTTCGAGTCCCTGTTCGAGTCCCTGTTCGAGTCCCTGCTCAAGTCCCTTCTCGATGCCAGCACGTTCAAACGAACTGATGTAAGGCATGTTGATTTCCTCCTCCAGAATTTGCACATCGTGCTGCCATTGCGCCTCAAGCTCTTTGGGCAGGCTCATCATCCAGTCCAGCATCCACACCAGGTCAATCACCTGCTGTCGTTGCCGACCACGTCGGTAAAGCTGCCTCACTAGCGATTTCTTGATCGCATAGCGCTCGATCATGTCCGTTCGGGTCGCACGTGTCGCCAGATGCGCGAGAGTCACCACTGCAAATGGGTTATTGCTGTCCTCAAGTCGCGCCTCGCTGCCTGACCAGTCCAGCAATTTGGCGACCGGATATTGCAACCCGAGCCGGCAACCGAACACCTCATAGCCAAATTTCTCTGGCCGCCAATTCAAACGGTCATCGGCCAAGACGGCAAGACTGGCAATCGGCTGTCTGTACCGGTTATAAAGCCGGTAGTGATAGACGAACATGCGCTCGGCAAACTCGGCTTGCTCACTGCCTTGTACTTCCAGATGCACGTACACCTTTTCGGGGTACCCGTCGAGCCGCGTGAGCTCAACCAGCTTGTCGACATAGCGTGTGCCGAGTTCGGCATCGCGCGCCACAGCCCGCAATTCCTGGTCAAGGAAGGTGATCGGCTTCGACCAGTCGACCTGTGCATGGGCAGCCGGGAAGAAGAATTGCAGGAAGTCGGGAAAGTGCCGCTCTATCGCTTCTTTCCACGGACTGTCATATTGGTCAGCCACTCTGCACTCCGCGCGATCAACCATTGCTGGTTTACTTGACCCGAGCATGATCACGGTCCGACAGGAGGGGATATCAAATTTGGCAGCGGCGTCAGCAGGATATGGGCGGATTCCACGAAGGAATGCCTGCAATGTCGCAAAAATTTTCGGAGAGAGTACGACGAACGATCAAGGGTTCGAAAGACTTACATCGATAGCCGAAGCTTGACCGGGAGGCAGGTCATTGCCCCGGAGACGACCACTGCCCGCTCAGGATCTTGTCGAGCCAGAAGGCACCGATCATGGTCTTGACGTCGGTGATCTTCCCTTCCCTGACCAAATCCATCAGTTCATCCACTGGCGCGGTGAACACATCGAGGAACTCCTCGTCGTCGAGCTGGCGCTCGCCGGCAGTCAGCCCGCGGGCAAGGAAAATTTCCAGATGCTCGTCGCAGTAGGCGATCGCGTTGTGGATGGTGCAGACGAACTGCCACTCGCGCGCTTCGTAGCCCGTCTCTTCTTTCAGCTCGCGCTGCGCACACAGCAAAGGATCTTCGCCGTATTCAAGTTTGCCAGCAGGGAGTTCGATGAAGACCCGGTCATTCGGATAGCGATACTGGCGCTCCAGCACCACGGTGCCATCGTCCAGCAGAGGAATGATCACGACCGCGCCGGGGTGGCGGAAGTATTCGCGTGTCGCCTCGCCACCATTCGGCAGGCGTACAGTGTCCTTGCGCACCTTCAGCAACTTGCCGTCATAGACAAGCTCGCCGCTCAGGAAGCTCTCGGTCAGATGTTTATCCAAACTGGCCTCCGTCGGTGTGAGTTGGTGCGAAATGCGTCAGGCGCTTGTCCTGGCAAGAATGCCGGCGGCGCCGCGCACCGCCATCGGACAGCGCGTCAGTCCTGCTCGCCGCGATGCCGGCGCAGGTAGCGATGCACGAAGCCCGGGAAGCCGAGCACGAGGAACAGACAGACCGTCACCGCGTAGAACTGCCAGCCCTGCGGGAAGGCATTGCCCATCGAGGATTCGACTACGCGCGCAAAGCCCAGCACCAGCAGATACAGCACCAGCAGCTCGACGATGCGCATCCAGGCCGGCTTGGCGCCCTGCTTCAGCACCTTGATGCCGAAAGCGCGCTCGGTAAAGAAAGGAAAATTGGCTGCGACCGCCATCAGCACGATGACGATCCAGCTTGCGGCAGTAGTATTCACGTAGCTCTTGAAATCAGGAACCGAGCGCTTGCGCGATCGAATGGGCGCAGGCCACCATCAGCGGGCCCGGCAGCACGCCGAGCAGCACCACCGCGACGCCGTTCAGCGACAGGGTAAAGCGTACGCCGCCAGAGGCAAGGATGGGCGTGGTATCGGCCGGCTCGTCGAAGTACATCAGCTTGACCACGCGCAGATAGTAATACGCGCCGACCAGCGAGAACAGCACGGCGACGATGACCAGCCACATGTGGCCAGCCGCCAGCGCTGCCTGCAGTACCGACAGCTTTGCATAGAAGCCGACCATCGGCGGCACGCCGGCCAGCGACAGCAGCAGCACCATCATCACTGCAGCGAACCACGGGCTACGCTGGTTCAGGCCCTTGAAGTCGTCGAGATTCTCGGCCTCGAAGCCACGACGAGCCAGCAGCAGGATAGTCGCGAAGGTACCGAGCGTGGTCAGCACATAGGTGACCGTGTAGAACATCGCCGCGCTGTACGCATTGGTGGCCGATTCGGCTGTGCTGCCATCGAACACGCCCGACAGCAGGCCCAGCAACATGAAGCCGGTCTGCGAGATAGTCGAGTAAGCGAGCATGCGCTTGATGTTGGATTGCGCGATCGCAGTGATATTGCCGACGGCCATGGATACGACGGCCATCGCGATCAGCATTTGCTGCCAGTGCACGGCCAGCGCGCCCAGGCCTTCGACCAACAGGCGGATGCAGATCGCAAACGCGGCCAGCTTCGGTGCAGCACCCAGCAGCAGCGTGACCGCCGTCGGCGAACCCTGGTAGACGTCCGGCGCCCACATGTGGAACGGCGCGGCACCCAGCTTGAATGCGAGGCCGGCGACGATGAATACCAGGCCCAGCACCAGCACCAGTTCATTCGCTTGGCCCTTGACCAGCGCCTGTGCGACTTCGGACAGGTCCAGCGAACCGGTCGCACCGTACATCATCGACATGCCGTACAACATGAAGCCCGACGCCAGCGCGCCCAGCACGAAATACTTCATCGCCGCTTCGGTCGATATTGCATGGTCACGGCGCAGCGCCACCAGCGCATACAGCGACAGCGACATCAACTCCAGCCCGAGGTAGATCACCAGGAAGCTGTTCCCCGAGATCATGATCATCTGGCCCAGCAGCGTCATCAGCGCCAGCACATAGAACTCGCCGGACAGCATGCCACCGACCAGATTGCGCTCGATGGCGTACTGGCGCGAATACACCAGCGTCATGATGGTAGCGATGCAGGCGAACAGCTTCAGCAGCTTGGCCATCGCATCGCTGACGTACATGTTGCCGAACGCGTACTCGCTACCCGGGGCGTTGAAGCCGCCGATGGCAATCACGCCGGTGACAGCGATGGCCAGCAGCGACAGCCAGTGGCTGGCCGGTGTCTCTTCTTCGCGCGCAAACAGGCCGGCGACCAGCACCACCATGATCGCGATGGCGAGGAAAATTTCGGCGGAGGCCGGCAACAGGTTCAGGTCAGTCATCTCTGCCACTCATTTATTGGGGGATCTTGCTGACCGCCACATGCTGCAGCAGGTCGGCAACCGAGGTCTGGGTCAGGTCGGTGAACGGGGCCGGATAGACACCCATCCAGATCGTCGCGATCGCCAGCACGCCCAGGATCAGGAATTCACGCTTGTTCAGGTCGTGCAGCTCGGCCACGTGCGCATTGCCCACTTCGCCGAACACCACGCGCTTGACCAGCCACAGCGAGTACGCGGCACCCAGGATCAGCGCGGTGGCTGCCAGCACGCCGATCCAGAAGCTGTACTTGACCGCGCCGAGGATGACCATGAATTCGCCGATGAAGCCCGAGGTGCCCGGCAGGCCGGCATTGGCCAGCGAGAACAACACGAACAGCGCAGCGAATCGCGGCATGGTGTTGATCACGCCGCCGTAGTCTGCGATCTCGCGCGAGTGCACGCGGTCATACAGTACGCCGATGCACAGGAACATCGCGCCCGACACGAAGCCGTGCGAGATCATTTGCATCAGGCCACCCTGCACCGCCATCTCGCCGAACATGAAGAAGCCCAGCGTGACGAAGCCCATGTGCGCGATCGACGAATAGGCGACCAGCTTTTTCATGTCCGCCTGCACCAGCGCGACGAGACCAATGTAGATCACCGCGATCAGCGACAGCGCAATCATCAGGCCGGCCAGGCTGTGGCTGGCGTCAGGTGCGATCGGCAGCGAGAACCGCAGGAAGCCGTAACCACCGAGCTTCAGCATGATCGCCGCCAGCACCACGGAACCACCGGTCGGCGCCTCGACGTGCGCATCCGGGAGCCAGGTATGCACCGGCCACATCGGCACCTTGACCGCGAACGCGATCAGGAAGGCGAGGAAGATCAGCTTCTGCGCGCCGAGCGCGATCGGCAGCTGGTGCCAGGCCTGGATGTCAAAGCTGCCCGACTGGAAGTACAGCCAGATCAGCGCCACCAGCATCAGCAGCGAGCCGAGGAAGGTGTACAGGAAGAACTTGATCGCCGCATACACGCGGCGCGGACCGCCCCAGACGCCAATGATGATGAACATCGGGATCAGGGTCGCTTCAAAGAAGACGTAGAACAGCAGCGCATCCAGCGCGCAGAACACGCCGATCATCATGCCCGACAGGATCAGGAAGGCACCCATGTACTGGGCGACGCGCTTCTCGATCACTTCCCAGCCGGCGATCACGACCAGCACGGTGATGAAAGCCGTCAGCGGCACGAACCATAGCGACAGGCCGTCGATGCCGAGGTAGTAGTTGACGTTGAAGCGCTCGATCCACAGCGCCTTCTCGACGAACTGCATGCCATGCGCAGCGGCGTCGAAGCCGCTCACCAGCGGCAGCGTGACCAGGAAGCTGACGATGGCGCCGACCAGGGACAGGCTGCGCACCTGCGCCGCACGGCTGTCGTCACCGGTCGCCAGCACCAGCGCGCCGAAGGCGATCGGCAGCCAGATCGCGAGGCTCAGGAGAGGAGTGGTTGACTGCATGTTTATCGTTTTCGCTGGCGGTTATCAGTATTGACTTCGGGATTAGCGTCGTCGTTCGTATCGGGCTAGGTGTCGTGTCGTCCCGGGGTCAGGCCTTGATCAGGCGGTAGCCGAGGTACAGCGCGACCGCGACAATCATCGTGAACGCATAGTGATAGATGTAGCCGGTCTGGAAAGTACGGGTCACGGTCGCGAACCAGCCGACCGCGCGGGCGCTACCATTGACCAGCAGGCCATCGATCAGCGCGCGGTCGCCCACGGTCGACAGGCCGCGGCCCAGCAGGCGCGCACCTGCCGCGAACACGGCGTCGTTGATCTTGTCCATGTAGTACTTGTTGTCCAGCAGCGTATGCAGCGCGCGGAACTTGTCGTAGAACCAGGCCGGCACTTTCGGGTTGATCAGGTAGCAGTACCAGGCGCTCACCACGCCGGCCAGCGCCAGCCAGAACGGCTCGGTAGTAAATGCATGCATGCCCATCGCCGCCGCGCCGTGGAATTCATGCGCCAGTTCGGCCATCGCCGGGTGTGCGTCGGACACGAAGATCACACCCTTGAAGAAATCGCCGAACAGCATGCTGTCGATCGCGAGGTAGCCGATCACCACCGACGGGATCGCCAGCAGCACCAGCGGAAGGGTCACGACCCACGGCGCCTCATGCGGCTTCTCGCCCGGGGCGAGGCCATGATGATGATCGTCGTGATGGTCGTCGTGGCCATGGTCGTCATGCGCCTTGCCGAAACGCTCCTCGCCATGGAAGACCAGGAAGTACATGCGGAATGAATAGAAAGCCGTGACGAACACGCCAGCCAGCACCGCAAAGTTCGCGAAGCCCGCGCCCGGCAGGTGGGTCGCATGCACGGCCTCGATGATGCTGTCTTTCGAGTAGAAGCCGGAGAAGAATGGCGTGCCGATCAGGGCCAGCGAGCCGAGCAGGCTGGTGATCCAGGTGATGGGCATGTACTTGCGCAGGCCGCCCATGTTGCGGATGTCCTGGTCATGGTGCATGCCGATGATGACCGCGCCCGCGCCGAGGAACAGCAGCGCCTTGAAGAAGGCGTGGGTCATCAGGTGGAACACAGCCACCGAATAGGCCGACGCGCCGAGCGCCACCGTCATGTAACCGAGCTGGGACAGCGTCGAATAGGCGACGACGCGCTTGATGTCATTCTGGATGATGCCGAGGAAGCCCATGAACAGCGCCGTGATCGAGCCGATCACCAGCACGAAGGACAAGGCCGTATCCGACAACTCGAACAGCGGCGACATACGAGCCACCATGAAGATGCCGGCCGTGACCATGGTCGCCGCGTGGATCAGCGCCGAGATCGGCGTCGGGCCTTCCATCGAATCCGGCAGCCACACGTGCAGCGGGAACTGGGCCGACTTGCCCATCGCGCCAATGAACAGGCAGATGCAGGCGACCGTCAGCAGCATCCACGAGCTGCCCGGCAGCGTCAGCAGTGCCAGCTCTTCACGTTTCGCGAACACTTCCGCATAGTTCATCGAGCCGGCATAAGCCAGCAGCAGGCCGATGCCGAGGATGAAGCCGAAGTCACCCACGCGGTTGACCAGAAAGGCTTTCATGTTCGCGAAGATCGCGGTCGGGCGCTTGAACCAGAAGCCGATCAGCAGGTAGGACACCAGGCCCACCGCTTCCCAGCCGAAGAACAGTTGCAGGAAGTTGTTGCTCATGACGAGCATCAGCATCGCGAAGGTGAACAGCGAGATGTAGGCGAAGAAGCGGTTGTAACCTTCGTCATCCTGCATGTAGCCGATCGTGTAGATGTGCACCATCAGCGACACGAAGGTCACCACGCACATCATCATCGCCGTCAGGCTGTCGACCAGGAAGCCGATTTCGAGCTTCAGCTGGCCCAGCGTCATCCACGTGTAGACGGTGCCGCTGTAGGTCGCGCCATCCATCACCTGCATCAGGGTCTGCGCAGAGATCAGGAAGGCGATCAGCACGCCGAGGATGGTGACGCTGTGCGACGCGGTCCGGCCGATCAGGTTGCCGAAGAAGCGCGTGCCGAACAGGCCAGCAATCATCGACCCGGCCAGCGGGGCCAGCGGTACGGCCAGCAGCAGTTGAGGATTCAGTTGCCCTGCCATGGGATGCCTTGTGTCTTTATTGTTCGGTCAAATGTTTGTCTTGTTGGCGGGCGGCGATGCCGCACTGCCCTACAACGCCTGGTCTTGCCCCGGTCCTGCCCTGGTACTGCCTCAGCCCTTCAGCCTGTCGAGGTCTTCGACATCGATGGTGTTCAGGTTACGGAACAGCACGACGATGATGGCCAGGCCGATCGCCGATTCCGCGGCTGCCACGGTCAGGATGAAGAACACGAAGATCTGGCCGGCTGCATCGCCGAGGTAATGCGAGAAGGCGACGAAGTTCATGTTCACCGACAGCAGCATCAGTTCGAGTGCCATCAGCAGCACGATGATGTTCTTGCGGTTCAGGAAGATGCCGATCACCGAGGTCGCGAACAGGATCGCGCCCAGGGTCAGGTAGTGTGCGAGTGTCAGGTTCAATGCCCTCTCCTGCTTAAGCTTGCTCGCCGGCGGCTTCGCCAGCACCGTTGGCCACCGCACCGTTGGCGCGCGCCGATTCGGCCGGCATGCTGACGATGCGCACGCGGTCATTGCGCTGGACCTTCACGGCCAGGCCCGGGTCGAAGTACTTGGTGTCCTTGCGGCGGCGCAGGGTCAGTCCGACCGCGGCGACCATCGCCGCCAGCAGGATCACGGCGGCGATCTCGAAGGCGTACAGGTATTCGGTGTAGATCAGCTTGCCCAGCTCGCGGGTGTCGCCGATCGAGGCGCCGGCCGGCTGGGCTTCGCCCACCATGAAGGCATTCGTCATCACCGCAGCAATCTCGATGGCGACCAGTACGCCAATGGTGGCTGCCAGCGGCAGATGACCCCAGAAGCCGGCGCGCAGCTTGGCCATGTCAATGTCGAGCATCATCACCACGAACAGGAACAGCACCATCACCGCGCCGACATAGACCAGCACCAGCACGATCGCCAGGAACTCGGCTTTCAGCAGCATCCAGATCGCCGCTGCCGAGCAGAACGACAGGATCAGGTACAGCGCCGCATGCACCGGGTTGCGGTCGGTGATGACCTTCAGCGCGGCGCCGACCAGCAGCAGCGAAAAGGCGTAGAAAAGAAAGGTGGTGAAATCCATGGTGGTGTCCGGGTGGCGGGCTCGTCGTCTGGCTTGCGCTCGGTGTCGTGATTAGCGGTAGCGTGCGTCAGCGGCACGGGCGGCGGCGATCTCGGGCTCGTAGCGGTCGCCGACGGCCAGCAGCATCTCTTTCGTGTAGTACAGGTCGCCGCGCTTTTCGCCGTGGTACTCGAGCACATGGGTCTCGACGATGGAATCGACCGGGCACGACTCTTCGCAGAAGCCGCAGAAAATGCACTTGGTCAGGTCGATGTCATAGCGCGTGGTGCGGCGGGTGCCGTCGTCGCGCTGCTCGGATTCGATGCTGATCGCCAGCGCCGGGCACACCGCTTCGCACAGCTTGCAGGCGATGCAGCGCTCTTCGCCATTCGGATAACGGCGCAGTGCGTGCAGGCCGCGGAAGCGCGGTGACATCGGGGTCTTCTCTTCCGGGAATTGCACGGTAATCTTGCGCGCGAACATGTAGCGGCCGGTCAGCGCGAGACCCTTGAAGAGCTCGCGCAGCATCAGGCTGCTGAAAAAGTCCTTGATCGCTTCCATGGTGTTCGCGTCCCTTACTTCCAGATATTCCACGGGGTCTGCATCCAGACCGCGACCACGACCAGATAGACGACGGTCAGCGGGATGAAGACTTTCCAGCCCAGGCGCATGATCTGGTCATAGCGGTAGCGCGGGAAAGACGCGCGCACCCAGATGAAGATCGAGACCACGCAGAAGGTCTTGATGCCGAGCCAGATCCAGCCCGGGACGAAGTCCAGCAACGCCAGCGGCGCGCTCCAGCCACCGAGGAACATCAGCGTGGCCAGCATCGAGATCAGGATCATGTTCGCGTATTCGGCGAGGAAGAACATCGCGAACGACATGCCCGAGTACTCGACCATGTGGCCGGCGACGATCTCGGACTCGCCCTCGACCACGTCGAACGGATGGCGCGCGGTCTCGGCAATGCCGGAGATGATGTAGACGCCAAACATCGGCAGCAGCGGCAACCAGTTCCAGGACAGGAAGTTCAGCCCCAGGTCGGCGCCCATGCCGCGCGTCTGGCCGGCGACGATGGCCGACAGGTTCAGGCTACCCGACACCATCAGCACGATGACCAGCACGAAGCCCATCGCGATTTCATACGACACCATCTGCGCGGAAGCGCGCATCGCACCGAGGAAGGCGTACTTGGAGTTCGACGCCCAGCCGGCGACAATCACGCCATACACTTCCAGCGAGGTGATCGCCATCAGGAACAGCAGGCCGGCGTTCACATTCGCCAGCGCCATCTCCGGGCCGAACGGCACCACCGCCCACGCGGCCAGTGCCGGCATGATGGTCATCACCGGCGCCAGCACGAACAGGCCTTTCGAAGCCTTGGCCGGCACGATGATTTCTTTCAGCAGCAGCTTCAGTGCATCGGCGATCGGCTGCAGCAAACCAGCCGGGCCGACGCGGTTGGGCCCCAGACGGATATGCATCCAGCCGATCATCTTGCGCTCCCACAGCGTGAGATAGGCCACGCAGCCCATCAGCGGCAGCACGACGACCACGATCTTGATCAGGTTCCAGACGATGGGCCACAGCGGACCCAGCAGGCCTTCGCCGAAAGCGGTGAACTGGTTCAGCAGGTCCATCAGGCTTTCTCCACCGAGATGGCGCCGAACATGGCACCGAGTGTGGCCGTTGCCGGATGGCCGGCTGCGACGCGCACGACGTTGGCCGGCAGGGTCTTGTCGATCACGCAGGCCATCACGGCCGATGCCGCGCCCTGCTTCACGCGCACGGTCGCGCCTTCCAGCACGCCGAGCTGCGCAGCGACGGCCGGCGGCAGCACCGCACGCGGCTCTTGCGCCGACCTGGTCTGCTGCAGCGAGGCGGCACGGCGCACGATCGCATCGGTGAAATAGGTCGGCACGTCAGCGACGCGTTGCAATGATTCGCTCTTGCCCGGAATCGCAGGCAGCGACTGCTTGACGAGATTGTTCAGGCGCGACGTCAGGTCGAGACCATCGAGCTTGTCGGTGCCCAGCACTTCCTTGCGCACCTGCTCCGAGCTGTCCTGCTCGAAACCGCCGAGGGAAAGCAGGTTGCCAAGCACGCGCAGCACCTTCCAGCCCGGACGCGTGTCGCCCAGCGCCTTGACGCTGCCATTGAAGCCTTGCGCACGGCCTTCGGCGTTGACGAAGGTGCCCGAGGTCTCGCTGAAGGGCGAGATCGGCAGCAGTACATCGGCGTAGTCCATGCCATGCTTGAACGGCGACATCACGACCACCATCTCGGCCTTGTCGAGCGCAGCCTTCGCTTCGGCCGGGTTCGCGCAATCGAGCTGCGGCTCGGCGTGCACCAGCAGGTAAGCCTTGCGCGGCTGCGCGAAGAAATCTTGTGCGACGGCGCCGGTGGCCGGCAGTGCCTTGGCCAGGTAGCCGCCGACCGTGTTCGCGCCTTCGGTCAGGTAGCCGAAGCCGGCGTCGGTGTTCTGGGCGATCCACTGCGCGACCGCGTGCAGCTGCGCTGCCTGCGGATGCTGGACAGCGGCATTGCCGAGGAAAATGGCGCGCGGCTCGCCCGACAGCAGGCTGGTGGCGATTTGCTTGGCCGTTGCCGACGGCTGCAGTTGCGCGAACTCAGCCGGCGCGGCGATGTTCTTGGCCTGTGCGATCGCGACGGCGACTTCGCCGAGCTGGGCCAGCCAGTCCGACGGTGCGGCGATCAGCTTGTTGGCGATGGCCATCAGCTGGTCATCGTCGGTCGCATTCAGCAGCGACAGCTTGGTGCCGCGGTGGATCGCACCGCGCAGCTTCGCTGCCAGCAGCGGGTGATCGCGGCGCAGGAAGGAGCCGACCACGAACACGCGCTTGAGCTTGGCGAAGTCCTCGATGCTCATGCCCAGCCAGGGCGTGAAGTTCGCGTCCTTCACCGCGGCAGACTGACGCAGGCGGAAGTCCACGTTCTCGGAACCCATGCCGCGCACGAGCTTGGCGAGCAGCGTCATTTCTTCCAGCGTCGCCATCGGCGCGGCGAGACCGGCGAGCGCGTCGGCGCCATGTTCATGGCGGATGGTGCGCAGGCCGTGTGCGACATATTCGAGCGCCGTCTGCCAGTCGACTTCTTTCCACTCGCCGCCCTGCTTGATCATCGGCACCTTGAGGCGCTCGTCGCTGTTCAAGCCTTCATACGAGAAGCGATCGCGATCCGACAGCCAGCATTCATTGATGGCTTCGTTTTCCAGCGGCAGCACGCGCATCACGGTGCCGTTCTTGACTTGAACGATCAGGTTGGAGCCGAGGCTGTCATGCGGGCTCACCGACTTGCGGCGCGACAGTTCCCAGGTACGGGCGCTGTAACGGAAAGGCTTCGAGGTCAGCGCACCGACCGGGCACAGGTCGATCATGTTGCCCGACAGTTCGGACTCGACGCTCTGGTTCACGAAGGTCGAGATTTCCGAATGCTCGCCGCGTCCGATCATGCCGAATTCCATCACGCCGGCCACTTCCTGGCCGAAGCGCACGCAACGGGTGCAGTGGATGCAGCGGCTCATCTCTTTCATCGAGATCAGCGGACCGACTTCCTTCGGATGCACGACACGCTTTTCTTCGTGGTAGCGCGACGACGAGGCGCCATAACCCACGGCGAGATCCTGCAACTGGCATTCGCCGCCCTGGTCACAGATCGGGCAATCCAGCGGATGGTTAATCAGCAGGAACTGCATCACGTCCTTCTGCGCCTTCACCGCCTTGTCGCTGTGGGTGCGCACGATCATGCCCTGCACCACCGGGGTCGCGCAGGCCGGCACCGGTTTGGGGGCCTTCTCGACCTCGACCAGGCACATGCGGCAGTTGGCCGCGATCGACAGCTTCTTGTGATAGCAGAAATGCGGAATGTAAGTGCCGACGCGGTTGGCAGCGTCCAGCACCATGCTGCCTTCCTGCGCCTCGACTTTTTTTCCGTCTATCTCGATCTCAACCATGTTTGTTCCGGTCCTTGGCTCGCGCTTATGTTCCGCTGTCAGTTCGCTGTTGGTCGCTGTTGCGTCACACGCATGTCGCGCTCAGGGTTCGTCAGATGTATGTTCGTTGCGTCAGATGTAGGTCGGCACCATGCATCGCTTGTGCTCGATGTGGTACGCGAATTCATCGGTAAAGTTCTTGATCATCGCGCGCACCGGCATCGCCGCCGCGTCGCCCAGCGCGCAGATCGTGCGGCCCTGGATGCCGTCGCAGACCTGCAGCAGCGTGTCCAGATCTTCCGGACGGCCTTCGCCATGCTCGATGCGATGAACCATCCGGTACAGCCAGCCGGTGCCCTCACGGCACGGCGTGCACTGGCCGCAGGATTCTTCGAAATAGAAATACGACAGGCGCAGCAGCGACTTGACCATGCAGCGGTCTTCGTTCATCACGATCACCGCGCCCGAGCCCAGCATCGAGCCGGCTTTCGCGATCGAGTCGTAATCCATGTCGGTCTGCATCATCAGGTCGCCGCGGATCACCGGCATCGATGAACCGCCCGGGATTACGCCCTTGATCTTGCGACCGTCGCGCATGCCGCCGGCCAGTTCGAGCAGGGTCGCGAACGGCGTGCCCAGCGGCACTTCGTAATTGCCCGGCCGGGCGACATCGCCCGACACCGAGAAGATCTTGGTGCCGCCATTGTTCGGCTTGCCGATCTGGTGGTAAGCCTCGGCGCCTATGCTCAGGATGAAAGGCACCGACGCAAAGGTTTCGGTGTTGTTGACCGTGGTCGGCTTGCCGTACAGGCCGAAGCTGGCCGGGAACGGCGGCTTGAAGCGCGGCTGGCCCTTCTTGCCTTCGATCGATTCCAGCAGCGCGGTCTCTTCACCGCAGATGTACGCGCCATAGCCATGGAAAGCGTTCAGCTGGAACGAGAAATTGGAACCGAGGATGTTGTTGCCCAAGAGGCCAGCGGCGCGCGCCTCTTCCAGCGCCTCTTCGAAGCGCTCGTAGATTTCCCAGACTTCGCCGTGGATGTAGTTGTAGCCGGCCGTGATGCCCATCGTGTACGCGCCGATGGCCATGCCCTCGATCACCGCATGCGGGTTGTAGCGCAGGATGTCACGATCCTTGAATGTGCCTGGCTCGCCTTCGTCCGAATTGCAGACCAGGTACTTCTGGCCCGGGAAGGTACGCGGAATGAAGCTCCACTTCAGGCCGGTCGGGAAACCGGCGCCGCCGCGGCCGCGCAGCGCCGAAGCCTTCAGGTCGGCGATGATCTGGTCTGCCGGGATGTTCTCGGACAGGATGCGGCGCAGCGCCTGATAGCCGCCGCGCTTCTCGTAGTCGGCCAGGCGCCAGTTGTTGCCGTCGAGGCCGGCCAGGATCAGCGGCTTGATATGGCGGTCGTGGAGGCAAGTCATTTTTTCAGCTCCTCCAGCAGGGCATCGATCTTTTCATCCGACATGAAGCTGCACATGCGCGTGTTATTCACCAGCATCACCGGCGAATCGCCGCAGGCACCCATGCACTCGCCCTCTTTCAGCGTGAACAGGCCGTCGGCCGTGGTCTCGTTGAAACCGATGCCCAGCTTCTGCTTCAGGTAATTCGCAGCGCGGTCGCCATTGGTCAGCTGGCACGGCAGGTTGGTGCAGATCGTCAGCTTGAATTTGCCGACCGGCTTGGTGTTGTACATCGTGTAGAAGGTCGCGACCTCCTGCACGGCAATCGCTGGCATGCCGATGTAGTCGGCGATGTCCTGCATGACGTCGGTCGACAGCCAGCCTTTTTCGGTCTGCGCGATCGCGAGCGCGGCCATCACCGCCGACTGGCGCTGGTCTGCCGGGAACTTCGCAAGTTCGCGATCGATTTTCTGGTAGGCCTCGGGAGTTAACAGCATTGCTGGCTTCCTGCTCGTATTTTTATCCGGTCCAATGGCTCTCCGCGATCAGCGATCGATCTCGCCGAACACGATGTCTTGCGTGCCGATGATGGTGACGGCGTCGGCAATCATGTGCCCTTTCGCCATCTCGTTCAGTCCTTCGAGGTGCGCAAAGCCCGGCGCGCGTATCTTCAGGCGGTAAGGCTTGTTGGCGCCATCGGACATCAGGTAGATGCCGAACTCGCCCTTCGGGTGCTCGATGCCGGCATAGGTCTCGCCGACCGGCACATGGAAACCTTCGGTGAAGAGCTTGAAATGGTGGATCAGCTCTTCCATGTTGGTCTTCATGTCAACGCGCGACGGCGGGGCCACCTTGTGGTTGTCGGTCATGACCGGGCCCGGGTTGTTGCGCAGCCATTCGACGCACTGCTTGATGATGCGGTTCGACTGGCGCATTTCTTCGATACGCACCAGGTAGCGGTCGTAGCAATCGCCGTTCACGCCGACCGGAATGTCAAAGTCCAGCAGGTCATAGACTTCGTACGGCTGCTTCTTGCGCAAATCCCACTCGATGCCGGATCCGCGCAGCATCGGGCCGGTAAAGCCCATGGCCAGCGCGCGCTCGGGCGACACAACGCCAATACCGACCAGACGCTGCTTCCAGATACGGTTGTCGGTCAGCAGGGTTTCGTATTCATCGACATAGGTCGGGAAACGCTTGGTGAAGTCTTCGATGAAGTCCAGCAGCGAGCCCTGGCGGTTCTCGTTGAGCCTGGCCATCGCCTTGTCGTTGCGCAGCAGCGAAGCCTTGTACTGCGGCATGCTGTCCGGCAGGTCGCGGTAGACGCCACCCGGACGGTAGTACGCCGCATGCAGGCGCGCGCCCGACACCGCTTCGTAGCAATCCATCAGGTCTTCGCGCTCGCGGAACGCATACAGGAACACGCCCATCGCGCCGACGTCGAGCGCATGCGCACCCAGCCACAGCAGGTGGTTCAGCAGGCGCGTGATCTCGTCGAACATCACGCGGATGTATTGCGCGCGCAGCGGCACTTCAACGCCGAGCAGCTTCTCGATCGCCATCACGTACGCGTGCTCGTTGCACATCATCGACACGTAGTCGAGGCGATCCATGTACGGCACCGACTGCAGGAAGGTGCGGGTCTCGGCCAATTTCTCGGTCGCGCGATGCAGCAGGCCGATGTGCGGGTCGGCGCGCTGGATGACTTCGCCGTCGAGCTCCAGCACGAGGCGCAGCACACCATGGGCTGCGGGGTGCTGCGGGCCGAAGTTCAGGGTGTAGTTCTTGATCTCTGCCATGGCTTATCGGACCCCGTAATTTTCTTCGCGAATCACGCGCGGCACGTTCTCGCGCGGCTCGATGGTCACGGGTTGGTAGATCACGCGTTTCTGTTCCGGGTCGTAGCGCATCTCGACATAGCCGCTGACCGGGAAGTCCTTGCGGAACGGATGGCCGATGAAGCCATAGTCGGTCAGGATGCGGCGCAGGTCGTCATGGCCTTCAAACAGGATGCCGAACAGGTCGAAGGCTTCGCGTTCGAACCAGTTGGCGGTATTCCACAGCGGCGATACGGAGGCCACGATGGGCAGGTCATCATCGGGCGCAAAGGTGCGCACGCGGATGCGCCAGTTGTGCTTCACCGAGGTCAGGTGCGATACGACTGCGAAGCGCGCGCCGTCCCAGGCGCCGTCACCCCAGGTCGAATAGTCGACACCGCACAGGTCAATCAGCTGCTCGAAATGCGTGGCCTCGCTGTCGCGCAGCGTTTGCATCACGGCGTAGTAGTCGGCTGCCTTGACCTCGATGGTCAGTTCGCCGAGCTCGGTCTTGAAGGATTGCAGCCTGTCGCCGAGGCATTGCTGCACAGCCGACGTCAGGGTTTCGAGTTTGGTCGTCATGGCGGCGGCCCGGCTCAACGGGCAATGGTATTGGTGCGGCGGATCTTGTTCTGCAGCTGCATGATCCCGTACAGCAGCGCTTCCGCAGTCGGCGGGCAACCGGGCACATAGATGTCGACCGGCACGATACGGTCGCAACCACGCACCACCGAATACGAGTAGTGGTAATAGCCACCGCCGTTCGCACACGAACCCATCGAGATCACCCAGCGCGGCTCGGCCATCTGGTCGTAGACCTTGCGCAGCGCCGGTGCCATCTTGTTGCACAGCGTACCGGCGACGATCATCACGTCGGACTGACGCGGCGACGGACGGAACACGACGCCGAAGCGGTCGAGGTCATAGCGCGATGCGCCGGCGTGCATCATTTCGACGGCACAGCAGGCGAGACCAAAGGTCATCGGCCACATCGACCCAGTACGGGTCCAGTTGATCAGTTTGTCGGCTGTCGTGGTGACAAAGCCTTCGTTGAGTATGCCTTCAATCGCCATCGGTCATTCCCAGTCCAGAGCGCCTTTTTTCCATTCGAAGATCAGGCCCACGACCAGCACGCCGAGGAAGATCATCATGGCCCAGAAGCCCAGCAGGCCGACATCGCTCATCGCGACAGCCCAAGGGACGAGGAAGGCCACTTCAAGATCGAACAGAATGAAAAGGATGGCGACGAGGTAGTAGCGCACGTCGTATTTCATGCGCGCATCTTCGAAAGCTTCGAAGCCACATTCGTACGCGGAATTTTTCTCCGCATCAGGACGATGAGGAGCGAGCAAGCGGCCCAGGATCTGGGGCGCCACACCTACTGCGATACCAACGCCGATGAACAGCAGTACCGGAAGGTAGTTTTCGAGGTTCACAATGATCTCAGTACAAGTACGCCATGAACAGAAAGCCGCTGGCGGCGTTGCACCGACTCGCCGTACCGACGTACTGTCTTCGTCGGCGCGCCTTGCCAGCGACCGCGACGCTTCGCGTCGCTCATTCTGCTCAAGGCTTCATTCTTGATTCTCAAAATGACAAATCAAGCATGGAACCAAAACGGCAACTTCTGCCATTTCGTCAAAAAGCCAGCGAAGGGCATCCCCGCGCTGGCTCGCCAAGAACCTGTTTGAAAGCCTGCATCAAATTCTGATGCTGATTTTACCAAGAAGAAACCTCGTTAAATCCCTGCGGTTTCGTAGGCTTTCAGACAGATTCTCTTACTGTCCGTACTGTTTTGTTTTGGTGCCGACGGCGAGACTCGAACTCGCACAGCTTGCGCCACTACCCCCTCAAGATAGCGTGTCTACCAATTTCACCACGTCGGCCAAAGCACGCTATTTTAACCTGCTTTGATGGCCTGACTCAATGCAGTTTTGGCAGCGTGCGCTACAAAACTGCTATCGAATCGGCTGATCGCGAATTTATTTCGCAAATTTATTTCGGGATCTCGCTCGATTTGCCTGCCGGCGCTGCCGGCGCTGCGGACGCAGCCGGTGCAGTCGCTGCAGCAGGCGCATTCGGTGCTGCCGGAGCTGCATCGGTCTTGGCCGCGGCCGGTGCCTGCTCCATCACGCCTGCACCACCGATGCCGCTGTTCGGACGGCTGCTGATGAAGGACAGCGCGAGCGTCGCGACGAAGAACACCGCCGCAGCGATGCCGGTCGAGCGCGACAGGAAATTCGACGAGCCGCTGGCGCCGAACAGGCTGCCGGAAGCGCCGGAACCGAAGGCCGCGCCCATGTCGGCGCCCTTGCCATGCTGGAGCAGCACCAGGCCGATGATCACGAGAGCTGCTACGACCTGGACCACGATCACGATTGCAAATAAGGAGTTCATGTCACTCAGTTTCCGTTGACGATAGATGAATGGGTTGTTTGTCTGATGGTGATTACGTTATTCAAGCTGCCTGCGCGATCGCGAGGAAGTCCGCCGCTTTCAACGCCGCACCGCCGATCAGGCCGCCGTCGATGTCAGCCATCGCCAGCAGTTCTTTCGCGTTATCCGGCTTCATGCTGCCGCCGTACAGGATGTTGACCGTCGCCGCTGCCGACGCATCGCGTTGGGCAAGATTGGCACGGATCAGTTCATGCACTTGCTGCGCCATCGCCGGCGTTGCTGTCTTGCCGGTACCAATCGCCCATACCGGCTCATAGGCGATGACGATGCCCGATAGCTGCGCACCGACTGCGTCAAGCACAGCCTTC
Organism: uncultured Bifidobacterium sp.; assembly: GCA_964634245.1. GTDB lineage: Bacteria > Pseudomonadota > Gammaproteobacteria > Burkholderiales > Burkholderiaceae_D > Pernthalerella. Next base: position 139,037 of record CAZWIE010000006.1, read on the forward strand.
AGCTGACGCGTGACGACGGCATCAGTCTGGCCCTGCTCACGCTCTTCCAGCGTTTCACCAACGCAAACGATCGGCACCAGGCCAGCGGCCAGCGCCCGCACGGCCTTCTGGGCGACCAGCTCGTCGCTCTCGCCGTGATAGCTGCGGCGCTCCGAGTGGCCAACGATCGCATAGCGGCAGCCGAAGTCTTTCAGCATGCTGACCGACACTTCGCCGGTATAGGCGCCGGACTCATGTACGGACACATCCTGAGCACCCCAGCCGATGGCCGAGCCAGCCAGCGCAGCTTGTGCCTGCGCCAGGTAAGGCGCGGGCACGCAAACGGCGAGGTCGGCGTTCAGGTTTGCAGCGCCGGCACGGATGCCTTCGAGCAGCGTCGCATTGCCTGCGAGGCTGCCATTCATTTTCCAGTTACCGGCGATGAGTTTACGGCGCATGCTATTGCCAATCACGTAATGAAGCAGAGCGAATCTGCGGGACGACACAAAACCTGCGATTTTATCATGGCAAGTGTCGACTATTACGCCCGACTGTTACGCCCGACGACGCATGCCATCGAAGCCACCGATGCCGATCAGGCAACTTGGGTAACTTAGGCCACGTCGAGCATGATCTTGCCAATATGCGTACTGGTTTCCATCAGCGCATGCGCATCCGAGGCCTGTGCCAGCGGGAAGCTCTTGAAGATCACCGGCTTGATGGCGCCGGACTCGAGCAGCGGCCAGATCCTGGCGCGCAGCTTCTGCGCAATATCGTGCTTGAATGCGACTGGACGCGGGCGCAGCGTGGAGCCGGTGACGGTCAGCCGGCGGCGCATGATCTCGCCGAAATTGACCTCGCCTTTCGCACCGCCGAGCAGCGCGATGACCACCAGCCGGCCATCGTCCGCCAGGCACTGGATCTCACGGTTCACATAGCTGCCGGCCACCATGTCGATGGCGACATTGACGCCCTTGCCGTCGGTCAGCGACTTCACGACCTCGACGAAATCCTCGGTCTTGTAGTTGATGCCACGCTCGGCGCCGAGGCTCTCGCAGGCGCGGCACTTGTCGTCGGTACCGGCAGTGGCGAAGACGCGATGGCCGAGGGCGGTGGCGATCTGGATCGCGGTCACGCCAATGCCGGAGGTGCCGCCCTGCACCAGCAGGGTTTCGCCGGGTGCGAGCTTCGCGCGCTCGAACACATTGCTGTAGACAGTGAAGAAGGTCTCGGGCAAGGAGGCCGCCTGCAGCGCGGTCCAGCCTTTGGGCACCGGCAGGCATTGCTCGATGGGAGCGGCGCAGTATTCGGCATAGCCGCCGCCCTGCACCAGCGCGCACACCATGTCGCCTTTCTTGAACCCGGACTGACCAAGGTCGCCGTCGACGATCTCGCCCGCCACTTCCAGCCCCGGGATGTCGGACGCGCCGGGCGGCACCGGGTAGTTGCCGGTACGCTGCAGCACATCGGGGCGGTTCACGCCGGCGGCATGCACCTTGATCATGACTTCGCCAGCCTTCAGCACCGGCATCGGGCGCTCGCCGAGCTTCAGAACTTCGGGGCCGCCGGGCTGGATGATTTCAATGGCACGCATGGGGTCTCCTGTTGATATTTTTATTGGCAAAAAGGCCGCCCACAGGGGCGGCCTTTTCTTGTTGCTTCAGGTGGTGAAACTCACCACGCCAGCTTACTGCTGCTGGGCGACTTCGCCTGCGTCTTCGGCAGCCGCTGCCTTCATCGACAGCTTCAGGCGGCCACGGTCATCGGTCTCGAGGACCTTGACGCGAACGTGCTGGCCTTCCGTCAGGTAATCAGCAACGGCGTTCACACGCTCGTTGGCGATCTGGCTGATGTGCAGCAGGCCGTCCTTGCCCGGCATGACCTGGACGATCGCGCCGAAGTCGAGCAGCTTGAGCACGACGCCGTCGTAGATCTTGCCCACTTCGACCGATGCGGTCAGCTCTTCGATGCGGCGCTTGGCTTCCTGGCCGGCAGCAGCGTCGACCGAAGCGATGGTGACCACACCTTCGTCGGTGATGTCGATCTGGGTGCCGGTCTCTTCGGTCAGCGCGCGAATGACTGCGCCGCCCTTGCCGATCACATCACGGATCTTTTCCGGGTTGATCTTGATGGTGATCAGGCGCGGTGCGAAGCTCGACAGCTCGGTGCGGCCGTGCGGCATCGCTTCCTGCATCTTGCCGAGGATGTGTGCACGACCTTCCTTCGCTTGCGCGAGGGCGACCTGCATGATTTCCTTGGTGATGCCCTGGATCTTGATGTCCATCTGCAGCGCGGTGATGCCAGCGGCAGTGCCAGCCACCTTGAAGTCCATGTCACCCAGGTGATCTTCATCACCGAGGATATCGGACAGCACGGCGAACTTGTTGCCTTCCTTGATCAGGCCCATCGCGATGCCGGCGACATGCGCCTTCATCGGGACGCCAGCATCCATCAGCGCGAGGCTGCCGCCGCACACCGACGCCATCGACGACGAACCGTTCGATTCGGTGATCTCCGACACCAGGCGCAGCGAGTAGCTGAACTCGTCAGCGGCCGGCAGTGCAGCGATCAGCGCGCGCTTGGCGAGACGGCCGTGGCCGATCTCACGACGCTTCGGCGAACCGACGCGGCCGGTTTCGCCGGTAGCGAACGGAGGCATGTTGTAGTGGAGCATGAAGCGATCGCTGTACTCGCCGGTCAGCGCGTCGATCTTTTGCTCATCGCGTGCAGTACCGAGGGTAGCCACCACCAGTGCCTGGGTCTCGCCACGGGTGAACAGCGCCGAACCGTGGGTACGCGGCAGCACCGACGAACGGATCGAGATCGGGCGCACGGTGCGGGTGTCGCGGCCATCGATACGCGGCTCGCCATTGAGGATCTGCGAACGCACGATGGTCGACTCGAGGCCGAACATGATGTCGCCGACTTCGGCGGCGTTCGGTGCATCGGTGCCGGCAGCAGCGGCTTCTTCAGCCAGCTTGGCCATCACTTCGCTGCTGACGACGCGCAGCTTGTCGGTACGCGCCTGCTTTTCCTTGGTCGCGAATGCATCGCGCAGCGGGCCTTCGGCCAGTGCGGTGACGCGGGCGATCAGGGCTTCGTTCTTCGGTGCCGGGCTCCACTGGACTTCCGGCTTGCCGCCGTCACGCACCAACTCATGGATGGCGTCGATGACAGCCTTCATCTGGGTGTGGCCGAACACGACGGCGCCCAGCATCACTTCTTCCGACAGTTCCTTGGCTTCCGATTCCACCATCAGCACTGCCGCTTCAGTACCGGCGACCACCAGGTCCATGGCCGATTGCGGCAGTTGCGACACGCTCGGGTTCAGCACGTACTGGCCATCGATGTAGCCGACGCGCGCTGCGCCGATCGGGCCGTTGAACGGGATGCCGGCGACGCACAGCGCAGCCGATGCACCGATCATGGCCGGGATGTCCGGATCGATTTCCGGGTTCACGGACAGCACGTGGATGATGACCTGCACTTCGTTCAGGTAGCCTTCCGGGAACAGCGGGCGGATCGGGCGATCGATCAGGCGCGAGGTCAGCGTCTCTTTCTCGGACGGGCGGCCTTCGCGCTTGAAGAAGCCACCGGGGATGCGGCCGGCAGCGTAAGTCTTTTCAACGTAATCGACGGTCAGCGGGAAGAAGTCCTGGCCCGGCTTGGCTTCTTTCCTGGCGACGACGGTCGCGAGGATGACGGTGTCTTCCACCGACACCATGACGGCGCCCGAGGCCTGGCGAGCGATCTCGCCGGTTTCCAGCGTGACGGTGTGTTGACCGTACTGGAAGGTCTTCGTGACTTTATTGAACATCGGGTAATTCCTTTCTAGTTTTGCCGACAGATTTTCAGGCGCTGTCGTTCACCTCACCACGGGCGGCATGTCATTTCGGACCACCGCCTTACTGCTTACAACGACTCAATTGGCTTGAATCAAGCGACGCTCAAAAAACGAAATGCCCGCATCAGCTGGCTGATACAGGCATTTGGCGTCGAGGCGCGGGCAAGAATTACTTGCGCAGGCCCAGTTTCTCGATCAGGGCACGATAACGGTCAGCATCCGTGCGCTTCAGGTAAGCCAGCAGGCTCTTGCGACGGTTAACCATCATGATCAGGCCACGACGGGAGTGATGATCCTTCGCGTGGGCCTTGAAGTGGCCGTTGAGGTCGTTGATACGTGCGGTCAGCAGCGCAACCTGAACTTCAGGAGAGCCGGTATCGTTTTGACCGCGGGCGTTGGCCGCGATAACGGCGGCTTTGCTTTCTTTAGTAACAGACATTTTCTTACCTTTCACATGCGGTGCCGGGAGTCAGCTTGACTGCAGCCCCTGGTACCGTGACGACGATTAAAAATTTGGCTATTTCAGCCAAGGCGGGATTATAGCTCATTCGACACCCTGGGACAAACCCGCTGCTCGACCGGCCCCCTCAGCGTTCGCCAAGGCCGCTGCCGGCGTCAGAAATTAACAAAATAAAAACCTCACGCGCTTCGTCGCCTCCCCCTTGAAATCCGAAGCGCCCGCCCTATTTTCAGGACATCGGGGCTGCCACCCGTCGGGCGCACCCCAAACCAATTTCTTAGGAGGAAACCATGAACCTGATCCTGCGCAATCGTAATGGCTATCCGTTCGCTGGCGGCCTGCGTCCCACCCTGTTCGGCAACCTGTTCGAAACCATGCTCGAAGAACTCGCCTCGCCGGCCGCCGAGGCCGCGCGCGAAGCAGGCGCTTTCAGCCCGCGCATTGATGTGGTCGAGAACGAGACCGGCTATCAGGTCGAGGCCGACCTGCCCGGCGTGACCAAGCAAGACCTGAAAGTCGCCGTCGACGGCAACCGCGTGACCATCGAAGCCGAGGTCAGGCGCGAAACCGAGCGCAAGGAAGGCGAAACTGTCATGCATGCCGAGCGCGTGATCCGCAAGTACTCGCGCAGCTTCGAACTGCCGAGCGAGCTCGACGATGCCGAGGCCGTGGCCAAGCTCGAGCATGGCGTGCTGACCCTGACGCTGCCGAAAAAACAGGCAGCACAGAGCAAGCTGCTGACCATTCAGTAAGGCCGGCAAGACATCAGCAGCAAGGCGTCGGCAACACGGCGCCAAACAGGCATGACGACCGGAGGTCCGCCGCCGGTCGACCCTGTCCGGGCATCCCGAGTCTCCCCCTCTGCGGGGTGCCCGTAAAAAAGGCCGTGCGCAATGCACGGCCTTTTTTTATCGCTGGGATTCTTTGCACCACTGTTCACCCGGCCATGCTTTCAGCCCGGTGACAGGCAGCAGCGGCACTCGTCGCGCCGCTGACGCTGACACGCTAACGTTGCTGCTGCCCCCGCGCCCCCTGCCGCTTACAGCTGCGGATTCAGCTTCTCGACTTTCGAGTGCAGCTTGTTGAGGGCCGACAGATACGCCTTGGCCGAAGCGACGACGATATCGAGGTCGGCGCCGACGCCGTTCACGATACGGCCACTCTTCGACAAGCGCATCGTCACCTCACCCTGCGACTGGGTACCGGTGGTGATCGCATTCACCGAGAACAGCATCAGTTCGGCACCACTCTGCGTGTGCGATTCGATCGCGTTCACGATCGCATCGACCGGGCCATTGCCCTCGCCATTGCAGGTGACTTCCTTGCCCGCTTCCGAGAAGGTCACGCGCGCCTTGGGCTTCTCGCCGGTCTCGGACTGCTGCGACAGCGACACGAAGTTGAAGTGCTCCTTCTCGTGCGACTGCTGCTCGTCCGATACCAGCGCCATGATGTCTTCGTCGAAGATCTCGGACTTGCGGTCGGCCAGTTCCTTGAAGCGCGCGAACGCGGCATTGATCTCGGCTTCGGAATCAAGCTCAACGCCCAGCTCTTCAAGGCGCTGCTTGAATGCATTGCGGCCCGAGAGTTTGCCGAGCACGATCTTGTTCGCCGTCCAGCCCACGTCTTCGGCGCGCATGATCTCGTAGGTGTCGCGCGCCTTCAGGATGCCGTCCTGATGGATGCCGGAAGCATGCGCGAAAGCATTCGCGCCGACCACGGCCTTGTTCGGCTGCACCGCAAAACCGGTGATTTGTGCAACCAGCTTCGAGGTCGGCACGATCTGGGTGGTGTCGATACCCACATCCAGATTGAAATGGTCCTTGCGGGTGCGCACGGCCATCACGATCTCTTCGAGCGCCGTATTGCCGGCACGCTCGCCGAGGCCATTGATGGTGCACTCGACCTGGCGCGCGCCGCCGATCATCACGCCGGCCAGCGAGTTGGCCACGGCCATGCCGAGATCGTTATGGCAGTGCACCGACCAGACCGCCTTGTCCGAATTCGGGATGCGCTCGCGCAGGGTCTTCAGCATATTGCCGTAGAGCTCGGGCACGCCATAGCCGACGGTATCGGCGAAGTTGATCGTGGTCGCGCCTTCGTCGATCACGCCCTCGAGCACGCGGCAGAGGAAGTCGATGTCCGAGCGGCTGCCGTCTTCCGGGCTGAACTCGACGTCATCGGTGAACTTGCGCGCGAAGCGCACTGCGAGGCGCGCCTGCTCGTACACCTGGTCAGGCGACATCCGCAGCTTCTTTTCCATGTGCAGCGGCGAGGTCGCGATGAAGGTATGGATGCGCTTGCGCGGCGCGGCGGCCAGCGCCTCGGCAGCGCGCGCGATGTCGCGGTCGTTCGCACGCGACAGCGAGCAAACGATGGAATCCTTGATGGTGCCGGCGATGGCCTTGATGGCCTCGAAGTCGCCCGGCGACGATGCCGCAAAACCGGCTTCGATCACGTCGACCTTCAGGCGCTCGAGCTGGCGCGCGATGCGGATCTTTTCGTCGCGGGTCATCGAGGCGCCGGGCGACTGCTCGCCATCGCGCAACGTGGTATCAAAAATGATGAGTTTGTTCGAATCAGCCATCCTGGGCTCCTGGGCATTCAAGAATTTTGCATACATTTTCGCCTGTCCTGGCTCAGGGCCGGACCGGGCGAAACACGAATTGTGGGTATAGGGATATCTGCGCGGTCAGCGCAGTAGGTACAGCAACAGCAGGCCGGACGGGCTGCCGAGGGAGAGGGTCTGCGGATAACGGGTGGCGCTTGACATGGGGAAAAGAATACGGGGGATTGGAGAAAAGCGCAACTTCCCCTTTTCTATCAGTCCGATAGCATCAAAGTCCGACGCCACGAACCGGCTCCTGCATGGCCATGTAGCAGCGAGGGCGCCGCGCATGCACCACACATGCGCCGGCCACTTGCCGCTTACTTGTCGTCGCCGTGCTCGGGCTCGGTCTGTACGATGCTGACCGGCTTGCCTTTGGCCCAGTGCCAGACAGCGACGGCATAGCCCGACAGGCCATAGATCACGAACAGGCCGAACAGCACCTTGGGCGGATCGCTGGAGACGGCCACGAAGATCAGTGCGATCAGGAAGATCGCAATGAACGGCACCGACTTCTTGTAGTTGACGTCCTTGAAGCTGTAGAACGGTACATTGGTCACCATGGTCAGGCCCGCATAGACGGTGATGACCCAGGAAAGCCAGTTGAAGTCCGCGCCTGCGATGCGCAGGTCATCCATCAGCCAGATGAAGCCCGCCACCAGAGCCGCCGCCGCCGGGCTGGGCAAGCCCTGGAAGAAGCGCTTGTCGACGACGCCGATATTGGTGTTGAAGCGTGCCAGGCGCAGTGCCGCACCCGCACAGTAGATGAAGGCGGCCAGCCAGCCCAGCTTGCCCATGCCACGCAGCGCCCATTCATAGACGATCAGCGCCGGCGCAGCCCCGAAGGACACCATGTCCGACAGGCTGTCGTACTGGGCGCCGAATTCGCTCTGCGTATTGGTCAGGCGCGCGACACGACCATCGGTCGCATCCAGCACCATGGCCGCGAAGATCGCGACAGCCGCATTCGAGAATTGCTGGTTCATCGCCATCACGATCGCGTAGAAGCCGCAGAACAGCGCGGCCGTCGTGAAAGCGTTAGGCAGCAGATAGATGCCACGGCTGCGCACCGGCGCCGGCGCCGGCGACCCTTCGGGGTGCGGCTCGGCGTTGCGGCGCAGGGGCAGGCGATTCAGGCGAAATGGCTTGGCAGCGGATTTCGCCTTGTTCTTGCGATGACTGAAAATGGGCATGGGCCTATGTTACCTGAGCAAACATGACGGGCGCGAGACGCCGGTTCAGAGTTCGGCCAGGATAGTTTCGGTTGCCGACACTTTTTCGCCAACCGTCACCAGCGGGCGGGCGGTCAGCGGCAGATACACATCGACGCGCGAACCGAAACGGATGAAGCCATAACGCTGGCCACGGGCCAGCGTATCGCCGGCGCCGACGTAGCAGAGGATGCGACGGGCCACGAGGCCGGCCACCTGCACGAAGGTCACGGTCGCCCCATTGGCGGCGGTCACGACGACAGCATTGCGCTCATTCTCGGTCGAGGCCTTGTCGAGATCGGCGTTGACGAACTTGCCCGGGAAATACTCGACCTTCTCGATCTTGCCGTCCACCGGCGAACGGTTCGAGTGGACGTTGAAGACGTTCATGAACACGCTGATCTTCAGCGCCTCGCGGCCGGCATAAGGATCCATCGCCTTCTCGACCACGACGATACGGCCATCCGCCGGCGACAGCACAGCTCTCGGGTCTTGCGGAATGGTGCGCGCCGGGTCGCGGAAGAACTGCAGCACGAACACGGCAATGACCCAGAACGGCCACGACCAGCCGCCCAGGTATTGGGTCGCAACCAGTGCCGCGACGACAGCGATACCAAGGAAAGGCCAGCCTTCGCGGGCGATGATCGGATGCGGATATGAATTCAAGGCAACTCCAGGGACGAACGGCTTGGCGCCGATATTTTTCTTAGAAGAAATTTCGAGCAAACGCCTATTTTAACCGCCTTGAGCCTGCTGGAGGCTTCCGCCCTGCCACCTGTCATCGCTGCCGCCCGTCGCAGTCCGGAAATCGAGCATTCCGGCCTGAACATTTGCCTGATATGGGCCACCCAAAAATGTTCCGAGAGTATCTCTTCGGAAATGGAACCCAGCCGGGCGTCGCCGCAGCGCCCTTTCCCGATTACGAGGCACTCCATGAATATCGACAATTCCCGTCAATCCGCCGTCGAAGCGATGGACGCCTACCTGTCCGCCGCCCATCAACCTGACTCACTGCGCGTCAGCAAGTCTGGCGAAGTGAAAGTCACCAATGACGTGGTCACCCTGTTCAATCGCGCCGTCAGCAAGCTCCGGAGTACCCTCGACAAGGACTACAAGCCCACCAACTGGCAAGCGAAGGCGCGCGAAGCCGTGCTCGACAAGCTCGCGAAGGAAGTCTCGATGTTCAGCGACGGCATGCGCCGCGAAGACATGCAAATTCTCGACAAGCTTGTCTCCAAAATCAGCGACCCTGCGCACCCGGGACGCCCAAGTTCGTGGCGCATCCGCTTCAGCGAAGAGATCGCTGCGCTGAAGGAAGCCCACACGGCCGACCCGCTGGCCTCGGCACTGGAGAAGATCGATTTCTTCGGCCAGCCGGCCAATGCTGCAGTCTTCCCCCATGTGCGCAAGCATCTGGCCGGCGAGGCCAGCCTGCCGCAAGCGCTGGAAAAGGGCCTGAACAGCTACCTGAGGAAGGACCGCGGACTGGACCAGTCGACGGCCGACAATGCGGCGAGGACGCTGAAAAAAGTGATGCTCAACTACGGCAGCAATGTGCATGAGGCGATCGACATCGTGGGCAGCGCCGGCCGCATGGTCATCGACGGCAGCATCGCCGGACAGCATGTGCCGGCGCTGCCGCTGGCCTACCTGCGCATGCACCACGGGCTGTCGCTGGCCAAGGCCAGGGAGGTTTACAGCGAAGTGCATGCCGCCGGCCAGCACGTCGCCGAATCGCGCGATGCCGTCCAACTGATGGTGACCCACGACCTGCACTTCGATGAAGCCGACGCGATCATCCAGCTGGCCGGCTCGATGGCCACGGATCCGGAGCTGCAGTCCTTGTCAGCGGCACAGAGAACCGAGATCGCCTGGCTGCGCCTGCATGCAGACAAGTCGCCGGAAGAAGCGCCCCTGATCTCGCTGATGGCCGGTCGCCTGAACGGCAGGATGCCGGTGCGCCGGGACGCGCTGCTGGCACAGGCGGGCTCGCACCTGCAGCGCACGATAAACGAGGCGATTGCCGCAGCGCTGCCGGCTGGCTGGCCGAATGAATGGGAAGCGATGAGCGACGGGTCGCGACGACTGACCGATACCGCAGCCTTCAAGACGGATTACCTGAACTTCTTGCAAGACAGCCTGAAAGAAGGCCACATCGACAGCGAACTGGGCGTGGCCAGCGTCTTTGTGCAAGATGCGCAGCGCACCCATTTCCGCTTCGGCACCGGCCCCTCTGCAGTGACGTTGAAGCCCGACGAGAACAAGGCCCTGGACCAGCTGACGACCTTCGAGCCCGACCCTGCCATCCGGCAGTCCCTCAGCCGTGCGCTGTTTCAGGCTGGCGGCAACGGATTGGCCGCGGCCATCCACACCAGCCTTGCCAAGGCTGGCCAGGCGCCGTTCTCCATCCTGTCGCTGGATCCGGACAACGACAACCAGAAAGCCTCCTCTCGCTTCTGGATTTCGGTGCAGCGCACCGACGAAGGCAAGCTGCGGGTGGGTTATACGATGTACTTCAAGCACTTCACGCTGGAAGACCTCGACCGTGATCACCGTATCCGGATCAACAACCGCTTCGACAGCAGCACGCCAGCAAGCGAAGCCGACCATACCGCGCGCGCCACGGCGGTGATCGAGTTCGATCCGGAGCAACTGCGCGCAGGCGTGGTCGAGCCGAAGCTGGTGCGTGAACCCGAACTGCGACTGACCATCGAGCCCGATACCGGAAGCATCATGCGCGCGATGCTGGCGGACCAGCTGCGCAGACTGCCCTGAAGTACGGCCAAATAAAAAAGCCACCCGAGGGTGGCTTTTTTTGATGCTTGTCTTGGAACATAGTTCTTCGACTGATCGACCATCTTATTTTTCGCAATCCAGGGCACGTGAGCCCGTAAAAAAAGCTGTCCATGTGGACAGCTTTTAGGGCGAGCGCGGGGAGCGCTTGCAAGCGCTTCCCGCATGATGCCGATGTACTCGTTAGAACTTAGTTCTTCGACTGATCGACCATCTTGTTTTTCGCGATCCAAGGCATCATCGCGCGCAGCTTCTCGCCCACCACTTCGATCTGGTGCTCGGCGTTCAGGCGACGGCGCGAGATCAGGGTCGGGGCACCGGCCTTGTTCTCGAGGATGAAGCTCTTTGCGTATTCGCCGGTCTGGATGTCCTTCAGGCACTGGCGCATTGCGTTCTTGGTGTCTTCGGTCACGACGCGCGGGCCGGTGACGTACTCGCCGTATTCCGCGTTGTTCGAGATCGAGTAGTTCATGTTGGCGATGCCGCCTTCATAGATCAGGTCGACGATCAGCTTCAGTTCGTGCAGGCACTCGAAGTAAGCCATTTCCGGCGCATAGCCTGCCTCGACCAGGGTCTCGAAACCGGCCTTGATCAGTTCGACGGTACCGCCGCACAGCACGGCCTGTTCGCCGAACAGGTCGGTCTCGGTCTCTTCGCGGAAGTTGGTCTCGATGATGCCGGCACGGCCACCGCCGTTGGCCATCGCGTACGACAGCGCGACGTCACGGGCGCGGCCCGACTTGTCCTGGTACACGGCGACCAGGTGCGGCACGCCGCCACCCTGGGTGTAGGTAGCGCGCACGGTGTGGCCCGGGGCCTTCGGTGCGACCATGATCACGTCGAGGTCAGCGCGCGGCACGACCTGGCCGTAGTGCACGTTGAAGCCGTGTGCGAAGGCCAGGGTTGCGCCCTGCTTTGCGTGCGGAGCGACGTTCTCTGCATAGACCTGGGCGATGTTCTCGTCCGGCAGCAGGATCATGATGACGTCGGCAGCTTTCACCGCATCATTGACTTCAGCGACCTTCAGGCCGGCCTTCTCGACCTTGGCCCAGGACGAACCGCCCTTGCGCAGGCCGACGGTGACGTTGACGCCCGATTCGCTCAGGTTCTGTGCGTGTGCATGGCCTTGCGAGCCGTAACCGATGATGGCGACATTCTTGCCTTTGATGAGGGACAGGTCGCAGTCTTTGTCGTAGAAAACTTTCATGATTTTTCCGTAATAAGTAGTGAGATTGTTGGGGGTCAGACTTTCAGGATGCGCTCGCCGCGGCCGATGCCCGAGCCGCCGGTACGGACGGTTTCGAGAATGGCGGTGCGATCGATGGCATCGATGAAGGCGTCTAGTTTGGATTTGTTGCCAGTCAGTTCGATCGTGTACGTCTTTTCGGTGACGTCGATGATGCGGCCGCGGAAGATGTCCGTGGTGCGCTTCATTTCTTCGCGTTCCTTGCCCACCGCGCGCACCTTGATGAGCATCAGCTCACGCTCGATGTGCGCGCCTTCGGTCAGGTCGACGACCTTGACGACCTCGATCAGGCGGTTCAGGTGCTTCGTGATCTGTTCGATCACGTCATCCGAGCCGCTGGTGACGATGGTCATGCGCGACAGCGTCGGGTCTTCGGTCGGCGCGACGGTCAGGGTTTCGATGTTGTAGCCGCGAGCCGAGAACAGGCCCACCACGCGCGACAGCGCGCCGGCTTCGTTCTCGAGCAGTGCAGAAATAATGTGGCGCATTACAGGTCCTCCGAGCCGAGCAACATTTCAGTCAGGCCCTTGCCTGCCTTGACCATCGGCCACACGTTTTCATCACGGTCGGTGATGAAGTTCATGAAGACCAGCTTGTCCTTCATTGCAAAGGCATCACGCAATGTGGATTCGACGTCGCCCGGCTTGGTGATCGTCATGCCAACATGGCCGAACGATTCGACCAGTTTGTCGAAGTCAGGCAGCGAATCCATGTAGGACTCGGAGTAACGCGAGCCGTAGTCGATCTGCTGCCACTGACGGACCATGCCGAGGTAGCGATTGTTCAGCAGGACGATTTTCGGCGTCAGGTGGTATTGCTTGCAGGTGGCGAGCTCCTGGATGCACATCTGGATCGACGCTTCGCCGGTAATGCAGGCAACGTCGGCACCCGGGTTGGCCATCTGCACGCCCATCGCGTACGGCAGGCCCACGCCCATCGTGCCCAGGCCACCGGAGTTGATCCAGCGACGCGGCTTGTCGAAGCCGTAGTACTGCGCCGCCCACATCTGGTGCTGACCGACGTCGGAAGTGACGAACGCATCGCCCTTGGTGACCTTCCACAGCGCCTCGACAACGGCCTGCGGCTTGATGACTTCGGTCGAGGTCGGGTATTTCAGGCACTCGCGGCCGCGCCATTCATTGATCTGCTTCCACCAGCTGCCGATGGCGGTGGCGTTCGGCTTGGTCTCGGCGGCTTCGAGCTGCGCCAGCAGGTCTTGCATCACGTCCTTGACGTTGCCGACGATGGGAATGTCGACCTTCACGCGCTTGGAAATCGACGACGGATCGATGTCGATATGGATGATCTTGCGGGCGACCTGGCTGAAGTGCTTCGGGTTGCCGATCACGCGGTCGTCGAAGCGCGCGCCGATGGCGATCAGTACGTCGCAGTGCTGCATCGCCATGTTGGCTTCGTAGGTGCCGTGCATGCCGGGCATGCCGACGAACTTGTCGCTGGTGGAGCGATAGCCGCCGAGGCCCATCAGCGTGTTCGTGACCGGATAGCCGAGCATGTCGACCAGCTTGTTCACTTCAGGCGCTGCGTCGGCGAGGATCACGCCGCCGCCGGTGTAGATCATCGGGCGCTCGGCTTGCAGCAGCAGCTGCACGGCCTTGCGGATCTGGCCCGCATGGCCCTTGTCGACCGGCTTGTACGAACGCATCTCGACCGTCTTCGGATACTCGTACGTGGTCTTGGCGATGGTGATGTCCTTGGGGATATCGACCAGCACCGGACCCGGACGACCGGTGGTCGCGATATAGAAGGCCTTCTTGATGGTCGCCGCCAGGTCGCGCACATCCTTCACGAGGAAGTTGTGCTTCACGCACGGGCGGGTAATGCCGACGGTGTCGCATTCCTGGAATGCATCCTGGCCGATCGCATGCGTCGGGACCTGGCCAGTGATGACCACCATCGGGATGGAATCCATGTAAGCCGTGGCCAGGCCAGTCACCGCATTGGTGACGCCGGGACCGGAGGTGACGAGGCACACACCGACTTTGTTCGAGCTGCGCGAATACGCATCGGCTGCGTGCACCGCGGCCTGCTCGTGACGAACGAGGATATGCTCGAACTTGTCCTGTTTGAAGATCTCGTCGTAAATGTAGAGAACGGAGCCGCCGGGATAGCCGAACACGTGTTCGACGCCCTCTTCGGCGAGACAGCGCACGACAATGTCGGCGCCAGTGATTTCAGTACTCATTGCTACGTCCTTTCAAGGTCCATTGGGAAATTGATCGGATGCTCTCCCCTGGCGGAAGCGCTAGCCTGTACTCTCTGATGGCGTCCCTTCTTTGTGCGGTCACGCCGATCCGTCATGCGCACTACAGCGCACTTCAAACCGACGCTCAACGCGACTCGTTCAGCCTTCGTTGGAGTTGCAGGTTCACGTTTCCTCACGCTTGTGGCGTGGGCTAGAGCAAACAGCTTTCAGATGAAAGTGGCTATGAGTTGGGCGACCTCTTGCGCCGTCCGGACCATGCCAAAAAATTCCCCTCGCTGTAGCGAGGGGAACGTTACGTTAATGCGTTGCAGCAGCAAGGTCAAGGAAAATCTTGGAAAAAGCCAATGAAATCAATCCTTTTGGGGCGATGGCACTGGCTTCTGGCGCACGGTGCAGCGCACGAAGCTCGCGCCGGAGGCGTCCGGCGACCGGCACTCCGCACACTTGCCGAACTCGTGCCGCGTTCATGGCGCGTACATGCCGCGTACGTGCCGCAGGCATTGGGCGCACCTGGACGAACCCTGGCATCGACCATCGTTGCGCGCACCGGCCCGTTGTCAATTTTGCAGGTCCGTCGATCGCCAGCGCCTGAGCGTGCGGCGCAAACGCTTACAATGCCGGACTCTTACCGTGCAGCGCCATCATCGTGACCGATACCTCGCCTTCCCCCGCCCCGACCAACGCTCTCGACCCGCATGAAATCGCCGCGGCAGCGCCGCCGGCACCGCTGAAGAACCGGCTCTTGTGCATGGTCTACGAAGCGATGCTGCTGTTCGGCGTACTGTTCATCGCGACCTGGCTGTTCTCGACGCTGCTGCAGCAGCGCCATGCGCTGTACTTGCGCGATGCACTTCAGGACTGGCTGTTCGTGGTGCTCGGCGTGTACTTCTGCTGGTTCTGGACACACAGCGGACAGACACTGGCGATGAAAACCTGGCGCATCCGCGTCATCGGTCGCGATGGCCAGCCCGTAGGCTGGCGGCGCGCACTGGTGCGCTACCTGCTGGCCTGGGGCTGGTTCCTGCCGGGCCTGGGACTGGCGCGCCTCATCGGTGCACAAGGCTGGATGCTGTTGCTGCTGCCGGCACTGAACTTTGCGGTGTGGGTCGCAGCCGCGCTGCTCGACCGTGACCGCCAGTTCCTGCACGACCGACTGGCAGGTACCCGCGTCGTCCTCAAGCCCGGCCTCGACAAGAAGGACGCGAAGGCAGCCGCCGAGGACGCCAGCGAGTTCCGAGCCACCCGAGCCTCCCGTGCCTCCGGCACCTCCCATAGCGCCGACGCCGGCGACGGCCGGCAGTCCTGAACCGGAAAGCGGGCATGATCGCCACCCTGACCCGCTTCATCATCCTGCTGCAGCTGGTAACGCTGGCCGCCATCAGCTACCTGTTGGTTCATTTCGAGCTCATCGCCACGCCGGCACTGGCGCTGCTGGCCAGCGCCGGCCTGCTGTCGTCACTGCGCGCGGCGATCATCTTCAACAATTACCTGCTGTCGGGCGCGCTCAAGCAGCGCATGGGCGACGGGTCGCGTGCGCCGCTACCCAGACTGGCCGCCCGCATCGTGCAGGAATTCTGGTGCAGCATGCTGTGCTGGTTCCGCCTGTTTCCGTTTGCGCGGCCGGCGGTGGTCGCCCTCGATGGCGATCGGGGTTTCCCGGTCCTGATGCTGCATGGCTTCGGCGCCAACAGTGGCTTCTGGCGGCCGCTCGCGCAGCGACTGCGCCGCGCCGGCATCAGCCATGCAACGGTCGACCTCGAACCGGTCCTGGGCAGCATTGATGACTATGCCGACCTGATCGAAGCGCAAGCCACGCTGCTGTGCGCGGCCACCGGCGCCACGCAACTGATCGTCGTCGGCCACAGCATGGGCGGTCTGGCAGCCCGCGCTTGGATGCGCCGTCACGGCAGCGCACGCGTCGCCAGGCTGGTCACGCTGGGTACGCCGCACTTCGGCAGCTGGCTGGCCAGCTATGGCAGCGGACGCAATGCGCGGCAGATGGTACCGCCCGGCGCCGACCCGAAAGCCTGGCTGAACCAGCTTGCGGCATCGGAGGATGCATCGCTGCGCGCACGCGTACTGTCGATTCGCTCGCGTCACGACAATATCGTGTCGCCGCAAGACGCAGCGCTGTTGCCGGGGGCGGAAAATGTCGCGCTCGACCTCGTCGGTCATGTCGCGCTGGGATTCGACCCTGCCGTACTCGACAGGGTGGTCGGGGAAATTACTTCAGTCCGTCAAAGCAGGTCGACAGCATGAAGCCGATGACCTTCTCGTCGTCGTAGTCTTCGTTCAGGCGCAGGTAATCGACAGTCGGGTCGCAGGAACGCGCATAGATCGTGAACAGCACCACATCGGTCGGCAGGTCAGCACGGATACCGCCATCGGCACGCGCTTTCTCGATCAGTTCGCCCATCAACTCGTTGAGGTCCATCAGGCGGCTGATGTAGCGGGTGCTGTTCATCAGCGCATCGCGCAGGCTGTTGTTCTCGGCCGGCAGGGTCGGCAGGCCGCCCTTCATCCGCATCTCCAGCGCCCAGCGCAGCACGGCCTTCAACTGCTCCATGGCCGACATCTCGACCGGCAGGTTGCGCACGTAGACCAGCGTGTTCTCCAGCAGCCGGATCATTGCCGCGCCCGCCAGCGCTTCCTTGGACGGGAAATGCTTGTACAAGCTGGCCTTCGCGATCCCGACCTCGGCCGCGACCTCGTCCATTGTCATCAGGTCGTAGCCCTTCTTCGCCAGCAGCGTGTTGGTGGCGTCGACAATCGCGTTCTCCCGGACGATCAATTGCTGTTGCTTGAACGAGAGCTTGGGTTCTGTACTCATCGGTTACGAAAGAGGCTAGTCAGTTTTGAACTTTGCCGATTATACGGCAGCCGAATCAGGGAGGCCGACTTTATCGTTATAGCAATGCGAATATTTCCTTCCCTCATGTTGCCGCGCAGGCCCAGTCAGCTACCGGCCATGCTGCTGCTTTGCACCATGGCCGTGGCGAACGCGCGCGCGGACGACTTGCTCGACACGGCGCGCCGTGCCGGGTCGTTCAAGCATTTCGTCGATGCGGTGCGGGTGGCCGGCCTGACCCGACAGCTGAAAGCCGACGGCCCCTACACGCTGTTCATCCCCAACGACAGCGCATTCGACAAGCTGCCCGATGGCGAGTGGCAGTCGCTGCTGAAAGACCGCGAACGCCTGTCGCGCGTGCTCCGCTATCACATCGTCAGCGGCCGCATGAAGGTGGCCGAGGTCAAGCCGGGGCCCGTCCGCAGCGACGAAGGCCAGCCCCTGAAGCTGACCTCGGACAATGGCATGGTGACCGTGAACGGCGCACGCGTGACCGAGAGCGATCTGGCCGCCGACAACGGGATCATTCACGCCATCGACGACGTACTGCTGCCGCCGGACTGACGCGCAGTCGGCGCAAAGGCATCGGTTATGATCGATGCATGAACAAGAAGATACGCACCCTTTGCGTCTATTGTGGCGCCTCGACCGGGCATGACCCCTCACACGCGACCGCTGCACGCACGCTCGGTACCCTGATGGCCGACCGCGGCATAGGGCTGGTCTATGGCGGCGGGCATGTGGGGCTGATGGGCATCATCGCCGACGCCGTGCTGGCAGCCGGCGGCGAAGTGACCGGCGTGATCCCGGCCGCGCTGATGTCGACCGAGATCGGTCATGAATACCTGACGAAGCTGCATGTCGTGAAGGACATGCACGAGCGCAAGGCACTGATGGCCGACAAGGCCGATGGCTTCATCGCGATGCCCGGTGGCATAGGCACGCTGGAAGAACTGTTCGAAGTGATGACCTGGCTGCAGCTCGGCTATCACGCCAAGCCGGTCGGCGTGCTGAACGTCAACGGCTTCTATGACGGCTTGCTGGCCTTCCTGAACCGGCAGCGCGATGAAGGTTACCTGCGCAGCGAGCATCGCTCGCTGCTGATCGAAGAGGGCCAGGCCGAAGCGCTGGTCGATCGCATCTGCAGTTTCGAGATGCCGGATGGCGTCAGCTATTTCAGCCGTCGCGCAGCGCGCACGCTGGGGCCCTGACGACAGTCAAGCCCCCGGCGGGTGGTCAGGCGTCGAGCGCCTGGCGGAAATCTTCGACCAGGTCGTCGGTATCTTCGATGCCGACCGACACGCGGATCAGCGATTCCGCAATCCCCATCGATGCGCGGCGCTCGGGCCCCATCTCGTGGAAGATGGTGTGCGCTACCGGTATCACCAGCGTACGCACGTCGCCGAGGTTGCTGGCCGGGACGGCCAGCTGCAGGCGGTTCAGGTAATCGAAGCAATCGATGCCCGGTTTCAGTTCGAAGCTGAACAGGCCGCCGCAGGCGCGGAACAGCGATGCGGCAAGCGCATGCTGCGGATGCGAAGGCAGTCCCGGATAGTAGACCGCTGCCACACGCGGGTCTTCCGACAGCATGTGCGCCAGCGCCAGCGCATTCGACGATTCACGCTCGATGCGCAAGGCCATGGTTTCCGACCCGACCGACAGATGGTGGGCTGCTTCGGGGCCGAGAGCGGCGCCGAAGTCTCGCAAGCCCTTGGCGCGCAGCTGCGCCATGCCCCAGACCTTGGGGTCGTAGCGCTTGTAGTTCTCTGCGATGTTGGGGTAAGTCGTCCAGTCGAACAGACCGGTGTCGGTCAGGCTGCCACCCAGCGCATTGCCGTGGCCGCCGATGGACTTGGTCAGTGCATTGATGACGATGCTCGCGCCCACCGCCTTCGGGCGGAACAGGTAAGGCGAGGTCATCGTGTTGTCGACCACATACAGGATGCCGCGCTCGCGGCACAGCTTGCCGATGCGCTCGAGGTCAGCGACCTGGGTGCGCGGGTTCGCGATGGTCTCGACGAACACCATGCGCGTGTTCGGCTGCAGCGCCGCTTCGACATTGGCGACATCGGTCGCATCGACGAAGGACACCGGCATGCCCTGCTGGGTCACGGTCTGCCACAGGCTGTTGGTGTTCCCGAACAGGAAGGAAGACGACAGCACGTGGTCGCCCGCGCGCAGCAAGCCCTGCACCAGCGCGCCAACCGCGGCCATGCCGGTGGCGAAGCACAGCGTGGACATGCCGTCTTCCATCCGGGTGATCTTGTCTTCCAGCGCCGACACGGTCGGGTTGCCCTGACGGCCGTAGCGATAGCCCGGCTTCTTGCCCTGGAAAACGTCGGCCAGCTCGCGCGCATCCTTGTAGCCGAAGGCGACGGCGGTATGGATGGGCTTGTGCAGCGAACCGTGCTCGATCGGCTTTTGCCGATCGCTGTGCAGCACGGTGGTGGTAAATCCGTAGGTCTTTTTGTCAGTCATCGACAGTCAAGGACAAAGCGGCGCGCCGCTTAATCGACACGCGCAAGGTTCAGGTTCAACTGGGTACGCACCGCGTCTTCGGCGACCGGCTTCGGGTTCGCGCGTACGTACTCGATGCGATCGAGGTAATCCGGCGAAATGTCGCCAGTTACGTACTGGCCATCGAAGCACGAAGCCTCGAAGTGCTTCAGCTGCGGATTGACGTCCATGATCGACTGCTTCATCGCCTCGATGTCCTGGTAGACCAGTGCATCGGCGGTGATCTCGCGGCACACCTCTTCTTCGGTACGGCCGTAGGCGATCAGTTCGCTGCGGGTCGGCATGTCGATGCCGTACACGTTGGGGAATTTCACCGGCGGCGCGGCCGACGCGAAGATCACGCGCTTGGCGCCCGAGTCGCGCGCCATCTGCACGATCTCGCGGCTGGTGGTGCCGCGCACGATGGAGTCATCGACCAGCAGCACGCTCTTGCCCTTGAATTCGGAGCTGATGGCGTTGAGCTTCTGGCGCACCGACTTCTTGCGCACGCCCTGCCCCGGCATGATGAAGGTACGGCCGATGTAGCGATTCTTGATGAAGCCTTCGCGGAAGGTCAGGTTCAGCTTGAGCGCCAGTTCCATCGCGGCCGGGCGCGAGGAATCGGGGATAGGCATCACGACGTCGATGTCACCATCGGTGATCTCGCGGCGGATCTTTTCGGCCAGGTGCTCGCCCATCTTCAGGCGGCTGGCATAGACGGAGGCGCCATCGATCACGGAATCGGGACGCGCGAGGTACACGAACTCGAACGCGCACGGGTTGAGCGTCGGGTTCTCCGCGCACTGCTGGTTGTACAGCTTGCCGTCGTTGTCGATGAAGATCGCTTCGCCCGGCATCACGTCACGCAGGAAGTGGAAGCCCAGGCCTTCGAGCGCGACCGACTCGCTGGCGATCACATATTCCGGGCCCTTGTCGCTGTCATTGAAGCCGATGCACAGCGGACGGATGCCGTACGGATCACGGAAAGCCAGCAGGCCATGGCCTGCGATCTGCGCGACGACGGCGTACGAACCACGTACGCGCTTGTGCAGCTCCTGCACGGCCTTGAATATCGTGCCCGGGTCGAGCGACAGGCCGGTAGTGCACTGCTGGATTTCGTGCGCGAGCACGTTCAGCAGCACTTCGGAATCGGAATCGGTGTTGATGTGCCGGCGGTCGTTCTTGAACATCTCCAGCTTCAGCTGCACGGCATTGGTCAGGTTGCCGTTGTGCGCGAGCGTGATGCCGAACGGCGCGTTCACATAGAACGGCTGCGCCTCTTCTTCGCTCGACGAACCTGCCGTCGGATAACGGCACTGGCCGATGCCGGTATTGCCGGGCAGCGAACGCATATTGCGGGTACGGAAGACATCACGCACCAGGCCATTGGCCTTGTGCATGCTGAAAGTCGAACCATGGTTGGTGGCAATACCCGCTGCATCCTGGCCGCGGTGCTGCAACAGCAGCAGCGCGTCATAGATCAACTGGTTGACCGGGCTGTGGGAAACGACGCCAACGATGCCACACATGGGTGGACTCCTTCAAAAAACTGCCGGCCCGCCGTTGTGCAGGGACCGGAACAACTGAAACAATTGCCAGCCGATCAGGCCGGCTGTATCGCGGCCGACAGGCCCATCTTGCCGAGGCGGGCGCGCATCTTGTCCGCTTCATCGCGCGAGCCGAAGGGGCCGACACGAATGCGGTAACGCTCACCATCCTTGGTGCTGACTTTCTGCGAATACGCTTTGATGCCCGCCTTCTTCAGACGGTTCTGCAATTCTTCGGCCTTGGCCTTGTTTGCCACCGCTGCCACCTGCAAGATGTAGCGGCCCTTGTCCTTGTCGGCCTTGGTCTTGTCGGCGGCTTTGTCGGTCTTGCTGTCGGCCAGCTTCTCGGACTTGGCCGCGGGCTTGTCGGCCGGCTTCTCTGCCTTGGCCTTGTCGGCGGCTTTCTCGGCCACCTTCTCATCCGGCTTCTCGGTCGGCTTCTCGGCAGGTTTATCTGCAGGCTTGTCTGCGGACTTGTCGGCCACCAGCTTCGCGGCTTCCGGCTTGGCGGGCTCGGCCTTGGCCGGCTCAGGCGTCGGCGCTTCGGCCGGTGCCTGCTCGGGCGATGGCGGCAGCGGCATCGGGGTGCTGTTGTTCGGGCCGCTCTTGTCGCGCGAAGGAATCTGCACCGCGACATCGTCCGACAGCGGCTTGGGTTCGGTATCGAAGATCATCGGCAGGCCGATGACGGCGGCCAGTACCAGGGCGGTGGCGCCGATCAGGCGGCGGCGGGCACGCTTCTTCTCCGGCAGCATCGGGTCGAGCGGCTCTTCTTCCTGCGCCTTCGCGCGGCGGCGCGGCTTGACGGGAATGTCGAGGTCGTCCTCAGTGTCCTGCTTTTTTTTGCCGAAGAGCGAGAAGCCCATAAGGAATTCGTGAATTGGCGTTGAGCGCTGAAGAGGTCGCAGAGGCTTTCCGCTTGTTTCTGCGGGCCTGCGCGCCAGTGGTCAGGCCTTCCCGTGCACTGCCAGCACGCCGGCGACGGTAAGGAAGGATCCGAAGACCACAATTCTATCATTCTCACCGGCACGCTTCCTCGCATCCGCATAGGCATCAGCCGGGCTGGCGAAGCAGCGCACGCTGCGCTCGGCGCCCGTGGCCGAGTTGTCGCTTATGCCAGCTTCGTGCAGCTTGTCGGCCAGCGCGGCGGCCGATGCGGCGCGCGGCATTGGCAGGTCGGTCAGGCACCAGTGGTCGATCTTGTCTTTCACGTGCGCCAGCACGCCGGCAATGTCCTTGTCCGCCATCGCGCCGAACACGGCGAAGGTGTACGGATGAAAGCCCATGTTGTCGAGGTTCTGCGCCAGCGTCGCGGCCGCATGCGGGTTGTGCGCCACGTCGAGGATCACCGAAGGCCGGCCCGGCAGCACCTGGAAGCGGCCCGGCAAATCGACCAGTACGAGGCCGGTGCGCACCTCTTGCGCGCCCAGCGGCAGCCGGTCGCGCAGCGCTTCGAGCGCCGCCAGCGCAGCACTGGCATTGAGCAACTGATTGGCGCCGCGCAGGCTGGGATAGGCCAGCGAATTGCGGCGCATCGCGCGCCCGCCGTAATTCCACTGCTGGCGGTCACCCGCGTAGTTGAAGTCGCGGCCGAACAGCCACAGGTCGGCGCCGATGGCCGCTGCATGGTCCAGCAGCGATTGCGGCGGCTGCGGGTCGCTGCAGATAGCCGCCTTGCCCGGCCTGAAAATGCCGGCCTTTTCGAAACCGATCTTCTCGCGCGTGTCGCCGAGGTAGTCCATGTGGTCGAGGTCAACGCTGGTGACGATGGCCACGTCCGCATCGATGATATTGACTGCATCCAGCCGGCCGCCCAGCCCCACTTCAAGAATGACCGCATCAAGCCCAGCATCGGCGAACAGCTTCAGGATCGCCAGCGTGGTGAATTCGAAATACGTCAGCGACACGTCGCCGCGCGCGGCCTCCACGGCTTCAAAGGCGGTAACGAGCCGCTCGTCGCTGACCATGTGGCCATCGATGCGTGCCCGCTCGTTGAAGTCGATCAGGTGCGGCGAGGTGTACAGGCCGACGTGATAGCCGCCCTGCAGCAGGATGGATTCCAGCATCGCGCAGGTCGAGCCCTTGCCATTGGTGCCGCCGACGGTGATCACCGGGCAGGCCAGCGTCACGCCCATGCGCTGCCAGATCGATGCCACGCGCTCGAGGCCCATGTCGATCGCCTTCGGGTGCAGAGATTCGAGGCGGGCCAGCCATTGGCCCAGGGTCAGGTGCGCTTCGGACATGATGCAGTAGCAGGTGGCTGTCGTTGGAGGACTGGAAAAGGAGGCGACGATAAATGCGCTGCGTGGAAATGAAAAGCCCGGGCAGAGCCCGGGCTGTCAGGGGCGGAACTGGCTCAGGCCAGCACTTCCGGCGCCTGGTTCTGCAGCAGCGCGAGCAGGTGCGCGATCTCTTCGCGCATCTTGCGGCGGTCGACGATCATGTCGATCGCGCCCTTCTGCAGGATGAACTCGGAGCGCTGGAAGCCTTCCGGCAGCTTTTCGCGCACGGTGTTCTCGATCACGCGCGGACCGGCAAAACCGATCAGGGCCTTCGGCTCGGCGATCACGACGTCGCCCATGAAGGCGAACGAGGCCGACACGCCGCCCATGGTCGGGTCGGTCAGCACCGAGATGAAGGGCAGCTTCTTCTCGGCCAGCTTGGTCAGCATTGACGTGGTCTTGGCCATCTGCATCAGCGACAGCAGACCTTCCTGCATGCGCGCACCGCCGGTGGCGGTGATGCAGATGAAGGGCACTTTCTGTTCGAGCGCCATCTGTGCGCCGCGCGCGAAACGCTCGCCGACGACAGCGCCCATCGAGCCGCCCATGAATTCGAATTCGAAGCAGGCCACCACGACCGGCAGCGACATGATGGCGCCGCCCATCACGATCAGCGCATCGGTTTCGCCGGTAGCGTCGAGCGCCTGTTTCAGGCGGTCCGGGTACTTCTTGCTGTCCTTGAATTTCAGCGTATCGACCGGCAGCACTTCCTGGCCGATTTCATAGCGGCCTTCCTGGTCCAGCAGCGCGTCGAGACGATCACGCGCGCGGATACGCATGTGGTGGTCACACTTCGGGCAGACTTGCTGGTTGGATTCGAGGTCGGTGCGGTACAGCACGGACTCGCAGGACGGGCACTTGACCCACAGGCCTTCGGGGACCGAACGGCGGGTGGTGGGGTCAGAACGTTGGATGCGGGGCGGGAGGAGTTTTTCTAGCCAGCTCATGGAGGCTCACTTTCTCGAGTCGGGCGTGGTTCGCCGATTAACCCGGTATTTTACTGGGATAAGCAGCCAGATGCCAGCCGCAAGGAAATGCCAGGATGGCAACACAATTTGGACCTTCCCTGCCCCTCGTGGGACGACAGCGTGGGGCAGGCAGGTCAAAGAGGCTTTGAAGGGGCTTTGAAAGGGCGCCGAAGGGACGCCGGCGCACGATGGCGCGGGCATCCCCGACCTGCAGGTCAGCCCGGCAGCGCGTCCAGCGCCTTGCGGATCGGTGCCAGGAATGCCTGCACCGCGTCGACGGCCTTGTCGGCCGGGGTGGTTTCCAGTTCCTGAATGATGCGGCTGCCGATCACGACCGCATCGGCCACCGAACCAACGGCTGCCGCCGTCTCGGCATCGCGAATGCCGAAGCCGACGCCGATCGGCAGCTTCACGTGCTGGCGGATCGCATTGATGCGCTCGGAAACCTCGGCGGTGTCGATATGACCGGCACCGGTCACGCCGCGCAAGGAGACGTAATACGAGAAGCCGCTGCTGATCTCGGCCACCTGGCGGATGCGCTGCTCGGTCGAGGTCGGCGCCAGCAGGAACACGAGGTCCATATCGGCCGCGCGCAGCGCCTTCGCGAATTCCGCGCACTCCTCCGGCGGGTAATCGACGACGATCGCGCCATCGGCACCGGCAGCCTTGGCAGCATCGACGAAGGCTTGCATGCCCATGCGCTCGATCGGGTTCGCATAGCCCATCAGCACCACGGGGGTGGTGGTATCGGTCTTGCGGAATTCACGCACGTAATCCAGCACGTCATGCATGGCGACGCCCTTGGCCAGCGCGCGCTCGTTGGCGCGCTGGATCACCGGGCCTTCGGCCATCGGATCCGAGAACGGCACGCCGAGTTCGAGAATGTCGACGCCGCTCTTCACCATCGCATGCATCAGCGGCACGGTGAGTGCAGGCGACGGATCGCCGGCGGTAATGAAAGTGATCAGCGCTTTTTTCTTTTGCGATTGCAGCGCTGCGAAAGTCTGGTCTATGCGGGACATCGGTTCGGTATCCTTGGATTCGAATGAGGTGGCAGGCTGCGCTTACTGCTGTGCCGCAGCGTGCGTCTTGTCATACTCCTGAACGGTGTGCATGTCCTTGTCGCCGCGGCCGGACAGGTTCACGAGGATGATCTTGTCCTTCGGCAGGGTCTTGGCGAACTTCACCGCATACGCAATCGCATGGCTCGATTCCAGCGCCGGGATGATGCCCTCGATGCGGCAGCAATCATGGAAGGCCTTAATTGCTTCGGCATCGGTGACGCTCACATATTCGGCGCGATGCGAATCCTTCAGCCATGCATGCTCGGGCCCGACGCCCGGATAGTCGAGGCCGGCCGACACCGAATGGGTCTCGATGATCTGGCCATTCGCATCCTGCAGCAGGTAGGTACGGTTGCCATGCAGGACACCGGGCACGCCGCCGGTCAGCGACGCAGAATGCTTGCCGGTATCGAGGCCCTCACCCGCGGCTTCGACGCCGATCAGCTTCACTTCCGGGTAATCGATGTACGGATGGAAGATGCCCATCGCATTCGAACCGCCGCCGATACAGGCCATCACATAGTCGGGCTGGCGGCCGGCCAGCTCGGGCATTTGCTCGATGCATTCCTGGCCGATCACGGACTGGAAGTCGCGCACGATCATCGGGTAAGGATGCGGGCCGGCGACGGTGCCGATGATGTAGAAGGTGTTTTCGACATTGGTGACCCAGTCGCGCATCGCTTCATTGAGCGCGTCCTTCAGGGTCTTGGAGCCGGATTCGACCGGCACCACGGTCGCGCCCAGCAGCTGCATGCGGTACACGTTCTGCACCTGGCGCTTGACATCCTCGGCACCCATGTAGACCACGCATTCGAGCCCGAAGCGGGCGCAGATGGTCGCGGTCGCCACGCCGTGCTGGCCGGCGCCGGTCTCGGCGATCACGCGCGGCTTGCCCATGCGCTTGGCGAGCAGGGCCTGGCCGATCACGTTGTTGATCTTGTGTGCGCCGGTGTGGTTCAGGTCTTCACGCTTGAGGTAGATCTGCGCGCCACCGGCTTCGGACGACCAGCGACGGGCGTGGTAGATCGGGCTCGGGCGGCCGACGAAATACTTCAGCTCGTCGTGGAATTCTTTCAGGAAGGCGGGATCGTCCTTGTAGCGCGCGTACTCGGCCTTGAGCTGCTCGAGCGCATAGGTAAGGGTCTCGGAAACAAAGCTGCCGCCATACGGGCCGAAATGGCCTTTGGCATCCGGCAGGTCGTAGTGGCCGGCATCGCTGGCGTGCTGGTCGTTGAGTTGGTCGATGACTTGGTCCATGAAATGCTCCTTGCCACCGTCAGCGGTGGACATTGGTCTGCCGTCGCGGGCGACGGCGGGTTCTGCGAATCGGGTTCGGGCGCTGCGGATCAGGAATGGTCGGCAGCGCGGACTGCGGAGATGAAGGCACGCATCAGAGCGTGGTCCTTCACGCCCTTCGACGCTTCGACGCCGCTGCTGACATCGACCGCGTGCGGGCGCAACCGACGCACGGCGTCAGTCACATTTTGCGCGTTCAAGCCACCACTCAAAACGGCCTGATGCGCGATATCTGCGGGAACGAGAGACCAATCGAATGCCTTTCCGGTACCACCGTAGGCGTCGCTCCAGGTATCGAGCAGCAGCCCCGCAAACAGCGGGCCGGACGCACGGTAGTTCGAAGCGAATTCTAGCAAATCCGCGGCCGTCGTCTCGGGGCGCACCCTGAGCGCGCGCATGAACGGCCGACCGACCGCTTGCGCGATCTCCCGGCACTGCTCCGGGGTCTCGTCGCCATGGAATTGCAGCAGGCCGATGGGCGCCTGCGCCAGCACGGCCTGCACCTCGGCCAACGTCGCATTCACGAACAGGCCGACGGCCGTCACGTAAGGCGGCAAGCCGGCCAGCAATTCGGCGGCGCGCCCGGCGCTGACATGGCGCGGCGACGGCGGATAGAACACCAGCCCGATCGCATCGGCGCCGGCATCGACGGCCACGGCCACGTCTTCTGGCGTCGACAGGCCGCACAGCTTGATACGGGTCCGATGTTCAGGGGTGGGCTTGGCCATGGCGTTCTTCGGTGAAGTCAGTTCTTGGTTCGGGGGCAGCGATCGGTATCAGTCGATATCAGTCGGTACAAGTCGGCAGCGGCGGGCAACAGCAGGCAGCGAACAGGCCGGGGTTCAGGTCGCGAACGGCAGCGAGCCATCGGCCGCCGGCAAGCCCCAGCGCGCATCGTAGTCGACTTTCGCGAGGTAGAGACCATCCGGGCTGAAAGTGGGTGCGGCCAGTTCGCGGTTGCGGCCGGCCAGCAATTCGGCGATCCAGTCGCCCTGCCGGTTACCGATGCCGACCTGAATGAGCGACCCGACGATATTGCGCACCATGTGGTGCAGGAAGGCATTGGCCTTGAGCGTCACCACCACCAGGTCGTGCCGGCGCGTGACGCTGATGGCGTGCATGTCGCGCACCGGCGTAGCGGCCTGGCATTCGGCAGCCCGAAAAGCGGAAAAGTCATGTTCACCGATCAGGTGCTGCGCGGCCTCGTGCATCGCGGCAGCGTCGAGCGGACGAAAGCTCCAGCCGGCGCGACCATGCCACAGCGGCGAGCGCACGGCATCGTTGTGGATCACGTAGTGATAGGTGCGCGCGGTGGCGGAGAAACGTGCATGGAAGCCCTGCTCGCCGCCCTCCACTTCCGCCGCCCAGCGCACGGCCACCGAGGCGGGCAGGAAGGCATTGACGCCGCGCACCCACGAAAACAGTTCGCGCGAGGCCTCGGTGTCGAAATGTACGATCTGCCCGGTCGCATGCACACCGGCATCGGTGCGGCCCGCGCACGTCGTGGGCGTGGGCGCCAGCAGGAATTTTTCCAGCGCCTTTTCCAGCACATCCTGCACCGTCTGCCGGTGCGGCTGGGTTTGCCAGCCCTGCCAGGGCGTGCCGTCGTACTGGATGCCGAGCGCGATGCGTTTCAAGGAAATTCCGGGTCGAATAAGGGGGATGGCTAGCCGGGGACGACTGGTTCCGGCAAGACCCGGCGGATTTTACGCGATGCCGGACTGGCCGGCGTCAGCTCAGGCCAGCTTGCGTAACAGGTCCTGTGCGCGGCGCGACAGTTCGGGGTCGCGGGCTGCAGCCACTTCCGCCAGCAGTTCACGCGCGCCTTCATGGTCGCCGATCTCCTCGCAGGCCTGCGCGAGGTCGAGCTTGGTGCTCAGTGCGGCATGGTCGGGCTCGCCCGTCAGCGTGGGTTCGATGCGCCGGCCACCGGCATCGCCGCGGCCCAGGCCCGACAGGCTGAAGTCCGGCGTCGCTGGCGCGGCTGCCGTCCGCATGGGCGCAGGCGGCTTGCCCTGTTCGCGGCGCTGCTCGTCGAGCAAACCTTCGAGCTTGAGCCCGAAATCATCGACTGATGATCCGGCTGGCGACCGCCCGCCCTCCTTGCCCGCCGAAGGCACGGCTTGCAGCGGTGCCGGCGAGTTGCGCTGCGCGATGGCGTCCATTGCCTGCGGCAAGCTGCCGTACAGCGGATTGCCCGGGTCGAGCATCTGGCCCATTTGCGCAGCCTGCTCCCAGGCACTGCCCTTGCCACCGGTGAGCGCACACAGCTCGGTGGCCACGTCACCAAAGGCATTGCGGTCGCGGCGCGATGCGTAGATCTCGAGCAGCTTCACGCGCAGCGCATGCCGTTGCGGTTGCTCGCGCAAAGCATCGCGCAAGATTTCTTCGGCCTGTTCATCGCGGCCATAGGCGATGTAGACATCGGCCTCGGCGATCGCATCGACATCGCTTGCTGTTGCCTTGCCGGCCGTTTTGATCTCGGGCTTCGGGTCGGCCTTGGCGTCGGCGAGTACGAATGCGGTCGGCGTTATCCCGGGCTCATCGTTCTCGAAGCCCTTGGAGGCCTTGGACGCACCTGCCGCATCTGCCGCCGCCGCTTCCCGCGCTGCGGCTGCATCAGCTACGTCAGCGGCATCCACTGTTTTGGCAGCATCGGCCGCCGCAGCCGGTGCAGATGGCGTGGCGGCGCCGACCAGGTTCACCTTGCTGCGCTTGCCGCGCCGCCCCTGCTTGTCGCTGCCGGTGCGGCGTGCGCGCAGTCGCAGGCCCACCAGTGCCAGCAATGCGAGCAGCGCTGCACCTGCAGCAACTGCCTGTGCGATCGGGTCATACAGGTAATCGGTCCACGTCGCGGGTGTGCTCGCCGCTGGGGCCGGCGCCGGTACGGGTGCCTTCGACGCCTCCGCAGGCTTGTCTCGCGTCGCAGCAGGTGCAGGTGCAGTTGCGGGCGCTTCGGTCGAGGCGTCGGCCGGCGCTGCCGGAGCCGAAGGCGCTACTGCGGTCGCTGCCGGGGCGGTGGGCGCGCTATCGGGCTTGCTCGCCTCACTCGCCCCCTTCGCATCCTTCGCATCCTTCGCATCCTTCGCATCCTTCGCGACCAGCTCGGCCGCCTTTTGCGCGTCGGCGAGCTTCCTGTCCCTGACCTCGAGCATCTGCTCCATCTGGGTCAGGTTCTTTTCCAGTGCAGCGATGCGCGAATTAGCGTCGGCCAATGCCTTGTCGGCTGCAATCTGTTCGAGCGTCTTGCTGTCGTTGGCGCCATTCGCCTTCGTCGCTGCCTTGCCTGCTGCATTGCCAGTGGCCTGACCCGGCGCGGTCAGCTTCAGCTGGTCTTGCGGTTCGGGACGGGCGCCGGGCTCTTTCACGTTGACGCCGACGGTGCCGCTGCTGCTGCGATTGCCGGCAGCCGCCGCGCTGGCGTCATTGCCTGCATTGGCTGCAGGTATGTTCATGCGCTCGGCCAGTGCCTCGCGATAACGCTGGAAATCAGCGCTCTGGGCGATGACGATGCGGCGCGCGGCTGCCGCATCGATGTCGCGCATGCTGTCGGAAGACGGTACCGACAGCACGCTGCCCGACTTCATGCGGTTGATGTTGTTACCCTCGAAGGCCTGGGGATTCGCGCGCTGCAAGGCGACCAGCACTTGTTCGAGTCTGACGCCTTCGGGCTTGAGCTCGTTGCCGATGGCCGCCAGCGTGTCACCCTTGCGCACGCGGCGCGAGGTTGTCGCCATCAGGCGCGCATTGCCGGTGGCGGCGTTGGTGGCGGCATTGGTGGAGGGCGATGCGGCGGCGGCATTGCCGGCTGTCGCTGGCGCGCCTGCGTCGGCAGACGCAGCTCCCTTGCCATCCTGTGTCTGAGGCTCGGCAATCGCCGGCTCGACATTGCCCGCCTGTTGCGCGCGATCGACCGGTGCCGGATCGATCAGCAATGCATATTGGCGCAAGGTACGCGTACCCCCGGCGTTGAGTTCGACCAGCACCATCAGGAAAGGCTCGGCGATGGCCTGGTCGGAATTCAGGCGCACGAAGGTTTGCTCGCCGCGCTTTTCCAGCGTCACCCGCAGCGACCGCACCAGCGCCGTCATGTCGATGCCAGCTGCCGCAAACGCATCGGCGGCCGGGATACGCACCAGCAGCGCTTCGGATTCGGCTGCCGTCAGCGCCGAGATCTCGATTTCAGCATCGAGCTTCTGGCCGAGGTAAGAGCGAATCTTGGCCTCGCCCAGCACCGCTGCCTGGGCAGGCACGGGCAGCATGAACGAGGTGCCCAATGCGGTACACAGGGCGGCACACAGCACGGCACTGCGCAGGCGCGGCGCGCGCGCGCTCGAGAATGGGAGCGGATTTGCAGGCGAACTTGCCGGTGAACGTGCGGGCGCGCTTGCCGGCAATGCGATTCGCGGCTTCGACGGGTCAGGAACAAAGGGCATCACAAAACCTTATCACTCGCCGGCGACCGCCAGCAAGCGATGAAGAAAACGAGTACCAATGAAAAACCCGCGCAATTTCCGATTGTCATGGAAAGGCGCGGGTTTGGTTGCGTCAAGACAACGCATCGACCATGCAGCTGCCAGTGCTCGCCGGCAGCACGACAGATCAGTCGAGCAGGATGCGCAGCATGCGGCGCAGCGGCTCGGCCGCGCCCCACAGCAGCTGGTCGCCGACGGTGAACGCCGAGATGTACTCGCCGCCCATCTGCATCTTGCGCACGCGGCCTACCGGGATGGTCAGCTTGCCGGTGGTCGCTGCCGGGGTCAGGTCGTGCATCGACGCTTCACGCGTGTTCGGCACGAACTTCACCCAGGGGTTGTCGCTGGCGATGATGTCGTTGATCTCGTCCAGCGGCACATCCTTGTTCAGCTTGATGGTCAGTGCCTGCGAATGGCAGCGCATCGCGCCGATGCGCACGCACAGGCCGTCGACGGCAATCGCCTTCTTCGCGCCGGCGCCAAAGCCTTCGCCGCGGCCGAGGATCTTGTTGGTCTCGGCGCCGCCCTTCCATTCTTCGCGCGACTGGCCGTTGCCGAGATCCTTGTCGATCCACGGGATCAGGTTGCCGCCCAGCGGCACGCCAAACTGTTTGGTCTCGTCGGCGGTCAGTGCGTGCTGCTTGGCCAGCACCTTGCGGTCGATTTCGAGGATGGCCGAGGCCGGGTCATCCAGCAGCGCCTTGACTTCGGCGTTGATGGAGCCGAACTGGGTCAGCAGTTCGCGCATGTGCTGCGCGCCGCCGCCCGAGGCTGCCTGGTAGGTCATCGAGGTCATCCAATCGACCAGGTCATGCTTGAACAGTCCGCCCAGGCCCATCAGCATGCAGGACACGGTGCAATTGCCGCCGACGTAGTTCTTCACGCCCTTGGACAGCGCCGACTTGATCACGTCGAGGTTGACCGGGTCGAGCACGATGATCGCGTCATCCTTCATGCGCAGCGTCGAGGCTGCGTCAATCCAGTAACCGTTCCAGCCGGCTGCGCGCAGCTTCGGGAAGATTTCGGTCGTGTAGTCGCCACCCTGGCAGGTGAGGATGATGTCGCACTTCTTCAGTGCTTCGATGTCGTTCGCATCCTTCAGGGTGTTTTCGTTCTTCGCCATGGCCGGGGCCTTGCCACCGGCATTCGAGGTCGAGAAGAACACCGGCTCGATATGCGCAAAGTCGTTCTCTTCCTGCATGCGCTGCATCAGCACCGAGCCGACCATGCCGCGCCAACCTACGAGTCCTACGAGTTTCATGATGTTTCCTGCGATTGAATGTGATTCTGAGCCTGGTACCTCAGACGAGCGCCTTGAGAACGGCGTCGCCCATTTCCTTCGTGCCGACCTTGGTAGTACCGGCTTCGTAAATGTCCGGCGTACGCAGGCCCTGGGCCAGCACTTTCTTGACGGCGTTTTCGATGCGGTCGGCTTCGGCGCCGAGGTTCAGCGAGAAGCGCAGCATCATTGCGGCCGACAGAATGGTGGCGAGCGGGTTGGCGATGCCCTTGCCCGCGATATCGGGTGCCGAACCGTGCGACGGTTCGTACAAGCCCTTGTTGTGCGCATCCAGCGAGGCCGACGGCAGCATGCCGATCGAGCCGGTCAGCATGGCAGCGGCGTCGGACAGGATGTCGCCGAACATGTTGCCGGTGACGATGACGTCGAATTTCTTCGGTGCGCGCACCAGCTGCATCGCGGCGTTGTCGACGTACATGTGGTCAAGCTCGACATCCGGGTATTCCTTGGACACGTCGATCATGATGTCCTTCCAGAACTGGAAGGTCTCGAGCACGTTGGCCTTGTCGACGCTGGTCAGGCGCTTGCTGCGCTTCTGGGCGGCCTGGAATGCGACGTGGGCGATGCGGCGAATCTCGGGTTCCGAGTAGCGCATGGTGTCGAAGCCTTCGCGCGCGCCCTTGAACGGGCCGTCCGGCGCTTCGCGCATGCCACGCGGCTGGCCGAAGTAGATGTCGCCGTTCAGTTCGCGCACGATCAGGATGTCCAGGCCGGAAACCACTTCCGGCTTCAGCGTCGATGCGCCCACCAGTTCCGGATACAGGATGGCCGGGCGGAAGTTCGCGAACAGCGTCAGTTCCTTGCGCAGGCCGAGGATGGCCTGTTCCGGGCGCAACGCGCGCTCGAGAGTGTCGTACTTCCAGTCGCCGACGGCGCCGAACAGGATCGCATCGGCTTCCTTGGCCAGCTTCAGCGTACCCGGGGGCAGCGGATGGCCGTGGGCTTCATAGCCTGCGCCACCGACCGGCGCGGTTTCCATTTC
Source organism: uncultured Bifidobacterium sp. (assembly GCA_964634245.1). Taxonomy (GTDB): domain Bacteria; phylum Pseudomonadota; class Gammaproteobacteria; order Burkholderiales; family Burkholderiaceae_D; genus Pernthalerella. Next base: position 172,657 of record CAZWIE010000006.1, read on the forward strand.
AAAGTTCTGGCCCAGTGCGTTGAGGACCTTGACCGCTTCATTGACGATCTCGGTGCCGATGCCGTCGCCCGGCAGGATGGCAATTTTCATTGGCGTGGAATCTAAGGTTTACGAAATGGTGTTGGCCAGCCACGGGAAGCGGCTGATGTGACGCTCTTCGAAGGTCTGGATGGCATCCTTGTGCTGCAGCGTCAGGCCGATATCATCGAGGCCGTTGATCAGGCAGTGCTTGCGGAAGGCATCGACGTCGAAGCGGTACACGTTGCTGCCGTTCGCGGTCGACACGGTCTGCGCCGGCAGGTCGACCACCAGCTTGTAGCCGGGGAAGGCCTTGACCTCGTCGAACAGCTTGTCGATGTCCTGCTCGGACAGCACGATGGGCAGCAGGCCGTTCTTGAAGCAGTTGTTGTAGAAGATGTCGGCGAAGCTCGGCGCGATGACGGCGCGGAAGCCGTACTGCTCCAGTGCCCACGGCGCGTGTTCGCGCGACGAGCCGCAACCGAAGTTCTTGCGTGCCAGCAGGATGGAAGCGCCCTGGTAGCGCGGCTGGTTCAGCACGAAGTCCGGGTTCAGCGGACGCTTGCTGTTGTCCATGCCGGGCTGGCCCTGATCGAGATAACGCCACTCGTCGAACAGGTTGGGGCCGAAGCCGCTGCGCTTGATCGACTTCAGGAATTGCTTGGGGATGATCGCGTCGGTGTCGACGTTGGCACGGTCCAGCGGTGCAACCAGGCCATCGAGTACGGTGAATTTGTTCATGTCTGTCTTCCCGGACGACAGGGAAACATCACCCGCCGTCCTGCTGCTTGCTGTGATTTATTTCTTGCTGGCGTCCTGGACTTTTTCGCCCAGCTTTTCGAAGTCCTTGCCGATGCCGTTGACGGTATTGCAGCCCGACAGCAGCAGCATCGCGCAGATCGCTGCGACGCCCATCATGATGATCTTGTTCATGTTGTTCTCCTTGGGATTGAACGACATCGGTGCCGGTCTCAATGCAGGTACGCTGTTGCTCAGACCTTGCGCACGTCGACGAAGTGGCCGGCCACACCTGCGGCCGCGGCCATCGCCGGGCTGACCAGATGGGTACGACCGCCCGCACCCTGACGACCTTCGAAGTTGCGGTTCGAGGTCGATGCGCAACGCTCGCCCGGTTCCAGGCGGTCGGCGTTCATTGCCAGGCACATCGAGCATCCCGGCTCGCGCCATTCGAAACCGGCGTCCTTGAAGATCTTGTCCAGGCCTTCGCGCTCGGCTTGTTCCTTCACGAGGCCGGAGCCCGGCACGACCATCGCCAGCTTCACGTTCGATGCGCGGAACTTGCCGCGCACGACCGCTGCCGCGGCGCGCAAGTCTTCAATGCGCGAGTTGGTGCAGGAACCGATGAAGACCTTGTCGATGCGGATGTCGGTGATCGCGGTATTGGGCTTGAGGCCCATGTAGACCAGCGCCTTTTCCATCGCATCACGCTTGACCGGATCCTTTTCCTTGTCGGGGTCCGGCACGCGCGCATCAACCGGCACCACCATCTCGGGCGAAGTGCCCCAGCTGACTTGCGGAATGATTTCAGCGGCATCGATCATCACGACGGCGTCGAACTTCGCATCCGGATCCGAATGCAGCGTACGCCAGTAGGCGACGGCCTGGTCCCAGTGCGGGCCGACCGGCGCGAAGGGACGGCCCTTCACGTAATTGATCGTGGTGTCATCGACGGCCACCATGCCGGCGCGCGCGCCCGCTTCGATGGCCATGTTGCAGACGGTCATGCGGCCTTCCATCGACAGCGCGCGAATTGCGGAGCCGCCGAATTCGATCGCATAGCCGGTACCGCCGGCGGTGCCGATCTTGCCGATGATGGCCAGAACGATGTCTTTGGCGGTCACGCCGGGGCCGACTTTGCCCTCGACCTGCACCAGCATGGCCTTGGATTTCTTGGCCAGCAGCGTCTGGGTGGCCAGCACGTGCTCGACTTCGGAGGTGCCGATGCCGTGTGCCAGCGCGCCGAACGCGCCATGGGTCGACGTGTGCGAGTCACCGCAGACGACGGTCATGCCCGGCAAGGTCGCGCCCTGCTCCGGGCCGATCACGTGCACGATGCCCTGGCGCTTGTCGCGCATGTTGAAATAGGTCAGGCCGTAGGTCTTGGCGTTGTCGTCCAGCGTCTCGACCTGGAGGCGCGACACCGGGTCAGCGATGCCCTCGTCACGGTTGGTGGTCGGCACGTTGTGGTCGGCCACGACCAGGTTGGCGGAGATGCGCCAGGGCTGGCGTCCGGCCAGCTTCAGGCCTTCAAAGGCCTGCGGGCTGGTGACTTCATGCACCAGGTGACGGTCGATGTAAAGGATGGTGGTGCCGTCCTCCTGGGTATTCACCACATGGGACTGCCAGAGTTTGTCGTACAGAGTTTGGGCCATGGCGGGATCGCGCGCAGGGCGCGCCGGATCAGGAAAATCGGGGAAAACAGCCTTAGATTATGCCATATGGCCGGGCAGAAACCCCTGAAATTGCGGGGACTTGGCCGCGCCACCCGGAAAAATCCTGCGGCGCACAAGAAAGCCGGCAGGCCGGCGACCTGACGGGTGCTTACCTGGGCTTGGACTGTTGGTAGAGCGGCATCACCCGCTCCGAGTAGGCGGTCAGGTCGCGCACGCGATCGGCGCGCGGCGGGTGGGTGGACATGAATTTCGGCGGCTCGTTGCCACCGACCTCGCCCATCTTCTGCCACAGCGTGATCGCGGCGCGCGGGTCGTAGCCGGCGCGCGCAGCCAGCTCCACGCCCATGCGGTCGGCCTCGGTTTCATGCGAGCGCGAATTCGGCAAGCCGAGCAAGCCCTGATAAGCGTATTCCATGCCCTTCTGCCCGATCTGGCCGACCCCGGCCACGGTGGCGAGGATGGAAATGCCGATGCCGGCCATCGCCTGTTCGGAGGCGCGCTCGCGTGAATGTTCGCGCAATGCGTGCGCGATTTCATGGCCCATCACGGCGGCCAGTTCATCGTCGGTGATCTTCAGCTTGTCGATCAGGCCGGCATAAACGGCGATCTTCCCGCCGGGCATGCACCATGCATTGACCTCGGACGAGCTCAGTACATTGACTTCCCATTTCCAGTTGAGCGCATCGGGGCGGAAAGCCGTGGTCTGGCGGATCAGCTTGTCGGCGATGCCTTTGACGCGCGCATATTGCGCAGTGTCGGCATTGAGCTTGCCCTTCTTGTCGGCCTCGGCCATCAGCTGCGCGTACTGCTTGTTGGCGCTTTGCTCCATAGCCGCGGCCGACACCGCCATGGTCTGCTTGCGGTCGATGCCCACGGCGCCGGCCTGGGTGGTCTGCACGGTCTCGCAGGAAGCCAGCATCAGGCTGGTCGCCAGCGCGGCTGCGATGGCTTTCCAGCCGTGCCGGAGTTGGATGTTCGAGTTCTGCTTCATTGACTGCTTCATTGACTGCTCCCGGACGCGCCCGGCTTGGCTGCAGGCTGCGCCTGCCAACGATAACTGAATTCTGCCGCGATCCAGCCCAGCAGGCACAAGGCCGCTGCGATCACATAGACCGGGCGGGCGCCCAATGTATCCCAGCAGGCAGACATCATCAATCCGCCTATCGTGCCGCCCAGTCCGTAAGAAATGCTGATGTACAAGGCTTGCCCGCGCGCCTGCAGCGGCCCGGAGAACCAGCGCTGCATGGTGGCGACCGAGGCCGAGTGATGCACGCCGAAAGTCGCCGCATGCAGCACCTGCGCGACCAGCAGCAAGACCAGCGATTCGGCGCCGAGACCGATCATCAGGAAACGCACAACGCCGATCGCCAGACTGGCAATCATCAGCTTGCGCACGCCAAAGCGGCGGAACAGCGGCGCCTGCCAATAGAAGAAGGCGATCTCGGCGATCACGCCCAGCGACCACATCAGCCCGATCACGGTCTTGCTGTAGCCGATGTCGGCCAGATAAAGCGAGTAATACACGTACAGCGACGCGTGCGCGGCCACCATCAGGAAGGTCGACGCGAAGAAGGCCATCACCTCGCGCCGCTGCAGCAGCTTGCGCACCGAAGGCACCTCGTGATGCGCGTGCGCGGACGACTCTTCGCGCAAGTTCAGCGCCACGCCGGCCACCATCACCAGCATCGCCAGCGAGATCCACGGCGTCATGCCCACGCCCTGCCAGTCCAGCAGCTGGCCCGACACCGTCACCAGCACGATGAAGCCGACCGAGCCCCACAGCCGCAGCCGGCCGTAGTGCGTCAGGTCCCCGCGCATGGCCGACAACATCAGCGCTTCGGACAAGGGCCCCTGCGCGCTGGTGAAGAGATTGAGCACCACCAGCAGCACGAAGAAGAAGCCGAAGGTATCGCCCCAGAACATGCCGCAGAAAGTCAGGGCCGCGGCGGCCGAGGTCGCGCGCAGCACTAGCACGCGCCGGCTGGTGTGGTCGGCCACCCAGCCCCACAGGTTCGGGCCGAAGATGCGCATCACCTGCATCAGCGACATCAGCACACCGATTTGCGCAGCCGACAGGCCGCGGTCGGCGAAGTACAGGCTCGCGTAAGGCGAGAACACGCCGATGTACCCGTAATAGGCAAAGAAGAACAGCGCGAAATTCAGCGACTGCTCGGGCCGGGAAGTCAGCGGGATGGACATGCAGGAGAGGTTCCGCCCGGGTTCAGGGCAGCAGGAGATACAGCAGCAGGAAGGACGATACGATCGGCGCAATGCCCGCGTACGGGCACCGGCGCGGGTGGCGCCGGCAAAGCAGGCGCGCCGCGCTCATCAGGCGTGACGGACGTCGGCGTTCTGCGCGCGGTGGCGCAGCGCGTGGTCCATCAGCACCAGGGCCAGCATCGCTTCGGCGATCGGCGTGGCACGGATGCCGACGCAGGGGTCGTGGCGGCCAAAGGTCTCGACCATGACCGGATTGCCGTCACGGTCGACCGAACGGCGCGGCGTGCGGATGCTGGACGTCGGCTTGATCGCGATCGACACCGTCACATCCTGGCCGGACGAAATGCCGCCGAGGACGCCGCCGGCGTTATTGGTCAGGAAGCCCTCGGGCGTCATTTCATCGCCGTGCTCGGTGCCCTTCTGGGCGACGGAGCGGAAACCGGCGCCGATCTCGACGCCCTTCACCGCATTGATGCCCATCATCGCGTAAGCGATGTCGGCGTCGAGCTTGTCGAACAGCGGCTCACCGAGGCCGACCGGCACGTTTTGCGCGACCACGTCGATGCGCGCACCGCAGGAATCGCCATCCTTGCGCAGCTGGTCCATGTAGGCCTCGAGCTGCGGAATGATGTCGGCATTGGCCGCGAAGAACGGGTTGTCCGGCACGTGCTGCCAGTCCTGGAACGGGATCGCGATCTCGCCGAGCTGGCTCATGCAACCCTTGAACACGGTGCCGTACTGCTGGTGCAGCCACTTTTTTGCCACCGCGGCAGCGCCAACCACCGGTGCGGTCAGGCGCGCCGACGAGCGGCCGCCACCGCGCGGGTCGCGAATGCCGTATTTCTGGAAATAGGTGTAGTCCGCATGGCCGGGACGGAAACGGTCAACTATGTTGCCGTAGTCCTGGCTGCGTTGGTCCTGGTTGCGGATCAGTAGCGCGATCGGCGTCCCGGTGGTCTTGCCTTCATAGACGCCGGACAGGATCTCGACGGTATCCGGTTCCTGCCGCTGCGTCACATGGCGCGAAGTGCCGGGACGGCGACGATCGAGCTCGGGCTGGATGTCAGCCTCGGACAGCGGCATGCCGGGCGGGCAACCGTCGATCACGCAGCCGATTGCGGGGCCGTGCGATTCGCCAAAGGTGGTGACAGTGAACAGCTTGCCTATCGTATTGCCGGACATGGAGTGACGCGCCAGAAGGATTTCAAAGGCGTCATTCTACCAGCCGGCGTTCCCGGAGCCCCTGCCCCCGGCTTGCAAGATGAACCGGCGAGCACAGCCCCCTCGATCGGCTGGCGCGATCAGCTGACCTGCGCCGAACGCGACAGCCAGCCCAGCAGCGCGCGCGGGTACTCGGGCTGGCGCATGCACAGCCACACCAGCAGCAGGCCATTGGCCAAGGCAGTGAACAGGAAAATCTGCGGCACCGACATCCCGGCCTGCAGCAGCGCCATCGCCACCAGCGCGGCGACGACCATGAACAGCGAGTTCAGGATGTTCATGCCGCCGATGGTGCGCGACAGGTGCGAGCGCTCGGAACGGGTCTGGATCAGCGCAAACAGCGGCACCACGAAAATGCCGCCGGACATGCCAAGCAGCGCGCAATCGGCAGCAATGCGCAGCCCTTCTGCGTGCGACAGCAAGTCGCTGCCCACGCCGACCCACGGCAGCGGTGCCGTGGCCGAAAAATACAGGTCAATGCCGAACACGGTCAGCGCCAGCGCGCCGGCCGGCACCAGCCCCAGCTGCAGCCGGCGGCCGGACAGCTTCTCGCAGGCCAGCGAACCGACGCCGATGCCGAGCGAGAATGCGGTCAGCAGGATCACGAACACGATGGGCTCGCCGTGCAGCACATCGCGCGCAAACACCGGGAATTGCGCAAGCAGCATCGCGCCATAGAACCAGAACCAGGAATTGGCCAGCATCGCGACGAACACGTCTCGATTACCTGCCGCGAAGCGCAGGTTGCGGCCGATCTCGGTGAAGGGATTGAAGTTCACTTGCAGCGCCGGGTCGGCAGCCGGCGTCACCGGCACGGCACGCGCGCACAGCCAGCCGGAGGCGGCCACGGCAACGGTGGCGACCATGATGAAAGCAATGCCGTGCTGGCCCGAAGTGACCAGCATCGCGCCGCTCAGCTGCCCGGTCAGGATGCCGACAAAGGTCCCCATCTGCACCATGCCATTGCCGCCAACCAGTTCTTCCGTCGACAGGTGCTGCGGCAGGTAGGCATGCTTGATCGGGCCGAACATGGTCGAGTGCAGGCCCATGCCGACCACGGCGGCGATCAGGATGCCGATGTTGTGCGTGACCCAGCCGATGCCGGCAAAGGCCATCAGGGCGATCTCGAAGATCTTCACCCAGCGCATCAGGCTGGCTTTTTCATGCTTGTCGGCGATCTGGCCGGCGGTGGCCGAGGCCAGCATGAAAGGCAGGATGAAGAGCCCGGCGATCAGGTTGTTCAGCAGGCCGACATTGAGGTCGGTCCACGAGGCCGCATCGAAGGTGATGACGGTGACCAGCGCGGTCTTGAACAGGTTGTCATTGAAGGCGCCGAGGAATTGCGCGCCAAAGAAAGGAGCGAAGCGGCGCTGCACGAGCAACGCGAACTGGCTGGAAGCGGGCAAAGGTTCACTCCTGGCGAGGCGCGGCAGCCCGGGATGGCGGCCGTCGATGCGCATTGTAATGGCGCAGGCGTGCCCGAGGAATCAGCGGGGAGGAAACAGGCAGGTTGACGGCCAGGTTTACGGCGAGATGTACAGGCAAGCGGGTGGCGGCGGGTGGCCAAGGGTGGCGGCCGGCGCCACCCTTGGCAACGAAGCTTATTCTTCGGTTTCTGCCGGCCAGTCGCGGATGTAGGCCTTGAGCATCTTGTTCTCGAAGCTTTGCGCCTCGAACACGGCCTTCGCCACGTCATAGAAGGACATCACGCCCATCAGCGTGCCATCATTTTCCAGCACCGGCACGTAACGCGCATGGCGTTCCAGCATCAGGCGACGGATTTCGTTGATCTCGGTATCGGGCGAGATGGTCATGATGTTGGAGGCCATGTGCTCGCCGACGGTGCCGGTGGCAATCGAGCCGCCGCGCTTGTCGATCGCATTGATGACCTCGCGGAAGCTCAGCATGCCCTGCATCTTCCCGTCTTTCATCACCACCAGCGAGCCGACGTCGCGGTCGGACATGATGTTGATGGCCTCGAGCAGCGGCATGTCAGGCGGCGCCGTGTAAAGGATATTGCCCTTGAGCTTAAGGATCTCGGAAACTTTCATGTCGCCCTCCGTGTTCTTATGCAGGTACCGCGCCTTTGCGGCACCTGGTCGTTGCACCCGGTGTATGTGTGCGTCCCGCGCCCCAACTTTGTGCGGGAAAAACGCCTTGGTAGGGTTACGCCAAAGGTCACTGTAGCGGAGTCATGCCAAAAAAGCCAGCCTCGGCCGGCTGCGCGCCACAGCCACCCCCTGCAAGCCACCACCTATAATCGTGCTTCCAACAAAACAACACTACGGCCGCCCCCGGCCACTGGAGACGCCCGTCCATGAGCGAGCCCACCTACCCCGGCTTTGACACCCTGTCGCTACATGCCGGCGGCGCCCCCGATCCGGCGACCGGCGCGCGCGCCACGCCAATCTACCTGTCGACCTCCTTCGTGTTCCGCGACTCCGACCATGCGGCGTCGCTGTTCAACATGGAGCGCTCGGGCCATGTCTATTCGCGCATCTCGAACCCGACCAATGCAGTGCTGGAAGAGCGCATCGCCGCGCTCGAAGGCGGCGTGGCCGGCATCGCGGTGGCCAGCGGGCAGGCGGCGCTGCACCTCGGGCTGGCCACGATTGCCGGCGCCGGCTCGCATGTACTGGCCTCGCGCGCGCTGTACGGCGGCTCGCAAAACCTGCTCGGCTACACGATGAAACGTTTCGGCATCGAAACCACCTTCATCGATCCGCGCGACCTCGATGCGTGGCGCGCAAATATCCGTCCCAATACCAAGGTGCTGTTTGCCGAGACGCTCGGCAACCCGGGACTGGACGTGCTGGACATCGAGAAGGTGGCGGCGATCGCGCACGAACACCACCTGCCGCTGATGGTGGATTCGACCTTCACCACGCCTTACCTGCTGAAGCCTTTCGAGCATGGGGCCGACCTGGTCTTCCACTCGGCGACCAAGTTCCTGTGCGGACATGGCACCGCGGTCGGCGGGCTGCTGGTCGATGGTGGCACCTTCGACTGGCAGGAGGCCTACGAGAAGACCGGCCGCTTCGCCGAACTGTGCGAGCCCTATGACGGTTTCCACGGCATGGTGTTTGCCGAGGAATCGACGGTGGCGCCGTTCGCGCTGCGCGCGCGCCGCGAAGGTCTGCGCGACTTCGGCGCAGTGATGAGCCCGCACAACGCATTCACCATCCTGCAAGGCATCGAGACCCTCAGCCTGCGGATGGACAAGCATGTGGCCAATGCGCGCAAGATCGTCGACTTCCTGGCCGCCCATCCGGCGATCGAATCGGTGTCCTACCCGGAATTGCCAACCCATCCGGATCATGCGCTGGCCAGGCGACTGCTGCCCAGGGGCTGCGGCGCGGTGTTCTCGTTTGCACTGAAAGGTGACCGCGCGGCCGGACGCCGCTTCGTCGAATCGCTGCAATTGTTCTCCCACCTCGCCAACGTCGGCGATGCGAAGTCGCTGGTCATCCATCCGGCCTCGACCACGCATTTCCGCGTGCCCAACGAACAGCTGGCGGCATCCGGCATCACGGAAGGCACGATGCGGCTATCGATCGGCCTCGAAGACGCCGACGACCTGATCGACGACCTCAAGCGCGGGCTGAAGGCTGCGCAGAAGGGAGCCTGACATGCAATTCACGATCAACGGCCACAGCGCCTACGCCTACACCGGTGGGAAGGTCTTCAATCCGGCCTTGCCGACCGCTGTGTTCATCCACGGTGCGCAAAACGATCATTCGGTGTGGGGCCTGCAGACCCGCTATTTCGCGCACCATGGCTTTTCGGTACTGGCGGTCGACCTGCCCGGCCATGGCCGCAGCGGCGGACCGGCCTTGCACAGCGTCGAGGCCATGGCCGACTGGCTCAATGCCCTGCTCGATGCGGCCGGCGTCAGCCAGGCAATTCTGGTCGGCCACAGCATGGGCTCGCTGATTGCGCTGGAAGCGGCGTCGCGCCAGCCCTCCCGCGTGGCCGGCATCGCACTGGTGGGCACTGCGTATCCGATGAAGGTGTCGACGGCGCTACTGGATGCGGCGCGCGACCGCGAGCCGGCGGCGATCGACATGGTCAACATCTGGTCGCATTCATCGATTGCGCAAAAGCCATCGGCCCCCGGCCCGGGCTTTTATGTCCCGGGCGGCAGCCGCCGGCTGATGCAGCGCGTGTCGCAGCACAATCCGGATCAGGTGTTCTTCACCGATTTCTCGGCCTGCAATGCTTATGCGAATGGCGAGCAGGCGGCGGCCTCGCTGGCGGCCCGGGGCTGCGCAGCACTGTTCCTGTTGGGACTGAAGGATGTGATGACGCCGGCCAAGGCCGCCGCTACGCTGGTGGCACAGCTGCCGCAAGCGCAGGTGGTAAAGGTGGAAGCCTGCGGCCATGCATTGATGGCGGAACAACCCGATCAGGTGCTCGACAGCCTGTTCCGGTTCGCAACCGCGGCGCTGCGCACTCCTGCCCGTGCCTGATGCTGGACTGGCGCCGGCCTGATGTTGGCCTGATGTTGGCCTGATGCTGGTCTGACGCCGACCTGCTGCTTGCCGAGGCGCAGCCCCGGCGTTGGCTATCTGTCGGCCGTGCCGAAGTATTCCGACAACGGCATGGCCAGTCCCCGGTCCGTCACCTGCGCGACGCGACTGGCAAGCGCCGAATCGGGCAGCGGCTCGAACGCAAAGCGGCGGAACACGTCAGCCAGCGACAGTCGGGCCGGATTGGCCAGCCAGGCCCAGCGCTCCTGCCGCAGCTGCGAACGGCGGCGCAGTCGCAAACCGGGCTGGCAGTCGGCACGGATGCGGCCCACCCAGCCCGCCTCCAGCATGCGCTGTAACAGCGCCTCGGTTTCCTCGAAACCGAGGTGCGTGAGTTCGCGGATCTTCAGCGCATCGACCGCCGCATGACCGGCGCGTGCATCGATCAGCACCTTGATGATGGCCATCGCATCGAGGAAGGCACTGCCCGGCGCCGCACGATGCCACCAGCGCTCGTAGCGCACCACCGGTAGCGCCGCGGCCACTGCCGCGCCCAGCAGCGTGATCAGCCAGAACAGGTAGACCCAGATCAGGAAGATGGGCACCACCGACAGCGCGCCATAAATCGCGCGATAGCCGCCACCCAGCGTGATCGAAAACGCAAAACCGCGACGCGTGATCTCGAATCCGATCGCGGCCACCAGACCGCCGATTACCGCTTCGCGCCAATCAACGAAACGGTTCGGTACCGTCAGGTACAGCAGCGCAAAGGCCAGCGTCGACAACGTGATCGAGACCAGCAAGGTGAAGGTAATGCGCAGCACGCTCCAGTCACGCGATACGGCCGGGCTCAGCGGCAGCAATTCGGATGCGGCCGTCACCGAGGCGCCGATCAGCAGCGGACCGAAAGTCATCACGGCCCAGTAGATCACCATGCGCTGCACGAAAGGCCGCGAGGTGTTCACTCGCCAGATGCGGTTCAGCGTTCGGTCTACGGTGCCGAACATCATGATGGCGGTGACGATCAGGAAGATCGCACCCAGTGCTGACAGGCGGCTCGCCTTGGCGGCGAACTGGCTCAGGTAATCGAGAATGGTATTGGCTATGCCTTTGGGCATCAGCGACTGCACGAAATACGCTTCCAGCGAATCGCGGAAGGTCGTGAACAGCGGGAAGGTGGTGAAGATCGCAAAGGCGATGGTCAGCACCGGCACCAGTGCCAGCACGGTGGTGAAGGTCAGGCTTCCGGCGACTTCCGGCAGGCGTTCTTCGCGCAGTCGGCGCATCACGAAATGCAGCAGGTCGCGTGTCTGCGCGCGGGTCCAGCGGCTGCCCGAGCGGGAAACCGAGGTCGACGCGGACGCTTGCTGCGATGTCGGGGAAGAGTCTCGTGCCAAGGCTGGGGACGGGGATGGGGGCAAAGGCTGGCTCATCGCCCCTATAATACCAAGCCATGTCCACGCCCATGATCAAACTGCTGGTGCTCTATTACTCGCGCAACGGCGCCACGCGCAAGCTGGCCGAGCATATCGCGCAAGGCATCGAATCGGTGCCCGGTTGCGAAGCGGTGCTGCGCACGGTGCCGGCCGTATCGACCGTGACGGAAGCCACCGAAGCCGCCGTACCCGCATCGGGCGCGCCGTATGTCGAACTGTCGGACTTGCAGGAATGCGCGGGACTCGCGCTAGGCTCGCCTACCCGCTTTGGCAACATGGCGGCGGCGCTGAAGTACTTCCTCGACGGCACCAGCAGTGAATGGCTGTCCGGCACACTGGCCGGCAAGCCTGCCTGCGTGTTCACGTCCACCGGCAGCCTACATGGCGGGCAAGAGACAACGCTGCTGTCGATGATGCTGCCGCTGCTGCACCATGGCATGCTGATCGTCGGCCTGCCCTACACCGAAAGCGCGCTGATGACGACTGCCAGCGGCGGCTCGCCCTACGGCGCGACCCACTGGTCCGGCGTGACCGGCGAACAAGCGCTGTCCGGAGAGACGCGCACACTGACTATCGCGCTCGGCAAACGCCTCGCGCAAACTGCAAGAAAGCTGCAAGCATGACACTCTCCCCGGCCCAGGTACGCCTGCACCAGTTATCCGTCGCCAGCCTGGTCGGCCTCGTCGCGCTGTGTGTGCTGTGGGAACTGGTGCTTGCGCCATTGCGTCCCGGTGGATCGTGGATGGTGATCAAGGCGCTGCCGCTGCTGGCGCCAATGGCCGGCACGATACGACGCAACATTTACACGATGCAGTGGGCATCGATGATGATCCTGCTGTACTTCACCGAAGGCGTGGTGCGCGCGTGGAGCGAGCGCGGCCTGTCGCAGGGCCTCGCGGGCGCGGAGATTGCACTGTCTTCCATTTACTTCTTCTGCGCGATCTTCTTCCTGCGGCCGTACAAGCGTGAAGCCAAGCGCCTGGCACGGCAGGCGATCGAAAAAGCCGCTGAAGTTGAAGAACGCTGAATCGAAGAACGCTGAACCGCCGATGAGCGCCGAACACGCCCACACAAGCACTGCCGGCCATGGCAGTCCCGGTCATCCCGATAGCGCCGGCAGCATGACGGAGCGTGATGCCCAGCGCGACGCAGCTTTCCTGTCCGCGTGCGAAGCGGTGGTCGGGAAGGCCAACCTGCTCGTCGGCGATGACATGGCCCGCTACCTGACCGACTGGCGCGGCCGCTTCACCGGCAAGGCGCGCGCTGTCGCGCGCCCGGCCGATACCGAACAAGTGGCCGCGATTGTCCGGCTCTGCAATGAATTCCGCGTGCCCATCGTGCCGCAAGGCGGCAACACCGGTCTGGTGCTGGGCAGCGTGCCCGACGACAGCGGCCATGCCATCGTGCTGTCGCTGGCGCGCATGAACCGCATCCGCGATGTCGATCCCAGCAATGACACCCTGACCGCCGAAGCCGGCTGCCTGCTGCAGCAAGTGCAGGAAGCGGCGGCCGCAGCCGATCGCCTGTTCCCGCTGTCGCTGGCGTCCGAAGGCAGTTGCACGCTGGGCGGCAATCTGTCGACCAATGCCGGCGGCACGGCTGTCCTGCGCTACGGGAATACGCGCGAACTCGCGCTCGGGCTGGAAGTGGTGACGGCTGACGGACGCATCTGGGATGGCTTGCGCGGACTGCGCAAGGACAACACGGGTTACGACCTGCGCGATTTGTTCATTGGTGCCGAAGGCACGCTGGGCATCATCACCGCTGCAGTCGTGAAGCTGTTTGCCCAACCGGCGGCACGCGTGACCGCCTTGTTCGCCGTCGATTCACCGCGCGATGCACTGTCGCTGCTGGCGCTCGCCAAACAACGCTGCGATGCTGCGCTGACCGGCTTCGAACTGATGTCGGAATTTTGCCTGCAGTTGGTGGAAAAGCACTTCCCGCAACTGCACTCGCCGTTTGCGGGCCGGCATCCGCAATATGTATTGCTGGAATTGTCGGATGCCGAATCACAGGAGCATGCGTCTGCCTTGCTGGAATCCGTGGCCACCGCTGCGATCGAGCAAGGCTGGGTACAGGATGCCGTCGTCGCCAGTTCGCTGACGCAATCGGCATCGCTGTGGGCGCTTCGCGAACACATTTCGATGGCGCAGGCAGCTGAGGGCAAGAACATCAAGCACGATATCTCCGTACCTATCTCGCGCATCGGCGACTTCATCACCGAAACCGATGCCTTGCTGCACCAGCATTTCCCCGGCTGCCGCATGGTGACCTTTGGCCATCTCGGCGACGGCAACCTTCACTACAACGTATCGGCGCCGGTGGGCGAGGACGAAAATGCTTTCCTGCTTCAGCAAGCCGCCGTGAACCTGTGCGTGCATGACCAGGTGCACAAATTCGGTGGATCGATTTCAGCCGAGCACGGGCTGGGCGCGCTGAAGCGCGACGAAGTACGACGCTACAAATCCGGGACAGAGATGGACATGATGATGGCCATCAAGCGGGCGCTCGATCCGCATAACCTGATGAACCCCGGCAAAGTCCTCTGAGCTTGCGCGAGCTGCCGGAAATTTTCCGGCGCTAGTGCACAGACCGAGCTTGCCGTTCAAGGAGTCCCGATGATGCTACCTACCTTGCTGGCAGGGCTGCCCGCGTGCTGTTTGACTTACCGTCCGCGCCGGCCCCGCTGCCCTTCCCTTGCATTCCAATCGTCGCCGGCATCGTTGCTGCATCCGCAGGCAGTGGCCGCATTGATGGCCATTGCAATGGCTACATTCATCACAGCGCCGGCAGCCGCGGTACATCGCTGCGAATCCGGCGGCAAGGTCAGTTACTCGGACCTGCCGTGCCCGGGTGCGTCAAGACTCAACATCAACGACGCCCCGCCTGCTTCACGCAAGCCGGTCGAAACTGACGCCAGCCAACAGCGGCAAGCTGCCGAGCTGGCGCGATTGCAGCAATTGCGCGAACTGCGTGAAAGACAAGACCAGCGCATCCGTGATCTCGCGGCGCGTGGTGCAGCAGCGCGGGAAAAGAAATGCCGCACGCTGGCAATGCAGCGCAAGTGGCACGAAGAAGATCTGCGCGATGCCAGCCTCAAGCAAGAAGGCAATGCGCGCAAGCGATTGCGACGCACGGAAGAACGCTATCGGGAGGAGTGTCGCTGAAAATTGCCGCTGAAGAGTGCCGCTGAAGGACTGGCCAAAGCGCTGAATTCAGTGCGGACATCCGCCCTGCGGCTGTCAGGCTGCAGGGCGACGAGACTTGACTGCGCGACCGCTGACGCTCACCGCCTAACTCCGTGCCTGATCGAAAACCGCCTCCATTGAAGGCGCCGACAGGATGGCATCTGCCCACGAAGCCAGTTCATCGTCGCAAGCAGCATCGAGCCGAGAACGGATGGCATCAGGTACCTCGCCAAAGCGCCGCGCAAGCTGACGGGCCAGAACCTCAGACATACCTTCCAGTCGGCCTTGTTGCACGCCTTGTTGCATTCCTTGTTGCACACCTTCTTCAATGGCCAGCCGTTCGATCGAACTGATATAACGCATGCCGGTTTCCTCCTCAAGATCAGCGATACTTTGCCTCAGTTGCTGCTCTTCGTCTTTGGGCAGCGACATCATTGAATCGACCAGCTTGAACAGGTCCACCACCTGCTGCCGGTCCAGATCACGGCGATACAAACTTTGCACGATCGCACGTTTGGCACCATAACGCGCTGCCGTATCACCACGCGTCGCCTGGGTGGCGAGATGGGCCAGCGTCACGACCGCAAACGGATTGCGACTATCTTGCAGCCTCGCTTCGCTCCCCGCCCAGTCCAGCAATTTGGCCACAGGATAGTGCAGCCCCAAGCGACATCCCAAAACCTCATAAGCAAATGCCTCGGGCCGCCAGTTAGATCGCTCATCGGCTAATACAGCCAGGCTCGCAATGGGTGTGCGATAGCGCTCGTACAGGCGGTAGTGATAGACGAACATCCGCTCGGCAAACTTTGCCTGTGGCTGGCCCTGAATTTCGAGGTGCACATACACCCACTCCTGGGCGCCACCCAGCAAGGTGACACGTACCAGTTTGTCGACATAGCGCTTACCGAGGGCAGCATCGCGCACCACTTTGCTCAATTCCTTGTCCAGGAAATGCAGTGGCTGGTGCCAGTCGATCTGGGCGTGTGCTTTGGGAAAGAAGAAATGCAGGAAGTCCGCGAAATAACGTTCGATCGCATCTTTCCACGGACTGTCGTAGTCATCGGCCAAATCGCGCTCCGCAGCATGCCGTATCGGCGGCTGCAGTGTCGCGAATTACGGGTCAATGGGGGAAATTCTGGCACGCAAGGTGATCACGCCTCTACCAGTGAGGCAGCCTTCGCAAATAGTGTTGCGTACCGTGTACTGATCGGGCGTCAGCACTTGCCGATATCAGCAGATGCCGGCGCAAGCCGGCTTCACCAAGGCCGACCGCAAGTACGTGCTTGAATTGGCGTCGAACTCAGGCCTACACCCGGAACGCCTGCACTGAAGCCATCAGCCCACCGGATTGCTGGGCAAGACTATCGGCCGCAGCCGCTGCTTGCTCGACCAGCGCCGCATTCTGCTGCGTGCCTTCGTCAATATGGGCAATGGCTCGGTTGACCTGGTCAATGCCCGAGCTCTGCTCACGGCTGGCAGCACTGATTTCGCCGATGATGTCGGTCACCCGCGAAACGCCCTGCATCACCTGCTCCATCATCGCGCCGGCCTCGGCTGCGAGCGCGCTACCTTCACTGATGCGATCGGCCGAGTCCGTAATCAGGGCATTGATTTCCTTCGCGGCGGCGGCGCTGCGCGCGGCCAATGCGCGCACTTCGCTGGCGACGACGGCAAAGCCCCGTCCCTGCTCGCCGGCACGCGCCGCTTCGACCGCAGCATTCAGCGCCAGGATATTGGTCTGGAAGGCGATGCCATCGATGACGGTAATGATGTCGGCCATGTGCCGCGCCGATTCGTCGATGGCTGTCATCGTCGTCACCACGCGTGACACCATCGCTCCGCCCTGCGCCGCCATCTCCGAAGCCGAGGTCGCCAGCTGATTGGCCTGGCCCGCATTGTCCGCGTTGTGACGGACGGTCGAGGTCAGCTCTTCCATCGACGATGCCGTCTCTTCGACACTGGCGGCCTGCGCCTCGGTCCGTGACGACAAATCCTTGTTGCCGGCAGCGATCTGCGAGGACGCGGTCACGATCTGGTCGCAGCCTTCGCGCACCTGCAGCACCACGCGAGAGAGCCCATCGCTGATGCCATTCATGGCCTGTGCCAGCTGCCCGATCTCGTCATGCTGCGTCGAATCCATGCGCCCGGTCAGGTCGCCGGTAGCAATGCGCTGCGCGAGCGTACTCGCCTCCTGCAGCGGGCGCGCGACGAGGTGACGTATCGCCACATACAGCAGTACTGCAACGATGGCCAGCGCAATGCTCATCGCCAGCAGGTAGAGGTTGCGCAGCGTGGTGAACTCATGCGTGATCTCTTCGGTATACGCGCCGCCGCCGATCACCCAACCCCAGTCCTTGAATTCCTGATAGGCGACCACTTTCTCGCGCGCCGAGGTCTCGCCCTTTTCCTTGTTGATCCACGGGTAGCGGATCACGCCATGGCGTTTTTCCAGCATCTCGCGAATGAAGGGACGGCCATCGCTGTCCTTGGAATCGAGAATGAGCTGGCCTTCCTTGATCGGGTGCACCAGCAGCGTGCCCAGAGTCTTGCCGGGGCGGCCGTCGAGCACGTAAAAATAGCCGGTTTCGCCGACCTTCAGCGCGCGAATCTTGTCCTTCAGGATGGCCATATCATCGGCGATGTTCAGACCGACATACAGCGCGCCGATCACGTTACCGTGCGCGTCGCGCACCGGCTCGTAATCGGTCATGAAATCCTTGCCGAACAATTGCGCAAGGCCGCGATAGCCCTTGCCGGCCAAGAGCAGCGCATACGCCGGATGGCTGCGATCAAGCACGGTACCGATTGCGCGCTCGCCGGTTTCCTTTTTCAGCGACGTCGAGATGCGCACAAAATCCTCGCCGCTGCGCACGAAAATCGTCGCGGTGACGCCAGTGCGATCGGTGAATCGATCCGGAATCGAGAACTCGCCATTCAACACCGAACCGCCATGGCGCATGACCGGCGTCGGCCTGCCGCCGAGCTCGATGGTCTTGCTGGCGTCGACCGACAGGCCTTCGGGGAAGCTGGCAACGAACATCTTCGAGAAGCGCTGCACCGAGGTGCTGACCCCCTGATTGAACATCTGGATCATGTCGGTGACTGCCTGCGCCTGGGAGACCACATGGGCGACGGCCCGGTCTTCCAGCAGCTTCGAGGTCGAATAGCCGATGCCGCCGACCAGCACAGACAGGATCACACCCACCAGCAGGAAGGTCATCAGGGTCAGCTTGGCGCCGACGCCCCAGGAAAATGTACCGCGTGAAGTCGTCATGGTAGTCCGTGCTTCAGGTTGATGGTGAATGCAAATCGTTTTACGGCAGGCTGCCGCAGGAATTGATCCCCGCGCAGGGATTGCCCGCAATTGACATGAAGCATAGCCAGCCCGACGTCCCGGGCATCGGGTGAAATGAGCCAAAAACCGGCTGCATTTTGCTTGCCGCCGACACTGCAAGTCGTGGATGATGGCGAAACTGCCAACAAGCAGCCCAGCTAGCTGGCACCGATACTCGAACCGACATCGACACCCGCTCCAACCCGAGAAGCCCGTCCACGACCATGCGAAGCCAACCGCCATCCTGCAGCCGCCTTGCAGGGCTTGCGCTGAGCGGGGCCCTGATGGCAGCAGCGTTCGGTGTCGGGGCTGCCGACCTGTCGCTGCAGGCGCCGACGCTCAGCCATGCGGGCGTGCCCGGTGAATACCGTGAAAGTCGGATGAGCTCGCACAGCACCCTGACGCTGCAGCCGGGCCTGAGCTGGTTGACCACCACCGGTCTGACCGGTACCCGCTACAGCCAGGGCGTACCGATGCGCAGCGATGGCTTCGACCTGTCGACCGGCCCGCGCGTGAAGCTCGGCCGAGCTGAACTGGAGCTGCCGCTGAGCGCGCACCGCGAACTGAACAACCTGTATGGCTATACCAGCTGGAGCAGCGGCGCGTCCAATCTCAGCGTTGCGCTGGGGCCGAACGACCGGATAAGGCTTGAAGCAAAGCTCAGTAGCCGCAGCGATGCCGCGTCCACGCGCACGCGACGCAGTACCAACCTCAGCTGGCGCCATGCCTTCACCGAGCGCTGGGCGGTACGTGCCGGCCTGCGGCAACTGCATGAATCGGATATGGGCAGAGACGAAGGCCTGTTGCAGACCGAGAGCTATGCGAGCCTGAACGCATCGCTGCCCGGTGGCTGGGGCTGGAGCCTGCAGGGAACGCTGGGAGAAAGCGCGAACTGGAGCGGCGCATCGGCCGCACCAAGGAATGAGCGCAGTGCCGCAGTGAGCATTACCGGAAAGCGGCAGCTGGCCGACCGCTGGTGGCTGAGCGGCACGCTGTCGAGCAGCCAGGTCCTGCGCACGGGCGTCGGATTGCCGGTGACTTCGCAGTCTGGCGGCGTGAAGCTGCAGCGGGATTTCTGACGCTGGCTGCAAAGGCCGCAGGCCGCCGCGAAACGCAGGATGCTATAGCGACCTGCCGGGCTTATGCCGGATCGAGGTGGGTCATCACGTCCAGCACCGGCAGCGCGGCTTTCACGCGGCTGGCGGCTTCAAATGCAATGTCGTGCCCTTCGCGCACGGTGGCGTTGCCATCGACCTCGATATGCACGTCGACCATGATCATGTCGCCCATCTTGCGGGTCTTCAGGTCGTGCGCGCCGATGACGCCCGGCGTCGCACAGATGATGTCGTGGATCTGGCGGTACTCCTCCTCGGACACCGCGCGATCCATCAGGTCATGCAGCGCATCCCAGCCGAATTGCCAGCCCATCTTCAACACCAGCAAGCCAACCACCAGCGCCCCGATCGCGTCGAGCACCTGATGACCGGCGAGCGCGCCCACGATGCCCAGCGCCACCACCAGCGACGACGCGGCATCCGAGCGTGCATGCCAGGCATTCGCCACCAGCATCGACGAGCGCACGCGCTTTGCCACGGCCAGCATGTAGCGGAACAAGCCTTCCTTGGCGAGCAGCGCAGCGAGCGCGACATACAGTGCCAGCCACTGCACGGGCGCCGTCGAAGGATGGATGACCTTGCCTGCGGCATTCCACACCATGCCGATGCCGACCGCCAGCAGGGACAGTCCGAGGAACAGCGAAGCGCCCGTCTCGTAACGCTGGTGGCCGTACTGGTGGTCATCGTCGGCTTCCTTGTGGCTGTGACGATTGGCCAGCAGCACCACGAAATCGGCCAGCAGGTCCGACAGCGAATGGATACCGTCGGCCACCAGGCCCTGCGAGCCGGCAACGATGCCGGCAGCCACCTGTCCTGCCGACAGGCAGACGTTGACCGCGGCACTGACCAGGGTGCTGCGTTGCGCCGCCTGCTGGCGTTCGACGAGGTTGGCGGGATCGTCCGGGTCCGGACGCAAAGTGCTTTCGTTCAGCACGAATCAGTGGCCGCTGGCCTGGACCGCGTCAGCCGTCTGGTCGCGGGCCGGCCCGTAGTGGTGGTACATGAAGTCGAACAATTGATCGAGCAGTGCCGCATTGGCGAAATACACCTTGTTGTTCTCGAGCGTTTTCACCGACACCAGTTCCAGCCCCATCAGGGACTCGAGCTGTTTGGAGACGGCCGCCGCGCCGAGGTCGATACGGGCTGCGATGTCGAGCATTTCCCGACCCTCGGGGCTGACCTCGATCAGGCACTTGATGATCTGGACACGCTCTTCGATCGACATCGCGCCGAGGTAACGTGCAATCTGTTTGGCTTCCATGGTCGTTGAGACGGTTTGGAATGATGACAAGGCGTTATTAGATCACAGCCCGCCGCCGTCACAGGGACTTCAGCTGCTGTTCGATGCGCCGCGTCTCGGCTTCCTGTTCATCCAGCAAATGGGAGGTGGCAGCCGATGTCGACTGCAGGTTGGCAATACGCTGGGCCAGCGCTTCGGGCGCGTGCCACAGCTGAGATGCATCGACCTCGAACTTCAGATCGGGCGCAGGAGTGGCTGGTACAGCGGCTGGATTCGCGGCTGGCACGCTGGCCGGCGCGATGGCAGTTGACGCTGCCTGCGCCGGGGCCGGGGCCGGGGCGGGTGCGACAGCGGAAGGCGTGTCGGGGATGGGGTCGTCGTTGAAGCTGGCCGCCGGTGCCGCCCGGACGGCCGGTGCTGCTGCACGGGTCGTTGCAGTGGCCGGGTCGAGCTTCGAGGACTCGGGGCCGCGATCGGCTCGGAATACCTGGTTTTCTTCTGACATGGCTATCCTCATGGATTTCGCGCCCCCGATTTATTCTCAAATTGAGAACTGATGCCGAGGGTTTCCCGTATTATCACCGCTAATTACTTCTGCTCCCCTTCAAGCACCGCTGATTGCGGCCTATCTGTCCCGCAGGCCTTTCTGCTAGAGTTGGCACATGAACATCGTCGTCGACCAAGCTTCGGTGAACCCTGCGGCCGCATCGCTGGCCCGCATGCCTGCCATGCCCGCGCCCGCGAGCGCGATGTCGACGCAGGCGCTGAAGTCGGCCAATGCGCAGGGACTGCTGACGCCGCCGAAGGCGCCCATCGAGGTGCCGTCGCCGCGCGTGTCGCTGCCCACCGATGCCGAGAAGATGGTGCGACAGTATGAACAGGTCGTCGACCAACTGAACCGCCAGATGCAGGCAAACAACCGCAACCTCGGCTTCGGCATCGACCGCAAGATCAACACTTACGTGATCACGGTCACCGACAAGAACACCGGCGACGTCGTGCGCCAGATCCCGGCCGAAGCTGTGGTGCGCGTTGCGCATTCGATTGAAGATCTCAAGGGCGTGCTGTTCAGCGCGCAGGCCTGAAGCGACGAAGACGAGGACGGGGGAAGGCGACAGGGAAAGCTGGCCTGCCCAGCAGGAGTCGAACCTGCGACCCACGGCTTAGAAGGCCGTTGCTCTATCCAACTGAGCTATGGGCAGTGCGGACGGCATGCGCCGCGAAACGGCGGACCGAGAGAACTGATGAAAAAAAACGGGTTGTCAGCGACAACCCGTTTTTTATTGACTGGTCGGAGTACAAGGATTCGAACCTTGGACCCCCTGCTCCCAAAGCAGGTGCGCTACCGGGCTGCGCCACACTCCGAAGATTTGCATTATACCCGATGGCCGCCTGACTCAGGCGGCACTGTTGCGCGAATGTGTAGCCAGATGCATCAGGCCGGTATGCAGGACGCCATTTGCTCGGCCAGGCGGCGTGCGAGTGCCGCATCCCGCGCCTCGACCATCACCCGCAGCAAGGGCTCGGTGCCGGACGGACGAATCAGCACACGGCCATCCTTGCCCAGTTCGGCTTCGGCCTTGGCCTTGGCAGCCACCAGGTCCTTGCTGGCTTGCCAGTCGAAGCCGGCAGGAATGCGCACATTCAGCAGGGTCTGCGGCCACAGCTGCATGTCGGCCGTGATCTCGGCCAGCGTCTTGCCACTGCGGCGCAGCGCCGACAGCACTTGCAATGCCGAAATAATGCCATCGCCGGTCGTATGCTTGTCGAGGAACAGCAGGTGGCCGGAGCCTTCGCCGCCGACTTCCCAGCCATGCTCGAGCAGCATCTCCAGCACATAGCGGTCGCCGACCTTGGCGCGCGCAAAACCGACACCCATGCTGCCCAAGGCGGATTCGACGGCCATGTTGGTCATCAGCGTGCCGACCGCGCCGGCAATGCCGCCATTGGCCTTGCGGTCCTTCACCATCACATACAACAGCTCATCGCCGTTGTAGATGCGGCCGGCGCCATCGACCATCAGCAGGCGGTCGGCATCGCCGTCGAGCGCAATGCCGAGATCTGCGCCATGCTTCGTGACTGCCGCGGACAAGGTCTCGGGATGGGTCGCGCCGTGGCCATCGTTGATGTTGAGGCCATTCGGATGGTTGCCGATGGCGATCACTTCCGCGCCCAGCTCATGCAACACGTCGGGCGCGATGTGATACGCGGCGCCATGCGCGCAATCGACCACCAGCTTCATGCCGCGCAGGTCGAGCTCGTTCGGGAAAGTGCTCTTGCAGAATTCGATGTAACGGCCGCGTGCATCGTCCAGACGGCGCGCCTTGCCCAGCTTTTCCGACGTCACGCAGCTCATCGGCTCATCAAGCGCGGCCTCGATCGCCAGTTCGACCGCATCCGGCAGCTTGTTGCCCGACGCCGAGAAGAACTTGATGCCATTGTCCTGATAGGGATTGTGCGAGGCCGAGATCACCACGCCGGCCGACAGGCGCAGCGCGCGCGTGAGATACGCAATGGCCGGGGTCGGCATGGGCCCGGCCAGCATCACATCGACGCCGGCGGCCGAGAAGCCCGCTTCCAGCGCTGCTTCCAGCATGTAGCCGGAGATGCGCGTGTCCTTGCCAATCAAGACCGTCGGGCGGCTGCCGCCCTGAGAGGTGCCTGCCTGGCCGGCCTTGGCCAGCACCTTGCCCGCCGCATAGCCGAGGCGCATCACGAAATCCGGCGTGATCGGCGCGCTGCCGACTTCACCGCGCACCCCGTCGGTGCCAAAGTACTTACGTCCCATCTTCTTGTCCCGTCTGTGGTTTGTTGTCCTTGTGTCCTGCGCCCTGCCTGCCTGTTATCTGCAAGTTCACAGCGTACCCAGCAGCGCACCCCGCAGCGCACCCCGCAGCATTACTCTCGGCGTTCCCGTCCTCAGGCCGCCGCGGCCCAGACCCGCAATGCATCGACGGTCTCGGCCACGTCATGCACGCGCACGATGCGCGCGCCCTGCCTGACAGCCACCAGCGCCGCCGCCACGCTGCCTGCCATACGCTGCTCGACCGGTTTGCCGGTCAGCTTGCCGATCATGGTCTTGCGCGACAGGCCGGCCAGCAGCGGCAATTGCAACCTGTCCTGCAGTGCGTCCAGATGCCTGAGCAAGGCGAGATTATGGTCCAGCGTCTTGCCGAAGCCAAAACCAGGATCGATGCACAAGCGCTGCGCCGTGATGCCGGCCTCGCGTGCTGCGGCAGCGCGCACGGCGAGGAAGTCGCCGACTTCTGCAACGACATCGCGGTACTGCGGATCGGCCTGCATCGTGCCCGGCTCACCCTGCATGTGCATGATACACAGCGCACATTCGCCATCACTGACCGCCGCCAAGCTTGCCGGATCACGGAAGCCTTCGATGTCATTGATCATGTCGGCGCCGGCGGCGATCGCTTCGCGCATCACTTCCGGGCGACGCGTATCGATCGACAGCGGCTTGCCGCAATCGCGCAGTGCGTACAGCACCGGCATCACGCGATCCATCTCCTGTGCTGCCGACACCGGGGCCGCACCGGGCCGAGTCGACTCGCCACCGATGTCGATGATATCGACGCCGTCGGCCATCATCTGTTCCGCATGCGACAGAGCAAGCTCCAGCGTCGCATACGTGCCGCCATCGGAAAACGAATCGGGCGTCACGTTCAGCACGCCCATCACCAGTGGACGAAAACCTTCGCCCTGCATCGGCAACAGGTAACGACCGCAATGCAATTTGTCGTGCAGGAGCTTGCTCACGTGTTCGGATGGAGTGAAAAGATGAAAGGGAAAGCGGCGAACAACGATGCGGGCGCTGAAATTGAAACGGGGTGGGGATTACTCCCCACCCCGTTAGTCAGCAATGGCCCGTCAAAAAGATTTTACGCAAATGGTTTGCTGCATCTGCGTCAGGCCGGTGCTGCGGCGGGCTCGACGCCGCCGTCGGGTGAACCATCGCTGGGACGGGTAGTCGGCGGCACCTTTGGAGGACGCGGATCGCGGCCTGCCATGATGTCGTTGACCTGGTCTGCATCGATGGTTTCCCATTCTAGCAAGGCTTTGGCCATGATTTCCACTTTCTCTCTGTTGCGTTCCAGCAAGCCACGTGCATGCGCATACTGCTGGTCAAGAATGCTGCGGATTTCCAGGTCCACCTTCTGTTGCGTTGCCTCGGACACGGTCTTCGATGACATGCGACCGAAGTAGGAATCCTGGTCGGTGTCTTCGTAGACCATGGTGCCCAGCGTCTCGGACATGCCGAAGCGGGTCACCATCGCACGCGCCAGCTTGGTCGCACGCTCGAAGTCATTCGAGGCACCAGTCGACATGGAATCAAGGAAGATTTCTTCGGCGATGCGGCCTGCGAACAGGATGGAAATATCTTCCAGCATCTTGTCCTTGTACATGTTCACGCGATCATGCTCGGGCAGCTGCCAGGTCAGGCCCAGCGCCATGCCACGCGGCATGATGGTGACCTTGTGCACCGGGTCGGCCTTCGGCAACAGCTTCGCAACCACCGCATGGCCAGACTCGTGGAAGGCGGTGTTGCGGCGCTCTTCTTCGCGCATCACAGCCGACTTGCGCTCCGGGCCCATCACGATCTTGTCTTTCGCGTCCTCGAAGTCCTGCATCTCGACCAGGCGCTTGTTACGGCGGGCTGCAAACAGTGCAGCTTCGTTGACCAGGTTTGCGAGGTCGGCGCCCGAGAAGCCCGGGGTACCGCGTGCCAGCACATCGGCACGCACGTCCGGTGCAATCGGCACCTTGCGCATGTGCACGTTCAAGATCTGTTCACGGCCGCGGATATCCGGCAGGCCAACGATCACCTGGCGGTCGAAACGGCCCGGGCGCAGCAGCGCCTTGTCGAGCACGTCGGAACGGTTGGTCGCCGCGATCACGATCACGCCGGCATTGGCTTCAAAGCCATCCATCTCGACCAGCAGCTGGTTCAGCGTCTGTTCGCGTTCGTCGTTACCACCGCCGATGCCGCCGCCGCGATGACGGCCGACCGCATCGATTTCATCGATGAAGATGATGCAAGGTGCATGCTTCTTCGCATTCTCGAACATGTCGCGCACGCGCGAAGCGCCGACGCCAACGAACATCTCGACGAAGTCGGAACCGGAAATCGTGAAGAACGGCACCTTCGCTTCGCCGGCAATGGCACGCGCGAGCAAGGTCTTGCCGGTACCCGGCGGGCCGACCATCAGCACGCCGCGCGGAATGCGGCCGCCGAGCTTCTGGAACTTGGTCGGGTCACGCAGGAAGTCGACCAGCTCGCCGACTTCTTCCTTCGCTTCGTCGCAACCGGCGACGTCGGCGAAGGTGACGGCATTCTGGTTCTCATCCAGCATGCGCGCCTTGGATTTGCCGAACGAGAAGGCACCGCCCTTGCCACCGCCTTGCATCTGGCGCATGAAGAAAATCCAGACGCCGATCAGCAGCAGCATCGGGAACCACGAGATGAACACTTGCGACAGGAACGACGGTGGTTCCGGCTGCTTGACGTCGAACTTCACGCCATTGTTCACGAGGTCACCGATCAGGCCACGATCAAGTGCGGTGGTCGTGGCACGGATCTTCTTGTTGTCGGTCGTCGTCGCAATGATCGTGCGATCTTCAATGACGGCTTCGCGAATGCGCTGCGCCTTCACTTCATCGAGGAAGTCCGAATACGGAATCGAGGTGGCGCCGTTGGCCAGCCCACGATCGTCGAACTGCTTGAAGACGGTGAAAAGCACCAGGGCGATCACGACCCAGATGGCAGCTTTGGAAAACATGTTGTTCACTAATACTCCTCGATGGCGGCCCGTCGTCTCGACGCGAGGCGGACTGAAAGGCGGCGCCGTGGCATGAAAATAAATTCTACTCCCATTGACCTGGGCTTGCTACGGGCCAAATTGGGCTAAATGTCTGATTTTTCAAGGCTGATCGGGCTTTTGACAGGCCGGCGCACAGGCCTTCGGCAGGCCATTGCTGCAGCGCCCACTGTCCCGGTGCCGGTTCCTGCAGTTCCCCTGCCGCTGCCCTGCCCTCAGAGCGGGTTCTTCAGCCCACGCCCCAGCAGGAAGATTTCCGACGATTTATCGCGGCTGGCCTTGGGTTTTTTCGGGCTGACGGTCTTGAACTCCTGGCGGAACTTCTCGACGATCTGCGTGTAACCGCTGCCATTGAAGCATTTGACGAGCAGGCAACCCGAAGGT
Organism: uncultured Bifidobacterium sp.; assembly: GCA_964634245.1. GTDB lineage: Bacteria > Pseudomonadota > Gammaproteobacteria > Burkholderiales > Burkholderiaceae_D > Pernthalerella. Next base: position 199,527 of record CAZWIE010000006.1, read on the forward strand.
TTCAGATGATGGCGCGCGAAGTCGATCGCGAGGTCGATCAGGTCTTCCATCCGGGCCGCATCGGTGGCCGCAATGCCCGACAGGTTGGGCGCCATGTCGGACAGCACGAGGTCGACCCGTTCGCCATGCAGCGCCGCTTCGAGCTGCTCCAGCACGTCCTGCTCGCGGAAGTCGCCCTGGATGTAGTGCACGTCGGCCACCGGCTCCATGTCGAGCATGTCGAGGCCCACAATGGTGCCGTGGATGCCGCCACCGTCCTTGCCCGCCAGCTTGCGGCGCACGTACTGGCACCAGCTGCCCGGCGTGCAGCCGAGGTCGACGATGGCCTGACCGGGGCGGATCAGCTTCTCTTCCTCGTCGATCTCCTTGAGCTTGTACGCAGCGCGGGCGCGGTAGCCTTCCTTCTGCGCCAGCTTCACATAGGGATCATTGATGTGATCATGCAGCCAGCTCTTGTTGACTTTGCCTTTTGCCACCGTTATCTGCCTTTATCCACCTTCTACCGCCCGAGCTTTCGGCTCGGCCATTGCCGTGCCGCGCCAATCCGCGGTCACTCCGGCATCGTCATTCACGTAGAATACTGTTTTTGAAAGAATTATCTTTATGCTCAAGCTCACACCCGCCCAGCGCAGCGAACTGCGTTCCGAAGCCCACGGACTGAATCCGGTCGTCATGATCGGCGAAGCCGGCCTGACCCCGGCCATCATCAAGGAGACGGACGCGGCATTGAAGGCGCACGGCCTGATCAAGGTCCGCGTGTTCGGCGACGACCGCGAGGCCCGCCTCCAGTACTACGAAACCCTGTGCAACGAGCTCGACGCCGCACCCATCCAGCACATCGGCAAGCTGCTGGTGCTGTACCGTCCCAAGCAGGAAGCGGCCAAGGAACCCAAGGCCACCCGCGGCAAGGGCCTGCGCGAAGTGGTGGTCGTCAAGACCCATCCGACCAAGCGCCCGACGGTCAAGAAGATCACCCTCAAGGGCAACGAGCGCCTGACGGCCGGTGGCAATGTGCGCCGCGCCAAGGTACGCCAGAAGAGCACGAAGAAGCGTAATCTCGGCGAATAATCGCCGGGCTCGATCGACACGCTCGATCGGACCGATACGTCTGACGCCGGGCAAAGGGCACCTTGGCCCCGGCAATTCCCGGCCTCAGCGGGACTTCAGCACCAATCCCAACGCCAGCAAGCTCTGCACCAGGTAGATCACGCTGGCCACGCCGTGCAGCATGCCGAAGCGGGCGCGGGTCGCGCCCTCCATCACGCCTTCCGGTCCGGCCGCCGCCTTCAGCGCGGCCATGTAAGGCTGTATCCCGAAATACCCGATAAGTGTGCAAGCCAGCATGGCCGCAGCCAGCCACAGCAAGCTACGACGATGCGCGAGGCCGCGTGCGGTCGCATACAACGCCAGCAGCAGCACGCCGCAGGCCATCGACAGCCAGGCTTCAACACGGAACAGGTTGCCGGCCACGGTACCGGCCAGCATGCGGTCCGGCAGGGTCGCAAAGAACGTGGGCGCGGCCACATAGCCGACCGTCCACAGGCTGCCAGCCCAGAGGGTGGCCAGCAACGTCCGCGCCCCGCCCAGCAGGCGCTGTGCGCGGGAGTCGCTCATGGCAGCCTCTGTCGCAGCTTCGGTCACGCTGGGTGTCCGGCTCAGATGTACTGTACTTCCAGCACTTCGTATTCGCGCACGCCGCTCGGGGTCTTCACCTCGGCGGTGTCGCCGGCGTACTTGCCGATCAGTGCGCGCGCGATCGGCGAACTGATAGACACTTTCTTTTCCTTCAGGTCGGCTTCGTCATCGCCGACGATCTGGTAAGTCACCTTTTCGCCGCTGTCGAGGTCTTCCAGCGTGACGGTGGATGCGAACACCACGCGGCCTTCGGCGTCGAGCAGGGTCGGGTCGATGATCTGCGCCGCCGACAGCTTGCCTTCGAGTTCGGCGATGCGGCCTTCGATGAAGCTCTGGCGCTCCTTCGCGGCGTCATACTCGGCGTTTTCCGACAGGTCGCCCTGCGCACGCGCTTCAGAGATGGCATTGATGACAGCCGGACGCTCCTTGTGCTTCAGGTGTTGCAGTTCATCTTTCAGCAGTTGCGCGCCGCGCACGGTGATCGGGACAGTGTTCATGGTCGTCTTTTGGCAAAAATAAAAGCACAGAGGCTGCGGATTACGCAGCCTCTGGGTTGTTTCAGGCAATTATAGGCCGACTTTTCGCCGGCCGTGGTGACGTGCTCAGGTTCAGCTCAGCGAAGCGTGCAGGCCTTGGACATCGTAGACATGCAGTTCATTCAGATGCGCCATGCCCTCGACCGCGGCTTCGGCGCCGGCGATCGTGGTGTAGGTCGTCACCCGTGCACCCAGTGCCGAGGTACGGATCGTGCGCGAATCGTTGATCGCATTGCGCTTTTCTTCCACCGTGTTGATGACCAGCGCGATCTCGTCGTTCTTGATCATGTCCACGATGTGAGGACGACCCTCGGCCACCTTGTTGACGGTCTGGACCGGCACGCCGGCCGCTTCGATTGCCGCCGCAGTGCCCTTGGTGGCAGCGACGGTGAAACCGATCTTCACCAGCTCACGGGCGATTTCGACCGCACGCGGCTTGTCGCTGTTCTTCACCGACAGGAAGACCTTGCCCGAACGCGGCAGGCGGACGCTGGCGCCCAGCTGCGACTTCACGAAGGCTTCGCCGAAGGTACGGCCCACGCCCATCACCTCACCGGTCGACTTCATTTCCGGGCCGAGGATGGTGTCGACGCCCGGGAACTTCACGAACGGGAACACGGCTTCCTTGACGCTGAAGTAAGGCGGCACGACTTCGGCACCGATGCCCTGGCTGTCCAGCGATTGGCCGGCCATGCAGCGCGCGGCGATCTTGGCCAGCTGCAGGCCGGTCGCCTTGGACACGTACGGCACGGTACGCGATGCACGCGGGTTCACTTCCAGCACATAGACGATGTCCTGCAGCTTGCCGTCGATCTCCTGCTGCTGGATCGCAAACTGCACGTTCATCAGGCCGACCACGTTCAGGCCCTTGGCCATCAGCGCGGTCTGGCGCTTCAGTTCTTCGATGGTGTCCTTGGCCAGCGAGTACGGCGGCAGCGAGCAAGCGGAGTCGCCCGAGTGCACGCCAGCCTGCTCGATGTGTTCCATCACGCCGCCGATGAAGGTGCGCGAGCCGTCGGACAGGCAGTCGACGTCAACTTCGATCGCATCGTTCAGGAAGCGGTCCAGCAGCACCGGCGAATCGTTCGATACCTTCACGGCCTCGCGCATGTAGCGCTCGAGGTCGCGCTGCTCGTGCACGATTTCCATCGCGCGGCCACCCAGCACGTAGGACGGGCGAACCACCAGCGGGTAGCCGATCTCTTGCGCCAGTGCCAGCGCCTGCTCTTCGGTACGCGCGGTACGGTTCGGCGGCTGGCGCAGGCCCAGGTCCTGCAGCAGCTTCTGGAAGCGCTCGCGGTCTTCGGCAGCGTCGATCATGTCCGGCGAGGTACCGATGATGGGCACGCCATTGGCTTCGAGATCCAGCGCCAGCTTCAGCGGGGTCTGACCGCCGTACTGCACGATCACGCCGACCGGACGTTCCTTGTCGACGATCTCGAGCACGTCTTCCAGCGTCAGCGGCTCGAAGTACAGGCGGTCCGAGGTGTCATAGTCGGTCGACACGGTCTCGGGGTTGCAGTTGACCATGATGGTTTCGTAACCATCTTCGCGCATCGCGAAGGCCGCGTGCACGCAGCAATAGTCGAATTCGATGCCCTGGCCGATACGGTTCGGACCGCCGCCCAGCACCATGATCTTCTTGTTGGTGGTCGGGTTGGCTTCGCACTCTTCCTCATAGGTCGAGTACATGTAGGCAGTGCCGGTGGCGAATTCGCCGGCGCAGGTGTCGACGCGCTTGTAGACCGGACGCACATTGTGCATGCGGCGCAGCTTGCGGATTTCGCGATCTTCGACCTTCAGCAGCGTCGCCAGACGACGATCTGAGAAGCCCTTCTTCTTCAGCGCCAGCAGGGTGTCCTTGTCGAGAGCGGCAATGGTCTGCTTCTCGAGCCACAGTTCGATGTCGATGATTTCCTTGATCTGCACCAGGAACCACGGGTCGATCTTGGTCAGCTGATGGACTTCTTCCATCGTGAAGCCCTGCGCGAACGCATCGCCGACGTACCAGATACGCTCCGGGCCCGGCTCGCCGAGTTCTTCCTCGATCACTTCGCGATCGGTGGTCTTCTCGTTCATGCCATCGACGCCGACTTCGAGACCGCGCAGCGCCTTCTGGAACGATTCCTGGAAGGTGCGGCCAATCGCCATCACTTCACCGACCGACTTCATCTGGGTCGTCAGGTGGCTGTCGGCTTGCGGGAATTTCTCGAACGCGAAACGCGGGATCTTGGTGACGACGTAGTCGATCGACGGCTCGAACGAGGCCGGGGTCGCGCCGCCGGTGATTTCGTTGCGCAGCTCGTCGAGCGTGAAGCCGACGGCCAGCTTGGCCGCGACCTTCGCGATCGGGAAGCCGGTCGCCTTCGACGCCAGCGCGGACGAACGCGACACGCGCGGGTTCATCTCGATGACGATCATGCGGCCGTCCTTCGGGTTGACCGAGAACTGCACGTTGGAGCCGCCGGTATCGACGCCGATCTCGCGCAGCACCGCGAGCGACGCGTTACGCATGATCTGGTATTCCTTGTCCGTCAGGGTCTGTGCCGGAGCCACGGTGATCGAATCGCCGGTGTGCACGCCCATCGGATCGAGGTTTTCGATCGAGCAGACGATGATGCAGTTGTCGTTCTTGTCGCGAACGACTTCCATTTCATATTCTTTCCAGCCGAGCAGCGATTCTTCGATCAGCAGCTCGTTGGTCGGCGAGGCTTCCAGGCCGCGCTTGCAGATGGCTTCGAACTCTTCCGAGTTGTACGCGATGCCGCCGCCGGTGCCGCCCATCGTGAACGACGGACGGATGATGGTCGGGAAGCCGACGTCCTTCTGCACCGCCCACGCCTCTTCCATCGAGTGCGCGATGCCGGAACGTGCGGAACCGAGACCGATTTTGGTCATCGCTTCCTTGAACTTCTGGCGGTCTTCCGCCTTGTCGATGGCTTCCGGCGTGGCGCCGATCAGCTCGACCTTGTACTTGTCGAGCACGCCATTGCGCCACAGGTCGAGCGCGCAGTTCAGCGCGGTCTGGCCACCCATGGTCGGCAGGATTGCGTCCGGGCGCTCCTTGTCGATGATGCGCTCCACCACTTGCCAGGTGATCGGCTCGATGTAGGTGACATCGGCCATCTCCGGGTCGGTCATGATGGTCGCCGGGTTGCTGTTGACGAGGATGACCTTGTAGCCCTCTTCGCGCAGCGCCTTGCAGGCCTGTGCGCCGGAGTAATCGAATTCGCAGGCCTGGCCGATGATGATCGGGCCGGCGCCGATGATGAGAATGCTCTTGATGTCGGTGCGCTTAGCCATGCTTGTGTTTCTCCATCATCGCCACGAAGCGATCGAACAGGGGGGCGATGTCGTGCGGGCCGGGCGATGCCTCGGGGTGGCCCTGGAAGCAGAATGCCGGTTTGTCGGTGCGCTCGAAGCCTTGCAGCGAGCCATCGAACAGCGAGACGTGGGTCACGCGGCAGTTGGACGGCAGCGTGTCGGGGTCGACCGCAAAGCCGTGGTTCTGCGAGGTGATCATCACTTGCTTGGTGTCGAGGTCTTGCACCGGATGGTTCGCGCCGTGATGGCCGAACTTCATCTTGATAGTCTTCGCGCCCGAGGCCAGCGCCATGATCTGGTGGCCGAGGCAGATGCCGAAGGTCGGCAGACCCTTCTCGATCAGTTCGCGCGAAGCAGCAATCGCGTAATCGCAAGGCTGCGGGTCGCCGGGGCCGTTCGACAGGAAGATGCCGTCCGGATTGAGCGCCAGTGCGTCAGCGGCCGTGGCTTGCGCCGGCAGCACGGTGACCTTGCAGCCGCGCTGGGCCAGCATGCGCAGGATGTTGTACTTGACGCCGTAGTCGAAGGCGACGACGTGGAATTTCGGGTTGGCCTGGGTGCCATAGCCCTCGCCCAGCGTCCATTCGGTCTGGGTCCACTCGTATTTGGCTTTGGTCGACACGACCTTCGCGAGGTCCATGCCATTGATGCCCGGGAAGGCACGTGCCAGCTCGAGCGCCGTCTCGGCCTTGGCGTTCGGGCCGGCGACGATGGCGCCGCTTTGCGCCCCCTTCTCGCGCAGCACGCGCGTCAGCTTGCGGGTATCGATGCCGGCGATGGCGACGATGCCCTCGGCCTTCAGATAGTCCGGCAGGCTCTGGGTGGCGCGGAAGTTCGACACCTGCAGCGGCAGATCACGAATGATCAGGCCGGCGGCGTGGATTTTCGACGATTCGACATCTTCCGGGTTGACGCCGGTGTTGCCGATGTGCGGGTAGGTCAGTGTGACGATCTGGCGGCTGTAGCTGGGGTCCGTCAGGATTTCCTGATAACCGGTCATCGCGGTGTTGAACACCACTTCCCCGCTGGTCTGGCCAGCAGCGCCGATTGAATATCCGTGAAAGACCGTGCCATCGGCGAGCGCGAGTATGGCCGGCACCTGGTTGGCCGTGAAAAATGGCGGCAAAGGTAACTCCTGGGTTGTTACCGCCGCGACTAGGCGTCTGCCTGCTCAGGTCGCGCCTCGTTCGGGCGTGCGGACACCGGGCAATGCGGGACGATTTGGAAGGTGGTTTGCGCGGACGGCGGGATACTTAGGTAAACCTTGTAATTATACCGTAAAGCACCAACCCCGGGCAAACGCAGGAATGGCGCGGGTCATTGGCGAAGCACATGCTCACCAAAATCCCGGCCATCGGGTCTTGCAGGTCTTGCGGATTTTGCAAGCCGGCAGTGCGCCGGCTTGCGGACAAGCGGTATTACAGGCCGAGGGCTGCGATACCAGCTTTGGCGATCTGCGCGTCTTCGTTCGATTTCACGCCCGACACGCCGACAGCGCCAACGCAGTCGCCATTGGCGACGACGGGCACGCCGCCTTCCAGCAGGCCGTCGATGTTCGGCGCCGACAGGAAGGAATAGCGACCATTGTTGATCACGTCTTCATAGACCTTGGTCTCGCGCTGGCCGAGGGCGGCAGTGCGTGCCTTGGACGGAGCGATCGAGGCCGACACGGCCGGTGCGCCGTCGAGGCGCTGCAGCCACAGCAGGTTGCCGCCGTCGTCGACGATGGCGATGGTGACGGCCCACTTGTTGGCGAGCGCCTCGGCCTCGGCGGCAGCGGCAATTTTCTTGACGTCGTCGAGGGTCAGGGCCTGTTTGGTACGCATGCGGTTACTCCCGTTTTTCTTCAAAAGTTCTAGAGGGTACTGCCGATATCTACGGAGCCGGTGGGTATGGCCACCCGTAAAAGGGCTGGATTGTACGACAACTCGATGACCTGCGAATTGCATCTTCCCGCATGAAGGGAGCACTTTCGCGAAATCCCTGGCATGGCGTGGAAGTGCGCTGCATAACAAGTCCGTGACAGACTATCCCACAGGCGAACACTGCTGCCGGAAAGTCATGTTCGCGAGCGAAATTTTGACAAGTCCGGGGGCATCGCTTACATTCGCCCGATCGTTTTTTATTTACTGAACTGAAACTTTGCAACACGCGTCGCGTCCATCGCCGAACTCTCGCATCGCCGCCTGGCACCCTGCCCGGCTTGCGCTGCCGTTGGCGCTTGCGCTCGCGCTGGGCGCGCAAGGCGTTCAGGCGGTCGAGGTTGACGGGGCTCAGGAAGCGCCGGCCAGCCTGCACACCCGCATCCTGTCGCGCGTGTCGAGTTTCACCGATCGGGCCGCCAACCTCGCCGTCGAAGCGATGTCGCTGATTGGCATCCATTACCGCCGGGGCGGCACTTCGCCGCAGAACGGCCTAGATTGCAGCGGCCTGGTGCGCTATGTGTTCCGCGAAGCGAACGGCACCGAACTGCCGCGCACTTCGGCCGAGATGAGCAAGCTCGGCGAGCAGGTCGACAAGAGCCAGCTGCAACCGGGCGACCTGGTGTTCTTCAATACCTTGAAGCGCACCTTCTCGCACGTAGGCATCTACCTTGGCGACAACAAGTTCATCCACGCGCCTTCGTCCGGCGGTACGGTACGTATCGAGAGCATGGACCTCGCGTACTGGAAGGCACGCTTCAACGGCGCACGCCGCATTCCCGAAGAAACCAAGGCCGATCCGGCCAAATGATCAGTCCGGCACTCGCCAGACCGCATTCCTTTTCCTGCTCGCTGAATTGCCGCTGAAGCCTCAGGGCTGCGCGCGCACCTGCTGTGCTTGCTGGGCTTGGGTCGCCTGCGAGGCTTGTGCGGCCTGCAACGCCTGATCACGCTTCTGCTTCAGCCGCTGCCTGATCTCGGCGATCGCGGCCTGCGCCGACTTCTCGCCAGCGACGATGGCCACGCTGCGGCTCTGGAAGTCGCTGCCTTTCATCGTGGCCAGTTCGGGGCGGATCACGACATCGGCCTGCTTCAGTTCATAGCTGTTCAGGCTCTGGCCCATGATCGCGAAAGTCTGCAGCAGTACTTCGAGGGTGCTCGATGCCGGCTGCGCATCCGGCTGCGCGGAGATGTTCACGGCGATCACGAAGTCTGCCCCCATCTTGCGTGCGAAGCTGACTGGCACCGGCGATACGAGGCCGCCATCGACGTAATCGATATTCCCGATACGCACCGGCTGGAACACGCCGGGCACCGATGATGACGCGCGCACCGCAGCACCTGTATTGCCGCGCCTGAACAGGATGGCCTGCCCGCTGCGCAGGTCGGTGGCGACAGCGCCGAACGGAATCTTCAGTTTTTCGATGGGCTGCCCGTGCACCGCGCGGTTCACGTAGTTCTGCACCGCCTCGCCCTTGAGCACGCCGGTCGATTGCGAGAAGAACGGCACCGACCAGTCCGAGATCGCCGCCTCGTCCATGTCGATGGCCATCTTCTGCAGTGCATAGCCATTGTTGCCGGCCGCGTAAAGTGCACCGACGAGGCTGCCGGCGCTGGTGCCGACCACGATGTCGGGCACGATGCCATTCGCTTCGAGGATCTTGATCACGCCGATGTGCGCAAAACCGCGTGCAGCGCCACCGCCCAGCGCGAGGCCGACCTTGATCGGGCGCGGTGCCGGCAAGGCCGGCGGCGCCGAAGGTGCGGGCTTTGGCGGCAGCTCAGCCGCCGGTGGCGTGGCCTCGGGTACGACCGGTGCCGCAGGCTCCGTCGGCGCGGGCACGACAGGCGTGCCGCCCGCTGCCGCGGAAGGTACTGAAGGTGCAGGAGTGGCCGCAGGCGCCTTGGCCTCAGGCGACGGGGGTACGGTCTGACATGCCGACAGCAGCACGACCAGCGACAGGAACAACGCTCGCATCATCGAAAAAAACAGGAAACTCAGGAAAAAATCTTCAGCGTTGGGGTGCCGTGCCGGTCGCCCGGGCTGGCTCGCCCATGCCATGGGCCTTCAGGATCTCGCGCGCCTTCGGCCCTTGCAGAAATTCAGCAAAGGCGCGCGCCGACGGGTTGGCATTGCCCAGTGTGGTCAGCACGAAGCAGGTGTCCATTTCGCCTTGCAGTTCGCGCGGGATGTTGACCAACAGACCACGGTATTTCAGGCTCAGTCCGTGAGCGGTCGACGCCGGCACCAGCGCCACGTCGGCATTGCCGATGCGCGCAAACAGCCCGGCTTGCTCGACCGAGGTCGCGGTCAGGATCTTGCCCTGCACCGCATCCCAGACACCGCCCTTCTTCAACGCTTCCTCGGCACGACGGCCGCTGATTGTGAACTCGGGATTGGCAAAGGTGATGAAACGAATATGCTCGTCAGCCAGCGAATCCAGCCCGTTCAGCTTTGCCTTTCGGTTCGCAGTCCAAAGCATCAGCGGGTTGGACGCAAAATGCACCACCGGCTCGATAGCCAGCGAGCTCTTGACCAGACGGTCCGGATAATGCGTGTCGAGCGCGACGAACAGGTCGACCTGAGTACCGGCCTTGATCGCCGTATAAAGCTTGCCAGCGGCATCGGAACGGAATTCGACGCTATCCCGGGGATTGGCGAGCTTGTAGGCTTCGGCGACATCGGCAACCACCGAGCGCTGGTCGCCGGTGACGGCCACACGTACGCTGCCGGCCTTGGCGGTAGCGACCAGACAAAGCGTCAACAGAAAAAATATCGCGGGTCGAATGGATCGCATAGCCTGACCTGTTGTTGGATGAACATGTCCGGCACGAAAATGTCCGGCGCAAAAATGGCTAGATCGTACACCACGCAAGAGCGGACACGAATATGGACAAGCCGATCGCCCGCTGTCAGGGCTTGATGGCTCCGCTCTCCAACCCGCTCCTTGCCATCCCAGAAACCGGGCATTTCGAGCATCGGGATTCCGCGGCTCAGCAGTGCAGAAAGTCCGTCCTGATTGGTCTCAACTGTCGCCACCACCACGCCCGATCAGCCAGAAGGTCGCGCTAGTCACGCAAGCCACCAGCGCAACGACCATCCAGAATCCATGTTCATGCTCGGCCAGCGGGATGCCGGCGACATTCATGCCGAACAGGCCGGCAATCAAGTTGATCGGCAGCGCAACCACGGTGAACACGGTCAGCGTGTACAGGCTCTTGCTGTTGCACTCATTGAGCATCGCGGCGATCTCTTCCTGCAGCAGTTTGATGCGCTCCTGCAGCGAACCCATGTCCGTCAGCACGGCGGCGAACTCTTCCGATGACTGCCGCAAATCCTGCAGATCGGCCTCGGCGATCCACGCGGGCGGCCGCTGTAGCAGACGGAACAGCGCGGCCGGCTCGGGCGCCATCAGCCGCTGCAGGCGTACCAGCACGCGGCGCAAGCCACCGAGATTACTGCGCTTCTGGCCCAGGCGGCCGGCCAGTAGGTCGTCTTCGATCTTGTCCGTGCGAATCACGGTATCGCGCACGATGCCGATCAGTACGTCGGCCTGGTCACGCAGCAAATGGGTCAGCAATTCCACCGAAGACTGGATACGGGAGCCGTTCTGTACAGCCTGGCGCAGACGATCGACGGATTTCAGTGGCTTGCGGCGCGCGCTGATGACGAGCTGCGGCGTGACCCACAGCCATAGCGTGGACAGTTCCGATGCTTCGAAATTGAAACCATGCAGCACGTCGTTGACAACGGCGATCAAACCGTTGTCAATCTGTTCAATACGGGTCGAGCGCGAGCCCTGCTGTAAGGCTTCAAAGAATTCATGCGGCAGCGGCGCATGTTCGCGCAGCCATTTTTCGGTGGATGCCTGACTGAGGTTGAAGTGTAGCCACAGAAAACCTTCGACCTCCGTTATGGTCGCTATCTGAAGGGCCGTAGTGATATCAATCGGCGCGACCGTGTTCGCCACCCCCGGTTGGCCGAGCCAATAGCCCCAGACCAAACCGGTGTGATCGACGCGCAATTCCTGGATTAGTTTCTCTTTCATTCTGGCGACTGGACAGCAGAAAAGAAAAACGCCCCCTGAGGGGCGTTTTTCGATGCGGAGCTATAAATCAGAACGAGATCTGAGCGCGCGCGTTGACAGCAGTTTCGCCAGTCGTGCCATTGACAGCGGTCTTGAAGTTCGTTTTCACATAATTCAACATAAAGCGGACGTTGCTGTTTGCGAACCAGGTCAGACCATAAGTCATTGCATCAGCTTTGCTGGTCGTCGATGCGGAGTTCGTCAGGTAATCTGTTTCGATCTCACTGAAACGCATACCGACTTGCCATGCGCCCAAACCACCCTTGGAAGTCGAGAATGCCTGTTTCGGCTTGATCCAGCCAAAGGTGTTCGAGCTGTTGCTGTAGTTATGCGACTCTCCAGTGATATTCCAGACAGCCGACAAGTAGTTACCCTTTACTTCTTGCGAAGCGGTCTTGTCGTAGTTGAAATTGAAGTATTCGCTCTGGAACTTGAACGGACCGTAAGCAAGTGCGACTTCGATGTTTTGTCGCGTACGATCAGAACCCTGGGCTTGCGCGCTGCCATTCGTATTCAGGAATTTGGAGATCCCCTTGCCTTCGGTGCTGCTACCGTACTCGAATGCAGCATCGACTTTGCCGGTGCTGTAACCAAGACCAAAGTGCGTGATCATGTCTTTGTTGCCTGCAAGCTCAGCAAAGTTTACGGCGACGCGACCGATTGCATCAGTATTATCAAAGTTATATACATCGGCAGCCTTGTGATAATTGCCGCTCGACAGTGCGACACCGTATGACAAGCCAGACATTGGGCTGCCGAACAACATGGCGCCATATTGCTTGCCCGGGATCAGTTCCTTGTCATCGTTTCCAACCAGACTGCGTTCCATGAAGTCGATATTGTTGGAGCTGGTCAACTGCTCGAGACTGAACGGCATCTTGAATTTACCAAAACGCATCTGAGTAGCTTTATTGCCGACATAAGTTATGTAGCCCTCGTCCAATGTCCCCGAATTCTCTTTCGAGAAATCGCCAAAAACGAAGTATTCAAAGTCTTTGGTCATGTACCCTTTGAGGCCCAGACGCGCGCGGCGCATGCTGAAGCCTTCTACCCCTTGTCCAGACGCGCTACTTGGATCAAACGAACGATAATCCATATGAACACGACCGGTCAGTGTGGCGGAGTATTCGCCATCAGCCGACTCGATACCCAGACCGCTCTTCTGCACCTTGCCCGAATCACCCTGCTTCTGGATATAGTTCATCGCTTTCGAGAGATCTTCGGAGGTACGCTTTTCTTTGAATTGCGCGTTCTCGACAGCATCCGACTTCAGGTAGTCGTCATACTCAGCCTGGGTGATCACACCCTTCTTCAGCATCAAGTCCAGCAGATTCTTGACGTCATCCGCGGCAAACGCCGGAGCCGACATCGTTGCGCAAACTGCTGCGACCGCAACAGCGATACGCTTGGCAGCGATCAGTTTCGAATGTTTCATTGAGTTCTCCGTTAAGTGTCTCAGACGCAATCAAGAATGGCCTTGGCCATGCGGGTATCGCTTTCCTTAATTACTGAGGCGCCATTATTCCGTTGAAATTTTTCAACTTTGTGACAGGCTGTTACATTCGTACAAGACAAGAAAACGTTGTTGGATTGCAACGATTCCCGACATACTGGCGTCATATCCGCGTCATATTTGTGAATGACGATGGAAAGTTACCCGCCTTTTTCAGGAGATCCGCCTCATGTTTGCCGCCGTCGACCTCGGGTCGAACAGCTTCCGGCTTCACATTGGCGTTCACGATGGTGAGCGCATCCGAATCATTAACAGCGCGCGTGAACCGGTACGCCTAGGCGCCGGACTTGATAGCCGTGGCAACCTGACGCAGCGTTCTATCCAGACTGCCCTTGCTTGCCTGAACCGATTCTCCCAAGTGCTGGAAGCAACGCCCTTGTCTGCGGTACGGGTAGTTGCCACCAATACCCTGCGCGTCGCCAAGAATGCGTCGAATTTCGTACCGCAATTCGAAAAGGCCATCGGCTATCCGATCGAGGTCATCTCCGGCGAAGAAGAAGGCCGCCTGATCTACATGGGCGTCGCCTCCTCCCTGAATGCGCCGGCCGAGCGCCGGCTGGTGATCGACATTGGCGGCGGCTCGACCGAACTGGTGCTCGGCCACGGCCAGGACATCGAGGAAGTCGAGTCATTCAGCATTGGCACAGTGCCCATCGCGAACCGCTTCTTCAGTGGCGACAAGATCAACGCTACTGCCTTTGACGACGCGGTGCTGGCTGCACGCAGCGTGTTCGAGGATGGCCTGGCACCCTTCCATCCGAGATTCTGGGAGCTCGCCTACGGCTCGTCCGGCACCATGCGCACACTGGCGGAGGTGATCGAACAAAACGCCCTGGGCGACGGCCAGTTGTCGCTGAAATCCATGCTCGCCCTGCGCGACAAGCTCATCGCAGCCGGCCGCATCAGCAAGATCGAACTGGTCGGCATACGCGCCGAGCGCGTGGCGGTGATCCTCGGCGGACTGCCGGTGCTGATCGGCTTATTGGAGGAACTGGGCATCAAGTCGTTGCAGACGATCGAAGCCGGCCTGCGCATGGGCGTGCTGTGGGACCTGTACCTGCGTGAACGCAAGAAGGACCGCCGACAGGAATCGATCCGCCGCTTCATGAAACGCTTCGCCGTCGATGACACGCGCGCTGCGAAGGCCTCGGCCAATGCCCTCATCCTCTATCGTCAGCTGGCGGGCGACAATGGTCCGCTCGAGCGCTTGCTGGGCTGGGCAGGCAAGATTCATGAGGTCGGCATGGCGGTTTCGCATACCGGCTTCCACAAGCATGGCGCTTACCTCGCCTTGCATGCCGACTTGCCAGGCTTCACGTCGCAGGAGCAGCACATCCTGTCCATCCTACTGCTGGCCCAAAAGGGCAACCTGCGCAAGGTGCAGGAGGCCTTGTCGGACCTGGATATCGCCAAGGCCGTGCTGGCACTGCGCCTGGGCACGCTCTTCATGCACGCCCGCATCGACCCGGCCATCGAGCCCACGCGCGTGAAACTGCGTACACGCATCGAGCTGGAAGTCCCCCGCCAGATGCTGGCCAGCCACCCCACGCTTTCATACTGGTTTTCGAAGGAGCAGGCGGCGTGGGAAGAAGTCGGTGGCACCTTCCTTTTGCGCGCCACGCCCTGAGCCTTGCACCCCTCCCTCGCCCCTCGAATTTGGCTTGTAACAATTCAAAGCAAATAATCGTATATATTATTTATTCGATTAAACAATTCGCGCCCGAGCACGAGCCAACAGGGAGAAATACATGATCAAGACCGCAGCCAAGAAATCCATCAAGACCGCAGCAAAGCGCGCCCCGGCAAAGCCGGCCGGCAAGCGCCCCACCGCGAAGAAGGCCGGCACCACCGCCGCCGCGAAGCGCCCGGTCGGTCGTCCGTCGGCCGCCAGCAAGCAAGCGGCGAGCGCGCCGAAAGTGGTGAAGGCCGAAAAGCCGAAGAAGGCCAAGCTCGTGCGCGACAGCTTCACGATGCCCGAGTCCGAGTACGCGTTGATCGGCGCAATGAAGAAGGCCTGTCTTGGCGCCGGCTTCGAGATCAAGAAGAGCGAGATCCTGCGCATCGGTGTCGCCCTGCTGGCCAAGCTCGATCCGAAGAAAATCAAGACCGCCCAGGCGGCGCTGGAGCCGCTGAAGGCCGGCCGCCCGAAGAAGCACAAGTAATCCGGACGCGCATCCAACGCGCCGGGTAGTCGCCGGCCTGTGTGCATCACGCACCACAGGCCGCGGCTTCATGCCGGAATGAAAACACCAGCATGGCGGGACGCTGCTGCATGTCATCATGCGTTCACAGTGTCATGGTCTGATCAGGAGGGTAAGCAACGCCCCTCCTCCACGCCCCGATCGGACACCAGAGCGCCATGGACGACAACAAACCGCAGACCGGCCAACCCGATTTTTCCGCAATCCTCGATGCGCGGCTGTCGCGCCGTAGCCTGCTCAAGGGCTCTCTGGCGGTCGCGGCCAGCACCTACATAGGCACGCTGTGGCTGACGCCGGCCGGCAATGTGCAGGCAGCGATGCAATCGCTGAAGCTCAATTTCTCTGCCGTCCCCAAAAGCAAGACCGATGCGCTGCAACTGGCGAGTGGTTATTCGTATGCCGTGCTGATGGCCACCGGCGACCCCATCGTTGCCAGCGTGCCCGAGTATGCGAACGACGGCAGCGACACGGCCTCGAGCTTTGCCCGCCGCGCCGGCGACCATAACGACGGCATGCAGTACTTTGGCGTCGGCCGCAACGGGCTATGGGATGCGAACAATGCCGAACGTGGCCTGCTGTGCGTAAACCATGAAGCCGTGACGGCCGCTTTCCTGCACAAGCAGGGCCAGACCCTGGTCGACGGCCGCCGCACGGAGGACGACGAAGTAATGAAGGAAATGCTGGCGCACGGTGTCAGCGTGGTCGAGGTCGCCCGCGACAACAAAGGCTACCGCGTCAAGCGCGACTCGCGCTTCAACCGCCGCATCACGACCTTCACCGACATGGAACTGTCCGGCCCGGCCGCGCGCAGTCCATTGATGGTCACGCGTTACTCGATCACCGGGACCCGAACGCGCGGCACGGTCGCCAACTGCGCGAATGGCCACACGCCGTGGGGCACCTACCTGACCTGCGAAGAGAACTGGGCCGGCTTTTTCCGCCGCCTGCCTTCGGACGACAACAAACGCAGCGCAAAAGAGCTGGCCGCCTTCAAGCGCTACGGCGTGGCCGGCAAGGGCAACCATGCGTGGGCATCGGTGCAGCCGGACACGGCAGACGGCCGTTTCGGCCGTTGGGATGCGGGCGTCACCGGCACTTCGCCTGATGGCAGCGATGACTATCGCCATGTCGCCAATACCTTTGGCTGGGTGGTCGAGATCGATCCCTTCGACCCGGCATCGACACCGAAGAAGCGTACGGCGCTGGGCCGCTTCGCGCACGAAGGCGCATGGCCGGCACGTGTGGTGGCCGGCGAGCCGCTGGTCTGGTACATGGGCTGCGACTCGCGTGGCGAGTACATCTACAAGTACGTGTCGACAGCCGCCTGGGATCCGGAAGACGCAAAGCGTCCTGCGATCGCCGGCGACAAATACCTCAATGATGGCCGGCTGTATGTCGCCCGCTTCAACGCCGATGGCAGCGGCGACTGGATCGAGCTGAAGTTCGGCAGCAACGGCATCGACGCCGGCTACGCGCCCTACCCGTTCGCGAACCAGGCCGATGTGCTGATCCATGCGCGCCTGGCCGCCGATGCGGCTGGAGCCACCCGGATGGATCGCCCGGAATGGGGCGCCGTCAATCCTCGCAATGGCGAGGTCTACATGACGCTGACCTACAACCCGTCGCGTGATTTCGACAAGACCGACGCGGCCAACCCGCGCTTTTACAACGATCCTAAGGATGGCAAGGCCCAGAAGGGGAATGCCAACGGCCACATCATTCGCTGGGCCGAGAAAGACGGAAAGGCTTCTGCCACGCATTTCCGCTGGGACGTATTCCTGTTCGCTGCCCGCGAGACGGCCGACCGCCGCAATGTGAACCTGTCCGGCCTGAGCGCCGGCAATGACTTCTCCAGCCCCGACGGGCTGTGGTTCTCCCGCAGCGGCCTGCTGTGGATCGAGACTGACGACAACGCGTACACCGATGTCAGCAACTGCATGCTGCTGGCCGCCATTCCCGGCCATGTCGGCGACGGCGCGATGAAAACTATCGCAAACCGCGATGGCGACAAGGAGCGCAGCGTCAGCACCTATGTCGGCGCAACCGCCACCGACGACACGCTGCGCCGCTTCCTGGTCGGCCCGGTGGATTGCGAGATCACGGGTCTGACGGAATCACCGGACGGGCGCGCCTTGTTCGTCAATATCCAGCACCCGGGCGAGACCACCAACGGCAAGGACTTCGACCTCGCCAATCCATCCAGCTGGTTAAGTCACTGGCCTGCCGGCGGCCAGTCCCGCCCGCGCTCGGCCACCATCGTCATCACGCGCGACGATGGCGGGCCGATCGGTGCCGACCCTGCCTGATCCATCGATCGCGACACCCTGACGCCCTGGCGTCCTCGCGTCCCCACGTCTTTCCACCCTAGTTACCCTCTGCTGCCGCCCCGGCGGCAGAGCGGCTTGGCGCATTTGCGCCTGCCCGCCACTGCCGTCCGCGCAGGAACTTGGCATTGATTCCATAAAATGTCACCAAACAGAAATACTGCTGTCACTCCTGTGCAGCAATCGCACATTAACCTCCGAAGCACGACAACAATCAGGAGGAACGATGCGATTGATGACGATTGGAGCTGACGCCACCCCCAGCTTTTCCAAACTCTCGCTGAGCCTGGCCACCACGCCGGAGGAAGTGCGCGAAGTCCAGCGCCTGCGCTACCAGGTATTCGTCGAGGCGATGGGGCTGGACACGCTGATGAACAGCGACGGCCTCGAGCGCGACGAGTTCGATGACTATTGTGATCACCTGATCGTGCGCGACACCCGCACCCTGAAGGTCGTTGGCACCTACCGCGTGATGGGCTCGCGCGCCATCGCACGTACTGGCCGCTTCTACTCCGAGAGCGAGTTCGACCTGTCGCGCCTGCAGAACCTGCGCCCGCGCATCCTCGAAGCCGGCCGCGCCTGTATCCATCCGGACTACCGCAGCGGCGGCGTGATCATGATGCTGTGGGCGGGACTCGCAGCTTGCATGAAGAAGGAAAACGCCGAATACCTGATCGGCTGCGCCAGTGTCAGTCTGGCCGATGGCGGCAACACCATCAATGCCTTGTATCGCAAGCTCGCCGGCGAGAACCTCGCGCCGTCTGAATACCGCGTGATGCCGCACCTGCCGTTCCCGCTGCATGACGAGCCACTGACCGGCGAGGTGCAGGTGCCGGCCCTGATCAAGGGCTACCTGCGCAGCGGCGCCTGGATCTGCGGCGAGCCGGCCTGGGACCCTGATTTCCACAGTGCCGACCTGTTCATGATGCTGCCGCTGGCGCGCATGGAAGGCCGTTACGCGCGCCACTATCTCAAAGAAGCGGTGCCGGCATGAACGCACCCGAACCCTTCGTGAAGACCAGGAAAAAACTGTTCAAGCATCCCCTGCACAAGCCCGAGCCGCTGCACTTCCGCACCATCTGGATTTCGGACGTGCACCTTGGCACCAGCGGCTGCCAGGCCAAGCGCCTGCTGGAATTCCTGAAAGCCACCGAATCTGACAAGCTCTACCTGGTCGGCGACATCGTCGACGGCTGGCAGCTCAAGCGCCGCTGGTACTGGCACCAGACCCACAACGATGTGGTGCAACTGGTGATGAAGAAGGCCAAGAAAGGCACCAAGGTGATCTTCGTGCCGGGCAATCATGATGAAGCGATCCGCCAGTTCATCGGCGTCGACTTCGGTGGCATCAAGATCCGCGACGAGCTGGTACACACCACGGCCGATGGCAAGAAGATGCTGGTGCTGCACGGCGACCGCTTCGACGGCGTGATCGCCTGCGCCAAATGGCTCGCCTATGTCGGCGACTCGCTGTACACGATGATCCTGAAGTTCAACCAGGTCTACAACGCGTGGCGCGCACGTGTCGGCCTGCCCTACTGGTCGCTGTCGCAATACCTGAAGCTGAAAGTGAAGAACGCGGTCAGCTACATCACCTCGTTCGAAGAGGCGCTCGCCGCCGAAGCCCGCAAGCAGGGGCTGGATGGCGTGATCTGCGGCCACATCCACAAGCCAGAGATCCGCGACATCGACGGCATCAAGTACTGCAATGATGGCGACTGGGTCGAAAGCCTGTCGGCGCTGGTCGAAGAGCCGACAGGCGAATTGCGCCTGGTCGACTGGCATGAAGTGATGCTGCGCTGGGAACAGGCGCAGCTGGCCTCCGAGGACGAGCTTTGCGCGGTACCGGCATAAGCGGCCCTTCCGGCCCTTCCGGCCCGAAGCCGTGGCGACTGCAGCTCTCCCATCTGTGGGACGAGCTGCTGTTCTCCAGCCTGGAGCTGGCACCGCCGCCGGAGCGCAAGCTGCCCGCGGCGCGGCGCGCGACTCAGGTCAGGCGCATTCTCGTGCTGTCGGTGTCGGCCGGCGCCGGCCACGTGCGCGCGGCCCAAGCCATTGTCGCGCATGCGAATGCGGATTTCGGCCTGCTCGACGTGCGGCATGTCGACGTGATGTCGCTGGTTCCCCTATGGTTCCGCAAGGTCTACAGCGACCTGTACATGAAGTTCGCCAGTGGTCTGCCGGAAGCCTGGGGCTGGCTTTACCGCAAGACCGATCGCGAGCCCGGCGGCAGCCTGCCGCAGCGGGCGCGTCGACTGGTGCAGCGGCTCTGTACGCGCGCCCTGTTCAAGCTGGTCGCGGACTTCGCGCCGGACGCCATCGTCTGCACGCACTTCCTGCCCGCCGAGGTGCTCGGCACGGCGGTCGCGAACGGCGAGCTGGACGTGCCGGTGTGGGTGCAAGTGACCGATTTCGATCTTCACCAGATGTGGGTGCACGACGGCGTGACCGGCTATTTCGTCGCCAACGAAGAACTGGCATGGCGGCTGCAGGCACTCGGCGTGCCGCCGGGACGCGCCGTCGTCAACGGCATCCCGGTGATGCCGGGCTTCGTGCACCGCCCCGATCGCAGCAGCGCCGCAGCGCGCTTTTCGCTCGATCCCGCGAAGACGACGGTACTGATGATGGGCGGCGGCAGCGGCATGGGCCTGGAAGCATCCCTGGTGCGCAGCCTGCTGCAACAGCAGCCCGATGTGCAATTGGTCGTGATGGCCGGACGCAATCGCGCCTTGCTGGCCATGCTGACGTCGATGGTGAATGAATTCCCCGACCAGTTGCGCGCCATCGGTTTCACGGACGAGGTGCCGGCACTGATGGCCTGCGCCGACCTTGCCATCACCAAGCCCGGCGGCCTGTCGACCTCCGAGTGTCTGGTGGCCGGCCTGCCGATGCTGCTGGTGAATCCCATCCCGGGACAGGAAGAGCGCAATGCCGCGTGGCTGATGCAGGAAGGCGTCGCCCTTCGCGCCGACGATCCGGTGACTTTGCAGTTCCGCTTGTCGCGGCTGCTGCAGGACCGATCCGCCCTGGCAAGCATGCGCGCAAAGGCGCTGTCGCTGGCCGTACCGGGTTCGGCCCATGAGTTATTGCGAAGGGTAGTCCGCCGATGATGGAATTTTTCATGAGCCATTTTCCCTTCTTCGCCACGCTGGGCTTCGTGCTGCTGCTGGGCTTTTTCTTTGCGAAGCTGGAGATCGCGATCGAGGGCGGCGAGGGCTGGGCCGCAAACCTGCCAACCTGGCGCATCGAGCACCATTGGCTGCTGGACCTGCTATGGGGAGGCCGGGAGATGACGGGCTACCATGCCTGGGCCTTTTCGCTGGTGGCGCTGTTCTTCCACTTTCCGCTGGTGTTCAGTGGCGACTACAGCTGGGCCGGCGAGCAGCGTGTACTCGGGTCCATCATGGTGTTCTGGGTCTGCGAGGATTTCCTGTGGTTCTTGCTGAACCCGGCGTTCGGCTTCGAACGCTTCGAAAAGACCCATGCTGGCTGGCACAGGCATTGGATGTGGGGCGCGCCGGTCGAGTACTGGATCTTTTCGCCGGCCGGCCTGTGGCTACTGTGGTGCTCGTATCGCTGATGATGGGCGGTGGACTGCGGCCCATCACCTCGGCACCTGACGCATTGGTCAGGTTCAAGTAACCGCGATCATTCGCCGCTGAAGAATTCCTGCGCCAGCACGGCCTTCAGGTAGATGTCATTGCCTTCTTCGCGGTCGCGTTGCGCGATCCACCACGCATTGGACTTCTTGACGGTCCAGTCCTGTTCAGTGCCGGTCAGCAGCAGCGATGCGACGCGACCGAGCCAGGGCTGGTGCCCCACCACCAGTACCGGGCTGCGTCCCTCCGGCCATCCTGCGGCCAGCAGCACCTCGGTTGCGCTGGCCTGCGGGCCTATCTCGGGCACGATCTTGAATTTGCGCCCCAGCGCCTCGACGGTCTGCTGCGTGCGCGCGGTCGGGCTGCACAGGATGCGGCAACCGCTGGGCAGGCTGCGGTCCAGCCAGGCGCCCATGCGCGCCGCCTGTTTGCGGCCTTGTGGCGTCAACTGACGGGCTTCATCGGGTTCGCCGATTTCGGCCTGCGCATGGCGCCACAAGATGATTTCCATCAGGTCCCCAGGGTCTGCATCAGGTAGCCCTGAGCGCTGAAAGGTTGCTGTCGCGCGCCCGGCTTCTTGCGATGATAACGACCATGGGAATCGAGCTCCCACGCATTCTGGTTGTCCTTCAGGTAGGGCTTCAGGCCTTCGTCGATCACGCGCTTCTTCAACTGCTTGTCGAGCACCGGGAAGGCGACTTCGACGCGGCGGAACAGATTGCGGTTCATCCAGTCGGCGCTGGCCAGCCAGACGTCGTTCGCGCCGTCATTGCGGAAGTAGAACACACGGCTGTGCTCGAGGAAGCGGCCGATAATGGAGCGCACCCTGATGTTGTCCGACAGGCCGGGAACGCCCGGGCGCAGCACACAGGCGCCGCGCACGATGAGCTCGATTTTCACGCCGGCTTGCGAGGCTTCATACAGTGCTTCGATGATGCTTTCATCCTGCAGCGTATTCATCTTCGCGATGATGTGGGCGCCGCGACCTTCGTTGGCAATGCGAGTCTCGTTGCGGATCGCCTTCAGCAGGTCCTTGGCCAGTTCGAATGGCGCCACCCACAGGTGGTTGAGCTTCTTCGGCCTGGTCAGGCTGGTGAGGTTGATGAACACCTCGTTGACGTCACGCGCCAGTGCCGGGTTGGCGGTCAGCAGGCCGAAGTCCGTATAGAACTTGGTGGTGGTCGGATGATAGTTGCCGGTACCCAGATGCGCATACAGCTTCAGCTTGCCCGACTCGCGGCGTATGACGAGCGCCATCTTCGCATGGGTCTTCAGGCCCACCACGCCATAGACGACCTGCGCGCCGACGCGCTCGAGCTTGTCGGCCCAGTTGATGTTCGCTTCTTCGTCGAAGCGCGCCATCAACTCCACCACCACGGTGACTTCCTTGCCGTTGTGCGCGGCAGCGATCAGCGCCTCCATCAATTCGGAGTTCATGCCGGTGCGATAGATTGTCTGCTTGATCGCGACCACCGCCGGGTCATGCGCGGCAGCTCGGATAAAATCGATCACGGGCTGGAACGATTGGTAAGGATGGTGCAGCAGCACATCCTCTCGCGCAATCCGAGGGAACAGGTCGCCTTCAGCCATCGGCACGGACAATTTCGGCGCGAATGGCGGGAATCGGTATGCGGGCTTGGATGCAATGTCGATCAGTTCGTTCAGGCGCACCATGTTGACCGGACCGTCGACCATGTACAGGAAGTCGCGCGACATCTTGAACTGGTCGAGCAGGAATTGCGCAAGATTGTCGGGACAGTTACGCGCGACTTCCAGACGCACGGCAAAGCCGAAATGGCGTGTCTGCAGTTCGCCTTTCAGCGCCTGGCGCAGGTTCTTCACTTCTTCTTCATCGACCCACAGGTCACTGTCGCGCGTGACGCGAAACTGCGAGTACCCCAGCACTTCCCGGCCCGGGAACAGGTCGCCGATGTGTGCATGGATGATGGAGGACAGAAGGCAATACGCCTGGCCCGATCCATGCAGGCCGTCAGGCAACTGGACGATGCGCGGCAGCACCCGCGGCGCCTTCATCACGGCGATCGACGTACCCTTGCCAAAAGCATCCTTGCCGGCCAATTCGACGATGAAGTTCAGGCTCTTGTTGACCACCTGCGGGAACGGGTGCGCCGGGTCGAGCACGATGGGGGTCAACAGCGGACGCACTTCACGCTCGAAGAATTCTTTCACCCACTGTCGCTGTGCCTCATTGCGGTCATGGTGGCGCAACAGATGGATGCCATGCTCGGACAGTGCCGGCAGGATCTTCTCATTGAGGGTTGCATACTGCTCGCGCACCAGTGCATGAGCGACGCTGCTGACGTCGTCGAAATCGCGCAGCTTCACATGATGATCCATGCCCCGCTCTTCGCGGTCGCGCGCCATCAGGCTGGCAATGCGAACCTCGAAGAATTCATCGAGGTTGCTGCTGACGATGCACAGGTATTTGAGCCGCTCCAGCAAGGGGATGGATTCATCCTGCGCTTGCGCCAGTACGCGCTGATTGAAGGCCAGCAGCGACAGCTCCCGGTTCAGCAGGCGCGGGCCAACCATGATCTCTGCTGGGCTGGCGATGTTGGCGACAGGTTTGGCGCGGGTCACGGGCGTTGTTGTTCTTGTAGCGTTCATTTCTCGAGCGTAACTACCTCGAGTGACTGTTTGATGACATATTCTTACTTTGACAAAAATGGGCGCTGCCAGAGTTTCGTGCTGCGTCATTTCCGTCCGAATTGCACACGATAGCCGCGAAGCTGTCATATACCTGACACAAATATTACGTAAAGTTTCGCTCAGTTATTCGTCAGTCAACCCCCATAAGGAGCATACATGCGCACCAAGCAAATGATCAAAGGCGTTGCAGCCGCAGCGACCGGTCTTCTGCTTTCCCTGTCCGTGCACGCGGCCGACATTACCGGCGCCGGCGCGACCTTCCCGTTCCCGATTTATTCGAAATGGGCAGAAGCCTACAAGGCCAACACCGGCATCGGTCTGAATTATCAGTCGATCGGCTCGGGCGGTGGCATTCGCCAGATCAAGGCCAAGACCGTGGACTTCGGCGCATCCGACATGCCGCTGAAGCTCGAAGAATTGGAGAAAGAGGGCCTGACCCAGTTCCCCGCCATCATCGGTGGTGTGGTACCGGTCGTTAACCTCGATGGCATTGCACCCGGCCAGCTGAAGCTGACCGCTGACGTCATCTCGGGCATCCACCTCGGCAAGATCACCAAATGGAATGATGCGGCCATTGGCGCGCTGAACCCTGGCGTGAACCTGCCGGCACTCAACATCACCGTTGTCCATCGTGCCGATGGCTCGGGTACGACCTTCCTGTGGACCGATTACCTGTCGAAAGCCAATGCCGAATTCGCGAAAGTGGTCGGCGCCGGCACCGCAGTCAAATGGCCGACCGGCGTGGGTGGCAAGGGCAACGAAGGTGTGGCCGCCAATATCCAGCGCGTCAAAGGTTCATTCGGCTATGTCGAATACGCGTACGCAAAGAAGAACAAGATCGCCCATACCCAGCTGAAGAATCGCGATGGCGAGTTCGTGCAGCCGGATGACGAAACCTTCAAAGCGGCAGCAGCCAATGGCGACTGGGCCAACACCCCGGGTATGGCGGTGGTGTTGACCAACCAGCCAGGCAAGCAGAGCTGGCCGGCCACGGGCGCGTCCTTCATCCTGATGCACAAGGCGCAAGCTGATGGCCTGACTGGCCGCGCAGTGCTGAAGTTCTTCGACTGGGCTTACAAGAACGGCGCACAAATGGCGACCGATCTCGACTATGTGCCGATGCCCCAGGCTACGGTCAAGCAAGTCCATGATCTGTGGAAGTCGCAGATCAAGGACGCGAATGGCAAATCGCTCTGGTAATTCAGCCTCTGATCTACCTGCTTTTTCATTAATCTCCCAAATTTCAGCCCGCCGCTTCGGCGGGCTTTTTTTCGTCCCCCGAACCAGCGCCATCTGAGTGATTGCTGATCATCCGCGCGAGCTGTCTTGAAATATTCCTGCAAGGCGGCCCGGCTACAATGAGCCCCATGTTCAAACGTTGCCTGATTCTGCTGACCCTGCTGGCTGACTGTGCGTGGGCAGCGCGCCCCTTCGTCACGGATGACGCCCGCCTGACCCTGGCCAACAGCTGTCAGCTCGAAACCTGGACCCGCGTCTACGCCACAAGCCAGGAGCTCTGGGCGCTACCGGCCTGCAATCTCGGCGGTAACCTCGAGATCACGGCCGGCGCCGGCGCAGCACACAATGTCACCGGCACGAGCGGCTGGAATGCCGACTATGTTTTTCAGGTCAAGACGCTGTTCAAGAATCTGGAGAGCAATGGCTGGGGTATCGGCATCGCCGCTGGCAACATCCACCACCCGCAGATCAATCCTGGTCCCAACCTGATGGGCAACCATTACGCCTACATCCCGGTGTCCGTATCATGGATGGATGATCTGCTGATCATGCACGTGAACCTGGGCGGGCTGCACGACAAAGCCAGCGGCCGCAACCAGGCCACCTGGGGACTGGGCTCCGAGATAAACATGGATGAACGCTGGACCTGGATCGCCGAGTCTTTTGGCTCGAGCAATGGCAGTACCTACTGGCAGGCAGGGCTGCGCTACAGCGTCATTCCCGGCCTGCTACAGGTCGACACGACCGTCGGCCGCCCTTTCGACAAACAAGCCAACAGCCAATGGCTGTCCTTCGGCCTGCGCCTGACCCCGGCCGATCTCCTGTCACGCTGACACTTTCCCTTGTGCTGACGATACGCCTGATCGCCTGCACGCAGAATGTTGAGTCAGGAAACCGTGGCCAGGTCCGTACGGACCAGCATCGCGCTGCGCGGGAACAGTATGGAAAAGCGGCTGCCCTGGCCGACTTCGGAAGCGATCTGAAGTTGCCCCTGGTGGCGTGCCAGTACGTGCTTGACGATCGCCAGCCCGAGGCCCGTGCCCTGGGTCTCGCGCGAACGACTCTTGTCGACACGATAAAAGCGCTCGGTCAGGCGGGAGATGTGTTCGGGCCGGATCCCGATGCCGGTATCGATTACGTCACAACGGCAACCGTCGTCGGTCTCTTGCCAGGCAATCGCGATGCGACCGCCGACCGGTGTGTAACGTACTGCATTCGACACCAGGTTGCCGATCGCGCTGCGCAGTTCGTCGGCACTGCCCTTGAGGTCAGGTCCATCGAAGGCCAGCGTGATCTCGTGGCGTCCGCCCGACAGGGCCTCACCTTCAGCCTTTACCTGGGACAGCAACTGGCGCATGTCGACCGCTTCTTCGCGCACCGGATACTCGACCGATTCCAGCCGCGACAGCGTCAGCATGTCCTCGACCAGGTTCTGCATGCGCTTGCCCTGCTCCGTCATCAGCTTCAAGTGCTGGCGGCGCGTCGCTTCATCCATGTCGTGCTCGGACGAGGCGATCTCGAGAAAGCCGTTGATGACCGTCAGCGGCGTGCGCAATTCATGTGAGGCGTTGGCGATGAAGTCGCGCCGCATCTGCTCCAGTCGCTCATTTTCGGTCACGTCATGGGTGACCAGGATCTGGCGGTGCTTTTCGAATGGGATCAGGCGAATGATCAGCTTGCGCTCATCGAGCGCCAGGGTCAGCGGCTCGTCATAGCGGCCAAGGATGATGTATTCGATGAACTGCGGGCTACGGATCAGGTTGGTGACCCGCATACCCTTGTCTTTCTGCAGCGACAGGCCCAACTGCTGTTCGGCGGCGGCATTGCACCATTCCAGCGACAGCACATCGTCCATGATGGCCACGCCGTCCGGCAACTGCTGCATCGCCTGCCGGAAGCGCGACAGCCACTCGGCGAGCTCGTTGCGGTTTTTCTGCTCTTCGCGCCGCAGCTTGTACAGCTTGGCAAAGATCTCGGTCCAGGAGCCCCAGCCATCGGTCAGCCGGACTTCCTCGGGATTGTCCAGCCATTGCGACAGCTGGAACATGTACGCCAGCTGCATCAGCACCATCACCGTCAGCACGGCCAACGCAATCGCCAGGCCGGCGGCAAGACTCCACACGTACCAGCCCGCGATGCCAGCCGATGCGACCAGCAGCAGCCGTACCGCTACAGGTATCCAGAACAGTGCGACAGGAGACATGCAAGAAAGGGAATTATTTTTCGGACAGCATGTAGCCTACACTACGAACGGTCCTGATGAGCGAATCGGCGGCGCCCAGGGCCTTGCGCAACCTCAGCACGTGGACGTCGACGGTACGTTCCTCGAGCACCGCATGGTCGCCCCAGACCTTGTCCAGCAGCTGGCTGCGGGTGAAGACCCGCTCCGGATGGGCGATCAGGAAGCGCAGCAGCTTGAACTCCGCATGCCCCATCTCGACCTGCTGGTCGCTGACATGCACGCGGCAGCTGACCGGATCGACCCGCAGCGGGCCGACCTGCATTTCCAGCTCGGAATGCTCGGGCGTCTTGCGCCGTATCAGGGCCTTGATGCGCGCGTTGAGCTCGCGCGGCGAGAATGGCTTGGTGATGTAATCGTCGGCGCCCTGGTCGAGGCCGGCGACCTTGTCTTCTTCCATGCTCTTGGCCGTCAGCATGATGACTGGCAGCGTGCTGAAGTTACGGTCGCCGCGGATGCGGCCCAGCAGGCGCAGCCCGGACTGGTCGGGCAGCATCCAGTCCAGCAGTACCAGCTGAGGCCGCTTGTGCTGCAGGTATTCCCAGGCGTCGGCTGTGGTGTGGACGGCATCAACGTCCCAGCCAGCGCCTTTCAGGGTAAAGGACACCAGCTCGACGATCGCCATTTCATCTTCGACGATCAGGATGGTCGGTTGGAGAGCTGCCATGGGTATCCGTTAATCTCAGTCGAGGCCGCACCGTTGGGGGCCGGGCATCAGGCAGCGCTCTGCTGCGACGCGTAGTCGGTGTGGCGGATGTCCTTGCCCTCGACGATGTAGACCACGTATTCGGCGATGTTCTTTGCATGGTCGCCGACGCGCTCGATGGCCTTGGCCACCCACAAGGTGTCGAGCGCCGACGAGATCGTGCGCGGGTCTTCCATCATGAAGGTAATCAGGTTGCGCATCACGCTGCGGAACTCGCTGTCGATCTTTTCATCCTCGAGAATCAGGCGCGTGGCCTGCTTTTCGTCCAGCCGCGCAAAAGCATCCAGCGCATCATGGAGCAGCCGGCCGGCAGAGTTGGCCATCGAGCGCACGATATCCTCGTGCGCTATCTGTGCAATGCCGCGCTGGTTCATCGCCTGGGCGGCGCGCGCGATCTTGGTCGCTTCGTCGCCGACGCGTTCGAGGTCGGTGATGACCTTGATGGTCGCCATCACGGTACGCAAGTCATTGGCCGCCGGCTGGCGCTTGACGATCAGGTGCGAACAGGCGTCATCCAGCGACACTTCCATCTGGTTGACCTCGACGTCATTGGCCTTGATCCGCTGCGCTTCCTGCGCATCCAGCAGGCGGAAGGCCGCCATCGCGTCGTAGTATTGTTTCTCGACCATGCCGCCCATCTGCAGCACGCGCGAACGGATCGCTTCGAGGTCCTGCTCGTAGGCGCGGGAAGAATGTTCGGTGGGGGGCATGCGCTTCTCCTGTGTCGGGTTTACCGTTGTCGTATGCGGTGCTGTCTGTCAGCACTCTGGCTTGCAAGTCAGCCGAATCGGCCGGTGATGTAATCCTGGGTTTCTTTCTTCGTGGGGTTCAGGAAGATCTTGTCGGTCTCGCCGAATTCCACCAGCTCGCCCAGGTACATGTAGGCGGTATAGTCCGAGCAGCGCGCCGCCTGCTGCATGTTGTGGGTAACGATGGCGATCGTGTAGTCTTCCTTGAGCTCGCTGATCAGTTCCTCGATCTTCACGGTCGAAATCGGGTCCAGCGCCGACGTCGGCTCGTCGAGCAGCAGCACATCAGGCTTGACGGCCACGCCGCGCGCGATGCACAGGCGCTGCTGCTGGCCGCCGGACAGCGACAGGCCACTCTTGGTCAGCTTGTCCTTCACCTCGCTCCACAGCGCGGCCTTGTTCAGCGCCCATTCGACGCGCTCGTCCATCTCGCCTTTTGACAGATTTTCGTACAGGCGCACACCGAAGGCGATGTTGTCGTAGATCGACATCGGGAACGGGGTCGGCTTCTGGAACACCATGCCCACCTTCGCGCGCAGCACGTTGACATCGACATCGGCATCGAGGATGTTGCGGCCGTTGTAGATGATCTGACCTTCGGCGCGCTGGCCCGGGTACAGGTCGTACATGCGGTTAAAGGTGCGCAGCAGCGTCGACTTGCCGCAGC
Organism: uncultured Bifidobacterium sp.; assembly: GCA_964634245.1. Lineage (GTDB taxonomy): Bacteria > Pseudomonadota > Gammaproteobacteria > Burkholderiales > Burkholderiaceae_D > Pernthalerella. The sequence goes on from CAZWIE010000006.1 coordinate 228,939, forward strand.
CCGACGGGCCGATGAAGGCCGTGACCTTCTTGTCGAAGATGTCGAGGTTGATGTGCTTGAGGCCCTGGAAGGCGCCGTAGTAGAAATTCAGGTCCTTGACCTGCAGCACGGCTTGGCCGTGGGCGGCGACGCTGTCGGCGTTGGCGGCCGGGGCTTCCATCAGGGTGGTATTCATGATCTGTTCCTGTCAGTGAGCCTTGGTGGATTTCACCAGTATGCGGGAGATGATGTTCAGGCCAAGCACGCTGACCGTAATCAGCAGCGCGCCGCCCCAGGCGAGTTCTTTCCAGTTGTCGTAGGGGCTCATCGCGAACTGGAAGATCACGACCGGCAAGTTGGCCATCGGGCCGTTCATGTCGGCGCTGAAGAACTGGTTGGACAGCGCGGTAAACAGCAGCGGCGCGGTCTCACCGGAGATGCGGGCCACGGCCAGCAGAACGCCGGTGACCACGCCGGCCTTGACGGCGCGCAGTCGTACCATGGTCGCGACTTTCCAGCGCGGCGCGCCGAGCGCGAAGGCTGCTTCGCGCAGGCCGCTAGGCACCAGTTGCAGCATGTTGTCGGTAGTGCGCACGACGACCGGGATCGCGATCAGCGAGATCGCGATGCTGCCAGCCCACCCGGAGAAGTGCTTCACGTTGGCGACATAGATCGCATAGACGAACAGACCGATCACGATTGACGGCGCCGACAGCATGATGTCGGTGACGAAGCGCGTGACTTGCGCAAACTTGCTTTCCTGGCCGTATTCGGCGAGATACATGCCTGCGAAGATGCCCACCGGCGTACTGATCAGCGTCGCGACGCCGACCATCAGCAAGCTGCCGGTAATGGCATTCATCAGGCCACCGCCATCGCTACCGGGCGCCGGCGTGGTCTTGGTAAACATGTCGAGGTCGATCGCGGACAGGCCGTTGATGACCAGCACACCGAGAATCCACAGCAGGAAGGCGATGCCGAAAGCCATCGAACCCACCGACAGCATGATGCCGATGCGATGACGGATAAGGCGGCGGCGATAGATGGGATTATCGGACTTGATCGGGTCCGCACCGGTCGTATGGGTCACACTGGCCGCGTGGTTCATTTGCCTGGACATCACTTGCTCCCTTCGTTCTTCGCCATCCGGACCAGCATGATCTTGGCGATCGCCAGCACGATGAAGGTAATGACGAACAGGATCAGGCCGAGCGCAAACAGCGAGGACATGTGCAGGCCAGCCTCGGCCTCGGCGAATTCATTGGCCAGCGTCGATGCGATGCTGTTGCCCGGTGCGAAAATGGACCAGGACAGCGCATGTGCATTGCCGATCACGAAGGTTACGGCCATGGTCTCGCCCAGTGCGCGGCCCAGGCCCAGCATCACGCCGCCGACCACGCCAATGCGGGTGTACGGCAGCACGATCTTGCGCACCACTTCCCAGCGCGTGCAGCCGAGCGCGTAGGCCGACTCTTTCAACACCGCGGGGCATGTTTCGAACACGTCGCGCATCACGGATGCGATGAAGGGGATGATCATCACCGACAGGATCAGGCCCGCAGTCAGGATGCCGATGCCCATCATCGGACCGCTGAAGATCATGCCCACCACCGGCAGCTCGCCCAGCGTGGCCTGCAGCAGCGGCTGCACATGGTCGGCAAACAGCGGCGCGAACACGAACAGGCCCCACATGCCGTAGATGATGCTGGGCACGCCGGCCAGCAGCTCGACTGCCGTGCCGAGCGGCCGCTTGAGCCAGGCCGGGCAGATCTCGGTCAGGAACAGCGCAATGCCGAAGCTGACCGGGAAGGCGATCAGCAGCGCGATGACGGAGGTAATCAGGGTACCGGCGATCGCGATCAGCGCGCCATATTCATTGTTGACCGGGTCCCACTCGACGCGGGTCACGAAGCCGGGGCCGAAGTGCTGCAGCGCCGGCCAGGCGCCGACGACCAGCGACCCGATGATCCCGGCGAGGATCAGCATCACCAGCGCGGCAAAGCCGAAGGTAACCGCATGGAACAGGACATCTTGCCAGCGGGCCGAGCTGGCATCGACGGGGGCGCTGGCGCGCGGAACGGCAAGCGTTGACGCCTGCGACATGGGAGTGCTCATGGTCGGCAGAGCCTTGGGAAACGAATTCGGGTGGGCGGATGTAGTCACGGCGGCAACTCTAACCGCCGCGTGTGACAGTATTGTTACATTGCGGCCAGCATTCACCAAGAGTCTGACCGGCAACCTGGAACCGCGGCTTGTCAGGCGCCAGCCCGCAGGGAAGTTGTCAGGTTCAGAATACCCCAGAGACTGCCTGCAGCGCCAGCCCGACCAGCCCGCCGACCAGGGCGCCGTTGATGCGGATGTACTGCAGATCGCGCCCGACATAGCCCTCGACGCGGGCGGATACGGTCTCCGGATCCCAGCCATGCACCACGCGCCGCACAAGGCCGACGATATGCCGGCGCTGCCGCACCAGCAGGATCACCGCCTGCCGCCTTGCCCAATGGTTCAGGCGCGCACGCAATGCGGGGTCTTCCGCGAGCTCGCGCGCAAATCTGGCCAGCCCATGGTCGGCATGCGCAGCAAGCAGGCCTTGCGCCAGCACCAGCCGCAGTTCATCGGCAATGGCCTCGTCCAGTTCCCCCGCCGCCAGCCGTTCTCGGAGCCGCTGTGCAGCCTGTGCAAAGCGCTGCCGTGCATCGCTGTCGGGTGCGCGCATGTCATCCAGTAGCTCGGCCAGCCCTTGCATCAGGCGCACGAAGAATTCGTCATTGAAGCGGCGCGGCATCCAGCGCGGGCTTTTCTCGCTGACCTTGCGATAGATGGGATCGGCCTGCTCGTCGAGCAGGCCGACCGCCGCGTCGAGCACATGCTCGAACAGCCGCTCGTGCAGGCGCTGCGCGAGCGCGCTTTCCAGCCAGTCGGCCAGCAGCGCGCCGGGCCTGACCTCGCTGACCAGCACGTTGAGCGAATGCGCGGCCAGCCAACGTCGCTGCACCGGGTCGAGCAGCCAGTTGGCGACCAGTGCGGCGACATCGGCCTCGGCCAGCTCGGCTGTCAGCACTTCGCGGGTCAGGAAGTGGCGTTCGAGGAAATCGGCAAAGGCATCGCCGATGCGGTCCTTGTTGGCGGGGATGATGGCAGTGTGCGGTATCGGCAGCCGCAGCGGATGGCGGAACAAGGCGGTAACTGCGAACCAGTCGGCCAGTCCACCGACCAGCGCCGCCTCGGCAAAGGCGCGCAGCCATGACCAGCCCGGGTGGACGCTTTCCATGACACGTGCAAGGACGAACAGCAGCGCCATCGCCGCCAGCAGGGCCGTGGCGAGCCGCTGCATGCCGATCGCTGGCATCTAGCTTGCGCAAACGCGTGCACAACAAGACATGGCCGCTTCCTCCGGCCTTTCGATGCCGGCCGGCGAGCAGAGTTCGGGAAGGCTGACGCGGGGAACGCGTTTGCGAGGGAATGCTTTTGCGGGGAAATGCTTACGCGCGGAACACGAAGTAGACCGCGCCCAGCAGGCACAGGCCGGCCCACAGGAAGTCCCACTTCAGCGGCTGCCCCATGTAAAGCACGGCAAAGGGCACGAACACGGCCAGCGTGATGACTTCCTGCGCAATCTTCAGCTGGCCGAGGTTGAAATGCTGAAAGCCGATGCGGTTACCCGGCACCTGCAGCAGATACTCGAAAAAAGCGATGCTCCAGCTGGCGACGACGGCGATCCACCATGGTCGGTCGGACAGGTTGCGCAGGTGCGCGTACCACGCAAAGGTCATGAACACATTCGACATCAGCAGCAAGCCGATGAAACCCGCCGGCGAATTCAGCGCCGCACTGAAGGGAGCAAGGAAGGCAGGCATCGCGTCGAAGATCGGGGCAGGACCGCGGGCTCAGGTATTACGGCGCGGATAGCCTTCGGCCAGGATGCGCGTCCAGACCTTTTCGCGGGCCTCGTTGTCCATGAACACCCAGTCAGCCACCTCGGCGACCGTGCGGCCGCAGCCGCGGCAGACATCGTCGAAGGTGGTCGAGCAGACCGCCACGCAGGGCGTGTCGGGGCGCTTGTCCGAAAACCAGATAGGGTCTTGCACGAAAAAATGCGCGGCCGGTGGGGATCGGCCGCGTGCAGTGAAAGGAAGGAAATTATACGACGCGCTGGCCGTGTTCGAGCAGGCAGACGTCGGAGGTTGCTTCGATGTTGGCGGCTTCCTTGGCTTTGCCAACTTTCATCAATTCCGGCATCACGACGCCGTTCTTCGCGGCGGTCATGTCGGCCAGAATGGAGATCGCGATTTCAGACGGGGTCTTGCTGCCGATGTAGATGCCGATCGGGCCGTGCAGCTTGGTCAGCTGCTCGGGCGTGACGTCGAAATCGATCAGGCGCTCGCGGCGCTTGGCATCGTTCGAGCGCGAACCGATGGCGCCGACATAGAAGGCATCCGACTTCAGCGCTTCCATCAGCGCGAGGTCATCGAGCTTGGGATCGTGGGTCAGCGCGACGACGGCAGAGCGGCTGTCGAGCTTCATCTCCACCACCAGGTCATCCGGCATCGCATGCACGACGTTGACGCCATCGACATGCCAGCCATCGCGGTACTCTTCGCGCGGGTCGCAAACGGTCACCGCGTAATCCATGCCGACGGCGATCTGCGCGAGGAAACGCGACAGTTGGCCGGCGCCGATGATCAGCAGGCGCCAGCGCGGACCGTGGATGGTGGTCAGCGCGGTCTCGGACACTTGCAGGCTCATGCCGGCCTTGGCCGGGCCCAGCGTAACAGCGCCGCTCTGCAGGTCGACGCGGCGCGCGACCAGTTCGCCCTGCCCCAGCATGGCGATCAATTCTTTAATTTGGCTATTGGCCGACAGCGGCTCGATGGACAGCTGTATGGTGCCGCCACAGGGCAAGCCGAAGCGATGCGCTTCGTCGGCCGTGATGCCATAGGTGACGACTTCCGGCTTGACACGCGTGATGCCATGCGTGCGCACCTTGTCGATCAGATCGTCTTCAATGCAACCGCCGGACACCGATCCGACCACACGGCCGTCTTCACAGATGGCGAGCGTTGCGCCTTCCGGGCGCGGGCTCGAGCCCCAGGTCTTGATGACGGTGACGAGTTCGCACTTCTTGCCTTGCGCGATCCAGTCGCTGCAGGTCTTGAGTACTTCGAGGTCGATGCTGTCCATGGCTGTTGCCTGTTACTTCGAATACTTACGCTACAAACAAAAAATGCTCCCTACCCTCTCGGATAGGGAGCATTCAAGGCTCACTGCATTACGCCGACTTCAGGCCTGCAGCCAGCGGCATGCTACGCACGCGCTTGCCGGTTGCGTTGAAGATAGCGTTACCAACGGCTGCGCCGATCAGCGAGGTCGACGGTTCGCCGACGCCGCCCGGCTTCTCGGTGCTCTGAACCAGATGCACTTCGATAACCGGCGATTCGTTTTGGCGAATCACGCGGAAGTCGTTGAAGTTGTTCTGCTCGACCACACCGTTCTTGATGGTGATGTTGCCGTACAGAGCATGCGACAGACCGTAGATGATGCCCGACTCGAGCTGCTGACGGACGATCTCCGGGTTGACCATGCGGCCGCAGTCGCAAGCGACGTGGACCTTGTGCACCTTGACTTCGCCGCCCTTGACCGAGATCTCAGCCACTTGCGCCATGTAGGTGCCATAGCCTTCCATCAGGGCCACGCCGTAGGAGTGACCTGCCGGCAGCTTCTTGCCATAGCCTGCCTTGTCAGCGGCCAGCTTCAGCACGTTGGCGAAGCGCGGCTCGTTCGACAGCAGGTCCAGACGGTACTTGACCGGATCCTTGCCAGCAGCGTGTGCCAGTTCGTCCATGAAGCATTCGTTGGCGAAGCAGTTCATGGTGTGCGACACAGCGCGCAGGTAACCGACGCGGAAGCCGGTGTCATGGATGATCAGGTCATGCGCGGTGTTGCCGATCTCGTAAGGAGCAACAGCAGCTTCGACCATGAACGGATCCAGGGTGTTCTTCGGCAGGCCGAAGGCACGCTGGGTGATCGACTGCGAGGTCAGTTGCAGCTTGTAGCCGACCGGCTTGCCCGATGCGTCCAGGCCAGCTTCCATGCGGTTCAGGGCCATCGGACGATAGAAGTCATGCTTCATGTCGTCTTCACGAGTCCACAGGACCTTGACCGGCTTGCCGACGGCCTTGGAGATCTGCACGGCTTGCGAGATGAAGTCCAGTTCGATACGACGACCGAAGCCGCCACCCAGGAAGGTGGTTTCGACGGTGACGTTCTCCGGCTTGATGCCGAGGACAGCAGCAGCGGTACCCTGTGCACCTTGCGGGAACTGGGTCGGACCGACCAGTTCGCACTTGTCGCCCTGCACGTTGGCGATGAAGTTCATCGGCTCCAGCGGCTGGTGAGCGATCAGCTGAGTGCGGTACTCGGCCTTGATGACCTTCTTCGCGCCAGCGATGGCGCCAGCAGCGTCACCGACGTCCGGACGGATCTTGATCGGCTTGATTTCTTTGTCAGCGTCAGCGATGGCTTTCCAGATGCCAGCGGTCGACAGGCCGGCGCCAGCGCCACCGTCGAACTGGACCTTGAGGCCCTTCTTGCGTGCGTTGACAGCGTGCCAGTAGGTGTCAGCAACGACAGCAACGCCGTCGGAGATCTGCACCACGTCGATCACGCCAGGCATGCTCTTGGCCTTGGCTGCGTCGAACGACACCGGCTTGCCGCCGATGACCGGGGTTTGCTCGATCGAGGCGTAGACCATGCCGTCGAGTTTGGTGTCGATACCGAACTTGGCGGTGCCGTTGGTCTTCGACGGGATGTCCAGACGGGTCAGCGGCTTGCCGACGATCTTGAACTCCGAAGCGTCCTTCAGCTTGACTTCTTTCGGGACCGGCACCGACGAAGCGGCAGCAGCCAGTTCGCCGTAGGTAGCCGACTTGCCGCCACCCGACACAACGCCGTTCTCGGCGGTCAGGGTCGATGCATCGACGCCCCACTTGTTGGCAGCAGCCTGGACCAGCATGGTGCGCACTTGCGCGCCACCGATACGCAGTTTTTCCCACGCATCACGGATCGAGGTCGAGCCACCGGTGATCTGCGCACCCAGCAGGCCGTTGATGTAGGCCGGGTTGGCCGGAGCCATGGCGACCTTGACGGTGTTGATGTCAACGTTCAGTTCCTCGGCGATCAGCATCGGCAGCGAGGTGTAAACGCCCTGGCCCATCTCCGACATGTAGGAGATCAGGGTGATGGTGTTGTCGTCAGCGATGTGCACCCATGCGTTCGGGGTGTGCACGGAACCGGCAGCTTTCGCTTCTTCGCCACCCATACCCGGCAGGTACATGCCGAGCACGGCAGCGCCGGTGCCCATCGCGGTCGACTTCAGGAATTCACGACGATTGGTTGTCATTTGTATTGTCTCCTCTACCTTAAGCTTTGCGCATTTCTGCAGCGGCGTCCTTGATTGCTGCGCGGATGCGGTTGTAAGTACCGCAACGGCACAGGTTGCCGCTCATCGCTGCATCGATGTCTGCATCGCTCGGGTTCTTGTTCTTTGCCAGCAGAGCGGAAGCGCTCATCAGCTGGCCGGACTGGCAGTAGCCGCACTGCGGCACCTGGTGCTTGATCCAGGCCTTCTGCAGCGGGTGCGAGTTATCAGCGGAGAGCGATTCAACGGTCGCAACGTTCTTGCCAGCGACTGCCGAGACCGGGGTCTGGCACGAACGGATCGGCGAGCCGTTCAGGTGCACGGTGCAAGCACCGCACAGCGCTGCGCCGCAGCCGAACTTGGTGCCGGTCAGACCGACTTCATCGCGAATCACCCACAGCAGGGGGGTGTCCGGCTCGGCCGAGACGTTCACCGTCGAGCCGTTCAGATTGAAACTGATTGCCATGGTTTTACTCTCCTCTTTCTTGGTTTCACTGCAAGTTGAGCCAATGATTACTCATTAGTTTTTGTTACCGAACCGGCACCGTCGGACACCGCTTCGAGTGTGTACCTGAACTCATTCTGGCGACAAGTTTCAGGCCACGTTTTTGTACTCCCGCTTTGGTCGTAATAGCTCGAAAACCCTTGTGTTTTCAGGCCGAATTTTTGTCCGTGTGACTATATAACATCCTTATTTCGCAAAATCAAGAAAGCGAATATGGATAGCGTTTGTGCATCACAAACATAGTTGACAAGTGACATTTAGAAATTTTCGCAAGTGTCCAGCAGGCGCTTCCATCAGATGAAATTTAGGATGGATTTTTCCAAATTTCATTGCAAGTCACATAAGATTTTGCGCCATGCTGGAACAATTTTTTTATTGCGCGATCTTCTCCAGGCCCAATCCAGTGTGCACAGCCGGTTGCTGCGGCGCGATATAAGTAATGCCCGCGGCACGTGCTGTTTTTTCGATTTCACCCGACTTCGCCAGTGAGTCGACGGCCGCGCTGACGGCCTTCAGCAGTTCGGCATGCTCTTCCGTGGTCACGAAACCAAGGTTGAAACCGACCGGCAGCACCAGACCCGACGCACGCAAGGTGGTCTGCGGATTGTCTGCGCGATAGGTATCGAACTTGTGCGCTTCGATGATGGTGACATCGAACTCGCCCTTGGACAGCGCGTCAAGCGGCTCGGACTGGATGTCGACGTGCATGACGTTCTTCACCAGCAGGCCCTGCTTGTAGGCCATCGCGATCAGGTCGCCAATGGCAGCCGGACGGTTGCCGATCTTGTAGGGCTTGAGCTCATCGAGTGATTCGAGCTTCTGCTGCGTGACGCGCGCGCCAAGCACGGGCGTGACACCGGCGAAGTGATACGGCTGGCTCGGGAACAGCTGGCTGCCCTTGATGGACTGCTTGCGATTCTCCGGCGGGATGCCATCGACCGGCGGCAGCGTCGCCGATTCGCCGGCACCCGGACGATCGAGCGACGATTGCAGCAGCGGATAACCACCGATCAGCTGGCACACGCCGGCATTGATCAGTGCGCTGGCCTTGACCGATACCGGACCGCGGCTGCGACGCTCTTTTTCGTACCATTTGACCTCAAGCGACTTGCCGAGCTGCTTGGCAACCACTTGCGCAACCATCAGGTCGTAACCGCTTTCCTTGCCATCCTTCTTTTGCGAGAACGGCGCATTGTCCTTGTTCAGGCAGACGGTCAGCGCATTGGCATCGGCAGCGCTGTCAGCGGCAACCGAGAGGGTCGATACGGTGGCCAGTACCGATGCCAGTGCCAGCTGCTTCAGATTCAGCGATTTCACAGTTTGCCACCTCGGGTACCAACGTAAGCCCAGACGGTGGCGATTTCGTCTTCGGTCAGGATGCCTTTCCACGGCGGCATTGCGCGCTTGCCGTTGGTAACGGAGTTGAAGAAGCGAGCACGGTCATTCAGCGGGAAGGTACGCAGATCGAAGGCATTGTTGCCGGCCACCATTTCCGGACCATGGCAGCGCAGGCACAGCTGCTTGTACATCTGCTTGCCCTTCTCGATGCGCTCAGGCGTGAACTCAGCCGGACGCTCGCCGGGTGGCAGCGTGTCCTGGGCATGGGCCGGCAGCGCGAAGGACAGCGCAGCCGTCAGGGAAACCAGAAGGGAGGAAATTGCGGTGGTACGGATCTTCATAGGATAAAACTCTGTCAGTGAATTCACGCCGCATCCGATGCGGCATTCGTCGTGGTAACGGTAACGGACGCACTGCCTTGCCCGTCATTCGCTGTTGCCGTACGGGCTATCTTGCCCGCATTGGTGCCGGTCTTGGTGCCGCTTGTGTTTCCAAATGTAAGGCCGGCCATTGCAAGATCGCCAGCCATCAAAAAAACAGGCATTGGCGAACGAGTCGCCAATGCCTGCCTTGTCATTGCCAGTACCTGATTAGTTCGGCAGAGCGAACGTCCACAGGGACGAGCCGGTCGGCACGTTCTTCAGGCG
>CAZWIE010000007.1:0-235806 GCA_964634245.1 uncultured Bifidobacterium sp.
GGTCCGCAGCCGACGGACCCATTGCCACTGCAGGTGCCGACACAGCGGCGCCCAGCGCGGTCGCCAGGGCCAGGCCCAGCACCTTGCTCGTCATCTTCATGATGTCTCCCATTGTTATAAAAAAGATCGCACTGCCGGAAAAACAATGCATCCTTGACTTGATCGTGTACCCAGTTGTGCCAAGTTGCCGATCAGCGAGGCGATTGTACATAAGCTTTTCGTAAGAAAACCAACTTTGCCAACAAGGAAAACGAAATATTTTGCAGGCGTTCTGATGACGCAAAGCATCAGTTTTAGGCGACCTAAAACAGGCCCCGAATTTCGCAAAAAATCGGTACGAATGTTGCGACGCAACAGGAATGTCCGCCGTTGCGGCGCACTGCGTGCAGGCCGATCGCGAGCGCGATCAGGTGATGATGGTGTCGTCGGTGCGGGTGACTTTTTCGGTGTCGATCCAACTGATCGTGACCTTGTCACCCGGCTTGCCGCCGCGGAAGCGGAAAGAGAAATACGGGTCGCGCGCGACCGACATGCCGAAGTGCACATGCAGCACCGGCTTGCCGTTGCAGTCACCACGGACTGTTTGTATGTAATGCGGCAGCACCAGATGCCCCTGGATGTCCCAGGTCAGGCGCGACAGCATGCGGTGCTTCATCAGGATCTTCACTTCGACCCAGTCGCCGTTCATCACGGCGCGCACGCGCATCGGTTCGGCGGGCGTCGTCATCCGAGGCATCCTCCGATCATGACCGTGATGTCGCGCAGCGTGAAATACCATTTGCCGCCGGCACGCGCCGCAGCGACCAGAGTCGAGGTCTCGGCGACCTTGATGCGCACCGAGAACTCTGCGTCGTTTTCGGGCAGTACATTGAAGCCGACACAAACCGGCATCGGATTGTGGTCGGCAATCAGCGCGATGAAATCCGTATCCGGCAAGTTGCTGCGGATCGTCACCGGCACATTGGTGCCGTTCTCTGCCAGCTCAGGCGCATCGAGCAACAGCTCATTGTCCCTGGCGCGGCTGAGGTTGGGTGCATTGCCCCGATCGACCACGGTGCGCGAGGTGTTCGGCGTCGTGGTGTCGCCGCTCATGGCAATCACGAAAGCTTCCAGGCTCTTGGCGGAATAGACAGCACCATTCCAGTCGCTGCCCCACGCCCCTGCAGCAAATACATCCGACGGCTTGAGCAATCCCGAGCCGAACGCGATCGCGAAAGCCGAAGCCACGCGCATCAGGTCACGCCGGTTTTTGTCCAAGGTGGGTCTCCGCTTCAGGCAGTTGGGGGTGGAGTGAGGCAAAGCAGTGCCGGACGGCATTGTGCCACCGTTTTTAAAATCGCAGCGGACCTTGCATGCGGACCTTGCATGCGTACCTTATTTCGGACGACGCGTATCGACACCACGCACCGGGCCCCAGGTACGGTTCTGCTCGGCGAGGTTGCCATTGAGCCCATTGACCGCAGGTGGCAGCACCACCAGCGACGCATCATTGACGCGACAATTGCTCATGCAGGCTTCGCTTTTGACGTCTGGCTTGCCATTGACGTCGAACATGCCATGCGCAGTCGACATGCCGTCGCGATTCGGCATGCGTGCCTGTGCCTGCGCCATCGTCTTTTCCGACAGCGTAAAATCACGCGGGACAATGTCGGCCAGGTGCAGCAGGTAAGCGGTCGCCGCATAGACTTCGTCCACCGACAGGCTCTTCGGTTTGTCGAACGGCATCGCGCGTCGGATGTAGTCCCACAGGGTCGAGACGTTGGCCACCTTCATGAAGGTCGTCTTTGCATTCTCGGTGATCGCTGTCAGGCCGGTGACGCGGCCGCGCTCGATATCGGCTTTGGTGGTGCCACCGATCAGCGGGGGAAATACCGCGGGCGATTCACCGAACGCGCCATGGCAGCTCGCGCATTTGGTTTCCCACAGCTTCTCGCCCTGCACCACCGAACCCGACCCGGCCGGCAGGCCGGCGAAGTCGGGGCGCACGTCGATGTCCCAGGCAGCGATTTCGGAAGGCGTGGCCTTGCGGCCGATACGCGCATAGTTGTCAGCGGCGACAGCCGGCGACGGCAGCGCCAGCAGCGACACCAGCGATACGCTCAAGCTTGCCGTCAGCAGCAAGGCCGCCAGCACAGCGCGCGGTGCCGACGCCATGGACCGCACCCTTCCAGCTTGCACCGATGCGCCCGCGCGGCTGCCGCAACCGAGGTCAGGAGATCTGTACATTCACCACCTCCCCCGAGCTTTCGACTCGCCACGACTGTATGCCATTGTTGTGATACACCGAGCGCGTGCCGCGCACGGCGCGCAGCTCGGCAATCTTCGGCTGCACATAACCGGTCTCGTCAATGGCGCGCGACTGCAGGATGCAAGGCTTGCCATCCCACTCCCAATCGATATTGAAACGCGTCAGGCATTTCGGCAGCACGGGTGACTCCAGTCGCGCCGTCCTCCAGTTGCGCCCCCCATCGACGGACACATCGACGCGCTTGATCGTGCCGCGTCCCGACCAGGCCAGGCCGCTGATGTTGAAGAAGCCCTTGTCCAGCAGGCGCTGCCCGCCGGAAGGCGACGTGATCACCGACTTGCATTCCTGGATCAGTGCGTACTGGCGGTGCAGGCCGTCGGGCATGAAGTCGAGGTATTGGGTCGACTCCTCGCGCGTCGCATACGGCGCGTCGCCCACTTCGATACGGCGCAGCCACTTGACCCAGCACACGCCCTGCACGCCCGGCACCACCAGCCGCAGCGGATAACCATTCTCGGGGCGCAGCATCTCGCCGTTCATGCCCCAGGCGACGATCGCATCGTCAAGCGCGCGCTCGATCGGGATCGAGCGCGTCAGGCCCGCGCCATCCGCGCCTTCGGCCAGGATGAATTTCGCCTTCGATTTGTCGATGCCGCAGTCTTCCAGCAGCAAGGACAGCGGCACGCCGGTGAACTCGCAGCACGACAGCATGCCGTGTGTGTACTGCACCGATGGCACGGCCGGGCTGCCCCAGTCCATCGCGGTATTGGCGCCGCATTCGATGAAATGCATGCGCGACACCGAAGGCAGTCGCAGCAGGTCGGCCATCGTGTAGACCTTGGCCGTTTCAACCAGGCCATTGACCATCAGGCGATGCGAAGCGGGATCGATGTCATGCCAGCCCGCATGGTGGCGCTCGAAATGCAGGCCGCTGGGCGTGATGATGCCGAACAGGCCCTGCAAGGGCGTGAACGCGATGCTGCTTTCGCGGCGGCGCGTCAGCCCCGGCGATTCGCGGCGCTGCAAGTTGGCTTCGTGCTTCGATGGCAGTCCATACGGTGCCTGCGCCACCGGGTTGCCAAGGCTGGTCGCCGCCTTTTGCGGCTGAAGGATGGCGAGGTCGCCATCCGGTGTCGGATGGTCGAGCGCCAGCGCGCTGCCGCTGGCCAGCGCGGCGCTGGCAGTGACGAAGCTCTTGCGCAGGAAATCGCGCCGTGCCGAGTCGAGGCCTTTGCTGGCGATCTCGTCTGCCAGCGCATCGGGCACATAATTTTCGGGCGCGGGCAGCAGGCGGCCGAACCTCTGCTTGCTCATGACGATATCCCTGTGCGTCCTTATTTGGCGCAGGCGATGCGGACCAGCGTCTCGTCGACACTGCCGGCCTCGGGGTTAACCCAGGGGCCCGGCTTGTAGACGGCCTGCACCATCTTGTTGTTGCCCATGCCGCCCGTGTGGTAGAAGCTCAGCATGTGGCGATATGCGCCCTTGTCGCACTCGTACTCATCCTGACCCTTGACCGACATGTAGGGCCGGCCGTCGAGGTCCTGCTCGGCCTTGTAGTCATACAAGTGCCACATCTGGACAATGCCTACACCTACGTTCTTGATCGAGTCACGATCGATGTAGACGGACAACTGGTCGGCCGCAACATCGACACGGGCCCAGTCGGCATGCGCCTGGGTCGCCAGCAGGGCGAGGCTAAGGGTGGCGAAAATCTTCTTCATTGAATCTGGATACTCCGTTTGCCTGCGCGCTCACGAATGCAGGTAAAGATGCGCTTCCGGAGTATATCAGCGCAATTTTTTGCCTGTACAATCGGCAACACGGAACGGATCGCATGACTAACCAAACGCGGTCGTCGAGCCGGCAGAACACTTTACAAACCGCTTGCAGCAAGCGCTGCAGGAGACAAGCTATGCGACCCACTCCCCAACGCTCCGCGCTGGCGGCGACTTCGCCTTCCGCACCCGCGTTTCGCTTCCAACTTTCCCTGGCCATGGCGGCCACCATCGCGCTCTTTGCGCTGGCGCCCTCGCCTTCGCGTGCAGCCGATGCGCAAGCCCTGTATGTGAAGGGGCTGGCCGCAACCTGCGCCAACTGCCACGGCACCCAGGGCAAGGCCCGGAAGGATGCGACCGTGCCCGGGCTGGCCGGCCTGAAGGCCGACTACATCATCGAACAGATGCAAGCCTTCAAGAGCGGCGCACGCGCAGCGACGATCATGCACCAGATCGCCAAGGGCTATAACGATGAACAGGTCAAGCAGTTGGCGGATTACTTCGCCAGCCAGAAATAAGGGGATGAACATGGACCGCAGAACATTCCTGCAAGCCGGCGCTGCGCTGGCGCTGCTGGGCACCGGCGTTTCCGCGCATGCGATGCGCGGCGCGAAAGTCGTCGTGATTGGTGGCGGTTATGGCGGCGCGACGGCTGCCAAATACATCCGCCTCCTGTCGGACATGGCAATCGATGTCACGCTGGTCGAGCCGAACAAGGAGTTCATCTCCTGCCCGCTGTCGAACCTGGTGGTGGGCGGCAGCCGCAAACTGGCCGATATCAGCCGGCCATATGCGAACCTGACCCGCAACTACGGCATCAGCGTCGTGCATGACATGGCCGCCAGCATCGATACCGCAGCCCGCACCGTGAAGCTGGCCGGCGGCACCTCGCTCAGCTACGACAAGCTGGTACTGTCGCCGGGTATCGACCTCAATTTCGCCAGCATCGAAGGCCTCGAGCAGGCGCATGCCGATGGCAGCGTGCTGCAGGCCTGGAAGGCCGGCGCCGAGACCGTTGCGCTGCGCAAGCAGCTGGAGTCCATGCCGGACGGCGGCGTGTATGCGATCACGATTCCGGAAGCGCCCTTCCGCTGCCCGCCCGGCCCGTACGAGCGCGCTTGCCAGGTCGCCTGGTACTTCAAGAACTTCAAGCCCAGGAGCAAGGTACTGGTGCTGGATGCGAACCAGGATGTGGTCTCCAAGCCCGGCCTGTTCAAGAAAGCCTGGGCCGAGCAGTATGCAGGCATCATCGAATACCGTAACCAGCACAAGGCGATCGCCGTGTCGCCCAAAGAAGGCCTGATCAAGTTCGACGTGCAGGGCGATGTGAAAGCCGACGTGATCAATGCGCTGCCCGCCATGCGAGCCGGCAAGATCGCGCAGCAAACCGGCCTGGTCAACATGGCCAATAGCCGCTGGTGCGGCGTCAACTACCAGACCTTCGAATCGGCGGTCGCGAAAGACGTGTTCGTGATTGGCGACTCGATCCAGGTCGCGCAGCTGATGCCCAAGAGCGGCCACATGGCCAACAACCATGCAAAGGTCGCGGCCGCAGCGATTGTCGCGCAGCTGTCGGGCTTCGACCCCAACCCGCAGCCGATGCTGACCAATACCTGCTACAGCTTCATCGACGACAAGAACGTCGTGCACGTGGCCAGCGTCCATGAATACGTGGCCACCGAGCGCACGTTCAAGGTGGTGCAGGGTTCGGGCGGCGTATCGACCGGCCCGACCGAGCTCGAAGGCTCGTATGCCAACAACTGGGCCCGCACCATCTGGGCCGACATGCTGGAGTAAGCGCTGATGAAGTACTGGCTGTCTCGCCTGCTGTCCCCGCTGCTGTCAGCGCTGACGGCGCTGGTCACGGTCGCGATGCTGTCGACTTCCGCCGCAGCGCTGGCCATGGACGACAAGCCGCCGATGGCCATCGAAAATGGCGGCCGCATGGAATTCATCCATGCGGTCCGCAGCGGCAAGCTGACGGCGGCGCAGAAAAGCGCGCTCGAAGCCCGGCTCGTGGCGGAATGCGAGGCACCGACCAATCCGATCACGCAGGGCATGATCGAGACGCGCGGTCCCGGCAAGTGCATGGCTTTCGTGCGCAACCAGTGCAATTGCACCGACTGCGAGATGCCCACCTACTGCCTGCCACCCGAGGCACGCTGATCACTACTGACAGGACTGCCATGGCTCCCATGGATCAACAGCCGATCGACCACGCCCCCGTCGACTGGTACTTCGATTTCATTTCCCCGTTCGCCTACCTGCAATGGCATCGCCTCAGGAAGGAAGCGCCGTCTCTTGCGCTGCGGCCGGTGCCGGTGCTGTTCGCGGCACTGCTCGCGCATTGGGATAACAAAGGCCCGGTGGAAATTCCGCCCAAGCGCGGCTGGACCTATGCGCATTGCCTGTGGATTGCCCGCCGTCACGGGATTGCGATGCAACTGCCCGCCGGCCATCCGTTCAATCCGCTGCCGCTGCTGCGGCTGTCCATCGCCCTCGGCAATACGACCGAAGTCATCGATCGCCTGTTCGCCTATGTCTGGCGTGACGGCCACCTGCCCGACTCTGCCGCGGACTGGCAGCAATTGCTGGATGAGCTCGGTGCATCGCCGGCGCAACTGGACACCGATGCCGTCAAGGCCACCCTGAAAGCCAATGGGGAACAGGCCATCGCGGCCGGCGTTTTCGGGGTGCCGACCGCGGCAGTTGGGCGCGAACTGTTCTGGGGCGTCGATGCGACCGATATGCTGCTGGCCTGCGCCGGCGGCGACCCGTTCTTCTCTTCGTCCGAATATCGCCGCGCGTACGACTTGCCGGTGAGCCTGCAGCGCAAGCGCACGCCCGATATTCGCTAGGCTGACCGCCAGTTGTGCAAGCCATGCCTTGATTTGCCTCAGCAAGACAAAGCCAAATCAAAACAAGGGCTTATTTCAATTCCGCGCAAGTCATCCACAGACTTATCCAAGATTTATGTGGATAGTTTTCTGCCGCTGAAACGCTGTCAGCGCATGCCGGCCCTCGGCCTTCGGCAAGAGAGACGAGGCTCGCGCGAGCGATTTGCACTCGAAGGCATGAATTTATTTCTTTCACGCAGTAAAATCAGGCGCACACGGGTGGCAACGTGGCTGCCCGACGAAGACGTTGTCCTGCCCTATGATTTCTGCTTTCAGCGCGACTGCCCGACGAATCGCTGCCGCCACCCTGCTGCTGGCGCTGGCCGCCTGCGACTCCGGCCCCAAGACCTATGACGACTGCATGCTGCAGGCGTCGCGCAACTCGGACAAGGACCGCCAGTTCCGCGCCATGGCCGAGCGCTGCAAGGAAGAATTCCGCAACAAGTAAAAAAGGCCTGCGCTCCGCGCAGGCCTCTGTCCTTGCCTCTGTCCTTGCCTCTGTCCTTGCCTCTGTCCTTGCCTCTGCACTTGCCGCTGCAGTCGCCGCTGCAACTCAGCGCAGCTTGAACACCGACACCGACTGCGCCAGGCGCGCTGCCTGATCTTCCAGGCTGGCTGCCGCGGCCGCCGCCTCTTCGACCAGCGCTGCATTCTGCTGGGTGACCTGGTCCATCTGGGTGACGGCCTGATTCACCTGGTCGATGCCCTGGCTCTGCTCATGGCTGGCGGCACTGATCTCCGACATCAGATCGGTCACGTGGCGTACCGATTGCACGATGTCCTGCATGGTGGTGGTCGCATGCGCGACCAGACGGCCACCGGCTTCCACCTTCTGCACCGAATCATGGATCAGCTGACGGATCTCGCGCGCTGCACCTGCGCTGCGCTGCGCAAGGCTGCGCACTTCGCTGGCCACCACCGCAAAGCCGCGTCCCTGTTCACCGGCACGCGCGGCTTCGACTGCGGCATTCAGCGCGAGGATATTGGTCTGGAAGGCGATGCCGTCGATCAGGCTGATGATCTCGGCGATCTTCTTCGCCGATTCGCTGATGCCTTCCATCGTCGTTCCCACTTCCGACACCGCATCACCGCCCTTGCGGGCAACATCGGAGGCCGAATGCGCAAGGTGATTACCCTGCTGTGCATTCTCGGCGTTCTGCTTCACGGTCGACGCGAATTGCTCCATGCTGGCCGCCGTCTCTTCCAGGCTGGATGCCTGCGCTTCGGTGCGGCCCGACAAGTCCATGTTGCCCTGCGCGATCTCACGGCTGCCGATGTGGATGGCTTCCACGTTGGCGCGCACATCGCCGACCACGGCCACCAGGTTGGCGCTCATTTGCTGCAGCGCCTGCAACAGCTGCCCGGTATCGTCGCCGCGATCCACCTTCACCTGCTGAGTCAGATCGCCGCCGGCAATGGCGCGTGCCACGCGCGTAGCCGTATGCAGCGGCGAAACGACGGCCTTGTACAGCGCCAGCCATGCGGCCAGCAATAGCGCCAGCGATGCCAGCTCCATGCCCAGCATCGAGCCCGCCGCACCCTTGAGCATCGTCATGATGCTCATCGCCGCGATCAGCAGCGACGGCAAGCCAAAGCCCAGTCCGATGCGCAGCGACAGGCGCATGTCGCGTATCGCCGCCAGCCTCGCTGCCAGCCCGGTGCGCACCACCGCGCCATTGCGGATGGCAAGACCACTCGCCTTCCCTTCCCTGAATTTGCGGTAGATCGCATCCGTCGCCGCTACCTGCTCACGCGTGGGCTTGCTGCGTACCGACATGTAGCCGACCGGCTGGCCGCGCTCGACGATGGGCGTCACATTGGCGACCACCCAGTAATAGTCGCCATTCTTGCAACGGTTTTTCACCATGCCGGTCCACGGCACGCCGGACTTCAGCACCCGCCACAAGTCATCGAAGGCTTCGGGCGGCATGTCCGGATGGCGCACAAGGTTGTGCGGTGCGCCCATCAGCTCTTCTTCGGTGAAGCCACTGACCTCGATGAAATACGGGTTGATGTAGGTGATGCGCCCCTTGAGATCAGTCTTGGAAACGATGGACTTCTCGGCGCTGAGTTCAACTTCGTTGTTGGTGACGGGCAGATTGGTGCGCATGATGGCGGCTCGGGTCCTGGAGTTGGTTGAGCGGGAAGCAATACGCCTTGAACGGCCCTTCCCAGTTGCTCGCTATCGTGCACTGATGCAGGACGCAGACAATACAGAAACAGCGCTGGGAATCCGGCGCTGTTTCTGTATTCATGACGAGGAAGCAACACAAACGGCCCCGGCGCGGCTGGCCGCAGCCGTACCAGCTGCGCGTGCGGCGCGCCCGCTCAGATCCTGGGCACGTCAACCATATCGCCGAGCATGGGCACGCTGACCCGCCAGTGCAGCTCGCGTTCGATGCGACAGCGCAGCGCATCGGCGGCGGCCGGCTCGCCGTGGGTCACGTAGACCTGGCGCGGGGCTTTGGGCAGTGTGCGCAGCCATTCGATGATCTGCGACGCATCCGCATGCGCCGACATGCCGGGCAGCGACACCACCTCGGCATTGATGCGCACATCCTCCCCGAAGATGCGCAGCTCGCGTTCGCCCGCGGCCAGCCGCGCGCCGCGCGTACCGCCAGCCTGGAAGCCGGCCAGCACGATGCTGGTCCGATGGTCCGGACCGAAATTGCGCAAGTGATGCAGGATGCGACCGCCGGTGGCCATGCCGCTGGCGGAGATGATGATGGCCGGATAGGCCAGTCCCGACAGCTCGCGCGATTCTTCCACCGTGCGGCAGAATTTCGCGACATGCGACATGGCCTGGCAGTCCTGCACCGACAGCCGGTGCTCGGCGTGATGGCGGCGGTAGATATCGGTGGAATCGATGGCCATCGGGCTGTCGAGGAAGACTGGCAGGTCGGGGATGCGCGAGGCGCGCTTGAGCAGGAGGATCTGGTACAGCAGCGCCTGCGCGCGGCCGACCGCGAAGGCCGGGATCACGACCTTGCCGCCGCGCGCCGCCGTGCGTGCAACGACATCGGCCAACAAGGTCCCGCTGTCCTCATTGCCATGGCTGCGGTCGCCATAGGTTGATTCGACGACTAGCGTGTCGCCGGTCTCGATCATGGCCGGCGGCTTCATCAGCAAGTCGTCCGGCCGCCCGACGTCGCCGGAGAAAAACAGGCTGCCCCCCGCGCTGCGCATTTCGACCGAGGCCGCGCCGAGGATGTGGCCGGCCGGACGCAGCCGCACCTTCAGACCGGCAAGGTCGATCGCATGATCGAATTCCAGCGGACGCAATTGGCGCAGCGCATAACGCGCATCTTCCTCGGTGTACAGCGGCAGCGCCGGATCGTGCCGGGAAGATTTGTGGCGGTTTGCGAAATTCGCATCCTCTTCCTGCAGGTGGCCGCTATCGGGCAGCAGCAGGCCGCACAAGGCAATGGTCGACGGCGATGCATACACCGGACCCTTGAAGCCATTGCGCACCAGCAGCGGCAACGCGCCGGAATGATCGAGATGCGCATGGGTGAGGACCACGGCATCGAGCTGCGCCGGGTCGAACGGCAAGGGCTGCCAGTTCAGCAGGCGCAGGTTCTTGTAGCCCTGGAACAAGCCGCAATCGACCAGTACGCGCGCGCCATCATGTTCGATCAGGTATTTCGAGCCGGTGACGGTGCCTGCACCGCCCAGAAACGTCAGCTTCACGCCGAGTCCTTTTATCTGGTGTCGATGCCGCCGATCATGCCAGAATTTGGCATGATCGGGCCGGCATTTTGCTGGGGGCATGCCTGCCCACAACCGACGGACCGCAATCGACGGCCCGCCACCGACAGGTCGTGCACGCGAACGATGACCCAAGGCCCCGACAACATGGGAGAACCGATGAAGGAAGGCAGCACCGGCATGACGACAGGCATGAGGGCGGCCATGCGAACGAAGGTCGGATCAGGCCAGCCGGACGGCGCAGGCCAGGGACTGCGCGGGCTGGATGCGGCGACCGCCGCACGCCGCTTGCAAGATGAAGGACCGAACGATATCGGCCTGTCGCAGCAGCGCGGGCTGCGCGCCATCGTGGTCGAGGTGGGCACCGAGCCGATGTTCCTGTTGCTGATTGCCGCCGGCCTGGTTTACCTGCTGATGGGCGATGCCGGCGAGGCACTGGTGCTGCTCGGCTTCGTGCTGGCCATCATGGGCATCACGATCGTGCAGGAACGCCGCACCGACAATGCGCTGGAAGCCTTGCGCGACCTGTCGAGCCCGCGTGCACGCGTGGTGCGTGACGGCGCGCCTGTGCGCATTGCCGGCAGCGATGTGGTACGCGAGGATGTGCTGTTGCTGGCCGAAGGCGACCGTATCGCCGCTGATGGCGTGCTGATGGAAGCGCACGAACTGGCGGTGGACGAATCGATGCTCACCGGCGAATCGCTGCCCGTCACGAAAGCCGCCGGCGATCCGGTATACGCGGGCACGCTGGCCGTCAGCGGCCAGGGACTGGCGCAAGTCAGCGCCATCGGTCGCCACACCGAGATGGGCCGCATCGGCGCCTCGCTCGATGAGCTCGATCCGGAAACCTCGCCGTTGCGACGGCAAATGGACCGGCTCACGCGGCGCTTCGCAGCGCTCGGCCTGCTGCTATCGCTCGGTCTGGCCGCGACCTTCTGGATGATTCGGCACGACCCGGCGCAGGCGCTGCTGGCCGGGATCGCACTGGCGATGTCGCTGCTGCCGCAGGAATTCCCGGTCATCATGATCATCTTCTTTGCGTTTGCCGCACGCCGGCTGGGCAAGCTGCAAGTGCTCACGCGGCGACTGGGCGCCATCGAGACGCTGGGCCAGACATCGGTGCTGTGCGTCGACAAGACCGGCACGCTGACCCGCAACCAGATGCAGGTGGCTGCGCTGCGCACACCATTGGGCGAGCATGCGGCCAGCATGAAAGCCGATGCAGTCAGCCTGCCCGCCGACATGCGCGAACTGGTGGCCACGGCAGTGCTGGCATGCGAGATCGTGCCGCACGACCCGATGGAAAAAGCAATCCTGGACTTCGGCGCAGCAGCCGCCGAAGTCGAGGCCGCTCCCGGCGAACGGCAGCTCGCGCGCGAATACGAGCTGTCGCCAGAACTGCTCGCAATGTCGCATGTCTGGCGCAGCGCGGATGGCGCACCCGACATCGTTGCCGCCAAGGGCGCGCCCGAGGCGGTCGCCCTGCTGTGCCGGCTGCCCGACGCTCAGCGCGAGCGCGTGATGGCCGATGCCGAAGCGCTGGCGGCACGCGGGCTGCGCGTGCTGGGCGTGGCGCGCGCCAGCCACCCGGCCGACACCGACTGGCCGGCAGCGCAGACCGACTTTCATTTCGACTGGGTCGGCCTGGTCGCGCTGGCTGATCCGTTGCGGCCAGAGGTGCCGGACGCCGTCAGTTTGTGCCGTGCGGCGGGCATACGCGTAGTGATGATCACCGGCGACCATGCAAGCACAGCCACGGCCATTGCGCGCGAGGCCGGCATCAACCACGGCAGTGTGCTGACCGGTGCGCAACTGGCCGCGATGAGCGAAGTCGAGCTGCGGCGCGCCGCTGCCGGCGTGGACGTGTTCGCCCGCGTCAAGCCCTGGCAAAAGCTGGCGCTGGTCGAGGCCATGAAGGCTCAAGGGGCGGTGGTGGCGATGACGGGCGATGGGGTCAATGACGCGCCGGCGCTGAAGGCTGCGCATATCGGCATCGCGATGGGCCAGCGCGGCACCGACGTGGCGCGCGAAGCTGCCTCGCTGGTGCTGCTCAAGGATGATTTCAGCTCCATCGTCCAAGCCATACGGATGGGCCGCCGCACCTTCCGCAACATGCGGCAGGCGATGGTGTACACGCTGGCCGTGCACATACCCATCGCCGGCCTGGCCTTGCTGCCGGTACTGTTCGGTTTGCCGCTGCTACTGGCGCCGCTGCACATCGCTTTCCTCGAACTGGTGATCGACCCGGCCTGCTCGGTGGTGTTCGAAGCCGAAGAAGAAGACAGCCAGCTGATGCAGGTGCCGCCGCGCCCGGTTGACGAGCCACTGCTACAGAAACGCGATGCGCTGCTGGCCATTGCCTGCGGGCTGATGACCACGGCCATTGCATTTGCTGCCTATGCGCTGTTGCAGCAGGAGGGCACGGCGCCGGCCGCTGCCGCGACCTCGGCCTTCATCTTGCTGGTGTGCGCGAATGCGCTGCTGATCCTGCCGCTGCGCTCGCCGGACGCAGGCTGGCGCAAGCTGGGATCCGGGCTGCCGGCCATCAGCGCCTGGGTGATGACCGCCACGCTGGGAGGGCTGTTGCTGGTGACGACGGTGGCGCCGGTGGCGCGCGCCTTCGGTTTCGCGGTGTTGCCCGCATGGCAGTGGCTGGCATGCGCGCTGGCGGCGCTGGCCGCACTGCCGGCGTATCAGGGGCTGAGGCTGGCGCTCTCGCCCATGCCTTCCGCTGCGGGCGGCGTGTACAGGCGATAGCAAGCCTTGCCGGCCGCCTTGGCATCGTACATCGCGGCGTCGGCGCATTGCAGCAGACCATCGGCATCGGCTGCATGCGCCGGATAGAGTGCCACGCCGACCGAGCAATGCACGTTCTTCGCCGACCACTGCGCGAATTCGTCGCTGCTGCCGGACAGCGCTCTGACTACTTGCGAGGCGATGCGCTCGGCATCGGCGTCGCGCTCGAGATTCTCGATCAGCACGGTGAATTCATCGCCACCGAGGCGAACCACATGGTCGATGGATCGCACCGCGCCCTTGAGCGCGATCGCGGCCGAGCATAGCAGTTCGTCGCCGGCCGCATGGCCCAGGGTGTCATTGATCTTCTTGAAGTTGTCGAGATCGATGAACAACAGCGCCAGGCGCTTGCGAGCCGCCCGCGCGCGCTGTATCGCACCCGGCAGGTAATTGGCCAGCCAGCGGCGGTTCGGCAGCCCGGTCAGCGTGTCGGTGTTGACGAGGCGGGCCATCGTCTCTTCATGCTGCCTTGCTTCGGTTACATCGCGCACGATCAGCGCGATTCCCTCGCCCGAACGTATCGCCTGCCGATGAAACCAGCCGGCAATGTGACCGCTGCCGGCATCGACATAAACCTCGTCTTCCATGAAGCCTTGCTCGAGTGCCTGGTCATAGAACCGCTTGAGCTTGCGGCGCACGCTCGGCGAGTAAATGTCGACGAAGCTCTTGCCGATGATTTCTTCGCGGGTTCGTGACCACATCTCCACGGCACGCTCGTTGCAGTCTTCGATGCGGTAGTCCATCACCTGCCCTTTTGCATCGCGCAGCGGTTGCAGCATGTAAAAGGCTTCACGCGCACCATCGACGGCCAGGCGGAAAGTGGCGCGGATGCGCTCTGCGTTGCGGCGCCGGCCAGCATTGCTGACCTGCGTGATGCAGCCGAGCACTGCGACCAGCACCACGAGCAGGGTGATGAAGCCGCCGATCGCCGCATAGGTCGATTGGGTGGCACCATAGGCAGCCACAGCGCTGTCTTCCGTGATGCCTGCCAGCGCGACCAGCGGATAGTCCTTCAGCTTTCTCCACGCCACAAAGCGCGGCTTGCCATCAACGAAGCGCTCGCCCGGTTCGTGACTGACGCCCTCGGTGCCGGGCAGATCGGGATTGAGCTTGAAGAAGGCACTTTCGCGGTCGTAGACGGTCTTGGCCACCAGCAGTTCGCCGCTGTCGGCGAGTCTCACTGACACGAAATCGCCGTCGTTGAACACATCGTCGGCACTCAGGCTGGCCAGGTAACTGGGTTCGACCGACACCAGTACCACGCCGGCGAACTGACCGCGTGCGTCATTCACGCGACGCGTGAAACGAATGGTGGACTTGCCGGCCATGCCACCGACGCCTGGCGAACGCGGATTGATGCGCAGCCTGGTATCCGGATCATCGCGTGCGAGCTGGAAGAAGGTCATGCCGCTCAGGTCGAGGCCGATCGATGCCTGGCGCCAGGAGCTGATGATGTGGCCGTCTGCCCCGATCACTGCCGGATAAGTCGGCGTGTGGTGCATGGCCTTCTGGTATTGGTCCACCAGGTCGAGCGGCATCTTCACATGCTGCCACTGGTAGGAAACGGTGAGCGAGATCTGGTCGATCTCTTTCGCGGTGCGGCTCAGCTGCTCGGCATACACACTAGCCCGCGAACGCGCCAGCTCGGCGGCTCGCTGATGCAATTGCCCGCGGTCATAGCTGACCTTGGCGAGCACCACGCCCCACAGGAGCAGCAAGAACACCAGGGAACCGGCAATCCAGAACAGGACAATGGTCCTGGTGTCACGGATGACAACTTCATCTGGCTCGAAAACACGATCCATTCGCAGCAGGCCTGGCTGCCCACGATGTTGACGGGACTGGCTGGACCGTTGTTTTTATTAGCGCGAAATATTACCAAATGGAACTGCACTTCGCCCAACTTTAATGGCCGCTTTACTTGATCCAAAGCAACTATCTTTGATCACGGCGTGCTGCAAGTGTCGGACGCACCGGGGAAAGTCTCGATGGGCTGACAAATGCGGCTGACGATCCTTTACGTACTTTTACTATGGGAAAGCGTGTGGGAAAGCGATGACTGATCAGCCAGCTGGCAGCAGCAGCGGTTCGGCGAGCGTGAACTCGTCACAGTTGTGGCCTTCACCCTTGCGGTCGATGACGACGAAATCGCTGACCTCATCCATCGCCAGCAGCGGATGGTGCCACGTGCCTGCGGCGTAATTGACCCCCTGATCGCCGCGCGCGAGGAAGGCATGCACGGCACCCGGCTCGCGGCTGATCAATTCCGATTCGGCGACCACCACCAGATAGGGCCGGCGCTGCATCGGTATGAAGGCCTGGCTGCCGAGCGGATGGCGCTCCAGCATGCGGATCTCCATCGGATACTTGCGCGGCTGTCCGCGGAAGATGCTGACGATCGCTCGTCCGCCCTCGCGCATGTTGAGGTTCGCGAGGTCGTGATAACGCTCGGTCGTGCCTTCGTTGATCGGGAAATGCTGCGCACCTTCGGTCTCGATCACATCACCAAATGGGGCGAAAGCTTCGCGCGTCAGCGGCTTGATTAGCAGCGTCTTCATGCCGGCACTCCCCACAGGCGCAGGCGTGACACACCACCGTCGGGATGCAGGTTGAAGCGCACATGGGTAATGGCCCCGAGCGATACGCACTCCTTGTCGAACTGAGCAATGTTGTCCGCCGCCAGCTTCACCTCGGGCAGCAAGGTGGGCCAGAACTGCGACACCGTCGGCAGCGAAGCCTCGGCAACGTTCGGCACATGCGCGGCCTGCAGCGAGCAGCGGTCCGGGAAGTTGCCCTTGAAGTGGGCCGTATCGACTTCGATGCGCTTGACGATGCCCGGGATGCCGAGCGCGAGGATGCACCAGTCATGGCCGGGCTCGCGCCGTCGGCGCGTCTCCCAGCCCTCGCCCATGTTCACGCCCCGGCCGGGCAGCAGCAGGTTGCTGCAGACGCCGAAGTGCGCATCGTTCCAGGCGATCGCGCGACCGCCGTGCACCATGGCCAGCAGGTCGATGAGGCCGTCCGGCCCGGCTTGCACGGTGGTCGCCGCCGGCTGGCCATAGACGCGCAAGCGCGCCACGCCGCCATCGGGGAAGATATTGATGCGCACATGCGAGTAGATGCGGTCCGCGCCTTCGACGGTCAGCAGGTGGTGGCTGTTGCCCTTGAGCGTGACGGCCGGCAGCAAGGTCTCCCAGCTGCCTTCACTCTGGGGATCGGCGCCTTCAGGGCAGCCATCGATGCTCGCGCCCGGCGGGAAATTCCCGGTGAAGAAGCTGGTGTCGATATCGAAGCCGGCAATACTGCCCGGACGCCCGAGCTTCACCACGCACCAGTCGTAACCGGCGACGCGCTTGCGACGGCTCTCCCAGCCATCCATCCACTTGCCATGATCATCGTATTTGCCCGGCACGAAGGTCGCAGCGCCGGGCTGCAGCATGCGCGCCATCGGCGCAAAGAAATCGTCCGAGCTGGCGATGGCTTCGGCGCCAATGCGGGGGTCGGCGAGGTTGACGCTGCGCCGTGCCCAGTCGGGCAATTCGGCGTCGGGGGCGGTCAGGATGGTTTGCATGTATGCGGCACTCCGTATCGTTTCGGCTTTGTTCGGCTTGGTTTGGCTTCTTGGGATTGTAATGGGCTGATTGGCGAATGGCCTCCAGCCCGGGTCGGCATTACTGGCTGCCCCAACGGCCCAGCAAGGCACGCTCGTCGTCAGTGATGTGGGTCAGGTTCGCCGGCGGCATCGCCTTCAGTTGCACCGCTTGCTGCACGATGCGCGTACGCGCCGCTTCAATGCGCTCGGGCGTATCGAACATCAGGCCGGCCGGCGCAGACGCCACCAGCGTCGGATGTTCGGCATGACAGCCCGCGCAGCGCGCGGCCAGCACGGCCTGCACCTCGGCGATCGACACCGGCGTAGCAGCATCGGCATCGGCCGCCGTCACACCGACGCCTGCAGGCTTCAGCCATATCGCCACGCCCAGCAGGATCAACACGCCCGCGATCGGATAACGCCACTGCTGCACCCCCTTGTGTCGCTGGTTGAAGAAATGCCGGATCAGCGCGGCCGCCAGCAGGATCAGCGCCAGCACAGCCCAGGACTGCGGATGGCTGTAGGTGAACGCATAATGATTGCTGATCATGCAGAACAGCACCGGCAGTGTCAGGTAGTTGTTGTGCAGGCTGCGCTGCTTGGCGCGCTTGCCGTGGATCGGGTCGGGCGTCTCGCCGCGCTCCATCTGCGCGATGGTCTTCTTCTGCCCCGGGATGATCCAGAAGAACACATTGGCCGACATGATGGTCGCGATCATCGCGCCCACATGCAGGAAGGCCGCACGGCCCGACAACCAGTGCGTCAGGCACCAGGTGACCCCCACCACGTACACGTAGAAGATCGCCGCGAACAGCAGCGCGCTCTTGTCGATCAGCAGCCGGCACAGTGCGTCATACACCAGCCAGCCCAGCACCAGCGCCCCGATGCCGATGGCGACCGACGCCGCCGGCGACAAGGGCAGCTTCGCCGGGTCGACCATGTAACTGGCAGCCTGCGTGTAGTACAGCACGCACAGCAGCGCGAAGCCGCTCAGCCAGGTCGAATACGATTCCCACTTGAACCAGTGCAGGTCGCGCGGCAGCGTCTTCGGCGCCACCAGGTATTTCTGCGGGTTGTAGAAGCCGCCGCCATGCACGGCCCACAATTCGCCGGCCACGCCCTTCTCTTTCAGCACCGGGTCTTCGGGCGGCTGCAGACTGTTGTCGAGCCAGACGAAATAGAACGACGAACCGATCCACGCAATGCCAACGATCAGGTGCAGCCAGCGCAGCAGCAGCGTCGACCATTCGATCACATAAGCTTCCATCTCAGCTGCCCCGGTAGGTGCTGTAACTCCACGGCGAGACCAGCAGCGGCACGTGGTAATTGCCCTCTGCATCGGCGACGCCGAAACGCAGCGTCACCACGTCGAGGAAAGGCGGCTGCGGCGTGACCGTGCCACGCGCGTTGAAGTAGGCGGCAACGTCGAAGTGCAGTTCATAGGTGCCGACCTGCAGCGCGTCGCCGGTCAGCAAAGGTGCATCCGTGCGACCGTCGTGGTTGGTGATGCCTTGCGCCAGCGTGCTGCGGCCGCCCGCTGCCTGCGGGTCGATGCGATCAAGCCGGTACATCATGCCGGCCGCCGGTATGCCTGCTGCAGTGTCGAGGACATGCGTGCTCAGTTTTGCCATCGTCGATTTCCTGTCGCTTTACAATTTTTTTTTACGGCCTGCGCTGGCCAATGCCAGCCTTGCGCGCTGCTTCCGTTATCCTTGCTGACAGATCGGCAAACGCCGACCCGCTTTTCGACTGCCCGTCCGAACCTTACCAACGCAGCCCCTGCCCCAGCCCCTATCACAGCTCCTCTATCTGCCGCCATGACGACACTGACTGCCGCCGAACTCAGCGCCCTCGACCAGACTGCCTTCACCGACTACCTCGCGGCCATCTACGAGCACTCGCCGTGGATCCCCGAGCGCACCTGGGCGCAGCGTCCCTTCGCCAGCCGCGATGCGCTGCATGCGGCACTGGCCGCGACGCTGGCGGCCGCGTCCGAGGCCGAACAACTGCAACTGATTCGCGCCCATCCCGAGCTGGCCAGCAAGGCGGCGGTGCGCGGCGAACTGACCGATGACTCGAAGCGCGAACAATCCGGCGCAGGCCTCGACCAGTGCAGCCCGGAAGAGTTCGCGCTGATTCGCCAGCTCAATGCGGACTACCAGCAGCGCTTCGGCTTCCCCTTCATCATCGCCGTCAAGGGCCTGGGCCGCGCCGACATCATCGCGGCCATGCAGCGCCGCATCGCGCACGACTACGCCACCGAATTCGGCGAAGCGCTGGCACAAATCCACCGCATCGCAGGCTTCCGCCTGGCCGACAAGCTCAGTTGAGTGGCGCGCCGCTCATCGCGGCACTCATCGCATCCTTCACGGCACTGCGTCCTGCCCGCTGACAGCGGGTAGCGCGCATGCCGTACGCACGGTCGTCCAGCTCAGGGCGCCGACCACTGCGCGCGACCTTTCACATAGGTCGCCTTCACCGCACGGTCGTCGCCCAGCGTCAGCCAGATGAACAGCTTTTCTTCCAATGTTTCGGCGCGCGCCATGCGGCGCGCCAGCAGCGGCGTCGCCTGCGGATCGAGCACGATGAAATCGGCTTCCTTGCCGCGCACGAAATTGCCGATGCTGTCCTCCAGCCCGAGCGCGATTGCACCCGACAACGTCGCCAGGTAAAACGCGCGCAAGGCCGGCAGCACGTAGCCATTCAGGTGCGACACCTGATACGCTGCCGCCAGCGTGCGCAACATCGAGAAGCTGGTGCCGCCGCCGACATCGCTGGCAATGCCCACGCGCACGCCATCATCCAGCGTCTGGCGCAAGTCGAACAGGCCGCTGCCGAGGAACAGGTTCGAGGTCGGACTGAAGGCCGCCGCCGTGCCGAATTCGGCCATGCGCTTGCGGTCTTCGGGATCCAGCCAGATGCAGTGCGCATAGACGGCCGGCTGGCGCAGCAAGCCGTAATGGTCGTACACATCAAGATAGCTGCGCGACCACGGATACAGCTCATTCACCCACGCGACCTCGGCTTCGCTCTCGGCCACATGCGAATGCAAGGCGATGGTCGGGAATTCCTTGGCCAGCGCGCCGGCCATCTGCATCTGCGCTTCGGTCGACGTGACGGCGAAGCGCGGCGTGATCGCATAGGTCAGGCGATCGACGCCATGCCATTTTTCGATCAGGCGCTTGCTGTCGTCATAGGAGGACTGCGCGGTGTCGCGCAGGAAGGCCGGGCAATGCCGGTCCATCATCACCTTGCCGGCCACCATGCGCAGCTCGCGCTGCTGAGCCACCGAGAAGAAGGCATCGACGGAACCCGGATGGACAGTCGCGAACACCATCGCCGTCGTGGTGCCGTTGCGCAGCAGTTCTTCGCAAAAGAATTCGGCGGTCTCGGACGCGACCTCGGGGTCGTCGAAATGACGCTCGGTCGGGAAGGTGTAACGATCCAGCCAGTCGAGCAAGCCCTTGCCGGGCGAGGCGATCACGTCCGTCTGCGGGTAATGCACATGGGTGTCGACGAAGCCCGGCATCACCAGACGGCCGCTATGGTCATCGACCGGCGTGCCTTCTGGCGCGAGTGCGAGCGCGTCTTTCCAGCTGCCGCAGAAGGCGATGCATCCATCCTCGACCAGCAGGCCGCCGTCTTCGAAATACTGGTGGCTGCGCACCGAGGCGTGCGTGCCGGTCTCTTCACCCGGGTCTGACAGGAAGTGCAGGACCTCGCCGCGTACGAGCTTCAATGAACGCTCCGTCATTGATCGGCCCGGAAGCTCTGGCCCAGCGACATCGGCTTATTGAGCAGGATGCCCTGCCGGTCACGCGAGATCAGCACCAGCACCACGACGGTCGCCAGATACGGCAGCATCGACAGGAATTCCGACGGAATGGCGAGACCGAAACCCTGGCCGTGGAATTGCAGCACCGTGACCGCACCAAACAGGTAGGCACCGAGCAGCACGCCGCGCGGCTTCCAGGTCGCGAACACCACTAGCGCCAGCGCAATCCAGCCGCGGCCGGCAGTCATGCCCTCGACCCACATCGGCGTCAGCGCCAGCGACAGATAGGCGCCAGCCAGTCCCGAGAAGGCGCCGCCAAAGAGGATGGCCGCATAGCGCCACGCAATGACGGGATAGCCGACCGAATGCGCGCTGCGCGGCGATTCGCCGATCGCTCGGATGATCAGGCCGACCCGCGAGCGCGCCAGCATCCAGCCGATGACGGGCACCAGCAGCAGCGACAGGTAGACCATCGCATCGAACTGGAACAGCAAGGGGCCGAAGAAAGGTATGTCCGACAGCGGCGCAAAAGCCAGCTTGGGTAGCGGCGCCACGGTCTGGCCGACCAGGCCGCGCCCGGCGAAAGCCGACAGGCCGACGCCGAACAAGGTCAATGCCAGGCCGGTGGCCACCTGGTTGGTCTGCAGCGACAGCACCAGCACGCCAAACACGAGTGCCATGGCCATGCCGGCCAACAGCGCCGCACCCAGCCCCAGCGTCAGGCTGCCAGTGTGCAGCGTGGTCGCAAAGCCGGCCACGGCACCGACCAGCATCATGCCTTCCAGGCCGAGGTTGAGCACGCCCGAGCGCTCGGTGACGAGTTCGCCGAGCGCGCCCAGCATCAGCGGCGTGGCCGCGCCGGCGGTGCTGGCGAGGAAAGGAATCAGATGTTCGAGTGCCATGTCAGACTCCAGCGCCGGCGGTGCTTGTTGCGCTAGTTGCGGCGCGCACCGTCGGTTTGAATCGGTAGTGAATGAACAGGTCGGCCGCCAGCAGGTAGAACAGCAGCAAGCCCTGGAACAGGCCGGTAATGGCGGACGGCAGCTGCATTTCCATTTGCGCGGATTCGCCGCCAATGTAAAGCAGCGACATCAACAGCGCCGACAGCAGCACGCCGAAAGGATGCAGGCGTCCGACATAGGCGACGATGATCGCTGCAAAACCGTAACCGGGCGACACCGACGGCTGCAGCTGCCCGATCGGGCCGGCAACTTCGCCGACACCGGCCAGCCCTGCCAGCGCGCCGCTAAGAACGAAAGCCAGCCAGACATTCTTCTTTTCGCTGAAGCCCGCATACGCAGCCGCGGCTGGCGCGGAACCGCTGACCAGCATGCGGTAGCCCGCGAAGGTATGGCGGCAGAAGAACCAGGCGCCCGCGACCGAGATCAGTGCGAGGATCAGCGCGGCATTGGTGCGCAAGTCTTCCATCAGCAACGGCAGCATCGCCGAGTCATGGAACATGCGCGACTGCGGGAAGTTGAAGCCCTCCGGATCGCGCAGCGGGCCATGCACCAAATAACCGAGGAACAGGTGCGACACATAGACCAGCATCAGGCTGGTCAGGATTTCATTGGTATTGAAACGCGTGCGTAGCAGCGCCGGCACCGCCGCCCAGGCCATGCCGGCCAGCGCGCCGGCCACCAGCATCAACGGCAAGATCCACCAGGCCTCGACCTCGCGGAAATACAGCGCCACGCAACCGGCCGCGATGGCGCCCATCGTCAGCTGGCCATCTGCGCCAATGTTGAACACGCTGGCACGGAAGCCCAGCGCCAGGCCCACGCCGCACAAGGTCAGCGGCGTGGCCTTCAACAGCAATTCGCCAACGCCATAGGCGGTCGATGCGGGCTTGATGAAATACACATAGAACGCCTGCACCGGGTCATGGCCGAGCAGCGTGAACAGCAGCGAGCCGGTGATGAGCATCGCGATCGCCGCCAGCAGCGGCGACGCGAACATCATCGCGCGCGAAAGTTCGGGACGGGCTTCAAGCCGTGGCATGGCGCTGCTCTCCTTGCTGGGTATTGGACGACGGCGCTGCGATGCCGTCGAAATTGCCGCTCATCCACGCGCCGATCTGGTCGACGCTGGTCGAGGCGACCGGCACGGCTGGCGTCAGGCGTCCCTCGGCCATCACGGCGATGCGGTCGCACATCATGAACAATTCATCGAGTTCTTCCGACACCACCAGCACGGCGACGCCCTGGTCGCGCAAGTCGATGATGGCCTGCCGGATCAGCATCGCTGCGCCGACATCGACGCCCCAGGTCGGCTGCGCCAGCACCATCACTTTCGGCGCGAGCATGGTCTCGCGGCCGACGATGAACTTCTGCAGGTTGCCGCCGGACAGGCTGCCCGCCAGCGACCGGTCGCCGCCGCACTTCACGCCAAAGCGTTCGATCACCTTTTGCGCGAACGCGCGTATCGACGAGCGATTGATCAGGCCGGAGCGCACCATGTCTTGCCGGTAGTTCGCGACATAGCCCGTCAGCAGCGCATTGTCGGCCAGCGACATTTCCGGCACGGCACCGCGCCCCAGTCTCTCTTCCGGCACGAAGCACAGGCCGACCGCGCGACGTTCGGCAGCATTCATGCTTGCGGCCGCCGTGCCCATCAGCGTGACGGCAGCGGCATCGCCGACCAGGGTTTCGCCCGACAAGGCCTTCATCAATTCCTGCTGGCCATTGCCGGACACGCCTGCGATGCCGACGATCTCGCCGCTGCGCACCGACAGGTCGATGCCCTTGAGGTCGGTGCCGAACGGATCATCGGTCGTAAGGCTGAGCTTGCGCACATCGAGGCGCACCTCGCCCGGCGTGCGCGGCGTGAGCGTGCAGGTCGGCAGTTCCTTGCCGATCATCATTTCGGCCAGCGACTTCGCGGTCTCTGCCTTCGGGTTCGCATTGCCGGTGACCTTGCCGCCACGCAGGACGGTCGCGGTGTCACACAACTGCTGGATCTCATCCAGCTTGTGGCTGATGTAGAGGATGCTGCAGCCTTCGCTGGCCAGTCGGCGCAGGGAACCGAACAGCTTCTGCACGGCCTGCGGGGTCAGCACCGAGGTCGGCTCGTCCATGATCAGGAGTCGCGGCGACTGCAGCAGGCAGCGCACGATCTCGACGCGCTGGCGCTCGCCGACCGACATGCTGTGGATGTGCCGGTGCGGATCGACCGGCAGCCCGTATTCTTCGGACACGGCCTTGATGCGCGGCGCGAGCACCGCCGGCGCGATCTTGTCGTCCAGTGCGAGCGAAATGTTTTCGGCCACGGTCAGGGTTTCGAACAACGCGAAATGCTGGAACACCATGCCGATGCCGAGCTTGCGCGCATCCGACGGTGACGCCACCTTCACCTCGCGGCCTTCCCACAGCATGGTGCCGGCATCGGGATGGGTCACGCCGTAGATCATCTTCATCAGCGTGCTCTTGCCGGCGCCATTCTCGCCTAGCACCGCATGGATCTCGCCCGGCATCACGGTCAGGTCGACGCTGTCATTGGCGACCACCGACGGATAAATCTTGGAGACGCCCAGCATCTGCAGCCGGGGATGCTCATGGCCGGCGCCGGGATGGCCGTGTTTGCTGCTGTCGGAAATTGCGCTCATGCGTTGCGGGCCGCGGGGGCCGGTTCGAGTTGTGCGGAATCTGGGGTCTTTGCTGCCGGTGATGTACTTGCTGCCTGCCGCGCCATCGCCTCGCGCAACTGCAGCAGCTGCGCGGCAACGGCCACCGCGATCGCGGCCGGCAATTTGGACGCAATGCCGTCGACGCCGATCGGGCTTTGCATGCGCGCCACGGTGGCCGCATCGTGACCGCGCTGCAGCAGCCGGCTGCGGAAACGCGCCTGCTTGGTACCCGAGCCTATCACGCCGAGGAAGCCAAAACGGTTTTCCGCGACCAGTGCCTCGCAGATGCGGAAGTCTTCGTCATGGCTGTGCGTCATCACCAGATGCCATGCATGCTCAGGTGCCCTTGCGGCGATGTCTTCCGGCGTATCATCCTCTTCAACAGTAACGGCCATGCCCTCGCCCATGCCGGGGCGGCTGTCGATCCAGCGAATGCGGAACGGCAGACCGGCCAATACCTGCACCAGCGCCTTGCCGACATGGCCGGCACCATACAGATAGAGCATGGTCGCATCGTCGGCGACGTATTCGACGAAATAGCGGCGGCCTGCGTGATTGACGATGGCGGCATCGATACCGGTTCCGGGATCGCCTGCATTGTCCGCATGGCCTGCATTGGCGGACGCGATGTCATCCAGCGGCGACCAGCGCCAGCCGGGCATTGCGATCGCATCGACTTGTTCGACGCGGTCGAAGCGCTCCCAGAAAAGTTCGACCACGCCGCCGCAGCACTGGCCCAGTGTCGCGCCCAGCGTGAAGCGCTCGATATGCGGCGAAGGCTGCGTGTCGTCCAGCAGGTGGCTGGCGATCTCCATCGCGCGGAACTCCAGATGGCCTCCGCCTATCGATCCCGAGCTTTGCAAACAGCCATCGGCATCCTTCCAGTACAACAGCGTCGCACCCGGCTCGCGCGGCGCCGAGCCGCGTACGGTGGCAACCGCCATGCGCACGACCGGCAAGCCCTGCTGCAGCAAGGGACGCAATGTCGCAGTCCAGTGGTGGCTCATGGTGGTGTCGTCCCGAATTCAGTCGCGGGGACGGTCGAAGGCATCGAGCCCGCCCAGTGCGCGCAACACGCTCTCCGGCGTGGCCGGCGCCATCAGGCGCGCCGAGCCCTTCGCACCCGCTGCAGCCGCAACCGCATCGCGCAATGCATGGAACACCGACATGCCCAGCATCAGCGGCGGTTCGCCGACGGCCTTGGAACGGAAGATGGTGTCTTCGCGGTTGTCGGCGCGTTCCAGCAGCTTCACGTTCGCAATCTTTGGCCAGTCGCTGACGGCAGGAATCTTGTAGGTGGACGGCGCATGGGTCTTCAGGTTGCCCTTCGCATCCCACCACAGCTCTTCGCTGGTCAGCCAGCCGGTACCCTGCAGGAAGGCGCCTTCGACCTGGCCGAGGTCGATCGCCGGGTTCAGCGAACGGCCCGCATCGTGCAGG
This sequence comes from uncultured Bifidobacterium sp., assembly GCA_964634245.1. GTDB lineage: Bacteria > Pseudomonadota > Gammaproteobacteria > Burkholderiales > Burkholderiaceae_D > Pernthalerella. The sequence continues at coordinate 25,860 of CAZWIE010000007.1, forward strand.
ATGTCGACCCGCAGCAGCTTGTGCTCGCCGGTCAGCGTGTCGATCACGACTTCGGATACTGCAGCGCCATACGCGAAGTAGAAGAATGGACGCCCCTGCATGGTCTTGGGGTCGAAATGAATCTTGGGCGTCGCGTAAAAGCCGGTGGACGACAGCGAGATGCGCGCAAACCAGGTCTGGTTGGCGGCCTCGGCAAAGGTGATGGATTGCTCGCCCAATTGCACCATGCCATTCGCAAACCGGACCTGCTGCAGATCGACGCCGTAGCGGCCGGCGAGAAACTCGGCCATGCGCGCGCGTATCTTTTGCGCGGCATCCTGCGCCGCCTTGCCATTGAGGTCGGCGCCGGTCGAAGCGGCGGTGGCCGAGGTGTTCGGCACTTTGGCCGTATCGGTGCCGGACAGGCGAATCGCCGACAGCGGCAAGCCGAATTCATCGGCGACGACTTGCGCGACCTTGGTGTGCAGGCCCTGCCCCATTTCGAGGCCGCCATGGTTCACCAGCACGCTGCCATCGTTGTACACATGGACCAGCGCGCCGGCCTGATTGAAATGTGTGGCATTGAACGAGATGCCGAACTTCAGCGGCACCAGCGCAATGCCGCGCTTGAGCACGCTGCTGGCGGCGTTGGCCTTGGCAATCGCTGCGCGGCGTGCGTGATAGTCGCTGGACTGCTCCAGTTGCGAGACCAGGTCGGCGATGATGTTGTCCTCGACCGGCATCTGGTAATGCGTGACGTTGCGCTCGGTCGTGCCGTAGAAGTTGATGCGCCGCACGTCCAGCGGATCCTTGCCGAGCTTGCGTGCAATCGCATCGATCGCGGCTTCGATCGCCAGCATGCCCTGCGGTCCGCCGAAACCGCGGAACGCGGTGTTGGATACAGTATTTGTCTTGCAGCGATGCGAGACCACGCGCACGTTCTCGAGAAAGTAGCAATTGTCGACGTGGCAGATCGCGCGGTCATTCACCGGGCCCGACAGGTCAGCCGAATAGCCGCAGCGCGAGGCCAGCATCACATCGACGGCGAGCAAGCGCCCGTCGTCATCGAAGCCGACCACGTAGTCAACGAGGAAGTCATGCCGCTTGCCGGTGATGCTCATGTCGACATCGCGATCGATGCGCAGCTTGACCGGGCGCTTGAGCTTCAGCGCGGCAATGGCTGCGACGGCCGCAAACAAGGCGGGCTGGCTTTCCTTGCCGCCGAAGCCGCCGCCCAGACGCCGGCATTGCACGCTGACTTCGTGCGCATGCAGGTTCAGCGCATGCGCGACGAGATGCTGCACCTCGGTCGGATGCTGGGTCGAGCTGTGTACCAGCACGCCGCCATCTTCCAGCGGCAATGCGGCGGCCACCTGGCCTTCGAGGTAGAAATGCTCCTGACCGCCGTGCGAGAAGCTGCCCGCAATCATGTGCGGCGCCTGCCGCAAGGCCTTGTCGGGGTCGCCACGCTGCACGGTGACGGTCGGCAGCACGAAACTTTGCTTGTCGATGGCTTCGCGGATGCCGAAGATGGCCGGCAACTCTTCGATGTCGGCCTTGAACAGGCGCGCCGCACGACGCGCCGCCTGTGGCGAGGTGGCGATCACGGCGAACATCGGTTGGCCGACGCACTCCACCAGCTCGGCAGCGAAGATGGGATCGTCCTTCCTGATCGGACCGTAATTGTTTTCACCGGGGATATCGGCTGCCGTAAGCACGCAGACCACGCCGGGTGCGGCGCGTACGGCCGACAAGTCGAGCGACCGGATACGGCCGTGGGCGACCGGCGACAGCCCCAGCGCAGCATGCAGCGTATCGGCAGGCAAAGGCAGGTCATCGATGTAGCGTGCATCGCCGCTGACATGCAGCTCGGCGCTCTCGTGCGGCATGGGCTTGCCGCTGACGCCTTCGCCTGTAGGCAGGGTGCGGTCCATGTCAGTGCCCCTCCGCAACTGGTTGCGCAGGCAGCGCATCCATCGCGCTCACGCTGACGGCATCGCCGGCGACTTCGTGCCAGAAGCGGCGCAGCAGGTTGGCAGCGACCGTGAGCCGGTACGCATCGCTGGCGCGCATGTCGGTCAGGGGTTGGAAATCATCGGCGATGGCCCGGGCCGCCGCTTCGATGGTCTCGGCCGACCAGGCTTTGCCTTTCAATGCAGCTTCGGCTGCCAGCGCACGCTTGGGTGTGGCGGCCATACCGCCGAAGGCGATGCGCGCGGCACTCACCCTGCCGGCTTCCAGGGTCACCGCAATGCCCGCGCAGACTGCCGAGATATCCTGGTCGAAACGCTTGGAGATCTTGTACAACGCGAACTTCTGTCCATCGGCTGGCCCATGCCCGGCCTTCGCATGGACAGGCAACGGGAGTTTGACGGCCTCGACAAATTCACCGGGCGCGAGGTCTTTCTTCTGGTAGCCAAGGTACAGATCTTCGAGCGCGATCTCACGCGTGGCCTGTCCCTTGCGCAAGCAGGCGGTGGCACCCAGAGCAATCAGCGCCGGCATCGCATCGCCGATCGGCGAGCCATTGGCGACGTTGCCGCAGAGTGTGCCCGAATTGCGCACCGGGCGCGATGCGAAGCGCAGGTGCAATTCTTTCAGCGACGGATAGTCGGTAACGATCGCGGCAAATGCCTTTTCGAGCGTGACGGCCGCACCAATCCGCAAGTGCGTGCCGTGTTTCTCGATGCGGCCGAATTCGGCGACCTCGCCCAGGTAGAGCATAGTCGGCAGGTCGCGCATTTGTTTGGTGACCCAAAGACCGACGTCGGTACCGCCGGCCAGCACCAGCGCCTGCGGGTTCGCTTCGTAGGCAGCGGCAAATTCATCGGCGCTGCGCGGCGCGGCAAAACCGGGGAGCACCAGCGATGTCGAACGCTGCAATGCCTTCAGGCGCGCAACGCGCGCCGCCGTCTTGCCATTGAATGAAGCGCGCGGATAGCGATGCATCGCGAGACCCGCATCGATGATGGGACGATAGCCTGTGCAGCGGCACAAGTTGCCCGTCAACGCATGGACCACCCCGTCGCGCGTGGCGGGCTGACCCTCGTTGTCGAGATAATGCGTGAACAGCGACATCACGAAACCCGGCGTGCAGAAGCCGCATTGCGAACCATGGCAGTCGACCATCGCCTGCTGCGCGGGATGCAGCGAACCGTCATCATTGCGCAGGCCGTGCACGGTTGTCACTTCCATGCCATCGATGGTCGGCAGGAAGCGAATGCAGGCATTGACGGCGCTGGTGCGAATGCGCTCGCCATCGAGTTCGCCAATCGCGACGGTGCAGGCGCCGCAATCGCCTTCGGCGCAACCTTCCTTCACACCGCAACGTCCGTGCTCGCGCAGCCAGTCGAGCAGGGTTGCCGTCGGCGAGGTCCGTGCGACTTCCACCGGCTCGCCGTCGAGCACGAAACGGATCAGCTTGTCATCTTGTGATTGCATCGCTTGTGTTCTTGTTGGTCTGCGGTTCTGCTGTTTTGCGGTTGTGCGCCATCGAAGTGCATGGTCGGCCTGATTTAGAATGACGCAAGTTGCATGCCATCAACTGTGCCGTTAACTGCTTCGATTATCAAGTCAATCTTGCCATGATCCTCAATCCTTATTCGCCTGCCAATGCCCCGGACTACCCGCGCGACCTGATCGGCTACGGCCGCACACCGCCGGCCGTGAGCTGGCCCGGCAAGGCAAGGATTGCAGTGCAGTTCGTGCTGAACTACGAAGAAGGCGGCGAGAACAGCATCCTGCACGGCGATGCGGCTTCCGAAGCCTTCCTGTCGGAGATGGTCAGCGCCGTACCGTTCCCCGGCCAGCGCCATATGAGCATGGAATCGATCTACGAATACGGCAGCCGTGCCGGCGTCTGGCGATTGCTGAAGTTGTTTGAAGACCGCAAGCTGCCGATGACGATTTTTGGCGTTGGCATGGCGCTGCAACGGCATCCGGACGTGACGGCCGCGTTCGTCGAACTGGGCCATGAGATTGCGTCGCATGGCTGGCGCTGGATTGACTACCGCAACATGAGCGAAGAGGAAGAACGCGAGCACATGCAGCGGGCCATCGAGGCCATCGTTCAGCTGACCGGCAAGAAGCCCGTCGGCTGGTACACCGGCCGCACCAGCACCAATACGCGCAAGCTGGTGGCCGAGCAGGATTTCCTCTACGACGCCGACTCCTATGCCGACGATTTGCCCTACTGGGAGAACGTGAACGGCAAGCCGCAGCTGATCGTGCCCTATACGCTGGACAACAATGACATGCGTTTCGTGCAGGCACAGGGTTTTCACACGGGCGAACAATTCTTCACCTACCTGAAGGATGCATTCGACGTTCTGTATGCCGAGGGTGAGACCCAACCGAAGATGATGTCGATCGGCTTGCATTGCCGACTGGTAGGACGCCCGGGGCGCATCGCCGGCTTGGCACGCTTCCTTGACCACGTACAGTCGCATGCCGGGGTTTGGGTCTGCACGCGCGAAGCGATTGCGCGGCACTGGATTGCGCATCATCCGCCGGCGGCCTGAAGCGAGCCTGGTGGCCATGCGATGAATGACTATCTGTCATTCACCGAAAAGATAATTCGCACTAAAAAAATCACTGCATCAAACACAGGCACGACGCTGCCCTGCGACGGTGCTTTTTTGCCAGCATTTTCCCTTCAGTTTTCCTGCAGTTTTCTTTCGCGAGACTTACAAGCTCCGCCACGCCGCTGATTATTCCTTGATTTTTCTAAGGTTTTTTAGCCGGTGATCGTTATAGCAAAAAATACATTTCCCAAAGATGCAATGGTGGAATGTTATTTGCATTAGGAAACTCCGGAATATGTGCGTATAACGTGCACCGTGGCCGATTTACGATCGCCATTCCCGTGCCCGACTCGCTGGCCGCCGTGCGATGGCGGCCTGTTTTCGGGCTGGTTGCAACCACGACTAACTCATACAGGAAACCACATGATCAATCGTCGCAAATTCACCGCGCTTGCCGTCCTGGCAGCGACCTCGGTGTTCGCCTTTACCTCCCCGGTTCAGGCCGCGGATGAGCCGCTGAAAGTCGGCTTCGTCTACGTCGGTCCCGTCGGCGACGCCGGCTGGACCTATGCCCATGACCAGGGTCGCCTGGCACTGGAAAAGGCATTCGGCGCCAAGGTGAAAACGACTTTCGTCGAGAACGTGCCTAAAGGCGCCGACGCCGAGCGCGTGATCCGCAAACTCGCTACCGAAGGCAACAAGGTGATCTTCACCACGTCGTTCGGCTACATGAACCCGACCGAGAAAGTCGCCAAGGCCTTCCCGAACATCGTCTTCGCACACGCCACCGGCTACAAGACGGCGAAGAACCTGGGCACCTACGAGACCAAGTTCTTCGAAGGCGCGTACCTGCTGGGCACCATCGCTGGCAAGATGGCCAAGTCGAACACGCTGGGCTTCGTCGGTTCGTTCCCGATCCCCGAAGTCATCCGCAACATCAACGCCTTCACCCTCGGCGCGCAAAGCGTGAACCCGAACATCAAGACCAAGGTCGTCTGGGTGAACAGCTGGTATGACCCCGCCAAAGAGCGCCAGGCTGCCGAGACCCTGATCGCGCAAGGCGCTGACGTGCTGTGCCAGAACACCGACTCGCCGGCCACGCTGCAAGTCGCTCAGGAAAAAGGCAAGTACGCGTTCGGCTGGGACTCGGACATGGCCAAGTTCGCACCGAAGGCCCACCTGACCGCCAACACCAACAACTGGGCGCCGTACTACATCGACACCGTGAAGGCCGTGATGGCCGGCACCTGGAAGTCGGGTGAAGTGCGCGGCGGCCTGAAGGAAGGCATGGTCGTGATGTCGCCGCTGAATTCGGTCGTTCCTGCTGATGCGAAGAAGGTTTTCGAAGAGAAGAAGAAGGCCATCGCCGAAGGCAAGTTCCATCCGTTCCAGGGCCCGGTGGTGGACCAGTCCGGCGCGACCAAGGTCGCCGCAGGTTCGGTCATGCCGCTCGACAAGCTGCTGTCGATGGACTTCTACGTCAAGGGCGTCGAAGGCTCGATTCCGAAGTAATGAGCTGATCCGCGCGGGAGGGCTGCATGTCCTTCCGCTCGCGCGAATGATTTTTGGTATCGCCACATAAGCAGCAACAGAAAACAGCAACAAAAAATTGTATTAACCGTGTCCCAAGGAGAAAGCATGAAAAAGCAGCACCTCGTAAAACTCTCGCTGGCAGCAGCGGCCGTCGTCGGTACGCTGGCTGGCGGAAACGCCATGGCGGATGTGACCGTGTTCGGTATCGTCGACGCCGGCGTGATCAGCAGCAAAGCCCCGGGCAGCAATAACCGCGTCACCAAGCTCAACAGCGGCGGCATGACGACCTCGGCCGTCGGCGTCAAGGGTTCGGAAGATCTGGGCAACGGTCTGAAGGCCAACTTCGCACTTTCCGCGTTCATCGACCTCGCCAACGGCGCATTCCTGACCGGCACTGGCGGCGGCAACTATCTGTTTACCCGCGAATCGTGGGTTGGCCTGTCGAGCAAGGAACTGGGCGCTGTCAGCCTGGGTCGTGACGTCAACCCGTCGTTCGTCCCGACCATCCTGTTCAATGCCTACGGCGACTCGACCACCTACAGCCCGCTGTGGCACGCGACCTACTTTGACACCGTGCTGGGCACGACTGCCGGCAACGGTACCTTCGGCATCGCTGCACAAGCACGCGGCCTGTACGACGACACCGCATGGAGCAACCAGGTGCGCTACACCACCCCGGTGATCGGCGGCGTGGTCGCCGATTTCAACTACGCGGCCAACAGCACGGGCGACAACATCGGTGCCAATGCAATGTACTTCAATGGCCCGATCGGCCTGTCGGCGTACTACATGAGCACCAAGACCCGTTCGATCGGTTCGCTCGACACCAACATCTACGGTTCGAACAAAGCGTCCGAAGTGTACTTCGTCGGTGGTTCGTATGACTTCGGCGTCGCCAAGGTTTTCGCCACCTACCAGACCGGCAAGCAAAGCGCGACCACCACGACCGACTCGAGCACCTATCACGTGTCGGCACAAATCCCGGCTGGCCCGGGCAAGGTGCTGGTCTCGTACGCAGACACTTCGACCAAGAACGCATCGAGCCTGAAGTTTGCCCAGACCGCGATTGGTTACCAGCTGCCGCTGTCGAAGAAGACCGATGTGTATGCAAACTACCTGTACGGCACCGAGAAGAGCACTGCGTCCTCTTCGGGTAATGCTGTCGGCGTTGGCATTCGCACCACTTTCTAAGCTGTACTGACACGCTTTAATCCGTGCCGGTCCGGACAAAGACCGGCATCTCCTCTCGTTGTGAAGCCTAGTATTGGGTTTTGATGTCCCGGCCAGACCGGGACTTTTTTTGCCTGCTGAATCGACCGGCATGCCCGGTATCATTGAGAAGATGAACGCTATCCCCCTGCACCCCGAATCCCTGGTCGACCCGGTCGCGCTGAACGACTGGCACCCGGTCGGCATCGCCGACGCCCTGGCAGCCGGCAGCATGCTGGCCGCGCCGCTACTGGACACGCCCCTCGTCATCTGGCGCGACAGCGCCGGCGAGCTGCACGCATGGGAAGACCGCTGCCCGCACCGCGGCATGAAGCTGTCGATGGGCGTGCTGGCTGACGATACGCTGACCTGCCCCTACCACGGCTGGCGCTTCGGCAAGGAAGGCCGCTGCCACCGGATACCGGCACTGCCCGATCTGAAGGAAGGCAACCTCAAAGGACAGGTCAGGACCTATGCGGTCAAGGAAGCCTACGGCCTGATCTGGGCTTGCATGGGCACGCCGGCGCAGGACGTGCTGCCCTTCCCCGAATACCACGACACGCGCCTGCGCAAGGTCATCTGCGGCCCATATGACGTGGCCAGCAGCGCGCCGCGCATCGTCGAAAACTTCCTCGACATGGCGCACTTTGCCTTCGTGCACGAAGGCATACTCGGCGACAAGGCCATGACCGCCATCCGTGACTACACCGTCGAAACCTTCGACGACGCCGAGTACGGCCAGGGCGTGTGGGCCAAGCAATGCCATGCGTGGCAGCCACAGTCGAACAAGCTCGCCGAAGGTGGCAGCCATGTCGAGTACACCTACCGCGTGGTGCGCCCCTTCACTGCCATCCTGACCAAGGAACCGGCCGCGCAGGAAGGATTCCGCGAAGCGATCAGCCTGCACCTGCAGCCGATGACGGAAACCACGACGCGCGTCTGGATCATCCTCGCGATGACCAACTTCGAATCCAGCGACGACGAGCTGCGCAGCTTCCAGGACACCATCTTCCTGCAGGACCAGCCCATCGTCGAGAACCAGCGCCCGCTGAAGCTGCCGCTGTCACCGACAGCAGAGATGTCGGTGGCCTGCGACCGCATGTCGCTCGCCTACCGCAAATACCTGCGCGAATCCGGGCTGCGCTACGGCGTGCTTGCAGCAGATTGATCGCCTCCCCCACCCAAACTCGTTCGCCGTTGTCGTTTGACGGGCCGGCAAGATTGCCGGCCAAGGCGCACGGGAACGCCGTGCTGCTCGGATAAAATCGCGCCATGACTGAACGACTCTACCTCCGCCATGCGCAGGCCATCGCCACCGTCGATGCCGCGCATTCCGAATTCCGCGACGGCGCCCTGCTGACCGAGGGCAATCGCATCCTGCAGGTCGGCACCACGACCGACGTCGATGCGTGGATCGCCGCGCATCCCGACAAGGCGCCGACGAAGATCGTCGACGCCCATGGCTGCGTGATCGTGCCGGGCATGGTGAACTGCCATCACCACATGTACCAGACGCTCACGCGCAGCATCGGCACCGCCAAAGGCCTGAAGCTGTTCGACTGGCTGAAGATGCTGTACCGCGTCTGGGGCCACCTGACGCCCGAAGCCGTCCATGTGAGCACCCAGATCGCGCTGGCCGAGCTGATGCTGTCGGGCGCGACCACGGTCGCCGACCATCTTTACCTGTACCCGAATGGCTGCACGCTGGACGACGAGATCGCCGCCGCGCAGACGATGGGCATACGCTTCCACCCGACACGCGGCAGCATGAGCGTCGGCGAATCGGCCGGCGGGCTGCCGCCGGACAGCCTGGTGGAGGACGAAGCATTCATTCTCGCCGAGTCGCAACGCCTGATCGAGCGCTACCACGACCCGGAACCACTCTCGATGCTGCGCATCGGTCTTGCGCCCTGCTCGCCGTTCTCCGTCAGCGGCGACCTGATGCGCTCATCCGCGCGGCTGGCGCGCTCGTACCAGCATGTCGGCCTGCACACCCACCTCGCCGAGACGCTGGACGAGGAGCGCTACTGCCTCGAGCTGTTCGGCATGCGTCCGCTGGCCTATGCGGAATCGGTCGAATGGCTGGGGCCGGATGTGTGGTTCGCGCACATGGTGCATCCGAGCACGGACGAGATCGGCAAGATGGCCCACACCTGCTCCGGCGTCTGCCACTGCCCGAGCAGCAACATGATCCTTGCGTCCGGCATCGCGCCGGTGCGCCAGATGGTGGACGCCGGTGTACGCGTCGGCCTTGGCGTCGATGGCTCCGCCAGCAACGACGGCAACCACATGCTGGGCGAGGCGCGACAAGCGATGCTGCTGCAGCGCGTGGGCTGGCCCGGTTTCGAATCGAACGCCGACCGCTTCTCCGCGCGCGAAGCGCTGGCACTGGCGACGACGGGCGGTGCAAGAACCCTGGGCCGTGACGACATCGGCAGCCTCGAACCGGGCAAGGCGGCCGACTTCGTCGCCTTCCGCATCGACGGGCTCGCACATGCGGGTGCGCAGGGCGATCCGGTTGCCGCGCTGCTGACCTGCGCACCGGCACCGGCCTGGCTGTCAGTCATCAACGGCAAGGTTGTGATCGAGGGCGGCGAGCTGAAGGGCGTTGATTTGCCGCGCCTCATTGAGCGCCACAACGCATTGAGCCTGCAGATGATGCAAAAGGCCGGGGTAGTGTCATGAACAAGGAACTCAGCGAGCGCGACGCATTCTTCCTGAAACAGGTGATCGCGCTGTCACAGCGCTCGCGCGACGAAGGCCATCATCCGTTCGCGGCCATGGTCGTCGGGGCTGACGGCAAGGTCATATCGGCGGCGATGAATGCTTCCAGCAAGGACCGCACCGCGCATGCGGAGATGAACGCGCTGCGTGCCGCGTCGTCGCAGTTCAGCCCGGCGGAACTGGCCGGCGCAACGCTGTACACCAGCGCCGAGCCCTGCGCGATGTGCTCGGGCGGCGCGTACTGGGCCGGCATTGGCCGCGTGGTTTATGCGCTGGCCGAGAAAAGCCTGCTGGAACTGACCGGCAGTGATCCCGAGAATCCGACCCTGTCCCTGCCCTGCCGCGACGTGTTCGCACGTGGTCAGCGGACTGTGGACGTCATCGGCCCGACAATGGAAGACGAGGCGCGCGTGCCGCATCAGGGCTTCTGGCATCCCTGAGCGATCCCTTCGCCTTATCTGCCTTATCTGCTTTTTCCTTGCAGCGCCAAGCATGGGCTGCTCCGCTCTTCCCCCGGACTGATCAGCGCAATCAAGCCCGCCACCGGCGCCGCCAGCGCGCCAATCACGGTGGCGGCGCCTGCCTTCAAGGCGACGGTGCGGCGGTCGAGGCCGACCTCGGGATTCTCGAAGCTTCCTCGTATATACAGCGGCGAGCGCAGCGTGACGATGCGCAGCCCCTTGCTGTCCGGATGCAGCGTCAGGTCATAGCGTTCGCCCTGCAGGCTGATGGTGCCGCTCACGCCTATCGAGGCATCGCGGGTATCGAGCAGGAAGGTGCGGGCCCTGGCAATGCCATCGTCGACGGCCATGTCGGCGACCAGGCAGTTGATCGGCACTTGCCTGTCACCGAAGAATCTCGTAATCGCCGCCGACGCGATATTCAAGCCCGCCGCTTCGAGCACGAACTTGCTGACCGAGCCCTCGCTAATGACGGCGCTGACCTCGCCACTGGACGAGCCCAGCAAGGCTGCCACCGAATTGCCGCGTCCCTTCAGATCGGCGCGGGCGGCCAGACGCCCTACGCTGGCGGGTGCGTTGCCTACCTTGGGAAACAACTGCCTGAGCTCCAGCCCCTGCGCATGCAATTGCATCCGCCCTTGGGCCGGCTCGACCAGCCCGTCAATGCGCACCATGCCCTGCAGCCGGCCGCCGGCAATGCCGAAGCGCAGCGGGTCGAGTGTCAGCACGCCGGCCTTCATCGTCAGCCGCGTGTCGAGGTCTTCGATGGGCAAAGCTTCGCGCCGGATGATCTGCCGACCCGTGAAGCGCACGTCGACATCCATCTTGTGCCAGTGCTCGTTCTTGAATGGCGACACCGGCAGCACGCGCCCTTTCGGCTGCGCGATCTCGCCCGGCTTGGGCTTGCCGTCGTCGCCGACGCCGATCAGGCGGCCGAGGTCGACCAGCCGCAGGTGATTCGACGCCACTGTCCCGCTCAGCAGCGCGCGCGGCTGCTGGCGATAGCGCAGCGTGCCGCCGATGTCGCTCTGCCCGACCTTGCCGCTGAAGCGCTCATAGCGCAAATCAAGCGCTCCCGGTACCAGGCGCCCGACCACTCGCCCCGAGGTCGAGAACTTCGGTGTCTTCGGCAGCAGCAAGCCGCTGATCGGGTACAGGTCGGCCATGCTGGCGCCACTGATTTCAAGCCGTATGTCGAGCGCGCTCGGGTCGGTGGGATCAGTCACGGTGCCGCGCGCGCTCACATGCGTGTCCCCGACCGTGACATCGGCTTCGACCGGATAACGTATGTCGCTGGTGCGCAGGGCCAGCAACGAACCGGCCAGTCCGTGACCGCGCAAGGACTCGTCGTTGTAGCGACCTGCCGCCACCCAGCGCACGCTGCCATCGGCGGCCGTATCGAGGGATAGCGTGAGGTCGGTCGCCTTGCCTTTGTCGAGATAACGCAGCTTGCCGCTGGCAATCGCCAGACTCGTGATGCCGAATCGCCAGCGCCGGGCGTCGTCGGCATTTTTCTGCATCGGTTCGAAGACCCAGTTCCTGCGTTCCGCGCCAGCTTTCTCGAACACGATGACGGGCCCGGCCAGTCGCGCCTCCTCTATGCGGATCTCATGCTGTGCCAGGGCTGGGAGGTTCAACGAGAAATCCAGCTGCGGTATGGTCGCCATCCATGGCCCGCTGACGGCCCAGTCCGGATTGCCGAGCGCAACGTCATGCGCCCGCAGGTGAGGCCAGGGCACGAAGCGCCACCAGCCGCGCGCTTCCGGCGGGCGCTCCCAGGCCACCGACAAATCACCGCGCAATTCGACCTGCCGTCCGGTCGCTTCGGCCACCCTGGCGGACAGCCAGGGCCGCGCACGGTTCCAGTCGAAGCTGGCAATGGCAATCACCAGCACCAGCAGCAGCGCAGCCAGCACGCCGATGCTGATGCCGGCGATGCGCAGCAAACGCCCCGGCCAGGCACTGCAACCGGCCGGCACTGAGCCTCCCCTGTCCACCGCAGCTTGCCTCCCTTGCTGCCGTCAGGCTTGCGCCGGCGGCATACCCTCCTTCATCGCCTTGCTGATCTGCCCCCGCAGCTCCTGCGAGTCCTGGTGATGATGCACGGCGACAGCATGCTGCACCGCCGCCTCGAGCAGTTCATTCTCGCTATCGGCGCTGATGGCGATCGTACAGTTCATCTCGCTCGGTACTTCCCGGCAATCCACATACTTGCGTGTCATGGCTGTCTCCTGTCCTCAAGTTGATGAGCGGAGCGGCCAGCGAACTGGCCACTTCCCGACGTATTGGACAAGTCGGCCAAGCGATTGATTTTTGCATTGGGGAAACTGGTTGCAGAGTGTAAGCGTGCAGCGAATCAATCTTGCCGAACGATATGTTGTGGTCACCGGTCGATGCGATCGGAAAAGCAAACCCACCACTACCGATTCCAATAAAGGACGAATCATGAAAAAGCTAATGATCCTCTCGGCCATCGTACTTGTCGTCACCGGCTCTGCTTTCGCACGGCAGGGCGGGGCGGACGGCAATCATGGCGCGGCAGGCGCACCCAACAGCAGCTTCGGCCAGTCCTCGTCGGGCACGGCGAAGGCCGGCGGCATGGATGGCAAGGCCCAATCGGATGCAGCACACATGGCGCACAAAAAGGATACCGACGACCGCGGCCAGCATATGGGTGATACCAAGAGCCAGCACATGGGCGATACCAAGGGCAAGCATATGGGCGACACCAAGGGCAAGCACAAGGGCGAGAAGAACGAGATGAAGAAAGGCGGCGACAAGATGTAAGCCTCGGGATTATTCATCCCGGTTCGCACAAGGCCCGCTTCGCGCGGGCCTTGTCCATCCGCCGCCGCCCGCATCACCGGATGCCGACGGCAGCATAAAGATTTTCTCGCTCGCGCCGATACAGTGACTGATGGGCGCAGAAGCGCGCACCCGAAGCGCGCTGCACCCCATCAATGCCGCGTTGCCGAATTGGCAGCGCCGACTGTGGGGCGAATGCGATGAAACCAAACCTACTCCTGCTTGCGATACTGTCTGCCGCGCTGGCCTCCGGCCTTGCGGGCTGCAGCAGCGCGCGCATGCCGACACTGGACGACCTCGCGTGGAGCGCCACCAGTTGGGACACGCACCAGCTGTGGGGCTTCGACAAGCACCAGAATCAGTACGTACGTCATCTCAATCGTGACGGCCCGAGCGAATTCACCTTTTCCAACGGCGACAAGCTGACTGGCACCTTCAAGGGCGGCTTCGTGCTGAGCCCGGCCCGGGTCGACTACGCCGACGGCAAGGTCTATTACGGCAGCTTCCTGAAGAACGCCATCCACGGCACCGGCACCATGACCTACCCGAACGGCGACCGTTACGACGGCACGTTTGCGAAGGGACGGCGCCATGGCCGCGGCATCTATCGCTTCGCGACCGGCGGCCGTTATACCGGCGACTTCAACAACGACATGCTGACCGGCGTCGGCAGCTTCGTGTACGCGAACGGCGATGCCTATACGGGTCAGGTGCTGAACGGCATGCACCATGGTCGCGGCAAGCAGACCTTTGCCGGCGGCCGTGTGCCGCTGGAAGGCGTGTGGGACCACGGTGCCTTCGTACAGATGGAAAGGCTCAACTGAGCAAACCAGCGCGGAGGGTCCAGGGCGGCTGCGAACAGCCCCGGGTGGCTTCGCTTGTTGCCGCTTGACGCAGCTTGATGACGCTGTCGGCAGCTCGGCACCGGCTTCATGGCCGCGGGATCCGCAGCTGAACCTCAACGTTTCAGGAAGACCTCGGCCAGATCGTCTTCGGTGAACCAGAACTCGATCATCTTCACCAGTTTGCGATCCGGCGTCAGGTAGGCATGCACCCCACGCTGCCAGACGAAGATAGGGCCGGGCGCGCCGGCCTTGATCTCGATCGCATCCGGCTTGCCGTATTTCGATTGCAGCACTGCCAGCCGCTGCGGCTTTTCCGGTATCCAGCGTATGCGTACCAGCGCCAGCCTGTCTTCGAGCGGACGGGCCAGCGCATCGCGCTGCTGGCGTATCAGCAGGTTGATGGATTTGGCCTGCGGGTTGTCCGCATGGTTGACGGTGGCCGGCAAGTTCTTTTGCAGGTCGGCCAGCTTCTGCTTGCGCTTTTCGTCATCGTGCTCGAACAACAGCGCCACCAGGCCATCTGCGCCGTCGACATCGAGCATGCAGTAGTACTGGTTCTCCTTCAGCCAGGGTGGATGCTCGGCATCGAGCTTCGCGTTCGGGAAACGCATCCGCACCGAAGCCAGTGTCTGCAGCGGCTCCAGTCCGAGAAAGGATTCGGCCTGTGCGAAGCGGGGCAGCGCAAGCACCGTCAGCAACAGCAGCACGGCGGCCGCATACGGCCAGACGAAGTTCACGCGCCAGGCACGCGCAGTGTGCGACGCTTGCCGCGTACGCCCCGTTGCGAGCCGAACGCCCGGCACTTCAGGCCGCACGCCAGAACGCGTAAGCGACATCGCTGATCGGCGTCTTCGCCTTCTTTGCCATCTGCAGCACCCTCGCCTTCGTTGATTCGGCAGCCAGTTCGCCGAGCAGCAAACGCTGCGACTTGATCATGCGCGTGATGCGCAAATGATTATGGTCAGAGGAGCGCAACCAGCCTTTGCTGCGCGCAAGGAAATCGAGGAACCATTGCGCCGACCTCTCGAGATTCATCGTCGCCGGCGACGATTTGTGGATCAGGTCGATCTCGGCCGGCTCCAGCACCGGTGCATCGGGGAAGGCACCACTGGGCTCGGCCAGCGGGAAGACCCACTGAATGAAGTCATGCGTACTCTCGATCTGCTGGTCGTTGAACTGCCAGATGTCCGACAGGTAGCGTCCCTGATGGTCAGGGCCGACATCCTGCAGGAAGGACAGAAGCTTCATGCGCACCTCCGGGAAGGCTGGTCATGTCACTACTGTAACCCAAACGCCTAGCGCCCCGGTTGGCGGTACGAGTGACCGATTTCAACGCCCTGCTGCCCGACCATGGAATAATCCGGGGGGGGCGCCTGCGGGCGCCCTTTCAACCCCGACCAGAACAAGACCACCCCGACCGATGCCGGATACCTTGCCCTCCCTCGACGCCGCCCTGGCGCTGCTGCGCTCCCATCCCGATTACCGTGTGCTGACCCGCATACCCGAGCGCACCCACTATGCTGATCCGGGCCAAGCCGGCGAGCGCACGGTCCGCAAGGGCATCATCCTCGACACCGAGACCACCGGCAAGACGGCCGGCCGCGACAAGATCATCGAACTGGGCATGGTCGCCTTCGAATACGATGCCGAGACCGGCGAAGCCTTCCGCATCCTGGGCAGCTTCAACCAGCTGGAAGACCCGGGCATGCCGATCCCGCCCGAGGCAACGGCCGTCAATGGCATTACCGACGAGATGGTGCAGGGCAAACAGATCGACGACGAGGCGGTTGCCGAATTCATCAAGGATGCGAGCCTGATCGTGGCACATAACGCACGTTTCGATCGCGGCTTCTGCGAAGTGCGCTTTCCGTTCTTCGAGAACTATGCGTGGAGCTGCTCGTTCGAGGAAGTCGCCTGGGACGAAGAAGGCCTGGGCTCGGCGAAGCTGGAATTCATCGCCTACAAGTTCGGCCTGTTCTATGACGCACACCGCGCCGAGACCGACTGCCGTGCACTGCTGGAGATACTGCAGCATCCGCTGCCTAATTCGGGCACGCCGGCGCTGAAGTCACTGGCCGAGTTCGTGAACCGCAGCACCTGCACGATACGCGCGCTGAACTCGCCATTCAGCACCAAGGATGTCCTGAAGGGACGCGGCTATCGCTGGGATGCCGAAGTCCGGACCTGGTACACCACCGTGCTCACGCGCGCAGCGATGGAAGAAGAAATCGCGTGGCTGAAGGAAAGCGTCTACGGCGGCAAGACCGCGACGCTGGAATTCGATGTATCGGATGCGACGAACCGCTATTCAGGTCGGCCTGGCAAGGTGCAGGCCAAACACTACTGAGAAAGTCGTCGAGAACGGCGAGGCACCCTCGCCGATTACTGCCGACGGAAAGCGGAAAATCCGGCAGCAGGAAAGCCTGACAAGCTCAGGCCTGCATACCGGCGCTCATGCGCTTGCGCACCAGTCGGCTGGTGCGCATCATGGTCGCGATCTCGCGCCCAGGATGCTTCTGCTCGAGGCCGCGCTTGGTGATCACCACCGCAGCGGCACGCGCCGACATCGACGCGAACGACGACAAGTCCACTTCCTGCGCAAGACGCAGCGCTTCTTCGCAAACGTCAAACTCCATCGCGTGCAGCGTTTTCAGTTCTTCGATCAGTTCAGCGCGACGCATGTTTGTCTCTCTGCAGGTCGGGTGGGTTGGTGGAAGCATCCGAAGGGATGAAGGAACCATTGATCTCCGCAGCGGGATCGATGGCCAGTGTCTCGTAATACAAATCGCCCAGCACGCGCGCACCGGCCAGCAGCTCGAGCGAATGCGCATGGATGTCGCCGTGCACGACGCCGGCAATGATGGCATTGCGGCAGTGCAGGTTGCCCGTCAGTCGGCCGCGCGTGCCGATCACGCCCGTGGTCTTGTCGCTGCCCTTGCCCTTGAGGTCGCCATTGAGCGCGCCATCGAGATAGAAGATGCCATCGAACTCGATGGTGCCGCGTATCGAAGTCTCGAAGTCGATGCGCGTGTCAGCCATCTGCCGGTTGCTCAGCAAACGCTTGTCGATACTTCCCATGGAGGTTTCCGTGCTGGTGAGTTGTCCATGAATGTCGGGCAAGCACGGGGTGGTGTCAATCAATCAATTCGCATCAATTTGGCATCTTTCTACAATCAGCTTGCAGAGTGATGGCTTAACGATTGATTTGATTGGCTTATGCGTGCGCTGTCTGTAGATGAGAAAAATGCAGGGCTTTCAGGACTGAAAGTGCAAAGATTTTCAGATTCCTAACAGCGCAGCAGGAAACGGTGCAAAAAACGAAAGCACGTCATTCGCTGTCCGTCAGCAGATCACGAACCTGCTTCGGCAAGCGGGGCAGTGGCTCGGCGGCCGTGGACGCCCCCGCCGCATCACCTTCTGCATCCGCAAACTTCTTCGAAATTTGCTTGGTGGGCTTCACGCCTAGCTCCTTCAGCATTTCGGCCTGACGAATCAGATTGCCTTTGCCGGTCGACAGGCGCGACGTCGCTTCGGTGTACGAGTCCTGCGCCTGCCGCAAGCGGTCGCCGAGGGCTTCCATGCTGTCGGCGAACAGCGCCAGCTTGTCGTAAAGCTCAGCGCCGCGCTTGGCGATTTCCTGCGCATTGCGGTTCTGCGATTCCTGCCGCCACAGGTGGGCGACAGTACGCACCACGAACAGCAGCGTTGACGGGCTTACCAGCAGCACGTTCTTTTCCCACGCGCTCATGAACAAGCCCTTGTCATTCGAGATGGCGGTCATGAAAGCCGGTTCGAGCGGGATGAACATAAGCACGAAGTCGAGCGACTGCACGCCCTCGTACAGCAGGTGGTACTTCTTGTCCGACAGGCCGCCGATATGGCGCTTGATCGATGTCAGGTGTTCGTCCAGCCGCTTTTTCTGCTGGGTCGCATCTTCTTCTGACACCAGCGCTTCATACGCGGTCAGCGACACCTTGGAATCGATCACCAGTTGGCGGTTGCCCGGCAACTGCACCACCACGTCCGGACGACGGTTGTTACCCTCTTCATTGTTCGCGCTGTGCTGGACGAAGAACTCATGCCCTTCGCGCAGGCCCGAGGCTTCGAGGATGGTCTCCAGCACCAGTTCGCCCCAGTTGCCCTGGGTCTTGCTGTCGCCGACCAGCGCCTTGGTCAGGTTCTTCGCATCGTCGGACAGGGCCTGGTTCAGCTTGGCAAGCTGGCTGACCTGCTCGGCCAGCGCGGTACGGTCACGCACATCCTGCAGGCGGCCATGGTCGACCTGCTGCTTGAATTCTTCGAGCTTGGTCTTCAGCGGGCTCAGCAGGTTGCTCAGGTCCTTCTCGCTCTGTTCGGAGAATTTCTTGCTCTTCTCGTCCAGCACCTGTGCCGCCAGCGCCTTGAATTCGTTGGACAGCGCCTCGCGCGCCTTGCTCAACAATTCGATTTTTTCCGCTGCATTTTCTCGCTCGCCTTTCAGCTCGGTTTCGGCCGCTGCCAGCAGAGAACGCAGCTGTGCATGTTCATCGCGCAGCTGCGCCAGTTCACGCTCGAAGCCTTGCGCCTGTGCGGCCCGCGTCTCTGCTGCAGCCAGCCGGGCAGCTGCCTCCGCCTGTGCCTGTGCGAGTTCCCCGTCGGCGCGCGCACGTGCCAGCAGGCGGCCGAACCACAAGCCAGCGCCGAAACCTGCAGAGAGCAGCACCAGCAGCGCGAGGATCAGCGAAAAACTCAGGTTCATGCAGGGTTCTCCTTGCCAGATGGCAAACAAGGGCGTGAAAAATGCCCCTATTATCGCCGCTGGCCGGCTTACAGGTCGTGACACTTTTCCGCTTCCAACCGGCATCACGGGTCCTTACACTGCTTGCACAGGCTTCAATAAAGGAGACCCGCCATGAAGACCCGAATCGCCGCCCTCGTCCTGATGACCGCCTGCGCAGGCGCTGCCCAGGCCCACTCTGGCGATGTGCTCGTCGGCGTTGCCGCCGGCACCGTGATCGGCAGCGCCATTTCCGGCGGCAGGCCCGGTGTCAGCGTCACCTATGGCTATGGCTACCCGTACTCGGTGTATGCACCGCCGCCGGTGGTCTATGCCCCGCCCCCGCCGGCCGTCGTTTATCCGGCACCGCGCGTCATCTATGGCCCGCCGTATGGCAATGCATGGGGTCCTCGTCATCACCATCACCATCACCGCGACTGGGATCGTGGCTGGAAAGACCATGGCGGCCATGGCCATGGCCGCGGACACGGCCACGGACACGGCCGCTGAACAGCAGCCCAAAAAGAAAGAGACCGGCTTGCGCCGGTCTCTTTTTTTGTCGGACAGTCAGCGGTCCGGCTCAGATAGTACAGGTCAACGACGGTCGAACCAGACGGTCTGGATGTTCATGAACTCGTGCACGCCGTAGTCGCTGAGTTCGCGACCATAGCCACTCTTCTTCACGCCACCGATCGGAATACGCGGGTCGGATGCCGAGAAACCGTTGACGAACACACCGCCGGTATCCATGCGGCGTGCCAGCGTTTTGGCGAGCTCCTTGTTGGACGTCCAGAGTGCGCCCGACAAGCCGAATTCGCTGTCATTGGCCATTGCGATCGCATGCTCGACGTCGTCGGCTTCGATCAGCGCTGCCACCGGGCCGAAGGTCTCTTGCTTGAACGCCACCATGCCCGGCTTCACGCCCGTCAGGATGGTCGGCTGGAAGTAGCTGCCAGGGCCGTCGACCGGCTTGCCACCCAACAGCAGGCGAGCACCGGCAGCGACAGTGTCTTCAACCTGGCGATGCAGTTCGGCGCGCAGGTCGGCACGGGCCATCGGGCCGATGTACACCGATTCATCCAGCGGGTCGCCCATCTTCAGCGCCTTGACCGCTTCGACGAAGCGCTCGGTGAATTCAGCCGCGATTGGCTTCTCGAGGATGATGCGCTTGGCGGCGATGCAGATCTGTCCGGTGTTCTGGAAGCGGCCGATCACGGCAGCCTTCACTGCCGACTCAAGGTCGGCATCGGCCAGCACGATGAACGGATCGGCGCCGCCCAGTTCCAGCACCGTTTTCTTCAGTGCGGCGCCGGCTTGCGCTGCAATCGCCGAACCGGCGCGCACGCTGCCGGTGACAGCGACGGCAGCGATGCGGTTGTCATTGATGGCCCTCGACACCTGATCGTTCGACAGGTTGACGGCCTTGAAGGTACCCGCCGGCAGCCCGGCTTCGAGCATCACACGCTCGGTCAGGTAGGCGCAGCCCATCACGTTCGGCGCATGCTTCAGGTAGTAGCCATTACCGCCCAACAGGATCGGGATCGCGCCGCGCATCGACTGCCAGTACGGGAAATTCCACGGCATCACGGCCAGCACGGTGCCCAGCGGATGGAAGGACACATACGCGTCCGGACCGATCGAAGTCGGGCGGTCATTCAGCATGGGGCCGCCATTGGCGGCGTACCAGTCGCACAGCACCGCGCATTTCTCGACTTCGGCCATGGCCTGCGTGATGGGCTTGCCCATTTCACGGGCGGCCATTTCGCCGAGCGTGCGGATGTCACGGCGCAGCAGTTGCGCGAGTCGGGTCAGGAAAGCCAGGCGTTCGTCCACGGACGTGGATGCCCACGCGCGCTGGCCTTGGCGGGCCTGGTCGAGCCCGCGGTTCATCGCCGCATCGTCGTCGAACGGATAGCGGGCGATCATTTCGCCATTGGCGGGATTGATGGAAACTGCGCCGGGTGCGAAGTCGTTCATGATGCCGAGCCTCGAATTCAGTAAAAGGTCAAAAAAAATCTGGGGCAGAGGGTGCCGCTGCCTGCAGTATAGCCAGTGCTGGCAAGGGGCACCTGAGCCGAGCTAGTTCGCGGATCAGGTAGCTCAGGCGGTTCAGGCCTTGGGGGCTGCCGCCTGCTGCAGCAGGTTCACCAGTTGCGGGACGAAGGTGTCAGGGCCAGCCTGCGCAATCGCCGCCTCAAAGGTTGACTGTACTGCATCGGCGATGCGATGCACAGTGCCGCTGTCGGAAGCCATGGTCGTGAAGTAGCCGAGGTCCTTGAAGGCGTTGCTCATGGCAAAGCGCAAGGCGCCGGCATCGCCGGACAGCAGCTGCGGGCGCAGGCGCTCCAGCGCTGCACCGCCGCCGCCGCCCTTGGCCAGCACGTCGATGAACACGTCCGGCTCGATGCCGGCCGACAGCGCGCTGGCGGCCGCTTCCGAAATCAGCGCGATGCAGCCCAGCGACACGTAGTTGTGCAGCAGCTTCATGCGGTGGCCGGCGCCGATCGCGCCGACATGGCTGATGTTCTCGGCAAAGCAGCGCAGCACAGGCAGGCACTGGTCGAACAGGTGCTTGTCGCCACCGACCAGCAGGTTCAGGCGGCCTTCGGCAGCTTCCTTGGGGGTGCGGGTCATCGGCGAGTCGATGAACTCGCCACCGGCTTGCTTGACCAGCGCTGCCAGCTTCTCGGTCGACGACGGCACGGCGGTCGAGCAGTCAACCACGATGGCGCCCTTGCGCAGGCCCTGCAGCACGCCGCCTTCGCCGGTCAGCACAGCTTCGACTTGCGGCGAGCCGGTGACGCAGATGATCACCATCTCGGCATCCGCCGCCACTTGCTTCGGGGTGGCTGCGGTCTTCGCACCGGCGGCCAGCAAGGCATCCAGCGGCTGATTGCCCGGATGGTCGAGGACGGTCAGTTGATGGCCGTGCTTGACGAGGTTGGAGGCGATGCCGTGGCCCATCAGGCCGATGCCGATCATTCCGATATTCATGCTTGTTTCCTATGCTTTCACATTCAAAATTCTTGAACCATCAACCCCATGTATTTGGGGGTTTTCTTTCGATTGTCGGATAGTACAATTCAGAGCAGTGCTTGTGATGCACTTGACTGTTCTGCATTCCAAAACACCGGGTTTTCCCGGTTGCGTCACGGGCATGCCGCAGCTGATAGTCCCCTGCAAATTCCAACAACAATTCCATAGAGACGACATGAAAAAACTGCTCATCGCCCTGGCCCTGATGGCTTCGTCCAGCGCCTTTGCCCATTGCCCTGATCCGGTGACTTGCGAAATGAAGGCGGTCGATTCATCGATCGCATCGGGATCGCTGAAAGAGGACATGCTCGAGAAAGTGAAGGCCATGCGCGCCGAAGGCCAGAAACTGCATGACGAAGGCCGCGACCAGGATGCCGTGAAAGTGCTGAAGGATGCCCGCAAGATGATCCGGGAAGCCAGCAGCTCCTGATCAGGGCGACAGGCGGCGAGCGCCGCCTCCCGGCCGGATGCCGCCGTCGATGACGGCGGCATGTCACATCGTTGTACTTTTCTGTTGTACCCCTCTGCCGTACCTCTCAGCTGTGCTTCTCTCAGGCCCCGGGGCATCCGGCCATGCCGACGCCCCGGTAAACCCGACACTACCCCTTACTGCGGCTTCTTCTGGATCGTTTCCAGATAGGTCACCATGTTGTCGATCTCCTGCTTCGACAGCGACGCACCCCAGTTCGGCATCCCGTATTCAGGACGGCCATTGGTGATCGTCGTCAGCGCCACTTCACGCCATTTTTCGCCATAGCGGCTGCTCAGGCGGCGCAGGTCGCGTTCCGGCTGGGGGCTTGCGCCATTCTGCGAATGGCAATGCGAGCAGCGGCTGTTGAAGACCTTGCGGAATTCGTCGATATCGCCGCCATCGTTCACTTTGCGCAGGTAAGTGCGGAAGTCCGAGGCGTCGGACGAGAGTGCCTGGGCCTTGATCGCTTGCGGCTGCGGGCGCGCTGCATATTTGGCGCCGGCCACGCTCTTGCCGCCTGCCACATGACTGGAGATCATGTTCCACGAGCTGTTGGCATCGAGCGCCACCGGCACGCCGGTCGGGAAGCCGTACTTCTTCTGCAACTGGTCGATCTCGGGGCGCAGCTTGGCCAGCGCCTCCTCGATCTTCAGCTTCAGCGCATCCTTGCCCTTGGGTACGGCCACGGCCACCTGACCGCCGAGGCCCGTGCCGGAGATCGGCGTCAGCTGCCAGTAGTTGTTGTATTCGGTCTGATTCAGGTACCCGATATGCGGGCCCCACAGTACGCCAGCATCGACTTCGCCCGACTGGATCGCGGCAATCACTTGCTCCGAATTGCGATACGCCTTCACCGTATAGCCTTCGGCGGTCGAGAAATAGATCTGCGGCGGCGAACTGAAGGTCACACCCACGGTGCGTCCTTTCAGGTCATTCATCTGCGCCATCTTGAAGCCCGGCTTGGCCACGACGGCATAGCGGACATCCAGGAAGGGCTTGGTGCGGTCCATGCCGTTGGCCTTGTAGTCAGGGCTGGCAGGCAGTGCGAAATAGGCGTCGCACGCATCCATGGAATTGCGGATGGCGCGACGCTGGTTGTACGTCAGGTACCAGTTGTATTCGACTGGAACGCCAAGTTGCTTGCCGACCAGTTCAGCCAGCTCGATGTAGAGGCCGCGGCTGGCGCCCTCGGATTTGCTGAACGGGAGATTGTCAGGATCCGAGCAGACCTTCAGTGGCTCGGCAACCGCCATAGCCGAAGTGAAGATAGCAACGACGGCGATCGCCATACGGGCTGCACTGGTATAAGCAAACAACTTGGACATCACATCATCTCCAGATTAGTTAAGCGCGAATACGAACATGGTGCCGCCTTCCGGGCTGGCAGCGTACATCTTCTCGCCGATCTCGCCGTAGAAGGCCGGGATCGACTGGGTACGACCGGACACGACTGCGACATACTGCTTGCCGTCGATGGTGTAGGTCATAGGCGCAGCCATGATGCCGGAGCCGGTGTTGAACTCCCACAGGATCTTGCCGTTCTTGGCGTCAAATGCGCGGAACTTGCCGTACACGTCACCCTGGAACACGACACCGCCAGCGGTGGTGGTCGTACCGCCCGACAGCGGCAGCGTCTCTTTGTGGAACCAGACTTCCTTCTGCTTGACCGGGTCCCATGCCTTCAGGCCGCCGCCATGGCCGCCCGGGCCCCACTTGCCGAGGTCGAAGTTCACAGCCAGGTAGAACTGGCCGCGCTTGTACTCTTCCTGAATGCCTTCCATGTCCATGCAAAGGTTTTCAGTCGGGATGTACACAAGGCCGGTCTGCTTGTTGTAGCTCATCGGCATCCAGTTCTTGCCGCCGACGAGGTTCGGGCAGATGTCCTTGGCGTTACGCTTGAAGCCAGGACGCTTGACGTTGCCTGCGGTCTCGATCGGACGACCGGTCTTCATGTCGATGCCCGAGGCCCAGTTCACGCCGTCGACGAATTGCTTCGCCGAGATCAGCTTGCCGTTGGCGCGGTCGATCACGTAGAAGAAGCCGTTACGGTTCGCTTGCATGATCACCGGGGTGGTCTTGCCTTCGACCGGCAGGTCAGCGAACACCAGTTCGTTCACGCCGTCGTAGTCCCATGCATCATGCGGGGTGAACTGATAGTGCCAGACGATGTTGCCGGTTTCCGGGTTCAGAGCAACGACGGAAGCGGTGTACAGGTTGGTGTACGGGCCGATGTCCGAGGAGTCATTGCCGCGAACGCCAGCCGACCACGGTGCCGGGTTGGAGGTGCCGTAGTAGACCAGGTTGAGCTTCGGATCATAGGAACCGACCAGCCATGCGGTACCGCCGCCAGTCTTGCCCGAATCACCCTTCCAGGTTTCTGCGCCCTTCTCGTTACCGATGGGCACAGTGTGGGTACGCCAGACTTCCTTGCCGGTCTTCTGGTCGAAAGCCACCAGCGCGCCACGAACGCCGAATTCACCGCCGGCATAGCCGGTGATGACCAGGTTCTTGACCGGGGTCGGCGGCGAAGTGATGGTCGCACCCTGGGTGTAGTCCATCACGGTCGAGGTCCACAGCTCTTTGCCGGTCTTGGAATCGAGAGCGGTCAGCTTGGCATCGAGGCGGCCGACGAAGATGCGGCCGTTGGCTTGTGCCACACCGCGGTTGTCCACGTCGCAGCAGGTGAACTGGTCGACGTTGCGCGGCATTTCAGGCGAGTAGCGCCACTTCAGGTCGCCAGTCTTCGCGTTGACGGCGATGACGTTCTTCGGGCCGTAGGACGAGGTCACGACCAGCATGTCGTCGACCAGGATCGGGGTCGATTCTTGCGAGCGGTTGGTGCCCAGCTGGACGGCGTATTTCACTTTCAGGTTGCCGACGTTGGACGTATTGATCTGGTTTGCCGTGCTGTAGCGCGTGTTGCCGGTGTCACCACCGTAAACGCCCCAGTCGGAAGCAAACGACATCGACGACAGGCCGACCAGCATGGCGGCTGTCAAAATATTGGACTTCAGCTTCATCCCTATCTCCTTCTTGGTATTTTTCGCGCTCAAGGATTCATGTCCGCGGTCTCTCGCCACCTACCGGAGCCATGGCATCCCCAAGCCTATCCTCAGAAAACTGAAACTTAGTGATTGGCCGTCTCTGCTTGCACCCCCCTTTCAAAATGAATCTTCGATCCTTGTCCTTTTCTTCAGCGTGTTTTTGTTCTGCATATTCATCCTGCACTTACGTACTGCACCAGCGTCCTGCATCGCAAAGCGACCTGCCCCGAAAAAGGCCCGCAGACCGGTGAGGTCCGCGGGCAATCCACCAGGGAGATACATTGGCCCGGGCAAGCACCGTGAGGTCCCTGCCGCATGCCTGTCCGTTTCGCTACCTCTCGCTAACGAAACAAACTCCTTGCATCCGCCTCCCCATCGCTATGCGCGTCATTGCCAACCACGCGCGTTCGACGATGGGCTGCGGCACCATTCGATTCAACAGTTGCGGTACTGATTTTTCTGAAACGCGTCAGGTTCCCAAACGTCCGGTCGTGCCCAGCATCGCGTGCAGGGTCTTGGCCTGCTCCGCATTGACACCGCCGCTCTCGAGACCGAGCGCAATGCTCCGGCCGCACATCTCGCGATACAGCTGCTGCAGCGGCGCATCCAGCGTCGACAGCGAGTCCAGGTGCTTGTCGATCGACACGATGTCGCCGCGCGACACCGGCCCCGGCATGCCCTTGGCCAGACCGGCGCTGGCGATCGAGGCGAGCGTGCCCTGCACCAGCGGCAGCATGGCCTTGACGGCCGCGTCTTCCTGCGCGCCCCACGACTGCCAGATGACCGACGCCTCGCGCAGGATCACGTTGATGAACTGCGACGCATAACCGGCAGCAGCGTGATAACGGCCGCGCATGCCCGGCGGCAGCTGGTTCACCGGACATTCGAGGCGGCTTGCGATCGCGCGCAGCACCTCGTCCAGCGGTGACGAGGCTTCGATGGTCACCGTGCAGCCCGGCAGCGAACGGCGCGCCGCTTCCGGGTCGCCGAAGGTTTGCATCGGGTGGAAGCCACCGATCGCTGCGCCATCGCGCTCAGCCTTGGCCAGTGACGACACTTCCGTCGCGCCGCTGCAATGAACGACGCCCATGCCGGCGCGCCACTGCAGTGCATTGGCGGTCGATTCGATCGCGCCATCGACGGTGGTGACGAACACCAGATCGCACTGATCCACCACTTGCTGCGGTGTCAGATTGGCGCAGCCAGGAATGGCCGCCGCCAGCGGCGCCGACTCGTCCAGCGTCAGGCTGCCGACGCCGGCCACCTTCAGTCCGCGGTCCATCAGCGCCAGTGCCAGCGCCTTGCCGAGGCGGCCGGTGCCGATGAAGCCGATGGCCAGCGTGTCGAGCTTGTCGACGGAAGAAGCAGAGAGCGCCATCAGGAGAGCATCAGGTAGTCTTCGACCAGCAGCGGATTGATGCTGTCGACAAAATTCGGCAAGTCAGCCAGCAGGGTCTTGCCCTCCGGGCTGGCCAGCGATGCTGCCAAGGCTTCGGCCGAGTCGAACCAGAGTTCGGAGAAGCCGTCGTAACCGAAAGCTTCGGACTGATCGCGCGACACCAGGTTGACCGAGTAGCGGCGCATGTTCGGCAGCTTCTTGCACAGCTCGGCGTGCACGTTCAGCCAGTGATGGGTGAATTCTTCGTAGCTCAGGTCCTTGCGGCGCTTGACCAGGCCAATGCGCTTGACGGCGTTCGGTTTCATGCAGACTCCTTGTTGCGTTCAGTAGAAATAAAGGTGTAGTTCGGTGCCGGCGCGAAGGCAGAGGTCACGGCGCCCTGCGACGCATCGGTGACCAGGCGCGCGTACTTGGCCAGCACGCCACTGGTGTAACGCGGCGCCGGTGGCGTCCAGCTCGCCAGACGCGTGCGCAACTCGTCGTCGCTGACGGCCACGGACAGGCTGCGGCGCTCGACATCGATCTCGACGAGGTCGCCGTCGCGCAGCGCGGCGATCGGGCCACCGTCAGCCGCCTCAGGCACGATGTGTCCGATGACAAAGCCGTGCGATGCGCCGGAGAAGCGACCATCCGTCATCAGCGCCACCGATTCGCCGAGGCCCGCGCCTTGCAAGGCACCGGTCACCAGTTGCATCTCGCGCATGCCGGGGCCGCCGCGCGGGCCTTCGTTACGCAGCACCATCACGTCGCCGGCCTGGATGACACCGTTCTTCACGGCCTCGAAAGCGGCTTCTTCGGTTTCGAACACGCGGGCCGGGCCACGATGCAGAGATTTTTTCTGGCCGCTCAGCTTGATCACGCAGCCACCGGGCGCGACATTGCCGTACAAGATGGCGAGGCCACCTTGTGGCTTGATCGGGTTGCTGGTCGGGCGAATGACTTCCTGCCCTTGCACTTCGGACGCTGCGACAGACTCTTCGCCGATGGTCTTGCCGGTGACAGTCTTTGCATCGGCATGCAGCAAGCCGCCTTCCAGCAGGCGGCGCGCCACCAGCGGAATGCCGCCGGCTTCGTGCATCTCGGGCGCAGTGAAGCGGCCCCACGGACGCATGTCGGCCAGCACCGGGGTACGGCGCGAGATGCGGTCGAAATCATGCAGCGACAGTTCGACGCCGAATTCCTTCGCAATCGCCAGCAGGTGTAGCACGGCGTTGGTCGAGCCGCCGGTAGCCATCACGCCGGCAATCGCGTTCTCGAAGCTTTCGCGGCTAACGATCATGCGCGGCGTAATGCCGCCATTGACCAGCGCCATCGCCATCACGCCGCACTGATACGCAGCATCGCCCTTGGCGATATCGACGGCGGGAATGTCATTGAAGCCCATCGGCGAGATGCCGAGCATCGCGCTGGCCGTGGCCATGGTGTTCGCGGTGAACTGGCCGCCGCAGGCGCCGGCGCCCGGGCAGGCATGGTCTTCGACATCGCGCAGTTCTTCAGCATCGATGCGGCCCGCGTTGAAGGCGCCGACGGCTTCATAGATCTCTTGAATGGTCAGCTTGCGGCCTTCGAACAGCGTCGATGGCTTGGTGCACTTGCCCGACAGGATGGAGCCGCTGTACAGCGACAAGCCCGGCAGGTTCATGCGGCCAATCGCCATCGCCATGGCGGGAATCGTCTTGTCGCAACCCGAGATCGTGACGAGGCCATCGAGCATGTGGCCGCGCGCGACCAGTTCGACCGAGTCGGCGATGACTTCGCGGCTGACCAGCGAGGTCTTCATGCCTTCGGTGCCGGTGGTGATGCCGTCATTGATGGCGACAGTGTTGATCTCGAGTGGCGTGCCGCCGGCAGCGCGGATGCCTTCCATCACCTTCTGCGCGAGTTCGCGATGGTTCAGGTTGCAGGGCATGGTGCCTATCCAGCAGTGCGCCACGCCGATCTGCGGCTTCTTGAGGTCGGAATCGGTGAAGCCGGCGGCCTTCATCATGCCGCGCGCGACCGCGCGATCGGGACCGTCGAGCAGCGCGCTGCTCTTGTGGCGGGGATTGGGGACCAGGGTGACCGGGCTGACTTTCTGCTTGTCGTTCATTGAGAGTGAAGCTGTTACTTGGGTTGATTGCTTGGGTTTCAGGTATGCGCCGCGGGCGCGTGGCCAGCGTCGCTGCCATGAGGGTTGCTGTTGCCGGCCACGCCGGCGTGATAACGCTGGTTGGCGCGCGTCAGGTGCTCGCGCACGGCGCGCTCGGCGCCATCGGGGTCGCCGCGTGCGATGCACTCGACCATGCGGCCGTGTTCGTCAACGGTCACGGCTTCGGCACCGGGTGCGCGCACCAGGTCTTCATAAAAGCTCTGCAGCCACTGCAGCAGGGCCTGCGACACCGCGACATAGACCGGGTTGCCGGATACGACGGCAATCGTCCGGTGCAGCGCCATGTCGGTATCGAGGAAGCGCACCGGGTCACCGAGACTGGCGCGATGCGCATCGAGCGCTGCGCGCAGGGTCGCGATGTCTTCCTCGCTGGCGCGCATCGCGGCCGTGCGTGCCATCGCCACTTCAAAGGCGAGGCGGGCGTCCTTCAACTGCTCCAGCAGCTGGCGGTCGCCCGCCAACAAGTGAACGGCCGAGGCCGAAATCTGGGATATGACCGAATCAGCCGACAAGGGCTGCACCCGCGCGCCTTCGCCGTGGACGATGGAGATCAGCCCCATCCGCTCCAGCGCCTGCAGGCCTTCGCGCACCGCCGGGCGGCCGACGCCCATCTGGGCCATCAACTCCCGCTCCGAGGGCAGCAGCGAGCCGACCGGGAAATGGCCCGAGCGGATTTCCGCCAGCAGCCGCTCCTGCACCTCATGACCCAGCTTGCGGCGGGCGATAGGCGCAATGGACTGGGTGCCGGCCTGTGATGCGACCGGCGCCTGCGCTGCGTTATCAGAGGAATTTTCCCGTTGACTGC
Source organism: uncultured Bifidobacterium sp. (assembly GCA_964634245.1). GTDB lineage: Bacteria > Pseudomonadota > Gammaproteobacteria > Burkholderiales > Burkholderiaceae_D > Pernthalerella. The sequence continues at coordinate 55,600 of CAZWIE010000007.1, forward strand.
CCATATTCATAATGGCATTATCATCACATATACGCTCATCATACCAGTAGCCAGAAAAAAAAGACAACAAGCTTTTCCAGCCGCGACAAATCTGGCCGATGAGCGAGCCGGCCCGGCGAAACGCCGGGGCAGCGATGCCGCAGCTTTTCAGAAACCAAGGAGACACCCCCATGCAACAGCAGGCCGTGACGCCCGAGGCAGTCGCCCCGTCGGAGCCCATCCCCGTCGTCAACTCCCCACTCAAGGTTCTGCTCGCGAGCCTGATCGGGACCACGATCGAATACTTCGACTTCTATATCTTCGGCACCGCAGCGGTGCTGGTCTTCCCGAAGCTGTTCTTTGGCGAATCCGATCCGACCATCGCCATGCTGCAGTCACTGGCCACCTTCGGCCTGGCCTTCGTCGCACGCCCGGTGGGCTCGGCCCTGTTCGGCCACTTCGGCGACCGTATCGGGCGCAAGGCGACGCTGGTGGCGTCTCTTTTGACCATGGGGATGTCGACAGTCTTCATCGGCCTGCTGCCTTCGTATGCGTCGATCGGCATTGCCGCGCCGATCATGTTGGCCGTCCTGCGCTTCGGCCAGGGCCTGGGCCTCGGCGGTGAATGGGGCGGTGCGGTGCTGCTCGCCACCGAGAATGCGCCAGCGGGCAAGCGCGCGTGGTACGGCATGTTCCCGCAGCTGGGCGGACCGGCCGGCTTCTTCCTGTCGGGCAGCGCCTTCCTGATCCTGACCACGCAACTGCCGGAAGCCGACTTCCTCGACTGGGGCTGGCGCATTCCGTTCGTCTCCAGCGCACTGCTGGTCTTCGTCGGCCTGTACGTGCGTCTGAACATCACCGAGACGCCGGAATTCCAGAAAGTGCTGGACAAGCACGAGCGCGTGAAAGTGCCGATGATTGAGGTCTTCACCCAGCACACCCGCCCGCTGCTGCTCGGCATGTTCTCGGGCATGGGCCAGTTCGTGCTGTTCTACCTGATTACTGTCTTCACGCTCAGCTGGGCCACGACCTCGCTCGGCTATCAGCGCAAGGACTTCCTGATCCTGCAGCTGGTGTCGGTGGTGTTCTTTGCGTTGTTCATCCCGGTGGCCGCAAAGATCTCGGACCGCTTCGGCCGCACTGCGGCACTGCGCTCGGGCGCTATCGGCATTGCGCTGCTCGGCCTGGTGCTGGGCCCGATGCTGCAGGCCGGCGCATTCTCGACCGTGCTTGCACTGTCGATCGGCATGGCGCTGATGGGTATGTGCTTCGGTCCGCTGGGCACGCTGATGTCGGACCTGTTCCCGGCTGAAGTGCGCTACACGGGCGCGTCGCTGGGATTCAACCTGTCGGCCATCGTCGGCGCATCGTTCGCGCCGTACATCGCCACCTGGCTGGCGACCCACATCGGACTGCAGTTCGTCGGCTACTACCTGTCGGCGATGGCCATGGTCAGCGTGATCGCGCTGACGCTGGTCAAGCGCATGGAGAAGTAAGCATCAGCATCCGCAGTACCCAAAGCAGCACGCGCCAACGCGGTGAAGATTCAAAGGCGCTCAACAACACCACAACAAAGGAGCAGCGATGAAGAAGTTTGGAGTATTGGCATCCCTGCTGGCGGCACTGTGCATCAGCACGGCCCCGTCGGCGCAATCGCAGGAACTGTACTGGGCATCGAGCGGCACCTTCGGCCCCTTCAACATTCAGGGCCTGATCCCGACCTTCCCGGAAGCGAAGCAGATCACGATCCCGGTCTCGATGTGGATCCTGAAGCACCCGAAGGGCCTGGTGGTTTTCGATACGGGTAACAACGTCGCGATTTCGGATGGCCTCGACAACTGCAAGAAGTACTGGGCGGCCGGCCTGTGCGACTTCATCCAGCCGAACCAGAAGCGCAGCGATGTCATCGACATGCAGCTGAAAAAGCTGGGCTACAAGGCCGAAGACGTGAAAGTCGTCGTCACCTCGCACACCCACCTCGACCACGCCGGCAACATGGCGATGTTCCCGAAGGCGATCCACGTGATCCAGAAGAAGGAGCTGTATCAGGGCTGGTGGCCGGAGAAGTTCCAGGGCCGCGCACCGGTGGGCCTGTTCATGATGGCTGATATCGCTGCTGCGCGCGAATTCAACTACCTCGAACTCGATGGCGAATACGACCTGTTCGGCGACGGCACGGTCAAGCTGTTCCCGACCCCGGGCCACACCATCGGTCACCAGTCGATGAAGGTCAAGCTGCCGAAAATGGGCACCGTGATCATCACGCAGGATGCGGTGGCGATGCAGGAAAACCTGGATGGCTACGTGTCGGGCCTGAACTACAGCGTTCAAGCGTTCAGCGACTCCGTGAACCGCATCAAGATGATGCGCGACCTCGAAGGCGCGCAGATCCTGATGTCACATGATGCGGGTCAGTTCGCGAAGATGGGGGATCGCTGGCACAAGTAAGTTGGCCAGATGGTCTGCAAATGAGAATGCCTCCTTCGGGAGGCATTTTTATTTTCAAAGCAAATCCGCACGAACGTGAGGATTTCAGGAGCGAGTCCCTCAATCGGCAAGGAATCCTCATGACTGCAAGGATTTTCAAGGCACTCCGACCGCGTTGTGAATAATCCCTGCCACGGACGATTGATCTTCGAACTGACATGCGGCGGGCATGCGGCGATCATGGAAGCCAATCTCCGCATGAAATGCGGAGATTGGCCATGCCCGCGCATCGACCGCAACGAAATTCGGCATCGGACGCTAACCAGAATGTACACCGGCGAGCAATCTGCAGTGCTGCTCTGCAGCCACCCAAGCATCGCGAACGAATGGATCCGTCACATCATAAATGCCGTGACCTGTGCGTATGATTAAGTTCGCTGCAATTAAGCGATCAACTGTGTTCTGCACCTGCGGAACGTCGACAGGCACGCCCGTCTCGACTGAATACTTCTCAAGCGCCTCGCTACCAAACAGTCCTGATGCATTGCCGTTTGCAATCCAAGAGAAGATCGCACTCGCCAACAAACCCATGCTGCCAACCACAGCGATTTCAACATCAGCAGCGGCAGAGGCGAGGGTCTGGCATATGGAAAAAAACAAACTATCCGCAGATGCTTCTACCTCGGGTGAATACTGTCTCTGCAACTCAAGCAAGGCTTTGATCAGCTCTTCCGGACGATTATTCATGGCACCGAACCCGGCTGCTGCAACCTCCGAAGAAGGAAGTATAGCTTGGGGCTCCTGCGCACGAATGCTGTGCAATCGCCAGTCCACAAAGTCACGGCCAAGAACACGAAACGATACTGCTGTGGCGCCGGCAAAGGGATGAGAACGCCGGGTAGCCATATCGGCTACGAGTGATTTGTGCGACCCCGTTCCCAAAAAGATAAATTTTCCCTTCAAACGGGAATCGGTGTTGATACGATCGCGTGCAGCCTTCAAAGCATGCAGCAAGTTCATCCCGTCTTCGGTGCCGACTGCGTGCTGAACCTCGTCGATGATCAATACGACATCCGTTCTGACCAGTTGCACAAGCTCTGCAAATACATCTGCGAGCGTAGGCCCGCCGTGCGTATAGGGAGTGTCAAGCTTCAAACCGAATTTGAATCCCGCGAGGCCGATATCCAAGCCATTAATACGTCGCAAATGGTTCAGTACAGTGGAGTTCGGTTTCTCCAGCTCGCGAATCTTCTTTCGAACGACTTCGGTCACTAAAGTAGAGGGCGCGCGCAGTCTATCTGCCCACAGGTCGACATAAATGGTCAGAGCACCTTGTGCCTCAAGCGCCGGGATCAAGTCTTGCCGCAAAAAGGTAGTCTTGCCCAACCGCCTATCGCCCGCCAGGAACACTCCTGATTGCAGCCCTACCTGCAACGGACCGGGATGCAACAAATCCCGTGCGATTTCTTGTGCGTACTCCGGACGTCTGAACACGTCTGCCATGAATATCCTCGTTTAGCCAATACGGATAATTCCAGGCAGGCACTAGACAACATCGCGGCGGACACATCCCATGATTGTTAGCGAGAGACCTAACAATTCAATGTGGCGCACGATCAACAATCAACGCGAACCCATAGTTTCGACGAAATCAACGGGCTACAATCTAACAGCGAAATCTGTATGGATTTCGTCATATCGCCTTGACCTCAAAAATTTCGAGCCATAGATTGCACGCTTCATCGCATTCGTGATGAACGGGTTTGACAGCTCGACTTTGCAAAGAGGTTGAACAAGGCCGCCAAGCGGCTTTGTTCACGTCTAGCCTCCCGACCATGGCGGACTAGACGAGGGAGCCGAAAGGCTCGCCGGTTCCTCTTTGCCGGTCTGTCAACCTCGTCTAGCTCTGCCACCCTGATTGACAGCAGGGTGTCCGATCAATACAAGGAGGACACATGACGATGCATCGCCGTAGCTCCGAACATTGCAAGCCATTCCCTTACGTTCGCTACTCCACGATCCAACCCCCGTTTCAGTTTTGGCACTCAGGGCCACGGATCAAGCTGGAAGGAAAATGGCTTGAAGAAGCTGGGTTCTGTTCGAACTGGCGAATCAAGGTAACTGTACATGAAGGCAAGCTAATCATTGAGCCATTGATCAAGACTGCGGGCGCGTTGGTCGCCCCTCGATCGCCACAATGCAAGCCCCGATATCGGATAGCCATGGCGCAGAGCAAAGCTTTGCATTTCGGATAAAAACATCACCCTGGGGACATCCGCGTACTCAGCGACGGAAGCCAGACCAGCATCATTTCAAAGCAGATGTCCCGCTCAGGTGGCGTTAGAAAATCGAATCGGCACTCCCAGCTTCTCCGCAAGTCGGTTGGCGTCGTCGATATTCCCCCGAAGTTCTGCAGCGTAATAGCTGCTACCCGGATGCTCCCCCTCGACAATCACCACACCCAGCGCGTCAAGCACTTCGTAGGGCTGCTGCCGGAAGAATGCGAGCGCCGCAGATTGACCATGCGCGTAGTCGGAAAATAGTCCTCCTCCCATCCCCAGTTCAGCTCAGAACTTAGCCAATCGCTGACCGACGCGGCGAGGTCAGCGAATTTTTCGGCGTCGATCTTTGTTACCCACCCCGCTAGTGCAGCAGCATTGTCGGAGTCTGGCCACTTGCTTTTCTCTTTAGCTAGATGCCGATCAATCTCCTGCGGGAAAGCACCTGCTCATCAAGCTCAAGATTCGCGAAGCAGAGAGCCTCTCTCTTCAAATCTTGTTACAGGGGTGCGCACATGTCAGGCCAAATATCACAAGAAAGGCTTGGTAGTCGTTAGCGCCGCTCAGAATTTTTTTCGTTAAGATATCTATAAATATTCATATCTAATTTTTTAGGCTAGTCTTATATTAATGAATCACAGTTTTTGGTGATTTTCTACGCACGTCTGACTTGCCGCGCTTTATAAAATAATAAATTTAACTTGAGACAGTCATGGACGAAAACGCTCGTTACTATCGTGAGTTCGCAGCTGGTTTTTTCGAAAATACTGTTGAAGTTGATATGTCTGCGATTCGCACGCGTTTTGCAGCACTTTTGCCGCCACGTGCGCGGATCCTCGATGCTGGCTGCGGATCAGGGCGTGACGCCAGAGCCTTCGCATTGCAAGGCTTCAAAGTCTCTGCTTTTGATGCTTCGCCTGAACTTGCAGAACTCGCGTCCTCATACTGCGAATTCGCAGTAGAGGTACGAACATTTCAGGATATTGATGAAGTAGCAGCGTATGACGGTATATGGTGCTGCGCTAGCTTGCTGCATGTGGAAGCAGCAGAGATGCCCTTAGTTTTATCACGTCTGTGGACTGCGCTCGCACCTGGAGGTGTACTGTACGCTAGCTTCAAATATGGAAACGGTACGCGACTACAAAATGGTCGACGCTTTACGGATGCAGATGAGTTCCAGATCGCAGAATGGGGAGCAGCTCTTCCAAACGTTGATCGATCGGAATTCTGGTTAACCGACGACCAGCGACCTGATCGATCAGACCAATGGTTCAATGTAATTTTCAAAAAAGATTCGCAGCTTGTGCCACGATTGGTCACGGGCAATCAGGACCACTTACTCCCACATCTATCAGAGGCAATTTCTAATGCTACTCACATCGACCTCGCTGTCGCGTTTATAAAGACAACTGGCCTTCGCCTTCTTCTTGCCGACTTGCAGGCTCACCTTGGGATAACCGGCAATCGAGGGGTGCGCGTGCTAACGAGTGACTACCTCGACATCACTGATCCCGAAGCCCTTCGTCTCCTTTTACTTCTCCAAGAACAAGGAGCCGAAGTTCGTGTCTTTGTGACGTCCGGAAGCAGCTTCCACCTCAAGGCGTATATCTTCGCCCGCTTCGACGGAGGTGAACTGATCGAGGGCACGGCCTTTGTAGGCTCCAGCAACATCAGCAGATTAGCTCTGCAAGAAGGTCTGGAGTGGAATTATCGTGTTAATTACCCGGATGACCGTGGCTTCCTGGAGGCGAAATCTCGATTTGAAGAAATCTTTTCTCATCCAAACACGGTACCTTTGTCTGATACTTGGATCGAGTCATATGAGCGGAGGCGCATCCCACCGCCTCGATCAATTGCGCCTGGCAGCCACGAAACAGAAGCGCCTCCCGAGCCGACTTCAGTTCAGAAAAGCGCACTCGCAAGCCTTCAAGAGAGCCGGCGAAATGGCTTCAGACGTGGAGTGGTTGTTCTCGCCACTGGTCTTGGCAAAACCTGGCTGGCGGCGTTCGATGTCGCCCAGACAGGTGCCCGCCGAGTTCTCTTCGTGGCACATCGCGAGGAAATACTCACGCAAGCAGCAACGACGTTCATTCGCATTCGTCCGCATGCCCGGGTCGGCTATTACAAAGGCCGCAGTCGTGATGCTGAAGTCGATGTTCTTTGCGCTTCAGTTCAAACACTGGCTCGAGCCGAACATCTCGAAAAATTTGCGCCTCAGCACTTTGATTACATAGTAATCGATGAATTTCACCATGCTGCGGCAGCTACTTATAGGAAGCTATTAGCCCACTTTGCACCATCTTTTCTGTTAGGCCTAACGGCAACACCGGACCGAACCGACCAATCTGACATTTTGTCCTTGTGTGATGACAACCTTATCTATAGCTGTCATCTCTTTGAGGGCATTACTGCAGGATTACTGGCACCATTCCACTACTACGGAATCCTGGATATATCAGTGGACTATCGCGAGGTGCCGTGGCGAAATGGAAAATTCGACCCTGAGGCGCTTTCAAATAAATTAGCAACACTCGCTCGCGCACGACATGTTCTAAAAGAATGGCGGCAACGGTCTCAGCAGCGGACTTTGGCCTTCTGTTCTTCCATTCGACATGCTGAGTTCATGGTCAATCAGTTTATCCGCCAGGGGATTCCCTGCGCGGCGGTTTACGCAGGATCGCAGTTGGGAAGAGCGAAGGCCCTCGAAAACCTTGATTCTGGTGCGTTGAAGATCCTCTTTACAGTGGATTTGTTTAATGAAGGAATCGACCTGCCAAGTATTGACACAGTCATGATGCTTCGCCCGACCGAATCGAAGATATTATTCCTTCAGCAAATCGGTCGTGGCCTGAGAAAAAGCGAAGGCAAGTCGCATGTCGTACTGCTTGACTTTATTGGGAATCACCACAGCTTTTTGCAGAAGCCACAGGCACTTTTTAGCATTGGGGCGACTTACAAAGCACTGGCCACTTTTGCCCGACAAGTCGAACAAAAAAGTTTGGTGATACCGGCAGGCTGTTACGTTAACTACGATCTCGAGATTATTGACCTGCTTAAGTCGCTGGACAGTTCGGGGCCCCAAAAGGACTACGAGGCGTTGCGGGTAGTGCTAGGACGCCGCCCTACTCTCTCCGAGTTCTACCGCTCCGGAGCAAGCATTTCTTCGATGCGACAGCAATCGGGCAGTTGGTTCCAGTTCATTCACGAAATGAACGAACTCAATCCCGATGAACGCAATGCCGTTTACCAAGCTTCAGCTCTGCTCCGCACGGTAGAAGTAACGCCGATGACCAAAAGCTTTAAGATGATCTTGCTCGAGGCCTTCTTAGAACCTATCTCAGTAGGTTGAAACAGCGATTGGTTTGCTTGTCCAATGAACAGGATGTTCTGTTTGGAGGGCAAGGCGATGAGTTCGCAACATGATGATGGTTGGCGCTTGAGCGATGCGATGTGGGAACGAATGGCGCCGTTGATTCCGCCGCCCAAGCCGCATCCGCTCGGTTGCCATCGACCGCGCATCCCGGATCGGGTCGCAATGGATGCGATCCTGCTGTTGCTGCGCACGGGCATGCAGTGGGCCGCGCTCGATGCCACCGGTTTGTGTTCGCATTCCTCAGCCCACCGACGCTTTCGAGAATGGACCGACGCCGGTGTGTTTGAGCGCTTCTGGCACGACGGATTACTGGCGTGCGAGGCGCTCGAGAAGATTGACTGGGGCTGGCTGGCGCTGGATGGCACGATGACCAAGGCCCCGTTGGGCGGGGAAAAAAATCGGCCCCAACCCTACCGACCGCGGCAAAGGGGGTGTCAAGCGCAGCCTGCTCACTGACGGTCAAGGACTGCCGTTGTCGCTGGTGATCGATGGGGCGCATCGTCATGACAGCATGCTGCTCGAGGAGACCTTGGCAAAGATCGTGATTGACCGACCGGGACAAACGCCGCGATCCTGGCTGTGTCTTGATCTGGGTTATGTCGGACGCCGTGTCTATGACCACGTGTGGCAGATCGGTATGGTGCCCTGGGTTCGAGGGCGTCGAGACGAAGCTAAGCCGCACCGAGAAGGCGCGCGAGCACGACGCTGGGTGGTTGAACGATCGCATAGCTGGCTCAATCGGTATCGGCGGCTGTTGATCCGTTGGGAAAAACGGGCTGACACGTATCTGGCGATGCTGCAATTTGCCTGTGGTTTGATTGTTTGGCATCACGCCCTATCGGGATAGGCTCTTAGAGCTCGATGGGCTTGTTTTGTCATTTTCAGAAGACGACTGCACCAATCAACGAGACATGAAGCCTGCTGTGCATACGGCTCCTGACAGCCCGATATCAGGACTCCTCTGCACGAAACTCGTCTATGCTCAATACTCGTGTGCACCAAAGCGAGGCGAGCATGGCGACCGATACCGTACCGATTGCCGAGCGCGGCGTAGCCACCCTGTCAGAACAGGCATGGGAGCGTGCTCGCTGCCGCGCGGAGATCATTGGGCCGTTGGCGCAGTCGGAGACGGTCGGGCATGAAGCGGCCGACGCAGCAGCCCAGGCGCTGGGTCTGTCCCGGCGGCAGGTCTACGTCCTGATCCGCCGTGCCCGGCAAGGTTCGGGGCTGGTCACTGATTTGGCTCTTGGACAGTCGAGCGGTGGCAAAGGTAAAGGCCGCTTGCCGGAGTCGGTCGAACGAATCATCCGCGAGCTACTGCAAAAGCGCTTCCTGACCAAGCAGAAGCGCAGCTTGGCGGCGTTCCACCGTGAAGTTGCGCGGGTGTGCAAGCTGCAAAAGCTGCGGATGCCGGCGCGCAACACGGTCGCGTTGCGGATCGCCAGCCTTGATCCACTCAAGACCACTCGACTTCGGGAAGGCCAGGATGCGTCCCGCATCCTGCAAGGTGTTGGCGGTGTTCCTCCGCCAGTCTCCGCACCGCTGGAGCAGGTACAGATCGACCACACAGTAATCGACCTGATCGTGGTGGACGAGCGCGACCGGCAACCGATTGGCCGTCCGTACCTGACCCTCGCCATCGACGTGTTCACCCGCTGCGTGGTTGGCATGGTGGTCACGTTAGAAGCGCCATCTGCCGTCTCGGTCGGCCTGTGCCTCGCACACGCCGGTTGCGACAAGCGCCCTTGGTTGGAAAGGTTGGACGTGGAAATGGACTGGCCGATGAGCGGCAAGCCCGCGCTGCTCTACCTGGACAACGCGGCCGAATTCAAGAGCGAGGCGCTACGCCGTGGCTGCGAGCAGCATGGCATCCGGTTGGACTATCGGCCTCTCGGGCAGCCGCACTATGGCGGCATCGTGGAACGGATCATCGGCACGGCGATGCAAATGATCCACGACGAATTGCCGGGGACGACCTTCTCCAACCCTGACCAGCGCGGGGAATACGCCTCCGAGAAGATGGCCGCCCTGACACTGCGCGAGCTGGAACGCTGGCTCGCATTGGCGGTTGGCACCTATCACGGCTCCGTGCACAACGGCCTGCTCCAACCGCCGGCCGCACGCTGGGCCGAAGCTGTCGCGCGTACCGGCGTTCCAACCGTCATCACTCGCACCACGGCTTTTCTGGTCGATTTCCTGCCCGTCCTCCGCCGCACCCTGACCCGCACTGGCTTCGTCATCGACCACATCCACTACTACGCCGATGCGCTCAAGCCGTGGATAGCTCGGCGCGACCGCCTGCCTGCGTTCCTGATCCGGCGCGACCCACGCGACATCAGCCGCATTTGGGTGCTGGAGCCGGAGGGGCAGCACTATCTGGAAATTCCATACCGTACCTTGTCGCACCCGGCTGTCACCCTCTGGGAACAACGGCAGGCGCTGGCGAAATTGCGGCAGCAAGGGCGCGAACAGGTGGATGAGTCGGCGCTGTTCCGCATGATCGGGCAGATGCGCGAAATCGTGACCACTGCGCAGAAAGCCACGCGCAAGGCGCGGCGCGACGCGGATCGACGCCAGCATCTCAAGTCAACGGAACAACCTGTCAAAACCACGCCACCAGCGGACACGGACATGGCAGACCCGCAGGCGGACAACCAGCCACCTGCCAAACCGTTCGACCAGATTGAGGAGTGGTAGCCGTGGACGAATATCCCATCATCGACCTGTCCCACCTGCTGCCGGCGGCCCAGGGCTTGGCCCGTCTCCCGGCGGACGAGCGCATCCATCGCCTTCGCGCCGACCGCTGGATCGGCTATCCGCGAGCAGTCGAGGCGTTGAACCGGCTGGAAGCCCTGTATACGTGGCCAAACAAACAACGCATGCCCAACCTGCTGTTGGTCGGTCCAACCAACAACGGCAAGTCGATGATCGTCGAGAAGTTCCGCCGCGCCCACCCGGCCAGCTCCGACGCCGACCAGGAGCACATCCCGGTATTGGTCGTGCAGATGCCGTCCGAGCCATCGGTGATCCGCTTCTACGTCGCGCTGCTCGCGGCGATGGGAGCACCATTGCGACCGCGCCCACGGCTGCCGGAAATAGAGCAACTGGCGCTGACACTGCTGCGCAAGCTCGGTGTGCGTTTGCTGGTGATCGACGAGCTGCACAACGTCCTGGCCGGCAACAGCGTCAACCGCCGGGAATTCCTCAACCTGCTGCGCTTCCTCGGCAACGAATTGCGCATCCCGCTGGTCGGTGTGGGCACACGCGACGCCTACCTGGCCATCCGCTCGGATGACCAGTTGGAAAATCGCTTCGAGCCGATGATGCTGCCGGTGTGGGAGGCCAACGACGATTGCTGTTCACTGCTGGCCAGCTTCGCGGCTTCGCTCCCGCTGCGGCGACCTTCGTCGATTGCCACGCTGGACATGGCTCGCTACCTGCTCACGCGCAGCGAGGGCACTATTGGCGAGCTGGCGCACCTATTGATGGCGGCGGCCGTGGCCGCCGTGGAGAGTGGTGAGGAAGCGATCAACCACCGCACGCTCAGCATGGCCGATTACACCGGTCCCAGCGAGCGGCGGCGGCAATTCGAGCGGGAACTGATGTGAAGCCAGCGCCACGCTGGCCACTGCATCCGGCACCCAGGGAAGCCGAAGCCCTGTCTTCGTGGCTCAACCGCGTGGCCCTTTGCTATCACATGGAAGTGTCCGAGCTGCTGGAGCACGATCTTGGTCACGGCCAGGTTGATGACCTGGACACCGCGCCACCACTGGCGCTGCTGGCGATGCTCTCCCAGCGGAGCGGTATCGAGCTGGATCGGCTGCGCTGCATGAGTTTCGCCGGCTGGGTGCCTTGGCTACTGGACAGCCTTGATGATCAGATTCCAGCCGCATTGGAAACCTATGCGTTCCAGCTCTCGGTACTGCTGCCGAGACTCCGCCGTAAGACGCGATCCATCACGAGCTGGCGTGCCTGGCTGCCCACCCAACCGATACACCGCGCCTGTCCGCGCTGCCTGAACGATCCGGAGAACCAAGCCGTACTGCTCGCGTGGAAGCTGCCCCTGATGCTGAGCTGCCCACTGCATGGCTGCTGGCTGGAATCCTATTGGGGCGTGCCAGGGCGGTTTCTCGGCTGGGAGAACGCCGACGCCGAACCGCGCACTGCCAGCGACGCGATTGCGGCGATGGACCAGCGTACCTGGCAGGCACTGACGACCGGCCACGTGGAGTTGCCGCGCCGACGCATCCACGCCGGATTGTGGTTTAGGCTGCTACGCACGCTGCTCGATGAGCTGAACACCCCGCTTTCGACGTGCGGCACCTACGCGGGGTATCTCCGCCAAATCTGGGAATGCTGCGGGCATCCGCTGCGTGCTGGGCAAAGTCTGTGGCGACCGTATGAAACCCTGAACCCGGCAGTACGGTTGCAGATGCTGGAGGCGGCGGCAACGGCAATCAGCTTGATTGAGGTGAGGGATATAAGCCCGCCAGGCGAGCACGCAAAGCTATTCTGGTCCGAGCCCCAAACCGGGTTCACCAGTGGCCTGCCGGCGAAAGCGCCGAAGCCCGAACCCGTCGATCACTGGCAGCGTGCAATCCAGGCCATTGATGAGGCCATCATTGAAGCACGACACAACCCCGAGACGGCACGCTCGCTGTTCGCGTTGGCTTCCTATGGTCGGCGCGACCCCGCTTCCTTGGAACAGTTGCGCGCCACCTTCGCGAAGGAAGGCATCCCCCCGGAATTTCTGTCACATTATGAGCCTAGCCTACCCTTTGCATGCCTTAGACAGAATGACGGGTTAAGTGACAAATTTTGACGTGCAGAGCTTCCCGATGCAAACTGTCACATAATCGAACGTATATGTGACAGGTACAAGATGCTGATTGGCTACATGCGAGTATCGAAGGCGGATGGCTCCCAGGCGACGGACTTGCAGCGCGATGCGCTGGTCGCGGCCGGTGTTGATCCGGCGCATCTCTATGAAGACCAAGCGTCCGGAAAACGCGAGGATCGTCCCGGTCTGGCGAGCTGTCTGAAGGCACTACGGCCAGGCGACACGTTGGTCGTTTGGAAACTGGATCGGCTCGGGCGCGACCTGCGCCATCTGATCAATACCGTCCATGACCTGACCGGACGCGGCATCGGCCTCAAGGTGCTGACCGGGCACGGCGCGGCCATTGACACCACGACCGCCGCCGGCAAGCTGGTCTTCGGTATCTTCGCCGCGCTGGCCGAGTTCGAGCGCGAGTTGATCGCCGAGCGCACCGTGGCGGGCCTGGCCTCAGCACGGGCACGCGGCCGGAAAGGCGGCCGGCCGTTCAAGATGACCGCCGCCAAGCTGCGGCTGGCGATGGCGGCAATGGGGCAGTCAGAGACCAAGGTCGGCGACCTGTGCCAGGAACTTGGCATCACGCGGCAGACCCTGTATCGGCATATTTCACCCAAGGGCGAGCTACGTCCAGATGGCGAGAAGCTACTCAGCCGAATTTGATGCCGACATGAGGCGACGTAGCGAAAGCGTGGTTTGTCTCAATTTGACGGCGGCGAACCGCAAGCGTTCGGTTCGCCGCTCGTTTCGGTCGCAGTGCTGGCCCGCGCCTGGAAACGTTGATAACACTCCAGCCCGCAGAAGTGCTCGACGTACTCCGCGCCTTCCGGTGTGAAGGCGGCATCGAGCGGAATTTCCTTGCAGCACACGCAGCAACTGGTGGCGGTCGGATCATTTGCATTCATGGTGGCACCCCTCCATTGACTGACGAAGACGGCGAATGCCGCCGCCGGCATCGGCTTTGCGAACAGAAAGCCTTGCCCGCGCTCGAACGCTTGGGCCCTCCGCCGTAGTCCATCCATCCGGCCGGGAAGCGCTCATGATCTTTCCCTGAATGCCCGCAACGCCCGCGCCAGTGACAGAAGAAACAGGCCGGTCAAACCGAGCGCCGTGATGACCCAATACTCGACAAGGAATGCACCGGCGGTTGTGCCGGCCAGCACGGCAGCGAGGATGGACAGGTGGCAGGGGCAAGTCAGCACGGCCAGCGTGCCCCACAGGTAGCCGGTGAACGGTTTGTGCGTCTCGGCCGGCATGCGCTCGGGGCTGTTCATGGCAAACTCTCCGCATGCTGTGCCGGCGCGGTCGGCATGGCGGCCAACTGCACTTCCAGATTGGCCAACGCTTCGCGCCGGCGTTCGACGAACTGACGCAGCACAGCAAGCTGCGCGGCAGTTTCATCGCAGTTCGCCGCATCCAGCGCCCGGCACAGCCGCGCCAATGCGCCGAGGCCGATGCCCGCCTCGAAGGCGGCCCGCACGAAGCACAGTCGCTGCAAGGCGGCGTCATCGAACAGGCCGTAGCCACCCGTGGTGCAGGCGACTGGCCGCAGCAATCCACGCAGCAGGTAATCGCGCACGATATGCACACTCACCCCGGCATCAAAGGCCAACCGGGACACCGTGTAGGCGTTCATCGAACACCTCCTTTTCCTCATCCGGCACAACACGAAAGCTGCTTCACGTCCTTGCTGAAGGTCTGCGCCGCGAGCTTCAACCCCTCGACCATCGTCAGGTAGGGGAACAACTGGTCGGCCAGTTCCTGCACCGTCATGCGGTTGCGAATGGCGAGAACAGCCGTCTGGATCAATTCGCCGGCTTCCGGGGCGACGACCTGCACGCCGATGAGCCGTCCGCTACCTTCCTCGATGACCAGCTTGATAAAGCCGCGTGTGTCGAAGTTGGCAAGCGCACGCGGCACGTTGTCGAGCGTGAGCGTGCGACTGTCGGTTTCGATCCCGTCGTGATGCGCTTCCGCTTCGCTGTAGCCCACGGTTGCTACTTGCGGATCGGTGAACACCACGGCCGGCATCGCGGTTAGATTGATGGCAGCATCCCCTCCGGTCATGTTGATCGCGGCACGGGTGCCGGCCGCTGCCGCCACATAGACGAATTGTGGCTGGTCCGTGCAGTCGCCGGCCGCGTAAATGTGTGGCGTGCTGGTGCGCATGCCCTTGTCGATGACGATGGCACCCTGCGCATTGACGGTGACTCCCGCCGCGTCGAGTGCCAGGCTGCGCGTGTTCGGTGTCCGTCCGGTAGCGACCAGCAGCTTGTCGGCACGTACTTCACCGTGTCCCGTGGTCAGCACGAATTCGCCGTTCACATGCGCGACCTGGCTGGCTTGCGTGTGTTCCAGTACCTTGATCCCTTCGGCACGGAAGGCCGCTGTGACGGCCTCGCCGATGGACGGGTCGTCGCGGAAGAACAGCGTGTTGCGAGCTAGGATCGTGACCTGGCTGCCCAGCCGGGCGAAGGCTTGCGCCAGTTCCAGCGCGACCACCGACGAGCCGATCACGGCTAGGCGTTCGGGAAGGGTGTCGCTGACCAGGGCCTCGGTCGAAGTCCAGTAGGGTGACTCTTTCAGGCCCGGAATCGGCGGCACGGCCGGGCTGGCACCCGTGGCGACTAAGCAGCGGTCGAAAGCTACCACGCGCTCGCCACCATCGTTTAAACGGACGACCAGGCTCTGCTCATCCTTGAAACGCGCCTCACCATGTACAACGGTGATGGCCGGGTTGCCGTCCAGAATGCCTTCGTACTTGGCATGGCGCAGTTCTTCGACGCGCGCCTGCTGCTGGGCCAGTAGTTTGCTGCGGTCAATCGCAGGCACAGTCGCCGCGATACCGCCGTCGAACGGACTTTCCCGACGTAAATGGGCGATGTGGGCGGCGCGAATCATGATCTTGGACGGCACGCAGCCGACGTTGACGCAGGTGCCGCCGATGGTGCCGCGCTCGATCAGCGAGACGTGCGCGCCTTGCTCGACGGCCTTCAGTGCTGCCGCCATTGCCGCGCCACCGCTACCAATGACGACGACCTGCAACGGGCGTTCGTTGCCACTGGGCTTATCAGCGGCCCCTATCCAGCCGCGCATCTTGTCGAGCAGGCCGGCGCGGTTGTCCGTCGGTGGCGCATCGGCAAGCGTTGCCTCGTAGCCCAGTCCGGCCACGGCGGTAGTCAGCGCATCCGATGACGTGCCCGCCTCAATGGCGAGTTGCGCTGTGCCCTTCGGATAGGACACCAGCGCCGATTGCACGCCGGGCACTTTCTCCAAGGCTTCCTTGACGTGAGCCGCGCACGAGTCGCAGGTCATCCCGGTGATTTTCAGGGTGGTCATGTATTTTTCCTTTTCTGTGGTGGCTACGGCTGTTGCCGTCAGCCACGTTGTTCTGGCAATTCACAGCTGTCCGGCCCGCAGCGGCGATGTGCTGGCGAGATGAAATCCCAGACCGACACCCCAACTATCAAGGCCAGGCCGACATAGAGCAGTCCACCGCTCTGCCAGCCGTAAGCCCGCATTAAAAACACCGCTGCCAGCACCAAGATCGGGCCTATCGTGCCGAGCGCCGTGCGTCGCCACTGTCGATGATTGAGCCAAGCGATAGCATTGGCGAGTAACGCGATGCCGGCGAACATCGGCAGCAGGATGCCAATGAATAGCCCCTCGTACTGGCTCAAGAAGCCCAGTCCGATGGCCGCGCCAAAGCTGGCGATGGCAGGAAAACAGGCGGCGCAGCCCATCGCGGAAACGACGCTGCCGAGCGCGCCGGTTTTGCCAGCGATGCGCGTGATGAGTCCCATGTGTCGCTCCCGAGTTCGGTTAACGGATCAGCGTTTGAGGCTGGACGGATAGCCCGCGTCCTCGGTCGCCTTGGTCAACTTCTGGACGTTGGTCTTGGCATCGTCGAAGGTGACGACGGCCTGGCGCTTGTCGAAACTTACGTCGGTCTTGCTCACGCCCTCAACCTTGGAAAGCGCGTGCTTGACAGTGATCGGGCAAGAGGCGCAGGTCATGCCAGGCACGGACAGCGTGACGGTCTGAGTGGCGGCGAACACGGGGGCAACGAAAGCGGCGAGAGCGAGGGAGGCAAACAGCTTTTTCATGATGAACTCCTGATTAGTAGAAAAATGGCATGACGTAGGGAAAACCAAGCGCGACCAAGACCAACACGGCGACGAACCAGAAAATGAGCTTGTAGGTGGTGCGCACTTGCGGAATCGCGCACACCTCGCCCGGCTTGCAGGCTGCGGTCGGTCGGACGATGCGCCGCCAGGCAAAGAACAGTGCAACCAGCGCCGCGCCGATGAAGATCGGCCGATACGGCTCCAATACCGTCAGGTTGCCGATCCAAGCGCCGCTGAACCCCAAGGTGACCAGAACCAGCGGCCCCAGGCAGCAGGCCGAGGCGAGGATGGCAGCCAGCCCGCCGGCGAAGAGCGCCCCGCGCCCGTTTTGTGGTTCAGACATGCGCGTGTCCTTTCGAATTTAAATTGGATAGCGTAACCTTACTTCCGTAGTCATGTACGGAGTCAAGCAATATGGAAAACAATTTGGAAAATCTGACCATCGGCGTTTTCGCCAAGGCGGCCGGGGTCAACGTAGAGACCATCCGGTTCTATCAGCGCAAGGGCTTGTTGCCGGAGCCGGACAAGCCTTACGGCAGCATCCGCCGCTATGGCGAGGCGGATGTAACGCGGGTGCGGTTCGTGAAATCAGCCCAGCGGCTGGGCTTCAGTCTGGATGAAATAGCCGAACTGCTGCGGCTGGAGGATGGCACCCATTGCGAGGAAGCCAGTAGTCTGGCCGAGCACAAGCTCAAGGACGTGCGCGAAAAAATGACTGACTTGGCGCGTATGGAGTCGGTGCTTTCCGAACTTGTGTGTGCCTGCCACCTGCGGCAGGGGAATGTTTCTTGCCCGCTGATTGCTTCACTGCAAGGGAAGAAAGAACCGCGCAGTACCGACGCGGTGTAGCCAAGGGAACTACGCCTAAGCGTGCTTTATTTTCCGTTTTCTGAGGTGACGTCAACCGTCAGAAAAAACCGTGCGGCCGACTTTTGATAATTCGTGCTATCGCCTTCTGAAAATGACACCGCCAGCCTGGTATCCGGCAAAAAGAATCGTGTTGCGACGATCCGGCGCAAACGCCTTGAGGTGGTGAACCACGCGACCGCCAGTCGCCATACCGCTGGCGGAAATGATCACCATCGGCCCTTTTCTCGCGCTCAGCACCTTAGATTCGTCCGGGGAATTCACGAAGGTCGCGGCATGGCACATCGCATCACATTCTTCCGGGGACAATCGGTGCTCGGATCGATGGCGGTGATAGATCCTCGTTACGTCACCGGCCATGGGGCTGTCCAGAAAAACGGGAATCTGGTGAATCGCCCCACGGGCCTTTAGCAAATGGATCGAGTACATCAGGTGCTGCGCGCGTCCGACGGCGAAGGCGGGGATCACCACGACCCCGCCGCGGGCGGCGGTTCGATTGATGACGTCGGCGAGTTTGTCGAGCGGATCGGCTTTCTCGTGCTGGCGATCCCCGTAGGTCGATTCCATGATCAGGTAATCGGCGCCAGCCAGTTGTTCCGGTGGTCGCAACACGAGATCGTTTGGACGACCGATATCGCCCGAGAAAATCATCGACCGCCCGGCCCATTCGAGCTGGACGAATGATGAGCCCAGCATGTGACCCGATGGCATCAGGCTGAACGTGAGTCCCGGCAAAACTTCGCAGCGCTGGTGAAACGGTATCGAGCGAAACCGCCCCAGACAGCGCTCGGCATCCTCTTCCGTATACAGCGGCAAGGCCGGATGATGCTTGGAGAACCCATGGCGGTTCGCAAATTTAGCCTCTTCTTCCTGCAAGTGGCCGCTGTCCGGAAGCAGCAAGCCGCAAAGCTCCCGGGTCGCCGCTGAACTGTAGATCGACCCTCGAAAACCTTGCTTGACCAGAAGCGGAAGATAGCCGCTGTGGTCGATATGAGCATGGGTGAGTATGGCTGCCTCAAGATCAGCGGGGTCGACGGGCAGCGGCAACCAGTTGCGCTGCCTCAGCTGCTTGTATCCCTGGAACAGCCCGCAGTCGACCAGCACACGCCTGTCGTTCCACGTCACCAGATATTTCGATCCGGTGACGGTGCCCGTCGCCCCAAGGAACTGGAGCGTCGGGGACTTCATTTGGCATCCCGCGGATGGTAGTGACGACGCTTGTCGCCGTACGGCCGGTTTTTCTTTTCGTCATCTTTTGCAACTGCGGCCGATTCATCCGGCGCCTGCTGCTTGCGCTTGGCGGTGGAAGAGGCGCCCATGCCCTTTTCTTCCGGATGCGAGTGCGGCTTGACCTGGGTCGAACCGGCACGGCTTTCCTCCTCGGGTGCCGCGCTCGCGATACCGGTTGCACCGATGAGGGCCAGGGCGAGGACAAACGCAAATCGTGCTTTCATGACAGATCTCCTGAAATGGGGTCAAGTACTGCATCCGGTCCTTGGAGGATGCTCAATACACTTTACCTCGTACACCGCGCCATCGACATGACGAATGCATTACATTTCTGTCAGCTGTCTCCCAACCTGTCTGCCCGCAACCATGAACCTTGCAAAGCAGCGAAGAGTGGATGACCCGTTTCATGCTTGCAAATACGCTACCCGTCACGACACCGTCCCATTGCTCGACGAGCACCCCCTTCGCCTTCGATAGCCCTCGCCGGCCCTTCTCATCGCCTCAGAAGACCAAACGTAGGCCGGCGCGCACGGCCATGCCGCTTTCCTTCTCAGCGAGGCCAGCGTGCGTCTGGTGGCTGACCTCGACATACGGCGCGAACGATCGTTTGATCTCGTAACGAAAGTTCACGCCGACCTCCGACGATGTCCTGCCAGATTTGATTCCCTCATCCGGCAGGGATTGCAGCGACCAGTCGGCCGCAATAAATGGGCGGACGATGAATCGGTTCGTCATCAGCAAGTCGTACTCAAAGCGGGTGCGGGCGAACAGCTTGCCATCGGTGCGGACGAATGCGGCCGTGTCCACATCGAATGCATACGGAGCAAGGCCACGCAGCGCGATGACGCCATAGTCTTTGCCGTCTGGCTTGAACTCATGTCGCAGGCCAGCCTGAATGTCCCAGAACGATGCAAGATAGCGGCTGTAGAGCGCTTGCACGTCGGCCTCATCGGTTTTGCCGCCGGTACGTGCACCCTGGGTACGCCACGCGAAGCGGTTGTAATCGTGCCCGATCCAGCCGTCGGCGCGCCAGGTCTGCGAACTCTGAGAGTCGAATCGACCGGCGTCGACCTCAATCCGGGTGGTGCTGAAGATCATGTTGTCGTCATGCGCTTGGCCTGCCAGCGGAAACGTAGTAGCGAGTACGACGGCAAGAGTCGCCAGATGGCGGGTAGAAGTTTTGGTTTTCATGTTGTTTACGATCACTGGACGACGATCGCCTGGATCATGCCGGCCGCTGCGTGATAGAAGAGGTGGCAATGGAAGACCCACGGACCTGCCTCGTCGAAAGTGGTATGCACGACCACGGTCTCGCCGGGCTTGACGATGACGGTGTGTTTCATCGGGCTGGTCGGCCCCTGACCGTTCTGCAGCTCGAAGAACGCGCCATGCATGTGCATCGGATGCGCCATCATCGTGTCGTTCGTCAGCTTCACCTCCAGCCGCTCGCCGACCTTCGCCTGGAACAGCGTCGCTTCGGACAGCTTCTTGCCATTGATGGTCCAGATATAGCGGTTCATCTCGCCGGTCAGCCTCATCGTGATCGTGCGCGTCGGCTTCGCATGATGCTTGTTCGGCGCCAGCGCTTCGAGGTCTTTGTAGGCGAGTTTGTCGCGCACGCGGTCTTCATCGAGGTCTTCCTCGGCATCGGCCGCAGCGCCGTGACTGGCATGCTCGCCATGCCCCGCATGCGGGTCAGCAGCGGCGCCATGTCCTGCGTGCGGATCGGCTGCCGCACCGTGTCCGGCATGCGGATCACCGCCATCCTCGGCCAGAGCACTGCCGTGCGAGTGGGCGCTGCCCAGTTCGGCGATCGTCAGCACCGGGCGCTCGCCCAGCGGCGGGATCACGCCTTCCATGCCGGCCTCGGGCGCGAGCGTGCCGCGTGCAAAGCCGATGCGGCCAGCCGTCGCAGCAAAGAGCGTGTAGGCCTTGCGCTCGGTCGGCTGCACGATCACGTCATAGGTCTCGCCATTGCCCATCCGTAGTTCACGCACCTTCACCGGCCGCACGTTCTGGCCGTCGGCAGCCACCACGGTCATCTCGAGCCCCGGGATCGACACATCGAAGAAGTTCATCGACGCGCCATTGATCAGCCGCAGGCGAATGCGCTCGCCCGGCTTGAACAGCGCCGTCCAGTTATCGTCGATGCGCTGCCCATGTGCGAGGAACTGCCATTCCGGTCCGCCATCGGTCACGTCGGTCGGATCCATCCGCATTTTTGCCCAAGCCATACGCTCGTCCCAAATCGCCGAGCGCTCCTGCGGCGTCTTCGCGGCGCGCAGGCTGGCGAACAGATCAGGAATGGTCAGCCGACGGAAGTTGTAATAGCCGTCGACCTTCTTCAGGTTCGCCAGCACCTGCTCGGGCTTCGTATCGTTCCAGTCCGACAGCAGCACCACGTAGTCGCGGTCATACCCGAACGGATCCTTGCGTTCCGGTTCAATGATGATCGGTGCATAGAAGCCGGCCGGCTCCTGCAGGATCGCGTGGCTGTGGTACCAGTACGTGCCACTCTGGCGCAGCTTGAACTGGTATTCGAATGTCTCATTGGTCCGTATACCGGGGAAAGTTACGCCCGGCACCCCATCCATCTTGTTTGGCACGAGCAGGCCGTGCCAGTGCACGGCGGTCAGTTCGTCGAGCTTGTTGTTGACCGCGATAGTTACAGTCTCGCCTTCGCGCAGCTTCAGCAGCGGGCCGGGGATCGATCCATTGATCGTCACCGCCTGTGCCGGCGTGCCGGTGAAGTTGACCGGCGTGCGGGCGATCGTGAGGTCATAGCGGGTGCGCGCATCAATGGTGTCGAGCGGCGTGGCCAGTACGTGACGCCTGACCGTCGCGCTCGAGCTCAGCGGCCACGCGAGCATCGCCGCGCCGGCCGCCGCACCTTGCAGAAATTGCCGACGGCTCAGGCCACCGGAAGCGAGGGAATGGGAGGAAGGGGTTTTCATGGGCTTTCTCTTCAGGGTGGCGCCGGCGCGAGGGGGGAGGGAACTCGGCCGACGCCGGGGACGGAACAGCCTGCTCCGCCTTTACTTACTCGGCTTTTTCGATCGTGCGGAGCACGTATCCGCCCTCGACCTTGTCGGGAATGAAGCGCACCTTGTCGCCGGCTTGGAAGCCGTCAAGCTGGTTGGGGGCCTTCAGTCGGAAATTCATCGTCATCGCCGCCATGCTGTAACGCTTGATTTCCTCGTGTTTGATCGACACCTTGTTGTTCTCAAGGTCGATCTTGCGGATTTCACCGGAGATCTTCGTGTTCTCGAATTCGCTGGCGCCGCCATGGTCGTGATGCTCGTGGTGTTCATGATGCTCGCCTTGCTTGTGCTCTTGGGCGAATGCCGGCAGACCGGCCAGGGCGGTGGCAGCCAGCAAGCTGGCCGCGAGGGTGCTCAGTTTCTTCATCGAAATCTCCATTCGTTATTCGTCTTGGAAGCGATCCCGGCCGTTGTTGCCAGCGGCAATCCGTCCGAGTCGAGGCAAGTATCGGGGGCGCCCCCCGACAACTTCCTGACCGATACATTACAAAAATGTCAGTTTTCTACTGTCATCGGGCAGAATGGGCACACTGGCAACCAATGCAGCATGGAGCATCCTGTGAAGATCCTGATTGTCGAAGACGAACCGAAGACGGGCGATTACCTGCGTCAGGGCTTGCGCGAGGCAGGTTTTGCGGTCGAACTGGCGCACAACGGTATCGACGGCCTGCACATGGCCCTCGAAGGCGACCATGACCTTGCAATCTTCGACGTGATGCTGCCCGGCATGGACGGCTGGCAGTTGCTGGATACCGCTCGCCGGGCCGGCAAGACCTTCCCCGTGCTGTTCCTGACCGCTCGCGACCAGGTGGAGGACCGTATCAAGGGGCTAGAGCTGGGCGCCGACGATTATCTGGTCAAGCCTTTCTCGTTCGCCGAGCTGCTGGCCCGTGTGCGCACCGTGTTGCGTCGTGGCCGTCCGGTTCAGGAGACGAGCACCTTGCAGTTCGCCGATCTGGAGCTGGACCTGATCAAGCGTCGCGTCACGCGCGGCGGACAGCGCATCGACCTGACGGCCAAGGAATTCGGTTTGCTGGAGTTGCTGATGCGCCGGCAGGGCGAGGTCTTGCCGCGCTCGCTGATCGCATCGCAGGTCTGGGACGTGAACTTTGACAGCGACACCAATGTGATCGAGGTCGCGGTGCGCCGTCTGCGGGCCAAGGTCGATGATGGCCACGACCGCAAGCTGATCCATACCGTGCGCGGCATGGGCTACGTAATCGAGTGACGAGGGCGTGATGAATCTGACCCGGCTCTCGCTGACCACGCGGCTAACCGGGTTCTATGCGTTGATATCGACGGCCGTGCTATTGGGCATGGGCTCGCTGGTGATGACACTGGCCGAGGAGCATTTCACGGAAATAGACCAGCGCTTCCTGGGCGACAAGCTGGAGCTGATTGCGGATCTGGCCGGGCACGCGGTATCGGATCAGGACCTGCAGCTTCGCCTGACCGATGCGCTCGAGCATCACGGCGACCTGCACGTGCTGGTGCGCGATCCGCAGGGCGCGCCGCTGTTTTCGTTGCCGGACCAGCGTTCGGTCGAAGGACTTGCCACTGCGGGCGCCCTCAAAGCCGGATTTGTCGACCGTGGCGATCATGCTTACCGGACGAGATCGATAGAGGCAGAGCGTTCGTATCCTCCGTACGGGAAGCTGTCCGTGATTGCGGCCGTGGATACGGACCGGCATGCCGGCTTCCTGAACAGCTTTCGGCGCACGCTGTGGTGGTACGGCGGCATCGTCGCGGTCCTCAGTGGTCTGCTTGGCTGGTGGGCAGCACGCCGCGGTCTGGCGCCGCTGGGCATGATGCGCGATCGTGCGCTCGCCGTGACCGCCAACAAACTCGACCACCGGATGCCAGTCGATGCTGTGCCAGTCGAGATGGCGGCACTGGCACAATCGCTAAACCAGATGCTCGAGAGGCTAGAGCAGGATTTCAACCGGCTGTCGGCATTCTCGACGGACATTGCGCATGAGTTGCGTACCCCGATCAGTAACCTGATGACGCAAACGCAGGTCGCGTTGGCACAGCAGCGCAATGCAGCCGAGTACCGCGATATCCTGGCCTCGAATGCCGAGGAATTCCAGCGGCTGGCGCGCACGGTATCGGACATGCTGTTCCTGGCCAAGGCGGAGAACATCCGTTCGTTGCCGAATCCTGAGAGCATCGAACTGGCCGATGAAGTGAATTCGCTGCTGGAATTCTACGAGGCATTGGCTGAGGAAAAGTGGATTACTTTCCGGCTCAACGGCGAGGGGACGATGACGGGTGACCGGCTGATGGTGCGCCGTGCCGTCAGCAACCTGTTGTCGAATGCGCTGCGTCATGCAGAAGCCGGCAGCACGATCACGGTACGCATCGCAGCTGAGGCCGATCAGGTATCGGTTGCAGTGTCCAACCAGGGCGAGCCTATTGATCCGGCCGTCGTGCCTCGTCTGTTTGATCGTTTCTTCCGCGCCGACCGTTCACGGCATCAGGCCGATGCCGAAGGCGCTGGACTGGGCCTGCCGATCGTGGCCGCCATCATGGGGGCGCATGGCGGCACTGCCGGCATTCAATCCAGCGGCCGCATCACGGAGGTAACGCTGGTATTCCCCGCGCACGTGCGAGCAGATCAGGCCTGAACATGCAAGAACTCTTCCGTCACCGCAGACAGCATCTGATCGACGCACCAGACCGCGTAGGGGCGGTTCATCCACCATGCCAGTGGCTGGAGCCACGGAGAAACGGGCAGGTTGTAGTCGATGAACACGTATACCCGGCATTCGCCGCCTGTCTGCGCTACCTCGAATCCCATGCGGTAAGCACCAAGCACCCACAAGGTGGGCTCGCCGACGGTCTCCCATACTTTCCGGTGCGGAGGCTCTCGAACAATGACGATCTCGTCGAGCTCGAGCGGAAAGCCCAGCATGCGGCCTCGCATCTGGATATGCGAACCCGTCTGCCTGCCTTGTCCCTCATCGAGGAAGGTACACATCGAACCGCCGGCCATCATTTTCGAAGAGCGGTTCATGTGCGCCGCCAGATGATGCGGGTCATCCATCCATTCGAACACTCGCTTGGCCGGCGCGGCGACCCGGATTTCGCCGCCATGGTGATGGGTGTACTGAGTGGCGGTCATGGTTTTACCTCGCGTGTACTCCGGACTGACATCGTGCGTCCGTCTGATTCTGACCCAATTCCCTGGCATTCATGCAGGGTTTCTGCAATGTAGTTCATCGAAGGAGGTTTGTATGCCTTACAGGAAAATAATCCCGACGTTACTGATTTCTGTCGTGGTCGCACTGTCCTCGCCGGCCTTTGCCCAGCAAAGCGGAACTGAAGACCACAACGCCCATCATCCGGAAGGTGGTAAGACCAAGCCGTCGACGCAAGCCAAACGAGGCGGGAAGGGCATGAATGGCGGCATGGGTGACATGGGATCCTGTCCGATGCATGACGACATGATGGAATCAAAGAGCCCCGTAGAGCGTCACGCAATGATGGAAAAGCGCATCAAGGCGATGACACCGGAAATGCGCAAAAAGCGCATGGCGATGATGGAAAAGCACATGCAGATGATGCAGGATCAAATGCAGATGATGCGCGATCACATGAACGACCAGCCAGAGGGCGGCTCGGGTAGCCATGACCACGATCACCAGAAATAGCGCGGGCGACGTTTAGCATTCACCTGAGGAATCCTGATCATGAAACCGATGCAAACAGGACTGGCGCTGGGCATCACGGTCGGCGTTTTTTATAGCCTTTGTGCATTGGCTTGGTTTCTGGCGCCTGACGAATTCATGATGTTCATGAACAATCTTTTCCATGGCTTGGACTTCAGCAGCCTGATGCAGCCGCGGCCATTCAGCGGGTTGAGATTCATGTCTTCGCTGCTAATCTTGAGTATTTGGACATTTTTTGCCGGTGTTTTTTTCGCGTGGATTGCTAATCGCGTTACGCGGCCTTGACTTCACTCATCAGGAGGTTCCATGCAACACGATCACTCGCAACACGACAACAACCGCAGAGATTACTGGGGGCTGCGTTACAGTCTTGGCGTAGCTGCCACGTTGGGCATCATTGCCTTTTTCTTGTTGACCGAGCACCGAGCGCATTTGTACGGTGCTCTGCCCTATCTGTTGATACTCGCCTGTCCGCTGATGCATCTGTTCATGCATGGCGGCCACGGTGGTCATGGGGGTCACCACAGCCACGACGACGATGTCGGCAATAGCCATTCTCACCACAGATCATCAACTGGCAAGGCCTCTAATACTGCAAATAAAGGAGATTGGTGATGCACAATAATGAATCCGGATACGGCCTGTGGTCCCTGGTAGTACTGAATTCGCTGGTGTTCATCATCTTCGCTTTCAGCTTCACCAAGCCGAAGACGGCACGAGACTGGAGCTCGTTCGGCGCCTTTTCAGCGTTCATCGTCGCGCTGTTTGCGGAAATGTACGGCTTCCCGCTGACGATCTACCTGCTGTTGCCGTGGCTATCGAATCATTTCCCTGGCATTAATTTCTTGTCGCATGACGCAGGCCACCTGCTGGAAGTGATGTTCGGCTGGAAGGTCAATCCACATTTTGGCCCATTCCATATCGCAAGCAACATTTTGATCTTCGCCGGGTTCCTGATGTTGTCCTCGGCGTGGAACGTGCTGTACCACGCGCAGCGCGCGCACCGCCTTGCAAAAGCAGGTCTGTACGCGAAGATCCGCCACCCGCAGTACGTGGCCTTTGTGATGATCATGCTCGGCTTCCTGCTGCAGTGGCCGACGCTGATCACGCTGGTCATGTTCCCGGTGCTGCTGGTCGTCTATGCGCGGCTGGCCAAGTCCGAAGAGGACGATATGGTGCGCGAATTCGGCGAAGAGTACGAGACTTATCGTCGACAGGTTCCGGCATTTATCCCGCACTTCTCTGGGCCGTCGTCCCCTTCGCTGAACGTACCGAAGTGAATTTTTCCAAAGACTGTAACCATGGCTGAACATCACCACCACGCCCATGGCGGCGGCGCCAGTGGCGCTAGCGATGCCGCCAACAAGCCTTACACTGATCCGGTGTGCGGAATGAAGGTCGGCGACGATCCGGAAAAGACCACCGCCTTTGAAGGAAATGACTACCACTTCTGCAGCCACAAATGCCTCAACAAGTTCAAGGCCGCGCCGACTGCCTATTTGCGGGTCGACCGGGTGGGCGTAGACGCGGCGCCAGCACCAGCAGGGACGATTTACACCTGCCCAATGCACCCGCAGATCCGGCAAGATCATCCGGGCAATTGCCCGATCTGCGGCATGACCCTCGAGCCCTTGCTGCCCGAACTGGAGGAGGATGAAAATCCCGAGCTGCGAGACTTCCGGCGCCGTTTCTGGTGGACGCTGCCGCTGACGATCGTGGTGACGGTGCTGGCCATGTTCGGCCATAAGGCACACTGGTTCGAAGCGCGCACGCAGACCTGGATCGAGTTGGTCTTGTCGCTGCCGATCGTGTTGTGGGCCGGATGGCCCTTCTTCTCGCGAGGATGGTCCTCCGTCGTCAATCGCAGCCCCAACATGTGGACACTGATCGGCCTGGGTACCGGGGCCGCTTTCGTCTACAGCGTCGTAGCTACCGTGGCGCCCGAGGTATTTCCGGCCTCGTTTGTCTCGATGGGACGGGTGGCCGTCTATTTCGAGGCAGCGGCCGTCATCATCTCGCTGACGCTGCTCGGCCAGGTGCTGGAGCTGAAAGCCCGCTCGCAAACATCGGCCGCGATCAAATCTCTGCTCGGGCTTGCGCCGAAGACGGCTCGGCGGCTTCGTGACGACGGCACCGAGGAAGACGTTCCGCTGACCCATGTTCATGTAGGAGACCTGCTTCGCATACGCCCCGGTGAGAAAGTACCGGTGGATGGTGAAGTCATCGAAGGCAGCAGCGCAGTCGATGAATCGATGCTGACCGGCGAACCGGTGCCCGTGACCAAGCGGGTCGGCGACAAACTGATCGGCGCCACGCTCAACACTAACGGCGCCCTGGTGATGCGGTCCGAAAAGGTGGGGTCGTCGACGATGCTTGCGCAGATTGTCCAGATGGTCGCACAGGCCCAGCGCTCAAAGGCGCCGATGCAGCGGATGGCCGATGTGGTAGCCGGCTACTTCGTGATGGCTGTCGTCGGCATTGCGTTGGTCACCTTCTTTGTCTGGGGTTTGTTCGGGCCCCAGCCCAGCTGGGTCTACGCGCTGATTAATGCCGTGGCCGTGCTGATCATTGCCTGCCCCTGTGCGCTGGGTCTGGCCACGCCGATGTCGATCATGGTCGCCACCGGGCGCGGCGCCACTCACGGCGTACTGTTCCGCGATGCGGCCGCGATCGAAAAGCTGCGCCAGATCGACACACTGATCATCGACAAAACCGGTACGCTCACTGAAGGACGGCCCGCTTTCGACAGCGCCATACCCGCAACCGGTTTTGACGCGGATGAGGTGTTGCGCCTGGCTGCCAGCCTCGACCAGGGCAGCGAGCATCCGTTGGCCGACGCGATCGTGCGGGCGGCGCGAGAGCGCGGCCTCGCACTGGAAAAACCACTGGATTTCGAATCGGGCTCCGGCATTGGCGTTCGCGGCACGGTCGGCGGACACCGGCTTGCGCTCGGCAATACGGCGCTAATGGATCAACTGAGGGTATCGGTCGCCCCCCTCAAGCCGCAGGCCGAAGCGCTGCGCGGACAGGGAGCCAGCGTGATGCATCTTGCCGTCGACGGTCGACTGGCCGGACTGCTGGCCGTATCCGACCCGATCAAGGCCAGCACGCCGGAAGCGCTGGCTACGCTGCGGGAAGCCGGACTGCGTATCGTGATGGCCACCGGCGATGGTCTGACAACGGCGACCTCGGTCGGCGCACGCCTCGGCATCAGCGAGGTGCATGGTGAAGTCAAGCCAGCGGACAAGCTGGTCCTGGTTGAGCATCTGCAGAAACAGGGGCGAGTCGTCGCCATGGCTGGCGACGGTATCAACGATGCCCCGGCCCTGGCGAAGGCCGATGTCGGCATCGCGATGGGTACCGGCACCGATGTCGCGATGAACAGTGCGCAGGTCACCCTGGTGAAGGGAGACCTGCGCGGCATCGCCTTTGCTCGCTCGCTGTCCGAAGACACGGTGCGGAACATGAAACAGAACCTGATGTTTGCTTTCCTGTACAACGCACTGGGCATCCCCATCGCGGCCGGCGTGCTGTATCCGCTGACCGGTTGGCTGCTGTCGCCTCTGATCGCTGCGCTTGCGATGAGCTTCAGCTCGGCGTCCGTGATAGGCAATGCGCTGCGCCTCGGGCGGGGACAGCAATGACAAGTCCGCGGCACAGCGGCAATCACGTCCCGCGAGGCCAGCGGACAGGGAGACTGAAAACGCATCCGCAGGCGATATCGGTATCGACGGGCTGTGGCATGGCCCCTGCGTATTGCTGCTGCGGCCGCAGGAACTGCGAGTGAACGCGCCGTTCCTGCCCCCCGATGTCGCCGGATTGGTGGCCGCACTCGCGATCGGCTTGTTGATTGGCCTCGAGCGCGGCTGGCATGACCGCGAGATACCCGATGGCGGCAGGGTTGCCGGTTTACGCACCTTTGCACTGACCGGGTTGCTGGGTGGCGTCTTGGGCCATCTGCAGCCAGACTTTGGTCCCTGGCCACTGCTGGGCGCCTTGGCCGGCATTTCCCTGCTGCTGGCCGTTTTCTACGCGCAGTCCGCAAAGATGTCTGGCAATTTGAGCGCGACGACACCCATAGCGCTTCTACTGACCTTGCTGCTGGGCGTCTTTGCAGCGCACCGGGACATCACGATGGCGTTGGCGATGAGCGTGATCGTCGCGGTGCTGCTGAGCATGAAACCCACCCTTCATGGGTGGCTACACCTGATCGAGTACCGAGAACTGACAGCCTCGTTGCAGTTGTTGGTGCTGTCAATAGTCATCCTTCCGTACCTGCCAAATAGCGGAATGGGGCCGTACGCCGCATTGAACCCATACCAGCTGTGGTGGGCTGTCATCCTGATCGCCTTCCTTTCACTGGCCGGTCATCTGGTGATGCGCATCACCGGTGCGCAACGTGGAATCTTGTGGACAGGGCTGCTGGGCGGGCTGGCCTCGTCCACGGCGATCACCGTCGCCCTGGCACGGTACGCACGCCAGCAGCCGCAACTCACAGAGGCTGTCGTTGCAAGCGCCTTGGCCGCATGTGGCGTGATGTTTTTCCGCATGACCTTTCTGCTGGTCGTGATCCAGCCGGCATTGGCCAGCTGGTTCGTCGCCGTGCTGCTGGTGACCGGAGCGGTGTTGTTGGTCTTGGCCTTCCAGCACTGGCACAGTGCTAGTGCTACCAACGGCTCGGATGCGATAGAGGCCATGCCTCCGTTCGACCTGATGACGGCGCTGATCTTTGCGGGCTTCCTGGCCGTTACCGGGGTTCTCGTGCCGGCGGCACAGCAATGGCTGGGCAATAGTGGTATCTACGTCGTGTCGGCGCTGTCGGGCTTGGCGGACGTGGATGCGATCGTAATCTCCCTCGCCCGCTCGTACAGCGACCAGGGACTGTCCGCTGCCACAGTGCTAATAGCGCTGGCTCTGGCGACTTCGGCAAACATGCTGACCAAGGTCAGCATCGCGTGGACGACCGCGGGGCACCGCGTCGGCCAATCCATCGGAGGCGGCTATGCCATAGCCCTCCTCTTTGGCGCCATGGCGTCGGCATTGGTGATCTTCCTGAAATGAGGCATTTCAAAATAGGGGAAGGGGACTTCCCATGGTTCGGCTGTGGTACGCTCGAAACTCCAGTCGGTAATTTGATATGAGAACCGTCATCGCCCATTTCGGCCGCTTCATTGCGAGTGTTGTGATGCTCGCGATGCTGACCTCCAGCATCGCAATGGCTGCCTACGTCTGTCCGGATGTCTCGAGCGATTCCGCCACGATGAACGACATGGCCAATTGCTCCGACATGCGGAAGGACGACCAGCAGCCCGTCCATTGCGCCGAACACCGGTCGGGCGACAAACAAGCACTTGAGCACAGCGGCTCGACAGCGGCGCTGGCACTGCCTGCAGTGATCTCGGTTCAACTGATATCTCGATCGGTACTGCCACCGTGGCAGGTTTTAACGAAGCTGGCCTCCCCTATCGGCTTCTCCAGTCACGCTCCGCCCTTCCTGCGCACGCAGCGACTTCGTATTTGACTCCTCCGCCGTTGACCTTGGACCGGCCTGCCGCATTGGCAGCTGCCGGTGAGCCTGTTAAACCCCGGAGATTTTCATGCGTATGTTTTTCACGGGCCGCCCTGCGGGCTGGCTCCTCTGGCTGGCCCTGCTGCCTATCACTCACGCACTGGCCGAACCGTCAGCCTTAACGCTGGAAGCAGCCGTCCAGCAGGCGCTGCACCGCTCGTCAGGCCATCGGGCCGCCGAAAGCGCAACCCAGGCCAGCCGCGAATCCGCGGTGCAGGCCGGCAAGCTGCCGGACCCGATGCTGAAACTCGGCATCGACAACCTGCCGGTTGAGGGCCCCGACCGCTGGAGCTTGACACGCGACTTCATGACGATGCGTCGTATAGGCATCGAGCAACAGTGGTTGTCGTCGACCAAACGTGCCGCACGTACCGAGCGCGCCGACCAGATGGTCGCAATGCAGGAAGCCGAAGCGCTAATGCATGCGGCCGAGATACGCGAACAAACGGCGAAGGCGTGGATTCAGATGCGCCATGCGCAGCGAGCTCTCGGCTATGCGAAGCAGCTGGCGCAGCACACGGCCGACGACTTGGCCGCAGTGCAAGCTGCCCATCGCGGTGGCAAGGGTAGCGCTGCGGACGTCGCCCAAGCGCAGCTGGCGCTAGCCCGCACGCAAGACGGTATTGCGCGCGCGAAGCAAGATTTGGCGACCGCACGAATCGCACTGCAGCGCTGGGTGCAGACGAGTGTCTATACGGTCGACGACCAGCTGCCGCCGTTGACCGTGCCAGCGCAGCATCTGGCACCCGATTGCCTTGAACAACACCATCCGTCACTTATCAAAGCTCGCCGTGCGCAGAATCTAGCCGAGTCCGAGGTGACCGTCGCTGCTACCGAGCGACGACCCGACTGGAGCTTCGAACTGGCCTTCAGCCAGCGCGGCAGTCCGTACGCGAACATGGTGTCGTTCGGCGTGACGATTCCTTTGACGGTAAACCCGGCACAGCGACAGGACCGGGCTATGGCTGAAAAAGCTGCTCAGGCGACCGCAGCGAAGCTGCAGGCCGATGAAGCGCGACGCACGCTGGCAGCCGACTTGGACAGCCTGCAAGCTGCGATGACGAGCCTGACCGAACGTGCCGCTTGGCTCACGCAGCATGCGCTGCCCGCAGCGCAGCAAGCCGTGGGCCTAAGCTTGGCTGCCTACCGCGCCGGGTCAGGCACCTTGTCGTCCATCTTTACGGCTCGCCGCACGCTGGTCGATCAGCAGCTGCTAATTGCCGAGCTTGAGCGCGACGCCGCGCTCGCTTGGGCGCAGCTGTCCCTCCCGCTGACCACGGCGGACGCCCCAATGAATGAGAGCCATCCATGACTTCCTCGCCCCTTCTTAAAGCCGCCGCGCTGGCCGCGCTAGGCGCGTTGCTGGCCGCTGCCGGCTATATCGCAGGTCTCCGCCACGCGCCCGAGCAGACACCGGCTGCTGCAGCCGCCCCGGTCGCGTCCGGTGACAAGATTGACCCAAAGACCGGCCGCAAGGTGCTGTACTGGCACGACCCGATGGCGCCCGGGCAGAAGTTCGACAAACCCGGCAAGAGCCCGTACATGGACATGGAGCTCGTGCCGGTCTACGCCGACGAGGCGTCTACCGATGGCGGCGTGACCATCACGCCGACGATGCAGCAAAACCTCGGCATCCGCTACGCGACGGTGCGGCGCGCCGCCGTTAGCAGCACGGTGATCGTTGTCGGTAGCACGCAGCTCGATGAAAGCCTCGCGGAAGTCGTGCAAAGTCGAGTGACTGGCTACATCGAGCGACTGCACGCGCGCACACCAATGCAGCGCATTCAGCGCGGTGCCCCGGTCGCCACGCTGTTCGTGCCCGACTGGCTGGCTCCGCAAGAGGAATACCTGGCACTCAAGCGCGCCGGCAACACGGAGCTGGCTGACGCCGCCAGGCAGCGCATGCGGGCGCTGTCTATTCCGGACGCGTTGATTGCCCAACTCGACAAGAGCGGGCAAGTGCAGCGGCAGCTGACGCTGATGTCGCCAATTAATGGTGTGGTCACTGAACTGGCCGTGCGCGAGGGCGCGATGGTGTCCCCCGGGATGACGATTGCCAAAGTCGCTGGTTTGGGCAAGGTTTGGCTGCTGGCCGAGGTGCCGGAGACGCTGATCCCACTCGTGCAGCCCGGCATGAAGGCCACCGCGCAATTTGCCGGCCGGCCCGAGCGTCGCTACGCCGGGGTGGTGCGCGACATCCTGCCGCAGGTCAGCCCAACGACGCGAACCGTGCAAGCCCGACTGGAGCTCGACAATCGAGACGGCAGCCTGACGCCCGGACTGCTGATGCAGGTGCAACTGGCCGAAGCAGTGCCGACTTCGCACTTGTTGGTACCTACTGAGGCGGTGATCCAGAGCGGGCGTCGCTCGGTGGTACTAGTCGCCGGCGAGAACAACAAGGTGCGTCAGGTGCCCGTGATGATAGGGCGCGAGCACGGCGACGATATCGAAGTACTCGACGGTCTGTCCGAAGGACAGAAGGTCGTCGCCTCGGGCCAGTTCCTCATCGACTCCGAGGCCAGCTTGAAATCGGCCTTGACGAAATTCTCCCCTTCTACGGAAAGCAAGCCACCCGCCCCTCCGAAGCCCTCCAGTACCGGCGCGACATCCGCTGAAGCACAAGACACACATGACGCGCATGCGGGCCATGGCGCTGCACCCAAGGCGACCGCCCCGCTGCATCAGGCCACTGGGAAAATCGAACAGGTGAGCCCCGAGGCCCTGACGCTGTCGCACAGTGCGGTGCCCGAGCTCAAATGGGGACCGATGACCATGGACTTCAGCAAACCGCAACCCAACGCATTTAAGCAGTTCAAGCGCGGTGACCTGGTCCGGTTCACGTTCCGCGAAACCGATGACGGTTACCTGCTCGAGAGCGTCGAGCCGGCCAGCGGGGGCAAGCGATGATTGCCGCCATCATCCGAGCGTCCATCGCGAACCGGCTTCTGGTGCTCATCGCGGCTATTGGCATCGCGCTCTGGGGCCTGTGGTCTCTGTCGCGCGCACCGCTTGACGCTCTGCCGGACTTATCAGACACGCAAGTCATCATCCGGGCGCAGTATCCGGGCAAGGCACCGCAGCTAGTCGAAGACCAGGTCACTTACCCGCTGACGACGGCGCTGTTGTCCGTGCCGGGCGCCAAAACCGTGCGCGGCTATTCGTTCTTCGGCGATGCTTTCGTCTATGTGCTGTTCGACGATGCCACCGACCTGTACTGGGCGCGCTCGCGCGTGCTCGAGTACCTGAACCAAGTGCAAAGCCGCTTGCCGCAAGGGGTGCGGGCCGAGCTCGGCCCCGATGGCACCGGGGTCGGCTGGATTTTCGAGTACGCGCTCATCGACCGCACCGGCCAGCATGATTTGAGCCAGCTGCGCGCATTGAACGACTGGTTCCTGCGCTTTGAGCTCAAGACCGCCCCGAATGTGGCTGAGGTTGCTAGCATCGGGGGCATGGTCAAGCAGTATCAGGTAGTGCTCGACCCGGACCGGCTGCGCGCCTACGGCATCACGCATGACATGGTGCGCGACGCGCTCGCCAAGGCTAACGAGGCCACTGGGGGCGCCGTGGTCGAGATGGCCGAGACCGAGTACATGGTGCGCTCACAAGCGTATTTGCGCTCGCTGGATGACTTTCGCAACACCGTGTTGAACGCCAATGAAGCGGGCACCCCGGTGTTATTGCGCGATGTCGCGTCGGTACGACTGGGACCAGAAATGCGCCGCGGCATTGCCGAACTCAATGGTGAAGGCGAAGTCGCCGGCGGCGTGGTTGTCATGCGGAGCGGGAAAAATGCACTCGAGACCATCGATGGCATCAAAGCCAAGCTCGCGACTCTGAAATCGTCACTACCGATAGGGGTCGAGGTCGTGCCCGTGTACGACCGCTCGACTCTCATCCGCGCGGCCGTGACTAACCTGCGCGACAAGCTTATCGAGGAGTTCATCGTCGTCGCCCTCGTCTGCGTGGTGTTCCTGTTCCATCTGCGCAGCGCCTTGGTCGCGATTGTGTCGTTGCCCTTAGGAGTGTTGGCCGCCTTCATCGTGATGGTTTACCAGGGGGTGAATGCGAACATCATGTCGCTTGGCGGCATTGCTATTGCGATTGGCGCAATGGTCGATGCCGCCATCGTGATGGTCGAGAATGCGCACAAGCATATCGAACACTACGAGTTGCAGCATCCGGACGAACCGCTGACTACGGCGGCACGCTGGCAGCTGATGACGGACGCTGCCATTGAAGTCGGGCCTGCGCTGTTTTTCTCGCTGCTGATTGTCACGTTGTCGTTCTTGCCAGTGTTCGCGCTGCAGGCGCAGGAAGGCAAGCTGTTTTCGCCGCTGGCATTCACCAAGACCTACACGCTGGCTGCGGCCGCCGGGCTGGCCATCACGCTGGTGCCGGTGTTGATGGGATACCTGATTCGCGGGCGCATTCCGCGCGAGGACACGAACCCGATAAACCGTATGCTGGTGCATCTGTACCGGCCGGCCCTCGAAGCCAGCATCCGTCACCCATGGGCAACGATTGCGGTAGCGGTCGTGGCGCTGGTACTGACTGCCTGGCCAATATCACGTCTGGGTGGCGAGTTCCTGCCACCGCTGAACGAAGGCGACTTACTGTACATGCCGACGGCGCTGCCCGGCCTGTCGGCCGCCAAGGCCAGCGAGCTGCTGCAGCAGACCGACCGACTCATCAAGACTGTCCCCGAAGTGCAGACTGTATTCGGCAAGGCAGGCCGCGCGGAAAGCGCAACCGACCCGGCCCCGCTGGAAATGTTCGAGACCACGATTCAGTTCAAGCCGCGCGTCGAATGGCGAGCTGGGATGACGCCCGAGAAGCTGGTCGAAGAACTGGACCGCATGGTGAAAGTCCCGGGACTGACGAACGTCTGGGTACCGCCCATTCGCAATCGCATCGACATGCTGTCGACTGGCATCAAGACCCCGGTCGGCGTGAAGGTGTCGGGCGCTGACCTGCAGCAGATTGAGGCAATCACCACGCAAATCGAGAATGCGGTGCGCCACGTGCCTGGCGTGACCTCGGCGCTGGCCGAGCGGGTCAGCGGCGGGCGATACATCGATATTGCCATTGACCGGGCGCGGGCTGCACGCTACGGAATGTCGGTTGCGGACCTGCAGTCGGTCGTGGCCTCGGCCATCGGCGGGGAAAACGTCGGCGAGGTCATCGAGGGCCGGCAGCGCTTCCCGATTAATTTGCGGTATCCGCGCGACTACCGCGATTCTGTACAGGCGTTGCGCGAACTACCGGTTGTCACCGCGCGCGGTGCGCAGATGCGGCTGCAGGACGTGGCCGAGGTCAGCGTGACAGCGGGCCCACCGATGATTCGCAGTGAAAACGCCCGGCTGGCCGGCTGGGTGTACATCGATGTGCGCGGCACCGATTTGCGCACCGCCGTGCTGGCCATGCAAAAAGCCGTGGCGTCCTCGGTGAAGCTGCCAGCCGGCTACGCCGTCAGCTGGTCCGGGCAATTCGAATACCTAGAGCGTGCGACCGCGCGGCTGCAGCTGGTGGTTCCATTGACGCTGCTGGTGATTTTCGGGCTGCTGTATCTCGCGTTTCGCTCGACCACCGATGCGCTGCTGCTGATGGCGACCGTCCCGTTCGCACTGGTTGGCGGCCTGTGGTTCATCTGGCTGCTGGGTCATGCAGTGTCGGTAGCAACGGCCGTCGGCTTCATCGCGCTGGCAGGGCTGGCGGCCGAGTTTGGTGTCGTGATGCTGGTGTACCTGCGCAATGCGTGGCAGCGGCATCTGGACGCGGGCGAAGCGCCGACCGAGGCTGCATTACTGGCCGCGATTCATGAAGGGGCAGTCGCCCGCGTGCGGCCGAAAGCGATGACGGTCGCGACAATTCTGGCGGGTCTGCTGCCCATCATGTGGGGCGGCGGGGCCGGCTCTGAGGTCATGCAGCGCATCGCTGCCCCGATGGTCGGCGGCATGGTAACCGCGCCATTGCTCTCGCTATTCGTAATTCCCGCCGCTTGGCGGTTGCTTCAGCAGCGTGCGCTGAAGCGTTCTGTTATTGCAGTTTCATCCACCACCCAAAGAAAGGTAGCTTGACATGAAGACCGCAGTCATCAAAATCCTCGTAGTGACCGCGATGACCTCGCTCGCTTTCAATGCCTGGGCCGACCACCATGAAGGCAGTGGCAAAGGCCACGAGCATATGGACCATTCTATGCAGCAGCGAATGGACGGCGATGCGATGGCGCCGACGCTCACGCAAGGCGAGGTGCGCGCCATCAGCAAGGAAAAGCAGCGCATCACCCTGAAGCACGGAGAAATCAAGAACCTGAACATGGCGGCAATGACCATGGCCTTTGCGGTCAAGGACCCGGCAATGCTCGACCAGGTCAAAGTCGGTGACAAGATCGAATTCAAGGTCGTCAAGGACAGAGACACTTTGATGCTCGTCGAGATCCGATTAAAAAAATAACTCAGCGCAAATTCTGATTTGCATGTAGACAAAATAGAATCGAATGGGCAAGTACAAAATTAAGCCATAACGGTAATCAGTACGGCGCTAAAATTACCACATGGTAAAAAAACTTGAATTCGGTACCACGAACAAAAAGTCAGGAGGTTCTTAGACGAAACCGGGTTTGAGACGGTTTTCAAGGGTTGGTCGCCATGGGGTCAGTCAGGAGCCCATAGCAAAAAGCCCCGCATGATGCGGGGCTCTGAGCTCCTGAAAACTCGTGTGAGCGAGTTAGAAGGATTTGTCTTGGCGGAGAGGGTGGGATTCGAACCCACGGTACCTTGCGGTACGCCTGATTTCGAGTCAGGTACATTCGACCACTCTGCCACCTCTCCAGGTTCGAAAACATGTGGTCGTTTCCGAAAGACCGCGATTGTAGCAGAGTTCTTGCGTCAAAAGTAAGCCCCCGCTGCCTTACTTTTAATGTGATTTCAAAACTTTAACGCCACCCATGTACGGCCACAGTGCTTCCGGCACGTTGATGCTGCCGTCGGCCTGCTGGTAGTTCTCCAGAATCGCGACCAGCGTACGGCCTACTGCGAGGCCCGAGCCGTTCAGCGTGTGCAGCAGCTCCGGCTTGCCCTGCGCATTGCGGAAGCGCGCCT
The DNA here is from genome assembly GCA_964634245.1 of uncultured Bifidobacterium sp. GTDB lineage: Bacteria > Pseudomonadota > Gammaproteobacteria > Burkholderiales > Burkholderiaceae_D > Pernthalerella. The sequence continues at coordinate 94,097 of CAZWIE010000007.1, forward strand.
GCATGCGGCGGGCCTGGAAGGCTTCGCAGTTCGATACCGACGAAATCTCGCGGTAGGTGTTCTGCGCAGGCAGCCACACTTCGAGGTCATAAGTCTTGGCAGCGCCAAAGCCCATGTCGCCGGTGCAGAGGGTAATTACACGGTAAGGCAGCCCGAGTTTCTTCAGGATGTTCTCGGCATGGCTGCACATTTCGTCGAGCTGCTGGTACGACTGATCCGGGTGCGCGAGCTGGACCATCTCGACCTTGTCGAACTGGTGCTGGCGGATCATGCCGCGGGTGTCGCGTCCATAGCTGCCGGCCTCGGAACGGAAGCAAGGCGAATGGGCGACCAGGCGCGTCGGCAGCTGGTCGGCGTTGATGATCTCGCCGCTGACGAGGTTGGTCAGCGTGACCTCGGCGGTCGGGATCAGGTACAGCGCCTCGCCCTCGCCTTCCTGGCCGCCCTTCTTGACGGCGAACAGGTCAGCTTCGAACTTGGGCAGCTGGCCGGTGCCTTTCAGGGTGTCGGCGCTGACGATGTACGGGGTGTAGCACTCGGTGTAGCCGTGCTCTGCCGTGTGGGTGTCGAGCATGAACTGTGCGATTGCGCGGTGCAGGCGGGCGATGCCGCCCTTCATGACCGTGAAGCGCGAGCCGGAGAGCTTGGCGCCGGTGTCGAAGTCCAGGCCCAGCGGCGCGCCGAGGTCGACGTGGTCCTTGACCTCGAAGTCGAACTGGCGCGGGGTGCCGACCTTGCGCACTTCGACGTTGCCGCTCTCGTCCTGGCCGACCGGCACGCTCTCGTGCGGCAGGTTGGGTACAGCCAGCAGGAATTCCTGCTGCTTGGCCTGGATCACTTCCAGCTTCTCGGCCGAGGCTTTCAGTTCGTCACCGATACCGCCGACCTGCGCCATCACGGCGGAAGCGTCTTCGCCCTTGCCTTTCAGGATGCCGATCTGCTTGGACAGGGAATTGCGCTGCGCCTGCAGTTCTTCGGTGCGGGTCTGGATGGCCTTGCGCTTGGATTCGAGAGCGTTGAAGGCATCGACGTCAAGGTGGAACTTGCGCTGTGCCAGACGGGCGGCGACGGCGGCGGTGTCCTTGCGGAGAAGCTGGATGTCGATCATGGTTGGACTGGTCGGAAAAAGAATTCCGGCATTTTACCAAGGGTGCGGCAGGCTCAGACCTCGTCGACGATATAGTCGAGCTTGCAGCGTCAACTCCTGCGACCTTGCCGAGCAAAATGGGGGTTGGTGCTTGCCGTGCTGCTGGCGCTGCTGCTGCGGCCGCTGCTGTTGCTCGTGGTGGTGGTGCTAGTACTGCTGCTTGCAGTCCACTCTTCCCTCTCGGCACCCACCGTGACATCGCCAGTTTGCGGCGCTTGCTGCGCCACTGGCATCATGCGAGCCAGCACCAGCTTGCCTTGCAAGCTGCCCTTCCCAAGGGCTGCGCCCGACAGCGCCTCATTCATCACTGCCAAGCCACTGGGCACGAAACCATCGAAGAATTCGGGCAGCTGGCAAACCGAATTTGGCTGCAGTTCGCGCGCCGCGCAGTCATACGCGCTCACGGCGAGGCTGATCAGTTCGCCTGCGATGTCCAGGCGCAGTCCTGCCCACGCCTTGTTGATCAGTTGGCGGCTGATGTCGCGAAAGCTCATCAGCGTCTCCAGCCGCGTGGCAGGCGAGGTGCCGGAGTGTGCCAGCACCTCGAGCAAGCGTGAATAAGCCTCCCAGACCTGCACCTTCGCCTCGTCACGGTAGCTTGGCCGGTCACGCGAGGGAGCGCGCAGGGAAGCGAATGGGACGTTTGCAGTCGCAAAATGCACGCCGCCATCCTGCATGCCCCCGGACGTTGTGCCAGTTGCAGGAGGCATGACAGGGACCGGCAAAGGCGGCGGAACAGGCGGCCGGAACTGCTGGGGAGTTTGCCCGGCCTGCGCCTGCGGCGAGCGCAGGATGGGCAGCATGGGCGCGTGGACGGTGCCATTGTCGTCTGGCGGCACCACGGAAAATTGCACGACATGTCCCAGCAGCGGCATACGCGCGAGCGATGCATTGAGGGTCTTCAGCCCCCATGGCTCGAAACCACCGAAAAACGGCATCACTCTGGTTTGCGCCTGCGCGGCTACCTTGGGCGCCAGCTGTCGGTAGAGCGGCAGCGCCGCTTTGGCGATGTCGCGCGCGAGGTCCACGCGAGTCGCATGCCATGCCTGGTTGATCAAGCGGCCGCAGGTCTTCCTGAAATCCTCCAGCCGCGCCAGTTGCTCCAGCGGCGGCAGACGCTCCTGCTGTGTCGCTGCCAGCGCTTCGGCAAAGGCGTCGAAGATGACGCTCTTCATGTTATCGGCGCAGGGATCTGCAGGCGGAGCTGGGGCTGGAGCTGGGGCTGGAGCTGGGGCTGGAGCTGGGGCTGGAGCTGGGGCTGGCGCAGGCTGGATGACTTGCGGCATGGTGTACTGCACCTGCGGCATGGGATCGTCATAGCCGAAGACTCCCGGCATGCCAAATTCGAACAGATCCGTGTCGTCACCGGCGCACGGCTGCACCATATAGGCTTGGCCGCCAACGAGGTCGTGGAACTGCATGCCGACAGGCACGGCAGCCTGCGCTGTCGATGTGGGCAACGGCGCACGGCTGCCGTTGCCCGTGGTCTGATAACCGTTCAGAGGGTATTGCCATGGCAGGCCCGTATACAGATCCATATCTCAGCCTTCGTAGTCGTCGTAGTCGTCGTCTGTCCGCCGCCGCCTTTCTGCCAGCCCGTCGTCGCCATCGAATGCAGGCTGGTTAAAGAGCAGCACTTGAGGAGTGCCGACAAAGAGCTACACAGAGTAGGCGTGGCCACCGCCCGGCAGGCTTGCCATGTCTGCCGCCATGTTTATCGCCATCTCCGGCCCAGCTGCCAGCATGCGCTGCCACCAGCGCGTGAGCTCGGTGAAGTAGGAAAGCCGCTCGGCAAAGCGCACCTTGTCCAGCAGCGCACGCGGCCAGGATTCGCGCAGCAGCACGCGCCCGTCCGGCTGCTCGATGCACAGAGTGCGCGCCACGCCCGGCTCGGTGTCAGCGTCATGCGCCGTGGTCGACCATGCACCGTCCACCGCATGATCATCCAGCCAGTCCACTGGATAGAGATAGCCGGGCCGGCTGCACAGGTGGATGCGGCTGCCGTCCTCGTCTTCCTGCACGGCGATGACGACGTCGCTGTCGATCTGCAACAGGTAGGGGTCGCCCGGACTGGCAGGGTCGGGCCAGGCTTGCCCGGCCATGTCCTCGAGCAGGATGCGGATCGCGTTCATGGTTTGCCTCGCTTCAGATTTCGTCGTCACTGCCTTCGTCGACACCGCCCTGGCGCCAATTCGATGGCAGGGAAGTCGGCGGGCCTGCCGGCGGCGTCGTGGACGAGGATTCCGACGGTGAGGCGTCGTCGACGATCGCCTCCAGGCGACGCTTGAAATCCGCGTCCGAGAGGAAGCGGCGCTCCCACATGAGCGTCAGCACCGCATTGATCCTCCTCGAAATGCCGAGATGCGTGCGGTGTGTTGTTTCCATGTTGTTGATACCTATGCCAAGCACTCGGGCGAACTGCGGGTATTTCGGCAGCAGCCTCAGCAACGGGGGATAGGCTGGATCTCTTCCAATGCGAACCTTTCTCGATGCTGTATCGCCTTTGACTTTCTTGTTCTCGCTCTCGCGGTGGCGATGGCTTGTCAGGTAGCGCTGCAGGAAAGCGTGGACGATGCTGTCGATTTCGCCGTCGAGATGCGGCAGGCCGCCATGCGCAGCGATCTCAACCAGCAAGCAGGTAAAGGCTGTCATGTTGTTGATGGTTGCCAGGTCGCGCTTCTGCCAGCCCAGCATTTGCCTGATCTCCTCGGCGGACTTTTTCATCAAGAGTCGCGTTCCTTCCGGAAGCGAGTCGAGCAGCCCTTGCGCGTAATCCGGCGATGGCCGGTTGGGGGGAGCCGGAAGCAGATTTTCCTGGATCCTGCTGGCATTGCGACCCAGCTCCGCCTGGGCTGTCCGGCCCACTTGGGCCACTTGGGCCGCTTGGGCCACCAGAGCCATCGGCGCAGGCGGTTGGGTCGCGGGTTCCGGATTCGATAGCGGCGCTCTCTGCGGCACAGCAATGGTTGGAGTGGATGCGGTGCGCGCCAGCGGGATGGCCGTAGGCGAGCCTGGCTGTGTTGTCGTCGTTGTCGTTGTCGACGACGATGGGGGTTCGATCGCCATGGCCATGCCGGCGACAGGAACGCTGGCTACTCCGTAATGCACCGGCAGAACGGCCTGCAGGTTCATCAGGTACATTGCTCGCTGCTCTTCCAGCTTGAGTAGCGGCCATAGCTGCGATCGGCACAGATGCTGGAACAGATCGCTGATCCTCTCAGGCTGAAAGGGCGAAGTGGACTTCGCCATGCGCAGGGCTTCTGCCATGGCGATCTGAGCATGCATGTCTGGCGTGATGCCAAACACAGGTGCAGGCCGCACTGCCACGCCTTGTGCGACAGCTTGCGGGACGGGCCGTGGGACGGGATGTTCGACGGTTTGCACAGCAGTATGAACAGCGGGTTGCACAGCGGGCTGAGAGGCAGCTTGCATGGCAGGCTGGCTGGCGGGATGGTCTTGCTCCTCGCCCTGCAGATCGGCGCTGTCATCGATGCGCAAGCGCTTGGACAGACGGCGGTGTTCGCCTTCCTCCTCACCGATGCCGGCCTGGCTCTGTGTGCGCTTGTTCGTTTGCGCTTCCTGCGAGTCGCGCAACTTTTTTCCGACCCTCGACAGGCTGCCAAACACCTGTACCGCATGTTTCGTAGCAGGCCGCACCGACAGGGATTCACCCGTTCCGTCGGCAGGCAATTGCATTGCTATGGAGACGCCTTCCTCAGTATTGTCGGGAATGTGGGTCAGCGTGCCCATGAGTTTGGCGGAATCGCTGAGTCTGGTGGTGCTCTTTTGTGAATTGCGTAACGACGTCGACGGGTACTGCCGCCGGCCAGATTTCTCTGCTTGCATTGCTGATCTCCTTGTCTGCACAGCCACCAGGCCTGCTTGAAAAGACGCTGAGTGGGTGCGAGACACGGGCGGTTCACGAACCGCAGAAATAAATTACCTCGGCAGTGCGAAAAGCAGAACAAACAATCTAAAAGTGAATCACGAGGAAAGATCTCTCATCAATCATTCACTCTGAAATTCGAATGCATGGAAGGGACTCACTGCATCATGAGGCCGGCGCTTGCGCCCTGCTTGTCGCCATAATTCATGACGACCTGTGACAGCTGGTCGGCATGCTTCCTGATTCGGAACAGCAGCCGGTCGGAGCTGGTGTTGGAGCTGAGCTTCAGCGTACAGAGCGCCATCATTTCTGCCGGGCTCAGCGTGACATCTCCGGCAGACCATTGCCTGAGGATCCTGAATTTCGTGGATATCCTGAAGTGCTCCTTCAGTTCTGTATCAATTTTTTCGAAGGTGCCGAGCATGAAATCCCGCATCTTCTCGGAGCGCCACATGGCCAGCAGCACGAGAGTATTGATGATGTTTTCGTCAACCATGTCCTGCACTCCCACGGAATAGCGCTGTACATGATCGAGGCTTCTGAACGCATACGAGGAACGCCCGCACCACTGGAGCACGCTCAGGCCGAAATGCGTGAGGCTTGCCTGGTCGAAGCGGGCTTGTGGCGTGCCGTCCATGGCGACCAGGTCGCCGAGCAGATCCAGAAGCTCGCGGGCGATGTCGATTCTTGCAGCTTCCCCACCGAAAAATCGTGAATGCTTTGCGCCGCCGTTCTCGGACAACAGTCCGATCAGGTCTTGCATGGCACAACTGCCTGACGCAGCAAGCGCACTCCGACATGTGCGCAACTGCACAAGAATGTCGCTGCTCGCCGACAGGCTGGCACTGTCTTCCTCGGCGATGGCTGGCACGACATCGCCGTCAACAGACATCCTCTCGGCAAGCACGGCATGACAGGGGACAGTTCCGGGTGGTGCATTGGTCGGCGCAGGATTAACAGCTGGTACAGGAATCATCGGCGGCGCGATGCAATGCTCTCGTAGCGCCACATCAAGGCCTTGCCCGGATAGGCCCTGCTGTCTCGGCACGAACAAGCCACTATCCTTCGCGCTACGTATCACAGCCAGCCTTTCGGCGGGCACAACGAGAACGGGATAACTGACGGCTAGCGGCGGCCAGTTCAACCGAGGCCGATGCTGCCCTGCTTCGCTCCCGTGCGTGGCGTCGGAAGGCGTCTTGGCCGATGTATCGATTGATGTATCGACGGGTGCATCGACAGATGGCGCGCTGTCCAGCGACATGAGAAAAAACAATTCATCGTCCAGATCGCTGGAGTTCGACGACCCATCTGCATCGAACCGTATGCTCATCGTTGGCGCGCGGGCGCCCGCTTCTGCATCGACCGCCATCGGCGCTGTGCCTGTATGTGCCAGGGTGGCGGTTTGCGTCCCGGTTGTGGCAGGAAGCTCGGTCGTGTTGAACGATGATTCGGGAACGAGCGACAGCTTGCGGGATTGCGCTTTCATGGAACACTTCCGTACAGGGATAGATGATCACGAACGTGCCACCCTCGCCGCGAGGCCATGCATGGCGGGGTCGGCAAATTCTTCGAGCGCGGTAAGTGTGCGCTGCCCTGTTACGGTTCCAACGGTGTGAAGGTGTGTGCGGCTATCGAAAGTTTTGATCAAACAGCACTCGCAGCCGCTACATGAGGATGGCTGAGCTATTTCGCCTTCTGGCGCGCCACCCTGTCCAGCTCACGCAAGTAAGCCAGTTTCTCCCCTATCTTCCCCTCCAGCCCGCGCGGCGTTGGCTGGTACCAGCCGGGTTCGCCCAGTCCTTCGGGGAGATAGATCTCGCCGGCCGCATAGGCGTCCGGCTCGTCATGCGCATAGCGGTAGAGCTTGCCGTAGCCGAGCTGCTTCATCAGCTTTGTCGGCGCATTACGCAGGTGCTCGGGCACCGGGCGGCTCTTGTCCTTGGCGATAAACGCTCGCACCTGGTTGTACGCGTTGTAGACGGCGTTGGATTTCGCTGCACAGGCAAGATAGACGGCGGCCTCGGCCAGTGCGAGTTCGCCCTCGGGGGAACCGAGGCGCTCATAGGTTTCGGCAGCGTCCAGCGTCAGCCTGAGCGCACGCGGGTCGGCGAGGCCAATGTCTTCGGCGGCCATGCGGATCAGCCGGCGCGACAGGTAGCGCGGGTCGGCACCACCGTCGAGCATGCGCACCAGCCAGTACAAGGCGCCGTCGGGGTTGGAGCCGCGCACGGATTTGTGCAGTGCCGAGATCTGGTCGTAGAAAGCGTCCCCGCCCTTGTCGAAGCGGCGCAGCGCATCGCCCAGGCTTTCCTGCAGCAGGGCCACATCGATTTGCGCCTGCTTCTTTTGCGCGGCAGCGCGCAGCATGATCTCGGTATTGTTCAGCAGCTTCCTGCCATCGCCGTCGGCGCTGGCCACCAGCATGGGGCGGGCGTCGTCGGCGATACCGATGTGGCCGTCCAGCGCCAGCGCGCGGTCCAGCATCTGCGACAGATCTTCTTCGCTGAGCGATTTCAGCACATAGACCGCGGCACGCGACAGCAAGGCGCTGTTGACTTCGAACGAGGGGTTCTCGGTGGTGGCACCGATGAAGGTGAACAGGCCGCTTTCCACATGCGGCAGGAAAGCATCCTGCTGGCTCTTGTTGAAGCGGTGGACTTCATCGACAAACAAGATGGTCTTGCGGCCGGACGTCGCTTGCGCGAGCTGCGCGCGCTCGACCGCTTCGCGGATATCCTTCACGCCGGACAGCACCGCCGAAAGCGCTATGAATTCAGCATGGAAGCCCTGCGCCATCAGCCGCGCGAGCGTGGTCTTGCCGACGCCTGGCGGGCCCCACAGGATCATCGAGTGCGGCTGGCCGGATTCGAAGGCCACGCGCAATGGCTTGCCTTCGCCCAGCAGGTGCTGCTGGCCGATCACGTCATCGAGGGTGGCCGGGCGCAAGCGTTCGGCTAAGGGGGCATTCATGGCAAGGCTTGTCGAGCTGGGTTGGGGCTGTGCTGGTTATGCGCTAAAGACGCTGGGTCCCGGTCTGCACCGGGATGACTGCGCAGAGGGAGCACCTCAACATCATTGCTGCAGCACGTCGGCGCCCTTGGGCATCACGAAGTGGAACTGGGTCGCGGGCAGCGACGGGTTCTTCTCGAATTTGGTGAAGGTCAGCACCGATACCTGACCGAAGGTATCGCGCAATTCCATCGCCACCGGCACGCCATCTTTGAGGCCTATGCCGATTTTTTCGAATTGGGTGTCCTTGGCTTTCGGGATCGCCTGCAGCCATTCGATGCCCTCTTTCTCGCCCGCCTCGGACAGCGCGAAATTCTTTTCGAGGTCATTGCTGCCGAACAGGATGGCTGCCGGCGACGAACCGATCGCATTGCCCAGCGCGCGCACGGTGACCTGGTTCAGGTCCTTGTCATGCATGTAGAGTTTTTCGCCATCGGCCTGCAGCACTTGCTCGTAGGGCTTTTTGTAAGTCCAGATGAACTTGCCCGGACGCGAGAACAGGAAGCTGCCGCTGGCCTGGTTGGAGGCGCGCAGCTTGCCGCCCTCTTCCTTGACCATGCGCTGCGAGAAATCGCCACGCGCACTTTTGGTATTGGCGACGAAGGCCTTGAACTGCTCGAGTGCGGCCGCCTGCGACAGTGCGGGCAGCATCAGCGCTGCAGCAGCGATTGCAGCCATGGCCGCTTTGCTTGCGCCGGCAGCGAAGGCAGCGAGGCCGCGGGTCATACGCTTGGTCATTGACTTACTCCTGACTGGAGGCCGGCACCAGAATTTCGCGGTTGCCATTCGATTGCATCGACGACACCAACCCGCTCTGCTCCATCTGTTCCAGCAGCCGCGCAGCGCGGTTGTAGCCGATGCGCAGGTGGCGCTGCACCAGCGAGATCGATGCGCGACGGTTCTTCAGCACGACAGCCACCGCCTGGTCGTACATCGGGTCGGCTTCACCTGAAGGTTCACCGTTGGCGCCGAGCTCGCCGCCCTCTTCGGCGACGCCGCCTTCGAGGATGCCTTCGATGTAGTTCGGCTCGCCCTGCGACTTCAGGTGCTCGACCACGCGGTGCACTTCATCGTCGGACACGAAGGCACCGTGCACGCGCACCGGCAGGCCGGTACCCGGCGGCATGTACAGCATGTCACCCATGCCGAGCAGGGTCTCGGCGCCCATCTGGTCAAGAATGGTGCGCGAGTCGATCTTGCTGCTGACCTGGAAGGCGATACGGGTCGGCACGTTGGCCTTGATCAGGCCGGTGATCACGTCCACCGACGGACGCTGCGTGGCGAGGATCAGGTGAATGCCGGCCGCACGTGCCTTTTGCGCGATACGCGCGATCAGCTCTTCAACCTTCTTGCCAACCACCATCATCAGGTCGGCCAGTTCGTCGATGATGATGACGATCGTCGGCAGCTTCTCCAGCGGCTCCGGCGCATCCGGCGTCAGGCTGAAGGGGTTGGGGATTTTTTCTTCCTTCTTCTCGGCGTCGGCGATCTTCTGGTTGAAGCCGGCCAGGTTACGCACGCCCAGCTTGGACATCAGCTTGTAGCGGCGCTCCATCTCATTGACGGCCCAGTTCAGTGCATGGCCGGCCTGGCGCATGTCGGTGACGACTGGCGCCAGCAGGTGCGGGATGCCTTCGTAGATAGACAGTTCCAGCATCTTCGGGTCGATCAGGATCAGGCGCACCTGGTTCGGGTCGGCCTTGTACAGCAGCGAGAGAATGGTTGCGTTGATGCCCACCGACTTGCCGGAACCGGTGGTACCAGCCACCAGCAGGTGCGGCATCTTCGCGAGGTCGGCCACCACCGGATGGCCGGCGATGTCCTTGCCGAGGCCGACGGTCAGCAGCGATGCATTGTCGTTGTAGACCTTGGAGCCGACGATCTCGGACAGGCGCACGATCTGGCGCTTCGGGTTCGGCAGTTCCAGGCCCATGTAGTTCTTGCCCGGGATGGTCTCGACCACGCGGATCGAGGTCAGCGACAGCGCCCGCGCAAGGTCGCGCGCGAGGTTGACGATCTGGCTGCCCTTGACGCCGGTGGCAGGCTCGATCTCGTAGCGGGTGATGACCGGGCCCGGGTAGGCGGCCACGACCTTCACTTCGACGCCGAAGTCGCCGAGCTTTTTCTCGATCAGGCGGCTGGTGAATTCCAGCGTTTCGACGCTGACGGTCTCCTGCTCGAGCGGCGGCTCGTCGAGCAGCGACAACGGCGGCAGGTTGGTGTCGGGCAGGTCGAGGAACAGCGAGACCTGCTTTTCTTTCTGCACGCGCTCGGACCTGGGCACGTTGACTACCTGCGGCACGATCTGTATCGGTGTCGCCTCGACGATCTTTTCGCGCTCCTTGACGACTATTTCTTCGCGCTTGACCACGGCTTCCTGGCCAATCTTGCGGTCCTGGCGCGCGGCGTACATTTGCATCGCCCATTGCGCAAAGCTCTCGATCGCGCCGCCCAGCTTCTCGGCCACCGCCATCCACGACACATGGAAGCACAGCGAGAAACCGAGGCCGAACAGCGCCAGCAGCACCAGCGTGCCGCCATTGAAGCCGAGTACCGCTTGCGCAAAACCGCCGAACATCTCGCCCAGCACCCCACCCGGGTCGCGCGGCAGCTTGACCTTCATCGAGTACATGCGCACGAATTCGATACCCGAGCTGCCCAGCACCATCAGCACGAAGCCGCCGGTGCGGATCGCCATTTCGTAGCGGTGCGGCTGGTCCGGCTGGCGCTGCAGCAGGAAACGCTGCGCCAGCCTGCGATAGCTGAACCAGACCGAAGCCACCAGCGCCACGCAGAACCACCACGCAGAAAAGCCGAACACGTACAGCATCAGGTCGGCCAGCCAGGCGCCGGCGCTGCCGCCCCAGTTCAGGGGCTTGCCGCCCATGCCGGCCTGCGACCAGCCCGAATCGCCCGGCGCGTAGGTGTACAGCACCAGGATCAGGTAGATGCCAAGCACCGCAAAAGCGACCCAGCGCGCCTCGGACAGCAGGCGGATCAGGCGATTCGGCAGCGGATCGGGGGCGTTATCGGGGGCCGGACGGGCGAAGGGAGAACTGGCTCGGGTCATGTATGCCGGGGTCGGGGGCCGCCCTGAGACGGAACCCTACTTCCACTATAATGTCGGTTGGATTTCGTGCAGGAACAGGTGCCTGAACGCTGCGCGATTCTTCAAGTCGAGATGATACCCGTTCCGGGCAGCCATCCCGTCGCAGAAACATCCTTACAAGTATTCCAGCGGGGGAGACAGGTGCGCATGTCTACAGGATTTGCGCTGGTTTGTCGCGCAGCTCTGTTTTTTATTGTTGATTTCAGAAGAGTCCCATGTCCAGCTCCAAACACGCACGCGTCCTGATCATTGGTTCCGGCCCCGCCGGTTATAGCGCCGCCGTCTACGCGGCCCGCGCCAACCTGAACCCGGTGCTGGTCACCGGCGTCGAGCAGGGCGGCCAGCTGATGACCACGACCGATGTCGAGAACTGGCCGGGCGACCCGATGGGTGTGCAGGGCCCCGAGCTGATGCAGCGCCTGCTGCAGCATGCCGAGCGCTTCAAGACCGAGATCATCTTCGATCACATCCACACCACGCACCTGAAGGAAAAGCCGTTCCGCCTCGAAGGCGACGCCGGCACCTACACCTGCGATGCGCTGATCATCGCTACTGGTGCTTCGGCCCAGTACCTGGGCCTGCCGTCGGAAGAAGCGTTCATGGGCAAGGGCGTGTCGGCCTGCGCGACCTGCGACGGCTTCTTCTACAAGAACCAGGACGTGGCCGTGGTCGGCGGCGGCAACACTGCCGTGGAAGAGGCCCTGTACCTGTCGAACATCGCCAAGAAGGTCACCGTCATCCACCGCCGTGACAAATTCCGCGCCGAGCCCATCCTGATCGACCGCCTGATGGCCAAGGTCGCCGAAGGCAAGGTCGAGATCCACTGGAATCACACGCTGGACGAGGTGACGGGCGACACCAGCGGCGTCACCGGTATCAACATCAAGTCGACCGTCGACGGCAAAGTGACCCCGGTGACGGTGCACGGCCTGTTCATCGCGATCGGTCATAAGCCGAACACCGGCATCTTCGATGGCCAGCTGGAGATGAACAACGGTTACATCGTGACCAAGAGCGGCAACGAAGGCATGGCGACCATGACCTCGGTCGAGGGCGTGTTCGCGGCCGGTGACGTGCAAGACCACGTATACCGCCAGGCAATCACCAGCGCCGGCACCGGCTGCATGGCCGCACTGGATGCGCAGCGCTTCCTGGAGGCGCAAGAGTAAATAGCAGCAAGCGGGCGGCGGCCCGACGTCGCCGCCCGCCCGAACCTGGTAACACCCCTTTGCGGCCAGCGCCGCAATGTCCCACGAGGAGCCCGCGATGAAGGACCTCGCAGAACTCAAGGCGTTTCAACAGCGCCTCAAAGAAAGGGCTGCCGCCACGGCCGAGGCCGAGCGCCAGCGCCGCGAACGCGACGAACAGCTCGCACGCGAAGCCAACCTGTTCCGAGACAGCATCGGCCATGTGAAGCCCCTGAATGTGCCCGGCCGCGTGCATGCCGATGCGCCGAAGCCCCCGCCGGTTGCGCGCCAGCGCATCGCCGATGATGCCGCGGTGCTGCAGGAATCGCTGTCGGACGAGTTTTCCATCGACACCCTGCTCGAAACTGACGACACGCTGTCCTATGCACGCTCCGGCATCGGGCCGGACGTGATGCGGAAGCTGCGCGGCGGTGGCTGGGTCACGCAAAACCAGCTCGACCTGCACGGCCTGCGAGTGGACGAAGCGCGCGAGGCCGTCGCGGAGTTCGTGCGCGATGCGATGAAGCGCGGCTTTCGCTGCGTGCGCATCATCCACGGCAAGGGCCTGGGTTCGCTGAACAAGAAGCCGGTGCTGAAGAACAAGGTCAGGAACTGGCTGGTGCAGAAGGAGGAAGTGATTGCCTTCTGCCAGGCGCGTGCCGCCGATGGCGGCAGTGGCGCGCTGATGGTGCTGCTCAAAGGATGAACAACAAAAAACCCGGCCAAGGCCGGGTTTTCTTGTTGTCTGCTACCGGCAGCAGCCGGGAGCACACAGCATCGCTGCGTCAGACTGCGTCAGTGCCGGTCTCGCCGGTACGGATACGGATGACCTGCTCGATGTTCTGCACGAAGATCTTGCCGTCACCGATCTTGCCGGTACGGGCGGCCTTGACGATGGCTTCCACCGCGTGGTCCAGCACGTCTTCGGCGACCACGGCCTCGACCTTCACTTTCGGCAGGAAGTCCACCACGTACTCGGCGCCGCGGTAAAGCTCGGTGTGGCCCTTCTGGCGGCCGAAACCCTTGACTTCGGTGACGGTCAGGCCGTTGACGCCGACGGCGGCGAGCGACTCGCGCACTTCGTCGAGTTTGAACGGCTTGATGATGGCGGTGATGTGCTTCACGGGATCTCCTGTTTCGGATAATGACGATGTAGGTTGCTTATTCTCTGAACTTCGAGGTGATCGGGTAACGCCAGTCGCGACCAAACGCACGGTGCGTGATGCGCGGACCCACCGGGGCCTGGCGGCGCTTGTACTCGTTGATCTTGATCAGCCGGGTAATGCGCTCGACATCCTCCTTACGATACCCGGCGGCCAGCAGTTCCGCAACGCCCTGCCCCTCCTCCATGTATAGCCGGAGTATGCCATCGAGCACCTCGTAGGGCGGCAGCGAGTCCTGGTCGGTCTGGTTCGGGCGCAGCTCGGCCGACGGCGCGCGGGTCAGGATGCGCTCGGGAATGACGTCGCCGATGCCATTTCGGTAATGGCAGAGCCGGTAGACCAGGGTCTTGGCGATGTCCTTGATCACGGCATAGCCACCGGCCATGTCGCCGTACAGCGTGCAATAGCCGGTGGCCATCTCGCTCTTGTTACCCGTGGTCAGGACGATCGCGCCGGTCTTGTTGGACAGCGCCATCAGCATCGTGCCGCGGATGCGGGCCTGGATGTTCTCTTCGGTAGCGTCCTCGGGCAAGCCTTCGAATTCGAAGGCCAGCGAGCGCCGGAAGGCGTCGAAGCAATCGGCGATCGGCACTTCGTCATAGCGCACGCCAATGCGCTCGACCATGTCGCGCGAATCGATCCATGAGATTTCAGCCGTGTACGGCGACGGCATCATCACCGCCCTTACCTTGTCCGCGCCCAGCGCATCGACGGCGATGGCCAGCGTCAGCGCCGAATCAACGCCGCCGGACAGGCCGATGATGGCGCCCGGGAAGCCGTTCTTGGTGACATAGTCGCGCACGCCAGTGACCAGCGCAGCATAGACCTGCGCCTCGATGGACAGCGGCTCGGGCAGCGGCTGCGGCTGCGGCACTGCGCCGTCGAAACGCACCAGCGCAAAGTCTTCGTCGAAATGCTTGAGTTGTGCGCGCAGTTCGCCAGTGGCATCGAGCACGAAGGAAGCGCCATCGAACACCAGCTCGTCCTGCGCGCCGTACAGGTTCGCATAGACCAGGGCCATGCCGCGGCTGCTGACGTTCTCGCGCATCACTTCGATGCGCAAGTGCTCCTTGTTCATGTGGTACGGCGAGGCATTCGGCACCAGCAGCACTTGCGCGCCGGCGGCTTTCGCCTTGGCGGGCATGTCGGGGAACCAGGTGTCTTCGCAGATATTGATGGCGAAGCGCGTCCCCTTCACATCGAAGGTGCAGGCCTCGTCGGACGGCGTGAAGTAGCGCTTTTCGTCGAACACCGTGTAGTTCGGCAGCGCATGCTTGCGGTAGGTGGCGACGATCGCGCCTTCCTTCAGCACCGAGGCAGCGTTGTAGTTCACGAACTCGCCATCGCTGCCCTCTTCGGTCAAGGGATGGCCGACGATCACGTGCAAGCCCTTCAGGCCTGACAGTTCGGCAGCCAGAGCGGTCAACGCCGCCGAGGATTTTGCGTAGAATGAGCGGCGCAGCAGCAAGTCTTCCGGCGGATACCCCACCAGCGAGAGTTCAGGCGTCAACACGATGTCGGCGCCCTGGTCGGCTGCGCGCCTGGCGGCGACCGCAATGCGTTCGCTGTTGCCTGCGAGGTCGCCGACGGTGCTGTTGATCTGTGCGATGGCTACGATGACGGACATGGGGCGCTGATGCTCGATGCTGGCTGGTTCCCGGGCAAGGCCGGGCAATGAATGGCTGGAATGCCTGTACCCGACGATGGGCTCAATAAAACGGAATTATCGCACGCGCATACTCAGCTCTCTCGCCGAGGCCGGCCAGCCGGCCTGGGATGCGCTGGTGGCTGCGCAATCGGCGCCGAATCCTTTCCTCTCCTATGCGTTCCTGCATGCGCTGCATGCATCCGGCAGCGCGGCCGAAGATACCGGCTGGCAGCCGCAGTACCTGACGCTGTGGATCGAGGACGAAGGGGACGGTGACCATGGACGGCTTGCTGCCGCACTGCCGATGTACGCCAAATTCCATTCCTATGGCGAATACGTGTTCGACTGGGCCTGGGCCGATGCGTACAAGCGCAATGGCCTCGACTATTACCCGAAGCTGCTGTCGGCCATACCGTTCACGCCCGTGTCAGGCAACCGTCTGCTGGCCATCGACGCGCATGCGCGCGCCGCGCTCATCGATGCGCTGCAAGGCGTGCAGCAGGCCAGCGGCCTGTCATCCACGCACGTCCTGTATCCCACCGAAGCGGAAGCGCAGCAACTGGAGGCGGCCGGCTTCCTGCTGCGCAAGGGCGTGCAATTCCACTGGCAGAACGAAGGCTATGACAGCTTCGAGCAGTTCCTGTCGACGCTGGAAATGAAGAAGCGCAAGAATATCCGCGCCGAGCGCCGCAAGGTTGCCGAGGCCGGCATCACACTGCGCCAGCTGCGCGGCGAAGATGCGACCGATGCCGACTGGCGTTTCTTCAAGCGCTGCTACGACAATACCTACAAGGCGCACTGGTCGACGCCCTACCTGAACCTGGATTTCTTCCGCAGCATCGGCGAAACGATGCCGCACAACCTGCTGCTGGCGATCGCCGAGCGTGAAGGCAAGCCGATCGCATCCTCTTTGCTGGTGTATGACGACAAGGCGCTGTATGGCCGCTACTGGGGCTGCATCGAGCAGCATCCCTGCCTGCACTTCGAGACCGCGTATTACCAGCCGCTGGAGTTCTGCATCGCCAACCGCATTCCCGCCTTCGAGGGCGGCGCGCAGGGCGAGCACAAGATGGCGCGCGGTTTCCTGCCGCAGCAGACCTGGTCGGCGCACTGGCTCGCGCATCCTGCGTTCTCTGATGCGGTGGAGCGCTTCCTTGCTCAGGAAGGCAAGGGCATTCTCGCGTACATGGACGAGCTCAACGAACGCAATCCGTTCAAGACCGGCGCGCCCTGACCATCACGCTCCCGGTAACGCGCGACAGTTGACGAAAAAAAAGCCGCCCGAGGGCGGCTTTTTTACATCATGCAGCGCGATCAGAAGTTCGGCTTGCTCGATGCCTTCTTGTAGGCTTCGACGCCACCCATGATCTCGGCGCGTGCGTCATCCGGGCCATACCAGCCGTCGACCTTGACCCACTTGCCCGGCTCCAGGTCCTTGTAATGCTCGAAGAAGTGCTGGATCTGCTGCAGGCGCAGGTCGTTCAGGTCTTCCGGCTTTTGCCAGTGGGTATAGATCGGCAGCACCTTGTCGACCGGCACAGCCAGCACCTTGGCGTCGCCGCCTGATTCATCGGTCATCTTCAGCACGCCGATCGGGCGGCAACGGACGACGACGCCCGGGATCAGCGGGAACGGGGTGATGACCAGCACGTCCACCGGGTCGCCATCGTCGGCGATGGTGTGCGGCACGTAACCGTAGTTGCACGGATAGTGCATGGCGGTGCCCATGAAACGGTCCACGAACAGCGCGCCGGATTCCTTGTCGACTTCGTACTTGATCGGGTCGGCATTCATCGGGATTTCAATCACGACGTTGAAATCGTTCGGCAGGTCGCGGCCGGAGGGGACGTTATTCAGGCTCATCGGGTTCCTCGGAAAATTAAGAGAAGCAAAACCCGAGATTATAGCCCGGACGGCTTTCCATTCCCTTACATCAGCGCCGCGCCGAGGGTGGCAGGGTCGCCAGTGCGCACTGGCGGAAATGAGTGGCTGCCGCGTCCGGCTGGCTGGTGGCTTCGTACATCTGCGCCAGCCGCAGGTGCGCTTCCTGCAGGATGGCGCGATCGGTCGCGCCGAGCACCGTCTGCTCCAGATGGCGCTGCGCCTTGCCCCACAGCTTCTGCTTCAGGCACAGCGTGCCCAGCACCAGCGACAGTTCGGTATCGTTCGGACGCTCGCGCAGCCAGTGCTCGCAGCGCTCGATCTGGTCGAGCAAGGTCGCCGAACCTTCGGGCGCCGCACAATGACGGTAAGCGCGCAGCAGACGCGCATCCCATTGCACGGCCAGTGCGCGCTGCAGGATGTCGGCCGCTTCCTGCTGCAGGCCGATTTTCATGAATGCATTCGCGGCCAGCGCGGCCACGCTCGGGCTCTGCCGATCGGTGCTGGGGACCGTGGACCACAGCTTTTTCAGCGCCTCGGCATCCTCGGCGGCCTTGGGCAGCATCGCTTCATAGGCCAGGTCGCGCAGGCGGCGCGACAAGGTCGGATGCAGCACCCCATGCTTGTCGAGCAGTTTCACCAGTCGCAGCACTTCGGGCCAGTTGCGCGCATTCTGATTGACCTTCAGCGCCAGGCGCAGCGCATGCGCATGGCGCACGCCGCTGGCGTTCAGCTCCTTCAGGACGTCGAGCGCGGCGTCGGTTGCCTTGTTGTCTTCGGCCAGCAAATCGACCATGGTCACCAGCCGTGCGGTGCGCAGTTCGCTGTGCTGCTCGGCCTCGGCCAGCCAGCGGTCGCGGCGCTGCGGCTGCTGCATGCGCTGTGCAGCGCGCGCCGCCAGCAGCGCTGCGAGGCCGGCATACTCGGTGGACTCGGCGGCACGCGCGGCGGATTTCTCGGCGCGGCCGAAGCGGCCCTCGAGATAGGCCTTCAGTGCGTCCTGCAAGGCGCGGCCGGAGGACAGCAACTGGCGGCGGCTGCGGTACTCGCTGACGCGGCGCGGCATGGCGATCGTGGCGCGCACGGTGGAGATCAGCACGAACAGCAGCGCAAAGCTCACGACCAGTACCACGAGGAAGAAATTCAGCGAGAAATCGACCCGGTAAGGCGGATAGAACAGCACCACATTGCCCGGGTTGTAGCGAGCCAGCACCGCGAGGCCGATGGCCGATGCGAACAGGGAGAGCAGCCAGAGGTAGAAGCGCATTGCCGTCTATCCTTACGGGCGGGTACGCGACTGGCGCACCGCTGCCAGGCTGGTCGACAGGGTCGGCATCTCGATGCTGAGCGGGCTCTCCTGCAATTGCTTGATCACTTCGCGGCCGGCCTGCGTGGAGCGGGCACGGGTGTCGAAGTAGCGTTGCAGCGTGCGATCAGCCTCGGCCAGGTCGCTGCGGAACGCCGCGTCATTGCGCGACAACAGCGCCATGCGCGCATTCAGCAGCCGCAGCTTCAGGTTTTCGCGCGCGAAGAAGGCCTGGCCCGGCGACAGCAGCAAGGCATCCGGCGTGGTGACGGTGCGCACGCGCACCAGCTGACGGATGTCATTCCACATGTCCGCGCTCCACATATTCCAGCGCTCCTGCAGTTCGACGCGCCAGTCATACGCGGACTTGGGCTCGGGCTTGGGCACCTGCACCAGTTTGGTCTTGGGCGGCGGCGGCACGACGGCCGGCTTTTCGTCGGCCAACAGGGGCATGCCATCGATCTGCGCAATCAGCGCATCGAGGCGGACGGCGACGCCGGTCAGGTCGACGCTGGGCAGGCTCTTGAGCTTGTCCATGTCCTGCGCCAGCGCGCGGCGAATGGCGATAAATTGCGGACGGTCGGCACGCGACAGGCGCGCATCGGCATTCTGCAAGGCGATCAACGCGCCGCGCACATTGCCGGCCAGCTGCAATTGCTGGCTGGCGGTCGACAGCACTTGTTCGATCTCGGCCAGCGCCCAGTCATCACGGTTCTTGGCCAGGTCGCGGTACAGCTGTTCGAGCGCGATCTGCTGGCTCTGCGATTCGAGCTGCTTGGCTTCCAGTACCGATACCTTGCCCTGCAAGACGCGCAGGTCATCGTCGACCCGATCGGCCACCAGCTTGGTCTGGCTGTTGAGGTTCTCGCCGCTCTGCAGGCGCTGCGCGACTTCGCGGCGCAGGTCGGAGACTTCGATGCGCGAACTCCACCACTGCCAGACGAACAGGCCGGCGAACGCGACGGCAGCAAATTTGAGGCGACCTTCGCGGGTCTCGAACAGGCGCGGCATACGCGGGCGCCAGGCCGGACGACGGTAAGCGAGCCCGTCGGTATCTTCGGGAGCGTTGGCGGTCGATTTTAGAGAGTCGGAACCCGTGTCGGAACCAATGTCGGCACCGGTGGCGGTATCGGTGTCGGCAGCTGAGTTGGCGCCGGTACCGGTGCCGACATCAGCAGCGGATGCCGCAGCAGGTGCGACGCCGGCCGGCGCAGCGTCAGGCTGGCCGGAAGCCGCAGCCGGGGCAGCCGAGGGTGTGTTTGCAGAGCTTGCTGCAGGTACTGCTGCGGGTGTCACCGATGACGCCGCGGCAGGGCTCGCTGCTTCAGCGGCACCGCCGGGCTGGTTGCCCGCGCCTTTGGGATCGTGGGTTTCGCTCATGAACGCGATTGTATCGCTTGTATCGCGGTAATCAGCGCCTCGTCACCTGATCCGGTATGTAAAACAGTGTCAAAACCCAGGGACTGCGCCGTTTCGGCGATGCGCGGGTGCGGCACGACCAGGGTCTGGCGCCGCATGGCCTGCCACGCCGCCTTGGCGCCCGACTGACCGCCCGGCGGATCGCCCATGACGGCACCGGCCTGCTGCACCATTGCCTGCAGGTGACGCAGCGCCTCGGAACTGGTAATCACCCAGTGGGCTCCCGCGGCGACCAGGCTTAGCAAATCGACGCACCGGGCTTCATTCAGCACGGGCGCGCCGCGGCGGTAGGCTGCAACCTGTTCGACTTCGATGCCGGCTTCGCGCAAGCGGTCAGCCAGCAATTCACGGCCGGTTTCGGCGCGCACGATCAGGGCCTTCTTGCCTTTCAGCGCCGGCAGGTCGAGTACCTGAAGCAGAGTTTCGGAATCGGTACGTTCTGGATCGATGGGGCTGGCCACGCTGGCATTGGCGTCGGTAACCCCATGCCGCGCCAGCGCCTGCCGGCTGCTGTCGCCGACAACGGCGGCAATCACGCCGGCCGGCCAGGCATCGATATGCGCAAACGCCGCATCAATCGCATTCGGGCTGACGAAGGCCACCAGCGCATAGTCGGACAGATGGCCCAGCGCGGACTTGAGCGCAGCCTCGCGGGCCGATCCCGCTGGTAGCGGAGCGATATCCAGCAACGGGAAGATGCGGGCATCGATGCCCAGCGCGGTGAGGCGCGCCGCCAGCGGCTCGGCCTGAGCGCGCGGGCGGGTAATGACGACGGGCGGGCGGTGTTTCGGCACGGTCATTGAAGCTCAGGCCGGAAGACGGGTGCGGGCAGGCAGTCCGGCGCTTATTCGGCCGTCTTGCATTCGGCGAGGATGGACGTCGCATCCTGCGCTTCCAGTTCGCGCGCGATCTGGACTCCCATGGCCTCGGGCGCTTCGGCAGCGCCGTTGATGTCGGCCTGCGCGATGCGCTTGCCATCAGGCGTGGCGACCATGGCGCGCAGGCGCATCGCATTGCCATCGACGGTTGCGAAAGCAGCGAGTGGAATCTGGCAGCTGCCGCCGAAGGTGCGCGACAGCTGGCGCTCGGCGCGTACCGCGCGCTCGGTATCGATGTGATTTAGCGGCGCGAGCAGCGCATTCAGTTCGGGACGGCCGGACGGGATCTCGATCGCCATCGCGCCCTGCCCCGGTGCCGGCAGGCTCTCTTCCGGCTCGATGAAGGAGCGGATGCGCTGGGACATGCCCAGGCGCTTGAGGCCGGCTGCGGCAAGGATGATGGCGGCATATTCACCGCGGTCGAGCTTGCCGAGGCGGGTGTCGAGGTTGCCACGCAGCGGCTGGATCACCAACTGCGGGAAGCGCGCCGCGATCAGCGACTGACGGCGCAGGCTGCTGGTACCGACCACGGCGCCGGCCGGCAGGTCGGCCAGCGACGCGTAATCATTGGACACGAAAGCATCGCGCGGGTCTTCGCGCTCGAGGATGGCGGCCAGCTCGAAACCTTCGGGCAGCTCCATCGGCACGTCCTTCAGCGAATGCACGGCCAGGTCGGCGCGACCTTCGTGCATCGCGACTTCGAGCTCCTTGACGAACAGCCCCTTGCCGCCGACCTTGGAGAGCGTGCGATCGAGGATCTGGTCGCCACGCGTGGTCATGCCGAGAATTTCGACGGTGCTGTGAGGATATAATTCAAGCAAGCGAGCCCGAACATTTTCGGCCTGCCACATGGCGAGCCGGCTCTCGCGCGAGGCGATCACCAGTTTTCCGGTAAACGATGCGTTCAATTGGGGGACTCTCTTCAGGGGTCGTCGCGGCGCGTATCGACCGGGGATGGGAAACGCTAAAAACCGGCGGATTTTATCATGCGCCCCCTGCGCAGATCTGCCGCCTGCCCCTCCTGACACTGCCATGGCCCAACAAAAGACTGCTGCTGCACGCCCCTCCCGTACTTCCGGCGGCACGACCGCCATATCCACCCCAGCCGCCAAAGCCAGCACGACGCGCTCCAGGTCGCAGGACAAGGATGCGCCGCTGAAGGAAGACATTCGCCTGCTCGGCCGACTGCTGGGCGAGGTGATCCGCCACCAGGAAGGCGAGACGGTGTACGAGATCGTCGAGACCATACGCCAGACCGCGGTCAAATTCCGCCGTGACACCGACCCGCAGGCCGGCGCCGAACTCGACAAGTTGCTGAAGAAGCTGACGCGCGACCAGACCAATTCGGTGGTGCGCGCTTTCTCTTACTTCTCGCATCTGGCCAACATCGCCGAAGACCAGCATCACAACCGCCGCCGCCGTGCGCACCTGCTGGCAGGTTCGGCACCGCAGGCCGGCAGCGTGGCTGCCACCTTGTCGAAGCTGGACACGGCCGGCGTGGCAGGCAAGGCAGTGCAGGGCTTCTTCCATGACGCGCTGGTATCGCCGGTGCTGACCGCGCACCCGACCGAGGTGCAGCGCAAGAGCATCCTCGATGCCGGCCGCGAAATCGCGCGCCTGCTGGCGCTGCGCGACCTGCCGATGACGGCGCGCGAAAAGCAGCGCAATGCCCAACTGCTGCATGCCGAGATTGCCCAACTGTGGCAGACCCGCATGCTGCGCTACTCGCGCCTGACGGTGGATGACGAGATCGAAAACGCGCTCTCCTACTACCGCATCACCTTCCTGCGCGAATTGCCGGGACTGATGGATGACATCGAGGAAGAGGTGCTCGCGCAATACCCGAACCTGCGCACGCTGAAGCTGCCGCCCTTCGTGCAGATGGGCAGCTGGATTGGCGGCGACCGCGACGGCAACCCGAACGTGAATGCGTCGACGATGACGCGCGCGCTGTCGCGCCAGTCGACCACGATTTTCGATTTCTACCTCGATGAAGTGCATGCGCTGGGCGCGGCACTGTCGATCTCGACGCTGCTGGTGTCGGTCAGCCCTGCGCTGGAGGCGATGGCCGATGCCTCGCCGGACAATTCACCGCACCGCACCGACGAACCGTATCGCCGCGCGCTGATCGGCGTCTACGCGCGGCTGGCCGCCACGGCCCGCAAGCTCGGCGTGCACAACATCCTGCGCCAGGAAGTGGGCGCGGCGCCGCCGTATGCGAACGCGGAGGAATTCATCGCCGAGCTGGACGTGATCGGCGAATCGCTGCGCGGCAACCATGGCCTCGCGCTGACGCGCCCGCGCCTGAACACCCTGCGCCGCGCCGCCGAGATCTTCGGCTTCCACCTCGCGACGCTGGACATGCGCCAGAGTTCGGACGTGCACGAGCGCGTGCTGGCCGAGCTGTTCCGTGCCGCCGGCGTCTGCCCGGACTATGCGGACCTGTCCGAGCAAGAGAAAGTGATGCTGCTGCTGGCCGAGCTGGAACAGCCGCGCCTGCTGCGCTCGCCTTACCTCGCTTATTCGGACGAAACCGTGTCGGAACTGGGCGTGCTGAAAGCTGCGCGCCAGATCCGCGAGCAGTTCGGCAGCCGCGCAATCCGCAACTACATCATCTCGCACACCGAGACCGTGTCCGATCTGCTGGAAGTCTTCCTGCTGCAGCGCGAAGCCGGGCTGATGCATGTCGGGACGAACGATAAAGCGCCAGATGCGCAGCTGATGGTGATCCCGCTGTTCGAAACCATTCCGGATTTGCGCAATGCGCCCGGCATCATGGATGGCTTGCTGGCTATCCCGATGGTGCGCGAACTGGTGCGCCAGCAAGGCCAGTTGCAGGAAGTGATGCTCGGCTATTCGGATTCGAACAAGGATGGCGGCTTCCTGACCTCGAACTGGGAACTGTACAAGGCCGAGGTATCGCTGGTGCAGGTATTCGAGAAGCATGAAGTGAAGCTGCGCCTGTTCCATGGACGCGGCGGCACCGTCGGCCGTGGCGGCGGCCCCAGCCATGAGGCCATCCTCGCGCAGCCGGCCGGCACCGTGAACGGCCAGTTCCGCCTGACCGAGCAGGGCGAGATCATTGCATCCAAATTCTCCAACCCCGAGATCGGCCGCCGCAACCTCGAACTGGTGGTGGCTGCCGTGATGGAAGCGAGCCTGACCCCGCCGCTGACCGACGGCAAGCGCGCCAAGCGTCTGGCCGAGTTCGAGCGTGTGATGGAGACGCTGTCCGAGTATGCCTACCGTGCCTACCGCCACCTCGTGTACGACACGCCGGGCTTCACCGATTACTTCTTTGCAGCGACGCCAATCGCCGAGATTGCCGAACTCAATATCGGTTCACGCCCGGCGTCGCGCAAATCGACGCGCCGCATCGAAGACTTGCGCGCCATCCCCTGGGGCTTCTCGTGGGGCCAGTGCCGCCTGCTGCTGCCGGGCTGGTTCGGCTTCGGCAGCGCGGTCAGCCAGTGGCTGGCCGACGAACACAGCGGCCCGAAGACGAAGAAGCTGGCCACGCTGAAGGCCATGGTCAAGGAATGGCCGTTCTTCTCGACGCTGCTATCGAACATGGACATGGTGCTGGCCAAGACCGACCTCGCGGTGGCATCGCGCTACGCCGGGTTGGTGGCGGACAAGAAGCTGCGCAATGCGATCTTCAAGCGCATCGTCGCCGAACATGAGCTGACACTGAGCTGCCTGTCGCTGGCCACCAGCAGCAAGGACCGTCTCGCACAAAATCCGACCCTGGCACGCTCGATCAAGAACCGCTTCCCTTACCTTGATCCGCTGAACCACTTGCAGGTGGAACTGGTGAAGCGCCACCGCGCCTGGAAGGAACAGGGCAAGGAGCCGGATATCCGCGTGCACCGCGGCATCCACATGACCATCAACGGCGTGGCGGCAGGTTTGCGCAACACCGGCTGATCCTGCCGGGGGTGGCGCTGCGTGCCCGCACCGCCCCCAACCCGCCCCTCAGCCCGCCTCCCCCCTGGCACTGCCCGCCCGGACGGCCGCACCCGCCGCCTTCCGGTGTCCGCCCTGCACCGCTTTGCCGCTCGCCCACAGGCGGCGGCACCAGGGGCGCATCCTCTATAATCCGGGTCTTTGTCACCTCTGCGCGGCCATCCCGGCCCGGCGCGCCCCCGCACGATTCCCATGAACGATCAATTTGCCAAGAAATCCGAAGCCTGGTCCGCCCGCTTCTCCGAGCCCGTGTCCGACCTCGTCAAGCGCTACACCGCGTCGGTGTTCTTCGACAAGCGCCTCGCGCATGTCGATATCCAGGGCTCGCTCGCGCATGCGGAAATGCTCGCGCACCAGCAGATCATCAGCCAGCAGGATTACGAAGCGATCCAGCGCGGCATGGCGCAAATCCTGTCCGAGATCGACGGCGGCAAGTTCGAATGGCTGCTCGACCTCGAAGACGTGCACCTGAACGTCGAGAAGCGCCTGACCGAGCTGGTCGGCGACGCCGGCAAGCGCCTGCACACGGGCCGTTCGCGCAATGACCAGGTCGCGACCGACATCCGCCTGTACATGCGCTCCGCGATCGACGACATCCTCGGCCTGCTGAAGAGTCTGCGCCTTGCGCTGGTCGATCTCGCCGAAAAGAATGCCGACACCATCCTGCCCGGCTTCACGCACATGCAGGTCGCGCAGCCGGTCACCTTCGGCCACCACATGTTGGCCTATGTCGAAATGTTCGGCCGCGATGCCGAGCGCATGGCCGACTGCCGCAAGCGCGTCAACCGCCTGCCGCTGGGCGCAGCAGCCCTTGCCGGCACCACCTTCCCGATCGACCGCGAACGCGTCGCGCAGACGCTGGGCTTCGAAGACGTGTGCCACAACTCGCTGGATGCCGTGTCGGACCGTGACTTCGCGATCGAATTCTGCGCCGCTGCCGCGCTGGTGATGACGCATGTGTCGCGCCTGTCGGAAGAGCTGGTGATCTGGATGAGCCCGCGCGTGGGCTTCATTGACATCGCCGACCGCTTCTGCACCGGCTCGTCGATCATGCCGCAAAAGAAAAACCCGGACGTACCCGAACTCGCGCGCGGCAAGACCGGCCGCGTGAACGGCCACCTGATCTCGCTGCTGACGCTGATGAAGGGCCAGCCGCTGGCCTACAACAAGGACAACCAGGAAGACAAGGAACCGCTGTTCGATACCGTCGATACCGTGATCGATACGCTGCGCATCTTCGCTGACATGGCCGGCGGCATCACCGTGAAGCCGGACGCGATGCGCTCGGCCGCGCTGCAAGGCTATGCGACGGCGACCGACCTCGCCGACTATCTGGTGAAGAAGGGCCTGCCCTTCCGCGATGCGCATGAAGCGGTCGCGCATGCAGTGCGCACCTGCGAACAGAAAGGCTGCGACCTGGCCGACCTGACGCTGGATGAACTGCGCCAGTTCTCGGCGCTGATCGGCGACGACGTGCATGCGGTGCTGACGCTGGAAGGTTCGGTCGCAGCACGCAACCATGTCGGCGGCACTGCACCGGAACAGGTACGCAAGGCGATTGCCCGCGTGCGCAGCCTGCTCGCCTGACCGCTGGATTGCGCAGCCCGAACCGGGACTTGCGCATTGCATGACGCTGCAGCGCTTCGCTGCGATCAAGGCCGCTCTTCGGAGTGGCCTTTTTGTTTTGGCGCGTCCTGTGCGCGTCGGGTCGCGGCCATGGTTGCGTCTTGGTTGGGTCTTGTTTGCGACATGGTCGTACCAAGCTCTGCGCCTTGTTCTGAGCCATCCGTTAGGCAAGCGTTAAGTACACCTTCGGTTCAGTGCAAGGATTTGCTCATCGTCATCGTTGTGATAAAACGTCAACACCCGCAGGAGGACACCCCTAACGGCTCATGGACATGAGCGCTGTTGCAAAGCAGCATGCGACTCAGGCACATGACAGTCATACATTGCCCGGCACCCTCAACGCTACCTGTGAATGCATGAGAACCTGACCATGAATGTCCTCCTTTCCCTCTCACGATTTATCGATTCGCTCAACGAACGCATAGGCCTGACCATCAGTTGGGCGCTGCTGGCAGCGGTGCTGATCTGTGCAGGTAATGCACTGGTGCGCTACCTGTTCAATGCCAGCTCGAATGCATGGCTGGAAATTCAGTGGTACCTGTTCGGCGCGATCTTCCTGCTCGCGACCTCCTATACGCTCAAACGCAACGAGCATGTGCGCATTGACGTGATTGCCGGCCACTTGTCCAAACGTACGCAGGCCTGGATTGATGTACTCGGCTTCGTGTTCTTCATGCTGCCGGTGACGGTGCTGATCCTGAACTTTGCGCTGCCCTATGCAATGGAATCGATACGCAACCAGGAAGTGTCGAGCAATGCCGGCGGACTGATTGTCTGGCCGGCCAAGGCGCTGATTCCGCTGGGCTTCCTGCTGCTGACGCTGCAAGGCGTTTCCGAACTGATCAAGCGCGTCGGCTTCCTGATGGGCAGGGTCGACGCCAGCGTCTTCGAGAAGCAGCAGGCGACCCCCGCAGAAGAGATCGAGGCCATCGCCGCCGCCAACCAGTTGCAGGCGCCGGCCGGTGTAGTTACAGCGACGGCGTCTGCTTCAGGGTCTGCTTCAGCGCCTCCTCCATCGTCTGCAGGCGACACGGCGAGCGGCGGTACCGGCGCTCAGGCATCGAATCGCGGCGACACCGCCGGCAACACCGCGGAGGCCTGAGATGACTGCCTTCCTGATCGCAAACATGGCCCCCATCATGTTCGCCACCCTGGTGGTGTTCCTGCTGTCGGGCTTCCCGGTCGCCTTCTCGCTGGCGGCCAACGGCCTGATGTTCGGCATGATCGGCATCGAGGTCGGCCTGCTGAAACCGGAATTGCTGCAAGCCTTGCCGAACCGCTTGTTCGGCATCATGGGCAATGACACGTTGCTGGCCATTCCTTTCTTCACCTTCATGGGACTGATCCTCGAGCGCTCCGGCATGGCCGAAGACTTGCTCGATACGATCGGCCAGCTGTTCGGCCCGCTGCGCGGCGGCATCGCCTATGCGGTGATCTTCGTCGGCGCGCTGCTGGCAGCGACCACCGGCGTGGTGGCGGCCTCGGTGATCTCGATGGGCCTGATTTCGTTGCCGGTGATGCTGCGCTACGGCTATGACCGCCGGGTCGCGTCCGGCGTGATCGCTGCGTCGGGCACGCTGGCGCAGATCATCCCGCCTTCGCTGGTGCTGATCGTGATGGCCGACCAGCTGGGTCGTTCGGTCGGTGACATGTACCAGGCGGCGTTGCTGCCGGGCTTGCTGCTGACCGTGATGTACGCAGCCTACGTGCTGCTGGTGTCTGTCATCAGGCCATCGGCGCTGCCGGCATTGCCGCCGGAAGCACGCAACCTGCGCCAGCCGGATGGCTCGGCCGGATTGCCATCGCTGGCCGCCGTCATCGGGCTCGGCGTGCTGACCGCCTGGGCGTACAAGACCTTCTATCTTGCCGTGTACAAGCCCACGCTGCCGCAGGACGAGGCCATCGTCTATGCCACCGTGGTCGGCGTTGCGGTCAGCTATGGCACGGCTGTGCTGAACCAGAAAGCGAAGCTGGGCCTGCTGTCGAAGATGGCCGAGCGCGTGGTGCTGGTGCTGGTGCCGCCGCTGGCGCTGATCTTCCTGGTGCTGGGCACGATCTTCGTCGGCATCGCGACGCCGACCGAGGGCGGCGGCATGGGTGCGCTGGGCGCCATGATTCTGGCGCTCGGCAACGGCCGATTGAAGCTGGATTTGCTGAAGCAAGCGATGAACTCGACCACGCGACTGGCCTGCTTCGTGATGTTCATCCTGATCGGCTCCAGTGTGTTCTCGCTAGTGTTCCGCGGCGTGAATGGCGACCTGTGGGTCGAACACCTGCTGAGTTCGCTGCCGGGCGGGGATGTGGGCTTCCTGATCGTGGTGAACCTGCTGTTCTTCGGATTGGCTTTCTTCCTCGACTTCTTCGAGCTGGCCTTCATCCTGGTGCCACTGGTGGGCCCGGTGGCCGACAAGATGGGCATTGACCTGATCTGGTTCGGCGTGCTGCTGTCGGTGAACATGCAGACTTCGTTCATGCACCCGCCGTTCGGCTTTGCGCTGTTTTACCTGCGCTCGGTGGCGCCCAAGCAGGTCAAGACCAGCGAGATTTATTGGGGCGCGGTGCCCTTCGTCGGGCTGCAATTGATGATGGTGGCGCTGATCATCGTGTTCCCGTCGCTGATCTCGGTCGGCAGCAAGATCGACATGAAGGAACAGCTGGAACTGAACATTAACATGCAGGACAGTTCGTTCGGCGGCGATACGCCGAACATACAGTTCAAGATCGAAGGGGATGACATGGGTGACATGAAGCTCGATTTCCCGGCTGAAGGGGCGAACAAGCCCGCCAAATGATGGTCCAGCGCTGACGCAGCCAGGCGCTGCGTCAGCGGCATGGCCGATCAAGAATGTCCGATCGATCCTGCATCGAGAGCCCATCGAAAACGCACCGTGAGGTGCGTTTTTTTATGCGCCATCGCCCTGCCTTTCATTCGTCTGCGCCTCCGCCTTGGCTTCAGCCGGTAGCGACGCCATAAAAAAAGCCCGCATCGCTGCGGGCTTTTTTACGGCGGTTTGATGGCTCAGGACTTGCGGCCGATCAGGTAGCTCTGCACCGGGTTTTCCGCCACCGAGTACCAGTTGTTCTGGTCCTGGCGGAAGCGACGCCACGGCTCCAGCACCTTCTTGAAGCGCGGGTTTTTCGCGGATTCTTCATCAATGACTTCCGTCGCCGCCTTGTAGCAGGCATCCATGATGGGCTTGGAGAAGGTGCGCAGCTTGACGCCATTCTTCACCAGCCGCGCCAGCGCAGCCGGGTTGCGGGCGTCGTACATTGCCTGCATCGCGACATGCGCCTCGTAGGTCGCGACTTCCAGCGCGTTCTGGTATTCCTTCGGCAGCTTGTCCCACTCCTTCTGGCTCACGTAGAACGACAGCTGTGCGCTCGACTCCCACCAGCCCGGCGTGTAGTAGTAAGGCGCGACCTTGTTGAAGCCCAGCTTCTCGTCATCGTACGGGCCTATCCATTCGGCGGCGTCGATGGTGCCCTTCTCCAGTGCCGGATAGATATCTCCGCCGGCGATCTGTTGCGGCACCACGCCCAGCTTCTGCATCACGCGTCCCGCAAACCCGCCAACGCGCATCTTCAGGCCCTGCAAGTCCTGCGGCGTGTTCACTTCACGGCGGAACCAGCCGCCCATCTGGCAGCCGGTGTTGCCGCCCATGAAGTTGACGATGCCATAGTCATGGAAGAATTCGCGCATCAGCTGGCGGCCGCCGCCCTGGTCCATCCACGCGGTCTGCTGGCGCGCGGTCAGGCCAAAAGGAATCGCAGTGTCAAAGGCAAAGGTCGCATCCTTGCCGAAGTAATAGTACGAGGCCGAATGGCCCATCTCGACGGTGCCGGCCTGTACTGCGTCCATGACTTGCAGCGCCGGCACCAGTTCGCCGCCGGGGAAGGTACGAATATTGAATTTGCCATCGGTGAGCTGCGACACGCGTTTGGCCATGATCTCGGACGCACCGAAGATGGTGTCGAGCGATTTCGGGAAACTGGAAGCGAGGCGCCAGTTGATGGTGGGATTGCCTTGCGCAATGGCCGGTGCGGCCACCGCAGCGCCGGCGAGGCTTGCTGCTGCTGCGTGGATGAAACGACGACGTGTCATGAAGAGTCCCCTTTTTCCCGATACAGAAATAGGTGCGAATTCGCCGACCGGGTTTTTGCGAATATGCACTGCCAAATTAATGTTTCGGCAATTCTGTGAGTGCGGGTCGAAGGCAGCAATACCTAATTCATGGCAAACGCGGGACTGTTGTTGGCATGCATGATGAAAAACATTTCTACGTGCTCAAGCAAAATTTCTATTCGCTACGGCAGCGTCGCAGCTGACGAAGGTGCTGTTGTTAATTCGCTGCGAGTTCAGTGAATAAACGGATGCGCGCAAAGTGAATGCACGAAGGAAGAAAACAAAACGGACCGTGCTTGCAGCAACGGTCCGTCGACGGTGAAACAGGGAATTTGCGCCAGCGCAGATTGGCGCAGGTCAAACGCGCAGGTGCGCGTGTACAGCGCGCGACAACCTCAACTACCGGCGATCGTCATGCTGCCGATCAGAATGGAGCCGGTGTTCTTGGTGCCGCGCCCCAACACGTCATTGCCGATGGCGACGATGTCGGCAAACATGTCCTTCAGGTTGCCGGCAATCGTGATCTCTTCCACCGGGTACTGGATGACGCCATTCTCGACCCAGTAACCCGACGCGCCGCGCGAATAATCGCCGGTCACGTAATTGACGCCGTGCCCCATCAGCTCGGTGACGAGCAAGCCGGTGCCCATCTTCTTCAGCATGCCGACGAAATCATCGGCCGCCTGCGTGCGTGTCGATACCAGTTTCAGGTTGTGCGAGCCGCCCGCATTGCCGGTGGTTTGCATGCCAAGCTTGCGCGCCGAATAAGTGGACAGGAAATAGCCCTGCACCACGCCATCCTGCACCACGGCGCGCTGGCGGGTGCGCACGCCTTCTTCGTCGAACGGCGCGGAACCGACCGCGCCTGCCACGTGCGGGTCTTCGTGCAGCTGTATGTGCGACGCGAACACTTGCTTGCCGATGGACTCGGTCAGGAAGCTGGACTTGCGGTACAGCGAGCCACCCGACACCGCCTGCACGAAGCCGCCCAGCAGGCCGCAGGCCAGCGGCGCCTCGAACAGCACCGGGCACTTGCGGGTATCGAGCTTGCGCGCATTCAGGCGCGACAGCGCGCGCTCGGCGGCATAACGGCCGACGGCCTCGGGCGAAGCCAGGTTCGCCGGATTGCGGTCCGATGAATACCAGTCGTCACGCTGCATGTTGTTGCCGCGGCCCGCGATCGGCGACACCGAGATCGAATGGCGCGAATACGGATAGCCGGCCAGGAAGCCGCGCGAATTCGCCAGCACGAAGTGCGACTGTTGCGCATAGGTGTTGGCACCCTCGCTGTTGGTGATGCGCTTGTCGACCGCGAACGCCGCTGACTCGCAGCGCAGCGCCAGCTGCACTGCCTCTTCGGCCGAGATCGTCCACGGGTGGAACAGGTCGAGGTCGCGCGGCGCGGTTTCCAGCAACTCGGCCTCGGGCAGGCCGGCGCAGTCATCCTCGGCCGTGAAGCGGGCGATGTTGTAGGCCGCATCCACCGTGTCCTTCAGGGATCGCAGGGAAAAGTCCGAGGTGCTGGCATTGCCGCGGCGAATGGCGCGGCCCTCGCCGAGGTAGACGGTGATGCCGATGCCCTTGTCCTTGTTCTGCTCGATGGTCTCGACCGCGCCCTTGCGGACCGTGACCGACAGCCCCTGCCCTTCGCTGAGCTCGACCACCGCGTCGGAAGCGCCTTTCTCTTTGGCAAAGCGCAGCATGTCGGACGCGATTTGTTTCAACTGGTCCTGGGAATGGGTGAACACGGGCTTGTCCATGAGGGTCTTTGGCAGGCAGGGAATCAAAGCGGTTATCATAGCAGCCGTTCAAGAAAGACATTGCCATCATGCCGAATGCAAACCGTGGCGCCGTCGGATTCCAGTCCAGCGAATTCGAACAGCAGTACGACCGCCCCTCAAAATCCCAGCTCAAGCGCGAGATGACCGCGCTGCAGAAGCTGGGTTCAGTCCTGGTCGAAGCCCCGCGCGACCGCGTCAAGCGCGTGCCCATGCCGGAGGACGTGCTGGAAGCCATCCTCGAATGCCAGAAAATCACGGCTCATGAAGGCCGCCGCCGCCAGCTGCAATATGTTGGCAAAAAGATGCGCACCCTGACCGAAGAAGAAGTGGCCGTGATCCAGGCCACCGTTGACGGCTGGCGCGGCTCTTCGCGTGCCGAGGCTGCAGCGCTGCATGCGGTCGAGCGCCAGCGCGACAAGCTGCTGGCCGATGACGGCGCGCTGACCGAGCTGTGCTCGCAGCATCCTCAGCTGGAGGTGCAGCAGATGCGGACCCTGATCCGCAATGCGCGCAAGGAACAGGCCGAGAACAAACCACCAAAGGCTTACCGCGAGATCTTCCAGATCCTGAAATCGCTGCACGCCGCCCCGAATACCACCTCGCAAGACGAACAACACGACGATGAAGAAGACGAGGACGCATCCTGACGAATTGATCATCGGCCTCGTGTCGATCTCGGACCGTGCATCGACCGGTGTCTATGAAGACCAGGGCGTGCCGGCCCTGCGCGACTGGTTCACTTCCGCGCTGGCCACCCCGTGGCAGATGGAGACCCGCCTGATCCCCGACGAGCAGGCCGTGATCGAAAAAACCCTGATCGAGCTGGTCGACGACGTCGGCTGCGACCTGGTGCTGACCACCGGTGGCACCGGTCCGGCCCGCCGCGACGTCACGCCCGAAGCGACGCTGGCCATAGGCACGAAAGAAATGCCGGGCTTCGGCGAGCAGATGCGCCAGATCAGCCTGAAATTCGTGCCGACCGCGATCCTGTCGCGCCAGGTGGCCGTGATTCGCGAAACCGCCGACCATGCGGCGCTGGTGATGAACCTGCCGGGCCAGCCGAAATCGATCCGCGAGACGCTCGAAGGCCTGAAGGATGACGAAGGCAAAAGTCTCGTCGCCGGCATCTTCGCCGCCGTGCCGTACTGCGTGCAGCTGATCGGTGGTCCGTATATCGAGACCAACGACGCCGTCTGCAAGGCCTTCCGGCCGAAGACAGCGATACGCGCCAAATAAGCCGCATGCGGTACGCCATATGCGGGCAGCTTGCCCGCATAGCGCTGCCTGTTCCGTTCAACCGCCGTAGCCCGCCTGAAGCCCATGACTGACCTGCCCCTGCTCGAGACCGTAGAGATCGCCACCAGCGACAACCCGGCCGCTTCCATCATCTGGATGCATGGCCTTGGCGCCGACGGCAATGACTTCGTGCCCATCGTGCGCGAGCTGGACCTGAGCGGCCTGCCCGCGCTGCGTTTCGTGTTCCCGCATGCGGAAGCAATACCGGTCACGATCAACAACGGCTATGTGATGCGCGCGTGGTACGACATCCTCGGCATGGACCTGGTGCGGCGCGAAGACGAAGCCGGCCTGCGCGCATCGCAGTCCCGCATCGAGCAACTGATCGCGCGTGAAATCGCGCGCGGCATCCCGGCCGAGCGCATCGTGCTGGCCGGTTTCTCGCAGGGCTGCGCGATGACGCTGCAGACCGGCCTGCGCCACCCGCAAAAGCTGGCCGGCCTGATGTGCCTGTCTGGCTACCTGCCGCTGGCCGACAAGATCGCCGCCGAGCGCAGCGCCGCCAATCAGCACACCCCGATCTTCATGGCCCATGGCCGCGGTGACAATGTGGTGCTGATGAACCGCGCCGAAGCTTCGCGCGAGGTGCTCACATCGCTCGGCTATGCGATCGACTGGCATGAATACCTGATGCCGCACTCGGTCTGCGAAGAAGAGATCGACGACATCGGCGACTGGCTGCGCACCGTACTGGGAGGCGCATGAGCATGGTGGCCTATCGTTCGATCGCACAATCAATGCAGCCGGCGCGCGTACTGCGGGCGGCACTGCTCGCCGTAGCGGGCCTGCTGGCGCTGCCGCTGGCCGCGCATGCGGCGGGTGACCTCACCTGCACCATCACGGGCGCGTCCGAAGTGACGCCCGAAGGTAAGCTGGAAGCGCTGGCCGGCGGCAAGAATTACTACGAGACCGTAGCCGGCGCCGAATTCATCGTCCAGCGCGACAAGGGCACCATGATGGGCCGCTTCGTCAGCAACGCCGGCTGGAAGGTCAGCGTGATCGACCCGGGCTCGGCGACGACTGCCTTCAAGGTGCTGTCCACCCGCCCGGGCGGTCGCTACCAGAGCCAGTACTTCGAGGTACGCGTGCAGGACAAGGGTGACAAGAAGCCCTTCGTGCTGGTCGCGGCCGAAGTCCTGCACGGCACCTGTACGCAGTAAGCGGCCGACAGCCCGGCCAATAGCCCGGCCAGCAGGGCCGCCGCCGGGCAATGGCCCGGAGTTTCCGCTATACTTCGGCCACCCAAGACCGCGCGCGTGCCGCGGGTCCCTGCCCTGTTTCAATCCCCCAAAACTGCTGAATATAAGGAAACCAGCCATGTCCTGGATGGAATCGCTCGACCACGTCATCTCGAACCAACTTGAAGCCCTGGCGCCGGAAACGGATCGCAGCGCGGCATTCCCGCGCCCCGTGATCGACTCGCTCGCCAAAGCCGGCCTGATGGGCCTGATCAGCAGCAAGGAGGTCGGTGGCCTGGGCCTGGGCCTGGCTGAAGCCAGCCAGGTGGTGTCGAAGCTGGCACAGACCTGCCCGTCGACCGCGATGATCGTCTGCATGCACTACTGCGCGACCGCCGTGCTCGAACAGCTTGGCCCCGAGGACGTGCGCCGCGACATCGCCGCCGGCAAGCACCTGACGACTTTGGCCTTCTCCGAAGCCGAATCGCGCAGCCATTTCTGGGCACCGGCCAGCACCGCCACCAAGGTGGGCAATGACGTGCTGCTGGATGCACGCAAGAGCTGGATCACCTCGGCCTTCGAGGCGACGTCCTATGTCTGGTCGTCCAAGCCGCTGGCCGTCGAAGGCGCCAGCAGCATCTGGCTGGTCGACGCGAAGGCTGAAGGCCTGTCGCTGGCCGCGCCGTTCAATGGCCTCGGCATGCGCGGCAATGCATCGTCGCCAGTCACGGCCAAGCAAGTGAAAGCCACGATGGCACTGGGCGAAGACGGCAAGGGCTTCGACATCATGATGGGCATCGTGCTGCCGTGGTTCAGCACACTGAATGCATCGTGCTCGGTCGGCACCATGGAAGGCAGCCTGGCGCGCGCGATCGCCCACGTCGGCGCCACCCGCCACCAGCACCTCGACACTTCGCTGGCCGACCTGCCGACCATCCGCGCCTACCTCGCGAAAGCCCGTATCAAGGCCGACATGGCCAACGCACTGCTGCAAGACACGCTGGCTGCCATCGGCGGCGGTCGTGCCGACACCATGCTGCGCGTACTGGAAGTGAAAGCGGCCTGCGCCGAAGCAGCGCTGGAAGTGACCGATGCCACGATGCGCGTCTGCGGCGGCGCGGCCTTCCGCAAGGAAGTCGGCGTCGAGCGCCTGTTCCGCGACGCGCGCGCTGCGCACGTGATGGCTCCGACCACCGACGTGCTGTACGACTTCATCGGCAAGGCCATCACCGGCCTGCCGCTGTTCTGATCCGGCTTCAAGGAGCAACGATGAGCAAGCAAGTACTGGTGATGGGCGCAGTCGCCTATGCACCGAAAGTCGTGACGATCTGGGAAGGCTTCAAGACCTGGTTCCGCGAGCATGGTCTGGAGTTCGACTTCGTGCTGTATTCGAATTACGAGCATCAGGTCGAAGACCAGTTCAACGGCAAGCTGCATGTCGCCTGGAATTCGCCGCTGGCCTGGGTGCGCGCCGAGCGCATCGCCAAGGCCAAGGGCCTGCAGGTGTCGGCCGTCGCCATGCGCGACACCGACTGCGACCTGACCTCGGTACTGGTGGTGCGCAATGACAGCGGCATCGCTGCTGTCGATGGCCTGAAAGGCAAGACGGTCGGCTTCGGCGCGATCGACTCGCCGCAGGCGACCCTGATCCCGCTCGACCACCTGCGCCAGCAAGGCCTGGTGGCCGGCCGCGATTACACGGCGCAGCGCTTCGACGTGTTGGGCGGCAAGCATGGTGACCACGTCGGCGGCGAACTCGACGCGGCCAAGGCACTGGTGGCCGGCAAGATCGATGCCGCATGGATGATCGACGGTAACCACCTCGCTTTCTCGTCGGACGGCACGCTGCCAGCCGGCCAGACCAAGGTCATCACCCGCACCGCACCTTTCGACCACTGCAATTTCACCGTCAGCCCGGGCGCACCGCAAGAGCTGATCGCACGCTTTACCGAACTGCTGCTCGGCATGCGCTGGGATGACCCGGCCGTGCGTCCGCTGCTGGAACTGGAAGGCCTGCGCCAGTGGAAAATGGGCCGTACTTCGGGGTATGCTGCGCTCGAACGTGCCGTTGACGATGAAGGTTTCTACAATGCTGCAGGCAGTATCACCGCCCAGAACTATCAATATTGAGTCGCTCGGGCTCGACCAGGGCGCGCACCTGTTGATCAGGCGCGCGCTGGGTCAGCTCGCCGTCGGCGACACGCTGCGCGTGACCGGCAGCGCGCCCGACTGGGACATGCACCTGCTGGCCTGGTGCCGCAGCAATGGCCATGCGGTCACCTTTGACGGCGACCATGCGGACATCGTGCGCGGTCCTTACCAGCTGGGCCGCTGGCACGGTGCTGAACGCCACGGCGCCGCCGACCGCGCGCAACTGGCAGCGGTGGCCGAGCAGGCGCAGCCTGACTGGGGCGTGGCCGCACGCGGCGCGACCGTTGAAGCCGGCAGCCCCGGCTTCGATTTCCGCTTCAGCGAAAAATCCGCGATCTGGGCCGAATCAGCGGCCGACCTGTACCAGCAAGCGCTGGCAGGACAGTGGGACCCGGCGACTGCGGTCGACTGGCAGGCCATGACCGAGCTGCCGGACGAGATCGAGGATGTGGTCGTACAGGTGATGACTTACCTGATCGAGAACGAGAATGCGGCACTGCTGGTGCCGGCACGCCATCTCGGCCACGTTCATCCTCACTTCCGCGAAGTGATGCAACTGCTGGCGATACAGTGCGCCGACGAAGCACGGCATGTGGAGGTGTTCACGCGCCGCGCGACGCTCAGGCGCAGCAACCCGGCCTTGTCGGGCGCCGGCGGCCAGGCATCGCTGAAGACCCTGTTCGAGGCTGGCGATTTTTCCAGCAGCGCCTTCCTGCTGTCGGTGCTGGGCGAAGGCAGCTTCGTCAACCTGCTGAACTTCCTGCACCAGTACGCGCCGGACCCGGTCACGTCGCAGATTGCGCGACTGGTCGCACGCGACGAAGCGCGCCATGTCGCCTTCGGCATGGCACACCTCGAATACCGCTTGTCGCAAGATCCGGGCTATATCGCATCGCTGCGCGCCGCGGTCGAGCAGCGCTACGATGTGCTGGCGTCCAGCGCCGGGCTGAATGAAGAAGTGTTCGACGCCTTGATCCTGCTGGCCGCCGGCGACACCACGCCGGCCGCGATACAGAAAGGCTTTGCGCGCGTGCAGCAGCTGAAGCAGGACATGGGCAGCGGCCGCAAGGCGCGGCTCACGCGCCTGGGCTTCCCGCCGGACGAGGCCGAGCGCCTGTCGGGCATGCATACCCGGAACTTCATGTAATCGGAGCGACCGCGCACCACGTAGTGGCGGTCGCTTCCCTTCTCCTCAAGCCTGGCCTTTGGCCCGCAGCGTTTTCCTGCCCAGGTCGGTTCTGCTCAGTTGGTTCTGCTCAGTCGGTTCTGCTCAGTTGGTTCTGCTCAGTCGGTTCTGCTCAGGTCGTTCTGCTCCCGCCGTGCAGCTTCCATCGTGGCGCGCCAATAGCACTGATTCAATGATGCTGTTCCATGCGCGACGTCTTCAGCGTATCGGGCATGCGCAGGTACACCAGCAGCGACACGGCGATGCAGGCCGTCGCATACCAGTAGAAGCCGCTCTCGTTGCCCGCCTGCTTGAAGGTCAGCGCAACCGCATCCACCGTCCCGCCAAAGATCGACACCGTCAGTGCATACGGCACGCCGACGCCGAGCGCGCGCACCGAGGTCGGGAACAGCTCGGCCTTGATGATGCCGGTAATCGACGTGTAACCGGAGACGATCACCCAAGCGCCGCAGATCAGCAGCCAGGCCATCCAGGGGCTCTTCACCTGCGACAGCGTGCTCAGCAGCGGCACCGTGCACAGCACACCCAGAATGCCGAACCACAGCAGCAGCGGCTTGCGGCCAATGCGATCCGACAGCGCACCATAGGCTGGCTGCAGCATCAGCGCGACGACGAGGTAGCCGAGCACCACCATCGTCACCTGCGTATCGTCGAGGCCGACCGATAGCTTCAGGAATTTCTGCATGTAGGTGGTATAGGTGTAGAACGCACTGGTGCCGCCTATCGTGATGCCGACCACCAGCAGCAATTCGCGCCAGTGCGCGAGCAAGGCTTTCATCGTGCCGGTGCGCACGGCGGGGGCGGCCCGGCCATCCTCTACTGAACGCGCCGCATGATAGTGGTCGGTCTCGTGCATCTCGCGCCGCATGAACAGCGCATACACCGACAGCAGTGCGCCGATCACGAAAGGTATGCGCCAGCCCCAGGCCCTCAGTTCTTCCGGCGTCAGAAAGACCTTCTGCAGCACCAGCAGCAGCACGATGGCCATCAGCTGGCCGCCGATCAGCGTCGTGTACCAGACCCCCGAATAGAAACCGCGTTGCCGGCTGCCTGCCATCTCGGCGAGGTAAGTCGCGCTGGCACCATATTCGCCGCCCTGCGACAAGCCTTGCAGCAAGCGGGCCAGCACCAGGATTGCCGCCGCGGCCGCGCCGATGTCGGCATGCGTGGGGCTGACCGCCACCAGCAGCGAACCGAAACACATCAATAGCACCGAGACCATCAGCGAACGGCGGCGTCCGTAACGGTCCGCGATCCAGCCGAACAGCAAACCACCCAGCGGGCGCACGATGAAGGCCGCGGCAAACACGGCCGCCGCCGACAGCTGCTGTGCCACCGGGTCGGCCGACGGGAAGAAGGCCGGCGCGAAATACAGCGCGAAGGCGGTGTACGCATAGACGTCGTACCACTCGATCAGGTTGCCGATCGAGCCGACCAGGATGGCCTTCACGCGGCTGCGCGGCGTGCCGCCGTCAGCAGCGGGGACCGTCGCGGCGGCGTCCACGCTGTCAGCCCGCGCAGCGCCGGCCGTGGCTGGCAAAGGTCGGTCGGATGTCGCCTCAGGCGTCATGTTCAGTCTCCGAAATGGTGCGGTATCAGGTTGGTACCAGGTTGGTATCGGGTCGCAATCGAGTCGCAGTCGGGCCGGTGCCGCGTCGGTCTCGAGCCGGTATCGGGTGCCGGCAGGCTTAGGGCTGACGCGTGGCCGGCCCGGGTCCCGAACGCCACCGCATGCCGGAACATGGCAGCGCGGTCGCTGCGAATTTCCGGCGGCCCGATGTTGAATTCGTGGCATCATAAGCCCTAACGCGATCAGGAGATGCATCGCCCGGCAACGGACGATGCCAATACAACAAGAATGACAGCGATACCCGCGGCGCACACCTCTCACCCCGATTTCAGCGTGCTGTTCATCTGCATGGGCAATATCTGCCGCAGCCCGACAGCGCACGGCGTATTCCGCGATCGCGTGCGGCGCGCGGGACTCGCGCATCGTGTGCAGGTCGAATCGGCCGGCACGCACAACTACCATCCGGGCGATGCGCCCGACAGTCGCAGCCAGCGCGCTGCGGCCATGCGCGGCTACGACCTGTCCGACCTGCGCGCGCGCCAGCTGCAAGACGATGACTTCGATCGCCACCACCTGTTGCTGGCAATGGACTGGGACAACCTCGCGCTCACCGAGCAGCGCTGTCCCGATGCCCAGCGTCGCAAAGTGCGCCGGCTGACCGAGTTCTGCCAACGCCACGAAGCGGCGGTGGTCCCCGACCCGTATTACGGCGGTGACGCCGGCTTCATGCATGTGCTCGACCTGATCGAAGATGCTTGCGACGGCCTGCTCGCTCATGTGCAGCGGCAGCTGCAGGTCAATACGCGTTCGCACGCCGACGGAGCGCTGCAATGAACAAGACCAGGCTCGCGCTGCTGGGCTTGCTGGGCGTGGTCGCCATCGTGCTGATCGCCTATGGAATCGGTGTATTCATGCTTGGCCTCGGCCGCGGCAGTAGCCAGCCGTACCAGACCCGCGGCAAGCTCGAAGCCGTGTGCGACGTCGTCGTGCAGCGGCCAGTCGACGGACTGAACCAGCCCTTCGAGTCCGGCAAGCTGGCACTGCCGGTGGTGATCGACTTTGATGAAATGACCGGCGCCTATGCCGGTGAATATTCGATCTCGCTCAATCGCAAGGGCTCGCTGCATGTCGACGGCGACAAGGTCGAGATCCTGCGACAGGCAATGTTCCGCCGCTACGGCATCACGATCCAGGGCGAGCATGCGGAACTGGACCGCAAGACCGGCGAATTCCACCAGTGGCTGGACCTCGGCAACGAAAAGCGCCTGACCCTGATGTCCGGCAAGTGCCATCGTCCGGGCAACGCGCCGTTCTGATCGTCCCCGCAGCGACCGAGGTCATCACGCCTCGTCGCTGCTGATCATCTCTCCCCGGCCTTCATCACTCTACCTGCTTGCGCAAGGACTGCAGCACGCCATAGGCGCGCGGCCAGTCTTCCCGCACCGTGTTGCGCAAACGGCGCAGCCAGCTGGCATCGTCACGATGCAAGATCACGTCGACCTTGTTGAAGCGCATGCTGCGGCGTGATGCATGCGGCCGTACGTTCCACTGGTAAGGGTGCGAATCCGGCACATAGTGCGCCGTGAACGAGCGGCGCGAGCAGCGGGTATCGGCAGTCGGCAGGCTGCCGTGGATGGTCAGCGACGACCACAGCAGCATGTCACCCTGCCGCAGCACCGGCGCCAGGCAATCGAGCGGGCCGTTGCGCACGAAGTCGGCCATGCGTGCCTTGTATTCCGGCGAGTTCGGGTCGCCCTCCTCGCCCGGCACGCGCATGCGGTGGCTGCGCGGCAGCACGAAGAAGCGGCCGGCCTGCGGGTCGATGTCCTCGGCCGCGATCCACACGCCTATCATGTGGCCCGCCTGGCCGGAGTCGATGTAGTGTCCGTCGCGATGCGCCCAGGTCGTCTGGTTGCCATCGAAGTACATGGTGTGCACGATGCGCGCCGCTTCGTTGCACAGCAAGCGTATCGCGCGCTGCACGGTCGGATGCGTGAGGACGTTGAGGCCGGCACGGCGGAAGGCAGGGTATTTGCGCTCGGGCAGGTCTTGCAGGTTCATGATCGGATACTTCATGAAACCGGCCGGCGTATACACGTGGCGCTCGAACTTGCCCGACGCATGGCGCTCGAAAAATCCCAGGTGATCGGGCAGCACTTCGCGCCGGAACGCATCGATGCCGGCCTGGCACAGCCGCGGTGCGACCGCATTGCGCACCACGATGCAGCCTTCCTCCTCGAACCAGGCGCGAAAGCGTTCCGGCGCACCCAGCGTCGGATACGGGTCGGCGATGTAGCCGCGCGGCTTGTCGAGCACGGTACTGCGCGGCAGTACCACCGGGTCCGGCTGCCAGCGAGCATCGGGGGCCGGCCAGCTGCTTGCCGGAGCAGGAGAGCGCGCAGGCTCGTCAGCCTGCGCCAGGGGTTCTTCGATGGCCATGAGGAGGATTGCGCACGCAACCGGAAGTGAGGGGCAGGCTGCGAGTCTAGCCAGCGCATGGTTGCCACCTTTGTGAGTGCACAAGCCCGATCCTCGCCAGCTGCGCGCAGCATCATGTTCACTGCCGATGGTAGCGGTGGTTGCGACTACAATCGCTGCGTGAACACCGCTTCGAACCCCGACCACAAGCACCGCGACGAGCGCAAGGACCATCAGCACCATGAGGACATCAAGGCGCCAAAGAACCGCAAGGACCCCATGAGCCCGCTACGCCTGCAGGACAAGCCACTGGTGGTCGCCCTGTCCGGCACCCTGTCGCTGGCGATCGCGATGGGCATAGGGCGCTTTGCCTTCACGCCGCTGATGCCGATGATGTTGCACGACGGCCTGCTCGACATCACCGCCGCCAGCTGGCTGGCCAGCGTCAATTACCTTGGCTACCTGATCGGTGCCTTGCTGTGCACCTTCCAGCCGGTGCTGTGGCGCCGGCTGTCGCTGACGCCACTGCGTCCATCGACGATGCTGAAAGTCGCGCTGGTCGCCACCTGCATGCTGACGGCCGCGATGGCTTTCGACGAACCGCGCGCCTGGCCCTGGCTGCGCTTCCTGGCCGGTGTCGCATCATCGGTTGCTTTCGTGTTCACATCGGCCTGGTGCCTCGGCCACCTGGCGCGGCTCAAGATGCCGCAGGCGGGCGGCATCGTGTATGCGGGCCCGGGCGTGGGCATCGCCGTCAGCGGCTTGCTGGCCTCTGCAATGGTGCAGCTGGACTGGACCTCGGCCTCAGGCTGGCTGGCCTTCGGCCTGCTGGCCGTGCTGCTGACGCTGCTGGTGTGGCGTGTGTTCACCCATGACGACACACTGCCGGCGCCGGCGGCCGCGGCGACCTCCGCCCATGGCAGCGGCCACGCAGAAGCCGCTGCGCTGACCGTCGCGTACGGACTGGCCGGCTTCGGCTACATCATCACCGCCACCTTCCTGCCCGTGATCGCGCGCGCGGCACTGCCGGGCTCGGTATGGCTGGACTTGTTCTGGCCCATCCTCGGCGTGGGCGTGGCGGCGGGCGCGGTGCTGGCGTCGCGCATACCTGCGCATGTGGATCCGCGCCTGCTGCTGGTGGGTTGCTACCTGATGCAGGCGGCCGGCGTGATGATGGGCGAGTGGTTGCCGACGCTGGCCGGCTTTGCGCTGGGCAGCGTACTGGTCGGCCTGCCGTTCACGGCGATCACCTTCTTCGTGCTGCAGGTGGGACGACGCCTGTATCCGCAATCGGCAGCGACCATCATCGGCTTGCTGTCGGCTTCGTTCGCGCTGGGACAAATCGTCGGCCCGCCGGTGGCCGCCGCGCTACTAGCACGCGCGCCGGACCATGCGACCGGCTTCACCTGGTCGTTGCAGGTGGCCTCGCTGACGCTGGTGGTCGGCGCGGCGATCTATGCGTGGATGGCGAAGACGTTCAGGCGCAGCTGAAACGGGGGGCCTGAATCAGCGAGGCCTGAATTGGCGGTGCCTGCTTCAGCGAAGCATGTACGCACCGGCCTGCGCCGGCTTATTTCGCTAGCGGCGGATCGTTGTACAGCACCGTGATGCTGATGCGGCGGTTGCGCGGATCGCTCTTGTCGTTCGGGTTGAAGGGCGCGGTATCGGCCACGCCCTCGATGCGCGCGACACGACCGGCACCGACACCACCCTGCTCCAGCATGCGGCGCGTGGCTTCTGCGCGTTCAATCGACAGTGACCAGTTGGTGCGCTCGCTGCCTTCCGGGAAGGGCGCGCTGTCGGTATGACCCTTGATGGCCATCTTGTTGGGCATGCCGGCCAGCGCCTTCGTCACTTCGCTGATCAGCTGCTTGGCGCGCGGCTGCATGCCGGCATTGCCGCTGCCGAACATCGAGAAGTTGGCCTTGTCGATGATATCGATGCGCAGGCCATCCTTTTCGCGCGTGAAGCTGACCTGGCCTTTCAGGTCGGACAGCTGCGGATTCTCCGACAGCTGGTCCTGGATTTCCTTCTCCAGCTTGTCGAGCTTTTCCTTCTCGGCCTGGGCCGCGATCTGCTGCTTTTCTTCTTCGGTCAGGTTCTTGCCGTACTTCGGATTGGGCTTGTCGTTCTGCGAAGTGCCATGGTCATCGCCCTTGCCAGCCTCGGTGCGCGGGGTCACGCGCTCCATCA
The DNA here is from genome assembly GCA_964634245.1 of uncultured Bifidobacterium sp. Taxonomy (GTDB): domain Bacteria; phylum Pseudomonadota; class Gammaproteobacteria; order Burkholderiales; family Burkholderiaceae_D; genus Pernthalerella. Next base: position 138,218 of record CAZWIE010000007.1, read on the forward strand.
GCGAGGCTTGCTGGGGGTCGGATGGCATGCTCTCGGGGTCGATGATGGAGCGGCCGCCGAACATGCCGTTCGAGCCGCCGGTCTCGCCCATGCCCGACACCTTGAGTTCGGTTTCCTGGAAATACTCGGCAATGCCGGCGCGCTGGTCTTCGGGCGTCGCACCCAGCAGCCACATCAGCAGGAAGAAGGCCATCATCGCCGTCATCATGTCGGCCAGCGCAATCTTCCATGCGCCGCCGTGCGCGCCCGCATGGCCGTCATCGACGACCTTTTTCCAGATGACGGGGGGTTCGGCCGGCTTTTCGTCTTCGGCTGGCGCGTCGGGCGGCGCTCCCTCGGCTGCAGCTGCAGCTGCAGCCTGGGCGGCGGCGTCCTGTTCGTCGGGTTTCTTCTCTTCGTCAGCCATGGTCGGGAAAGCGCTCGGGGTCGCCGCGGGATGCGGCAGACGGGGCGCCGCTATGCGCGGCTATCCCGAGGAGAATCGGCACGAAGCCGGTTCGCTAAAGTGTTAATTGCTGGAAATATAAAGCATTCGGCTGGACACGACCAGCCGAATTGCCGGATTGACATCACTCTGGCTTGAGCTCGAAGCTGGCCATCGTCTCCAGCGCCTTCACCATCGCCGAATGGTCCCAGCCCTTGCCGCCATGCGCGACGCAACTGCTGAAGAGCTGCTGAGCGCTGGCCGTATTGGGCAGCGACATGCCGAGCGACCGCGCCGCATCGAGCGCGAGGTTCAGGTCCTTCTGGTGCAGCTCGATGCGGAAGCCGGGATCGAAGGTGCGCTTGATCATGCGCTCGCCGTGCACCTCGAGGATGCGCGACGATGCAAAACCGCCCATCAGCGCCTGCCGCACTTTGGCAGGATCGGCGCCGGCCCGGGCCGCGAACAGCAGCGCCTCGGCGACGGCTTCGATGTTGAGCGCGACGATGATCTGGTTGGCGACCTTCGCGGTCTGCCCGTCACCATTCCCGCCGACCAGGGTGATGTTCTTGCCCATCAGCTCGAACAGGGGCTTGACGCGGGCAAAGCCCGCCTCGGTCGCGCCGACCATGATGGTGAGCGCCGCATTCTTTGCCCCCACTTCGCCGCCGGACACCGGCGCATCGACATACTCGCAACCGAGCGCGCTGATCTTCTGCGCGAATGCGCGGGTGGCGATCGGCGAGATCGAGCTCATGTCGACCACCACCTTGCCGGCGCTGAGGCCAGCGGCCACGCCGTGTTCGCCGAACAGCACTTTCTCGACGTCCGGTGTATCAGGCAGCATCAAGAAAATGATGTCGGCCTTTTGCGCGACCTCGGTCGCGTTGGCGCAGACCTGCGCGCCCTCCTGCAGCAGGTAGTCGGGCGTCTTGCTGCGCGTATGCGTGTGCAGCACATGGCCGGCTTTCAGCAGGTGATGCGCCATCGGTCCGCCCATGATGCCGAGGCCGATGAATCCGAGTTGCAGCGGGGTCGTCATGCTGGTTGTCTTTCTTTTTCGGGGGAGGGGATGGATGGATTATGTCATGCGCCGCTCCGCGACCCGCCTGCCCGAGCTACCTGCCTCGCCGGCCTAGCGCGCGGCGCCGTGCCCTCCTGCCGGCAGCTGGTGATAATAAGCCGCGAGGTTTTCAATGTCGCGGTCGCTCAGTCCCTTGGCCATCACGCCCATCTGTTCATGCTTGCGTACGCCGCTACGGTAATCTTTCAGCGACTTGACCAGATAGCCCTCGACCTGCCCGGCCAGGTTGGGCGCCTCGGGCAGCACCGCAATGCCATCCGGCCCATGGCAGGCGGCGCACTGCGCCGCCCTCGTCTTGCCGGCATTGGCATCGGCGGCCTGCCCAAGCGGCGTTGCGAGGACGACGCCGGCGGCTGCCATGCCGGCCAGCAGGCGCGCCACTGCCCGCGAAGGTGGGCTCATTTGCCGACCTCGCCGACATACGAGATGCGATAGATCGCGCCTGCGTAATCATCCGACACCAGCAGCGAGCCATCGGCCAGGCTTTCGACACCGACCGGCCGGCCGAGGAATTCATTCGACGACGTCAGCCAGCCTTCGGCGAAGACTTCCGTCTTGCCGGCCGAGCCATCGGGTCGCACCGGCGTGAACATCACGCGCGCGCCGACCGGCGTGGTGCGGTTCCACGAACCGTGCTGCGCGGAGAAGATGCCGTTGCGGTACTTCTCGGGGAACATGCTGCCGCGATAGAAGCTCATGCCAAGGTCGGCCGCATGCGGCGTGGTTTCCGATTCCGGGTACACGACATTGGCGGGCGGGTTCTCGCCCTTGTATTCATTGGTGCGTACCTTGCCGCCGCCATACCAGGGGAAACCGAAGTCCTGGCCCGGCTTGGACAGCCGGTTGATCTCACCCGGCGGCTGGTCGTCCCCCATGCCATCGACCTGGTTGTCGGTGAACCACAGCGTCTTGTCCCTGGGATTGAAATCCATGCCAACCGAATTGCGCACGCCGCGCGCAATCGCTTCGCGATTCTTGCCATCGCGATCCATGCGAATGATGCCCATGATGCCGGTGCGATAGTAAAGATCGAGCTTCTCCTTGGGCGGCACGTTGAAGGGCTGGCCCATGGTGATGTAGAGCTTGTTGTCGGGACCGATACGGCAGGCGCGCGCGCCGTGGTTGAAGCTCTCCTCCTCGGTCGGTATCAGCTGCCCTTGCGGCACCACCTGGCCGATCGCGACGTCGCCGCCTTCGTAAAAGAATTCCGCCGCCGGGAACATCAGCACGCGGTTCTGTTCGACGGTGAACAGGAAGCCGTCCTGCGAGAAACAGACCGCATTCGGCACGCGGAAGTCGATGCCGGGCGCGAACACCTTCACTTCATCGGCCACGCGCGTATGGGTGCGGTCGGTCACGGCCCAGACGCGGTTCTTGCGGGTGCCGACGAACACGATGCCGGTCGACGGGCCGACCGCCATCAGCCGCGCATCGGGCACGAGCGCATACAGGTCGATGCGAAAGCCCGGCGGCAGCTTGATCTTCTGCAGGTTGCGCCGTATCGCGTCGGCGCGCGGGCCGGTCTGCGGTACGGTTTCGAGGGTCATCGGCCCGCCGGTGGAACGGAAGGACTCGAGCTTTTGCAAGTTATCGCTGCGGGAGGGCGCAGCGCCCTGCGCGATGGACAGCGTCGTGACCGATGCCAGCAGCAGGCCGGTGCCGGCCAGCCAGTATGTGCGCGCAAAACCCATCGTGATCTCCTGAAAGTTGACACTTGTCGCGCGCCGGAACATGGACTGTTCCCCTGCCGCGTCGTACCGACGTATAGACAGGAAATTCGCGGCAGCTTTCGCGCGCATGCCGGTGCAATGGACTTCGTTTGACGCGTTTCAAGCGCGGCCTTTACACGCGTCGGAACACTGTCGCCGGCGCAAGCTTGTATGGCGGCCGTTTGAGCGCACGCAATCGACGATGTGCAGCGCCGCTTAACTTGGGATGGAGATCACAGACAGGCGGGATACATCATGCGCAAGACCATGTTGACGCTCACGATCGCATCGGCTTCGATGCTTGCGCTGGGCGCTTGCAGCAGCTCAGGATGGGGGCAACGCGGCAGCCAGCAGTCGGGCAGCATGCATACGCTGACAGGTGGCGCCGAAGCAGCGCCGACATCGGAAGCGACGCCGAAGCCGGCCGGTACCTCGTCGGGCGGACAGGAGTCAGGCATGCCGTCGGGTGGTACGGGCAGCGGTACGGGCAGCGGTACGGGCGGTGGAACCAGTGGCAGCACGCCCGAGGGACCGTCGGGTGGCAGCAATGGCGCTGGCGGCACCAGTGGCCCCGGTGGAACCGGTGGCACCGGCGGCGGCGAAGGTGGCGGCAGCATGGGTACGCAGCCCGCGCAACCGGTGCAGCCCACCGAGAGCATGGGCAGCAGCGCCGGACCGACAAGCACCCAGTCCGGCGGCAGGAACCCGCAGACCGGTCAGTAAAGACATTGCCCGCACGGACACGAGACGGATTGGCGGATTGGCGCGTGTGCAGCACATGCAAGTGCTGCACACGCGGCCGGGCCGAAACTCAGGCCGCGACCACTGCACTGCCGGCGAAGGCCATGGCTTCGAAATTTACGGGCGACAATGGCGGCGAATGCAGGTAGCCCTGTACGAATTCGCAGCCAAGGTCGGCCAGCAGCGATTGCTGGGTGCGGGTCTCGACGCCCTCGGCGACCACCTGCAGCTGCAGCTGACGTGCCAGTGCGAGAATCATGTCGACCAGCGCGCGGCTGGGTACGTCATCCTCAATGCCGCTGACGAAGGAGCGATCGACCTTCAGCATGTCGAAAGGCATGCTGAATAGCGTCATCAGGTTTGAATAGCCGGTACCGAAATCGTCAAGCACCAGGCGCACGCCCTGCTGCTTGAGTCCGGCCATCAGCCGCGATGCGTGGCCGTGCTGCTGCATCAGCGAGTGTTCGGTGAGCTCGAGTTCGAGCAATTGCGGCGGCAGCTGGTGGCGCGCGAGGATGTCTTCGACGCGTTGCGCGAAATCGTTCACCTGCAGCTGACGCGCCGAAATATTGACCGATACCGAAGGGCTCCAGCCAAAGCGTCGCAGCCAGTCCTTCATCTGTGCGCACACTTCGTCGAGCACCCATTCGCCGATCGGCACGATCAGCCCCAGTTCCTCGGCCAGCGGAATGAATTCCAGCGGCGGCACGATCCCGCGCACCGGATGCTTCCAGCGAATCAGCGCCTCGGCACCGGTGATGCGGTTGCCTGCCAGCTCGACCTGTGGCTGGTAATGGATGATGAACTGCTTTTCCTCGATCGCCGTGCGCAGCTCGGCTTCGAGCGTGAAGCGCTTCGCGAGACGCGACCAGCTCTCTTCGGAGAAGAAGTGCACCTGGTTGCGGCCTCCGCCTTTGGAATCGAACATCGCTGCGTCGGCATGCTTGATCAGTTCGTCGGCGCTCTTGCCGTCATCCGGATACATGGCCACGCCTATGCTGCCGCTGCAGTGCAGGGTGTGCCCTTCGATGTCGTGCGGCTGGCCCAGGCTTTGCAACAGCTTGGTCGCCACCCGAGCGGCATTCTGCGCGCTGCCGACCTCTTCCAGCAGCACCAGGAATTCGTCGCCGCCTTCGCGCGCCACCGTATCCGATTTGCGCAACGGGCCGGCGATGCGCGTGGCTACCGAATGCAGCACCGCATCGCCGATGCGATGGCCCAGCGTGTCATTGATGGCCTTGAAGCGGTCGAGGTCGATGAAGAGCACAGCCAGCACGGTGCCATTGCGCTCGGCGCGGGTGATGGCCTGCGACAGACGGTCGCGCAGCATCAACCGATTGGGCAGGCCAGTCAGCGCATCGTGGAATGCGCGATGCGCCAGCTCCTTGTTGACCTCTTCGAGTTCCTGGCGGCGCTGGCGCAGTGCTTGAGCCAGTTCATGCGCATCGTCTATCGCGCTGCGATTGGTCTGCAGCAGCATCAGCATTTCCGCCAGCGGATTATGCGGCGGGATCTCGGAGAGCTTGATACCCATTTCGCCCAACTGTCCGAAGGACGTGACCCAGGGCCAGCCGATGAACATCAGGCTGCTGTCGCTGATGGACATCCACTGCCCGCGCAGTGGCGGCACGACGCCGGCTCGGATGCGATTCAGTATCAGCAGCTGGCCGCTTTCGGCCGCCAGTTGCGAGAAATCGCGCGTCAGGTCGTAGTGGGTCGCGGAAAAGCATTCCTCGAGCAGGGGCTGCGCTGCCACCTCGGGGCAGATGCGCAGCAGCAGTTCGCCGGCAGCAGTGATGCGGCGCGACTGGTCGACGACGAAGGCGAACGGAAACGCCTGCGCCCAGCGCAGCATGGTCGACGTCGGTGAGCTGCATTGGCGGGCAATGGCCCGCACCTGATCATGCGACATGGGACAGGGGTCCGAGGATGCGGATGTCGAAGCGGTCGTGGTCATGGTCGTCATCCTTCGCGTATGCATGGACGACATCGATCTCGATGCCGAAGCGGGTCGCCAGTCCTTCGACCAGGCCGTGCACGATCGGCCCGAGCGCCGGTCGCTGAGAGTAGTAATGCAGGCTCAGCCCCTCGGGCGAGACATCCGTCACGCGAAAGGTCGGCGGCTTGAGCTCGGGGTACAGCAAGGTAACCCGCGCATGCATGGCGTCGAGCGCAGACAGCGCTTCCTGGAAGGTTTGGCCCAGATCATTGAGCATCGAGCCATAGCCTTCGTCCATCGTGTAGCGCGTCCAGTAACGGCCGAACTTGCGCATCAACTCAGGCACCGGGATTCCCAGCACCTCGGAGGTGGCGCCCACCAGCCGGTAGGTCAGCTCATCCGGGTAGGCATCCATGCGCATGAAGACTTCGTCTTCGACACCGGCCTTCTTGCGGATTTCAAGCCAGGTCGCTTCACCCTGGCAGGTGCAGACCAGTTGCTGCAGCGCGCGGTTTACCAATCCGTACATGGGAGTTTCCTGTTCAAGTCGCCGGGACGAGGGCCCGAAAGTGTTAGGGAGAGCTGCAGGCACACAGGCCCAGCCGTACCGCCGACTTTAAGCAATCCCGTTGCAAAGCAAGAGTTGAACAGAAGGCAAAACGCCCGCTTTCTTCGATTACCGGCGCGAAAAACCGTGGAGGGCTTGCGCGAAATCAAGCCTGCCCGCAAGGGGCGGTGTTTCATCCGTGTATCGAATTGTAATCAGGCATCCCACCCCCTTGCCCAGCCGTTAACCTGCTTTGCATGACGCGGTTCCGGGCACCCGACTGCCCGTTGCGGCGTCCAATACAGCGGAGGACACATGAATACCCTGATCACCAAGATTTCCACCGTGGCCGGCCTCGCCGTCGCGGGCGCGCTGCCGCATGCGGCCCATGCGCAGCAGCAGGAAACGGCGCGCGTGATCTCGACCACGCCGGTCATGCAGCAAGTGGCCGTGCCACGTCAGGTCTGCACCAACAGCACGGTCGTGACCCAGGCCCCGAAATCCGGCGCAGGCGCCGTGATGGGCGCCATTGCCGGTGGCGCTGTCGGCAGCCAGCTTGGCGGCGGCATGGGACGGGTAGCGGCAACTGCCGCCGGCGTGTTTGGCGGCGCCATCCTTGGCGACCGCATCGAAGGCCAGCCAGCCCCGGTCGCGCAGCCTGTCACCACCTGTACCGACCAGGCCGTCTACGAGAATCGCGTCGTGGCCTACAACGTCAACTACGAATACGCAGGCAAGCAGTACGCCGTGCAGATGCCGAACGACCCCGGCCCCTACCTGCCGATCACGATCGCCCCGGCCGGCGCACCGGCACCGGCTCCGGCCCCGGCAGTCGTGGTGTCGACCGCACCGCAAGTGGTCGCTCCGCCCCCCGTGGTGGTCGCCCCGCCCGTGATGGTCGCGCCGCCGCCGGTCTACCCGTATTACGGCCCCTATTACGGCCCGACCTACGGTCCCGGCTATGGCTCCGGCATCAGCTTGCGCTGGAGCTCGGGCGGCTGGGGCCATCATCAACATCACCCACATCATCAACATCGTCATCATCATCGCCACTGATCAGCGCAGCGCTGACAGGCAAGCCGCGCACAAGCTGCCGCCTGCACATGGAAAGCCCGGGACCGTCCCGGGCTTTTTTTTCCCCGCCTTTTCGCGCGCTGCACAGTGCAGCTTTGTCTTTGCTTAGCGCAGCGTTCAGAACCGCCACCGGCGTTGACGCTCGCATACAATGGCTCGCACGCCCGACCTGCGCGCCTGGCCGCAGGACCGACCCGAAGCGACAAGAAAAACAGGGAGACACCATGCAGAGACGCGGTTTCCTCGGTGCCGCAGCAGCGGCCACCGCCTTGGCAACAACGGCAGCATCGGCCGCGGCAGCAGAGAACCTGCCGACGCTGAACTGGCGTATGGCCTCGAGTTTCCCGAAATCCCTCGAATGGCTGTACGGCAGCGCCGAGCTGATCGCGCGCCGGGTCGGCGAGATCACTCAGGGCAAATTCACGATACGCGTCTTCCCGGCCGGCGAGATCGTGCCGGCGCTGCAGGTGCTCGATGCGGTACAGGCCGGCACCATCGAAATGGGCCATACCGCGCTCTACTTCTACTTCGGCAAGGATCCGGCCTTCACCTTCGACACCTGCGTGCCCTTCGGCATGAACTCGCGCCAGCAATCGGCCTGGTATGTGTCAGGCGGCGGGCGCGAACTGGTGCTGGACTTCCTGAAAGGCTATGGCATCACCGCCACGCCCTGCGGCAATACCGGCAGCCAGATGGGCGGCTGGTTCCGCAAGGAGGTGCGCGGACTGGACGACCTGAAGGGTCTGAAATTCCGTGTGGGCGGCATCGGCGGCCGCATCTTGCAGCGGCTGGACGTGGTGCCGCAGCAGATACCGCCGGGTGACATCTATCCGGCGCTCGAGAAAGGCACCATCGATGCGGCCGAATTCGTTGGCCCGTTCGACGATGAAAAGCTCGGCCTCGACCGCGTCGCGCCCTTCTACTACACGCCGGGCTGGTGGGAGACCGGTTCCCAGGTCTCGGCAATCACGGGCACCAAGCAATGGGAGGCGCTGCCGCTGGCCTACCGGGCGGCCGTCACCGCGGCCGCGTACGAAGCCCATGTGTGGATGCAGGCACAGTACGACATGCATAACCCGATGGCGCTGGCAAGGCTGGTCAAGCGCGGCGTCAAGCTGCGCGCCTTCCCGAAGGAAGTGATGATGGCCAGCCTGAAGGCCGCGCGCGAGATGCTCAATGAGGAAGCATCGAAAAGCGCGGCCTTCCGCAAGTTGTACGAGCATTACAACCGCTTCCAGAACCAGCAAAACCAGTGGTACTCGGTCAGCGAAGCGCGCATGCAGAACTTCCAGATCATGGCGCTGCAATCGCAAGGGTCAAAGGGCTGAAGATGTGAAGGCATGCGACTGCCTTTCCGCACGCGCTCGTTTTCATTTTGACATTCGTGAAAACGCGGGGCATTCGAGCATTGCGAAACGGAAACACCTACAATCGTTCGGATACGGTTAGATACAAGCATGCAGGGTCGTTACCTGCCATCGGCAGCCTACGCAACGGATGAGACTACGCCTGGATAACAAGAAACTGCCCGCCCTCTGGGTGCGCCCCTTGCGCATCTGGGGACTGGTGGCCGTGCTCAGCATCAGCCTGGTGGCCACGGCCACGCAATACGCGCTCAATCGCAGCCGTGACGCATGGCTGAACCAGGGCCGGGAAAAAGTGGCCGGTCTGGCCTCCAGTTATCGCAGTCAGGTCGAGGACACGCTGCGGCAGCTGGACCAGATCGCATGGTTCGTCGGCTACCTGCATGCCCAACGCGCGTCGAGCCACTTGTTGAACAACGTTTTTGCATCGATGCCGTCGCATGCCTCGGCAAACTCGCTGTTCATCGATGCCGGAGGCATCGTGCGAGGCGCGACCGATCCGGTCGCCATCGGCGGCTCGGTCCGCGGTCTGTCCTTCTTTGTCAATCACCTGGCATCGAATTCGACGACGCTGGTGATCAACCCGCCCGAGCCCGGCATCCGTCGTTATGCGGGCAAGCAGGTGATACGACTGTCGCGCCGGCTCAACGACGAAAACGGCAAGATGGTCGGCGTGGTAGCGGTCACCGTCCTGCCCGAAGATCTGGTGCGCTTTGGCGGCGACAATGAACTCAATGACGGCGATGCCATCGCGCTGCGCTTCTCCGACGGCGAATGGCTGATTCGGCAAGTGATCGGCGAGGGCCGCAACGCGAAGCCACATTTCGGCGTAGCCGACCTGCGGGGCAGCGACCAGGTATTCGTCGGCAGTATCAACGGCGAGCCGGCGCAGGTCGCCTGGAGCAAATTGCAGTACTACCCGGTGCAAGCCTTCGTGGGCATCAATCTGGTCAATGCGCTGCGCGAACATGACGAAACCGAAGTCGCTTACCGCGTGCTCCAGTACGGCCTGAGCCTGCTGGCGCTGGTGCTTTGCAGCGTCTTCGGCCTGATCCAGTGGCGGCGCGACGAACGCCTGCAGCGCGAAGAGCAGGTGCGCAACACCTTCCGCCTCGCCGTCGATGGCGCACGCGAAGAGCTGTACATGGTGTCACCCAGCGCCCCGAACACGCGTGGGCGCGTCGCGTTCCTCATCGAGGATTGCAATGGCCAGGCCTCGCGCATGACGGGCAAGGCACGCGACATGATGATCGGCCGGCCGCTGGATGACGTGCTGATGATCGGCGGCCGCGTCGATATCGAGACAATGTTGCACGAAGCACTGGACAAGGGCTTCGCCGAGGCCGAACTCGACATCTATCGCGCCGGCCCGCGCCAGACACGCTGGTATCACTGCCGCGCGGTCAGGGCCGACCTTGGCCTGGCCGTCACGCTGCGCGACATTACCGAGTTGAAGGACAAGGAAAACCAGTTGCGCGAATTGGCCCTGACCGATCCGCTGACGCGCCTGCCGAACCGGCGCTGGATGCAGGCGATGCTGCCGTCCATGATTGATGAAGCCCGGCAGCAGAACCAGAAGTTTGCGGCCCTGTTCATCGACCTCGACAACTTCAAGATGATCAACGACACGCTCGGCCACAAGGCCGGCGACCAGTTCCTGCTGGAAGTCGCGGCCTGCCTGCGCGCGACGGTGCGCAAGCAAGACCATGTGTTGCGTCTGGGCGGCGATGAATTCATGGTGCTGTTGCAGGACTTGAACCGGCGCGAGACCGCGCTCGAGATTGCGGCCCATCTGCTGGACAGGCTGGGCAGCATCAAGGCCTTGCAGGGTATGGATGGCATGCGGCATCGCGCCTCGATCGGCCTGGCGTTCTACCCGGATGATGCAGCCGACGCGGACCTGCTGGTGCAGGCGGCGGATATCGCGATGTATGAAGCCAAGCGCGCCGGCAAGGGACGTGTCGCGTCGTACACCGCCGAGATGCAGCGCGAGATCAGCGACCGGGTGACGCTGGAAGCGGCGCTGACGATGGCCGTCGCCGACAACCAGCTGCTGCTCTACCTGCAGCCGCGCGCCAGCGCGATGACAGGCAGGCTGGTTGGCTTCGAGGCACTGCTGCGCTGGCAGCATCCGCGCCTGGGCCTGATCTCGCCGGAACGCTTCATACCGCTGGCCGAGGAGAGCAACCTCATCAGCGAAATCGGCGACTGGGTGGCCGAGCGTGCCTGTGCGATGCTGGCCGACTGGCGGCAGCGCAAGCTTGGCCAGTACCCGGTGTCGATCAATGTGTCGGTACGCCAGTTGACGACGCCGGCCTTCCGCGAACATTTGCAACGCTGCATGGCGCGCTATGCCATCCTGCCGTCGCAGCTGGCGATCGAGCTGACCGAGTCAACCATGATCGGCGATGACGCCAGTGTGCAGCGTGAACTGGCCGCGCTAGAAAGCATGGGCATGCGCCTGATGATCGATGACTTCGGCACCGGTTATTCGTCGCTGGCGCGCCTGCACCGGCTGAATGTCGACGTGCTCAAGATCGACCAGTCTTTTGTGCAAAACCTGTCGCCGGACAGCGAGAGCTTCGTGCTTTGCCAGGCAATGACGCAACTGGCGCGCTCGCTCGGCATCGCCACGGTGGCCGAAGGCGTGGAGACGCAGCAGCAATTGCGCATGCTGCGCCTGATGGGCTGCGACGAGATCCAGGGCTACCTGGCGTCACCACCGGTGCCTTCGGAAAAGGCCGAAGGCTGGCTGCACGGCGTGCAATTCTTCGATCACGCGGAATTGCCGCCGGCCGCCTCGGTGCCGCAAGCCTCGCGCTAAAATCGCGCCGTCAGGTTCATCCTTGGAGCTTCCCCGCATGAAATACTTGCACACGATGGTGCGCGTCACCGACATCGAAGCGTCACTGCGCTTTTATCGCGACGCACTCGGGCTGGAAGTCACGCGCCAGTACGACAATCCGGGTGGCCGCTACACCCTGGTCTACCTGGCCGCGCCGGGCGACCCGCAAGCCGAGATCGAACTGACCCACAACTGGGATCCGGAAGACCTGGGCGGGGCGCGCAACTTCGGTCACATCGCCTATGCGGTCGAGAACATTTACGCTGCGTGCGAACGGCTGCAGCAGCATGGCGTAACCATCCTGCGCCCGCCGCGTGATGGCCGCATGGCCTTCGTGCGTTCGCCCGACAATATCTCGATCGAGCTTCTGCAGCACGGCAAGTCTTTGCCGCCAGCCGAACCCTGGGCCTCGATGCCCAATACCGGCAGCTGGTGATCCGGGCGGATCAGGGACGGGGCATTACGCGCAAGCGTTGAAGGCTTCGCCCAGCGCATTGACCAGCGCATCGATCTCGCCCTCGGTCGAGATGAAGGGCGGCGCCAGCTGTATGGTGTCGCCGCCATAGCGCACATAGAATCCCCGCTGCCACATCGCCATCGCAATCTCGTACGGACGCCTGGCCGGCTCGCCGGGCACGGGATCGACGCTGAAGCCGGCTGCAAGACCGAAGTTGCGGATGTCGGTGATGTGCTTGCTGCCTTTGAGCGCGTGCACTGCACGTTCGAACACGGGCGCCAGCGCATTCACGCGCGCCAGTGCCTCTTCCTTCTGCAACAGGTCGAGCGTGGCCAGCGCAGCCGCGCAAGCCACCGGATGCGCGGAGTACGTATACCCGTGCGGGAATTCCAGCAGGTAGTGCGGGCCGCCGGCCTGCATGAAGGCGTCATAGATCTTCTTGTTCGCTACCACCGCCCCCAGCGGCTGCACGCCATTGGTGATCTGCTTCGCGCAGTTGAGGATGTCGGGCGTGACGCCGAAGGCTTCGGCGCCGGTCCATGCGCCGGAGCGGCCGAAGGCCGTGATCACTTCGTCGAAGATCAGCAGGATGTCATGCCGATCGCAAATCTCGCGCAGGCGCTGCAGATAACCCGCCGGCGGAACGATAACGCCAGCCGACCCCGACCAGGGCTCGACGATCACGGCCGCGATGTTGGAGGCATCGTGCAGGTTGATCAGGTCCAGCAGTTCATCGGCAAGTTCGGCGCCCTGCGCCGGCATGCCGCGCGAGAACGCATTCTCCGGCAGCAAGGTATGCGGCAGGTGGTCGGCTTCGATGCCCTGCCCGAACATCTTGCGATTGCCGACGATGCCGCCAACCGATCCGCCACCGAAGTTGACGCCGTGGTAGCCCTTCTCGCGGCCGATGAAGCGCGTCTTCGATCCCTTGCCAAGCAAGCGCCAGTAGGCACGCGCCATTTTCAGCGCGGTGTCGGCCGCTTCCGAGCCGGAGTTGGTGAAGAACACATGATCGAGTCCGGCCGGCAGGAAATCGCGCATGCGATTGGCCAGCGCAAAGGACAGGGGATGGCCGAACTGGAAGCTGGGCGAGATATCGAGCGTCGCGATCTGGCGACTCACGGCGTCGACCAGCTCCCGGCGGCAATGGCCGAGCCCGGTCGTCCACAGCCCGGACAAGCCATCGAAAACGCGGCGGCCATCTGCATCGATCAGCCAGGCCCCGTCGGCCGCCGTCACCATGCGCGGGTTGGACTGGAATTCGCGATTGCCGGTGTAAGGCATCCAGTGGGCCGCCAACCAGCCCGGATCGGTATGAACGGCAACGTTTGCCGTGCTGGCCGGAACGGCCGACGCAGGGTCAGCGCCCGGTGCAGGCGCAGGAGCGGAGTCCGCTGGGTTCAGTTGGCGTGCAGGTCCAGTCATCGTTCAGGCTCGTCATCCGGCGAAGGCTTCATTATGGCCGAAGGCCCCGCCAGGGCGTCGTGTTTCGTTTCGTCAAATCTCATTTTCAGAGCGATAGGCTGAGGCCTACAAAATTGATCCAGTGCAATTGCTTCGTAGATTTACATCAACAATTTATCAAGACTCACATTAAAATCCAGATAACACTATCGATCACCAGACACCTCTGCCTGCATCACGCGCAAAAGTCTGTACCTGGCCCGGAAGGGCTTAAAGCATGCCTACAAGCTTGAGCAAACTGGTCACGCGCAGCATCTTGTGGTGCGTGGTCCCGCTAATACTGGCAGCCGTTTATGTATCTGCCGTTCGCGTATTCGACGTCAACAGCGCGTCGCAAAAGCGTGCTTCTCAAGTCGCGACCAACTTGCGCGTGGCGCTCGACAATAACCTGCGTTCCCGCATCGCCAGCCTGACCCTGCTGGCCGAATCGGCTGACGCCGACCCGCTCGACCTGCTGCGCCTGTACCAGCAATCGCAGGTATTCCGCAAGAATTTCGGCGGTTCGGTCGTATTGACCGACCCGGAACTACGCATCCTGTTCAACACCGGGATTCCGCTGGGCCAGCCCGTGCCGCCGCGCCTGCCGACACCCAAAGGCTTCGCAGCCGCCCCTTATGCAGTCGAACATGGCGAACCGGCTGTCGGCGATGTTGTCCTCGCAACGTCAACCCGGACCAATGTCGTGGCTGTTGCTGTGCCCGTGGTACGCGACGCTCAAGTCAGGCATTTGCTGCTCAACACGATCGACATCCACTGGATACAGAATTTGCTCGATAACCTGAACCTGCCGCCGGAGTGGCAGGTCAGCGTGCGCGATGGCGCCGGCGCCCTGCTGGCACAGCACCCGCAAGGCGCGCCCGAGCCTGGCCAGATGAAGACCTGGAGCAGTGCGTCGGAGGTCTCGCGCTGGCAGGTCACGGTCGGCATACCCGTCGCCGTGTTCTATCGCAAGCACATCGAAACCGCGCTGTGGACGCTGACGCTCTTGCTGGTAGCCGTCGGTGCCAGCGTGCAGCTGGGGCGGCGCACCGGTCGCAAGTTGTCGCTGGCGATGACGACGCTGTACGGCGAACATCGCGTCCCCGCGCGCAACGACATGATCGCGGAAGTGGAAGGCGTGCGCAGCGCATTGGAAGCCGAACAGGCATCGCGCGCCGAGGCCGAAGCTGCGCTGCGCGAGAGCGAACAACGCTGGCGTTTCGCGATCGAGGGCACCGGTGATGGCTTGTGGGACTGGGACATGGAATCCGACCATGTCTTTTACAGCCATCGCTGGAAATCCATGCTCGGCTATGCGGAAGAGGATATCCCGCCCCACATCCTCGCCTGGGGCGAAATGGTGCATCCGGACGACAAGCAACGCGTGCTCGATGCGGTACAGCAGCACCTCGATGGCCATACGCCGGAATTCGTGCAGGAGTACCGGATACGCTGCAAGGACGGCAGCTGGAAATGGCTGCTCGCACGCGGCATGGCCCTGCGCGACGCTACCCGGCCGGGCAAGGTGCGTATGTTGGGAGTGAACTCCGACATCACTGCCCGCAAGGAGAGCGAGGCGCGCATCGAGTACCTCGCCTATTACGACCCGCTGACCGGGCTGGCCAATCGCAAACTGTTGGCGGACCGGATGCATCAGGCCATGTCGGCAGCCGAACGCAGCCTGCACTATGGCGCGCTGATGTTCATCGATCTCGATGGCTTCAAGCCGGTCAATGACTTGTGGGGACACAGCGTCGGCGATCAGATGCTGGTGCAGGTCGCCCAGCGCATGAAGCAAAGCCTGCGCACCGGCGATACGGTGGCGCGCATCGGCGGCGACGAATTCGTGATCCTGGTGCAGAACCTCGGCACACTGCGCGATGAGGCCGCACAACAGGTGGCCACGATTGCGGACAAGGTATTGAGCGCCTTCTTCCCGCCCTTCCATATGGGCGAGCATGAATTCCATGGTGGCGCCAGCATTGGCGTGACGCTGTTCAGGGAAGAACACATCAGCCTCGACGCCCTGATCGGGCAGGCAGACTCCGCGATGTACCGCGCCAAGTCCGAGGGCGGCAATCTGGTGCGATTCTTCGATGCCGCGCTGCAGGCAGCGCTGCTGGAGCGCTCGGCCTTCGAGGCGGATCTGCGCCAGTGCATCCACCGCAACCAGCTCAAGCTGGTGTACCAGCCGCAATGTCACCTCGATGGCCGCATCTTTGGCGCCGAAGCGCTGCTGCGCTGGCAGCATCCGGAACTGGGACTGGTGTCGCCGACGCGCTTCATCCCGCTGGCCGAAGAAGGCAATTTCATCGTCGAGCTGGGCCGCTGGGTCTTGCGCGAAGCCTGTAACACGCTGGTCGAACTGGCGCGCGATCCGGCGACGCAGCATCTGACCGTCGCCGTCAACGTGAGCCCGAGACAATTCCTGCAGCCGGCCTTCGTCGCCGAAGTCCGCGACCTGCTGCAAATGACCGGCGCACCCGCCAGCCGCCTGAAACTGGAGCTGACCGAATCCATCTTCGCACGCGACATCGACGATATCGCGCAAAAGATGGCGGCCTTGCATGAACTCGGCGTCAGCTTCTCGCTCGACGATTTCGGCACCGGCTACTCCTGCCTTGCGTACCTGAAAAAACTGCCATTCGACCAGATCAAGATCGACCAGGTCTTCGTCCGGGAACTGCCCAATGAGCCGCATGATGCGGCCATCGTGCATGCCGTGATCGCACTCAGCAACAGCCTGGACATCGCCGTGATTGCCGAAGGCGTCGAGACCGCGGCACAGCGCGACTTCCTCGAGCTCAATGGCTGTCATGCATTCCAGGGTTACCTGTTCAGCCATCCGGTCGACAAGGCTGAACTGATGCAACTGTTGGCAGCGACGACCGTCTGACGTTGACCGGCAGCAGGAATGCTGCGCCCCACTGATGCAGTGACGAGGAGTTGCACCATGCAAACCAAGTCCCGCCTCCCCTCCCCGTACCGGCCCGAGGCCGACGTCGCCGCGCTGGCCTTGCGTGCTCTCGGCGACGCGCTTGCCTGGGATCCGGTGGCACGCCGCGCCAGCCCCTGGATCAGCGCCGTGCGCGACCATCCGCCGCCGTTCTGGGCCATGGAGACCCTGCTGCATGAATACCCGCTGACCAGCGAAGAAGGCAAGGCCCTGATGCGACTGGCCGAGGCATTGCTGCGCGTGCCGGATGCCGAGACGGCGATGGCGCTCACCGCCGACCAGCTGGCTCACCTGGCCCATGACACTGCGCCGGCAGCAGCGCACGAACCCGAGGGTACAAGCGACGAAGCCCGGCATGCTTACTCCGCATCTGCATTGGCGCGCCTGTCGTCGGCAGCACTATCGCTGTCGCAGAAGCTGTTGACCGGCAAAAACCATCTGCTGAACCGCCTTGGCGCACGCGCCGTCGTCGCCACGACACTGCGCGCCGTGCAACTGCTGGGCCGTCAGTTCGTGCTGGCCGAAGATATGCCGGATGCGCTGGCGCGCGCCCGCGTGTTGCGTCAGGCCCAGACGTCGCTGTCGTTCAGCTTCGACATGCTGGGCGAAGGTGCACGTAATGCCAGCGATGCGCAGCGGCACCTGCAGGATTACCAGACGGCGATGGCGATGCTGCGGCAGGAAGGCATGCAGCGTGGCATTCATGCCGCCGGCCATGCGGCCAGTGAGGGCGATGGCATCTCGGTCAAACTGTCCGCGCTGCACCCGCGCTACGAAGCGCTGCAGCAGGCGCGTGTGATGGATGAACTGCTGCCGCGCGTCTGGACGCTGTGCGAGCAGGCCGCCGCCGCCGGACTGCACCTGACCATCGATGCCGAGGAAAGCGACAGGCTTGAGCTGTCGCTCGAAATCTTCGAGGCGCTGCTCGCGCGCATCGCCCGCCACCATGCCAGCTGGCAGGGCTTTGGCCTCGCGCTGCAGGCCTACCAGACCCGCGCGTTGCCGCTGGTCGAGCATGTGATCGGTCTCGCGCGCCATTACCGCGTGCGCCTGATGTGCCGGCTGGTCAAAGGCGCGTACTGGGATGCCGAGATCAAGCGGGCGCAGGAACTGGGCCTGCCGCATTACCCGGTATTCACGCACAAGCACCACACCGACCTGAGCTACCTCGCCTGCGCGAAGGCGCTGCTCGATGCCCCCGATGTGATCTACCCGCAGCTGGCCACCCACAACGCCGCCACCATCGCCGCCATCGTGCAGCTCGGACAGGGACGCCGCTATGAACTGGGACGGCTGCATGGCATGGGCGAAGGCATCTACCGCGAAGTCTTGCGTGACCCTGTCTTGCGTGACCACACCTTGCGCGACCCGGCCTTGCATGCCCCGCCACTGCGCTGCCGCGTCTACGCGCCGGTCGGCCCGCAGCGTGACTTGCTGGCCTACCTGGTGCGGCGCTTGCTGGAGAACGGCGCCAATTCCTCGTTCGTGCACCAGCTGCATGACGAGCACGTACCGGTGGCAGAACTGCTGCACACGCCCCTGCGTGTCAGCAAAGAGACGGCGCTGCCGCTGCCACGCGACCTCTACCGTCCCGCCCGTCGCAACAGCGAAGGGCTGGACCTGGCCGTGCCCGAAATGCGCGCGACGCTGGAGCGCGCGATGGCGCAGTTACAGCTGCCGCAGGTACCCGCCGCGGGGACGACCGGCGAACACGCTGTGCAAGATGCGGTGCTGGCCGCGATGCAAGCGGCCGATACGGCCTTCGCCCGCTGGAGCACGACCGATGTCGTCGATCGCGTGCGCCTGATGTGCGATGCAGCCGACCGGCTGCAGGAACGCCTGCCGCTGTTTTCCGCGGCGCTGGTGCGCGAAGGCTTGAAGACCTGGAACGATGCCATTGCGGAAGTGCGCGAAGCCATCGACTTCCTGCGCTATTACGCCGCCGAAGCCGAGCGGCTGATGATGCCGCGCTGGCTGCCCGGCCCCACCGGTGAAGCCAACACCTTGCAGCTGCGCGCGCGCGGCACCTGGGCCTGCATCAGCCCATGGAATTTTCCGCTGGCGATCTTCACCGGCCAGGTCGCCGCGGCGCTGGTGACCGGCAATACCGTGGTCGCCAAGCCCGCCGAGCAGACCCCGCGCATTGCGCTGATGATGGGCGATTTGCTGCGCGCCGCCGGCCTGCCGGAGGGCGTGCTGCAGGTGCTCGTCGGTGACGGCGCCACGGGCGCTGCGCTGGTCGCGCATCCGGCCATTGCCGGCGTGGCCTTCACCGGCTCTACCGACGTCGCGAAGGCCATACAACGCGCGTTGGCCATGAAGGATGGCCCCATCGTGCCGCTGATAGCCGAGACCGGCGGCATCAATGCAATGCTGGTCGATTCCACCGCGCTGCCGGAACAGGTGGTCGATGCCGTCATTCAGTCGGTATACCGCAGCGCCGGCCAGCGCTGTTCGTCGCTGCGCGTGCTGTGCGTGCATGAGGCGGTGGCCGACCGGCTGATCAGCATGCTGGCTGGTGCCATCGCCGAATTGCGCACCGGCCCGGCCGATGACTGGCGCACCGACCTCGGCCCCGTGATCGATGCCGATGCCCATGCGAAGCTGCAGCGCCAGCTGGCCGCGCTGGCCCCTTCCTCATCACCTACGGCATCGTTCGCGCCGGTTGCCGACACCACGGCAGGCCACCTGATGGCGCCACAGCTGCGCCTTACCGACCGCATCGCCGATGTACGCGAAGAGATCTTCGGGCCGGTGCTGCAAGTGGTGCGCTGGTCCGGCGATCCGCTGGACGTGATCCGACAAGTGAATGCGCTCGGCTATGGCCTCACGCTGGGCATCCATACCCGCATTGACAGCCGCGCGCAGGCACTGGCCGAGGCCGCGCGCGTCGGCAATGTGTACGTCAACCGGGGCATGACGGGCGCCGTGGTTGGCGTACAGCCCTTCGGCGGCGAAGGCCTGTCCGGCACCGGCCCCAAGGCCGGCGGGCCTTATTACCTGCCGCGCTTCTGCTGCGAGCAGACCCTGACCGTCAACCTCAGTGCCGCGGGCGGCGATTTGGCGCTGATGACGGGCTGAGGTGGGCATGCAAAGTGCTATGTGATCGTTAAAGCCTGCGCGCACCATTCTGCGGCATCAAGGTCGTGCAAAGCCTGCATCCGGCACCCGTTCTGCGCCGGCTGCAGCGCTGCGCCGCACCTTTGCAGTGCGCGTGATGCAGCACAGGCGACCGATCCCGATAGCCATTTTTTAACATGTCCATCCACGTCGCCCTCAATCACGTCACCCATTACGTCTACGACCGCCCGGTCGAACTCGGCCCGCAGGTGATACGGCTGCGACCCGCGCCGCACTTCCGCGGCCGCATCCTGTCGTATGCACTGAAGGTCGAGCCGGCGAACCACTTCATCAACTGGCAGCAAGACCCGTTCGCGAACTATCAGGCGCGACTGGTGTTCCCCGAGAAGACGACCGAGTTCAAGGTGACGGTCGACGTGGTGGCCGAGATGGCCGTGTTCAATCCCTTCGACTTCTTCCTCGAACCGAGTGCCGAGCACTATCCGCTCGAATACAGCCCGCTGCTTCAAAAAGAACTGGCGCCCTACCTGCATGCCGCGCCGGCCGGACCGCTGCTGCAACGCTATCTGGACCGCATCGATCGCAGCAAGGCACGCACCATTGACTTCCTCGTCAACCTGAACCGGCAACTGCAGGAAGACATCCGCTATCTGGTGCGCATGGAGCCCGGCGTGCAGACCCCGGAACAGACACTGGGCCTGCAAAGCGGTTCCTGTCGCGACAGCGGCTGGCTACTGGTGCAGTTGCTGCGCCACCTTGGGCTCGCGGCGCGCTTCGTGTCGGGCTACCTGATACAACTGACGCCGGACGTGAAAGCGCTCGATGGCCCATCCGGCACCGCGGTCGATTTCACCGACCTGCATGCGTGGTGCGAGGTCTACCTGCCGGGCGCAGGCTGGATAGGTCTCGATCCGACCTCGGGCCTACTGGCCGGGGAAGGCCACATACCGCTGGCCTGCTCGCCGGACCCGTCGAGCGCAGCGCCGATCGAAGGTGGCGTCGACAAGTGCGAAGTCGATTTCAGCCATCACATGGCCGTGACGCGCATCCATGAATCGCCGCGCGTCACCAAGCCCTATACCGATGCGCAATGGCAGCAAGTGCTGGCGCTGGGCGAAGCGGTCGACCACAGGCTGGCTGCAGGCGACGTGCGACTGACCATGGGCGGCGAGCCGACCTTCGTCGCTGCCAATGGGCGCGACGCCCCGGAGTGGAATACCGATGCGCTGGGCCCGACCAAGCGCGGCTATGCGACTGAACTCGTGCACAAGCTGCGCGAGGAGTACGGCGCAAATGGCTTCCTGCACTTCGGGCAGGGCAAGTGGTACCCGGGCGAGCAGCTGCCGCGCTGGGCCTTGTCGATCTACTGGCGCGAAGACGGCCATCCGATCTGGCACAACCCGGCCTTGTTCGCCGACGAACGCGATCCGACGCGGTATACCGCCGACGATGCGCAACGCTTCATCAACACGCTGGCAACGAAGCTGCAGCTGAGTGATGACTTCATCCAGCCCGGCTACGAAGACACGATGTATTACCTGTGGCGCGAATCGCGGCTGCCGGTGAACGTCGATCCCTTCGATTCGCGGCTCGACGATGAACTGGAGCGCGTGCGCCTGCGCCGCGTGTTCCGGCAAAAGCTGGATGCCGTGATCGGCTACGTGCTGCCCCTGCAGCCGCTGCAGTCCTCCAGTCCTTCGCTGTCGGGCAACCGATGGACGACGGGTCCCTGGTTCTTCCGCGATGAGCGCTTGTACCTGGTGCCCGGCGATTCCCCGATGGGCTTCCGGCTGCCGCTGGACTCACTGCCCTGGGTGACGAAGACGGACTATCCCTACCTGATCGAACAAGACCCGTTCACGCCGCGCGATCCTTTGCCATCGCAGGCGCGCTATCGTGAACAATACCGCCAGGATGGCGCGTCGGTGGCGCAGGCCGCGGCCAATGACCGCGCCGGCTTCGGCCACGGCATGGCCGCGCGCGGCACGGTCGTGCCGGGGCGGCTGGCAACGGCCAACATGACCGACATCGCCAATCGGCATCCGGATCGTCATCCGGATCGCTTCGAATCTGCGCACTGGATCACACGCACGGCCTTGTGCGTGGAGACACGCGACCCGATGCGCGCCAATGGCCGGAAGGCCGAGCGCGAGCATGGCGGACAGTCGGGCGCGCTGTACGTGTTCATGCCACCGCTGGCCCGTCTGGAGGACTACCTCGACTTGCTGGCCGCCGTCGAGGCCACGGCCGAGGAGCTGCGGGTGAAGATCGTGCTCGAAGGCTATGCGCCGCCGCGCGACCCGCGCCTGAAGCTGCTGCAGGTGACACCGGACCCGGGCGTCATCGAAGTCAACATCCATCCGGCGCATCACTGGCAGGAAGTCGTGCAGCACACCGAGTTCCTGTACCAGGCCGCGTTCGAGACGCGGCTGTCAGCCGAGAAGTTCATGACCGATGGCAAGCACACCGGCACCGGCGGCGGCAACCATTTCGTGATAGGCGGCGCGACGCCAGCCGACAGCCCCTTCCTGCGCAAGCCCGAGCTGCTGGCCAGCCTGATCCTGTACTGGCACAACCATCCCAGCTTGTCCTACCTGTTCAGCGGCATGTTCATCGGCCCGACCTCGCAGGCGCCGCGCGTCGACGAGGCGCGCAATGACCAGATCTACGAACTCGAGATCGCACTCAAGCAGATCCATGCGAACCACCGCAAGCACGGGCAGGACATGCCACCGTGGCTGGTGGACCGCACGCTGCGCAATATCCTGATCGACGTCACCGGCAATACCCATCGCAGCGAGTTCTGCATCGACAAGCTGTATTCGCCCGACAGCAGCACCGGCCGCCTCGGCCTGCTGGAATTGCGCGCCTTCGAAATGCCGCCGCATGCGCGGATGAGCATCGTGCAACAACTGCTGCTGCGCGCACTGATCGCGCGCTTCTGGGAACAGCCCTACCTTGCGCCGGTGACCCGCTGGGGCACCGAGCTGCATGACCGCTTCATGCTGTCGACCTTTGTGAAACAGGATTTCGATGATGTGATCGCCGAGATGAACCTGGCCGGCTTTGCCTTCAGTGCCGACTGGTTTGCGCCGCACTTCGAGTTCCGTTTCCCGCTGATCGGCAAGCTGCAGAGCATGGGCATGGAGCTGACGCTGCGCAATGCGCTCGAGCCCTGGCATGTGATGGGCGAGGAAGGCGCGCCCGGCGGCACGGTGCGCTATGTCGATTCGTCACTGGAGCGCATTGAAGTCCGCGTGACCGGCATGAACCAGAGCCGCTATGCGATCACCTGCAATGGCGTGCAATTGCCGCTGCAGCCGACCGGCACCGCCGGCGAGTATGTGGCCGGCGTGCGCTACAAGGCCTGGAACCCGCCGTCGAGCCTGCATCCGTCCATCGGTGTGCATGCGCCACTGGTATTCGACGTGATCGACACGTGGATGAAGCGTTCCATCGGAGGCTGCCAGTATCATGTCGCGCATCCCGGAGGCCGTAACTATGATACTTTCCCGGTCAATGCCTATGAGGCGGAGAGCCGGCGACTGGCGCGCTTCTTCCGCATGGGCCACACGCCGGGCGACTTGCCGGCGGTGGTGCCCGACAGCGAGGCGACCGTCAGCCGCGAGATGCCGCTGACGCTGGACCTGAGGCGACACTGATAACAACAGACCGTGGACAAGAAAGAGAACACTGCTGAAGGAGAACCTGCTCCGCCATCCGTGGTCTCGGAGGTAGCCCGCATTGCGCGACCGGCCAACGCCGGCCATTACGACGAACTGCGCGCGCAGGACAGTCCTTCGACGCCCGGTCAGGCGCTTGCCAGTGACTGGGCCAGCTTCTTCCAACAAGCCGACGGCGGACTGGCCGACATGGATCGCCGCAAGCGCGAGCTCGAACGCCAGATCCGCGACAACGGCATCACCTACAACATCTACGCCGACCAGGATGGCCCGCAACGGCCGTGGTCGGTCGACCTGTTCCCGCTGATCCTCGGCGAGCATGACTGGCGGCAGATCGAAGCCGGGGTACTGCAGCGGGCACGACTGCTCGAAAAAATCGTCGCCGATACCTATGGCGAGCAGCGCCTGCTGCACGAGGCGCTGATACCGCCGGCCCTCATCCAGGGCCACCCCGGCTACCTGCGCGCGATGCATGGCGCGCCATCGATCGCGAAGCACCTGCACATCGTCGCCTTCGACCTGGCGCGCGAACCGGACGGGCACTGGTCGGTGGTGTCGCAGCGCACCGAGGCACCGTCGGGACTGGGCTACCTGCTGGAAAACCGCATGCTGATCTCGCGCCAGTTCCCGGCCGCGTATGACGCCATGCAGGTACAGCCGCTGACCGAGGTCTATCGCGACCTGATCGATACCCTGAAGCGCCTGTCGCCTGCCGGTGCGGCGTCGCACATCGCGCTACTGACGCCGGGCCCGCACAACGAAACCTATTTCGAGCATGCGTATCTGGCGCGCCAGCTCGGCCTGACGCTGGCCGAAGGCAGCGACCTGACCGTGCGCGACCAGAAGGTCTACCTGCGCACCTTGCGCGGGCTGGAGCCGGTGCATGTGCTGTTCAAGCGCCTTGATGATGCCTTCCTCGACCCGCTGGAATTGCGCGCCGACTCGACACTGGGCGTGCCCGGCCTGTTGCAGGCGGTGCGTGCAGGGAATGTGGTGATGGCCAATGCGCCGGGCAGCGGCTTCCTCGAATCGCCTGCGCTGCTTGGCTTCCTTCCGGCGCTGTCGGAGCGCTTGCTCGGCGAGCCGCTGCGACTGCCGGCACTCAATACCTGGTGGTGCGGCGAGCGCGCTGCGATGGAAGAAGCGATACCGCAACTGCCGCATTGCGTGATCAAGCCGACCTTCCCATATTCGCAGCTGCATGACAGCTTCGAAGCCGTGCTCGCGAAAGAATTGACGCAGGCGCAGTCGGATGAATGGCTGGGCCGCATCATGCGCAACCCCGAAGCCTTCACGCTGCAGAGTTACCTGCCGCTGGCACAAATGCCGACCTGGCGCTCGGGACAGCAGGGCGAATCGGGCATCCTGCCGCGCTCATTCAAGCTGCGCGTGTTCGCGCTCAGCAACGGCCCGGACAGCTGGTATGTGCTGCCCGGCGGCATGGCACGTATCGCGACCCATGAAGGCGAGATCGCGTCGATGCAGCGCGGTGGTAGCAGCGCCGATGTCTGGGTGCGCAGCAGCGCGCAACTGAAGCTGCCGATGGCGACGCCACCGGCAAGCTCAGCCGCATCTGGCGCGTCTGGCGCCACCACCGCATCTGCCGCAACTTCGACATCTGGTGCATCTGCCGCCTCAGCAACAGCGCCCGCCACGGCGTCTTCGTCGTCGGCAACGTCCACCATCGCTCCGCGCCGCCGCATCGTCACCAGTCGCGCCGCGGAAAACCTTTTCTGGTTGGGTCGTTATACCGAGCGCGCGGAAAATTCGCTGCGCCTCGCGCGGCTGTGCCTGCAAAGCCTGAACAGCGAATACCCGACCTCGCGTCGCGCATGGCAATGGCTGGCGCAGCTGGCGCAGCTGGCGCAACGCGAAGGACTGATGCCGCACGGCGTACCGGTGGCTATCGCCGCGGTCGACAGCAACGCCGATGCATGGACGCCGGTGCAAGCCACGCGGCGGCGCATCTTCGAGCGCACGCTCATTGGCGGGCTCAACGCCAGCGAGCAGACCAGCATCGGCTACAACCTGCGCGCGCTGAAAGGCGCGGCGTCCAGCGTGCGCGAGCGCCTGTCGAGCGAGCAATGGAACACCATCGTCGATTGCGTGCGCCAGTTCGGCGAAGCGTGCGAAGACACCGTGCTGCGCCACGACTATTCAGCCGTGCAGGCGCTGGTGGTGCTGTCGACCACCAGCCATGCGCTGGCCGCGATCACCGGCGCGCAAACTGACCGCATGACCCGCGACGATGGCTGGCAATTGCTGTCCATCGGACGCCACATCGAACGTCTCGGTTTCCTCGCCAATGCGCTGGAAACCGGCGTGCGGGCCGGCATCCTCGATCTGCCGACGGAAGATGGCTCGGGCTTCACCGCGCTGCTGGCGCTGTTCGACAGCACGATTACCTATCAGGCGCAGTACCAGCAAAGCCGCGAACTGTGGGCGCTGCTGGACTTGCTCGTGGTCGACCGCGAAAACCCGCGCTCGCTGGCCTGGGTCGCGCGCAGCCTGCGCTCCCGCCTCGCGAAACTGGAGCACATGCCGCTGGGCGAGCTGACCGGCTGGGACGTGCCCGCACCGGGCGACTGGGATCTCGGCGCGCTGTGCACGCCGGATGCGCAGGGCCAGCTGTCGGCCCTGCTGCGCCAGCTCGCCACCTGCCCGCAGGCCGCGTGGCAGATCTCGGACACCATCAGCGCGCGCTACTTCAGCCACACGCGCGACTACAGCGTGGAGTCCTGAACATGCGGCTGCAGATTACGCAC
Organism: uncultured Bifidobacterium sp.; assembly: GCA_964634245.1. GTDB lineage: Bacteria > Pseudomonadota > Gammaproteobacteria > Burkholderiales > Burkholderiaceae_D > Pernthalerella. Next base: position 164,330 of record CAZWIE010000007.1, read on the forward strand.
GACACCCGCTACAGCTACACACCGATGGTCGACATCGCGCAGCATGTCGGCCACCTGAAGCCGCGCGAGCTGGGCACCCAGCGCGTGCTGCGCTCGTCGCTGGAAGTCAGCCCGGAACCCGACTGGCAGGAACAGATGCTGGACGTGTTCGGCAATGCGCGCTCGTTCTTCTCGATCCAGAGCCGGCACGACGCGCTGCAGATACGCGCGACCAGCCTGGTCGAGACCATGGCCAGCCCCATCGCCACGCCCGCGCCGGCCGCTACACCGGGCTGGGAAGAAGTGCGCGAGCATTTCCGTTATCGCTCCGGCGCGCGCTGGGACAGTGCGACCGAATTCAGTTTCCCATCGCCGCATGTGCGACCGCACCCGGAATTCGTGGAATTCAATCGCAGCATCTTCACGCCGCGCCGTCCGCTGCTGGAAGCGGCGATCGAGTTGATGCAGAAGATCCACCACGATCTCGAATACCGCAGCCTCAGCACCGACATCCACACGCCAGCCCATGAAGCGCTCGCACGACGCGAAGGCGTGTGCCAGGACTTCGCGCACATCTACCTGTCCTGCGCGATCAGCGCTGGCCTTGCGGCGCGTTACGTCAGCGGCTACCTGCTGACCGAAGCGCCGGAAGGGCAGGAGAAACTGATCGGCAGCGATGCATCGCACGCATGGGTATCGGTCTATCTGCCGCAGGTAACGGATGAGGGCCTGGCACCCGGCGGTTGCTGGATAGACTTCGACCCGACCAACAACCGCTGGGGCATGGGCTCGCCGGGCGAAGACTATGTGACGCTGGCGATCGGTCGCGATTACTCGGATGTATCACCGCTGCGCGGCGTGATCCGCGGCGGGGCCAGCCACCAGCTGGAAGTGGGCGTGACAGTGATGGAGGCAGAAGCCGTGTGACGCTTCAGTCATCGGCGGCGTCGGGTGTACTGATCTTGATGACACCCTCAGGAAAACGGGCGATGATTTCGAGCTCCCCGCCCATCGCTTCGACATGGCTGCGCAAGGTCGATAGATAGACATCGCTACGCTTTTCGATCTTTGCCACCGAAGGCTGCTGCACGTTAAGGATCTCGGCGAGCATTTGTTGTGACATGCCGCGCGCTTGTCGAAGTTCAGAAAGCGGCATTTCAGCAATCATTGCAATGGCCTTGGCCATCGCCTTCGCCTGCGACTCGGGCGACATTCGCGCTCTCAATTCAGAGAATTTCTTAGCCATCTTCCCAGCCCTCCTTTCTCAACTCCGCCAGATATTCGTCATAAAGCCGTTCGGCAAGTGGCAAATACCGTTCATACCAACGATCTGCACCCTTCTTGTCGCCGCCGATCAGCAAAATCGCAGTTCTTCTTGGATCGAAGGCATACAAAGTTCGCAATGGCCTGCCCTGATGCTGGGTACGCAATTCGCGGATATGACCGTGCCTTGCGCCGCGAATGTCACTGGTGTGCGGAAAACGAAGTCCGGGGCCAAACATCTCTAACAATCGCACTGATGCGGAAACCGATTCCTGCTCAAGTAGGGACAGACCCAGCCACCATTGCTCGAATTCATTGGTGTATTCGACTTCCCAAGTCATGGACAGCATACCTTTCACGGAATATGCCGTCAACGGAATGTATGGCCGTTAACGTAAGGCCATGATTGACGAAATCGGGATCTGGTTTAATTGGCTGCGCGTGATGCGACAGCGACTCAGGACAAAGTTACGCTGAGTGCAAGCAGGTGATGCAACATCACAACAAACTATCCGTTCATCACGAAGCAAGTACTGGAGTTCGATGTACAAACTCGTACCAAGATTACTTCGAGTGTTCGCGACCAGCAAAGAAAGTGGTGACCGAACAGCACGATGAGAAAGACCATGAGGAATTTTCGGGATTCGGACGCTCAGGCGCGGACATCGATGGTCCCGCCCGTGATCATTGAAAAGCGATCGTCATGCTCACGCGTTGCGCGCGAGGGTGGCGCATAGAATTCATGCACGACTTTCGGCGGGGTGACTGCCCCAGCCTTGGCCGGCTGTACCGAAGGCGCTGCTGCTGATGCGATCGAGGTCGCATCGGCGGCGGCCCGGGTATCTGCCGCAGCTGCTGGAGCGCCAGCGCCCGCCTTCGCCTGCGTGACAGCCGGCCTCGCTGACGGCGCCACGCTGCCCGGCTCTTGCCGAGCCTGCACACGAGCGGCCTTGGAACGATCCTCGGTGCGCTTGGCCATTTCGTCCGACAAGGCCGGACCCTGCACGTCCTTGCGATACGTGGTCAGGCCCTGGTTGCGATTTTGGTAAATGTCGGATGAAGTCGAGATGCCCGGCACGATGCGCTCCGCTGCAAGCTGTCGATAAACTGATTATCACCCCAATTGCGCTGGCAGCAAAAAGTGTAAAGGCCGCTCAAGTGGCGCTGGACACGCAAACCGTTGATTTATAATCAAAGCTGCTTGCGCTGTTTCACATTTTGCATCAAAGGTTCGAACTCATTATGCGCAACGGAGGATGACATGCACGTCTTGTCAGTTGCAGACATACAGTTGATCGTCGACCTGTACGAAACACAGGATGTCGTGCGCGACCCTGCGGGTCGCGAGCGTCAGCTCGACAGTTTGATCCGTATGGGCTACCTGCGTCCGATGCGCGGCATTTTCACGCTCACCGAGCTGGGAGAAAAAACGGCGCGCTCCTTGCAGGCACGCCGCTTCGTTCCTTCGCGCGCCGAAGACGCGCCGCCCGCGCCAGCCGCGCCAGCCGCGCCAGCAGCACTGGCCAATGCCGAGACAACTGCGGAACAAACTTCCGAGACGCCGGCTGAGCGGCCAGCCGACCAGCCATCCGACGAAGCGGCCGCCGAGACCGAAGCCGCCTGACCTGCCCCCCCTGAGGGAGTCCTTCCGGGAGCCCTTCCGGGAGCCCTTCCGTAAGCCTTTCACGAAGCCATTGAGGCTTCCTCTTCGACGCTGGCCGCAAGCTGCTCGAACGGCATCGGCTCTTTCACCAGTACCACCGTGCACGGCGCATGCATCGCCACCTTGATCGGCACCGTCGCCACGAAACGCTGCATCGACAGTCCGTGCGTAGCCGCCCCCATGATGATCAGGCTGACGTTGTTGCCTTCGGCATAGCGCAGCAGCGCCTGCGCGACATCATTCGACTCGATCACGTGGTACGACACCTGATGGCCTGACAGGTCCAGCCCATCGGCCCATTTCCGGAAACCGGCCAGGTGCTGGCGTTGCAACCAGGTTTCGCTCTTGTCCTTGTGCTCGCCGGCGCCAAAGAGGCCGGTATTGACCACCGTGACCACCGCGAGCTGTGCGCCGGGACGCGTGCCCAGCGAGCGCGCCGTCGCCTGCCGCAGCGCATACATCGCCACATCGCTGACATCGTAGTTCGGCACCGCGACCATCACGATCGGCACTTCCGAAATCTGCTGCGAAGGCAGCGGGCTGGGTTCGTACTGCATGCCGGCTGCGCGCAGCCAGCGCTTGAAGTGCCACCAGAATCCCTTGCCCTGGATGCGCTTGCCGCGCTCGGTGACTGTCACCTGCCCCGGATTGCGCAAGTCAAACATCAGGTGCGCCGCCGACGGATAGCGCTGGCTGGCCTGCGGTTCGAGGCAGCGCAGGATCACTTCCTGCAGCCACTCGGGCAAATCGGGACGCCAGGCGCGCGGCGGCTTGGGGCTGGCCCACAGCCGCTGGCGCAAACCGCCGGTGGTGGTCGGCGAGCCGAACGGCGTCTCGCCGGTCGCCATTTCGTACAGCATCACGCCGATTGCAAAAATATCGGAGCGCAGGTCACCTCGCATGCCGACCACCTGCTCGGGCGCGATCTAGGTCGGCGAGCCGACTGCCTTGCGGAATTCCTCGGCCAGCAAGTCCGGGTAATCCGCATGGCAGGACAGGCCGAAGTCGAGCAGCACGATGCGCTCGCCATCGACGCCGATCGCCGCCACCATCACATTCGCTGGCTTGAGGTCCAGATGGCAAACGTTCTGCTGATGCAGGCTGTGCACCGCCTGCGCGAGGCCGGCGCCCAGGCGCACGATGGCGTCGACGGGAATCGGTTCGCGCGCCTGCCTGAAACTCTGCATCCACACATCCAGCGTGATGCCATGCACATGCTCCATCACGAGATAAGGCACGCGGTGCAGGTCGCCGGCGGCGACAAAGCGCGGCACGTGCGGCCCGTGCAAGACCTGCAGCAGCTGGTGCTCGACCTCGAAGCTGACGATGTTTTCGCTGCCGTCACCTTCGCGCATCAGCGGCACCTTCATCACCATAGGGAACGGCGGCTCGCGGCCGTCCGCGTAACTCACTTCGTAGATGCGCGCCATCGCCCCCGCGTGGATGCGGGTACCGATGCGGAACCCGTCGAGTTCATCGCCCTCGGCTGGCATGCTCATCGGCCGCTCTCCAGTCGGGTGGCCAGCACCTCGGGCAGGCCTGCAATGCGCATGTCGCGCACCACGGACAAATGGTCGTAAGACACGCGATGGAAGGTCAGCATATTGGCGCCAAGGTCGAGCAGTGCGTAATTTGCGCGCGTATCGCCGTCGCGCGGCTGGCCGCAGGAACCGACGGTCGCCAGCCAGTGCCGGTGCGGCCCCACGGGAATGGCGACGCCGGCGCGCGGCTTGAACGGCATCAGCTGGCGGCCGGTGCCGCGGTAATACAACGTCTGCTGGTGCACATGGCCGCCGAACACATAACGTATCACCGCATCCTTGCTGGCCGCGTCCAGACTGCGCGATGCCAGCCGCTCATCCAGTACGTAGTGCCACTTCTCCGGCGCATCGGCCGTTGCATGCACGAGGAACACGCTGCCGCGGGTCGCGGTCAGCGGCAGCTGCGCCAGCCACTCGCGCTGAACATCATCGATATGCTTGAAGGTCCAGGCCGCCGTCATGTCGCCCCAGGTGGAGCCGGTGAGCACCGGGTTCACGGGCAGCACGTCATGGTTGCCGCGCAAGACAATCGCGCCTTCCTGCTGCAGCTCGCGACAGCGCTCAATGACTTCGGATGGATGCGGACCGTAGCCGACGATGTCGCCCAGGATCGCGAACTCCGTCGCCCCCTGCGCGCGCGCATGCGCGATGCAGGCGTCAAGCGCGGGCATGTTGGCGTGAAGGTCGGAAAGCAGTGCGAGTTTCAACGGACGGTCTCGGCATCCATGGGCGGGTCGGCCGACAGGTCGACCCGCGGGTTGAATGTTATCGACATTATGATCGTCGCCGGCAAGCGCGGCGACGGCATCGATTTGCGCCAGTTTACCCCGCGGCGAGGCCCTTGCGGGCGCCCGGCTGTGCGCGGTGCGTCAAATAGTAAAGCAGCGGCAGCACCAGCAAGGTCAGCACCGTCGACGACAGGATGCCACCGATGACGACCGTCGCCAGCGGACGCTGCACCTCGGCGCCGGTACCGGTCGCGATCGCCATCGGCAGGAAGCCGAGCGACGCCACCAGTGCCGTCATCAGCACCGGCCGCAAGCGGGTCAGCGTGCCTTCGCGCACCGCATCCAGCAGCGCATGGCCATCATCGCTGAGCTTGCGGATGAAGGTGATCAGCACCAGCCCGTTCAGCACTGACACACCTGACAGCGCGATGAAGCCGACTGCCGCCGAGATCGACAAGGGTATGTCGCGCAGCCACAGCGCCAGTACGCCGCCAGTCAGTGCGAACGGGATGCCGGTGAACACGAGCAGCCCATCCTTCAGGTTGCCGAACATCGCGAACAACAGCACGAACACCAGGAACAGCGCTGCCGGCACGACCAGCTGCAAGCGCTTGGAGGCCGACTGCAGGTTCTCGAAGGTGCCGCCCCAGCTGATCCAGTAGCCGGTGGGTACCGCCAGATTCGCGAGGTGCTGCTCGGCTTCGGCGACGAAGGAACCGACATCGCGCCCGCGCACGTTCGCGGTCACCACCACGCGCCGCTTGCCATTCTCGCGGCTGACCTGGTTGGGCCCCGGCGACAGGTGCAGGTCGGCGACTTCGGACAGCCGGATGAAGCTGGACCGGCCATGGCTGCCGGCCGGCAGGCTGACCGGCAGGCGGCGGATCGCATCGATGTCTGTACGCAGCGACTCGGGCAGGCGCACCACGATGTCGAAGCGGCGGTCGCCCTCGAACAGCGTGCCGGCCATGCTGCCGCCGACGGCCGCCGCCACCACGTCCTGGATATCCTGCACGCTGAGCCCATAGCGGGCCGCCTTCTGGCGGTCGATATCGACGGCCAGCACCGGCAGGCCGGTGGTCTGCTCGACCTTCACTTCGGATGCGCCGGGCACGCGCTGCAAGCGCCCGGAGATATCTTCGGCGAGTCGGTTCAGGAGGTCCATATCGTCGCCGAACACCTTGACGGCCACGTCGCTGCGCACGCCCGAGATCAGCTCGTTGAAGCGCAGCTGAATCGGTTGCGAGAAGTCGTAGTTGTTGCCGGGGATCTGCCACACCGTGTCGCTGATGGCCTGCAGCAGTTCGTCGCGCGTCTTGCGCGGCGCCGGCCACTCCTCCATCGGCTTCAACATGATGTAGCCGTCGGACAGGCTGGGCGGCATCGGGTCGGTCGCGATCTCGGCGGTACCGATGCGGGTGAACACGCGCTCGATCTCGGGGAACTTCGCCTTCAGCGTAGTCTCGATCAGCTTCTGCATCTCGACCGCCTGTGTCAGGCTCACGCCCGGCGCGCGTATGGTCTGCACCGCGAAGTCGCCTTCGTTCAGGTTGGGCACGAACTCGGTGCCCAGGCGCGTCATCAGCAGCGCGCACAGCACGACCAGCACGCCGGCCGCAGTCAGCACCGTCGCCTGCATCGACATCGCCTTCTCGTATAGCGGCAGGTACCAGCGGCGCGCGGCGTGCATCAGCAGGCTTTCCTTTTCTTCGACACGGCCGGTGACGAACAGCGCCACCGCCGCCGGCACGAAGGTCACCGACAGCAGCATCGCGCCCAGCAAGGCCGCGACCACGGTGAAGGCCATCGGATGGAACATCTTCGCTTCGACGCCGGCCAGGGCGAAGATGGGCAGGTACACCACCATGATGATCAGCTGCCCGAAGACCAGCGGTCGGCGCGACTCACGCGCCGCTTCGAATACTTGCTCGAACCTTTCTTCTCTGGTCAGCATGCGGCCTTGCTGGTGCTGGGCCTCCGCCAGGCGGCGGATGCAGTTCTCGACGATCACCACCGCGCCATCGACGATGATGCCGAAGTCAAGCGCGCCCAGGCTCATCAGGTTGGCGCTGACGTTGAATTTCACCATGCCGGTCAGCGTGAAGAGCATGGCCAGCGGAATCACGGCGGCCGTGATCAGCGCCGCGCGCAGGTTACCGAGGAAGACGAACAGCACCGCGATCACCAGCACCGCGCCTTCCAGCAGGTTTTTCTGCACGGTGGCGATGGCCTTGTCGACCAGGTTGGTGCGGTCGTAGACGGTCACGACGCGCACGCCCGTCGGCAAGTTGCGATTGATTTCCTTCATGCGCTTGTCCACCGCCTGCGACACGGTGCGGCTGTTCTGCCCCATCAGCATGAAAACGGTACCGAGCACGACTTCCTTGCCATTTGCGGTGGCTGCGCCAGTACGCAGTTCGCGGCCGATCTCGACGTCGGCCACATCGCGCACGCGCACCGGCACGCCGCTGGCGTTCTTGATGATCACGTCGCGAATGTCTTCCACGGTGCGCAGCTGGCCCGGCACGCGCACCAGGTATTGCTCGCCACGCTTCTCGATGTAACCGGCGCCGGCATTCTGGTTGTTGCGGTCGACGGCAGCCACCAATTCGCCGATCGACACGCCCACCGCCGCCAGCCGGTCCGGATTCGGCGCGACCTGGTATTCCTTCACATAACCGCCGATCGAGTTGATCTCGGTGACGCCTGGCACGTTGCGCAGCTGCGGCTTGACGACCCAGTCCTGAATCTCGCGCAAGTCGGTGTCGGTGTATGCCGAACCATCGGGCTTGCGCGCTTCCTTTGCCGCCTCCACCGTCCACAGGTAGATCTCGCCGAGGCCGGTGGCGATCGGACCGAGCTCGGGCGACAGACCCGGCGGCAGGCGGTCGCGCGCCTGTGAAATGCGCTCGTTGACCAGCTGGCGTGCAAAGAAGATGTCGACGTCATGGTCGAAGATCACCGTCACCTGCGACAGGCCGTAGCGCGACAGCGAGCGCGTCTGCTGCAAGCCCGGCAGGCCGGCCATCACGGTCTCGACCGGATAGGTGATGCGCTGCTCGGCCTCGAGCGGTGAATAGCCGGGCGCATAGGTGTTGATCATTACCTGCACATTGGTAATGTCGGGCACGGCATCGATCGGCAGCCGAAGGTAGCTGTAGGTGCCGATGCCGGCCAGCGCAATCGCGGCGAACATCACCAGCAGGCGCTGCGTGATCGAGAACTGGATCAGTCTTTCGAACATGGCGGGGTTCCCGGTCAGTAGCCTTCTTCGGTGGCCTGCTTGGCCAGCTCGGACTTGATCACATAGCTGTTGCGCGCTGCATAGCGGGTACCGGCCGGTAGTCCCTGTGCAATCTCGATATGCTTGCCATCGCTACGGCCGGGCGTGATCGGATGGGCGATGAAGCCCTTGTCGTCGCGCACGAAGATCACCTGCTGTGTGCCCAGCGTCTGCAAGGCATCGGATTGCACGGCGACCGGCACCTCGACATCATTGGCCTTGACCTCGACATTGACGAACAGCCCCGGTCGCCAGGTGCCCTTCGGGTTCTGGACCAGGATGCGAACCTTCGCCATGCGGGTCTGCTCGCCGACCAGCGCACCGATGAAAGCGACGGTGCCGGTGGTCTGCGCATCAAAGGCGGTGGCGCGCAGGGTCACCTTGTCGCCGACATGGATCAGCGGCAGGTCCTTGGCCGGAATCGCGGCTTCGGCCCAGACGGTACCGAGGTCGGCAATGGTGAAGATGGGCGTGTCTTCCTTGACCGCCTCGCCGATCGACAGGCTGCGCTCGACCACCAGGCCGTCATACGGCGCGCGCAGCTCGAAGCGATTCAGTTCCCTGGCGCTGGCCGAGACGCCGAGCGCGAACAGCTTCTGTTTCGCATTCTCGAGGTCGATGGTCGCTTCCTGCACCGCATGCTGGGCCTGCAGGTAATCCTGCTCGGCGGTGATCTTCTGCTCCCACAGGCGCTTCTCGCGGTCGTAGACCGATTTCGCAAGTTCGAGCCGCTTCTCGGCAGTCTGCAGGTTGCTGCGCTGCTCGGAAATCAACTGACTGGAAAAGATCGCCAGCACCTGCCCGCGCTTGACCTGCTGGCCGGTGGACACCAGCACGCTCTCGGCAATGCCCGCCACGCGCGGTACCACGTGCACGGTCCGGTCGTCATTGAGCAAGACCTCGCCCGGGAATTGCACGTTCGATGCGATGCGCGCCGGACCGGCGGTCTCGACGGCGATGCCGGCTGTCTTGACCTGCGATTCCTCGAGGTCGATGCGAGGCGCATGCTGCGCGGCAGCCGGCGTCGTTGCCGAGGGCCTGGCCTGCGCGGCGGGCGATTCATCATCGTCGCCGACCTTCACGCTGCGGCCCTTGTCCATCGATAGTATCCATGCGCCGACTGCGACACCGACCACCAGCAATGCGGCAATCGCCTTGAACTGGCTGGCGCCGTGCTGGCGCTGCTTGGGTTTGATCATCTGCTTGCTCCGCGTAAGCCTGGCTTGATTCATTGATTCATTCATGTCCGTTCTTCCCTGCGTCAGCGGCCATCAATGGTGCCGAGAATACCGTCGAGCTCGGCCAGTGCCGCATGCACTGCCGCGATCGCCGTCAGGTATTGCGCGGTGGCCGAGAACAGCGTGCGCTGCGCGTCAAGCAGCTCGAGGAAGCTGAATTTTCCGTTTTCAAAGCCGATGGTCGCCGCCTCGTAGGCGCTGCGGGCGCCTGGCAGCACGTCGCGCTGCAGCAGCTCGGCCTCGCGATGACGGGCATTGACCTTCTCCAGTGCCTGGTAAGCATCGGCAGCGACGCTGGTGCGCACGGCTTGCAGTTCATCGCGCGCCTTGTCTTCGCGCCGCAATGCCTCGAGGAGATTGCCCTGATTGCGGTTGAACACTTGCAGCGGCACCGAAACGCCGACCAGCAGCTGGTCGCGCCCGACGGTATCTTCGCGGCGCTTCATGCCGACGCTGACGGTGAAGTCCGGCACGGTGCGGCTCTGCTCGACGCCGACCAGTGCCTTGCGGCGCTGCAGTTCTCGTTCGGCCCGCAACAACGCGGGCGCGCCTGGCAGCCGCTGCTCGATGGCTATCCCATCCGGCAGCTCGGGCAAGCGGTCGACCGAGCCTTCGGCGAGGGTGAATTGCGGCATCGGATTGCCCCACAAGCTGGACAAGCGGGTACGCGCATTGCGCAAGCCGCTCTCGGCCTGCACCAGCGCGACCCGTGCACCGGCTTCGGCGACGCGTGCCTTGGTTTCTTCAACCGGCGACACCTTGCCAGCGGTGACGCGACGGCTGGCCACGTCGGTGGCGCGACGCGCGAGGTTCAGGCTGTCTTGTGCGGCGCGCAGCAATTCTTGTGCGGCCAGCACATCGAAGAATGCAGCGGAAACCGCGGCGCGCAGGCGCTGTCCGCGGTCAGCGAGATCGGTCCGCGCGACGTCGCGGCCGCGCTCGGCCGCTTCGACGCGTGCTTCGCGCTTGTTCGCGGTCTCGACCGGTACATCGAGCTGGGCGGTGCTGGTGCTTGACAGGCGGCTGGCATCGTCAGTCTGGAACACGAATTCGGGATTGGGGCGCAGCGAACCTTGCAGCACCTGCCCTTCCGTGGCCTCGACCTCGCGGCGCGCGACCGACAGCGTGGGACTGCCCTCGCGCGCGAGTCGCTGCGCCTGCTCCAGCGTCAAGGGCGCCGCTGGCTCCTGCAGCGCGGCGGCGCTGGCCGGCATCGCGAGCCAGACAGCGAGAATGAAAGAAAAATGACCTTGCTTGAACATCCGTATCTCCGTGGCGAATGCCATCGACAGCCGATGGCAGCCGGGCGCGCGCGACAACGCGCGCCGTCTTCAATCAGGAGCGGAAACAGCCGCTCAGGCGGCGAGCCAGTTGGGGCGCTCGGGCCTGGGCTGGGGTCGGGATGGAGGGAGGTGCTGGATCAGCGCTTCGCCGGCGACAGCCGTCGCGTCGAGCGCCGCGCTTGCCGGTGCCGAGGGCATGCCGGCCAGCGCATGCGCGTGGCAGACGCTGCAATCGAGGTCGGCGCCGGCGAGGCTGGCGGCCGCGCTGCCGTCATCGCTGACATCGCCGGCATCGACGAAGCCTGCCGCGTGGTCGGCGGGAGGCGCAGCGGCTTCATACAGGGCCTGGGCCCGGGCTTGCTCGGCAGACCCGGCCAGGTGCTGGCCGTGCCGATGCTCGTGATGGCCGAAGTGGCGCGCCGCCGCGCCCTGCTCATGCCTGCAATAGCTGGCCGCCGCCGCCCAGGAGGCTTGCAGCGACAGCAGCGAAATCAGCAGGATGGCGAGCACTTTGCGCATGGCAGGCAGTTTAGCAGCTAGGACCGGAGGAGTGCGATTTCCACTCAGGTCCAGTCGGATGCCGCCTGCAGCAGGTGATCGCGGAACACCGCGGCAATCGGCGACAGGCGCTTGCCCTTCGGGTGCACCACGTGCCAGCGCGATTCGATCGGGAAGCCCTGCACGTCAAGTACCGCCACATCCTTCTCGGCCTTGCCCTCGAGCGCGTGACGAGACAGCACCGCAATGCCGAGGCCACCGGCGACGGCCTGTTTGATGGCCTCGTTGCTGCCCAGCTCCAGCCGCAGGCTGGGATCGAACTTCAGCTTGCGGAAGTGGCGATCGGACGCCATTCGCGTACCCGAGCCCCGCTCGCGCAGGATGAAGCGTTCGCCACCCAGCTTCTCGATCGGCAGCTTGCGCCGGCGCGCCAGCGGATGCGACGGGGATGCGATCAGCACCAGCGGATTGGGCAGGAAGACCTTGTCCTCGAGCTCGATATCGGTCGGCGGCGTCGACATGATGTACAGGTCGTCGAGGTTGTCGCGCAGGCGGGCGACGACGCCGTCGCGGTTGAGCACTTCGAGAGAGATCTCGATCTCGGGATGCAACGCGCAGAAGCTGCCCAGCAGGCGCGGTACGAAGTATTTCGCGGTGCTCACCAGCGCCACCTTCAACTTGCCGCGCGTGAGGCCGCGCATCGCATCGAACTTCTGCTGCAGCGCCTCCCATTCGCCGGCGATGGCGCGGGCGGTGCGCGCCAGTTCATGGCCGGCCTCGGTCAAGTGCACGCGCCGCTGTATCACTTCATAGACCGGCATGCCGACGGCCTGCGTGATTTCCTTGAGCTGCATCGACGCCGTCGGCTGGGTCACGTGCATCACGCGGGCCGCGGCGCTGACGCTGCCGGTATCGGCGAGCGCAAGGAAGAGGCGCAGCTGGCGGAAGGTCAGGTTCATAGATAAAAATCTATATATATGACATTAACAATTGATTTTACCTGATGTTAAGCAGCCGGTAGGATGCACGCCATTCTGGAGAACCCCATGCACAACCTGCTCGACCCTGCGATTCTTTTCTTTGTCTTCGGCCTGGTGGCCGGCCTGCTGCGCTCGAACCTCGAAATACCGCCGGCGATCGCGAAATTCCTGTCCTTGTACCTGCTGATGGCACTCGGCCTCAAGGGCGGCTTTGCGCTGTCGGCCTCCGGGCTGTCGCCGGCAATTGCGGCCACACTGGCCGTGGCCATCCTGATGGCCTTCGCGGTGCCGGTGCTGGGCTATCAGTTCCTGAAGCGGCATGCGGCGCGCTTCGATGCAGCGGCCGTGGCCGCCTCGTATGGCTCGGTCAGCGCGGTAACCTTCGTGACGGCGATGCAGTACCTCGAAAGCATCAACCTCCCCGCCGGCGGCCACATGGCCGTAGCGATGGTGCTGATGGAATCGCCAGCGCTGATCGTCGCGATCGTGCTGGCTAACCTGATCCGCGCCGAGAAGTCCGCTACCGCCGCCACGACCAACGTGCAGGTAACGACGGGCGGCACGCTGGTCGCGACCGGCGGTCCGGACAAGGGGCCGCTGTCGATCGCGCAGGTGCTGAAGCACTCGCTGACCGATGGCACGCACTTGCTGCTGATTGCTTCGCTGTTGATCGGCTTCCTCAGCGGCGACGCCGGCAAGGCCGTGATGAAGCCCTTCTCGGCCGACCTGTTCAAGGGCATGCTGGCCTTCTTCCTGCTGGACATGGGGCTGATGGTGGCGCGCAATCTCGGCGAGGTGAAAGGCAAGTCGCCGATGCTGGTGGCGTATGCAGCGCTGTCGCCGTTCGTCCATGCCACCATCGCGCTGCTGCTGGCGACGCTGATGTCCCTGCCGGCCGGCGATACGGCGATGCTGATGGTGCTGTCGGCCAGCGCGTCCTACATCGTGGTACCGGCTGCGCTGCGTCAGGCGGTGCCGGAAGCGAATGCCTCGCTGTACCTGGGCCTGCCGCTGGGCGTCACTTTCCCGATCAACCTGCTAGTGGGCATCCCCTTGTACACCTGGGCGGCGACACAACTGGCCCCTTGAACGCGCGGCCCGGCAGCTGGCAGCTGGCGGCCGGGGGGTGCTGCAGGCACGGCCGGCCTTGCCCGGCCGCAGCCAATCTGGCTTCGGGTCCAAATTGTTACGGATCGTATCCCTGATGTAACAAGCGACTGCACCTCGGTATAAAGACGCTGACGGCAAGGCATTTCGCCCGCCGGCGTTACCAAAGAGACAATCGCATGACTCCCAAAGAGAAGAAGCAACTCGAGGATTTCCTGGTTCAGCTGGCCTGGTTCCGCGACGTGAAGCGCGACCCCGAGGGCGACGACCTGATCCATTCGGCACTCGACAACCAGCCTGATGCCACTTGCCTGCTGGTGCAGCGCAGCCTGCTGATGGAGAGCACGCTGGCCGCAGCCAGCTCACGCATCACCGAACTGGAACGCCAGCTGCGAGCCGTGCAGCTCGGCGCACAGCTTGCCCAGCCCGGTGGCGCAGCGATGCAACACGCCTATCCGGCCTGATCATCAAAGAAATTTCTTCGCCAGCGCCGGATATCTACCGCAAAGATATTGCGGCTTGGGATGTCGATCATGGGCGCTGGCCCGCACCGGCGAGCCGGCCCATTGGACCCCTACCGCATCGCCACTGGTGCAGATGCTGAGTTCCATGCCTGGCCATCAGGCATTCAAGATTCGACGGAACCCAACACGGCCGATAAGGTATCGGTGGCGGCATCAGCCTCAATCACCGCATCGGTCCATGCTTCGAGCTCTGCTTCAGTGGCAGACTCGATTCGAGACGTCGCCCAGGCAGGCAGTTGGCCAAAGCGTCTCTCGAGAAGCTTGCGCAATACCTGCAGCCTCCCCTCGACCCGTCCTTGCTGCATCCCTTGCTGCATCCCTTGCTGCATCCCTTGCAGAATCCCGGCCTCCACACCCTCTTCCCGAGCCAGCCGCTCGATTGAAGTCACATAACGCATAGTCGCTTCCTCCTCCAACAGATCAAGATTTCGCCTGAATTGCTGTTCCAGTGCTGGCGGCAATCGCATCATCCAATCAATTACTCTGAACAGATCGGTCACTTGCTGTCTGCCCCAGCCGCGGCGATACAGGCTTCTCACAACAGCTGATTTGAATTGATAACGGGCCTGCGGATCATCGCGAGTCGCGCGCGTCGCCAGATGCACGCGGGTAAGGATTGCAAACGGATTGCCGCTGTCTTCCAGCCGCGCTTCGCTGCCCGACCAGTCCAGCAGCTTGGCCACCGGAAAGCGTATACCCATTTCACAATCAAGCGCCTGATAAGCATAGGACGTTGGTCGCCAGTTTTCTTGATCGTCAGCCAATACCGCTAGGCTGGCGACCGGACGATGGTAGCGATCGAACAAGCGATAGTTGTAGACGAACATGCGCTCGGCAAAACTCGCCTGCATACTGCCTTGCACTTCCAGGTGAACGTAGATCCACTCGGGGCGACCATCGATTAACGAGACGCGCGCCAGCTTGTCGACATAGCGCGTACCCAGTTCGGCATCGCGCACGACAGAGCGCAGCTCCTGCTCGAGGAATTCAAAGGGCTGGGACCAGTCGATTTTTGCGTGAGCCGCAGGAAAGAAGAAATGCATGAAATCAGCGAAATATCGCTCGATGGCTTCTTTCCACGGACTATCGTACTCATCGACCACTGCTCGCTCCCGCACCTGTCGTAGATAGCGGTGGCAAGCATGACGAGCAATCGCTACAGCTGAAAAGAGTTGGCTGCACAAGTCATGCTGACTCGATTATTCGCTTATCCCAAAAAGAAAAGCGTTGCATTCGCAACGCTTCAATGAACATCCATTTTCAATCTAGTTGACTATCGGTCGAGGTCGAGGTCGAGGTCGAGGTCGTGCCCGAGCAATTTTCCGAGCGAGCGCACGACCAGCGATGTCAGCTTCCAAGCTTATGCTGCGACCATCCCGGTGCATTCACCAAAACCGATGCGCGCCGCACCCGGCTTTTCACACCAGCCGCGGAAGGTCACCGCATCCCCATCTTCGAGGAAAGTGCGCTGCTCGCCATTCGATAGCGCGACCGGGTTGCGTCCGCCACCGGTGAGCTCGATCAGCGCGCCCGCCTGATCCAGTGTCGGGCCAGACAGCGTGCCACTGCCAAACAAGTCACCCGGCTGCAGGTTGCAGCCGTTGACGGTGTGATGCGTGACCATTTGCGCCAGCGTCCAGTACGCATGGCGGTAGCTGGTCTGGCACAGGCGGTGTCCCGACTGGCCGGCAGCGCGCATCTGCGTCGTCTGCAGTTCGACACTCAACTGGATATCGAAGGCACCGGCAGCGCGGTTGTGCGCACTGTCGAGATAAGGCAGCGGCTGCGGATCACCTTCGGGGCGCGTGAAGGGCAAGCGATACGGCGCCAGCGCTTCGAGGGTGACGATCCACGGCGAAATGGTGGTTGCAAAATTCTTTGCGAGGAAAGGACCGAGCGGCTGGTATTCCCAGCCCTGGATGTCGCGCGCCGACCAGTCGTTCAGCAGGCAGATACCAAAGACATGAGCCTCGGCGTCAGCAATCGCAATCGATGTGCCCGACGGATTGCCCTGCCCGATGAAGATACCCAGTTCCAGCTCGATGTCCAGACGCTTGCTGGGGCCGACGGTCGGCTGCTCGGCGCCGGGCGGCATCAGTTGTCCGTGCGGGCGCTTGAAGGTTTGGCCCGAGACGCCAATGCTGGATGCGCGGCCGTGGTAGCCGATCGGCACCCACTTGTAATTCGGCAGCAGCGGATTATCCGGCCGGAACAGCTTGCCGATATTGGTCGCGTGATAAATCGAGGTATAAAAATCGGTGTAGTCGCCGATCTGTGCGGGCAACCCATACTCGACGCCTGCCATCGGCACGAGGCAGCCCGAGAGCTTGCCTTCATCGCCCGACCCGCTGCGCAGCGCGCGCGACAGCGCGAGGCGCAACGCGCTCCATGCCGGCTGGCCGAGCGCCATCAGCGCATTCAGCTTGTCGGCGCTGGCAGCTTGCGCTGCCTTTGCGGCATCACCAGACAGCACGCCCGATGCCGCGACCGCGGCCAGATCCAGTACCTGGTCGCCGATGGCGACGCCACCGCGGAAGGCTTCCTGTGTGCCCTTGCGACGGAAGACGGCGAACGGCAGGTTCTGGATAGGGAAATCAGTCCCCGTCTGGTTGGCGGAGGCGACCCAGCTGCTCAGCGACGGGTCGTGGGTTTCATTGAGTGTGGTCACGTCGGACTTTCCGTGTTCGTTTGCTGCTTGTATCAATTGGAGCTGGACATGCTGCCGTCGTGCATCCATGCGGCATGCTTGGGCGCCTGTTTGGTCTTGCTCCACTCTTCGAGCATGTCCCATTTCACTTCATCGAGCTTGCGGTACATCTCCGGCGTTCCACAGTCGGCTGCCAGTTCGAGACGATGGCCATTCGGGTCGAAGAAGTAAATGCTCTTGAAGATCGTGTGGTCGGTTGGGCCAATCACTTCGATGCCTTCCGATTCCAGCCGCTGCTTGGTCGCCACCAGCGTCTCGATCGAATCGACCTTCATCGCCAGGTGCTGGACCCAGGTTGGGGTGTTGCGGTCGCGGTCCATCGGCGCTTGCGTCGGCAATTCGAAGAAGGCCAGCACATTGCCGTCGCCGGCATCGAGGAAGATGTGCATGTAGGGGTCGGGCGCCTTGGTCGAAGGCACTTCGTTCTCCGCAATCGCGAGCACGAACTTCATGCCGAGGTGCTTGGTGTACCAGTCGACGGTTTCTTTCGCGTCCTTGCAGCGATACGCGACATGGTGGATTTTCTGGATCAGCATGATGCCTCCTTGATGTGGCTGGCTATGGCAGGCGTTGTCATTACCGCCCTGCCCGCGCGCTTGCCCGATTGCATGGATTCCCTGGCGCTGCGGGCCTGTGTCAGACCGGCTGGACGCCCTTGCGGGCCAGCGCCATCGCTTCGCGCAGCACCGACAGGTCACCGATATGGTTGGACAGGATCAGGATCAGTTTCGCATTCACTTGCGCGCTCTGCTCGTCGCTCAGGTCACGGTGCGTGTCGATCAGCTCCTGGTAGAAATCATCGCCGGGCGAGAAGTCGCGGAAATAGCGCTTGCCCGGTTCCTTGAAGTTCGGTTCCAGTATCAGGGACATGATTCACTCCTCCGCAAAATTGGCCGTCGCCCGCGCCACGGCAGCGACGATGCGCGACACTTCGGCCTCGCGCCAGCGCGCGACCACATGCTGGTCGGGACGTACCAGGTACAAGGTGCCGGCTTGCGCATCGTAGCGCGGGAAGGCCATGCCTTCGCGATCGACGACGACCTTCAAATCGCACTGCCCGGCGCGCTTGGCGATTACCAGTGTATCGACTGGAATCGTTGCCTCGGCCAATCCCCGCAATTGCAATTGCATCGCTTCGGTGATCTCCGCCGGGTCATCGCAGAAGTACAGCGCCTGGAAGCGGCCGCCAACATGGTCGATCAGCCACGACGGCTGGCCGTCGGCGTCGACGGGCGCATCGTCCATCGGTGCGCCCGGCACCATGTCGCCTGCAAACGACTCGCAGTCGGGCGTGTTGAGCGGTGAATCGGCGAGGAAGCAAGGCACGGACAGGCGGCCGGAGTTGACCAGCTTACGCGCGAACGGCAGGTCGCGCGAGAGCTCCAGTACGGCATTGCGGAAGGTCTTGCTGACCGCGCTCTTGGGCGTGATGAAATCGGTCGAGCGGGTCGAGTTCAGGATGTTCTCGTCAGCGCCATCGCCGCGTTCGGACGAATAGGTATCGAGCAGGGCCGTCGGCGCTTTGCCGTCCATCACCAGCTTCAGCTTCCAGATCAGGTTGTCGGCATCCTGCACGCCCGAGTTCGCGCCGCGCGCGCCGAACGGCGACACCTGGTGCGCGGCATCGCCCGCAAACAGGCAGCGGCCATGGCGGAATTCATGCATGCGGCGGCACTGGAAGGTATAGACGCTGACCCATTCGAGCGTGAACTCACGGTCATCGCCGAGCATGGCCTTGATGCGCGGGATGACCTTCTCGGGCTTCTTTTCTTCTTCCGGGTCGACATCCCAGCCGAGCTGGAAGTCGATGCGGTAAACATCATCCGCCTCGCGATGCAGCAGCACCGATTGGTTCGGATGGAAAGGCGGGTCGAACCAGAACCAGCGCTCGGCCGGGAAGTCGGCCTTCATGACGACGTCGGCGATCAGGAAGCGATCCATGAAGACCTTGCCGTCGATGTCCAGTCCCAGCATCGTACGCACCGGGCTGCGTGCACCGTCGCAGACGATCAGCCAGTCGGCCTCGATGGCATAGCTGCCATCCGGCGTCTCGACCTGCAACGCCACATGATCGTCATGCGGCGCCACCGACACCACCTTGTTCTTCCAGCGCAGCTCGACGCCGGCTTCCTGCGCGCGCTGCGCCATGTACTCCTCGAGGTAGTACTGCTGCAGGTTGACCATGCCCGGGCGCTTGAAGCCAGGCTGCGGTCGCAGGTTGAAGTTGAAGACCTCGTCATTGCGGAAGAAGGTGCGGCCCACGTCCCAGCCCACGCCCTTGTCGACCACCGGCTGGCCGCAGCCCAGGCGATCGAGGATCTCCAGCGTGCGCTTGGCATAGCAAAGGCCGCGCGAACCGACCGACACCGTATCGTCGTCATCCAGCAGCAGCACCGGGATGCCGTGCTGGCGCGCATCGATCGCCGCCGCCAGCCCGACCGGGCCGCAGCCAATCACGACCAGCGGCCGGCGCGCGACCGCCGACTGGTTCAGCTCGGGCGGTGCGCTGTAAGGGAATTTTTTATAGGTATAGGTCTGGTGCATCGCGAGTCTCCGGAAGCGTCAGTCGGCCGTCAGCGCCGCTGGCACTCAGCTTTGCAGCGCATGCCACATTTCCTTGTCGCGCTCGGCGGTCCAGATGCGCGGATGCTTGATGCCGCTGGCTTCGTCCACGGCGCGGGTGACGTCGAACGGCAGGCAGTGCTCGTAGATGAAGACATGGCCGAACTTGTGGTCCATCTTGCTGCGCACGTGCGCCATCGCGCCTTTCAGGTCCAGACCCTGGGTGACTGCCTCCTTGGCCGACGACAGCAGGGTGCTGACGAAGTCCTTCGTGTAATCGAGACCCTTGTCGACTTCGGCCGGGCTCATCAGCGCCGGGCCGCGGCCCGGCACCAGCTTGTCGGCTTTCATCGCGCGCAGCACTTCCAGCGTGGCCGGCCATTCTTCCAATTGCGCGTCGCCGGTATAGGCGGCGGCATCGTATTCAACCAGGTCGCCCGAGAACAGCACTTTCTGCGACGGGATCCAGACGATGGTGTCGCCCTTGGTGTGGCCCATGCCCACGTGCATGATCTTCACTTCCAGCTTGCCCATGAAGACCGTCAGTTCCTTCTCGAACACCAGGGTCGGCCAGGTCAGGCCGGGCACGGTTTCGACGCCGGCGAACAGGCGCGGGAAGCGGTCGATCTCGGAGTGCATGTCCTGCTCGCCGCGCTCGACGATCAGTTCATAGGTGCCCTTGGAAGCGATCACCTGCTCGGCGCCTTCCTTGAAGTAGGCCGATGCGCCCAGCACGCGCACCGCGTGATAGTGGGTCAGGGTCACATACTTGATCGGCAGGTCGGTGATCTCGCGGATATGCCTGATCAGCGCCTGCGCCATCGCCGGGGTCGCGGTGGTGTCGATCACCATCACCGAGTCGTCGCCAATGATGACGCCCGAGTTCGGGTCGCCTTCGGCGGTGTACGCATAAGCGTTGGCTGACAGCTTGATGAAGCTGGTCTTCTTTTCCTGCAGGTCGCCCTGCGATGCGAATTTCTTCTCGCTCATGTGGTTCTCCCGGGCGCGCGGATGGCGCGGCTTCAGTGGTGGACAGGTGGATTGCTGGCGGATCGCCGGCCGATTTCCATGCTGGCGACAGCTTAGCCCCGACTTCGTTTTTGGTCAACGAATTAGATAATAACGAATTGTTTACTTTAAGCTAAAGCATCCGTAAACTCGCGCCATGGCTGAAGATACCTCCATGGACAAGAGCCGGCGCGGCATCCAGTCGATCGAAATCGGCGGCCGGCTGCTGACTGCGCTGGTCGACGAAGGCGGGCCGATGAGCCTGGGCGACCTCGCCCGCAAGGCCGGCATGCCGTCGGCCAAGGCCCACCCCTATCTGGTCAGTTTCGGCAGTTTCGGGCTGATCGATCAGGACCCGCTGACGGGCCGCTACGAGCTGGGCCCGTTCGCGCTGCAGCTGGGCCTGATCAGCCTGCACCTGCTGGACCCGGTGCGCATCGCCATTCCGGCCGTGACCCGCCTGTCATCCGAGATCGACCAGACCGTCGGCCTGTCGGTCCTGGGCAACATGGGCCCGACCATCATCTATATCAGCGAGTCCAGCTATCCGATCCACGTGAACATGCGCACCGGGACCGTGATGGCCATCCAATCGACCGCGACCGGCCTGGCCTTCGCGGCCTTCCTGCCGCCCAAGCAGGTCGAGCGCATGCTGGAGCTGGAAAACCGCAATGGCATCGCCGCTGGTTTCGGCGTGCCGGGCAAGAGCTTGCAGCAGTTGGAAACCATACTCGCCGAGGTTCGCAAGCGCGGCATGGCGCGCGTGCAGGGCGAACCCATCCCCGGCATCAATGCCATCTGTGCGCCGGTATTCGAGCACAGCGGGAATATTCGGCTGGGGATTACCGCGATCGGCCCGGCCGGCAGTTTCGACGCTGGCTGGAACGGTGACATCGCGAAAAAGATCCGCGCCTGCGCCGACGATGTCTCGGCCCGGCTGGGCTACCGTCCGGTGGAATGAGCTGCCGATAGCGCTGTCATGGCTGCGGGGCGGCCATGCCGCTGAGCTTGCTGGCTGTGGGGTCGCTGGCTATCAGGTTACTGGCTTTGAGGCTGGTCCGGCCTGGGGGCTGATCAGGCCTCTGGCCGCCCCCGCGTCGATCGCGGGGCTTTCACCGTCGGTGATGAGGCCGCCCGCCGCAATACGAGCAAGGCAGCCTCGCGACGATCGAGCAGCGAATACAGGCGAATGTCAGCCTGCCTTGCCTGTGCATACGCTGCTTCGGACACGCTGACGCCATAGGCGCGCAGCATGTCCAGTTCATTGATCAAATCCTCGGTGGAGTTCACGCGCATCATCTGCGTACGCTTGCCTTTCCTTGTAATCGGCTGTCCAGCATGGGCCCTTGCGGCCTCAGGCTTCCACATCGACCAGTGCACCCGCGCGCAGGGCCTTGGCCTTGGTCTGTTGCGTGGCCAAGCGCCTGTCGTAGACCATCTTCTGCAGCACTTCGCCCGAGTTCTTGTCGACCACGCTGACCGTGACGGCGTGCTTGCTCGGATCGACATCGAAGGACATCGCGGTGCGCTGGCCGGAACCGGCATGGGCGGCCGGCACAGCGCTCATGGTGAGTGATCGGGATACCTGCATGTCCCCTCCTTCAGAAATGCATGAACAGCCAGTAGCCGTTCGCCGTCAGCAGCAAGCCGATGAGGCCGGCGGCCGTCGAGCCATGCAGCATCCGCATCGAGCGGAACAGCACGCCCCAGAACGCCATGCCCAGCCCCAGCAGCACGATGGACTTCGCATACACAAACCACTGCTTGCGCTCGGCCGCCACCGCACTCGCGCCCTGGTGGCGCTTGAACATCGCCAGCAGTTCCTCCTTGCGGCGCTCAAGGAAGCTGTCAGCCTGTGCCCGGTCCGTAGGAATGGCGGCTTCGCCGTCACCGACCACGGTCGGGCCGCCGGTCGCATGGGAAGCTGCCGTGATGGCGGTGGCGCTGCCTGCGGTGGCTGCGGCAGCGGCTGTGCCGACAGCAGAGGTCGCACTGGTGGTCGCAGCTGTGGTTGCCGCCGCGCCGGCAGCCGTGCCTGCCACCGTTCCTGCGCTGCCCGCTGCTCCGGCAGCGCCTGCGGCGCCAGCCGCACCTGATGCAGCACCTGATGCAGCACCTGATGCAACACCCGACGCAGCACCTGAAGCAGTACCAGTAGCAGCACCTGATGCCATTGATGGCAGCACCGAGGATGGCGCCAGCGACACCGCGTCGGGCGCGACGCGATACACCGTCTGCTGCACACTGGCCATCTGGTGCACGACACGTGCATCGGTGGCCATGTTTTCGCTGGTGATGAACGTGCGCTCGGCCGAGGTCTCGCCGACCATGGTCGAGCCATAAGTCACGAACAGCGCAGGCAGCAGCACGGCACTCCACTGGCGCAGCTTGCGGTTCTGCGCCGCCTGTTCAGGACTGGCGGTCGTTGGGTTGTCGTTCAAGATGGGGCCTCCTTCATCCGACGCCAGCAGCATCCCGCTGCCGTCATCGCTATCCATGTCATCAATGCCGGCGTTGTCGCCGGCCGTAATCAGTTGCGCACGACCGAGGCTGCCCGCGCTGTCGGCCGCGACTGCAGCATCCGGGAGCCGGCGCTGCACGGCCGGACCTTCCGGCAAGCGTGGCAGACGGTTCGCCGCCGCGATCGAGCGCGCCGAACGCATCGCTTCAAGATGCGCCTGTATGGTTTTCGTGCGATCGCTAACGCTGTCCATGCGTCCGACGATCGGGTCGGTCGACTCGGGACCGTCGTCATCCTCATCAGCCTCGGCATCGAAACTGCGGCGGTCGTCGACCAGCTGTGTCCGCGATGGCGGCGCATCGGCATCTCGCATCGCGTCGCTACCACCGGGTGTCGCCGCGTCGCGCCAGTTGCGTCCCGGCGTGCTGGCGCCGCTGTCATCCATGCCCGCCGTCGAAAAGTCCGCGGCCGCATCCCGCAGCGCCGGCTTACCAAACACGCCGCCAGGGTCGCGCCGGCCGGCGTCGCCGTTGCGCCCTTTGCCATCCCGCATGGTGCGACCATCGCTGTCACCTTCGGCATCCCGCATCGTGCGACCGTCGTTGTCGCCTTCAGCATCCCGCATCGATCGGCCGTTGCTGTCACGTTCGGCGTCCTGCAGCGCGCGTCCATCGGCGCCGCCGTTGGCATCCTTCCAGTGGTGGCCGGGCACGCTGGTGCCGCGCCCCGGACGGCCATCGCTGTCCGCCGCGCCGTCGCTATCGCGCATGGCACGCCGGTCGGCATCGCCTTCGCCATCTTTCCAGTGACGCCCTTCGCCTGCATGACCGGATTCGGACACATGGTCCTTGTTGTCGCTGAAGCCGGCTTCGCGGAAGGCGCGCAGATCGGTCGGCCCATCATCGCCTCCGCCGTCGTCGCCAGCCTGCGCGCCGCTGCGCGAATTCGCGGCAACGGCATCGAAGACGCCGCCGCCCTGGAATTCATCCGACATGCGGTCGAGGTTTTCCTGCATCGCGCGCGAGATGCGCGCATCAAGTTCCGAGTCCGGCGCACCATCCCGTTTCGCGGCGCGCGCCTTGCGTCGTGCATCGGGATCAGCGTCGCCGGCGTCGCCGCCCTCTTCTTCCCACTGCCGCTTGCGTTCGAATACGACGCCCGCACCCTGATTACGGCCTCGCGCTCGTGACGCCATGGCCGGCTGCGCCGACTGTGCCGAGTTGGAACGCGACGCCACAGGGCGTCGCTCGTCCTGCGGCAAGTCGTTCTTCAGGTAGATGACGTTCAGGTAGCGATCGAAATTGCCGGGTGCAATCCCGAACGCCGCCAGCATGCGGCGGAACAGGTCGCGCTCGCCGCCCGCCACCTGGTGATCGGACATCATCGTGTCGCAGGCATTGAGCAAGATGCACAGACGCTGCTGCTCGTCGAGCACGCCAGCCGCAGAAGCCAGGAACTGCGGCGCGCGCACCTGGCTCACATAGCGCAGACTGGCCTTGAGCAGGCCTTGCGCGCCGCCGACCACGGCATTGAGCCGTCCGATCTCTTCCTCGCCCATCGAGCCGTCGGCCGACATCATGTACAGCAGCGACACCACCAGCGCCTTGGGTGGGGTCATGGCGTTCGACGATGCCGCCGCTTCGAAGTCGCCCAGGATCGACATCCTGTCCTTGAGTGCGATCGCATCGAAGTAAGGCTGGAAGCTTGCCTTCGTATGGCCGAGTGCCGCCACCAGGCGGTCGAACAACTGCAACTCGGTATCCGACAGTTCGCCGTCGGCCATCAGCGAATCACACACATTCATCAGCAGGCACAGCCGGGCCTTGGCATCCAGCACCGGCGGTGCGTCCTGCAGGAACTGGTCGACGCTGCGCGTCTCCGCGTAAGCTACCGCGCGGTGCAGGGTATCGGCATCGGCGCCGATCACGGACTGCAATTGGCTGCTCTCGCGATCGGAGATGTCGCCGTCGGCGGCCATCATGTAGAGGATGGCGATCACCACCGACAGGTAAGGCGTCAGACGAACATCGTCAGGCGCGACCTTGCGCGCGCGCCCCCCCTTGAGGGAGCGCGTGAGTGCCCTGAACAGGTCCGGCGATCCCATCGCTTACTCCGCGATCCTCGTTGCCGGCCGACGGCCGGCGGCGTTCGTGAAACAGCGCTGCCTGTCCATGCATGTCAAAACGCTTGATCGTGCACATGGTTTTTCCATGGGACGAACCGTAACGCCGCCACCCGCGCGAGGGGATGACAATCGCGTAATGCCGCGCGCGCATTACGCGATTGTCATAATGGCCGCTGGCGGCAAGCGGGTACTCCCTCCGCAAGCCGCAGACCTTCGCATTCATCTTGCCAAAAATAACGATGATGTAATCGAGGGCGGGAGCATTCGGTCTAAGATGGCGGCTACCTCGGCGTCGACCAATGTTTTCAAAAAAAGAACCTATGCCCGTTCCCGCATCCCGATTGCTGCTGGTAGAAGACGAGGTCCGCATCGCGGAGTTCGTGATCCCTGACCTGCGTGCGGCCGGCTTCGACGTCACCCACGTGAAGGACGGCGCCAGCGGCCTGGCCGCGATCCTGAGCGGCGAACACGACATGGTGATCCTCGACGTGATGCTGCCGGTGCTCGACGGCTTCGAGATCCTCACCAAGGTGAGGGAAGCGGGCAACCCGATACCTGTCATCTTCCTCAGCGCGCGCAACGAGCTGCCGGACCGGCTGGCCGGCTTCGAGATTGGCGCTGACGATTACCTGCCCAAGCCCTTCTTCGTCGAGGAACTGATCGCTCGCATACGCGCGGTGATGGCGCGCAAGAGTGGCCAGGTGTCCGACGAGATTCAGGTCGGTGAACTGACGCTCAACAAGATCACCCGCCAGGCCAACTGGCGCGGCACGGCCGCCCCGCTGAGCCAGCGCGAGTTCAGCCTCGTCGAGTGCCTGATGCGCTCGCCGAACCGCATCTTCTCGCGCCAGCAAATTCTCAAGAACGTCTGGGGCATCAGCTTCAACCCTGAGACCAATGTGGTCGATGTCTGCATACAGCGCATCCGCAAGAAGCTCAACCGCCAGGCACGTGACGGCAAGCCCTTTCCGATCGAGACCATACGTGGCGTCGGCTACCGTTTCCAGATCGAGGATGAGGAATGAAGAAGTCCTTCCTGTGGCACGTCTTCATCCGCGTACTGATCGTCACCGCCGTCATCATCTATTCGAACCGCCTGCTGGCGCAGTACCTGACCACCCACCATGTGATCGACCGCATCGAACACAATGTCGCCACCACACTGGCGGCTTGCCAGCATGAAGCGGCTGACACCAATGCCTTCTTTCTGTGCGTTGCGCAAAGCAGCCGTGGCGACGCGCTCTCCAGCGTCAGCGAATACTATGTACTGTGCAAGCCGCAGAGCCTGCAGCCCGGACAGGAGCAAAATGCGCTGTGCGACCGCACGCAGCGGCTGCGCCAGTCCTGGCGCAGCGACATCGAGAAAATCACCGACAATGTCGAGCTGGTGCGACTGGACATGGACGATGAAAGCTGGCTGGCCTTTGGCATGCAGGGCAAACCGGATGGCGCGCGCATGCTGGTGCGCAAGAACGACCTGAAGCACTATGTCGACAGCATCTGGAGCCTGCGCGACCGCATCCTGATGTACATGGCGCCGGTGCTGATCTTGATGCTTACCGCGCTGACCGTGTACCTGACCTGGACTGTGATGCGCCCGCTGCGCCAGCTGGAAGCCTCGCTGAATGGCCTGAGCTCGCGCAACCTCGACCAGCCGCTCGACCTGCGGCCACCGTATCAGGAATTTGACAGCTTCGTGTCCGTGTTCGAGCAATTGCGCGAGCGCCTGAATCGAAGCTTCCTGCAGACGCGCCGTTTCGCCGCTGATGCATCGCACGAACTGCGCACGCCGCTGACCATCTTGCGTGGCAATTCCGAGCGCCTGATCGCCGAGCTGCCGACCGGCTCCGAAGCGCAGGTGCGCATGCGCCTGATCGGCGACGAGATCGAGCGCCTGATCGAGATCACCGAAAAATTGTTGCTGCTGTCGCGCGCCGATGCCAACAGCATTCGCTATGACATGGCACGCGTGCCGCTGTCGGCGATGCTGACCGAGTTGGCGCTGGATGCGATGGCCTTCCAGCCGGACCTCGAGATCCGCAACGAGATCGAAGACGACATCGACTGGACCTGCGACCGCAGCCTGATACAGCAGCTGCTGTTCAACCTGTACACCAATGCGGCGAAATACAACACGCCGAATGGCTGGATACGATTCGCGCTGACGCGCCGCCAAGGCCGCTTCGTTCTCAGCATCGAGAACCCCTGCGACAACATCCCGGCAGACCTGCCGGAGCGCGCCTTCCAGCGCTTCTACCGGGGCGATGCCTCGCGCGGCCGCCGTGTCGACGGCGTCGGTCTCGGCCTCAGCCTGTGCAGCGAAATCGCGCGCCTGCACCGGGCCACGCTGAGCCTGCAAGTCACCGACCGCAAGACCGTGATCGCCACACTCGAGGCGCAGACCATCTTGCCCGAGGCCTGAGGCGGCGCGATAATCCGGCGACACCTTTCAAGCTGGAGCTGCCCATGGCCATCAATCCCGAACTCGATCTCGAGATACAGCGCGACGTCGCCGTGTCGCCCGAAGCCCTGTGGAAAGGCTGGACGGATCCGGACACGCTGGTCAAATGGTTCTGCCCGCGCCCATGGAAGGTGGTCGAATGCGACATCGACCTCAAGCCCGGGGGCCTGTTCCGCACCGTGATGCAATCGCCTGAAGGCGAAAACCAGCCCGAAGGCATCGGCAGCTACCTCCTCGTCGAGCCCAACCGGAGGCTGGTCTGGACCAATGCGATGGAGCCCGGCTTCCGGCTCAAACCCGCCCTGCCTGACGACAAATCGGACTTCCTGTTTGTGGTCGACCTGACGCTGGAGCCGCTGCCTGGCGGCGGCACCCGCTATCGCGCGGTCTGCACGCACCAGACGGCGGAGGCGCGCGAAGCGCACGAGAAGATGGGCTTTCATCAGGGTTGGGGAATGGCGCTCGACCAGCTGGTCGAACTGATGACGATGCCGGCCTGAGCCGGCCAGACACATCATCGGAAGCCATCAGGCGGCAGCGCGCCACCTGCGATGCGTTCAGCGCGTCGTCACCACGCGCTGCACCACCGGGAAGTACGGATCGAAGAAGCTGCGCGTTGCCTGCAGACCCGGCACCGCAGCGGCATCCACCGGACGCGACACGTAATAGCCCTGCACTTCATCGCAGCGCATCACTTGCAGTTCGCGCAGCTGTTGCTGGGTCTCGACGCCTTCGGCCACCACGCGGAAGCCCATCGCCTTGCCCATTTGCACCACCACTTCGCACAGCTTGCGCGCCTCGTCGCGCACACCGAGCCCCTGCACGAAGGAACGGTCGATCTTGATCGCATCCACATCCAGACTGTGCAGTCGCGACAGCGATGAATATCCGACGCCGAAGTCGTCGATGTGCAGTTCCAGCCCCATGTTGCGCAGTTCGCGCAGCTCGGCTTTGACAGCGGCATCGCCGCCCATCATTGCCGACTCGGTCAGCTCGATGGCCAGCAAATAGGGCGCAATGTCATAGCGCGACAGTTCGTTCGTCACATGGCGACGGAAACGGTCATTGCGCAGCTGGCGCGCCGACACATTGATGGCTACCGGCACCAGGCCCTGCCCCAGCTCGCGCCAGGAAGCCAGCTGGCGACAGGCTTCGGTCACCACCCACTCGCCGATGCCGCCGATCAGGTCGCTCTGTTCCGCCAGGCTGATGAACTCGCCCGGCGCAATCAGGCCGCGCTGCGGATGACGCCAGCGCAGTAGCGCTTCCACACAGACCAGCGCGCCGCTACGGGCGCTGACACGCGGCTGGAACGCGAGGAAGAATTCATTGTTGCCCAACGCATTGCGCAAACCCTGCTCCAGCTGCAGTCGCGACTGGATCTTGCGCGCCAGTTCGGCCGAGTACATGCACAGACGGCCCTTGCCTGCGGCCTTGGCCGCATACATGGCAATGTCGGCAGCCTGCATCAGCGCCGCATCGGTTTCACCATCTTCCGGATAAATCGCCGCGCCTATCGAGGCTCGCGCATGGAAGCCGCGACGCACTGCCTCGCAATCGATCTGCGCCATGCGCTCGATGACCTTGGCAGCGATCGCCTGCACTGCGCTGGCATCACCGATGTTCTCGACCAGGATCGTGAATTCGTCGCCGGCCAGGCGTACCACCGTGTCTTCGACGCGCACCGCCTGTCGCAGCGCAGTGGCGACCGCCATCAGGTATTCGTCGCCCGCCTGGTGACCCCAGGAGTCATTGATCTTCTTGAAGTCGTCGAGGTCGATGAACATCAGCGCGATGCGTTGCCGAGCCGTGGTCGCGTGCAATACCGCATTCGGAAGATGCTGCTTGAGCCAGTGGCGATTGGGTAGCAGCGTCAATGCATCGGTGACGGCCATCGCCTTGAGCTGCTGTTCCTTCCATTTCATCTCGGTGATGTCGCGCATGGTGACCGCGAGGCCGCCTTGCGAGCGCGTCGCGCTTGCTTGCCACCAGATACCCTCGGCGTCACCGCCCGACGGCCCAAGTTCGTCGTCCGCATGGCCCTGTCGATGGGCATCGAGCAACAACTTCTCGAGCGCTGTGGGGTCGATGGACGGGAACAGCTCGCGGAATTGCAGGCCGATGATGCGCGACGCTTGCATCTTCACCTGCAGGCATGCCGGCTCGTTGCAATCTTCGACGCGGAAGCGCAGCGCGCGTGAGCCTTCGACCGACACGGCCTTCAGCAAGTACAGCGCATCATGTGTGCTGTCGAGCACGGGCTTGAAGACAAGCGAAGATGCCACAGGCGCCGCATGATCGGACCGCTTGCGTGACTGCCACCAGATGCCGGCTACACCGCCTGCGATCCCGCCCGTCAGCAGCGCGATACCCAGCGTTAATGCCTGAAGAAAATTCGACTGTTCCATGGCGAATTAATTGTTTGCAGGCAGTATAGCCAAGCAAGCGCTAAGGTGTTGAATATTATTACTAAATTCCTGCAGAGGAATTGATTGCTACGCAGAAAAACAGAGACGCACGGCCTGGCAACAGGCAGTGCGTCCCGAGAAGAAAAGCGACTCAGTAATCAGGTGTGGATCATGGTCAGATCGGGCAAAAACTCATGCAAGCAGCAGCTCGATGACCGACCGCGATTCAACTGAACAATCGGCGAGAATCACCCATCATCCGACGCAATTCAGGGATCGCAATCTCCGTAGCTTCATGAATCATCAGCAACAAGTTCGCGCTCACGGGTGCCTTCTTGTTCCGGATCCGGCTCACCACGCCAGGTGTGACATCGAGCTCGCGCGCCAGCGCCGCATCGTTTTTCAAGTCCAGTTTCCCCAGCAGGCGGTTAAGGAAATTGTCGGGGGTGTAAGACGCAAGCTTCAGCAGAGCTTTTTTGCGCATGGCGATCTCCGGGATGATGATTGTTATGGCATGACAGATTGACTACGCTGCAAAGTTAACTGTTGCCACCAATCAAGTATCTGCCGAACAGCATCAAAAATGGCCGTCAATTCCTCGCTTAATTTTTCTCAAAAACAACCGTTAACCACAAGTAACGGCTAGCTGGATTTCAGGCTTGGCTCACAACGAACATTTCTGTTGCCAACAGTTCATTGCCCAAAGGTAATCGTCCGAAGATTTATCGATTTTCCTGTGTCGCTTTCCCTTGGGCTTCCCCTTGCAGAGGCGCCACTCGGCAAAGCTAGGGCAGCATCTTTCCGATCATCGCGCACGATGCGATCGAAAAGCAGTTCGGGCGGCGTATCGAGAATCCAGCGCATGCTGTTCGCATAGCCGGGCTTCGTGATTGGCGGGGCCAGGGCCGTGCTGCTGGTTTACAGCGCCCAGCTCATCAGGTCCGTCTCGATTTCCAGCAAGTCGCGCGAGCTGCGTTCAGCGCTCAGCACGAGTCCGGCCACACGCTGCTCTGCGCGCCGCGCTGCATTCGAGATCTTGTGGTTGCCATAGGCGCTGGCCGCATTGCGCAGGTCTTCGATCATTTCCCACAGCTGCGCGCAGTCGGCGCGGGTCACGGGATCGTTACGGCAATGGGTGAGCACATCGCGGATACGGGACAGTCGCAGCGGCAGTTCGCGCGCAAACACCCGGTGCAGCACTTCCAGTTCATCTGACAGCGGCGGCATGTCGGCCGACGTGCCCTCGTACTTGTCCAGCAGCTCGACGATGCGGTCGCCCAGCGTCAGCGGATCGAAAGGCTTGGCGATCACGCCGGCCACGCCCAGCGATTCGTAATAGCGCAAATCCTCGGGATCGACCAGCGAAGTCAGGAAGATCGCCGGCGTATCCTTGTGGATATCGTGCTGTCGAAGCCCGGCCAGCACCGTCGGGCCGTCGATCTCGGGCATCACCGCACCCAGCAGCAACAGGTCGGCGCGAAAATCGGCCGCCGCCTTCAGGCCTTCGCGCGCGGAACTGCAGGTGCGCAAATGCATCTGGTGAAGCTCCTGCAAGGCAAAACGTACCGCGGCCTGGGTTTCGACGTCGTCTTCGATGAACAGCACCTCACGGTGTTCGACAGTTTCCATGGCTTTTTGCATGCCCCGAGGACACGCCCTCTATAGCGCAACAGACTGAAGATAGCGATGTTCCCGAAATGCAAGTCCATGAACAGTCAGACATTTCACCCATATTTCCCGCTTCATTCCGGCTTGTTTGATCTGGTTAAATTTTCTCTGAAGTAATTTTTTGTAAACTGGTCACCTCCTTTTCTGCTCCCGATCCGGCCCGACCATGAATAAATTTGCCCTGCTGCTCGCACTGCTGGCCTCCACCACGGCCGCCCATGCCGAACTGAAGAAGGTGTTCGAGAACATCCGCGGCACCGTTGTCTACGTGGACACGTCGAGCCTGACGCCCAGCGGCGATAAACGGCGCGTGACCGAGGTGCAGACCTATCGCAACGCCGGTCCGCGCGGGATGATGTCGATGAAGCTGCTCAAGGAATACGACTGCAAGCAAGAGACGGCGCAGATCATCAACTACGTGATGTACAAGGAGCCGATGGCGCAGGGTGAGGTGATCGGCCGTGTCAATACGCCCGGCGATGTGCAGAAGCTCACGCAAAACCCGGGCGGTACCGGCGGCTGGCGCTTTGCCTGCGGCCTTTGAGCCGTCACACCGGCATCGGCGACTTGTCGATGGCCGGATAGCACAATCCATCAGACCAGCATGCCCGGTCCATCCTCCATGGCGCAGCGAGGGATAACCGTCCCGGCAACCGCGCGCCTCGCGCACGGGTTTCGCTACAAATACGTTCCTTGAAGGAATAGTATTTCATTATTGAAATTAGACTGACCTGGCAGGTTTTGTTGCCATATTTCAATAATTTGACTGCGATCAATTTTCTCTTGGAAATATATTTGGCAGTGCACCATCACGGTCTCCACGCCCACGATAATTCCATATCAGTAATTTCGTTCCTTTTCTCATGAGCATTCTCGCGGTCAACGCCGGTTCGTCCTGGCTCAAGTTCGCGCTGCATCCTTACGCCGGCGGTGACGTCAGGCGCGCGCTTATCAGCGGCAACATCGAAGGTCTTGAGCCGAATGGCAAGCCGGCCATGTCCTGGCGCAGCGGCGGCGCCTTTCGCATGGCCGAGCTGCAGGTCACCAACGATCCCTTGCTGGATGCGTTGGCAGCACTGCGGGCGCTGCTGACGGATAACCCCGCCTTCACCAGCCCGCGCGCCATTGCGCACCGGGTCGTGCACGGCGGGCGCGACCATGCGGCCAGCGTGCTGGTCGATCATGGGGTGCTGACGGAATTGCAGTCACTGTGCAACCTGGCGCCGTTGCACCAGTCGCACAACGTGGCTGGCATCCGTGCCTTTGCCGCGACCTTCCCCGGCCTGCCGCAGGTGGCCTGCTTCGATACCGCCTTCCATGCCGGAGCGCCCGCGGCGCACCAGCAATTCGCGCTGCCGCGGGAGCTGGCGGCCAAGGGAGTGCGCCGCTACGGTTTCCATGGCCTCAGCTATCAATACATCATCGGCGAACTGCGTGAACGCACGTCACGTGCAAGCGGCCGCGTGCTGATGGCCCACCTCGGCGATGGCGCCAGCCTGTGCGCGGCGCTCGATGGCCAGAGCATTGCGACAACCATGGGCTTCACGGCCCTCGACGGACTGATGATGGGAACGCGCTCCGGCGCGCTCGACCCCGGCGTCTTGCTATGGCTGATGGAACAGGGTTGGGACCACAAGCGGCTGCAGGAATTGCTGTACAAGCGCAGCGGCCTGCTCGGCGTATCCGGTATCTCGTCCGACCTGCGCACCCTGCGCGCCGAGGGCAGCACGGAGGCGCAACAAGCCATCGCGCTGTTCACGCATCGCATCGTGCGTGAAGCCGGCGCGATGCTGGCTTGCCTGCAGGGCATGGACGTGATCGTCTTCAGCGGTAGCATCGGCGAACATGATGCGGCGCTGCGTGCCGACGTCGGCAAGGCGCTGGCCTGGACCGGATTGCAGATCGACGCAGAAGCCAATGCCGCAGCCAGCGGCGATGACGTGCGCGCCATCCATGCCGCAGACAGCGCGATCGAAGCCTGGGTGGTGCCGGCCGACGAAGGCATCGTGGCCGCGCGCGAAGCCGCAGCGCTGCTGGGCTCGCATACCCTCAACTGACGGCAGCGCGCAACGGCGGCTGGCCCGCCGCATGCCAGCCTGATCCGTTCGATACGACGCCGCCGGACCCGCTCAGTGCGTGTGCCGGTGGTGTACGTCCGGATAGTGCGGATGCTTGTGCGTCAGCGGTCCGTGCTGATGGCGGTGCACATGCGGCTCCTGCCCGTCCCAGCTGGACTCGTGCGCGTGCTGGTGATGTTCGTCATGCACGTGCAGGTGCTCATGTTCCATCGGTTCATGCGTATGCTCGTGTTCATGATGCTCGGTCACATGCAGCCAGACGCCCAGCGCCATCAGGGACGCAGCAATCCAGAACCCGGTGCTGCCGGACTCGCCCGGGAACAGCAATGACACGGCAGCGCCGATGAAAGGCGCGGTCGAGAAATAAGCCCCGGTGCGCGCCGTGCCCAGCCCGCGCAGGGCGAGCACGAACAGCACCAGGCTGACCCCGTATCCAGCCAGCCCGACGGCAGCCGTGGCCGCGATGGTGGCCGCCGGCGGCAGCACGGCGCCCTGGGCAAGTGCAAAGCCGGTATTGACGGCGCCGGCCACGGTGCCCTTGGCCGCCGCAATGAAGACCGCATCCGAGGCCGACACCTTGCGCGTGAGGTTGTTGTCGATCGCCCAGCACAGGCAAGCCAGCGCAATCGCCGGCAAGCCATGGAACAGGGAAGCCAGCCCGGCCTGAGAGTCGCTGACTGCAGCGCTGGATGCAATGCTGGCTGCGTCGCCGGCCATCCCGGAAGCGGGCATGGCCTCCGGTTGCCAGGCCAGCACCACGCCGCCGGCGACAATGGCCGCCATGCCCGCCAGCACGCGCCCATCCGCATTCTCGCGAAACACCAGCCAGGCGATGGCGGCGGTCAGCACCGCCTCGAGGTTGAGCATCAGCGATGCGGTGGCGGCGGGCGTGGACGACAACCCGGCCATCAGCGCGACCGGTCCGAGGATGCCGCCGAACAGGATGGCCCCGAGAAGCCAGCGCCATTCGCCCGCGACGATGCCCGACGCCTTCCATCCGCGGTCGCGCAGGCAGCGCAGCGCAAACAGCCCCAGCCCGCTGCCGAGGTAGAGCAAGCCGGCCAGCAGCAGCGGCGGCACGCTCCCGGCCAGCAGCTTGGCAAAGGGCGTACTGGCGCCGAACAGCGCGGCAGCGGCGATGGCAGTCAGGATGGCGGCATTCACGGTGGGCCATGCTACACGATGGCCGTCGTTGCTGGCCGCAGCAGCCCACGCAACATTACAAACCCGTAATGGCCGTAAAATTTGCTTGAGCACAATGCCCAAACCTCCGATCCTGTCGCCTGTTCCGATAGACCTGCACCATACGCTTGCCATGGCCGGGGGACGACGCGCGAGACTGACGTCGCCGCTGCCTTCCAGACTGCCACGCTGACGATGCACATCCTGCTGATCGAAGACGAGGAAAAAATCACCGACTTCGTGCTGTCCGGCTTCAAGGCGGCCGGCCTGAAAGCCGACGCCTGCACCAACGGCACGCTGGGCCTGCGCATGGCGATGGCGGGCGGCCACGACGCCATCGTGCTCGACCTGATGTTGCCCGGCATGGATGGCATCGAGATCCTGAAGGCGCTGCGCGCGGCCGGCCGCAAGATGCCGGTGATCCTGCTGACGGCCAAGACCGAGCTCGAGCACCGCCTGGCGGGCTTCGACGCCGGTGCCGACGATTATTTGCCCAAGCCGTTCTTCGTCGAGGAACTGGTCGTGCGGCTGCGCACGCTGGTCGGGCGCCGCCCGGGTGCGAACGACACGGTGCTCAGGCAAAGCGGCATGGAACTGGACCGCATCACGCGGCAGGTGAGCTGGGCCGGCAACCAGGTCGTGCTGAGCCCGCGCGAGTTCACGCTGATCGAATACCTGATGCGCAGTCCCGGCCACATCTTTTCGCGCAGCCAGATCCTGCAGCACGTGTGGGGCCTGGATTTCGACCCGCATACCAATGTCGTCGATGTCTGCATCCTGCGCGCAAAGAAAAAGCTCATGCCTGCGCGCGACGGCCATGCGCCGCCCTTCCCCATCGAGGCCATACGCGGCATCGGCTACTGCTTCAGGGAACATTGAATGCGCCGCCTGACCCGTTCGTTCTATGCCAGGGTGTTCCTGATGTTCATCCTGACTATGCTGACCCTGTACGCGCTGAACCAGACCGCGATCCGCCTGATGGGGCGCAACGAGTTCAAGGAAATCTTCAGCGATCGCCAGCAAAACACGACCTTGGGCTGGAGCCGCGAGCCGACGCTCCCGAGCGACAATGAGGTATTGAAAGCCCGGCTACTGACAGGCATGAAAAGTGCGCGCGCCGATGAAGTGATGGTTTTCTCGGCGCCCCTGCCTGACGCGCAGGACGCCCATCCGAATGCCAGCGGCGGCGTGGCCACGGCCTTCCCGCTGCCGGCGGCGATGACGCATGCAAGGATCGAACGCCTGCCGGCCGGCGAGCACTTCCCGCAGCTGGAGCGTGCCGTGATCACGGCCGATGGCGTGCGCTGGAATGCCGCCAGCGTCATCGCGCAGGATCGCGTGGTGGTCAGCCTCGTCGACGCCGCCGCTGCCGAGCGCCACATGGAAGACTTCATCGAGTTCCGCGGCCGCATGGTCCGTAAGGTGATGCCGGTCACGCTGACCGTGTTCATCCTTTGCGCGCTGTTCATGACACGCAAGGTGCTGGAACCCATCCGGCGCGTACAGCTTTCGTTGAGCAGGGTGGACTATCGCGACCTGAGCGTGCGACTGCCCATGAACGGCGAAGCCCAGGAATTCCGGACTTTCATCGAGACGTTCAATACCCTGCTCGAAAAACTGCAGCGCGGCTTCCTGCAAGCATCGCGATTTTCCAGCGATGCTGCGCACGAGTTGAGAACACCGCTGACCATCATGCAAGGCCATGTCGAGCGCGCGCTGCGCGAGTCCGAGCCTGGCTCACGCCAGCAAGCGCAGCTGCGGCTGGTATGCGACGAAATTGAACGACTGGCCGGCATCACGCAAAAGCTGCTGTTGCTCGCGCAGGCCGATGCCGGCAGGATGGCGCTGGATATCGAAACCGTCGACATCAGCGCGCTGCTGGAAGACATGCGCGCCGACATGGCAATACTGGAGCCGCCGCTCGAGATCCGCGGTCGCGTCGAACCCGGCCTGCTGCTGCAGACCGATCGCGCATTGCTGCGGCAGATGTTGAACAACCTGTTCACGAATGCGGTCAAGTACAACGAGCCGAACGGCTGGATCGACATTTCCGCATGGACTGAAAACGACCGGCTGTATGTGCGCTTCACCAACCCGACGCAGCCACTGCCCGATGGCTTCGAGAACACGGTATTCGATCGCTTCTCGCGCGGCGATGCGGCCCATAGCCGTCGCATCGACGGCACCGGGCTGGGCCTGAGCCTGTGTCGCGAGATCGCGCTGGCCAATGGCGGCATGCTGAGCTTCCGCGTGCTGCACCGAACGGTCGTCGACGTCAAATTCATCACTGCGCTGTCAGCGAGCGCTGCGGCCGGGACCACCCCCGGCGGGCGCGTACCGCAAGTCGCTCAGGACGCTGCCGTCGCCGACGCGCCGAAGTAAACGGTATCGCCGTCCACGCGGATCGGCAGCGCCACCAGGCCATCCCCGACACAGGGCCCGTCGACGCAGCGGCCATCATTGAAATTGAAGAAGGCCGTGTGGTGCGCGCACATGATCAGGCCGTCGAGCGTGACGAAAGTCTGCGGCTCGTAATTGAGCGGCAGCGAAAAATGCGGGCAATAGTTCACATACGACCAGACCTGCGCGCCCTGCCGCAACAACAGCACGCGGAAGTTTTCGCGGCCATCGCCGAAGCTGACCTCATGGCCACCCTGGTCGGGAATCTCGTCTATCTTGCAAAGCCGCGTACCCTCTGCGGGGCAATCCGGATGCTGCTGCCAGTTCAAGTCGTCACTCCACGGGTTTCAGGCGCGCCGACGGTCCATGACCACGGACGTATCTCGACCGAGCGAAACACGCCCGCCTGCGAATAAGGATCATCGGCGACGAATTCGGAGACGGCCGCAATGTCGTCCGCCTCCACGACCAGCAGCGTACCATTGGCCTGCTCACCCTGCGTCGTCAGCGTCGGCCCGCCGAAATGCACCTTGACCGGATGCGCGCCCGGATTGCGCAGGTAGGCGCGATGGATGGGGCGCACTTCCAGGCGCACGTCAGACATGCCCGGCTTGTCGGTACCCAGCACGAGAAAGAACATGTTGGCGCCTCCCGATAATGATGAGGTAATGCGTCGTCGTGCAGCGGCTGCGCGCTGCCGGGGGCCGGTCCCGGAACGCGGCTCGCGTCCCGCGTTCAGGCCGCCGGCTCGAGCACGAAGTCGTAGCCGACCTTCCACTCGTTGCCATCGCGCTGGTAATCCACCACCAGCGAATTCTTCACGCCGAACACCGCATCCGATTCCAGGTAGTCGTCGCCCTCGGTGTAGATCTGCGTGACCACCGGCTTGTAGCCCGGTGCCGACACGATGAAATGGATATGCGCCGGACGGTAAGGATGGCGGCCCAGCTTCTCGAGCAATTGGCCAACCGGACCATCGACCGGGACCGCATACGACACCGGCTTCAGGGTACGCAGCTGGTAACTGCCATCGGCGGCCGTATGTACTTTGCCGCACAGGTGGAATTCTTCCGCTTGCTGGTCCTGCATGTGGTACAGGCCATTCGGTGCGGTCTGCCAGACGTCGAGCACCGCATTGGCCAACGGCTTGTCATCGGTGCCGCGCACGCTGCCCGACACGGTCACGCCCGGGCCTTCGCCGGGGGCGAGATCGGCGCCGTTGGCATGCTCGGGCGCGCCCTCGACATAGAAGGGGCCGAGCACGCTGGATTCGGTGGCGCCCACGGGCTTTCGATTATTTATCGCATCCATCAGCATCGATACGCCCAGCGTGTCCGACAGCAGGATGTATTCCTGGCGCACCGCATCGCATTTCTGCCCGGTCGCGGTCAGGAACTGTATGCCGGCCATCCACTCCTGCGGCGTCGGCTCGATTTCGCGCACGAAGGCATGCAGGTGCTTGATCAGCGACGCCATCACCTGCTTCAGGCGCGGGTCATCGCATTCGGACAGGCGCGCCAGCACGGCATCGGTCAGGTTCGCTTCGGTCAGGTTACGCATGGCGTTGTCTCGCTTTCAGGAGTCGATGGGTCGGGAACAGGGTCCAGCCATGGCGGCGCTGCAGCGCGCCCCACAGGCCGTCGCGGAAAAACAGCGTGACCAGGATCGCGATCAGGCCCAGTCCCACCAGGTACCAGCTGCCGTAATCGCTGAAGAATTTGTTGAGGAACCAGAACAGCAAGGCACCGACAATCGGGCCCTCAATGCGACCGATGCCGCCAATGACGACCATGAAGATCGCAAACGCCGTCCAGTTCACCGAGAATGCCGCATCCGGCGAGATGCGCAGGTTGCTCACAAAGTACAGCGCGCCGGCCAGACCCGCGCCACCGGCGGCAATCAGGTAAACCGCCAGCTTCATGCGGCGCACGTCGATGCCCTGCGATGCGGCGGCCAGCTCGTTGTCGCGTATCGCCAGCAGTGCCAGCCCGCGCTTGGAACGCAGAAAAAGATAGACGCCGGCAATCACGGCCACCACGCAGGCCAGCGCAATCCAGTAAGTTGTCGATTCGCGTACCGCCTTCTCTATGCCGCGCAAGGCTGTCAGCGACGTGCCCGAGCCGCCGCCGACCCAGTGCAGGTTCGCGAACGACAAGCGGAACACTTCGGCGATCACCCAGGTGCCGATCGCGAAATAGCCGCCCTGCAGCCGGAAGGCCAGATAGGACACCGGCCACGCGACCAGCGCCGTCGCCAGCGCGGCAAGCGGTATCGCGACAAAGGGATTGACGCCCGCCTCATTGCCGAGGATGAGCATGATGTAGCCGCCAAAACCGAAGAAGGCTTGCTGGCCGATGCTGACCATGCCGCCATACCCGGCGAGCAGGTTCCACATCATCGCGAACACGAAGTAGCAGGCAATCTCGACCACTTCGCGCATCCAGCTCGACTCGCCCCACAGCGGCAGGGACGCCGCGACCATCACGAGCAAGGCGGCGATCAACGGCAGCAGCGTCGAAAAGCGATTGCTGCGAATAACTTCGAAAGGCAGCGCCGCAGACGAGGCCTGCGCAGCCGGGTTCAGGGACACGGGCGATGTCATCGCTTACCTCGTCTTCGGGAACAGGCCTTGCGGGCGCACCAGCAGCACCGCGAGGAACATCAGGTGACCGAACCAGATGCCCCAGCCCGGATCGAAACGGAAACCGATTTGCTGTGTCAGCCCCAGCAGCATTGCGCCCAGCAGCGTGCCCCAGAACGAACCCATGCCGCCGATGATCACGGCTTCGAATGCGAACAGCAGCAACAGCGGGCCATCGGACGGCGCGACCGTGGTACGCATGGCCTGGAAGGCGCCGGCCACAGCGATCAGCACGAACGCAATGCCCGTGGCCTGCGCATACACGATGGCGGGACGGATGCCCATCAGCTGCGCCGCTTCACGATCATCCGATACTGCGCGGAAGGAGCGGCCCAGCGAGGTCGTCGAGAACAGCGCCTGCAGCGCGATCGTGGCGAGCACGGCGACCGCAAAGATCAGCAGCGGCAGCGTGCCGGCCGTGACGTCGCCGAATGACAGGCTGGCGATGGCCAGTGAACCGGTGTCCAGCGAACGCGGGTCGGCCGAATACACTTCGAGCAGCACGTTCTGGATGATGATGGCGAGGCCGAAGGTGACCACCAGCGACGGCAGCGGGTCGCGGCCCAGCGTGCCATTGAGCACGAAGCGCTGCAGGGCATAGCCGAACACGAAGGCCACCGGTGCCACCAGCAACAAGGCGAGACCCGGCGACAGACCGGTGGCGGCGGCCAGGCTGATGGCAAAGAAGCCACCGAGGATGATGAAGTCGCCCTGCGCCGTATTGGTCAGACGCATCACGCCAAACATCAGTGACTGGCCGAGCGCGAACAGCGCATACAGTCCACCCAGCAGCAGGCCTTGGATCAGGACGTCGGTCATGCTTTTCTCACATTCCTATCAGCGTCATACCGCTTCATACAGGGTCATAGGGTGTCGCTCGACGTAATCAGGCATCACGCGGCGTCATAGGCCGAAGTAGGCCTGGCTGATCTGCTCGCGCGTCAGTTCGCCCGACCGGCCTTCGAGCGAGACCTTGCCTTCTTGCAGGCAGACCACGCGCGACGACACTTGCATCGCCAGCTGCACATCCTGCTCGACGATCAGCAGCGACATGCCATCGGCCAGCAGCGAAGGCAAGGCGGCATAAATCTCTCGGATCACGACCGGCGCGAGGCCGAGCGAAATCTCGTCACACAGCAGCAGGCGCGGGTTGCTCATCAGCGCGCGGCCAATCGCGACCATCTGCTGCTGGCCGCCGGACAGCGAGGTGCCCGGCTGGCGGCGCTTCTCCTTGAGAATCGGGAACAGGTCATACACGCGCGCCAGGTCCCACGCGCCGGCACGGCGCGACAGCGTGCCCATCAACAGGTTTTCTTCGACCGACAGGCTGGGAAAGAGACGGCGACCTTCGGGCACCATCGCAATGCCCAGCTTCACGATGTCGGCCGCATCCAGCGTCGACAACTCATGGCCGTCATAGCGGATGCTGCCTTGCTTTGGCGGCAGCAGTCCGGTCAGGGTCTTCAGGAAGGTAGACTTGCCGGCGCCATTGGCGCCGATCAACGCGACTACTTCACCGGCCTGGAGCTTGAAGTCAATCCCGAACAGCGCCTGCGCATCGCCATAAAATGCCGTAATGCCTTGGGCTTCGAGCAGCATTCAGGCCTCCAGTCCCATGTAGACGCGGCGCACTTCGGCGTCCTGCATCACGGCCTGTGGCTCTCCTGAGCACAGGGTCTTGCCGAAGTTGATCACGTGCAGCCGGTCGGCGATCGACAGCAGCGCATGAACCACATGCTCGATCCAGATCATGGTCATGCCGGCCTGCTTGATACGCCTGAGCTCATCGACCAGCTCATGCGCTTCATGCTCGGTCAGGCCGCCGGCGATTTCGTCGAGCAGCAGCAGCCGCGGCCGCGTGGCCAGCGCACGCGCCAGTTCGAGCCGCTTGCGGTTCAATAGCGTCAGGCCGCCGGCCGGCTGGTTCGCGAAGCGTTCCAGCCCGGTCTGCTGCAGTACTTCCCACGCAATCGCCCAGGCTTCCTTCTCGGCCACCTGCGCGCCGAAACAGGCGGCGGTGACCAGGTTTTCAAAGACGCTCATCGCGCCGAAGGGCTGCGGCACCTGGTATGAGCGCCCGATGCCGCTGCGGCAGCGCTCGAAAGGCGGCAGCGCATTGATGCGACGGCCATCGAATTCGATATCGCCGGCATCGGTCTTCACGTCGCCGGAGATCAGGTTGAACAGGGTGGTCTTCCCGGCCCCGTTGGGGCCGAGAATACCCAGAACCTCGCCCTCGTTCACGGACAGCGAGACATCGTCGGTCACTTTCAGCGCGCCATACGACTTGCTGACATGACTGAGGGCGAGTAGTGCCATGGTGCTTTTCCGAATGCGCAGGCGATCAGTTCATCAAGCGCATCGTGCCGCCGGTCGGGATGTTCGGCGCGGCCTTGTTGTTGACGATGGTCAGCTCGTACTTGTGCTTGGTACCCTTGTTCCACTGGCCGAGCACCAGCGGGGTCTTGGACACGTTCTTGAACGGGCCTTCACCGCCCCACTTCACGTCACCGACCACGGTCTTGAGCTTGGTGGCAGCGACCGCATCGCGGATATCGTTCGGCTTGGTCGACTTGGCACGCTTGAGCGCATCGGCAGCGACTTCAAACAGCGCATGAGCGAAGCCGATCGGCTGCGTCCACTGCTTCTTGGTCGAGGCTTCATATGCGCCCGCCAGGTCCTTGGCCGACTGCTTGGTCAGGCTGGAAGTGAACGGATGCGACGGGGTCCACCAGACTTCGGTGGTCAGGCCATCGCCGAGGTCGCCCAGCGCCTCGATCGCGCCCGGGAACAGCAGTGCCTTGCCCAGGGTGATGACCTTCGGCTTGTAACCCTGCTGACGCGCCTG
Source organism: uncultured Bifidobacterium sp. (assembly GCA_964634245.1). Taxonomy (GTDB): domain Bacteria; phylum Pseudomonadota; class Gammaproteobacteria; order Burkholderiales; family Burkholderiaceae_D; genus Pernthalerella. Next base: position 206,966 of record CAZWIE010000007.1, read on the forward strand.
CGTGAGGAAGGTCTTCGCATCCGGCGGGATCACGACGCCGGTCACGATCTCGACATTGTCCTTCTTGAACGCGGCGATCTGCGCCGAGAAGTCTTGCGTGCCGTTCTGGAAGCGGCCCGGATCGGTCAGCGTGTAGCCCTGTGCCGACAGTGGTTTCGGGAAGCCGCGCTCCTTGTCGCCCCAGGCATTGCCATCGCCGTCGTTCGGGAACAGGCCGCCGACTTTCTTGTTGGTCTTGACGCTGTTCCAGCCATTGGTGAAGTTCGCGATCACGTCTTCCAGGCCCCAGAACACGTGATAGGTGTAGTTGAAGCCCTTGGCCGGGTCGCCCTTGCGGCCGAAGAACCACGGCTGCCACGGCACGACCGAGGACACGCAGGGCAGCTCGTTCAGTTCGCAGGCATCCGACACCGGGTTCGCGGTCTCGGGCGTGCCGGCGGTCAGGATCATCGCGACCTTGTCCTTCAGGATCAGGTCATTGGCGACTTCGCCGGCGCGGTTCGGATTGGACTGGCTATCTTTCAGCACGATCTCGACGGCGTATTTCTTGCCGCCGACCGTGATGCCGTCCTTGAACGCGCCCTTCATCTGCTCGATCACCCATTTGTCGGCTTCGCCGAACGGCGCCAGCGGCCCGGTCTGCGGCGACACATAGCCAATCTTCAGCGTGTCGGCGGCGAAGGCAAGGCCGGCGCCGGATACCAGCGCCGCTGCGGCCATACCGTGTATGAAATGTCGTCTCGTGATTGCCATGGTCAGGGTCTCCTTTGTTGTCGTATTACTGCCTTGTGGTCTAACGATGTCCAGCAATGTCATTGCTGTGATTGCCTTGCTGCCTTGCATCCCCGTTTACCGATGCGGGTCGGCCTTCTTGCCGGGCCTGTGTGCTTACTTCATGAATTCGCGGACTCTGATTCGCCTTGCATTTATTCCACCGGCGGCGCGCCTTCCCATGCCCGCTGCAGCAGCTCGCGCAAGGCGGGCAAGGCTTCGGGCACGATGGGGCGCGGATTCCAGTACGGGTTCTGAATAGCAATCTGCGCCACGCGGTCGACGTCGGCGGCCGTCATGCCGAGGTCACGCAGCGCCGTCGGTGCGCCATTGTCTTTCGCCAGATGGTACAGGCCGAGCGCCGCCGGCGCGCCTTGCAGCGCACGCGAGATCTTTTGCATCGCTTGCGGCGCAGCTGCTGCATTGAAGGCAATCGCGTGCGGCAGCACCACGGTGTGCGCTTCGGCATGCGGCAGGTTCAGCGTGCCGCCCAGCGTGTGGCACAGCTTGTGATGCAGCGCCATGCCGACATTGCCGAGCACGCTGCCGCACAGCCAGGCGCCGTACAGCGCATCGCCACGGGCATCGATGTCGGCCGGGTTGGCGCGCAGCTTGGGCAGCGCCGACGCCAGCGCGCGTATGCCCTCTTCGGCCATCAAGTCCATCACCGGGTTGCTGTCCTGCGCGTACAGCCCTTCGGCCGCATGGGCGATCGCATTCATGCCCGAAGTGATGGTCAGGCCAGCAGGCAGCGACACGGTCAGCTCGGGGTCATAGATGACGGTGCGCGGCAGCACGCGCGGATCGCGCCCGGTCTTCTTCAGGCCGTTCTCGGTCATGCCCCAGATCGGCGTCATCTCGCTGCCGGCATAGGTGGTCGGTATCGCCAGGATCGGCATGCCGGATTGCAGCGCAATCGCCTTGCCCAGTCCTGTGGTCGAACCACCGCCGACGGCCAGCGCGCAATCGGCGTTGACGCGCCTGGCTTCTTCGATCGCCGCATTCGCGGTCTCGACCGGCACGTGCATCACCGCCTTCGGATAGATGCCGGCCGCGTGCGCGCCAAGGCGCTGCGCAATGACTTCGGCCAGCGGCAGTTGCTCAGGCGTGCACAGCACCAGCGCGCGCTTTGCGCCCAGATGCTGCACTTCGCGTTCGAGATGCGCAAGCGAACCTGCGCCGAACACGACGCGGGAAGGCTGGCCATTGAAGACGAAAGAGCGCACTGGTTGTCCTTTGCTTGAGCTTGTTGGTCGGCCCACAGGGTATCAGCGCTTGAAGTGCGGCGGGATCTGCGCATCGACGTTCACCCACACCGACTTGGCCTCGGTGTAGTCGTGCATCGCCTCGAAGCCCATTTCGCGGCCATAGCCGGACTGGCCGACGCCACCGAAAGGCGAGCCCGGATTCACGCGCTTGTAGCTGTTGACCCAGACCATACCCGCGCGGATATCACGCGCCATCTTGTGCGCACGCTGCAGGTTGCTGGTCCACAGGCCGCTGCCCAGGCCATATTCGGTCGCATTGGCGATCTGCAGCGCCTCGGCGTCATCCTTGAAGGTGGTGACGGTCACGAAGGGGCCGAACACTTCTTCCTGCGACACGCGGTCGGTATATTTTGCGCGCACGATGGTCGGCTCCACATAGCAGCCGGCTGCCAGCTCGGGATTGTCCGGTGCCTTGCCGCCGGCGAGGATCTCGCCGCCCTGCTCTTTGGCGATGCCGACATAATTCAGCACGCGGTCGCGGTGCAGCTTGCTGGTTAGCGGGCCCATCTCGGTGTTCGGGTCGAGCGGATTACCGAGGCGGATGGATTTGGCCAGCGTGACGAACTTGTCGAGGAATTCATCGGCCACGCGCTCATGGATGATCAGGCGCGAACCGGCGATGCAGGCCTGGCCCTGGTTATGGAAGATGGCCCAGGCCGAACCGTTGACGGCCGCCGGCAGGAAGGCATCCTCGAAAATGATGTTCGCGCCCTTGCCGCCCAGCTCCAGCTGCACGCGCTTGAGGTTGCCGGCCGACGACTCGACGATGCGCCGACCGATGGCCGTCGAACCGGTGAACGAGATCTTGCCCACGCGCGGATGGTCGGCCAGATGCTGGCCGGCGGTGTTGCCATAGCCGACGACAATGTTGACCACGCCTTCGGGGAAGCCGATCTCGGCCATCATCTCCGCGATGCGCAGCGTCGACAGCGGCGTGATCTCGGAGGGCTTCATCACCACCGTGTTGCCTGCGGCGAGCGCCGGGCCCAGCTTCCAGCTGGTGAACATCAGCGGGAAATTCCACGGCACGATCTGCCCGACGACACCGATAGGCACACGCGACACGTAGTTCAGGAAACCGGTCTCGACCGGCACCAGGCTGCCCTGGAACTTGTCGGCCATGCCGCCAAAATAGCGATAGCAGGCGGCGGTGCGCAGCACGTCGATGTTCTTTGCATCGCGAATCGGATGGCCGGTATCGATCGCTTCCAGCTGCGCCAGCGCATCGGCCTCGGCTTCAATGCGGTCAGCCAGCTTCAGCAACAGCTTGCCACGCTCGGCAGCAGCCATGCCACTCCATATCGGGAAGGCGCGCTCGGCCGCGGCGACCGCGGCATCGACATCGGCAGCCTTGGCCTCGGCGACGCGCGTGATCAGCGAGTTGTCGTGCGGGTTGAACACATCAATGGTCGCGCCATCCAGCGCGTCGACGAATTTGCCACCGATGAAGAGCTTGTTCTGTACGTTGTTCATGGAAGACCTGTTTTCGGCTGAATAGGCGCGAACGATCCCGTGGCAGGTGAATACACACCTGCTTTGGTTTTCAAAATACGGTTAGCTGTATCTGCTCGAGAAGCGTAGCGAGCGAGCCGAGTCCGTTCCGAGGAACGGAGCCGTACGTGATGTACGGCGAGTACCGCAGGGACGGAATCGGGTCGCGTTTAGCTTATCGAGCGAATACTCAGAATTCGACCGGGTATGGAGGCAGCTGGCCGGATTCGTACATCTTCACGATTTCCGGATTCGCGTTTTCCCAGACCAGCAGCATCGAGCGCTTCTTCGAGAAGCCCTGGTGCGCGATATCGGCCGGCATGGCAGCCACGTCGCCGGCCTTCATCTGCACGCGGGCACGCGGGCGGCCGGTGTTCTTGTCGGAGATGTTCCACATGATCTCGTCGGACAGTTGCAGGAACCATTCGACGCGGTCATTGCCGTGGATGATGGGCAGGATGTATTCCTCGGTGGTCGGGCAGAACAGGCTGTTCTTGCAGACCGAAGTCACCGACGGGTTCCAGGTCACGTCGGAGCGCGACAGGTAGGCAAACAGGTTGAAGGCGTGCAGTTCCTTCTCGAAGCCGGGCTCGGCGTGGATCTCGGGCTTGTCTTGCGCGACATCCGCGAAGGCACGATTGATCGGGTAGCCATTGTCATCGCCACGCAGCGGCGAATCGCCTTCCAGGCCCGGCATGCGCTTGGTCGGCACGCGGTAACGATCGATCGCGGAGATATTGCTGCCGTGCTTTTCGCCGAAGGCGGCGTCGCCGGTTTCCATCGGCGCGGCAAACGGGTCGAAGCCTTCGTTGACCCAGTCAGCGAGGATTTCCTTGATCAGCTTCATGGCCACCGGCGTGTCGAACACTTCGGTGTAGGACAGGCCATTCTTGTGATAGTGCTCGTTCAGGCGGCCGCCGAAGAATTCGACCTTGCCGTACAGGTTGCGGGTGCCGAACACCGGGTCGAAGTTGACCACGCCATAGAAGAAGCCCCAGGCCACGTCACGCATCAGTGCGCGCAGGAAGGCGTCGGCGCTGATGGTATGCGACTGGCGGCCGTGCTTGACCGGCCAGGTGATGTTGACGAAATACTCGTCGCGCTGGAAGGTAAAGGCGCCGAGTTCGAAGGTCTTGTAGCCTGCAACGGTAGCCGGCATCTTGTCGGTGACTGCGTTCATGAAGGTCTCCTGTATGTCGTGTGGTTCGCCGGGGCTGCTGCGCAAGCGCTGTGGTGGCTGGTTGCTACCGTGGCTGCGCGAGCGGTGGTGTCCGGCGTTGCTGTTATGCGTTGTCGTGACTGATGCGGGCGATCACTTGTAGCAAATCTCTGCCCACTTCTCGACGGTCAGGTCGCCGACGATGGTTTGCTGGATCATCACCGAGGTCTTGGGGCTGTTGAAGCGGTAGGCCGCGCCCTTGGGCAGCATTGCCTGGTGGCCGCGCTTGAGGCGGATGGTGCCCATGCGCTTGCCCTGCGGCTCGCCGGCCACGGCCACGGTGCCATCCTTGCCGGCCGGAGCCACGGCATCGGGCTGGTCGAGCTTGACGTATTCAACGGTCACGTCGCCATCCATCACCACGCAGAATTCATCATGCGATGCCGCCATCCAGCCCGAGGTTCCTTCGGCGCGGATGGCCTCGATCACGTATTCGAGGTTCTTGGCCACGGCGATCTTTTCATAAGGCTTCGCGTTGCCGGCCACCTCGAACACATTGGAGAACGCGTAGTTCTTCGGGCTGTCGTTGATGATCTCGATGTGGCCCTTCTCGTAATTGTCGAGCGAGCCGAAGCGGGTGACGAACGTTGACATGGGGTCTCCTCTGTTTGCATTGCCGTTTATTCGAGGGCAAGGACCGGGGCTGTGACGGCTCCGACCTGCACGCGATTTTTTTCTGATGCTGGACTGTAGTTCGGCTCGCGCAAAAGCAGAAGACCCGTGATGCCGACCAGCGTGTTCGGCAAATCCGAACAATCACCTGGCCGACGTTTTTGCGGCAGCGCCGCATGAATGCGCAGCTTGGCGACGAAGTTCAGCGGCGAAACCCGGTGCGCAGCTCAGCGCAAGGATCAGCGAACTGCCGCACGCTGCGCGTCATGCGCCATCATGCCCAGATCCCAGGGCGGAATCTCGGAAAAGCTTTGCGTGATGTGGTCGAGGAAAAGCCGCAATTTGTACATGTTGCGCTGCGTCTTGGGGAACACGGCCGACAGCCAGAAGTGGGACAGCTGATATTGATCCAGCAACAAGCTGAGCTTGCCGGCGACGATCATCTCGGCCGCGACCACGGTCGGGATGCAGACGATGCCGCCACCGTCGATCGCATAGTCGCGCAGCATATGGACGCTGTTGGTGCGCAGCGAGGGCTTCAGGTCCAGGATGACCTGCCGGTCCTGCCCGCTGAACACCCAGCGGTCACGCGACGGATAGCGCGAGTACAGCCCCAGCCGATGCTGCTGCAAGTCTTCGGGCTCGCGCACCGGCGGGTGCTGCGCGAGGTAAGCGGGCGACGCGCAGAAGATGCGGCGCACCTGGAACAGGCGGCGCTCGATCAGGTCTTCGGAGGCGGGCGGGAAGATCTGCAAGGCGCAATCGAAGCCCTCTTTGACCGGGTCGACCACGGCGTCGTTGACGGTCAGGTCGATCGCAATGCCCGGGTACAGGTTCTGGAACTGGTTCAGCAGATGGGCCATGTGGCCGAGCACGAAACCGGGCAGCGCATGGATGCGCAGCGTGCCGGTGGGTGACACGCGCGATTCGCGCATCTGGTCGACCAGGCCGTTGGCGCGCGCGATCAGGTCGGCGCACTCCTTGTAGAACAGCTCGCCAGTCTCGGACAGGCGCACGTGCCGCGTGGTGCGGTGGAACAGCGGCGCACCGACGAACTCTTCGAGCTGCTGCACGCGACTGGTGATCACGGACTTCGACACGCCGAGCTGGCGCGCGACATCGGCAAAGCTGGAAGCCTCGGCCACGCGCACGAAGGCGTCGATGCTCTGGAACCTGTCCATCCGTCTCCTGTGGGGTTTGTTGTTCTGGTTCTGCGCACGATCATACCAGTCGGCTGCGGTGGTGCCGGCCGGCGGGCAAGTCAGTCCCCGATGCAAGTCGGCGCCGCCCGTGCGAAGATATGTGAAAACACATTTGCAGCGGCACGGCGCGCCCCTGCGCCGCAGCGCCACAGCTCTACGTCCCGAGACATGAAACGACAAACGATCGCCAAGACCCTGGCCGCGCTCTTTGCTGCTGCCGGATTGTGGAGCCTGCACCAGGCCGCCAATACCGAGAACACACCTGCCGCCAAGCCGGTGGCTGCCCATGCGTCCTACCTGCAGCCGGTGGCCGATATGCCGCCAGAACAGTTGCAGCAATTCCGCGCCGGCGAAAAGGTGTTCAACAACTTCTGGATCGCGATCCCGAACGCCGACATCTCGAAATGGTGGGACTTGTCGCAGCCCGGCCCGGGCGGTGGCGGCTGGGGGCTGGGCCCGACCTTCCTGGCGACCTCGTGCGTGCAGTGCCATGTGCAGGCCGGCCGCGGCCGTGTCCCGGAGGGCAGCAGCGGCCCGCTGTTCCAGCAGACGCTGCGGCTGTCGATCCCGGGCGACGGCCCGCACGGCGGCCCGAATCCTGATCCGAATTACGGCACGCAGATCCAGTCCTTCGACATCATCGAAAGCAAGGACCAGAAACGGCAGGCCGGCGAGGCCGAGGTGCATGTCGACTGGAAGACCAGCCAGTTCCGCTTCGCCGACGGCGAGACGATCGAACTGCGCAAGCCGGCGATCCGCATCGAGAAGCTGAACTTCGGCCCGCTGGCGCCGGGCCTGATGACCTCGCTGCGCAATACGCAGGTGATCTATGGCCTCGGTTATCTGGAGGCCGTCAGCGAAGCCGACATCCTCGCGCTGGCCGACGCACAAAAGGCGCTGGGCCTGAACGGCCGCCCGAACTATGTGCGCGACGATATCAACAACCAGACCAGCCTCGGCCGCTTCGGCTGGAAGGCCAACCAGCCCAGCCTGAAGCAGCAGATCGCAGGCGCTTACCACGGCGACATCGGCATCACCTCGCCGCTGTACCCGGAGCAGAACTGTCCGCCGGTGCAGAAGGCTTGTCAGCAGGAGAAGCTGACCGAGAAGACCGAACTGAGCGAGGAACTGTGGGGGCAGATTGCGTTCTGGATCAGCGCGCTGGATGTGCCGGCACCGCGCGACACCAGCAACCCGGCCGTGCTGCGCGGCGAGAAGCTGTTCGCCGCTGCCAGGTGCGCGCAATGCCATGTGCCGGAACTGAAGACCAGCACCTGGCCGGCGCTGCCGCAACTGGGCAACAAGCGTATCCGCCCGTATACGGACTTGCTGCTGCATGACATGGGCCCGGACCTGGCCGACGGCCGGCCGGACTTCAAGGCCGGCGGCAGTGACTGGCGCACATCGCCGCTGTGGGGCATCGGCCTGTCGAAGCAGGTCAATGGCAGCACGAGCTTCCTGCATGACGGCCGCGCGCGCAACCTGACCGAAGCAATCGTGTGGCATGGCGGCGAAGCGACGGCGTCGCGCGATGCGTTTGCGAAGCTGTCGAAAAAGGAAAGGGCCGACCTGCTCGCCTTCTTGCAGGCGCTCTGAACCCGCCCATGAAAAAAGCCTCGCCCGGCATGGCCGGCGCGAGGCTTTTTATTTGACGACGACAGCGCTGCGGTCTCAGTCGCGCTTGCCGTTCACGAGGCGCGCCGGCACGGACAAGGTCAGGATCGCGCCGACCACCATGCCGATGGCGAGCATGTAGACACCCGAGTCGGTGGAGCCGGTCGCATCCTTCAGCCAGCCGACCGCATACGGGCTCGCAAAACCGGACAGGTTGCCCAGCGAATTGATCAGCGCAATGCCGGCTGCGGCACCAGCGCCGCCGAGGAAGGCCGTCGGCAGGCTCCAGAACAACGGCAGCGTCGCCATGATGCCGGACAGGCCCAGCGTCAGCGCGGCGATCGCGAGCGCCGGGTCCTTGGCAAACACTACTGACAGTGCCAGGCCGACTGCGCCGAGCAGGCCGGGAATGGCCACATGCCAGCGGCGCTCGCCGCTGCGGTCGGCGCTGCCGGCCACCAGCAGCATGACCACCACCGATACGCCGTACGGGATCGCGGAAATCAGGCCGACGTCGAGCGGATCCGAATAGCCCATGCCCTTGATGATGGTCGGCATCCAGAACGACACGCCGTACAGGCCCATCACGTAGCTGAAATAGATCGCTGCGCACAGCCACACACGGCCCGAACCCATCACGTGCAGGATGTTGTGGTCTTCCTTGGTCGCTTCTTCAGCGGCGATGTTATTGACCAGCAGGGTCTTTTCTTCGTCGGTCAGCCACTGGGCGTCGACGATGCGATCCTTCAGCGCGAGGATCACGACCACGCCCATCACGACCGAGGGCAGCCCCTCGAGCACGAACATCCACTGCCAGCCGGACAGGCCATTGATGCCGTGCCCGTGCTTCATGATCGCACCCGACAACGGACCACCGATGACGCCCGACAGGGCAATGCCGGTCATGAACATCGCCGTCATGCGGCCGCGGCGATGGGCGGGATACCAGTAGGTCAGGTACAGGATGATGCCGGGGAAGAAGCCAGCTTCGGCAATCCCGAGCAGGAAGCGCATCACATAGAACATCTCCGGCGAGGTGACATACATCATTGCCGCCGACAGCAGGCCCCAGGTGATCATGATGCGCCCTATCCAGACGCGCGCGCCGACCTTGTGCAGGATGATGTTGCTCGGCACCTCGAACAGGAAGTAACCGACGAAGAAGATGCCCGCGCCCAGGCCATAGACGGTGTTGGAGAAGCCGAGCTCATCCATCATCTGCAGCTTGGCGAAGCCGACGTTGACGCGATCGAGGTAGGCGATCACGTAGCAGACCAGCAGCAGCGGTATCAGACGCCATGCGACCTTGCGGTAGGTCGCCTCCTCAAACGATAGTTCGTTGTTGTTATGTACGGCTTCCATCAATGTCCCCATTTTGTGGTTTGCTTGGTGATTGTCGCCGGCGGGTGGCCGGCTGAGAAAAGTCAGGATGGTACCTTAAGCCGGTACCTTGACGGCCTTCAGGCTTTGCCGAATTTCGGCAGCGGTGGCGGTACGGCCGCCGGCGGCTTCGATGCGCGTACGCGCATCGCGCACCTGCGCGAGGTTGCCGATCTTGTGCCCCATGGGCACGTCCTCGAGTCCGACGCGCACATGGCCGCCGCGATAGACGATCTCGTCGATCAGGGGCGCCACCTCGGCGCCGAGTCCGGCCACCATCCAGCGTGCGCCCGGATCTTCTTCGGCCAGCAGCTCGAGGTAGGCATCGATGGCCCAGGCTCGCGGCGGGAAGCCGAAAGTCAGCGTATCGGAAAACATCAGCCGGTACACCGGCTGCGGCACCCCCGGATAGCAGCGCGCCAGCGCCGCACCCAGCCGCATGAAGGCCGGCTCGTAGATCGCATACGACGGATGCAGGCCGTAGTGGCGGCACAGCTCGAGCCCATGGCGGATGTGCGATTCGGGATTGGTATAAACGAAGCCCTCGTGGCCGGAGGGCAGCGCCGCGCGGGTACTGATATTGGTCGAACCGGGATCGACGACGGACCACTCGAGCAAACCGCTGCGCGCGAGCTTGTCGACGGCGGCGAAGCGCTGCTCGGCCGTCATCGCTTCCGTTGCATCGACGTCGCCGGCAAATGGCAGGGTGCCGTAGCAGATGACGTCGACCTTCGAGCGCACGCGCTCGATCACGGGCGCATAGATTTCATACGCGTCGCGCTGGCGTCCGGTGACCGGGTCATACGGGTGGAAATGGATGATGGCTGCGCCCTCATTCGCACAGGCGATGGCCTGCTCGACGATTTCATCCTCGGTGATCGGTATCGCCGGCTGGCGCTCGCGCGACCAGGGCCCATTGACCGCGACCTCGAGCCAGACGGGGGCCTGGGCGGAATGTTCTGACATCTTGTCTCCTGAATTATTATTTGGGTCCGGCCGCTTCCATGTGGCCAAAGCCGTCTTCCATCATTTAAAACCCTGCGCCCGGCCGATCATGGACGCGCACGGCTATGATTGCCGGGCAGCGCCTTCCAGACCCACAGCTATCCGGCGGAGCAATGCATTTTTCTCGCTTCCACGCCTGAATCCGGCACCGATTGCATGCATCGGAACGCGAACATGACGATACCAAAACGGAGACACAAATGACACGATCGAACCGATCAATTTTCACCCGCCGCAAACTGATCGGCACCTTTGCGATGGCTGCTGCCCTGGCCACCGGTGGCAGCGCAATGGCGGCCGGCTCGGTCGAGATGCAGGTCGAGCACCTGGTCAAGGACGCGATGGTCGAATACAACTCGGCGATGGAGGCCAATGACAGCGCCGCCTTCCTGAAGTACTTCTCGTCCAATGCGACGCTCGAGACCCCGCTGGTGAAGAAGTCCGGCCGTGCCGACCTCGGCGCCTATCTCGAAAACGAGTTCAAGACTTTCAAGGCCAGCTACCAGATCAAGAAGACCTTCATCAAGGGCAACTCGGCCGCAATCGTGTTCACGTGGGACGCGGTCAACCGCGCCACCGGTGACGCCGTGAAGATCGAGATGGTTGGCGTCTATGAAGTCGGCTCCAGCGGCCAGTTCAGCTCGGCGGTCTACTACTTCGACTCGGCCCAGGCCAAGGCACTGGCGGCGATCGCCAAGTAAACCCCGACAATACGGAGACAATCATGTTGAACAGACAGTCTGCATCCCGACGCCTGGCCGTCGCCGCATTCGCCGCCCTGATGGCGTCGGCCAGCGGCGCATGGGCCGAGGATGCATTCAAGTGCATGGAAGAGACGCAGGAAAAGTGCGACTACGAGAACGAGAACATGCGGCTGTTCATTCAGGGCCGCGATGCGTTCGACCGTGCGATGGAAACCGGCGACTTCACCGAGACCCGCGTCATCGGCCAGAAGCTGGCCGAGCGCAAGAACAAGTATGGCAACCGCCTGCTGAAGATGGTCTACGTGCAGGTCGGCTTCGGCAAGCACAAGGACTTCGTGCAGGCATATCGCTGGCTGGATGAGGAGATGAAGGCCGGCCACGGCTTTGCGCGACTCGATCTGGAAAAGACGATGGGCAAGCTGGCGGCGCTGATGACGCCCGAGCAGCTGGCCCAGGCACGTGGCGAGAAATAAAAAAAGCGCCTGACGCTTCAGGCGCTACCGACATGGCGTCCCGGCCTCGGGCCGGGACTGCATGCGGGTCTCAAGCAGATAATTCAGACCGTCGCGATGACGGTCTTATTTTTTCAGCTTCAGTTCGGTCTTGATGAATTGCGCCAGCTGGCGAATGGTATCCGGATCGATCTGGCCTTTGAACGCCGGCATGCCTTTTTGCATGCGGCCTTCGGTAATGACGGTCACTACCTGGTCTTCGGTCAGCGGCGTCACGCGCAGGTCTGCGCCGTAACCACCTTCATTCTGACCGCCACGGCCATCCGGCATGTGGCAGGTAATGCAGTTGAACTTCACGAAGGCGGATCGACCGCCTCCGCGCGGAATCACGATCTCTTCGCGGTCGCCAGTCTCGGTCTCGGCCGAAGCCAGGCCCGGCACGCCAGCCCACAGTGACAGGGCAGACAGCGCAGCAAGTGTGAGGGTCTTGGTTTTATGGTTGAAGCGTTTCATGAATCATTACCTCTGGATGTTATTTCATTCGTCCGGCCTTGCCTTCGCAAAGCCAAACGGGGCCAGGTTTCCCCGGCCCCGTTCAGTGTTGCGCTACACGATTAATCGAGAGCGAACACGTACAGCATGTTGCTCGGAACTTGAGCTTTCAGTTCCGGAGTCGCGCTGACGAACCACTGCGGCCATGCACCGCCGAGGCCCACTTCAATCGCGATGTACTGCTTGCCATCAGCCATGTAGCTCATCGGCGGCGCGTTGATCGCGGAGCCGGTCTCGAAGCGCCACAGTTCTTCCAGGGTGGTTGCGTCATACGCAACGACCTGGCCGTCTGCATGGCCCGAGAAGAGCAGGTTGCCGGCGGTGGTCATCAGGCCGCCCAGCTGCGGGTGCTTGGTGTAGACCTTCTTGGCCACTTTGCCGGTGCCGACGTCGATCGCTGCGATGGAGCCGCTGATACGGCCGCAGTTCGGATCATCAAAGGTCGAGAACGGCGCGCCGCCCAGGAACAGTTGACGCGGCTTGTGCTTGCCCGGCTCGGTGACTTCGGTGAACGCCTTGTTGCAACCCTCGATGACCGGGATGTAGTACATGCCAGTCTGCGGGCTGTAAGTGGTCGGCGGCCAGTTCTTGCCACCCATGTGACCCGGCTCCAGAACGCCTTCCACGGTGCCACGGCCCTTGGTCGCGGTACCACGGCCAGCTGCCGTACCCTTCACGTAGGTCTGCACATCCTTCTTCGGGTCATAGGACTTCGGCTTGCACTTGGCATCCAGACCACCCGACCAGTTCAGCTTGTCGACGAACTGGGTGCACCACAGCGGTTCACCGGTCTTGCGGTCATGTGCGTACACATAGCCGTTACGGTTCGAGTGGATGGTCGCACGCACGAACTTGCCGTTGACTTGCGTATCGACGAAGGTGTTTTCGGCGATGGAGTCGAAGTCATACGGATCGTTCGGGGTGTGCTGGAAGCCCCACTTGATCTTGCCGGTGTCGGCGTCGAAGGCCAGGGTGGAGTCAGTCCACAGGTTGTCGCCAGGACGGTAGGCGCTGTCCCAGTCCGGACCCGGGTTAGCGGTACCCCAGATGATGAGGTTCAGCTCAGGATCGTAGGAGCCGGTGACCCAGGTGGTGCCGCCGCCGGTTTTCCATGCGTTGTTCTTGTCCTTCCACGTTTCGTGGCCAGGTTCGCCCGGGCCAGGAATCGTGTAAGTACGCCAGCGACGCTTGCCGGTCTTCAGGTCAAGAGCTTCGAGCCAGCCGCGGACGCCATATTCAGCGCCGGCCATGCCGGTGACGACCATGTCCTTGACGATCAGCGGAGCGCCAGTGATGACTTCACCGATGCCCGGGTTGGCGACTTGCGCTTCCCAGACTTTGGAGCCGTCGGTCTTGTTCAGTGCGACGATACGACCGTCGATGACGGGCGAGATCACCATGTTGCCGGCCAGGACAGCACCGCGGTTGTCGATACCGCAGCAAGCGACGGTGGTCGCGTAGTCCGGATCAGCAGCCGGGTTGAACTGCCACACCATGCGCGGGATGCCGCCACGGGTGTCGAGCTTGGTCACGACGCCCCAGCCAGTGGTCAGGTACAGGAAACCGTCTTCAGCGACCGGCGTGCCTTCGAGGCCTGCGTACTGGTACTGAATGACTTCCTTACCGCCGCCCTGGGTGCCGCCCATCGCGTAGGTGAACGCGACTTTGAGCTTCTTCACGTTCTTGGTGTTGATCTGGTCAAGGCCCGAGAAGCGATGTGCTTCGAGGTTACCGTGATGGTTGAGCCAGTTTTGCGGCTCGCGCTCGCTGTTGGCGAGGCGATCGGCAGTAACGTCGCCTGCCAGCGCCGAGCCGGATACGATCGCTCCGGCCAGGATCGCTCCCAACTTGGCAAGCGTTGGCTTGTGCTTCTTGAGCATAGGTGTCTCCCCTGATATTTAATGTAGTGCGGGTTAGCCGTCAAACATGTGTTTATGGATGGCAGCGGATAGGAATCTACATTGCTCGATGCGTGCCAAGTTAAAAAGTGGGGGTTTTTATTTTTTTGAGTGCGCTATCAGAAAAGCGAAATCTCTGCTTTCAGACCACGCCGCACAATGTTTTGCCCTATCAGGGAGCAGCACGGACGTACTGAGATCGTATGTCATGCTGCGAAGCCGCATTCGGTAGATTAGTCAGTCATGTTTAAACCAACGAGTCATCATCTCCAATCGCAAGTGCTGAAAGTGCTTTCTCTGTCGACGATTTACTTGCTTCGCTGGCGGGCGAACCTGAGTTGCGCGTCGCTGGTGTTTGGCCTTTTGTCACTGTCCTGTTCGTTGGCGCAGGCTGAACAAGGCAAACAAGGCACGCCTTTCCGCGACTGTGATGCGTGCCCATCGATGACGACGATACCCGCCGGTCGGCTGGTGATGGGATCACCGCCACCGGGCAGCGCGCCGCTGCGTGACGATGAAAAAGACCTCGATATCGGTTTTGAAGAAAGCCCCCGGCATGCCGTTGCCATCGCCGCCTTCGCACTCGGCACGCACGAAGTGACGCAACGCGAATGGCAGGCCGTGATGGGCTACAACCCGAGCGCGCAGCAGGGCGACAACCTGCCGGTCGACAGCATCAGCTGGGAAGAAGCGAAGGCTTACGTCGACAAGCTGCGGCAGTTGAGCGGCAAAGACTACCGCCTGCCGACCGAGGCTGAGTGGGAATATGCGGCACGCGCCGGCAGCGATGCGACCTTCCCGGACGGCGTCAACATGAGCTCGCTGGATGAGTTTGCGTGGCACCGCAACAATGCGAACGAGCGTTCGCATCCGGTCGGCACGCGCAAGCCGAATGCGTTCGGGCTGTACGACATGCTGGGCAATGTGTGGGAACGCACCGAGGATTGCTGGACGCCGCATTACGAAGAAGCGCCCGTCAATGGCGCTGCAAGGCTGGACGGCGACTGCGATTTTCGCGTCGTGCGCGGCGGCTCATGGGTCAACTGGCCGCGCTTCCTGCGGCCGGCTTACCGCTTCCGCTACAACACCACCAGCCGCTATGAATTCGTCGGGCTGCGCGTGGCGCGCGGCCTCGACCAACGCTGACTTCCGGCGCGACTACTGACACAGTAGTCATCAATATCGTCAGCGATACCGCGCCGATCGCCCCGGGTGCAATGATCGCAATGATCGCAATGGGCGCAATGGTCGCTTTGGCAATCGCAAACGCGCTCCATTTGCCAGCAGCGGCCCACCTCTCTATAGTCGATAAAAAACGATATAAAAATTCGACTGGGAGACGCGTCGATGAACATGCATTTCGATTTTGCCGACCTGAGGCTGCTGACGCATATTGCTGAATTGCATAGCCTGACGGCCGGCGCCGAGCGCTCCTGCCTGTCGCTGCCAGCCGCCAGCTCGCGGCTCAAGCGCTTCGAGGAAAACCTCGGGCTCAAACTCTTCAATCGCACCGCGCAGGGCCTGACCCTGACCCCGGCTGGCGAAGTGGTGCTGCGCCATTCACGCGACGTCAGCCAGAACCTCGAGAAGATGTGCGGCGAGCTGCAGCAGTTCTTGCGAGGCATCAAGGGCACGCTCAGGCTGCAGGCCAATACGATTGCGACCATCGACTTCATCCCGGCCATTCTGCCGGCCTTCCTCGCAACGCACCCGGATGTCGACGTGGATTTGCGTGAGCGCCTGAGCCCCGAGATCGTGCGCGCCGTCAGCGATGGCCTGGCTGACATAGGCATCGTTGCCGGCGATGTGAAAGCCGACGGACTGGAAGTGATTCCCTATCGCGATGACAGGCTGGTCGTGGTGACCTCGCCCGACCATGAACTGGCGTCGCTCGATGAAGTCGACTTCCTGAGCACCCTGAAGTACGACCAGGTCTGCCTGCAGGAAGGCAGCGCGATCAGCACCTTCCTCGAGCAGGTCGCCGTCGATCAGCACCGCGCCCAAAGAACGCGCATCCGCGTCGGCAATTTCGAGGCCGCGTGCCGCATCATCGAAGCCAATGTGGCCATCGGCATCGTGCCCGAATCATCGGCACGCCGTTATGAGAAATCGATGCGCATACGCCATGCACGGCTGTCGGATGCATGGTCATTGCGCAAGCTGTCGATCTGCGTCAGGAACCATGAACAGTTACCGAGCTTTGCACGCGACCTGATCGACATGATGCTCGACGACCTGGCGGTGCCGGTCGTCGCATAAGCCCCTGCATGAGGCGGGGCGTGAAGCCCCCGCGTCAATTCCGGCCTCAATCCCGGTGTGATAGCCGGCACTCGGCCAGTTCGGTCCGCGTCAGAAGATGACAGTGCGGGTGCCATTCAGCAGGATGCGGCGCTCGATGAAGTATTTCACCGCACGCGCGAGCACCACGCACTCCACATCGCGGCCAATGGCGGTCAGCTCTTCAGGCGACAGCGAGTGCGTGACGCGCTGCACGTCCTGCTCGATGATGGGGCCTTCATCCAGGTCTGCCGTCACGAAGTGCGCGGTCGCGCCGATGATCTTCACGCCACGCTCATGCGCCTGGTAATACGGGCGCGCGCCCTTGAAGCTGGGCAGGAAGGAATGGTGGATATTGATCGCGCGGCCCTTGAGCGCATGGCACATGTCTTCCGACAGGATCTGCATGTAACGCGCGAGGATCACGAGGTCGACCTGGTAACGATCGGCCAGCGCAATGATCTGGTCTTCCTGCTTGCGCTTTTCCTCGAATGCCGCGCCGGTCGGCAGCGGAAAGTGATGGAAGGGGATGTTGTAGCTGGCGGCCAGCTGGTAGAAGTCCTGGTGGTTGGACACAATCGCCACGATCTCGACCGGCAGCAGACCGCTGCGGTAGCGGAACAGCAGGTCATTCAGGCAGTGCCCGATCTTCGAGACCAGGATCAGGACCTTGGGCTTCTTGCTGACATCGTGCAACTGCCATGCCATCTTCAGCGCATCGGCCACAGGCTTGAAGCCGGCCGCCAGTTGCTCCGTCGGCACCGAGCCGTCCTCCTGCGCGAAGTGCACCCGCATGAAGAACTGCCCGGAAGACTTGTCGCCGTATTGCGAAGAATCGAGGATGTTGCAGCCCTTGGTAGAAAGGAATTCCGACACTTTGTGCACGATGCCACGCTGGTCGGGACAGGACAGGGTCAGGATGTAGCCGGACTGGATCATATTTGCCAACAGGGTCTGAGTGAAGGTCGCCAAACCAGGGAATGTAGCAGGACAGCCAATCGACGGCCAATTTGCCGGGCATCGGGCCCGCTTTCCCTTGGTCCTGCGCGTGGAGAGGCTGGAGATTTTTTCGGGACTCAGGCTCTGGTGCATTGAACGGTCGCCACAAAGACACGTCAGATGTGTGGCAATGGGCATATACTTGACCTCGTGTGCACCATTGCGCGCAATGCCACTTGAGGCCAGCACTGCCGGGGGACTTTTCTCCGGATGATCGTGGAGCAGCCGGCATGGACACGGTCCGCACAGGGAAGCCCGCTCTTCCCGATTTCCGAGCGCTGTTCGAAGCGGCGCCAGGGCTGTACCTTGTCCTCGATTCCCAGCTGACCATCGTCGCCGTCAATGATGCCTATGCGCGCGCAACCATGACGCGACGCGAGGATGTGGTCGGCAAGCACCTGTTTGATGTCTTTCCCGACAATCCCGACGATCCCGCCACCGAGGGCGTGCGGAACCTGAAAGCCTCACTGTCGCGTGTCTTTCTCACACGCCGCCCGGATGCGATGGCGGTCCAGAAATACGACATTCGCCGTCCGGATGAAGAAGGCGGCGGTTTCGAGGTGCGCTACTGGAGCCCGCTGAATACCCCCGTGCTCGACAGCGAGGGCAATGTCGCCTGGATCATCCACCGTGTCGAAGACGTCACCGACTTCGTCCGGCTCAAGGAGGCCGGCGCCGAGAGCCACCAATTGGCCGCCTCGCTGCAGGAAAAGGCGATGCGGATGGAAGCCGAGGTATTTGTCCGCGGGCGCGAAGTGGCCGATGCCAGCGCCCAGCTGAAGACCGCCAATGAAGAACTGGCGCGGCTGTATGAAAAGACACGCGAGCTGGACGAACTGAAGACGCGATTCTTCGCCAACGTCAGCCACGAACTGCGCACCCCTCTTGCGCTGATCATGGGGCCGGTAGAGAAGCTGATAAAGTCGCGCAGGCTTGACTATGACGGCAAGCGAGAACTGCTGGTCGCGCAGCGCAATGCCCGCCTGCTGCTGCGCCATGTGAACGACCTGCTGGATATCGCCAAGCTGGAAGCCGGCCGCATGCAGGTTAGGTATGCATCGGTCGACCTTGCGGTGCTCACCCGTTTGACCGCGTCGCATTTCGAGACCCTGGCCGACGACCGCCATGTGCGCTTTGATGTGGACGCACCGGCGACGATGCCTGCACAGGTGGATGATGAAAAGTTCGAGCGCATCCTGATCAACCTGTTGTCGAATGCATTCAAGTTCACTCCCGAAGACGGCATCATCGTCGTACGCCTGAAGGCGCGCAATGACCGGGCCATCCTCACCGTTCAGGACAACGGGCCGGGCGTGCCGCAGGCGCAGCGCGAGCTCATCTTCGAGCGCTTCCGGCAGGCGCAGGACGATGCGTCGCGCCAGCATGGCGGCACCGGCCTGGGGCTGGCCATCGTGCGTGAGTTTGCCGCCATGCATGGCGGCAAGGCGGACGTGAACACAGCGCCGGGTGGCGGCGCACTATTCTCGGTCGAACTGCCGTTGAAAGCGCCGCCCGGCACCATCATCACGCCGCCGCCTGCGCCGAGTGACATGCAACATGAGGCAGCAACGGCGCATGCCATCTCTTCTGCCGACCCCGCGATGCTGGCGCTACAGGAATTCGAACATGCGCCGCCCATGTCCAGCGGTGCGAGATCTACGCCACACTCCGCCGCGCCCAGCGTGCTGGTCGTGGAAGACAACCCGGACATGAATGACTTCCTTGTGTCCACGCTGGCGCCGCACTACCGCGTACGGTCGGCGCGGAACGGGCAACAAGGGCTGGAACTGGCGCTGGAAGAACCACCGGACCTGATCCTGTCCGACATCATGATGCCGGTGAAGACCGGCGACCAGATGGTGGCCGAATTGCGCGCGAGCCGCGAACTGGAAGAAGTGCCGATCATCATGCTGTCTGCCAAGACGGATGACGTACTCAGGGTAGGCCTGTTGCGCCACGGCGTGCAGGATTACCTCGACAAGCCGGTGTCGGTGGCTGAACTGCTGGCGCGCGTCGGCGGCATGCTGGCGGATCGCGGGCGCAGCCGCAAGAAACTGCGAGCATCCGACGAGCGATTCCGTGCCACCTTCGAACAGGCTGCGGTCGGCATCGCCCACCTGAGCCCGGAGGGACACTGGCTGCGTGTCAACCAGCGCCTGTGCGACATCCTTGGCTACACCCGCGACGAATTGCTGGCGACGAGCTTTCGCGAGCTCACGCACCCGGATGACCTCGATGCCGACCTGCATCTGATCAAGCGCGTGCTCGACGGTGAGATCGCGAATTACCATACCGAACTGCGCTATCTGAAAAAGGACGGCAAGCCGCTGTGGGTCAGCCTTACTGTCGCCCTGGTGCGCGATGAGCATGGCGCCCCCGACTATTTCATTGTCGTGACCGAAGACATAGAGCGACGCCGGCAAGCCGAAGAACAGCAGCGGCTTGCCGCGCGCGTCTTCGACAGTTCGGCCGAAGGGGTGATGATCACGGATGCAGAGCAGCGCATCCTTGCGGTCAACGAAGCGTTCAGCAAGATCACCGGCTGGAGTGCCGAGGAAGTGATGGGGAAAACGCCCGCCGTGCTGCGCTCGGGGCGCCATGACACCCTGTTCTTCCAGACCATGTGGGCCAACCTGAAGGCGGCGGATCAGTGGCGCGGCGAGATATGGAACCGCAAGAAGAGCGGCGAGATCTATCCCGAATTCCTCACCATCAGCGCCGTGCGTGGTCCTGATGCGCGCATCGAAAACTATGTTGGCGTGTTTGCCGACATGTCAGCATCGAAGGAGTTCCAGCAAAACCTCGAATTCCTTGCCCATCACGATGCGCTGACCCGGCTGCCTAACCGCAGCCTGTTCCGCTTGCGGCTGGAACACAGCCTCGAATATGCGCGCCTGCACCAGCAGTCGCTTGCGCTGTACTACATGGACCTCGACCGCTTCAAGAAACTCAATGACAACCTCGGCCATGCCGCCGGCGACGTACTACTGCTGGCCGTGACCGACAGGCTGGCGCCGGAGATTGGCGAGGGCAATACGCTGGCCCGGCTGGGCAGCGATGAGTTCGTGCTGCTGGCCGAGGATATCGGCGACCCGCAGTCAGCGCTGGCAACGGCACGCCGGCTGCAAGATACGTTCAGGCGCCCCTTTACGGTCGATGGCACCGACTATTACGTCTCTGCGAGCATAGGCGTCAGCATGTACCCGCAGGATGGCAGTGACGCCGACCTCCTCATCGGACGTGCGGATGTCGCGATGTCGCGGGCCAAGGAACTCGGCCGCAATACCATCTGCTTCTTCGAACCGAACATGAACCAGGGCGCGCTGGACCGGCTGCGCCTCGAGACGGACCTGCGCGGCGCGCTCAAGCAGGGACAGTTCGAGGTCTGGTACCAGCCGCAGGTCTACCTGACGGCCGGCCAGTTGCGCGGCGCCGAAGCGCTGATCCGCTGGCGCCATCCGCAGCGCGGACTGGTGCGGCCGACGGAATTCGTCCCGCTGCTGGAAGACCTGGGGCTGATCAGCGAGGTCGGCCTGTGGGTCATGGCCGAAGTCTTCGCGCAAATCAGGAAGTGGGACGAAGCCGGCTTTGTGCTGCCGCGCATCGCGCTCAACTTGTCGGTCCAGCAGTTCGACCGGGGCAACCTGCTGGCCGAGGTGAGCGCGCTGCTGAAAGACGCCGGCATTGATCCGTACCGTGTCGAGTTCGAGATCACGGAATCGGCGGTGATGCGCGACCCCTTGCGATCGATCGCCATCCTGAACGACTTCCGCGCCAAGGGGATTCATGTCGCCATCGACGATTTCGGCACCGGATATTCTTCGCTGGCCCATCTGAAGCGGCTGCCGCTGACCCGGCTCAAGATCGACTATTCCTTCGTGCGCGACCTGCCGAAGAATGCCAATGACGAGGCCATCGTTCGCGCCATCATCGCACTGGCTCACAACCTTGGACTGGAAGTCATCGCCGAAGGCGTCGAGACACGCGAGCAGGCAGACTTCCTGAAGATAGAAGGCTGTGCCGAAGCGCAAGGTTTCCGGTACAGCCGGCCAGTGCCGCCTGCGCAGCTGCCGCGTTACAGAGCGCTGAGCTAGCGCAGCCTCCGCCTTCCGTTCAAAAAGGCGCATGCCGAGATCAGGCAGCATGGATGATTTGGCTGGCCGTCGCCACTTCTGATGACTTCGCAGCTGTCGGTCAGAGCAAGGACAGGCAGCTGGATCGAGTTAATGATCCACCGGCGTGATTCATCCCGTTCAGTTGCCCGCCATACCTGTTGCCGTGATAGATTGTCGCGGCAGTCAATGACACTGCCCGCGCTTAATCAGCGCAAAACCCCATCCTTGCCAGACAAAAAGCATGAAGCCAAAAGCGTCATGCTTTTCTGGTCAGGCCATGACAAACAAAATCGGAGACAGAGTGTATGAGCAGTATTTACGGGAATGCCCACAGGGACTTGCAAGACGCGTTCGACTCGCGGGCATTGGCGAATCGCCTAGAGGAAGTCATTGTCAAAAACGAGTTCGATGAAGAGACGAAAGGCTTCATCGAATCGCGCGACATGTTCTTCCTGTCCACGATCGACCACACCGGCCGCCCTACCGTGTCGTACAAAGGCGGCGATCCGGGCTTCGTGAAAATCATCGACCAGAACACGCTGGTCTTCCCCAGCTATGACGGCAACGGCATGTATATGTCGATGGGTAATATCGCCGAGCAGAGCAAGGTGGGCATGCTGTTCATCGCCTTCGACAAGCCGCACCGTATTCGCGTGCACGGTACCGCAACCGTGCATCGTGATGATCCGCTGCTGTCCGAGTTCAAGGAAGCCGAGCTGATCGTGCGCGTGAAGCTGACCGACCTCTGGCAGAACTGCCCGCGCTACATCCACCGCCAAGTCAAGGAATCGGCATCGCGTTACGTACCGCGCGCAGGCTGCGAGACCCCACTGGCTGCTTGGAAGCAGACCGACCTGGTGCAGGATGTAATCTCGGAGAAAGATGCCGCGCGAGCCCGTGAACTGGGCGTGATCGGCATTGGCGACTGGCTGGAGAAAGTGAAGGCCGGCGATCCGGACGCCTGATCAAGCCTCGCCTGAATGACAAAAGCCCGCTTTCGAGCGGGCTTTTTTGTGTCTGGCGATGGCCTTTGTCATTTGGTGGGGTGCGCGAGAGGCTGTCCTTTTTCCACGATATAGGTCGCCAGGACCTTTACCTTGGCATTGCTCGTATTGACGCCTTCGTGCACGACACCGGCAGGGAGGAAGAAAGTTTCTCCGGCCTTCACGATGCGCGGCGGCTGACCATCGACGCGCACTTCAATCTCTCCCTCCAGGATATACGTCAGCTCTTCCCCCGGATGCGTGTGCCGGCCCGTGCCAAAACCCGGGTCGAATTCACCGCGGACTTGTACGGCGATCTTGCCGGGCGTGGAAAGGTCCTGCGTCTGAAGCGGCACGCGAACGAAGCCAGCCTGCTGAGCCGCCACAACGCCCGCCGTCAGCAATGCGATCGCTGCAACGCCATATAAGAACTTGCGCATGGTCCGCCTCCCTTTTCCCGTTATGTGGATTTGAAGTCAGCAAGAGTAGCCTAGTTAGGCGGGCTGAGGCAGCCCTCCCCCGCCACGGGAAGTCCTCACGGACTTTTCTCCTGCCCGAAAAAACAAAACGCCCCTTGCGGGGCGTTTTCAATGTGGCGGAGAGGGGGGATTCGCCTACATCCTGCAGGCCGCGGTTCGGCTTGCAAGCCGAACCCTTCGAATCCCCCGCGAAAAGTCCTCAAGGACTTCTCTCCTCTCCGCAAAAGCAAAACGCCCCTTGCGGGGCGTTTTCAATGTGGCGGGGCAGTGAAGACCGCTCCACCAACCAGCTCAGGTCCAGATCCATCGTTTTTTGATGGGGATGGGGATTCGAACCAAAGTTCGAATCAGTCTTCCAAGAGACTGCGAAGCATCCATGCTGTCTTTTCGTGGACATCAATTCGCTGGGTCAGAACATCAGCGGTGGGCTGGTCATTTGCTTTGTCGACGACTGGAAAAAGGTTACGGGCTGTTCTGGCGGTTGCCTCTTGTGCCCGAACGAGATGCTTGATCATTTCTGTTGCCTTGGGCACGCCCTCGACCTCAGAAATAGAGGCCCGCTTAGCGAACTCTTTGTAGGTGCCAGGAGCGGGATACCCGAGTGCGCGAATACGCTCAGCAATCACATCCAAAGCAGTCCACTGCTCCGTGTACTGAGTCATGAACATCGTATGCAGAGTATTGAATTGGGGACCCGTAACGTTCCAATGGAAATTGTGGGTCATCAAATAGAGGGTGTAACTGTCAGCGAGTAGGTTTGACAGACCTTCAGCTATCTTTTTCCGCTACCCATCAGAAATGCCAATGTCGATAGCCATACTCATTTTTTTCGTTGCCATATGCGTTCCTCTTGCAGTTAGGGATGAGACTAATCATTATCTACTCTGCCCCCGTCTCACAGCCCCCCCATCCTGAGCGGATGAGGGGCTGAAGAAGATCAAAGATCAAAACGATCGGCGTTCATCACCTTGGTCCAGGCCGCGACGAAGTCGTGGACGAACTTCTCGCGGTTGTCGTCCTGGGCGTAGACCTCGGCATAGGCACGCAGGATGCTGTTGGAGCCAAACACCAGGTCCACGCGAGTGGCGGTGTACCGGGTGGCCCCAGTGGCACGGTCCACGATATCGTAGCTGTTGCGGCCGGTAGGCTTCCAGCTGAACGACATGTCGGCCAGGTTCACGAAGAAGTCGTTGGTCAGCGCGCCGGGCCGGCTGGTCAACACGCCGTGCTTCGTGCCGCCGTGGTTGGTGCCCAGCACCCGCATGCCGCCCACCAGCACCGTCATTTCGGCGGCAGTCAGGCCCATGAGCTGGGCACGGTCCAGCAGCATCTCTTCGGGCTTGACCACATAGTGCTTCTTCTGCCAGTTGCGGAAGCCGTCGGCCAGTGGCTCAAGCACCTCGAACGATTCCACATCGGTCTGCGCCTGGGTGGCGTCGCCACGGCCAGGGGCAAACGGCACGGTCACGCTCACGCCGGCGGCCTGCGCGGCCTGCTCGATGCCCACATTGCCGCCCAGCACGATCACGTCGGCAACGCTGGCACCCGTTTCAGCAGCGATTTTTTCGTACACCGCCAGCACTTTGGCCAGGCGGACGGGCTCGTTGCCTTCCCAGTCCTTCTGCGGGGCCAGACGGATGCGCGCACCGTTGGCGCCGCCGCGGTGGTCGGAGCCGCGGTAGGTGCGGGCGCTGTCCCACGCGGTGGCCACCAACTCGCTGACCGACAGGCCGGCCGCCGCGATCTTGGCTTTCACCGCCGTCACGTCGTACCCCTGGTTGCCGACGGGCACCGGGTCTTGCCAAATCAGGTCTTCGGCCGGCACTTCGGGACCGATGTAGCGGGCTTTCGGCCCCATGTCGCGGTGGGTCAGCTTGAACCAGGCGCGGGCAAACACCTCGTCGAAGTAGGCCTGGTCAGCGGCGAAGCGTTCCGAGATCTTGCGGTACTCGGGGTCCATCTTCATCGCCATGTCGGCGTCGGTCATGATGGGCATGCAGCGGATGGATGGGTCTTCCACGTCCGGCGGCATGTCTTCGGGCTTGATGTTGATGGGCACCCATTGCCAGGCGCCGGCCGGGCTCTTGGTGAGTTCCCAGTCGTAGTTCAGCAGCAGCTTGAAGTAGCCGTTGTCCCACTGGGTGGGGTTGGTGGTCCAGGCGCCTTCGATGCCGCTGGTCACGGTGTCGCGGCCAATGCCACGGGTTTGGTGGTTCATCCAGCCAAAGCCCTGCTCTTCCAGGTCGGCGCCTTCGGGGGCCGGGCCCAGGTTGGCGGCGCTGCCGTTGCCGTGCGCCTTGCCCACGGTGTGCCCACCGGCGGTCAGGGCCACGGTTTCCTCGTCGTTCATGGCCATGCGCGCGAAGGTGATGCGCACGTCATGGGCGGTTTTGAGCGGGTCGGGTTGGCCGTCCACGCCTTCGGGGTTCACGTAGATCAGGCCCATCATCACCGCGGCCAGGGGGTTTTCCAGGTCGCGCTGGCCGCTGTAACGGCTGCCTTCGCTGCCGCTGGGCGCCAGCCATTCTTTCTCGCTGCCCCAGTAGATGTCCTTCTCGGGGTGCCAGATGTCCTCGCGGCCAAAGGCAAAACCGAAGGTCTTGAAACCCATGGATTCATAAGCCACGTTGCCGGCCAGGATGATCAGGTCTGCCCAGCTGATGCGGTTGCCGTACTTCTTCTTGATGGGCCACAGCAGGCGGCGGGCCTTGTCGAGGTTACCGTTGTCGGGCCAGGAATTCAGCGGTGCAAAGCGCTGGTTGCCGGTGCCGGCGCCGCCACGGCCGTCAGCCACGCGGTAGGTGCCGGCGGCGTGCCACGCCATGCGGATCATCAGGCCGCCGTAGTGGCCCCAGTCAGCTGGCCACCAGGGCTGGCTGCTGGTCATCAGTTCGGTCAGGTCTTTCTTGAGCGAAGCAACGTCGAGTTTCTTGACGGCTTCACGGTAGTTGAAACCCTGCAGCGGATTCGTCTTGCTGTCGTGCTGATGCAAGATGTCGAGGTTGAGCGACTCAGGCCACCAGGCTTGGGCCATATTGGCGTGGGTAGCACTGGAATTGGCGCCGTGCATCACTGGGCATCCCCCAGATTGATTTTGACTCGTGCCCATTTGAATACTCCTTGGCGTTGAAAACGATCGGTAACTTCTGCAAAACCACCAAAGGCTATTGGCCTCTATTCAACACTTACTTGATGATGTTGGGTAGCTAACAGCGAATCACAGACCAAATATACTCGGCCCCGAAAAATAGATAAAATCAATTTTTCATGTGATATTCATAGTATTTAGCTATGATAATTGGTGTTGAAGCAAAGCTGCGCTCTGTTTCAGTCTTATAACTAACCCGGGCAAGACCTTTCCTCCACCTTACACCCAACGCCTCAGCTCCTCAGCCGCTCCTGGCCAATCCCTCTGGTTCACCCGGCGCCGCAGGGTTGATGTCTGCAACCGACCAGCACCGAGATTGAGAAAAAGCGCCCGGCCAACCGGTATGAACTTGTATGAAATCACCCCATACAAGCACCGACGCACATGTTCACCCTGACCTGCCCGGATTTTTCGGACCACCTTAACTTGGGATAGCTCCGGTTAATAAATCGGTTGATAGCTTGCTGCTAAATGCTGCCGGGGTCTCATCATCCAAACTCGAATGCGGTCGTACCTGGTTGTAATGACGCCGCCAGTCTTCAATAACGACCCTCGCTTCGAGGCGATTCCGGAACCATTCCATCGAAAGACATTCATCGCGGAACTTGCCATTGAAGCTCTCATTCGTCCCGTTTTGCCACGGCTTGCCCGGATCAATCAGGGCCGTTTCAATGCCTTGTTCGACCACCCAAGTCAACAGCGCGGTACTGACAAACTCCGGGCCATTATCGCTGCGCAGATAGCGCGGCGCTCCGCGCACACTGATCAGCTTGGCCAGCACGTCGATCACCCGTGCCGACCGGATGGATCCGGCTACATCGATAGCCAGGGCTTCGCGCGTATATTCATCGATGACGGTCAGGCATTTCAGCTGCTGACCATTGGCGCACGCGTCGTATACAAAGTCGTAGCTCCACACCGAGTTTGCTTGCGCGGGTGCCAGCGGACGAGGGCGGGATCCGGCAATACGTCGCCGTGGACGCTTCCTCGGGACCTGCAGGCCATGTTGTGCCCACAGGCGCTGGCACGCCTCCTTGCCGACCTTCAGGCCTTCGCGACCCAGAAACACCCGAATACGCCGTGAACCGTAGCGCGGGTACTGCCCCGAGAGCCGGCGCATCGCTGACACCACCGGTGCCTGCTGCTGCGGTAAGGTCGGCACATACTTCAAGCTTGATCTGGCGATCTGCATCAGCGCACAAGCACGTCGTTGCGAGAGTCCTCGCTCGATGGCGTAGAACGCCCCGATCCGACGGGCTGGTGCGCTCACCACTTTTTTGCGGTGATCTCCTTCATCACTTCGATTTCCAGATCCCGCTCGGCCAGCAGCTTCTTCAGCCGTGCGTTCTCCTGGGTCAAATTCTTCAACTCTTTGACCTCGTCGACCGCCATCCCGGTAAACCGCTTGCGCCAGCCATAAATACTTTGCTCTGACACGCCGTGGCGCTTGGCAACCTCGGGCACGGGATCCTTGTCCGCCTCCCGCAAGATCCTGACGATTTGCTCGTCGCTATATCGGCTCTTCTTCATTGCTCCCCCTCAATTGGGAGCTATCTTCTCAAATTCCGCTTGGTACGAAAATCTCAGGACAGGTCACGAAGTCCACAAGTGTCCTCACCAATCCACGGGAGCACGCGGGTTTTGGCGGCAATCAGACGAAAAAAAACCAACCGAGAACGGTTGGTTTTTTAACAAGTGGTGGTGGCTGCGGACCCGGGTTCAATTCCGTGCAAGTGTGACCCTACTAGACCGCGCTTGACGCATCCGAGCCCTGCGGAAAGATGCGGAAGTCTGGACCAGTTCGAGGCGCATCCTCATTTATCCGCATGATTCCCCATCTGTTGAAGTCATCATTTCGAGTCGTCATCTTCGAAAGTGGCGCCTCTACCGGTCGCAAAGTCTCCCATGCGGCCACTGCCATCGGAACTCGTTGAGCCCCCCAGGCTGGTAAAAAGACTCCCATCACAGCCGAGCACAGTGGAGATTAAGAATAAAATTAAATTAATGGTTTACGAATTCTGCGAAGCGGCCACTGCCTGCGGATGCACCGGTTCGACAGTGACGTCCTCCAATTTCTCATCTTGACGATGAGCCAGCCGATACAGAATCGGAAGCACGAGCAGTGTGAGCAATGTGGAAGACAAGATGCCGCCAATCACCACGGTGGCCAGGGGACGCTGCACTTCCGCGCCGGTTCCCGTGGCGATTGCCATTGGAATGAAGCCCAATGACGCCACCAAGGCCGTCATCAGCACAGGACGCAAACGAGTCAATGCTCCCTCGCGGATGGCTGCGTCCAGGGGCGTTCCATCCTCTCGCAGACTGCGGATGTAGGAGATCATCACGAGGCCATTGAGCACTGCAACACCTGACAGGGCGATAAAACCCACCGCAGCGGAAATCGACATCGGGATATCGCGCAGCCACAGCGCTAAAATGCCGCCGGTCAAGGCAAACGGAATGCCAGTAAAGACAAGCAAACCATCCTTGACGTTGCCGAACATCGCAAACAGCAACACGAAAACCAACAGCAGAGATACCGGGACGACGATTTGCAACCGCTGAGTAGCGGATTGCAAATTCTCAAAAGTGCCACCCCAGCTCGTCCAGTAACCTACGGGAATCTTGACCTGCGCCAAAGCAGCTTCCGCGTCGGCCACAAAGGAACCGAC
>CAZWIE010000008.1:0-18179 GCA_964634245.1 uncultured Bifidobacterium sp.
CTAGAGGCCTAGGACATCACCCTTTCACGGTGAGTACCGGGGTTCGAATCCCCGTGGGGACGCCAGTCAAAAGGCCGGTATCGGAAACGATACCGGCCTTTTTCTTTTTGAATTTCATTCAATCGCGTTGGCCGTATGACTCACGCGTCAATGCTTGCAACGCCATCCCTGACCGCGTCATTTCAAAGCTTTGTGCCGTGGCTGCGGAATCGCCCACCCCGGTAGCCCGAACAGTCGCAGGAAAGCCGCGCTGTTTGCTCGGCCATTCCCGATGGTCGCAAGCGAAGCTACGGGCTCGAAAAATAAACTGCGCATGGTCTCGTCCGACCTCCGGGGCCGGCCATGTCACGCGAAAAACCATGAGCATATTTGCAAGGGCATTGGGCTGGTCCAGACGCCATCCACGAAGTTTTTTCCAGACGTGGATAGCTGTCACCCTGGTCGAGCTGGCTGCAGTGGACATGGCGCTTGTCGATGCCGCCATTGGTTCCGGCGTAATTGTCCTGCTGGCGCTATTCGTCGCGCAGGCGGGTTCCGGCTATGCGCTATATCGGCTGCTGCTGCGCGAGTCGCGCAACAAGGCGCGCATGACAGCCCTGCTGCTGGCGGCGAATAGTGCCGCTCAGCGCGAGCAGGAGTTGAATGAGGCGCTGCAGAGTTCGGGCAACTTCCAGCAAGCCGTACTCGACAGCAGTTCCTGCGGCATCGTCGCCACCGACACCGGCGGCGCCATCTTGTTCATGAATCGCGCCGGCAGCCGCATCCTCGGCTTTCCGATCGATGAGGTGGTGGGCAAGATGAGCCCGCTGGTCTTCCACCGCACCGAGGACATACGCGTCGCGCTGCATCGCATTCGTCCCGGCGACTTGCCTTACCAGTTGATGGTGAATCACCTGCGCGCGCATCCGGGGCGCGAGTGGCAATTCATTCGCAAGGATGGCAGCACGGTCTGGGTATCGATCGCCGTCGCCGTGCTCAAGCAGGGCAATGGACGCGCACAGGGGTTCGTGACCATCTTCCATGACCTGAGCGAGCTCAAGCAGATGGAGCGCATCAAGGCCGATTTCGTGTCCGTGGTCTCGCATGAATTGCGCACGCCGCTGACGGCCATCCGTGGCGCGCTCTCGCTGCACCAGGCCGCAATTGGTGGTGCGCTTACCTTGTCACAGCTTCGCCTCCTGAATATCGCGACCGACAACTGCGACAAGCTGGTGCGCATCGTGTCCGATATCCTCGACATCGACAAACTGTCACGCGACCAGATGGCACTGGAACGCACCGTCGAATCGCCGCTGCGACTGGCCGAAGCGGCGATTGCGCAGACCCAGCCCTTCGCCGACCAGTATGCGGTGAGCTTCCGTCTCAATCCCTCGGACGAACAGTTGCGCGTCAGCGTCGATGTCGACCGCTTCATCCAGATCATGGTGAATCTGCTGTCGAATGCGGCCAAGTTCTCGCTGCCCCGCGGCGAGGTCATGGTCAGCATCAGGGCAGAATTCGGGCGGGCGATGATACGTGTGGTCGACTACGGCGTCGGCATCCCTGAAGCCTTCCGCCCCTTCATTTTTGACCGCTTTTCGCAATCGAGCTCCGGCAACGTCCGGAAGACGGGCGGCACCGGCCTCGGGCTGGCCATCACGAAGATGCTGGTCGAGGCGCACAACGGCACCATCGATTTTCAGTCGGAAGAAGGGTTTGGCACCACCTTCACCATCAGCCTTCCGGTGGTGGCGGGCAGCGAAGCACCTGCTACGCCGGGCCCGGACGTGCAGTCCGGCGACAACGGGCGTTGATCCTGCGCTGCCGCGCCGGCAGCGGGCCGGCGTTCAGTGCGAAGAGTGAACCTGTTCCGAATACCAGGTTTCAAACGCGTTGGCATCGACAGGTTGGCTCAGGTAATGCCCCTGCGCCTGATGGCACCCGAGATGCCGCACCTCGTCCATCATGGTCTCGGTTTCGATGCCTTCGGCAATGATGTCCAGTTTCAGCCGGCGACCGAGCATGATGATGGCCTCGGTCACGGCGCGCGAGGCCATGTCGGTGGTCAGGTGCTTGACGAAGGATTTGTCGATCTTGATCTTGTTGATCGGCAGGCGCGACAAATAGGACAGGCTGGAATAGCCGGTGCCAAAATCATCTAGCGAAATCTTGACGCCATCCTGCTGCAGGTTATTCAGCAGGTAGATCGCATAATCCATGTCTTCCAGCAGCGTCGATTCGGTCAGTTCGATCTGCAGCGCATCGGCTGACAGTTTTTGCTGCCGCAGCACGGACAGCACTTTGAAGCGGAAATCTTTCTGCCGCATCTGCAGCGCCGACACATTGACCGAGATGGGGATGGCTGGCTGCCCGTGGCTGCGCCAGCGCTTGTGCGCGCGGCAGGCTTCCTGCATCACCCAGTCGCCGATCGGGATGATCTGGCCGACGGCCTCGGCGGCGGGAATGAACTGGTCCGGGCCGACGCCACTTTGCGGCCAGCGCAGCAGCGCTTCGGCGCCCATCACGCGGCCGCTGGGAATGTCGATGATGGGCTGGTAGACCAGCTTGAATTCCCTGGACTTGAGGGCGCGTCGTACCTTGTCCTGCAGGCTGATCTGCGCATGCACACGGCCCGACAATTCAGCCGAATAGAATTGCCAGTTGTTCTTGCCTGATTGCTTGGCGTGATACATCGCATTGTCGGCAGCATTGACCAGCGACTGCATGTCCATGCCATCGCGCGGGAAAATGCTGATGCCGATCGAGCCCGAGATCTGCACCTCGATGCCCTCGATCAGCATTGGCTCGGCGAGTGACTTCAGCACCCGCTGCGCGATCTGCGCGGCCTCCGTGCTGTTGGCCAGTTGCGGCAGCAGCACGAGGAATTCATCGCCACCCAGCCGAAATACCAGATCAGCCTTGCGCACCTGTCCCTGCACGCGGTGCGCGACCAGCTTCAGCACCTGGTCGCCGACCATGTGGCCATGGATGTCATTGATGGGCTTGAAGCGGTCCAGGTCGATGAACAACATGCCGCCTTCATGCTGGTTGCGCGCCGCCTGGTCGAATACGTGCGATGAATATTCGAACAGCAGCGCCCGGTTCGGGAGGCCCGTCAGTTTGTCATGCAGCGCGGCCTTCACCGTCGCTTCTTCGGCACGCTTGCGGTCGGTGAAGTCGTGGGTGATGCCCATCACTTCTTTCACGATGCCATTCTCGTCGCGCAGCGGCACGCAGGTAATCAACAGGTTGCGCACTCCCGGATCGAGCGGCACATCGACTTCTACCGATTGCACCTTGCCCTCATGCAGCGCTGCTTGCAGCGCCGGCTGCCACGGCGCGATCAGGTCGGCGGGGAAGATCTCCGATTCCCGTTTGCCCAGAAAAGCCTCGGGTGACATGCCGGTCGTCCTGAGCGTGGCCGGATTGATGTACTGGATGCGCAACTCGCGGTCATAGATGACGACGACGTCTGGAATGTTGTCGAACGCAACGCGAAAGCGCGATTCACTGGCTTGCAGCGCCTGCTTGGCCGCCAGCCTCTCTTGTTCGGCCAGCTTGCGATCGTGGATGCTTTCAATGACCGCGACGAAAAACCAGGGCTTGCCCTCACTATCGCGCGTGAGCTTGGCAGTCAGCCGTATCCAGACTTGTTCGCCACTCTTGCGCAGGTAGCGCTTCTCGAGCGAGTAATTGGCCAGTTCCCCGGTCAGCAGCTTCTGCACCAGGGCCAGGTCTTCGTCCAGGTCATCCGGGTGGGTGATGTCCTGGAAAGTCAGGCCAAGCAGCTCTTCGCGCGAATAGCCGACGATGCCGCACAGCGTGTCATTGACGGCCAGCCATTTGCCATCGAGGTCGACGTGGGCCATGCCCACCGAAGGCAGTTCGAAAGTCGACTGCAGCCGCTGTTCTTGCTCATGCAGATGGGCGCGAACGCGGGCAAGCTCCGCCCTTGCCGAGCTGAGTTCGGCGCGCAAATTGTCATGTTCTGCCTGACTGGCAGGCGTCAGGGTTCCGACCATCGTGGGAAAAGAAGGACGAATTATCAGAGTTTCTAGTTGGCAAGCTCTAATGTATTGCCGATGGGCGGCAATGAATTCGATGAACAGAACTGGTTTTGATGCCCGTCAAGTCAGGACGGCAGCCTGCACAGGAGCAGGGTCATGATAGAGAGCAGTGGAACCCGAAAAACGTTCCGGATTGACCATTACGGCTCAAAGCGTCGCCGGGGATAAGGCCGGCGCTGGGCGAATAAATTTCCTTTCATGAAATTCATTATGTGCAATTAAATTTTGTACTAGATGAATTTCAGCGCTGCCGTGCGATCGTGAGGGATTGTTCCAACAACCAGACAACAGGAGACACCATGCACCCTCAACCCCTTCACTACCAGGTCGCAAAGACGCTGCTGGCCGTGGCACTGGCAGGGGCTGGAGGCTTCGCCATCGCCCAGCAGGCGTCGGTGGCGCAGCAAACCGTCGACACGCTGGACCAGCTGTCAGGCGGTCCCCATGCCGGATACCGTGCAAACCATGCGAAGGGCTTGATTGCCGGCGGCATTTTTACGCCATCCCCGCAAGCGGCGACCGTCAGCCAGGCACTTCATTTCCGGCGCTCAGTGGGCGTTACGGTGCGTTATTCGACGGGCACCGGCGTGCCGACCATTCCGGATACGAACCCGAACAGTCGCCCGTTCGGCATGGCAATCCGCTTTGCGCTGCCCGGCGGCAGCTATACCGATTTGGTTGGCATCAGCCACAACGGCTTCCCGGTATCGAACCCGGAAGATTTCCTTGGCCTGCTGTCGGCCGTCGCGCAGAGCCGCAAGTCTGACGCCAAGCCGTCGCCGATCGAGGAATTCCTCGGCTCCCATCCGGCCGCGCTTGCCTTCGTGCAGGCACCGAAGCCCATGCCTGCCAGCTTCGCCACCCAGTCCTTCTATGGAGTGAACGCGTTCGAATTCACGAACAAGCAGGGAGTGAGCGTATTTGGCCGCTACCAGATCGTGCCGGTGGATGGCGATCAGTCACTGCCGGAAGCGCAGGCGGCACAACTCGCGCCGAATTACCTGATGGAAGAGCTCGCACAACGCGTGGCCAGCAAGCCGACGAAGTACAAAGTGCTGCTGCAGATCGCGAACAAGGATGATGTGATCAACGATCCTACCGTCGTCTGGCCTGCCGACCGCAAGGTGGTCGAGCTCGGCACCTTGATCATCAACCGCGTGGTGCCCGATGCCAGGGACATCGAGAAGAAGCTGGCTTTCAATCCGCTGATCCTGCCTGACGGGATCAAGCCCTCGAATGATCCGGTGCTGCTGTTCCGCCCGGCCGTTTACGCCGTCAGCGTCGGTCGTCGTCAGTAAGCCCGGTAAGCTCCGTAAGCTCGGTTAGCCAGCGCGTGCGGCCGGCGTCATGCCGGCCCGGTGCTGGTGCAGCGTTGATTTGGCGCTGGCTTGGCGCGCGCTCAGAACTTCGACTTCGAGAACGGCGACTTCACCTCGGTGCAGCGGCCCTTGTACAGGGTATGGGGGCGGCGATAAGCCTTTTCGAGTGCCGTGATGATGATTTCGCCGGTGCCACGGTTAAGCATGACATCGATGTATTCCACAAAGTCATCAACCATCAGCTGCTTGTACGGAATCGCGCCTTTCACATGCGATTCGCTGATCTTGGTGGCGAAGCTGGCGCGGCCAATCATGGTCAGCACGAAGCTGGTCATTTTGGTTTGCTCGTTGACTTCAATGCGGAGCATGTCGAAGTCGCTCGGGTCCGGATTGACCGGCACCCAGCTGCCGAGGTAGATCGGCATCCAGCCGCGGCAGTTGAAGTGCAGCGTGTCCGCCTGCGCCGCCGGTGTCAGTGTCATGGCCAGCAGGCCCGCTGCCAGCAGCGACGGCACGCGCCGCCACCAGCCTGCCAACGCAGACTGCGCGATCGGCGGCTTCATCAATAACTGCAGCATCTGCAGCAATTTCTGCGGCGAGGTCAGGGCTGCTGGCATCGTGTCGTGATCCGTCAGGTGGTCAGGTATTCAGGAGTTGTACGGGCGCGTGGCCTGCATCGTATCCTGCATCTTGTCCGACGTCGGGTTGGGGCGCATCCGGGGCGGCGTTCGCATCCGTCAGGCACAGGCCTCAGCGGGCAAGTGCCACGGATTTTACCTGCACCCACGCCGGGTCCCCGTCTTGCAGACCCAGCTCGGCCAGCGAGCGACGCGTCACGCGCGCGAGGATCGCGGTATCGCCCAC
Source organism: uncultured Bifidobacterium sp. (assembly GCA_964634245.1). Classification (GTDB taxonomy): domain Bacteria; phylum Pseudomonadota; class Gammaproteobacteria; order Burkholderiales; family Burkholderiaceae_D; genus Pernthalerella. The sequence goes on from CAZWIE010000008.1 coordinate 6,230, forward strand.
CAGGACCCGCACCAGTGCAAGGCCGGGTGCCTCATCGGCAGCGATGCCGGCGATACGGCCCTGCAGCACGTTTTGTATGCTGCTGCGGCCCGGCTCCTCGCGGGCGAGGCTGACGTCGCGCGCGAGGATGCGCACGCGCGCGCTGGTGCCGGCGGGAAGTTGCGGGTCACGCGTCCACAGGTGGCCGCCATCAAAGTCCATGCGTGCCAGGTGCCATTGCGTATCTAGGCTGCCGACGCTCGCATCGATCACCACGCCCGCGTCTTCGCCCAGCCGTACCGGCAAGTCCAGCCGCGAGAGCGTCTCGGCCAGCGGGCCGCTGGCGATGACCTTGCCGTGGTCCAGCAACACAAGGTGATCAGCCAGTCGAGCCACTTCGTCCGGCGAGTGCGTGACGTAGACGATGGGGATCGCCAGTTCCTGTTGCAGGCGGTCGAGGTAGGGCAGGATCTCCTGCTTGCGCGCATAGTCGAGCGCGGCCAGTGGCTCATCCATCAGCAGCAACTGAGGATCGGTGGCCAATGCGCGCGCGATGCCGACACGCTGGCGTTCGCCTCCGGACAGCACATCAGGCTTGCGGTCCAGCAGCCGCGCGATGCCGAGCAGGTCGATCACATGGTCAAGGTCGATACGGCCGGGGCCGGACGAGCGGCGCCTTCCGTACTGCAGGTTGCCCAGCACGGACAGGTGCGGGAACAGGCTCGATTCCTGGAAGACGTAACCGAGCGGGCGGCGATGCGTCGGCAGCCAGTGCTGCGCATCCTGCCAAGTCTGGCCATTGACTTGCAGGCTTCCGGTAGCACGCTCGAGTCCCGCGAGGCAGCGCAGTAGCGTGGTCTTGCCGCAGCCTGAAGGCCCGAACAGCGCAATCACGCCATGGCCCGGCAATTGCAAGTCCACGTCAAGGTCGAAGCCCGGCCTTTGCAGCGCAAGGCGCGCGTGGATGCCGCCCGAAGTCATGCTCATCTCAGGCCACCTTCAGCGCGCGCGGTCGCCACAGTTGCAGCGCCATCAGCACCACGAAAGCGAATGCAATCATCACCAGTGCCAGCTGGTGCGCTTCGCCATACTGCAGGCCTTCCACGTAGTCATAGATCTGCACCGACGCCACGCGTGTCTGTCCCGGCAGGTTCCCGCCTATCATCAACACCACGCCGAACTCGCCCACCGTGTGCGCAAAGCTCATCACGCACGCCGTCAGGAAGCCGGGCAGCGCCATCGGCACGGCCACCGTGAAAAACGCATCGATCGGCGACGCGCCCAGCGTCGCGGCCACCTCCAGCGGGCGGCGGCCGATCGCCTCGAAGGCATTCTGCAGCGGCTGCACCATGAAGGGCAGCGAATAGAAGACTGAAGCGATCACCAGGCCCGAGAAGGTGAATGGCAGCTGGCCGATGCCCAGCGCGGCGGTGAGCTTGCCGATCGGGCCGTTCGGCCCCATCGCCAGCAGCAGGTAGAAGCCCAGCACGGTCGGCGGCAGCACGATGGGCAGCGCGACGATGGCACTGACCGGCGCTTTCAGGAAGCTGCTCGTACGCGCCAGCCACCAAGCGATCGGCGTGCCGACCAGCAGCAGGATCAGGGTGACGACGGCCGACAGCTTGAGCGTGACGTTTATCGCTTGCAGGGCATCAGGTGCTAGTGGCATGGTTTGTTCTTGTTGTATTCGGCGCGATCCTGCGCGGCGGTCCCGCTGCTGCATCGGGTGCCGGCGCAGCGCTGATGCTCAGTTGACCCGGTTCACTCAGTTGATTTTGTAGCCGTAACTTTCGATGGTCTTTTTTGTCTTGTCCGACTTCAGGTAAGCAAGGAAGCTGGCGGCGGCTGCCGAATCCTTGCCCGCATTCAGCAGTACCGCATCCTGCTTCAGTTGCTCGTGCATCGCCTCGGGGACGACCCATGCGGATCCGGACTTCATCTTGCCTTGTTCGAAGACTTGCGACATCGCGACAAAGCCCAGCTGCGCATTGCCGGTCGTGACGAACTGGAAGGTTTGCGAAATGTTCTCGCCCTGCACGACACGCGGCTCTATCCTGCCGAGCACGCCCAGCTTCTGCATGACCTGCACCGCTGCCCGGCCGTACGGCGCGACGCGCGCATTGGCAATCGCGAGATGCCTGAACTTGTCCGACTTGAGTACGCTGCCGTCCTGGTCAACCAGCTTGTCATCCGGCGACCACAGCACGAGGCGGCCGATCGCATAGGTGAATTGCGAACCCGCGACGGCCTTGCCTTCGCTGACCAGCCGGGTCGGCGTTTCATCGTCAGCCGACAGCAGCACGTCGAACGGCGCGCCATTGACGATTTGCGCGTAGAACTTGCCCGTGGCGCCCTGGCTCATCGTGAGCTTGTGGCCGGTGTCCCTTTCGAACCCGGCCGCGATCTCCTTCATCGGCTGCGCGAAGTTGGCTGCGACCGCGACCCTGACTTCGGCGGACTGTGCCGACGCAGCGAGCAGCAGTGTCGCGAAGATGGTCAAGGATTTGAGGTGCTTCATGCCGGCTTTCCTTGTTGGCGAAGATGGTCAGAACTTGTATTGCGCGCCGACACTCACGCCCGATTGCGGCTTCGTGCCAGCGGCCAGCGACGACGGGCTCGACGTGTCTGGTCGCCATGCGTCGTAGATCGTGAAGGCTGCGGTCGCATTGCTGCGGCGATTGGCGTTGGCGTAATCGATGAACAGGTCCCAGTCCTTGTACGGGGTCCAGGTGAGGCCGGTGGCGAACATCTCGATATCGTTGGCGCCGGCCGTCGGGGTCTTGTCCCTGACCTGGTAGTAGGCGCCGTTGACGCTCAGGGTTGGCGTCAGCCGATACACAAAGCCACCAAAGCCGGTGTCGACATGGGCCCGGCCACCGGGCGATGTCGTGCTCAGCGTCGCGTTAGGGGTATGCGGGTTGGTCGTGAAGGCGAGGCCGCCGCTGAGGGTCAGCTTGTCGATCGTGTATTTCAGGCCGAGGAAATGCACATCGTTGTTGGTTGCGCCGGCGGCAATCGCGGCACTGATGTGGTTGTAGCCGGCTTCGAAACCGCCATTCTTGTAGCGTCCGCCAATGTAGGTGCCGGTGCCGTAACTGCTGTCGCCCGGCACGCCGCCGATCGAGACTGCGCCATCCAGCGTCAGGCCCGAGAAGGACGGCGAGATGTAGCGGAACAGCTTGTCGGCACGGCTGATGCCGGAGGCGCTATGGAAGCCCGCATAGCGACCGATAGCCTTCAGGCCACCGAAGTTCCAGTTCTGGCGCGGGTCGAATGCGCCGCTGAGATCGTTTTGCAGGTTGGGACCGCGTCCGATGATGAAGGTGCCATAGGTCTTCGAAATGACCCTGAAGTTGGCTTCGCGGTCGAAGATGGCGCCGACATAAGGGCTGGACGTCGAGCCGGCATTGTTGACGCCGGATGCGCCGGCGTCCTTGCCGATGGCGCCGGTGCGCGCCGAAAAATTCGATTCGAGCGTGACCATCGCCGTCACGTCCGCATCCAGTTCGCGCGATATCTTCAGGCCGATGCGGTTGTTGCCCTTGGGCTGGTCGCTCATGCCACTGGCATCGATGCTGCCGTTCTTCATGTTGCTGGCGTCGTAGTAGCCGGCAGATACCTGGCCATACACCTCGGTCTTGAACTTGCGATCCTTTTCGGCGCGCGCATCCACTTCCTTCGCGACACGGCGCACTTCCTGCGCTTCGTTGAAGGCGCGGATCTCTTCCATCTCCTGCGCCTTCTTGAGTTTGGCGTCGTACTCTGCCTGTGTGATGAGGCCTTTCTCCATCAGCAGTTCCAGCAGCACGCGTACGTCATCGCCGGCCCGGGCGGGCAGCGCTGGGGCACACAGCACGGCGGCCAACAGGGCGGCGGCGCGTGCCTGTGCTGGGAATCGGGTGGTCATTGCCAATCTCCTTCGGGCTGGGCTTGTCGGGTCGGGGCAGGGCAATGTTGATAGCCAGAATATTGGCCGCCAAGCCGCTTCGACAGGGGTACAAGCAAAATATACCCATGTATATTTCAAGCGAAATTTACTCGGCTTTATTTTGCATGTCAAACCGTCTATGATGTTGCAAGGAAATAAATACGGAGCTTCCGCATGCCTGACCGCGACTTCGAGCTGCATGCAGAGCTGACCATACGGGTCGGTGACGCGACGCTTGCCAATCCCAAGCGCATCGAATTGCTGCGGCAGATAGACAAGTTGGGCAACCTGACGCGGGCGGCGCAGCTGGCCGGCTACAGCTACAAGGGTGCCTGGGATGCGATCGACCAAATGGCGGCACTCTCCGGCGGCACGCTGATCGAGCGCCATGCGGGCGGCAAAGGGGGCGGCGGTACGACGCTGACCGAGCGCGGGCGCCAGTTGCTGCGCAACTTCACGCTGATCCAGGATGAGCACCAGCGCTTCATCGGTCGCCTCAACAAGCTTGCGCAGGGCCTGTCGAACGACTACGCGCTGGCCAACGAGATTGCGATGAAGACCAGCGCGCGCAACCAGTTCGCCGGCATCATCGTGTCCATTGTGCCGGGGCCGGTGAATGACGAACTGGGCATCATGGTTAACGGCAACCAGCTGGTCAGCGCATCGATCACGCATGGAAGTTGCCGCGAACTGCAGCTCGATATCGGTGCCAAGGTGTTCGCGCTGGTGAAAGCCTCATCGGTTGGCATCGCGCTGCCCGGCAAGACGGCGAGAAAGCCGAACGCTGGGAATGTCTTTGCCGGCATTGCACAGACGGTCATCCGCGGCGAGCGCACATCGGAAGTCGCGGTGATGCTGGAGGGCGGCATGGAGATCGTCGGCACCTTGCCCAATGCCGAGGTCGATGCGCTGGCCTTGAAACCGGGCGATGCGGTGATGGCAGGCTTCGACCCGTCCAGCGTGATCATCGGCATCGCTGCATAAGTGACGCTGAGCGACGCCAAGCGACGCTCAGCGACGCGCATATTCGTTGCGTCAGGGACGCCCGGCCAGTATCGCCAGCGGCCATGACACGGTGCGCGGCTGCGAAGGATCACCCCAGCATTCAAGCAGTACCTCGCCCAGCGCCTCTACCGCATCCTTGCCCGTCGCTTCGCGATAGCGCGCGGACGCCGACCACGAGCCGAGGTAACCCAGCAATTGCGCCAGCGGCCATGACACCTGCATGGCCAGCGCTGGCGTCGCGATACGACTGAACGGGAAGGGCAGTTCGCGGTAACCCGTTTCCACATGGCGCCGCTCGGGCGGCCAGTACGGGCCGATCACCTGATGGTAGAAGTGCTGGATCGCCTCATTCACCGCATCGCCATCGACCACGATCATGCCGTAGCTCCAGGCGGCCAGCAGGCCGTCGGGCTTCAGCACGCGCCTGGCTTCGTCATAGAAGCTGTCGTCGGCGAACCAGTGCAGGGCCTGGGCGACGGTGATGAGATCAGCGGATGAATCAGGCAGACCGCTTGCGCTGGCCGGTGCCGTGGCATAGCGGACGTGCGCATGCGGTGTCGCATGTTCGATCTGGCCGGCGCTCGCGTCGGTGGCGTGTACATGCCGGAAATGCGCGGCCAGTGCGACCGAGGCTTGTCCGTTGCCGCAGCCGCAGTCCCACACCAGCGCTTGCGTGCTGCATTGACCTGCCAGCCAGTCGAAAAGTGCGGCAGGGTAGGTGGGACGGAAATCGGCGTAACGTCCCGCGACTTTGCCGAAGTGATCGCTGAATTTCGTCATGGCCGTCCTGTCATTGTCAGCGCCCGGCTGGCCGTTGCCGATCAGGGGCGAACCAGTACCTTGGCGTTCGCGCCGCGCTCGACTTGCTCGTGCGCTGCGGCGACCGCTTCCAGCGCATGGATTGCGACCGTCGGATGCCGGAAGCCCGGCCGGAGCAGTGCTGCCGAGACGCCATCGAGCACCTCGCGCAACAGCGGCTGCGGCAGCTTGTAGACGATGAAGTAGTAAAGGCTGACGAAGCCGAGGATCATCGGGCCGAATGGCATCGCCACTTGCGGGCTGTTGGTGCCATAGATGACGGCCTTGCCGCCGAAACGCAGCAGGCTGCCATAGTGCGGCGCATGTGCAGCGGCATCCATGTCGATGATGAAATCTGCGCCAGTACCGGCGCTCAGCGCCTGCACCCGCGCGACCAGGTCTTCGGTCTTGTAGTTGATGGTGTCGGCGGCGCCATTTTCGCGCGCCAGCTTCGCCTTCTCGTCACTGCTGACGATGGCGATCACGCGTGCACCGGCCATCGCTGCCAGTTGCGTCACATAAAAACCCACGCTGCCGGCCGCGCCGGGCACCAGCACGGTTTTGCCGAGCAGGCTGCCGCAGCTTTGCACCGCATGCATGGCCGTCATCAGCGGGATGCCGATCGATGCGCCTGTCTCGAGGGATATACCGTCGGGCAGGGGCACGACCTGCGACGCCGGCAGCGCGACATATTCGGCGCAGCTGCCGTATGGGCGCTCCCATTGCGCATTGAACATCCAGACACGCTGGTTCAGCAGTGCGCTATCAACACCAACGCCGAGTTTCTCCACGATGCCGGAGCCATCGCTGTGCGGCGTCACTTCCGGATAGCCGCCGGTGCGCGCGGCAATGCCCGAGCGCGATTTCACGTCCGAAGGATTGACACCGCTGAAGGCGACCTTGACGCGCACCTCGCCCGGACCGGGCTCGGGCAGCGGCTTGTCGACGATCTTCAGGACTTCGGCCGCCGGGCCTTTGCTGGTGTAGACGACAGCGCGCATGGTGCTTCCTTTGTTTTCGGGAATATCAGAACAGGCCGACGATCTTGCCGTTGTCGTCGATGTCGATCTTGACCGCGCTCGGCACCTTGGGCAGGCCCGGCATGGTCATGATGTCGCCGCAGATCATCACGATGAATTGCGCGCCGGCCGCGAGGCGCACTTCGCGAATGTTCACGATGTGGCCGCTGGGCGCGCCGCGCAGCGTCGGGTCGGTCGAGAACGACGACTGGGTCTTGGCGACGCAAATCGGATAGTGGCCGTAACCGGCATCTTCCCAGGCCTGCAGCTGTTGCTTCACCTTGGCCGGGGCGCTGATGTCAGCGGCGCCGTACACCTTGGTCGCGACCTTCTTCATCTTGTCCCACAGCGAGTCATGGTCGTCGTAGACGAACTTCGGGCCCGTGCCTTGCTCGGCCAGGCGAACGATTTCGTGGGCCAGCGCTTCGGCGCCGGCGCCGCCCTTGGCCCAGTGCTCGGCCAGCACCACATTCACGCCCAGTGCGTGCATGCGGTCGGTGACCATCGCGATCTCGGCATCGGTGTCGGCCGTGAAGCGGTTGATCGACACCACGCAGGGCAGGCCGTAGTTCTTCGTCACGTTCTCGACATGGCGTTCGAGGTTGACCAGGCCCTTCTTCAGCGCGTCCAGGTCCTCGGTGTTGAGTTCCTTCACATCCTTGCCGCCGTGGTACTTCAGCGCGCGGATGGTGGCGACCAGCGCGCATGCGGCAGGCTTCAGGCCCGCCTTGCGGCACTTGATGTCGATGAATTTCTCGGCGCCGAGGTCGGCACCGAAGCCGGCTTCGGTCACCACGTAGTCACCCAGCTTCAGCGCGCTCTGCGTTGCGATCACCGAGTTACAGCCGTGCGCGATGTTGGCGAACGGGCCGCCATGCACGAAGGCCGGATTGTTTTCCAGCGTCTGCACCAGGTTGGGTTTCAGCGCGTCTTTCAGCAGCACCGTCATTGCGCCGTGCGCGTTCAGGTCGCGCGCATGCACGGGCTTGAGGTCGCGCGTGTAGCCGATCACGATGTCGCCCAGTCGTTTTTTCAGGTCCTGGACCGAGGTCGCGAGGCAGAAGATCGCCATCACTTCGGAAGCCACCACGATATCGAACCCATCCTGGCGCACGAAGCCGTTGGCCGTGCCGCCGGCACCGACCACGATGTCGCGCAGCGCGCGGTCATTCATGTCCACCACGCGTTTCCAGGTGATGCGGCGCGGGTCAATGTCGAGCTGGTTGCCGTGGTTGATGTGGTTGTCGATCATCGCGGCCAGCAGGTTGTTGGCCAGTGCAATCGCCGAAAAGTCGCCGGTGAAGTGCAGGTTGATGTCTTCCATCGGCACGATCTGCGCATGGCCGCCACCGGCTGCGCCGCCTTTGACGCCGAACACCGGGCCCAGCGACGGTTCGCGCAGGCAGATCACGGCTTTCTTGCCGATGCGGTTCAGCGCATCGCCGAGGCCGACGGTGGTGGTGGTCTTGCCTTCGCCCGCCGGGGTGGGGCTGATCGCGGTCACCAGGATCAGCTTGCCGTCGGGCTTGCCTTTCAGCGTGTCCAGGTAATCGAGCGAGATTTTGCCCTTGTAATGGCCATAGGGTTCGATCGATTCTTCGGGGATGCCCAGGGTCGCGGCGATATCGACCACTTTCTTCATCTTGGCTTGTTGGGCAATCTCGATATCGCTTTGCATGCTGTCTCCGGGGCTACTAAGGTGAATACTGGAAAGGACGGGATTCTAAAGCCTGTGGCGCCAGCGCGGGTACTTGTCGAAAAAGCCATGCTGCGCATCCGGCGCCTCTGTGGTTGTGCCATGCACAAGGCTGGCGCTTGCGGCTCTGTTAAACTCTTGCATCTAAAAAGGGTTTGCCTCCCAATAATCGGCTCCCTACATCATATTTACCCAGACAGGAATTCCTATGCCCGGCTTGCTTCCCCACGTCGATCCCGATGGCCTGCTCGAGTTTTCGGTGGTGTACACCGACCGCTCGCTGAACCATATGTCGAAGGCCTTCATGGGCGTGATCAATGACATCTCGTCCATCCTGAAAGAGGTCTACAACGCCAAGTCGGCGGTGGTGGTGCCGGGCTCTGGTACCTATGGCATGGAAGCCGTCGCGCGCCAGTTTGCCTCCGAGCGCAAGTGCGCCGTGATCCGCAATGGCTGGTTCAGCTACCGCTGGACCCAGATCTTCGAGATGGGCCACATCTCCAAGGACCTGCACGTGATCAAGGCCAGCCAGGCGCACCCTGGCTTCGAGGGCGACTATGCGCCGCCGGCGATCGACGAGGTCGTTGCATGGATCAAGAAAGAAAAGCCGGCCGTCGTGTTCGCGCCGCACGTCGAAACCTCGGCCGGCATGATCCTGCCGGATGATTACCTGAAGGCCGTCGGCGAGGCCGTGCGCTCGGTCGATGGCTTGTTCGTGCTGGATTGCATCGCCTCCGGCGCCATGTGGGTCGACATGCAGGCTTGCAATGTGGACGTCATCATCAGCGCCCCGCAAAAGGGCTGGAGCAGCTCGCCGTGCTGCGCCCTGATCGCCATGGGTGAGCGCGCACGCGCCGCCATCGATGGCACCACCAGCACCAGCTATTCATGCGACCTGAAGAAGTGGCTGCAGATCGTCGAGACCTACGAGAAGGGCTCGCACATCTATCACACCACGATGCCGACCGATGGCCTGCGCGTGCTGCGCGACACGATGAAGGAAACCCGTGCCGCCGGCTGGGAAAACCTGAAGCAGGCGCAAATCGAGCTGGGCGACAAGGTGCGCCGCATGCTCGAAGCCAAGGGCTTCAAGAGCGTCGCTGCGCCGGGCTTCCAGGCACCGTGCGTGGTCGTCAGCTATACGACTGATCCGGACATCCAGAACGGCAAGAAGTTTGTCGCTCTGGGCCTGCAGACGGCCGCCGGCGTGCCGCTGCAAGTCGGCGAGCGCGATGATTTCCGCACCTTCCGCCTCGGCCTGTTCGGCCTCGAAAAGCTGCTGCATGTCGACCGCACCGTCGAGCACCTGAAGACCGCGCTCGACCAGATCGAGTCGGCCCCGGTGCTGAAGTCGGCCTGAGGCCACTGAGGCACAAGAAAAGAGCCCGTCCCGCGCAAGCGTCGGCGGGTTTTTTTACGCCGTTATCCTGAGCAAAATGCTGGTTTATCCAGCGCGCGGTGCACGGAATCAAGCATCATGGCGCACTGAAAAGAAAAAAAATCGGGCTCGACCCGCAAAAAACAAATAACGAGACAGGAGACCCTACGAATGGAAAGACGCGATTTCCTCGGCATAGGCACCGCCTTGTCACTCGCCTTCGCGGCCGGCGTGATACGGCCATCCGAGGTGTTCGGTGCGGAATGGGACGGTACACTGCCTGATGCCAAGACTGTGGCAGCTGCCGTCAAAGCCATGGGCGGCGAGTCCGTCGTCGACAGCAACCAGATCGTGCTCTCCGGCCCCGAACTGGTTGGCAGCGGATTCGTCGTGCCGCTGTCGATGGACAGCAAGATCCCCAAGACCGACCTGATGGCCATCTTCGTGCAGAAAAACCCGACGCCGATGACCGCGGTGTTCGAGTTGCCTCCCGGTACCGATGCCACCATCAGCACCCGTATCAAGATGGGCGAGACGTCGACGATTTACGGCATTGTGCGTGCCGAGGGCAATTTCTACGTCGGCAGCACGATGATCAAGGTACGCGCCGGCGGCGGCGGTTGCGGCTAAGCGGCGTGCAAGACCGGCCGCTGGCTGCGTTGCACCGGCTTGCCGTACAAGCGTACTGCCTGCGCTGCTGCGTCTTGCCATCGACCGGCCTGGCGCGCCGCGAATAATGAGCTGACTCTGGAAGAGACGATGAGCGAACCCATGAAAATCCGCGCGTTCCTGCTGAACGGCGCGGTCGAAGTCAAATTGCAGGTGAGGCACCCGATGGAGTCCGGCTTGCGCCGCGACGAACAGGGCACTCGCATTCCACCCCATTACATCGAGACCCTGGTCGTCAAGTGCAAGGACCGCGTTGTCTTCAATGCGCGGCTGGGCATGGCGGTGTCGGAGAACCCTTACCTCGTCTTTACGTTCCATGGCGCCGAGAAGGGCGACCCGATCACCGTGACCTGGGTCGACAACCTGGGCGACACCCGGACTGACGAAAGCACGGTCATCACCGGAGCATGACGCTGGCGTCGATGATGCGCAGACGTGCGGCGCGTGCGTGCGGCGGCATGGGCTTGTCCTTGCTGGCGCTGGTCGCGCTGTCATGGTCAACGCCGGCCATGGCGCAAGCGCGACATGTCGATTGCAGTGGCCAGCTGAAGGTGGAGAACCTGTTCGACGGCAGCCCGCCCTCGATGCAGCAGCGGCAGTGGCGCATCAGTGTCAACCCCGAGGCCGGCTATGTGAAGCGGCCGCCGGAACTGGCTGCCGGTTGCCTCGAGAAGAAGGTCGAAATCTGCGGCTGCGAGCAGGGCGAGGATGCAGTGCGTTGTCGCAGCCTCGGCATCGCGCCCGACGGCACCGAGATCACGATGGACTTCACGCTGGACTGGCGAACGCTGGTGCTGCGTGCCAGCGGCAGCCGGCATCAACCGAAAACCGGGAACATGATCGAGACGACCGGCGAGTTCGCCTGCCAGGCGGCGGCCAAACCTTGAGGACCGCATGATGAAACGATTCCTGATGATGGGCGTGACCGCGCTGCTGGCGTTCGGGCTCGGGCTGTCCACGGCCGGCGCGGCGCAAGGCGACCAGCACGGGCTGACCATGGTGGAGGACTTGCGCAGCGAATCCGCGCAAGCGCTGCAGGCCGGCAAGCCGCTGGTGCTGATGTTCTCACTACCCGAATGCCCGTACTGCAAGGTGGTGCGCCGCAATTACCTGCTGCCGATGATACGCGAGGCCGGCAATGATCCGCCGCAGATCCGCGAATTGTCGATGCGTGGTCGGCAGGCGATCAAGGACTTCGATGGCACGGTGACCACGCCAACTGCGATCGCCAACCGCTATGGGGTGAAAGTGGCGCCGACGCTGGTATTCGTCAATGCGTCCGGCGAGATGCTGACCGAGCCGCTGGTCGGCGGCGATCATCAATTCTTTTCCGTCTACCTAGACCGCGCATTCGAGGAGGCCGGAAACCGGCTCCACGACAAGCGGGTCAGGCCGCGCTGAACAGCGCTCTCAGAGGGTCGCTCTCAGAGGGTCGCACTCAGAGGGGCGCACTCAGAGGGTCGCGCAGAAGCTGGCGC
>CAZWIE010000008.1:18279-163748 GCA_964634245.1 uncultured Bifidobacterium sp.
CTCAGAGGGTCGCACTCAGAGGGGCGCACTCAGAGGGTCGCGCAGAAGCTGGCGCCAAGAAGCTCCCGCTCAGTTGCGGCCTTTGAAGCGGCAGCTGCCGGTCTCGGTGAACAGGCGCGGCTTGAACCAGCGCGCGTATTTCTTCGGGTCGGCGGCGTTCAATTCTTCCTGCGTCAGGTAGCGGCCGCTGTTGGTCATGTACTCATTGGCCATCAGGAAGTCGCCGTTTTCCAGCCCGATCTTGTAGTAGTACTGCTCGATGAAGCGGCTGTCGATGCGATTGCGGTCTTCGTGCGCAATGATCTTGTTGTCTTCCCATTTGTCGACGGTGACCGGTACGCGCGGTTCCTCGTCGCTGACGCGACGCGTCATGACCTTGGTCTTTTCATTGACGGTAAAGACGAAGGTGCAGACATCGGGGTCGTCCTTGCAGATCCATTTGTTGCCGCGCATGGCCTTGGTCACGCAGGTGTAGGTGGCGGCATGGGCCGGCATCGCCAGCAGCGCGGCGATGAGGGGCGCGATCAGTGGCGCCAGCGGGCGCAGTTGCAGCAGGGGTTTGGGATCAGTCATCACGGCATCCGGTCGTGTCGGCTGTTGAGGCCGTGTCGAGTATAAACCAGAAGGCGCCGGGCTCAGTCCACTGGCAGGTCGACTTCGAAGCGCGTGCCCCGACCCGGAGCGCTCTCGAAGCGAATGTCGCCACGGTGCGCGTTGACCACGGTCTTGGACAACCACAGGCCTACGCCCATGCCATCGGCCTTGGTGGTCTTGAATAGCTCGAACACCGACGATTGCACGGGCGCCGGGATACCTGCACCATTGTCTTCGACGATCAGCTGGAGGCGGCCGCCGCGCACGCTGGTTTGCACGGCGATGTGCTTGTCGGCCTGCGGCAGGCCGCCCAACGCATCCATTGCATTGTTGAGCAGGTTGAGCAGCACCTGTTGCAGCTGCGTGTGGTCGCCGTTCAGGGTGATGTCGGCACCGAGGGCTATACGAAGTGCGACGTTTTCCGAGCGGGCGCGGGCCTCGACCAGGGCCAGCGTGTCGCGCACCAGCTCGTCGAAATCCAGCGGCTCATTGCCATCCTGACGGTGCTCGAACAGGTTGCGTAGTTTTGTGATGATGTTCGCTGCGCGCCGGTTGTCCGCAATGATCGAATCGAGATGACGGCGCGTCTCGTGCAGGTCCGGGTCCGGCGTCTCCAGCTTGCGCTCCACCAGTTGCGTGTTGAGCCGGATCGCGCACAAGGGCTGGTTGAGTTCATGCGCCAGGCTGGCCACCAGCGCGCCCATGCCGGCGGTCTTGTTCGACAAGGTCAGCTGGCGGATGATTTCCTCGCGCTCGATCAGCAAGTCCTGCAACTCGGCCTTGTGCTGCGACAGCAGGCTGGCGCGCTCTTCGGCTGCCGCCAGGCTGCGCTCGGTGAGCAGGGTTTGCTGCTCGCGCCGGTCGAGGAAAATGCGCAGGAAGCCGATGTTCACGAGGGTGATCGCAATGAATTGTCCGGCGATCAGCACATACTGGTCGATGCCGGGCGCATAAATCGACGTTGCACCCAAACCGAGAATCACCATGATGGCCTTGAAGCCGATCGACGAGCACAGCACCGCACCGCCCATCATCAGCACGCGCGGCCCCAGCGAACCCGGCTGCACCTGGCCACGGGTCTGCCATCCGACCAGGAAGTACTCGATGCAGATGATCGCGTAGAACGAGTGGTAAAAGATTTCCAGCGCATGTTCTGACGCGCCGTGGAAAAATGCATAGGCGAACGTGACATAGAAAATGATCGCGATGCTCAGGTGAGCGATGGCTGCAGGCCTGACGGGCCGCGGCAGGTACCACCGGAGTGCTACCGACCTGCCGGCATTGCCTAGCACCATGGCCAGTTGTCCGACATGGATGAACAGCAGGTCTCCGACCTGGTCGCGCATGGACAGGAAGATGACGGCGATACCCGACAGGATGCCCGATCCGCACCACAAACGGAGCTGGTTGTTCTCCTGTTCTGACAAGGCGAACCAGACCGCTGCGTGCAGCAGCAGGTACACCAGGCACACCATGAAGATGGCGGTCTGTGTGTGCAGCGGCATCAGCCGATCGCCTCGATGGCGGTGAATGCTTTCATGACTTGTAGCGGTAATTGCGGTCGGACGCACGAGGCTAGCAGCGCCGCCCGGTAGCGGCAATTGCCCTTCGGGGCAGTCGCGTCTCAAGGCAGGCGCGGTTCAAGCCGGTCATGGCCGTGCTAGCATCGTTGCATCACTGGCCGGCTGCAGCCAACGGGCTGCGGGCGCCTTCACCTTTTCGACCTGGATGCCATGACCACACTGAACCTCGATTTTGTTTCCGATATTGCCTGCCCATGGTGCGCTGTCGGCCTGGCGGCGCTTGAAAAGGCGATCGGCAGCGTCAGTGACGACCTCAAAGTCGAGCTGCACTTCCAGCCCTTCGAACTGAATCCCGACATGCAGCCCGGCGGCGAGGACATCATCGAGCACCTCACGCGAAAGTACCGGATCACGCCGGCGCAGGTCGAGCAGAACCAGCTGCACCTGTACCAGCGCGGCGCCGACGCCGGTTTCGAATTCACGCCCGGCGCGCGCAAGCGGATCTACAACACCTTCGATGCCCACCGTTTGCTGCACTGGGCGGCCGAGACGGCGGGGGGCGACGCACAGCACCGGCTCAAGCGAGCCTTGCTCAAGGCGTATTTCATCGACGGGCTGGACCCGTCCGATCCGGCCGTGCTGCGCGAGGCTGCTGTGGCGGCCGGCCTCGATGGCGAACAGGCGTCTGCCATCATTACCGGCGGCGATTATGCCGACGCGGTGCGTGCGCGCGAAAAGCTGTATCTGGACCAGGGCATCCACTCGGTGCCCTCCGTGATCATCAACGGACGCTATCTGGTACAGGGCGGCCAGCCCGCCGAGGTCTTCGCGCAGGCCTTGCGCCAGATTGCAGCAGAGTCGGCATCCGGGGCAGGGGGCTGAACGTGCGCACCACCACGGCTGCGGCAGTGGCGGCGCTGTTGTGGCTGCTGGCGCCCGTGCTGCAGGCCGCGCCGCTGGACGTCAGCGAGATTGCGCCCGGCGTCTTCGTGCACCAGGGCGCACATGAGGAATTCGGCGATGCTTATCACGGCGATATCGCCAGCATAGGCTTCGTGATCGGCGACGAAGCCATCGCGGTGATCGATACCGGGGGCAGCTTCCGCACCGGCAGCGCGCTGCGCGACGCGATCCGCGCTCGTTCGTCGCTGCCGATTCGCTACGTGATCAACACGCATGTGCATTCCGATCATATCTTCGGCAATGCCGCCTTCATGCAGGACCAGCCCGAGTTCATCGGCCACGCACGGCTGGCAGCAGCGATGCGCTCGCGCGGTCGGCAGTATGAAGAAAATCTTGCGCGCATGCTTGGTGATGATGCGCGGGGCAGCCGCATCGTGCTGCCGACCCGTGTCGTGCAGGAAACGATGACGCTCGACCTCGGCGGACGCCGGCTGAGCTTGCGCGCCTGGCAGGCGGCGCATACCGACCATGACCTGAGCGTGCTGGATGAGAAGACGGCCACCCTGTGGGCCGGCGACCTGCTGTTCATCGACCGAGCGCCGTCGCTCGAGGGCGATCTGAAAGGCTGGCTGACAGTGATGCAGTCACTGCAGGCGACTGGCGCGGCACGTACGGTGCCCGGGCATGGTCCGGTGGTGAACGATGCGCGGCCCTATTGGGACAAGCAGCGGCGCTATCTGCAAACTTTGCAGGATGACGTGCGGCGCGGACTGGCCGAAGGCCTGAAGCTGCAGCAGGTAACAGCGCGTGCCGCTGCGACCGAGCGCTCGCATTGGCTTTTGTTTGACAGCGTCAATCCGCGCAACGCGGAAATGCTGTACCTGCAAATGGAGTGGGAATGAGGCTGGCGTAGTCGCCAGCCTTCATCAGCCTCGCGTCAGAACGGGATCAGCACGTCCATCGCGACGTAGCGATACCAGTAGTTCGGATCTGTGGATGCCAGGCTGGCGGCATAGATATAGCCTGCGCGCATGCGCAGCGCATAGCCACTCATCTGGCGCTCCGCCATTGCCTCGGCAAGGCGCGTCGTGGTTGCCGTGCCGCTATCGATGCGCTGGCGGCCAAGGCCGCCGGTCACGGCGGTTCGCCAGTCGTTGACACGGTGCCGCCAGCCCACGGCCAGCATCAGCTCGTCATAGCTGGGCGGATTGAAGTAGGCGCCACCGACATTGGTCTTGCTGCTGTCGTACCAGCGGTAGCGCAGTTGCGTGGTCAGGCCGATATCGAGCGAGGGCTGGAAGATCAGGCGGCCGCGCAGGTGGCGGCGCTGGTTACCGTCGGAGAAATTCTGGATGCCAGCCATGCCGACGGTCGTCCACTTCGGCGCCCACTGGTAATCCACGGACGCGCCGGCGAAGTCATACGACACGCCATTGTCGATCGCGGTCGCGGTCTCGACGAAATCCCGGTTCAGGAACACTTCGTAAGAACGCCCCGGTGCCAGCGTCTTGCGCCAGGTGGCGTCCAGCGTCCACAGATCCTTGTTCGCGGCGCGGAACAGGCCGGACTCGATCGACCAGCCGTCGAGGGTCTTGCGGTCGAACTGGCTGGCGACCAGGCGCACTTGCTCGCCTTTCCGGTTCCAGTTCGGATTCGAGAATTCGTAATTGGTGTAACGCAGGCCGATCTTATTGTCGAGGTGCTGGTAGAGCGCCATGCCGTCGACCGACAAGCGGCGACTGCTGAAGTTTTCACTGTCGCTCGAATAATAAAAGCCGCCGCCAGCAGCGGGTTTCAGTCCTTCCGCGGCCGACATCGCAGGCAGCGCGCAGGCCAGCGCCAGCGCCGGTATGGCGACGGACGCTGCGCGCAGACGCCATCGACGGCTCAGGGTTGGGGAGTGGTTGTCGATGTGGTTCATTTGGTGCCCCACGTCTTGCGCAGGTTGAGCACTTCCGAGACATAGCCCGCGAGCGATACCGGTTGCATGATCATGCTGTAGAAGAGTGTGTAGATGAAAAATCCGGACGGGTTGAAACGTACCTTCAGGCCCTTTTCGATGAACAGCTCGCGGCCTATGCGATACATGAAATAGTTCATCGCCATCGCCATCGGCACCAGCGCCAGCGTGATCGGCCCGGCGATCCAGTAGTAGCCGAACAGCGCGAGCACGATGCCCGGGATGAAGACCGTGGTGAAGATCAGGTCCAGGAACGGGAAGAACAGGTTCCAGTAGACGAAGGTGGTCGGCAGCGAGGGCATCAGCAAGATACCGGGATGCTTCTTGAAAGCCTCGACCATGCCGCGCGCCCAGCGCTTGCGCTGGCGGACAAACTGCACCAGCGTGGCGGGCGCATTGGTGAACAGCAGCGCGTCTTCGCAATGGCCGATGCGGTAGCCCAGCTTCAGGATGCTCCACGACAGCACGATGTCTTCGCCCACGCAGTCGGGCCAGCCGCCGACTTGCTTCAGCACCGTCGTGTCATACAGCGAGAATGCGCCCTGCGCGACCATCGTGCCCTGGTACATCGACTGCACGCGCTTGATCGCGGCGATGCCCTGGAAGTAGTCCCACTCCTGCGCACGGGTCATCCAGCTCGCGCGCGAATTACGGACCAGCACGGCGCCGGCGACGGCGCGGGTGTTCTTTGGGTCGTGGAAATAGCGTTCTACGATGCTGGTCAGCGCATCGCGGAACAGCCAGGAATCGGCATCGACGGTCGCCGTCAGCGTATGCGACACGGTCTTCAGTGCTTCATTCAGCGCATTGGCCTTGCCGACGTTCTGCTTCAGGTCATGCAGACGCAGCCACGGATGTTTCGGCAGCTGCTCGCGCACCAGTTCAGCGGTGCGGTCCTTTGAGCCGTCATTGACGACGATGACTTCGAGCGGCCCCGGGTACTGCTGGCGCGCGATGCTCTCGATGGTCTCGACGATGGTCGCTTCTTCGTTGTACGCAGCCACCAGGATGCTGAGGCCCGGGTAATGCTCCAGCGGCGCATGGCCCGGGCGCCGGTCCAGCGCCAGGCTAACCAGCAGGAAGGCATTCATGAAGCCGGGGATCAGCGCAATGCCGGCGACGATGATCCAGGCCAGCGGCATGCTTACCCAGGCGCCGAGGGCTTCAGCCCAGGGGGTCGCGAGCGTGATCGACAGCAGCATCCACGCAGTCGCGGTGCTGAAGGCAATCGCAAACTTGATGCGTATGGGCACGTACCAGCGGGAACGCTGGGCGTAGCGGTCAGTCTCGCGCGTCGGCAGCTCGGCGACCGAGAGCTGTGGCCGGGCCTCGCGTTCGGGATTGTCTTTGAGCTGGTGCATGGGGTTTTCCCTGGATCAATCGATCGGAATAATGCTTGATTATCGGAAGCATTTCACTCTGGCACTTGATTTTTTGCAACTTTGTCACAAGTTAACTTTTTTGCCAAATTGCTGGGTGGAATTAAAACTTGCATGGCTGCGCCGGCCTGCGTAGGCTTCGGGCTCCCCCGATTACGGCGCCTCCCGCGCCCCCTGTTGAATCCATGCGCTCCCTGCGGTCTGCCCATGTTTTTTGCGAGGTCATCGACAACTTCGGCGACGCCGGCGTCTGCTGGCGGCTGGCGCGCGCGCTGGCCGCACAGGGGCTGGCGGTGAGCTTGTGGATTGACGATGTACAGCGGCTGCAGCGGCTGCGGCCGGCGCTCGATCCCGCGCTGCCAGTGCAGGCGGTCGACGGCTTGCAGGTGCGGCACTGGCGCGATGGCGAGGCTGAAGGCAGTGCGTCTGTTGTTGCGGCTGGCGGCGTGGCCGACCTCGTGATTGCTGCCTTTGGCTGCCGGCTGCCGCATGCTTATCTGGCGGCGATGGCCGATTGCGGTACGCCGCCGGTGTGGATCAATCTCGAATACCTGTCGGCCGAGGACTGGGTGGAGCGCAGCCATGGCTTGCCATCGCCGCATCCGCGACTGAAGCTGACCGAGCATTTCTATTTCCCCGGCTTCAGCGCCGGCACCGGCGGACTGCTGAAGGAAGCCGGCTATGACGATGCCCGGCGCCGTTTCGATGGCATGCAAAGGCAGTCCTTCCTCCATCGCATCGGCTTGCTCGTTCCCGAAGGGGCGACGCTGGTGTCGCTGTTCTGCTATCCGGGGGCTGATGTGGCCGGCCTGTTTGCGGCGATGGCCGCCGGGCCGCAGGTGCACTGCGTGGTGCCGGCCGGTGTCACGCCGCTGGCGCCGCCGGCCGGGCAGTCAAGGACGCAAGGCGCGCTGACCCTGCATGGCATGCCCTTCGTCGAGCCCGACGATTACGACCGCCTGCTGTGGAGCTGCGACCTGAATTTCGTACGCGGCGAAGACAGTGCCGTGCGTGCGCAATTGGCGGGGCGTCCGCTGTTATGGCAGCTGTACCCGCAGGACGACGACGCTCATCGGGTCAAGCTCGATGCCTTCCTGACGCTGTATACGGCGGGCATGGCGCCGCAAGCGGCTGCCCTCGTCACGAGCGCGATGCGAAGCTGGAACGGCACGCCGGCTGACGCCGGCAACTGTGCAAGCACAAGCACCAGCGGTACCAGCACCACCACTAGCAGAAGCGCTTCCAGCAGCCATGCGCCGGACTGGCCCGCCTTGCATGCGGCCTTGCCGCAGCTGCGTTCACACGCCGAGCGATGGGCCGCCATGCTGGGCGCGCATCGCGAGCTGGCGGCCGGCCTGATCGAGTTCGCTGGCAAAATCGGGTAGAATGCGTGCGCTTCAGCTCCCGCGTGCTGGCCATTCAGACAACATCTTCACTGATCTCCGTCTTCATCGCCATCTGGGCTCAGGCCCGCGCAGGCGAGCACGCATTCCGAACTTTTTGGCTATCTCACTATGAAAACCGCACAAGAACTCCGCGCCGGCAACGTGTTCATGATCGACGGCAAACCCTGGGTCGTGATCAAGACTGAATTCTCGAAGTCGGGCCGCAACGCGTCCGTCTGCAAGATGAAACTGAAGAACCTGCTGACTGGCGCAGCGCAGGAAGTGGTCTATCGCTCGGACGAGAAATTCGAAATCGTCGTCCTCGAGCGCAAGGAAGTCACCTACTCCTACTTCGCCGATCCGCTGTACGCATTCATGGATGCCGAATACAACCAGTACGAAGTCGAAGCCGAGAACATGGGCGACGCAATCAGCTACCTCGAAGACGGCATGGCTTGCGAAGTCGTCTTCTACGATGGCAAGGCCATCTCGGTCGAACTGCCGACCACCGTCGAGCGCGAAATCACCTATACCGAGCCGGGCGTCAAGGGCGACACCTCGGGCAAGGTTCTGAAGCCGGCAAAGATCGCTACCGGTTTCGAAGTGTCGGTGCCGCTGTTCGTCAACCAGGGCGACAAGATCGAGATCGACACCCGTACCGGCGAATACAAGCGTCGCGTCTGATCGCGAGCGTCTTGCCGGGCGCTGTCAGTCCGACAAATAGCGCGACAAACAGCGCGCCAAAAAAACCGCAGCCTGTGCTGCGGTTTTTTTTCGCCTGCGAAAAATTTTTCCTGCAGTGGCGGAACTTTAATGTCCGGCAATAGCCCAAGCAGCAGTGCGCGGCGTTGCGCCATCATTTGATCCAGGAGATTCCATGCTGAAGTCAGAAAAATTTTTCGGCAAGCGCGAAAGCGTCGCTGACATCAAGGCCGTACCTGCCAGCGACAAGCCCATGACCGACAAGCCTGTCAGCGGATTGTCGATTGCATCGTCGGCGCCCGGCGCGTCTGGCGTATCGACGACATCGACGACAAGCGGGCTGACACAGCGCGTCGTGCCGGCGTCGATCGCCACGCCGCCGGGCGCCGTGGTCGCGCCGGCCGTCGTCGCAGGCACGGACGTACGCAGCAAGCTCACCGTCGGTCCCAACATCAAGCTCAAGGGCGTCGAGATCACCGATTGCGATACGCTGGTCGTCGAAGGGCGGGTCGAGGCGACCATCGATTCGCGCGTGATCCAGATTTCGGAAAAGGGCGCCTTCATTGGTAGCGCCGAATTCGACATCGCCGAGATCCGTGGTGAATTCGATGGCGACCTGACGGTGCGCCAGAAGCTCGTCGTCTATGCGAGCGGCCGCGTGACAGGCAAGGTTCGTTACGGGAAGCTGGTGATCGAAGAGGGTGGTCAGCTGTCCGGTGACGTGCAATTGGCATCGGCACCAGTGAAGGGGCTCGCTGTCGCGCTCGGTTAAGCCGGCGCAGGGAGGCAGCGATGAAACGCGGCGGGGACATCCTGCCGCGTTTTTTTTCAGGTGTTCAACCGCGCAGGTCGATTGCCCCGGCCCGTGTCAGGAAATTTTTCGACCGGAACTGGCAAACGAAATCCAGCCGCATTGCCCCTGCCGAACCCGGCACCACCGACTGGAACTTCAGGCGGGAGACGGGATTCTCCGGCTCTTCATGCACCGGCAGGTTATCCGGCTCGGCGCCGGCGAAATAGGCATTGGCGGTGTACGCGATCTTGCGCGCGTCGCAGTCGAAATAATTCAGGTAGGTCGATGACTGATAGGCCGTGCCATCGGCGGCATACTGGGGCACGGACCAGGTGGTGCGCAGGAAGGCACGCAAGTAGTCATCGTCATGCACGATGCTGCTCATGTCGACGTACCAGCTGATGATCTTCTCCGGGTCCTCGGTTTCGGAAATCAGCTTCCAGTCGGCCGCCACTGCGGGCTGCGACAGCCAGGTCAGCAACGTGGCGAACAAGAGCGGCACAAGTCGGGGGCGGGCCAGGGGCGGTGTCATCGGAGTCTCCGGTGCTGGGCTGTTTTAATTGGTTTGAAATCCATCTTACCGGAATCGACCTGTGGTCGCTGAGGGGCCATTTAATGGGCTCCGGGACAGCAGCAAGCCTGCACTCACTGCGCCGGCAAATCTCGCCGTTGGCGCGGCATCGCGGTTATGATTGCCAGACATTAAGACGGGGATACCCCGCTTTTCGGGAGGCGGCATGGAGGACGCAGTACTCGCTGGCACAGACGAGGCGCCGGCGACACCCGCATTCGGTCCGTGGGGGAGCAGGCTGCATGGCGTGACGCGCCTGTTCGCCATCGGCGGCGGCATAGGATTCATGGCAATGGTCATGATGTCCATCGTGTCCATCGCCGGCCGCAAGCTGGCAGCCGCGCCCGTTCCGGGCGATATCGAAATCATGCAAATGGGTACGGCCGTCGCGTCGGCTGCGATGCTCGCTTACTGCGAGATGGAGCACCACCATCTGCGCGTGGACTTCTTCACCGCCGGCCTGTCGAGCGCAGCCCGGCATCGCCTCGATGCCCTGTCTCATTTGCTGCTCGCGCTGGTGGCTGCAGTCGTCGCCTGGCGCACCGGCGTCGGTGCGGCGTCGCTCAGGGAGGCGGGCGAGACATCGATGCTGCTGCTGTGGCCGGTCTGGACGGTGGTGGCTGCGATGGTGCCCAGCTTTGCGCTGCTGTCCATCGCGGGCCTGTATAACGCGAGCCTCTACTGGCATGCGGCGTCCGGCTTCGATGCCGGAAAGCTGCAAGGGGGGGCTGCGTGAGCGCGCTGTCGGGCATGAGCATCGGATTCATCATGTTCGCGGTGCTGCTTCTGATGCTGGCGCTGCGCATCCACATCGGCATCGGCATGTTCATCGTCGGCGCAGGCGGTTTCGTGGTGATGAACGATTTCTCCTGGATGCCTTTGCTGTCGGCGCTGAAGAACGTCGCCTATGCGCGTTTCTCCAATTACGACCTCGCGGTCATTCCGCTGTTCATGCTGATGGGCCAGTTCGCCACCCATGGCGGTCTGTCGCGCGCGCTGTTCAAGTGCGTGAACAGTTTCGTTGGTCATTTCCGTGGCGGCGTGGCGATGGCATCGGTCGGCGCGTGCGCTGCCTTCGGCGCGATCTGCGGGTCATCACTGGCCACGGCTGCCACGATGGGACAGGTAGCGCTGCCCGAGTTGCGTCGCTATCGTTATGCCGGTTCGCTGGCCACCGGCGCACTGGCGGCCGGCGGCACGTTGGGCATCATGATCCCGCCATCGGTGCCGCTGGTGATCTATGCGGTGCTGACGCAGGAATCGATCGGCAAACTCTTCATGGCGGCTGTCATCCCCGGCATCATCGCGATGCTCGGCTACATGGTCGTCATCCGGATCGTGGTGGCGATCAAGCCCGAGGCCGGCCCCGCCGGCGAGCGCGTACCGCTGCCGGAGGCATTGCGCACGCTGGCTGGCGTGGTGCCCATCCTGCTGGTGTTCCTGGTCGTGATCGTCGGCATCTACGATGGCTGGGCCAACCCGACCGAGGCTGCGTCGATCGGTGCGGCCGCATGCGGGGCGCTGGCCGTGGTCAGCGGCGGCATGCGCATCGACGGCATCCTCAGAAGCCTCACCGGCACCGCCCAGGCGACGGCAATGATCTTCCTGGTGCTGCTGGGCGCCGACATGCTCAACGCAGGCCTGGCGATCACGCAGATGCCGGCCGAGCTGGCAGGCTGGGTCAGGGACAGCGGCCTGGCGCCGCTGTCGGTGCTGTTCGCGATCCTGCTGATCTACATCTTCCTCGGTTGCGTGATGGATTCGCTGGCCATGATCCTGCTGACGATTCCGATCTTCTACCCGATCGTGATGGGACTCGATTTCTGGGGCATGCCGGTGGCCGACAAGTCGGTCTGGTTCGGCATACTCGCGCTGATGGTGGTCGAGATCGGCCTCGTGCATCCACCGGTCGGCATGAACATCTACATCATCAACCGGCTGGCGAAGGACGTGCCGGTGATGGAGACCTTCAAGGGCGTGCTGCCTTTCCTCGCTTCCGATCTGCTGCGCATACTGCTGCTGGTATTTTTCCCGCTGATCTCGCTGTACCTGGTGCATACGTTCGGCGGCTGACCCCTTCCTTCCCAGAGAGGACGCAACGATGGCAATTCCCCTTCTTCGCAAATTCGTGCTGTTGGCCGTGGGCGTCCTGACGCTCGCCGGCGGCGCGGCCTCGGCCCAGACCGTCACGCTGAAGGTGCATCACTTCCTGCCGCCGGGGTCGACTGCGCACCAGAACTTCATGGTGCCGTGGTGCGACAAGATCGCGAAAGAGTCGGGCGGCAAGCTGAAGTGCCAGATCTATCCGGCCATGCAGCTTGGCGGCACGCCGCAGCAGCTGTTCGACCAGGTCAAGGATGGCGTGGCCGACATCATCTGGACTGTGCCCGGTTATCAGGCTGGCCGCTTCCCCGTGTCCGAGGCGCTCGAGCTGCCTTTCATGGTGTATGACTCCGAGCGCGCAAGCCGCGGCGCCTGGTATTACGTGATGAAGAATGCGCAGACCGAGTACAAGGGCATCAAGCCCATCCTGTTCCATGTGCACGATGGCTCGCTGCTTCACACCACGAAGAAGCAGGTCAGGACGATGGAAGATTTTCGCGGCTTGAAGGTGCGCGCACCGACGCGCCAGGGTACCAAGATGGTTTCCGCGCTCGGGGCAACGCCGGTGCCCATGCCCTTGCCACAGGCGGCCGAGGCGATGTCCAAGGGCGTCATCGATGGCGCGCTGCTTCCGTGGGAAGTGGTGCCGTCAATGAAATTCGAAGAGATCACCAAATATCACACCGAATCGCCGGCCGGAATTCCGCAGATGCTCAACACGGTGTTCCTGTTCGGGATGAACCAGGCGAAATACGACAGCTTGCCGCCGGACCTGAAGAAGGTCATCGATGCCAACAGCGGCCCCGAGAAATCGGCATGGGTCGGCAAGGTCTTCGCCGACGATGCGGCACCTGGTCGCAGGACCGCCGAAGCACGCAAGAACACTTTCTATACCTTGCCCGAAGCTGAAGCGAAGCGCTGGATTGCGGCGACAGCGAAGCTGGCCGATGAATGGGTGGCCGACATGAATGCGAAAGGCTACGACGGCAAGCGTCTGCTGCAGGAAGCAAAAGCTGCCTGCAAATAAGCAGCAGCCTTACAGCAAAGAAATCAAATTTCTGCACAAGCACCCGGGAACGGGTGCTTTTTTTCGCTTGCCGAGAGGCTGCCGCGTGCGCCGGCACGGCTGGTTCGGGCGGTTTTGCCCGCGCGCGCATGAAAATCGCAAGTGCCTGATTTGGCAGGGAAAATTAGTGGGTGAATCGGAATTTCGTTTTTAAATGAATAAGGTTTACGCAATTTTCCGGGTTAGCAGACAAATATTTTCAGTGAAACCCTTGAAAATGTTGCCCCGATGACATATAAATTAGCATTCGAGTAATTGCTCGGTGGTAATGGTTCTAAAAATTTGACCATTGCCTCTCACACTAACTCCTGGGGAGAGACGTGATGGACAAACATCCTCTGGTATCGCAAGAAGGCTACGATCCGAATCGCCTTCTTGATGCACTGATCCAGAAGCTGAACCTGAAGAACGATGCAGCGCTGTCGCGTGCACTGGAAGTGCGCCCGCCGGTCATCAGCAAGATTCGTCATCGCACCTTGCCGGTCGGTGCCTCGCTGCTGATTCGCATGCATGAAGTCACCGATCTGAGCATCCGTGAACTGCGCGAACTGATGGGCGACCGTCGCAAGCGCATGCGCATGAGCGAAGTCGACGGCAAGCCGCGTCAGCCGGAAGACGACGGCGAATAAGCCTCAGGCAGTACAGGGTGCTTTGCCTGCGCCGGCTGCTTAGCCGCGCAGGTTTGCGCCTATCACGGTAGTCATCAGCGTCAGCACGACGGCAATCGTCAGTCGCTTGCGCAAGTCGAGCAGCCAGTCCGGCATGCCGTAGGCCGGGTAGAGCTGCTGGTCTACCTTCAGTGCGGCAACGAAGCCCGCCATCAATACCGCAAATCCGAAACCGCCGAACAGGGTCGCGCTCCACGCGATCAGCGACGGCGTCACGCCCCACATCAGCGCCTTTTTCGTGTCGGCTGCCGACAGCTCGCCGCTGAGCATGCCGGCGCCCCAGTGCACGCCACCGAGGAAGGACAGGATCACGATGCCATAGGCCAGCTGGCCCTTGACGAAATCCTGCAGCCAGGACGCATCCGCAAACCATACCCCGAACAGCATGAAGATGAAGGGCAGCAGGCCGGCGTAGCCAAGCTGGTGCGACAGGCGCTTGTTGAGGAAATGCGGATTCATGCTGCGGTTCTGGTAGACGTGAAGTGTTGTTTTGATGGCGCTGCAAGGGCAGCGATTATCATTGTACGAAAGATTGTACGAAAGATTGTGCGAAGTAGCGGCGCACTCGCGTATTCCGAACTGCTGCCGGGGTGAGGTTTATCGGCAGGCGTGGTTCAGCCGTGGGTGGCGATGAAGCGTCGCACTGCGTCGATGACAGCTTCTGGCTGGTCGCGCTGCGGCGAATGGCCGCAGGCGGGCAGGGCCAGCACCTGGGTCGCGGGCAGCCGCTCGCGTATGCCCAGCACTTGCTGCATCGTGCCGTATTCATCGTCTTCGCCCTGTATGGCCAGCAGCGGGCAGCGTATCGCCGCCAGCTCGGCTTCGATGTTCCAGTCACGGAAGGCGGGTGCAAGCCAGATATCGTTCCAGCCGTAAAACGCCGAATCGACGTCATCATGATAGCGGGCCAGTCGCTCGCGCAGGCCCTGGCTTTCATAGGCCAGCTTCGCTTGCGCGATGCTGGTGACGCTGATCTCCTCGACCATGATGTGCGGCGCCAGCACGATCGCGCCACGCAGCGCCTCCGGGAACCGCGCCGCATACAGCAGCGAGATCGAACCGCCATCGCTGTGGCCGAACAGCCAGGGACGCCGGATGTCGAGCGCATCGAACAGCGCCGGCAGCACCTCGCCGGCTTGCCGGTGCATGAAGTCCGGCGCCCAATGCTCATCGCTGGCGCGTGGCGTCGAGCGCCCGTAAGCGGGACGCGACCATACCAGCCCGCGCAGGCCGAGCGCAGCGCACAGCGTGTCGGGGAAATCCTTCCACAGGGAGACCGAGCCCAGTCCTTCGTGCAGGAACACCATCACCGGTGCGGACGCATCGCTGCTGCCGGTCCAGCGATACTCGATCTGGATGTCGCGCTGTTGCCAGCGCAACGGCAGCAGCTCAGTGTGCATCCTGCTCGCGCAGCTTGAAGCGCTGTATCTTGCCGGTTGCCGTCTTCGGCAATTCGGCCGTGAAATGAATCTCGCGCGGGTACTTGTGTGGCGCGAGCCGGGTCTTCACGAAAGCCTTGAGGTCGGCCTCGACCTCGGCGCCCGCATGGCGGCCATGGCGCAGCACCACATAGGCAACGGTTTTGGTCAGCCCCTGCGCATCGGTCTTGCCCACCACCGCGCATTCGAGCACGGCGTCATGCCCCATCAGCGCCGCTTCGACTTCGATTGGCGACACATACTGGCCGCTGACCTTCAGCATGTCATCGCTGCGGCCGGCATAGGTGTAAAAGCCGTCCCCATCCAGCACATACTTGTCGCCACTCTTGACCCAGGCGCCCTGGAAGGTGGCCATGCTCTTTTCGCGATTGGTCCAGTACAGGTGGGCCGCGCTCGGGCCCTTGATGTACAGGTCGCCGACCTCGCCTTCGGGCACCGGGCGGCCGAGTTCGTCGCGCAGCTCCACTTCATAGCCGGGCACCGGCTTGCCAGTGGTGCCGTAGCGAACCGAGCCGCTGCGGTTGGACAGGAAGATGTGCAGCATCTCGGTCGAGCCCAATCCATCGAGGATCTCGCAGCCGAAATGCGCAGTGAATTTTTCGCCGACTTCGCGCGGCAAAGCCTCGCCGGCCGACGCGCATACGCGCAGCTTCACATGTTCACGCGCGGGCAGCTTGTCGGATGCCAGCATCGCCACGTACAGGGTGGGGACGCCATAGAAGACCGTTGGCTGCGCACTCAGCAGGCGCTGGAACACGGCATCGGGCGTCGGCCGCTCGGCCATCAGGATCACGCTGGCGCCGACCGACAGCGGGAAGGTCAGCGCATTGCCCAGTCCGTACGCGAAGAACAGCTTGGCGGCAGAGAACACGACATCGTCTTCGCGAATGCCGAGCACCGGCTTGCCATACAGCTCGGCCGTCCAGTACAGGTTCGCATGCGAATGCACGGTGCCTTTCGGCTGGCCGGTCGAGCCGCTCGAATAAAGCCAGAACGCGAACTGGTCGGCCAGGGTGTCGGCCGCTTCGGGCAGAGGATCATGTGCGAGCAGTGCATAGAAAGGCTGGCCCGCATCGGTCGGCGCGCCGGACACGAACACGGGCACGAATCGTTGCGAAAGCTTCAGCGCTTGCTGCACGGTCGGCAGCAGCGGCTCGGACACGATCACCAGCCTTGCATCGCAGTGCGCAAGCATATATGCATAATTTTCGGCCGGCAGCAGCGTGTTGACCGGCACCGGCACCACGCCGGCATACAGCGCGCCGAGGAAGGCCACCGGCAGGTCAACGGTATCGTGCATCACCAGCAGCACGCGCTGCTCGGGCTGTACGCCTTGCTTCAGCAATCCGGCGGCAAAGCGCCGCACGCGTTGGTCCAGCTCGCCGTAGCTGAGTTTGGTCTTGTCGTCGCGGTAGGCGAGCTTGCCGTGCCGGCCGCTATTGACGGCCAGGATATGGCGAGCGAAGTTGAAGCGCGCCGGCGGCGGCATACGCTCTGTGTGCATGTTGTCTCCTCCTGCGGCAGCGTTGTTATGTGTCGTATGGCTGCCGTCATTTTGTCTTCGGGCGCCGCGTCTCTGCGCATGCTGCCCTTGCGGGTGCGCGATCAGTAAGTAAGCGCGGTGCTTCCCTGTTTTGCCAGCTCCAGCGCTGCGGCCGGCCCCTGGATCGCGCTCTTGCGGTGGTAGAAGCCCAGGGCGCGCAGGCCGCCCAGTTCTTCGCCGCCGCCGGCACGGCCGGGGCCGCCATGGATGGATGCCGGCATCACATTGCCGTGGCCGGTCTGGGTCTTGGCCACTTCCGGGCTGACCAGGTGCACGCGGCCATGCGAGGTCGCCAGCTCGTTGGCGCAGCAAGCCATGAGCGCGTTGTCGGCGCTGTACACGGATGCCACCAGCGAACCCAGGCCGCGATGGGCGATGTCCATCGCATGCGCGGTATCGCGGTAGCCAATCAGCGACGAGACCGGGCCGAACACTTCGTGGTTGTGCACCAGCGTCGCGGCATCGGCGTCGCGCACGCCGAGCAGGGTGGGTGCGACACAAGCCGATGTGCTGTCGGCATCGAGCAGCGGTTGTGCGCTGCCGTCGAACAGCACGCTGGATTCGCCTTTCAGCAGCGCCAGTCCTTGTTGTACCGAGTCGTACTGCTCGCGGCTGACCAGCGAGCCCATCGCCACCTCGGCATTGCGCGGGTTGCCAACGCGGATTGCCGCGAGCTTCGCAGCCGCAGCCTCGCCCACTGCATGCATCAGCGCCTTCGGCACCAGCGCGCGGCGCGGCGCGGTGCAACGCTGGCCGCTCTTGATCGTCATGTCGCGCACCAGATTGTCGACGTAGAGGTTGAAGACCTCATCACCCGGCTGCGCATCTTCGCCGAGGATACTCACGTTCAGGCTGTCGGCTTCTATATTGCTGCGCACCGAATCGCGCGCGATCGCGTGATGGCCGCGAATGGTGGCGGCGGTGTCGGCCGAGCCAGTGAACGACAGCACATCAAAGGGCGTCAGCGCGTCGAGCAGGCCGGCCGAGCTGCCGCAGACGATGGAGATCGCGCCCGGCGGCAGGATGCCGGCGTCGACCACGTCCTTCACCATCTGGTGCGTGAGCCATGCCGTGACCGTGGCCGGCTTGACCACCACCGGCACGCCGGACAGCAGAGCAGGGCCGGCCTTTTCCCACAGGCCCCAGCTCGGGAAGTTGAAGGCATTGATGAACAGCGCCAGGCCGCGGATCGGCACCATCAGGTGCTGCGACTGGAACAACTGGTCCTTCGACATCACGGCCGCTGCGCCATCGCTCAGGGTCCTGGCATCGCCAAGCGCGGCGCCCAGTTTCGCGTAGAAGCCCAGCGTGAAGATGCCGCCATCGACGTCGACCCCGGAGTCAGCCTTGGTGGTGCCGGAGTTGGCCAGCGAGATCGCGTAGTAATCGTCGCGCTTCGACTGCAGCAGCTTCACCATGTCAGCCATCATCGCTGCGCGCTGGCCATAGCTCATCGCCTGCAGCGCCTTGGCGCCTTCGCTGCGCGCGAAGGCGAAGCCTTCTTTCAGGCCCTGCGCCGCGCCTCCGGTCGCTGCCAGCGTTTCACCGCTAATGGGATCGCGCAGCGTGTGGACGGCGCTGCCGCCCTGTTGCCATTGGCCGCCGAGGTAATTGTTCAGGAAAGTCGTCATGGGGGTTCCCGTGGTGGGGCAGCGCTTACGCGGCTGCCTTGGTGAATTCGATCGCGCCTTGCGGCAGCAGGTAGAGGACCAGCGCGCGTCCGTTCGAGACTGTCGGCTTGTGCGCGCTGCCCGGGCCGTACACGCACCAGCCGGCCGGGTGGCCATCAAACTGCGCGTCCTCGGTCAGCGGCATGATGAGGTCGATCTCGCCTTCAGGATGCACGTGGTGCGGGCCGACGATATTGTCCATGTCGACCACGTCGACTGAAAAACCGTGGGTTTCGGGCAGTGCCTTGATCACGCGCCCGTAACGGATGCCCCCGCCTTCATGCTTGCACATCCAGCCGGCGGCGATGCCGGCCTGGCAGGCGTCAAAGATTTGCCGGAACAGCGGGCTGCCGGCCCCGTGCCGACTGTTGAGATGCTCGGCCAGTGAGGCATCGAGTGGACGACCGGCGATCTCGGCCGCCAGCCCCGCAATGAGCTGCTGGAATTCGGGTTGCCCCATTGAATGGTCTCCTCGCCCCTTGATTTATTTTGTTCATTTTGGGGCATGAATTTATAATGCATCTGGCGCTGATGGTAAATGCAATATGTTGCGTGCGTCAAGAAAGCCGCTACGAAAAGCCCAAACCATGACCATGACCAACGATACCGAAAAGGATCCCTTCCTAGCCGCGCTGGGCGAGCGGGTCAAGCTGCTGCGTGCGCGCCGCGGCCTGACGCGCAAGACGCTGGCGCAGCTGGCTGATGTGTCGGAGCGTCATGTGGCCAACGTCGAGTCCGGCGTCGGCAATGCATCCATACAGTTCCTGCGCCAGTTGTGCAGCGTACTCAATTGCTCGCTGGCCGAGATGACCGGCGACGAGACGGCGTCTTCGCCCGACTGGCTGATGATCCGCGAAATCCTGCGCGGTCGCAGCGATGAAGAGATGGCGAAGGCACGGGCGGTGCTGGGCGACCTGTTCGCCTCCACCACCAGCGAATCGAGCCGTCGCCAGCGCATTGCCCTGATCGGCCTGCGCGGCGCCGGCAAATCCAGCCTGGGCCGCATGCTGGCAGCCTCGATGGACGTGCCTTTTATTGAGCTCTCGCAGCATGTCGAATTGCTGGCCGGCTGCAGCATCGCCGAGATTCATGCGCTGTACGGGCAGGCAGCCTATCGCCGCTATGAGCAGCGGGCGCTGGAAGAAGTGATCCGCCAGCATCCGCAAGTGGTGATCGCCACGCCGGGCGGCATCGTGTCCGAACCGGCGACTTTCAACCTGCTGCTGTCGCACTGCTATACGGTGTGGCTCAAGGCCTCGCCCGAGGATCACATGAGCCGCGTGCTCGCGCAGGGCGACCGTCGCCCGATGGCCGGCAATCATGAGGCGATGGATGACTTGAAGCGCATCCTCGAAAGCCGCGCCCAGTTCTATTCCAAGGCCGACAAGACCTTCGACACCAGCGACATGAGCACCGAGGTCGCGTTCGAGCGCCTGCTCGATCACGTCGGCGTCCACGCCTGAACCTTCATTTACGCTGCTGCCCCCTGAACAGGGTGGGGCACGAGGCCAGATGACAGCTTGCAAAGCCAACATCCCTGCAAACTGCAGGGGATTGCGCGTCATTGCAGGACTTGGCGTTGACCGGTCGCAAAAACTGCAATATAGTGCGTCAAGACCAAGTAAATGCAGAATAATGCAACAGGAGACCCATGAGCGCGCCGACCACCGACCGATTCGTCGTCAATTACGAGACCTCGCCTGACCAGTACCGCCACTGGACACTGGCCACCGATGGTCCCATCGCCACGCTGACGATGAAGGTCGACGAAGACGGCGGCCTGCGCGATGGCTACAAGCTCAAGCTCAATTCCTATGACCTCGGCGTCGACATCGAACTGCACGACGCCGTGCAGCGCATCCGTTTCGAGCATCCGGAAGTGCGTACCGTGGTCGTCACCAGCGGCCGCGACCGCATCTTCTGCTCGGGCGCGAACATTTTCATGCTTGGCAAGTCGACGCATGCGTGGAAGGTCAACTTCTGCAAATTCACCAACGAAACCCGCAACGGCCTCGAAGACTCGAGCGAGCATTCGGGCCTGAAGTTCATCGCCGCCGTCAATGGCGCTTGCGCCGGCGGCGGTTATGAACTGGCGGCGGCGTGCGACGAAATCATCCTGGTGGATGACCGTTCGTCATCCGTCAGCCTGCCGGAAGTACCGCTGCTGGGCGTGCTGCCGGGCACCGGCGGCCTCACGCGCCTGACCGACAAGCGCAAGGTGCGCCATGATCATGCAGATATCTTCTGCACCACCTCCGAAGGCGTGCGCGGCCAGCGTGCAAAGGACTGGAAGCTGGTCGACGCCATCGCGAAGCCGGCGCAATTTGCCGACGTCGTGCGGGCACGCGCGCAACAGCTGGCCGAGCAGAGCGATCGTCCTGCGAATGGCAAGGGCGTGAAGCTGACCCCGCTCAAGCGCGAGTTCAGCGATAACGGTGCCGAGTATGAATACGTATCGGTCAAGATCGACCGCGCCGCTCGCAATGCGACCATCACCGTCAAGGCCCCGTCGTCCGAGCAGCCATCCGACATCGCCGGCATCGAAGCCGCCGGTGTCCACTGGTGGCCGCTGCAGATGGCGCGCGAACTCGATGACGCGATCCTGCACCTGCGCACCAATGAAATCGAGATCGGCACCTGGCTGCTGAAGACAGCCGGCGACGCACAAGCCGTGCTCGCCTGCGACAAGGTCATGGAAGCCCACCAGTCGCACTGGCTGGTGCGCGAGACCATCGGCCTGATCCGCCGTACCTTCGGGCGCATCGACGTGTCCTCGCGCAGCCTGTTCGCGCTGATTGACGAAGGTTCGTGCTTTGCCGGCACGCTGGCCGAGCTGGCCTTTGCCGCTGACCGTAGCTACATGCTGGCGCTGCCCGATGCACCGGAGCAGGCGCCGAAGCTGACACTCTCGGTCATGAACTTCGGCCTGCTGCCCATGGTCACCGGCCAGTCGCGCCTCGCGCGCCGCTTCTATGAAGACGAGGCGCAGATCGGCGCGGCCAAGGCACAGATCGGCCAGCCGCTGGATGCTGATGCTGCGCTGGCGCTGGGCCTGGTGACATCCAACCCCGATGACATCGACTGGGCCGATGAAATTCGCATGGCGCTCGAAGAGCGCGCCAGCATGTCGCCCGATGCGCTGACTGGCATGGAAGCCAACCTGCGCTTCAACGGCAAGGAAAACATGGCGACGCGCGTCTTCGGCCGCCTGTCGGCATGGCAGAACTGGATTTTCAATCGTCCGAACGCCGTTGGCGAACTGGGCGCGTTGAAGGTCTATGGCAGCGGTAACAAATCGAAGTTCGATTTCGACCGCGTCTGACGCAGCAGCTTCAGCAGCATCCGGATACGCGACACACACCCACGAAAATTAATAAACACCCCATTCAGGCGATAGCGAGGAGACCCCATGAGCTCGATCAATTACAGCGACAAGATCCCCAACAACGTCAACCTGTCGGAAGACCGCACGCTGCAGCGCGCGCTCGAGCACTGGCAGCCGAACTACCTGCAATGGTGGAATGACATGGGCCCGGATGGCTCGCAGAATTTCGATGTCTACCTTCGCACCGCGGTCAGCACCACGCCGGATGGCTGGGCGCAATTCGGCCATGTGAAGATGCCTGACTATCGTTGGGGCATTTTCCTGGCCGCGGCCGATGAAGGTCGCCAGGTGAATTTCGGCGAGCACAAGGGTGAAGCGGCCTGGCAGGACGTGCCCGGCGAGCATCGCGCCAACCTGCGCCGCATCATCGTCACCCAGGGTGACACCGAGCCGGCATCGGTCGAGCAGCAGCGTCACCTCGGCCTGACCTGCCCGTCGCAATACGACCTGCGCAATCTCTTCCAGATCAACGTCGAGGAAGGCCGCCACCTGTGGGCGATGGTCTACCTGCTGCACAAGTACTTCGGCCGCGATGGTCGCGAGGAAGCCGAAGCGATGCTGCACCGTCATTCGGGTTCGGAAGACAACCCGCGCATCCTCGAAGCCTTCAATGAAGAGACGCCGGACTGGCTGGCCTTCTACATGTTCACCTACTTCACCGACCGCGATGGCAAGTTCCAGCTGTGCGCGCTGGCCGAGTCGGGCTTCGATCCGCTGTCGCGCACCTGCCGCTTCATGCTGACCGAAGAGGCACACCACATGTTCGTCGGCGAG
Organism: uncultured Bifidobacterium sp.; assembly: GCA_964634245.1. Taxonomy (GTDB): domain Bacteria; phylum Pseudomonadota; class Gammaproteobacteria; order Burkholderiales; family Burkholderiaceae_D; genus Pernthalerella. Next base: position 40,738 of record CAZWIE010000008.1, read on the forward strand.
TCGGGCATCTCGCGCACCATCCAGCGCACCGTCGAGATCATGAAGCAGCACGGCATCGAAGATCCGGAGCAAGTGCGCAAGCATGGCGTGATCGACCTGCCGACCATCCAGCGCTACCTGAACTTCCACTTCAGCGTCACCATCGATCTGTTCGGCGCCGACCAGTCGTCGAATGCAGCAACTTTCTACACGTCGGGCCTGAAGGGGCGCTACGAAGAGACCAAGCGCAGCGACGACCATTCGCTGAAAGGCGAGCACTACAAGATCCTGGAAGTGCAGGGCGACAAGCTGGTCGAGAAAGAAGTGCCGATGCTGAACTCGCTGAACGAAGTGCTGCGCGACGACTACATCAAGGATTCCATCGCCGGTATCGGTCGCTGGAACAAGGTGATCGAGAAGGCAGGCCTGGCCTTCCGCCTGCAGGCGCCGCACAAAGCCTTCAACCGCCACATCGGCACCTTCGCCGGCATCCGCGTGTCGCCGGATGGTCGCGTGATCTCCGAAGCCGAATGGGCGGCGAATGTCCGCAACTGGCTGCCGTCGGAAGAAGACCGCGCTTACGTGGCTTCGCTGATGGGCCGCGTGGTCGAGCCGGGCAAGATGGCCAACTGGATCGCGCCGCCGCCGATCGGCATCAACCGCCAGCCGGTTGAGTTCGAATACATTCGTTTCAACTGAGTCAGGAAACAGCATGGGCGCGCCGGAAGCCGAGGTGCTGATACGTCAGCACCTGATCGACCCCGAGGTTTGCATACGCTGCAATACCTGCGAGGACACCTGTCCCATCGATGCGATCTCGCATGACGATCGCAACTATGTGGTCGATGCCAACATCTGCAATGGCTGCAACGCTTGCGTGCCTCCTTGCCCGACCGGGTCGATCGACAACTGGCGCACCGTGCCCAAGGCAGCCGCTTACTCGGTGGCCGAGCAGCTGACCTGGGACGAACTGCCGGCGCAGCAGGACATTGCGCCGGACGCCGTCGTGGCCGCATCAGGTGCTGAAACCGGCGAAGAAGCAAGCGAAGCAGGCGACACTCCGCAGCACAACGCGGCGGTGTCGAAAACCTCGCCGAATGCACCCTGGTCGGCTGCGCGTCCGTACCTGAACCTGTACGACCTGAAGAAGCCGGTGACGGCGACGGTGGCCGGTAACTACCGGCTGACCGGTGCTGACGCCGAAAGCGACATCCGTCACATCGTGCTCGACTTCGGCCAGCAATTCTTCCCGGTGCTCGAAGGCCAATCGATCGGCATCATCCCGCCCGGCACCGATACCTCGGGCAAGCCGCATTACCTGCGCATGTACTCGGTGGCCAGCCCGCGCGATGGCGAGCGTCCCGGCTACAACAATGTCGCGCTGACGGTGAAGCGCGTGGTCAGCGACCACGAAGGCAAGCCGGTGAAGGGCGTAGGCTCCAACTACCTGTGCGACCTGCAGAAGGGCGACACGGTGCAGGTCACCGGTCCGTTCGGCGACAACTACCTGATGCCGAATCATCCCGGCTCGAACATCCTGATGATCTGCACCGGCACCGGTGCCGCACCGATGCGCGCGATGACGGAGTTCCGTCGTCGCCTGTCGGCAGGGGGCAAGCCGGTCAACGGCAAGCTGATGCTGTTCTTTGGTGCGCGCAATCCGGACGAGCTGCCTTACTTCGGTCCGCTGCTGAAATTGCCGCCGAGCTTCATCGACATCCATCTGGCCTTCTCGCGCGTTGACGGCGAGCCAAAGACCTATGTGCAGGACAAACTGCGCGAAGCGGGCGCGGCCGTGTCCGAACTGCTCAAGGGCGACACCTACCTGTATGTGTGCGGCTTGAAGGGCATGGAGACCGGTGTGATGGAAGCGATGCGCGACATCTGCATTGCGTCCGGACTCGACTGGTCGGCGCTGCATGAGAAGATGGTGAGCGAAGGCCGCTTCCACGTCGAGACTTACTGACACTCCTTACTGATCCATTTTTTCGGGAACAGGCCGGCCGAGGACATTTTCTCCGCGCCGGCCTTTGCACATGATGAGCCACTCTCTCTCTGCACCTGCTGCCGTTGGCGTGATCGGCGCCGGCACCATGGGTGCCGGCATTGCGCAAGTCGCCGCTGCCGCCGGCCACCGCGTCTACCTGACCGATGCGCGCGAGGGCGCAGCCGCCGCCTCGCGCGAGCGCATAGCGACAGCGCTCGCAGGGCTGGTCGCCAAGGGCAAGCTGGACGCAGCTGCTGCCGATGCGACCGTCGCGCGCATACAGGTCGTGAATTCGCTGGCCGAGATGGCCGATGCGGCACTGGTGGTCGAAGCCATCATCGAAGACTTGCAGGCCAAGCAGGCCTTGATGCGCGAGCTCGAACAGCACGTCGCTGCGGACGCAGTGCTGGCGACGAATACCTCGTCGATTTCGGTGACAGCCATCGCCAATGGCATGCAGCATCCGCAGCGTATGGTCGGTATGCACTTCTTCAATCCGGTGCCGCTGATGAAACTGGTCGAAGTCGTGTCCGGTGCCGAGACCAGCGCCGAGCTTGCACAGGCGATCGCCGACCTTGCGCGCGCCTGGGGCAAGACTGCCGTGCTGGCAGCCTCGACGCCGGGCTTCATCGTCAACCGTATTGCGCGTCCGTTCTATGCCGAGGCATTGCAACTGCTGCAGGAGCAGGCCGGCACGCCGGCGCAACTCGATCGCGCCATGCGTGGCGCCGGTTTCCGCATGGGCCCGTGTGAGCTGTCCGACCTGATCGGACATGACGTGAATTACTCGGTCACCTGCTCGGTGTTCGACGCGAACTATGGCGACAAACGCTTCCAGCCTTCGCTGGTGCAGAAGGCATTGGTCGACGGCGGCCGCTTGGGGCGCAAGGTCGGCAAGGGTTTCTACGACGGCGTACCGGTACCGCTGGCCGATGCCGTCGCACAGGCAGAGGCCGGCGCCATCACGCTCACCGGCGACGATGTGCTGGTTGACCGCCTGGCAGCCATGCTCGACGCGCGCGGGGTGAGCTTTGGTCGCGACAGCACAGCCCCCTGGTCAGGCTTGCGTATCGGTGACATCGCCTTGCACTTGTCTGATGGCCGTACAGCGGCGCAACTCGCGCATGAATTTGGCGAGCCCAATCTGGCGGTGATCGATTTGCCCCTGTCCGCGCAGGCTGATGCCATTGCGCTGGCGTTTGCACCGCGGGTGGCTGACCCAGACCGCAAGCAAGTCGAAGCGACGCTGATCGGCTGCGGCCTGCAACCCATCGTGCTGCGCGATGTGCCCGGCCTGCTGGTGGCGCGTACGGTCGCGATGCTCGTCAACGAGGCATCGGACGCGGTGTGGCAGGGCGTCTGCAGCGAAGAAGCGGCCGATCTAGCCATGACCCTGGGCGTGAACTACCCGATGGGACCCTTCGCATGGCTGAAATTGATGGGCGTGGCGCGCGTAACCGAGGTGCTTGACCACTTGTTCGATGCCTACCGCAGCGAGCGTTACCGCATCAGCCCGATGTTGCGCCAGATGCTGTGGAATTGACTTCCGAGTAAGTAATTCGAGCAAGAAAAGATCTTTTAAATCAGAGCCTTGTCTTTATGGTGCGGCGCAAGATGACGGCACATTGTTTCGCGTGCATGATTCGCCCGCTGCACCAAAAAAATCTATCGCCAGGAAGAGCGAGAGGAGACATGAGCCCGCCGTATGCAAATACGGCGGGCTTGCCTTTTGAGGGGTGCCAACGGGCGTCAAACCCGGCGCGGCGCCTACAAAACCCTACAAAGTTGGGGGTGATTTTTGAGGAAAAGAAATCTTTCCTTCGCAATCATTCGCCAGACTAATATCTGGCATCACAAATCAAAAGCAGACGATGCAAAAGGCGGTTGCTATAGTTCAACCCGTCTCCTCCAGCCTTCCAAAAAAGGATGGATTTAAACCCGACAGGCCTAGGCCTCGTCGGGTTTTTTTTCGTCCGCGCTTCGGGCAAAGTGCCGCCGGCCGCATTGCAATCCAATGCGCTGCGTTGCCGCGCTGGTTGTCCGCGTCGTTCACCTGGACGGTCGCTGCCGCGACAGTCGTTTTTGCGGGCTTTTTCCACCGATTGATCTGATTTGGGTCAAGTTCACAAATTCAATAAAAATCAATCATTTACTGAAGATCTCCGCAGCTTGTCCACAGACCTGTCCACGAAAACTGTGAACAAACAGGGTAGTTATCCCCGGCCTGCACGTATACTTTTTTCCAAAGGTAAATATTGTCGAGGAGGCTCGCATGTACCAACGCATCCTGGTCGCTTATAACGGTACGCCGGAAAGCCGTGGCGCACTGGAGGAGTGCCTGAAGCTGGCGCCGTCGGTCACCGCTCAGGTACACCTGCTGGCCGTGGTCAGTCCGCCGCCTTACCTGCTGGTCGGCGAATTCGCGGCGGCAGCGGTGCTGAGCGTGGAAGAGGGGCTGGCAGCCGAGCGCGAAAAGATGGCTGCTGAGCTCGAGAAGGGGGCCGCGCGGCTGCGCGCCGGTGGCCTGAGTGTCACGCCGCACCTGGAGGTGGGCGAGCCGGTCAGCGTGATCGAAGAACTGGCCGCTGACTTGCAGGTCGAGCTGGTGATCGTCGGCCATACGCGCGCCAAGCCGATGGCACTGCGCTGGTGGCGCGGCACGACCGATACGCTGCTGGTCGAGAAGCTGCGTTGCAGCCTGCTGGTGGCGTCCGAACCGGCCGCTTCGGCCTGATTCCGCCTCACTCCGCCCGATTCAAGCCTCCCTGATCCCGTGGCGCGTATCGTCGATGCGCCGCCTCAGCCTGAGCTCGGCTTCGCGCAGTTTCCAGACAGCCTGATCGCGCCAGTCCAGCATACGCTCCCGGCGGCTGCGGTGCAGCACGACGTGCTGCTGCGTGAAACGCTGTGCGAGGCAAGCCCGCTTGCTTGCGTAATTCCCCCCCAGCAGATGGAAGCGCTGCGCGCCGGCGCGTATCGCTGCCAGGATCATCAGGTGCCGGCAGAGGTTGCCCAGCCCGAGACGGTCATAGTCCGGGTCATGCGCATTGACCAGCGAATACACGTCATCGGCGATACGGCAGGTCAGCGTGCCGCCGCACAACCGGCCATCGATATGCGCCAGTCCGACGATGCCGCGCGCGCGCAGCAGCAATTGCAGTTGCTGTGCCGATGAGGCATCCAGCGCCGAGCGGCGCGCCTTCTGCGCAAGGCGCGCGTGGTTGAACGCGATGATGCGGTCGATCAGCGCAGCATCGGCCGCCGCAGGGCCGCTGAGCACCTGATGGGTGAGTCCGCGGGTGCGTGACAGGCGCTGGCGCAGCGACTTGCGGGTGGCCTTGCCGAGGGACTTCTCATACTCGGCTTCGGTAGCCGGCAGTTCGATAACGATATCTTCGCTGCAGTCGAAGCGCGACAGCACATGGGTGCCCGGTGCGCCCTCCATACGGACCGCATGCCAGTGCACGCTGCGCAGGGATGGCAGGCGGGCGAACATGCGCGATGCAAAGCGTTCTGCATCTGCGACGTCTATGCGCATGCCTTCGTTGATCACCCTCAGCGCCCGGCCTTCCCGCCGGTACAGGAAGACTGCCGTCGGCTTGTCATCGCGGAAGGCAATGTAAGTGCCTGCCCCGGCCAGTCCTGACAGTTGCAGCTGCGGCAGCGATGCATACAGGCTGCCGTACAGCGTTTCCATCCAGGCGGCCGCACGCGCCGGGACTTGCCCCTCATGGACTTCGAAATCTTCTTCCTTGCCGGGCGAGCTTGCCAGCGGCAGGCATGTCGTCGGTTGCGAGATAGGCAAGCGGCCTCCGAAATAGGGCTTATCCAGGGCTGATCCCCCGTGCACACCGAGGCAACCCCGGGGCATGCAACGTTGGCATCCTCCTTTTTGATGCGCGCAGCTGGCCGAGTTCAACCTGTAACGGCCTCGCTGCATGCAACTCAAGCAAGGGAACCTGGCTGCTGTGACACAGCCGCCGGGCTTGCCAACGGGCGTAGGGGGCGGCAATGCTTTACACTCTTGGTCTTTTTCCCCGCCTGCCATGGCCAGCAACACTGAACCCCTAGCCGAAGGCCTCGATCCCGTCGCCAGCGAAGACAACGAAGCCGCGCCATCCTCGCGCGCCGTGTCGCGCGAGCAGATTGCGCGCGAGGTCGCACGCCGCCGTACCTTCGGCATCATTTCCCACCCGGATGCGGGCAAGACCACGCTGACTGAAAAGCTGCTGCTGTTCTCAGGTGCGATCCAGCTCGCCGGTACCGTCAAGGCCCGCAAGAGCGGCCGTCACGCGACCTCCGACTGGATGGAGATCGAAAAGCAGCGCGGCATCTCGGTGGCCAGCTCGGTGATGCAGTTCGAGTACCGCGACCATGTGGTCAACCTGCTCGACACGCCGGGTCACCAGGACTTCTCCGAAGATACCTACCGCGTGCTGACGGCGGTCGACTCGGCGCTGATGGTGATCGATGCCGCCAAGGGCGTCGAGGCGCAGACCATCAAGCTGCTGAACGTATGCCGCATGCGCGCCACGCCCATCATCACCTTCATGAACAAGATGGACCGCGAGACCCGCGATCCGCTGGAATTGCTCGATGAAGTGGAATCGGTGCTGGGCATCCAGTGTGCGCCGGTCACCTGGCCCATCGGCATGGGCAAGAATTTCCGCGGCGTGTATCACCTGCTGCGTGACGAGATCATGCTGTTCGCGGCCGGTAACGAGCGTGCCGATCAGAGCTTCGAAGTCCTGAAGGGCATCGACAATCCGAAACTGGCCGAGATGTTCCCGCTCGAGATCGAGCAGCTGAAGATGGAAGTCGAACTGGTGCATGGCGCATCGCATCCCTTCGACCTCGAGGCTTTCCTCGCCGGCACACAAACGCCGGTCTTCTTCGGTTCGGCGATCAACAACTTCGGCGTGCGCGAGATTCTCGATGCGCTGCTCGACTGGGCGCAGCCGCCGCGCGAGCGCGACGCCAGCATGCGCACCGTGCAGCCGGACGATACGGCCTTTTCGGGCTTCGTGTTCAAGATTCAGGCCAACATGGACCCGGCGCACCGCGACCGTATCGCCTTCCTGCGCGTATGCTCGGGACGCTTCGAGCGCGGCATGAAGGTCAAGCACCTGCGTCTCAACCGCGACATCAAGGTGTCGTCGGTGGTGACCTTCATGGCGTCGACGCGTGAACAGGTCGAAGAGGCCTATGCAGGCGACATCATCGGCTTGCCCAACCACGGCAACATGCAGATCGGCGACAGCTTCTCCGAAGGCGAACTGCTGCAATTCACCGGCATTCCTTACTTCGCGCCGGACTTCTTCCGTTCGGTCCGCATCCGCAACCCGCTGAAGGTCAAGCAGCTGCACAAGGGCTTGCAGCAGCTGGGCGAAGAGGGCGCGGTACAGGTGTTCAAGCCGGTCAATGGCGGTGACCTGGTACTGGGGGCTGTCGGCATGCTGCAGTTCGAAGTGGTGGCGAGCCGCCTGATGAACGAATACGGCGTCGATGCCGTCTTCGAAGGCACCAGCATCAGCAGCGCACGCTGGGTGTCCTGCGATGACCGCAAGATGATGGCCGATTTCGAAAAGTCGTCGGCCGGTGCGCAGCTGGCACACGATGCGGCCGGTAACCTCGCCTTCCTCGCGACTTCGGGCGTCAACCTCAAGCTGACGCAGGAGCGCTGGCCCGGCGTGACCTTCCATACCACGCGCGAACATGCGGTGAAGGTGGGCTGAGCCGTCACCGGCGTTCGCGCGTTCGCAGAACGCCGCTTCGTGACACGTGGTGACGCTCGGTGACTCGTGGTGACCTGTAGTGACCTGTGGTGACACGCCGATGTCGTATCGATGACATCGGCATGACAGCGTGATGACCGGAAGGCCCGTGACCGGCCTTCCGGTTCCCCAAGGCGTCGCGTTCTTTGCGACCCCTCAAGCAAGGCCCATCGCCTTTTCCCTAGACTGTGATCCTTTCTCGCGGCAGCGGCCGCGGTGAAGGCGCTCATCTTATTTGTCGGGGGAAGCCATGTTGACTGCGACTTATTCCATCGTCGCGCTGAAGCTTGAGCAAAGCCGGGCGCGCTGGACGTTTTCATCAATACAGCAATACATCCTGGGCAGCATACGCAACATCAAGTCGGCGGGGGGCATCGATTTCGAGAGCATGCTGAACCGTCTTTCGCAATTCGAGCAGACCTGCCACCAGCGCAAGATGGAAGTGTTCGTGATACCCGCATTGCGCCGCTTCACGCACGAGGCCGATGCGCTGCTTGACGAGCTCGAGTCGCTGAGCGAAGCCAGCCTTGCCTTGTTGCGCTCGCTGCGCGACAAGCTGCACCATGCCTTGCGTCAGGGGGCGGCGACAGTCGAAGAAATCTGCGATTCACTTGAGCAGTGTTGCGCGACACTGTACCGACGATTGACGCGTGAAGAGGAGCTGGTGCAGATTGCCGAGCGCGCGATTCCCGGCGATGCCTGGTTCGGTATCGCGGCCGACTTCATGTCGCATGATGCGCGCATGACCAAGGCCATGGCACCGGTACACGACGACGAAGAGGAATAGCCTTAGCGCCTCTGAAAAACGCCGCTGGCTGCGTTGGGGGGGCGACTTGCCGTACGCCTGTACTGTCTGCGACGCCCCCGTCTTGCCAGCGACTGCATCGCTGCGCGATGCTCGTTCTGTCAGAGGCTCTTGTGAGGGGCCGGCCGGGCATGCTTGCCATGCCCGGAAATGTTTGGCAAGGTTCAGGCGAAGACTACCTTCGCCCGGACCATGACCAAGTACCTGAAATTCACCACCCTGTCGCTGCGCGACCTGCTGACCACCTTCGGTCCGCCGCTGGTGTTGCTGATCGCGCTGGCCTGGCTGGCTTACCGCATCATCGATCCTTTCCCGCCCAAGGTCGTCACGATCTCCACCGGCCAGGAAAACAGCGCTTACGAGTTGCTGGCCAAGCGCTATGCAACGGTGCTGGCGCGGCAGGGCATCACGGTCAGGCTGCAGCGCTCGGAAGGCTCGTTCGAGAATTTGCAGCGGCTGCAAGATCCCGAGTCCGGCACCGACGTCGCATTCGTGCAGAGCGGCTCGACCACGCTGCAGAATTCCGAGCGTTACGACCTCGTGTCGCTTGGCAGTCTGTTCGTCGAGCCGATCTGGCTGTTCTATCGCGCGGGCGTGAAAATCCAGGGCATTCCCGATTTGCGCGGCAAGCGCATCAACGTTGGCGCGCGCGGCACCGGCGTGCCGCAGATGATAGAAAAGCTGCTCGACGCGAACGGCGTACAGATCAGGCAGGTGAAGTTGTCCGAGCTCGACAATACGCCGGCGACCATGGCCCTGCTGGCCGGGACGATCGACGGCATGGTGTTCAGCTCGTCACCTGAAGCGCCGCTGATCCAGATGCTGCTGCAGACGCCTGGCATACGGCTGTTGAATTTTTCCCAGGCCGATGCGTATGCGCGCCGTTTTCCTTTCCTTTCGCACGTGAGCCTGCCGCATGGCATCGTCGACCTCGGGCGCAACATACCGTCCCGCGATTACCAGTTGATCGCGCCTACCGCGACGCTGGTCGCGCGCGATGACTTGCATCCGGCGCTGCTGGACTTGCTGGTGCAGGCAGCCGCCGAAGTGCATGGCGGCGCCGGCTGGTTCCAGAAGCGCGGCGAGTTCCCGAACCCGAGCAATACCGAAGTTCCGGTCGCGGAATCGGCCGAGAAGTTCTACAAGGACGGACCGCCGCTGCTGCAACGTTACATGCCGTTCTGGCTGGCGAATTTCTTCGACAGGATGTGGATCGTGATTGTCGCCTTCGGCGCCTTGCTGGTGCCGCTGACGCGCGTGGTGCCGCCGCTGTATGTGTGGAAGGTGAGGTCGCGCATCTATCGCTGGTATGGCCAGCTGCGCAATGTCGAAGGCGCGGTCGAGCACGCGCTGGAAAACGGCGATGCGACGGAGCGCCAGCGTGTCTTCTGTGAGCAGATGAAGAAGCTGGACGACATCGAGCGTCGCGTGAACCAGTTAACGATACCGCTGTCGTTTGCCGAAGAGTTGTACGACCTGCGCAGCCACATCAATTTCGTGCGCAAACGCTTGAGCCGGCTGATGCAGTCAGGTGTACCTGAAAGTGCGGCCGCCGAGTGAGCGGTCGCAGCCAATGGTGATTGGCCATTGATATCGGCCATGGATGTTGGCCGCGAACCGGCCCGGCGCTTCAGGCAAGACTGTCTGGATGCTGGCAGCGCTGCAGACGCAGCGCCGGCCGGTGGTGCTGCTTCAGGCGCCAACCCAGGGCAGGCCTGCCTTGCACCAGCCGCCCACGGTCTTGCGATGGCCTTCGCCATCGCGATCCCCTTCAAAGCCTTCGAGGATGTCGTAGCAGTGACGGAAGCCCCTGGCCGTTGCCGCCTCGGCCGCGAAGCGCGAACGCACACCGGAGCGGCACAACATCAGCAGCACGTCGTCGTGGCTGGCAAGTTCTTCCAGTTGATCGACGAAGTCGGGGTTCTTCGCGCCGCCCGGATAGGTCGACCACTGCAGGGCCAGGTGCTGGGCTTCCGGAATCGCGACGCGGCCCACCCAGTCGCGCTCGGCTTGCGTGCGCACGTCCAGCAGTTTGACGCGGGGATCGGCCGCAATCAGCGCCATCGCTTCGGCCGGCGTCACCGCACCGGCATAAGGCCAGCCGGCTTGTTGGCGGCGCTGCTGTGCAAGGCTGAGGATGGATGCGGTATCGGTCATGGCGGTGGAACGAGATGGGTGACAAGGAAGCGCCGATTATAGGGCCAAGGGTAGGGCCGGGACGGCACGGCGACAGGCAAGGGCCCGAAGGGCAGGGCGCGAAGGAAGGCGCGACATCAGGCGTGAAGCTCGGGAGCCATCACCTCGGGATTGCATCAAAATGGTGCATTAGAGAAAAATTGCACCAAAACAAGGCTTTGAAAAAGCATTGCACCATTTTGGTTGATTGGCAGTCATAGACGGGTGCAGCGGCGGTCCCGGCAAGCCATTGTTCTGACGAGGATTTTTTTCCGCATCGACGGCGCCAAAAAGGGCGCTTGCATGGATGTTGATGGCATGGAATCTGCTATCATCCCGAGCCGAGTTCCGGTCTCTTTCCTTGCGCAGCTTGCAGTCCTGCTTGCGCCTAGTCGACTAACTGGTACCAACCCAACAACGCAACTCAACAAGTAACCCTCCAGGAGATTTACATGGCAAAGACGGCCGCAGATGTATTGAAAATGGTGAAAGATAACGAAGTCAAATTCGTCGACTTCCGCTTCACCGACACGCGTGGCAAGGAGCAGCACGTCACTGTGCCGGTTTCCCATTTCGATATGGACAAGTTCGAGTCGGGCCACGCTTTCGACGGTTCGTCGATCGCCGGCTGGAAGGGCATCGAAGCGTCCGACATGCTGCTGATGCCGGATCCGAGCACCGCCAACATCGATCCGTTCATGGAAGAGACGACCCTGTTCATGCAGTGCGACGTCATCGAGCCGAGCGACGGCAAGGGCTACGACCGCGATCCGCGTTCGATCGCCAAGCGCGCTGAAGCCTACCTGAAGGCCTCGGGCCTGGGCGACACCGCCTACTTCGGTCCGGAACCGGAATTCTTCGTCTTCGACAGCGTGCGCTGGAACGTCGACATGTCGGGCTGCTTCGTGAAGATCGATTCGGAAGAAGCATCGTGGAGCACCGGCGAGAAGATCGAAGGCGGCAACTCGGGCCATCGTCCGTCGGTCAAGGGCGGTTACTTCCCGGTCCCGCCGGTCGACAGCTTCCAGGACATGCGTTCGGAAATGTCGCTGGTCATCGAATCGCTGGGCATCCCGGTTGAAGTGCACCACCACGAAGTGGCTGGTGCTGGCCAGATGGAGCTGGGCACCAAGTTCTCGACCCTGACCGAGCGCGCTGACTGGACCCAGGTCCAGAAGTACGTGATCTGGAACGTCGCCCACAGCTATGGCAAGACCGCGACCTTCATGCCGAAGCCTATCGTTGGCGACAACGGTTCGGGCATGCACGTGCACCAGTCGGTCTGGAAAGATGGCAAGAACCTGTTCGCTGGCGACGGCTACGCTGGCCTGTCCGAGTTCGCGCTGTACTACATCGGCGGCATCATCAAGCACGCCAAGGCGCTGAATGCGATCACCAACCCGGGCACCAACTCGTACAAGCGTCTGGTTCCGGGCTTCGAAGCACCGGTCAAGCTGGCTTACTCGGCTCGTAACCGTTCGGCTTCGATCCGTATTCCGCACGTCGCGAACCCGAAGGGCCGTCGTATCGAGACCCGCTTCCCGGATCCGTCGGCGAACCCGTACCTGTGCTTCGCAGCCCTGCTGATGGCAGGCCTGGACGGCGTGCAGAACAAGATCCACCCGGGCGAGGCAGCATCGAAGGACCTGTACCACCTGCCGCCGGAAGAAGACGCAAAGATCCCGACCGTGTGCTCGTCGCTCGACCAGGCACTCGAAGCGCTGGACAAGGATCGCGAGTTCCTGACCCGCGGTGGCGTCTTCACCGACACCATGATCGACGCTTACATCGAGCTGAAGATGCAGGAAGTCACCCGCTTCCGCATGACCACGCACCCGATCGAGTTCGACATGTACTACTCGCTGTAATTTCCCTCCGGAATTACAGGTACATCGGCAAGATAAAAGAGGCAGCTTCGGCTGCCTCTTTTTTCATCTGCGCTGTTGTTTTATTGATAAATTGGTCAAACAGAGTTCTGGTATACAAGGAGCAAGCTCAGTCCGGATTGCCACTCTCCTGATGAGGGGGGCGAACCGGGCAAGGAAGGCTGCCGCAAACCAAGGACGATGAGCATGAATTTACTCTGGCCAGCACTTCGATATGCAACCCGGGATGGCATTCGCGATGCCATCCCGGAATCCACCCGAGAATCCACCCGAGAATCCACTCGAGAATCGGTTCGCTATGGCGCCCGGTGCGGGTTTCTGTACGCGGCCCTGGCAGCGCTGGCGCTGCCCGGCGTGATGCCGGCGCCCGCGCAGGCTCAGGGCGTTTACCTGTGCACACAACCCAATGGCGTGCGCGAATACCGCAATACCGGCGACACCCGCGGTTGCCGCCGGCTCGACCTCGAACCCCTGTCGCAGATACCGGGGCCGACGCTGCAGGCCAAGGCGGATACTGGCTTTCCGCGCATCGATAGCCAGGTGCAGAAGCGCCGCGACCAGGATCGTTTGCAAATCCTGATGGATGAAGTGCGGGCCGAGGAGGGCAAACTGGCCGAGTTGCGCAAGGAATACCAGAACGGCGAGCCCGAACGCCTGGGCAGCGAACGCAATTATGCGAAGTACCAGGAGCGCGTCACCCTGATGCGCGATGAGATCGCTCGCAGCGAAAAGAACCTCGAAGCGCTGCGGCGCGAGATCGGGCAATTAAAATAAGGCGCTGTAGCCACAAGGCGCTTCGGCGAGGTCAGGCGGGGGCGGTAAACTGCTGCAAGGCGCGGTTCTTGCAAGTCTGGGCACGGTAGCCAGAACAAACCCTGACCATGCCGAGAACCATCCCGAACCACTGCGAACCATCGAGACCCATCCCGTTTCCCTGATCCGGCCTGCCGGATCGCATTCGACATCCATGCTCAATATCCTGTCCACCTCGCTGGGCGGCCTCGACCTGCTTGCCTCGGCCGTCCTGATCCTCGATACCCAGGGACGCATCGCTTATGCGAACGCGGCAGCCGAAACCCTGCTGGAAAATTCGTTCAAGGTCTTGCACCGCCAGAGGCTGGCCGACCTGTTCGTCAATGGCGCGAAGCTGTCGGTGATTTTCGATCAGGCGATGCAGAGGAAATTCGACGAGAAGCGCGAAGACCTCGTGCTCGAGCGCATCGGGCGTAGTGCGCTGCATCTGAACATGGTCATCTCCGTCATCGATGACCCGGACAATCCGGTGCTGATCGAGTTGCGTGAGAACGTGCAGCAAGTGAAGCTCGACCGCGAAGAGCGCATCCTCGACCAGACACAGGCGAACAAGGAACTGATCCGCAACCTCGCGCATGAGATCAAGAATCCGCTGGGGGGCATACGCGGGGCTGCGCAATTGCTGGAACTGGAGTTGCCGGGACAGGGGCTGAAGGACTTGCGCGAATACACGCAGGTGATCATCAAGGAATCCGACCGCCTGCAGACCCTGGTCGATCGCCTGCTGGCCCCGCATCGCCGCCCGCAGATTGTCGGCGACGTGAACATCCATGAAGTATTCGAGCGCGTGCGCAGCCTGATCCTTGCCGAGTTCCCGCAGGGCTTGCGTATCGTGCGTGATTACGACTTGTCGCTGCCCGAGTTTAGGGGCGACAAGGAGCAACTGATCCAGGCGGTGCTCAACATCGCGCATAACGCGGCCCAGGCGCTCGCACCTCGCATTGCAAATGGCGATGCCGAACTCATCTTGCGCAGCCGGATCGCACGCTCGATCACGATTGCCAAAGTCCGTTATCGGCTGGCACTAGACTTGCATATCGTTGATAACGGTCCGGGTATACCGGCTGAATTGAAGGACAGGATCTTTTATCCGCTCGTCTCCGGCAGGGATGGGGGCAGCGGGCTGGGGCTGACACTGGCCCAGACCTTCATACAGCAGCATTCAGGCGTTATCGAATGCGAAAGCCGGCCCGGACTGACAGACTTCCGCATCCTGATCGCGTTGCCATAAGTCAGTGCATTAATTTGCACTGATATGGTGCAAAATTAGGGTGCAGCATCGCCCCACAAGAATGCACATGAAACCAATCTGGATAGTCGACGACGACGAATCGATACGCTGGGTCCTGGAAAAGGCCCTGGCTCGCGAAAACCTCGCCACCCGTAGCTTCGCCAACGTCAGGGACGCCGTGGATGCGCTGCAGTCCGGCACCCCGCAGGTGCTGGTCTCGGACATCCGCATGCCGGGCGAGTCCGGCCTCGAGCTGCTGCAGATCGTCAAGGCGCGCCATCCGGGACTGCCGGTCATCGTGATGACCGCGTTTTCCGACCTCGATTCCACGGTCGCGGCCTTCCAGGGCGGCGCTTTCGAATACCTGGCCAAGCCTTTCGACCTCGACAAGGCGGTCGAACTGATTCGCCGCGCGCTGGAAGAAAGCTTGCGCGAATCGGGCGGCGAGGCCGCAGCGGCCGAAAACCCCGAGATCCTCGGCTCGGCTGCCGCCATGCAGGATGTGTTCCGTGCAATCGGCCGCCTGTCGCAGTCGAACGTGACGGTGCTGATCACCGGCGAATCCGGTTCCGGCAAGGAGCTGGTCGCACGCGCGCTGCACAAGCACAGCCCGCGCGCAGCGCAGCCCTTCATCGCGCTCAACACCGCCGCGATTCCGAAGGACTTGCTCGAATCCGAACTGTTTGGCCACGAGCGCGGCGCGTTCACCGGTGCGCAGGCGATGCGCCGCGGTCGCTTCGAACAGGCCGAAGGCGGCACGCTGTTCCTCGATGAAATCGGCGACATGCCTTTCGATTTGCAGACGCGCCTGCTGCGCGTGCTGTCGGATGGCCACTTCTATCGCGTCGGCGGCCATCAGTCGCTGAAGGCCAATGTGCGCGTGATCGCAGCGACCCACCAGAATCTCGAGCAGCGCGTGCGCGACGGTCTGTTCCGTGAAGACTTGTATCACCGCCTGAACGTGATCCGCCTGCGCCTGCCGTCACTGCGCGAGCGTCGCGAAGACATTCCGGTGCTGGCTCGTCATTTCCTCGCGCAGAGCGCGCGCCAGCTCGGCGTCGAAGCCAAGCGCCTGTCGGATCAGGCCATGCATTTCCTGAGCTCGCTGGACCTGCCGGGCAACGTGCGTCAGCTCGAGAACCTGTGCAACTGGATCACCGTGATGGCCCCGGGCCAGACGGTGGAGATCAAGGACTTGCCGCCGGAGCTGATCGAAGGCTCGGGTGCGGCGATGCCGGGTGCGACCATGCACGCTGCCTCGATGGCGGCAGGCTCCATGCCCGTGAACACGATGCCGTTGTCATCGCCTACAACTGTTGCGGCAATGCCGTCGACTTTCAGTTACAACGGCGATGCGATGCCGGTGGCACGCGAGGCTGCCGCACCGGTGATGGTCGGCGCGTCGCAAGAGCGCAGCAGCTGGGTCAGCATGCTGGAAGCGGAAGCGGCGCAGATGCTGTCTGCGGGCCAACCGGAAGTGATGGATGCGCTCGGCCGCATGTTCGAGTCGGCTCTGATCAAGACGGCGCTCAAACATACGCATGGTCGCAAGAATGACGCCGCGATTCGCCTTGGCATCGGCCGCAACACGATCACGCGCAAGATCCAGGAACTGGGTATCGACGGCGGCAAGGACGATTGAGTTTTTTCAGCCCAGGTCTTTCAGCCGGCGCCACAACGTGGTCCGGCTGATGCCCAGATGCGCGGCCGCTTCAGCACGATTCCCATTGAAGCGGGTCAGCGCCGCCTTCAATGCCATATCGCTGACAATTGCAGTGGCAAGAGATGCCTTTCCACGGTAATCCGCTTTCGTTGTCATTCCCGGCTGCATGGCCCGAATCTGCGTCGATGAAAGGTTTTGCGCGGGCAGCATGGTGTCGAGTTCCGGCGCCAGTTGCGCGAGGAAGGCTGGCGTCAGCGCCTGCAAGGGCTCGACGGCGAGAAAGAGCGCAACACGTTGCATCAGGTTGCGCAGTTCGCGTACGTTGCCGGGCCAGCGCCACGGCTGCAGGGTGAGGGCACAGGCCTGCAGCTCGGCATGCAGGTTCGCATTCGGCCGCACGCCCAATTCCGCCAGCGATTGTTTCAGGAACCACTCGGCCAGTGGCACGATGTCCTCGCGTCGTTCGCGCAGCGCCGGTATCGCCAGCCGCAACACGCCGAGGCGGTAGAACAGGTCGGCCCGGAAGCGACCGTCAGCGACGCGTTCATCGAGCCTGCAGTGCGTGGCGCTGATGATGCGCACATCAATCGGGATCGGCCGTGTGCCACCGACGCGCACCACTTCCTTTTCTTCCAGCACACGCAGCAGGCGCGTCTGCAAGGCCAGTGGCATTTCGCCGATCTCGTCGAGGAACAGCGTGCCACGATGCGCGGACTCGAACAGGCCGGCGTGGCCGCCACGGCGCGAGCCGGTGAATGCGCCTTCTTCATAGCCGAACAATTCGGACTCCAGCAGAGATTCCGCAATCGCGCCGCAGTTCACCGCGACGAAAGGCCGGTCATTGCTGCCGCGCTGGCTCTCGCGATGAATGGCATGCGCCACCAGTTCCTTGCCGGTGCCGGTCTCGCCTTCGATCAGCACCGTGGCCGGCGACTTCGCATACATCGTCACCGTCTGCCGCAGTGCCTGCATGGCGTCGGAGTCGCCGCGCAGCGCCTTCATTCCGTGCTTGGCGCGCAGGTCAACCGACACTGCGTGCAAGCGGCCGCGCGGCGCTTCCTGCCGCGTTGCACGTGCGATGTCGAATGCATCCTCGAAGGCCTGACGGATCGAGCCGGCCGAGTAGACGAACACGCCTGCCAGTCCCGCTTCCTCGGCCAGGTCCGTGATCAGGCCGGCGCCGACGATGGCCTTCACGCCAGCGGCCTTCATCTCGCTGATCTGTGCGCGCGCATCTTCCACGGTCACATAGGTGCGCTGCAGTATGGGCAGGCCGAAGGTCTGCTGGAATTCTTCCAGTTCGGGCAGCGGTTCCTGATAGTTGATCAGGCCGATCTCGGGTGCGATCTTGCGCGCACGTGCCAAGGCCTGCATCACGTCGAAACCGGTCGCCTTCGCGATCACCACCGGCAGCGACAAATGACTCTTCAGATACGCGCCGTTCGAACCGGCCGAGATCACCGCGTCGCAGCGCTCGGTCTGCAGGCGTTCGCGGATGTGGGCAACCGCTTCTTCGAAGCCCAGCTGTATCGGCTCGATGGTCGCGCGATCGGCGTATTCGACCGAGATGTCGCGGAACAGGTCGAACAGGCGCGAGATCGACACCGTCCAGAAAACCGGGCGAGAGCTGTTGTCGCGGGCGGGGAGGGGTGGGCGAACCATGCTCAGTTGGGACTTGGGTAGGTGATCTGCGGGTGACGAGCGCGAAAAGCCGGCGCAAAGCAGGAGGCGAAGAGGACGCAATCAGGCCGCAATCAGGACGCCTCGCAGCATCTGTGCTGTCTCAAGTGATGTTTCGCAAACGTTTCATGTTTCAATTAAGGTGAACATTGAAACACAGCTTGAAACGCAATGCCAGCCCATTATCGACGTCGCGTCCGGAGATCGGACGGCAAGCCCTTGTTTTCAAGGGGCTTTTTTTCTTGCTTTTTTGAAACCTATTCCGATGGTCGATTGGCACAGCGATTGCAATATGGCTTCCCTGTTTATCCCCCCTGAAACCGTAAGAACAGGACAACTCACATGAGCCTCGCATCCCCGGGCGCCCGCTTCAGGCAGGCGATGAAGGAAGAGTCGCCGCTGCAGGTCATCGGCGCGATCAATGCCAACCACGCACTGCTGGCCAAGCGCGCCGGCTTCCGCGCCATCTACCTGTCGGGTGGCGGTGTCGCTGCCGGCTCGCTGGGCCTGCCGGACCTCGGCATCTCCAACCTCGATGACGTGCTGACCGACGTGCGCCGCATCACCGACGTCTGCGACCTGCCGCTGCTGGTCGACGTCGATACCGGCTTCGGTTCGTCGGCTTTCAACGTCGCGCGTACCGTGAAATCGATGATCAAGTTCGGCGCTGCCGCGATCCACATCGAAGACCAGGTCGGCGCGAAGCGTTGCGGCCATCGTCCGAACAAGGAAATCGTCTCCAAGCAGGAGATGGTTGACCGCGTGAAGGCTGCCGTCGATGCGCGTACCGATGAGAACTTCGTGATCATGGCCCGTACCGACGCGCTCGCCGTCGAAGGCCTGGAAGCGGCGATCGACCGCGCTGTCGCCTGCGTCGAAGCCGGTGCCGACATGATCTTCCCGGAAGCGATCACCCAGCTCGAGATGTACAAGCAATTCGCTGCCGCGGTGAAGGTGCCGATCCTGGCCAATATCACCGAATTCGGCGCGACCCCGCTGTACACGGTCGACGAACTGCGCGACGCCGACGTCGGCCTCGTGCTGTATCCGCTGTCGGCCTTCCGCGCAATGAACAAGGCCGCAGAGACCGTCTACCAGGCCGTGCGCCGCGACGGCACGCAGAAGAACGTGGTCGACATCATGCAGACCCGCATGGAACTGTATGACCGCATCGGCTATCACGACTTCGAGCAAAAGCTGGATGCGCTGTTTGCACAGCAGAAGGCCAAGTAAGGAATACCGGCCGGCCGCTGCCACGCTCCCGAAGATGGCGCTGCCGGCCTGAATCGCACAAGTACGACCAGGCAAGACGAGTTACGCATAACCACAATCGGCAGGCGCCACGAGCCACTGCCAACGACGAAGAGGAAGCACAACCATGAGCGAACAACAAGCGAGCGGCTTCAAGCCGAAGAAATCCGTGGCACTGTCCGGCGTTACCGCCGGCAATACCGCACTGTGCACCGTCGGCAAGACCGGCAATGACCTGCACTACCGCGGCTACGACATCCTCGATGTCGCTGACGCCTGCGAATTCGAAGAGATCGCCCACCTGCTGGTGCACGGCAAGCTGCCGACCGCCGCCGAACTGAAGGCCTACAAGCAGAAGCTGAAGGCACTGCGCGGCCTGCCGGCGAACGTCAAGGCTGTGCTCGAATGGCTGCCGGCGTCGTCGCACCCGATGGACGTGATGCGCTCCGGCGTGTCGGCGCTGGGCTGCGTGCTGCCGGAAAAGGATGACCACAACACCCCGGGCGCGCGTGACATCGCCGACCGCCTGATGGCATCGCTGGGCTCGATGCTGCTGTACTGGTACCACTACAGCCACAATGGCACCCGCATCGAAGTCGAGACCGACGATGACTCGATCGGCGGCCACTTCCTGCATCTGCTGCACGGCAAGAAGCCGTCGGCGCTGTGGGAAAAGGCGATGCACACCTCGCTGATCCTGTACGCGGAGCACGAGTTCAACGCATCGACCTTCACCGGTCGCGTGATCGCCGGCACGGGTTCGGACATGCACTCGGCCATCACCGGCGCGATCGGCGCGCTGCGCGGCCCCAAGCATGGCGGCGCGAACGAAGTCGCCTTCGAGATCCAGAAGCGCTACGACAACCCGGACGAGGCTGAAGCCGACATCCGCCGTCGCGTCGAGAACAAGGAAGTCATCATCGGCTTCGGTCACCCGGTTTACACGATCTCCGATCCGCGTAACAAGGTCATCAAGGAAGTGGCACGCAACCTGTCGAAGGACGCCGGCTCGACCAAGATGTTCGACATCGCCGAGCGTCTCGAGTCCGTGATGTGGGACGTGAAGAAGATGTTCCCGAACCTCGACTGGTTCTCGGCTGTCTCGTACCACATGATGGGCGTGCCGACCGCGATGTTCACGCCGCTGTTCGTGATCTCGCGTACCTCGGGCTGGGCAGCTCACATCATCGAGCAGCGCATCGACAACAAGATCATCCGCCCGAGCGCAAACTACGTCGGTCCGGAAAATCTCAAATTTGTGCCGATCTCGAAGCGCAAATGATGTGAAGCGCAGCGCGCAGGCCATGCGCGCTGACGCGGCAATATCGACGCCCGGCCGCGGCCGGCGCGCCAGCAGCAAAGCAGGGGGGATGCGGATGCATTCCCCCACCGATTACCCCAAGATGCATCGCAGACCATGAACACTGCCCACCGCAAATCCCTGCCCGGTACGAAACTCGACTATTTCGACGCGCGCGAAGCCGTCGAAGCGATCCAGCCCGGCGCCTATGACAAGCTGCCGTACACCTCGCGCGTGCTCGCCGAGAACCTCGTGCGCCGCTGCGACCCGGCGACGCTGACCGCTTCGCTGAAGCAGCTGATCGAGCGCAAGCGCGAACTGGACTTCCCGTGGTTCCCGGCGCGCGTGGTCTGTCATGACATCCTCGGCCAGACCGCACTGGTCGATCTGGCGGGTCTCCGCGACGCGATTGCGGATCAGGGCGGCGACCCGGCCAAGGTGAACCCGGTGGTGCCGGTGCAGTTGATCGTCGATCACTCGCTGGCTGTCGAATGCGGCGGCTATGACCCGCAGGCGTTCGAGAAAAACCGCGCCATCGAAGATCGCCGCAACGAAGACCGCTTCCATTTCATCGACTGGACCAAGCACGCGTTCAAGAACGTCGACGTGATCCCGCCGGGCAATGGCATCATGCATCAGATCAACCTCGAGCGCATGTCGCCGGTGATTCATGCCGATCAAGGCGTCGCCTATCCTGATACCTGCGTCGGTACCGACAGCCACACCCCGCACGTCGATGCGCTGGGCGTGATCGCGATCGGTGTCGGCGGCCTCGAAGCCGAGAACGTGATGCTGGGCCGCGCATCGTGGATGCGCCTGCCGGACATCATCGGCGTCGAGCTGTCGGGCAAGCCGCAGCCGGGCATCACCGCGACCGACATCGTGCTGGCGCTGACCGAGTTCCTGCGCAAGTCGAAAGTCGTCGGTGCCTACCTCGAGTTCTATGGCCCGGGCGCACGCGCGCTGACGCTGGGCGACCGCGCAACCATCTCCAACATGGCACCGGAATACGGCGCGACCGCGGCCATGTTCGCGATCGACGAGCAGACCATCCAGTACCTGAAGCTGACCGGCCGTACCGACGAGAACGTCGCGCTGGTCGAGACCTATGCGAAGACTGCCGGCCTGTGGGCTGACAGCCTCGCCAACGCCGAGTACGAGCGCGTGCTGCAGTTCGACCTGTCGACCGTCGTGCGCAACATGGCTGGCCCGTCCAACCCGCATGCGCGTCTTGCCACCACCGATCTGGCTGCCAAGGGCATCGCCGGCAAGTGGGAAGAGACCCCGGGCCAGATGCCGGACGGCGCCGTGATCATCGCTGCGATCACCAGCTGCACCAACACCTCGAACCCGCGCAATGTGATCGCCGCCGCCCTGCTGGCACGCAACGCGAACAAGCTGGGTTTGGTCAGGAAGCCGTGGGTCAAGTCCTCGCTGGCCCCGGGCTCCAAGGCCGTCACCATGTACCTCGAAGAAGCCGGCCTGATGGGCGACCTCGAGAAGCTGGGCTTCGGCGTCGTCGCCTATGCCTGCACCTCGTGCAACGGCATGTCGGGCGCGCTCGATCCGAAGATCCAGCAGGAGATCATCGACCGCGACCTGTACGCCACCGCTGTGCTGTCGGGCAACCGCAACTTCGACGGCCGTATTCACCCGTACGCGAAGCAGGCCTTCCTCGCATCGCCGCCGCTGGTTGTGGCTTACGCGATTGCCGGTACCGTGCGCTTCGATATCGAGAAGGACGTGCTGACCGTCGTCGACGGCAAGGAAATCCGCCTGAAGGACATCTGGCCGACCGATGAAGAGATCGACGCTATCGTGAAGTCGAGCGTGAAGCCCGAACACTTCCGCAAGGTCTACGAGCCGATGTTCGCGATCCGCGCTGATAGCGGCGCGCAGGTCAAGCCGCTGTACGACTGGCGTCCGCAGTCGACCTACATCCGCCGTCCGCCATACTGGGAGGGCGCGCTGGCAGGCGAGCGCACGCTGAAGGGCATGCGTCCGCTGGCACTGCTGCCGGATAACATCACCACCGACCACCTGTCGCCGTCGAACGCGATCCTGATGAATTCGGCAGCCGGTGAGTACCTGCACAAGATGGGCCTGCCGGAAGAAGACTTCAACTCCTACGCCACGCACCGCGGCGACCACCTGACGGCACAGCGTGCGACTTTCGCCAACCCGACCCTGGTCAATGAAATGGCCATCGTCGACGGCCAGCAGAAGAAAGGTTCGCTGGCGCGCGTCGAGCCGGAAGGCAAGGTCATGCGCATGTGGGAAGCGATCGAGACCTACATGAACCGCAAGCAGCCGCTGATCATCATCGCCGGCGCTGACTACGGTCAGGGTTCGTCGCGTGACTGGGCGGCCAAGGGCGTGCGCCTCGCTGGCGTGGAGTCGATCGTCGCCGAAGGCTTCGAGCGCATCCATCGCACCAACCTGATCGGCATGGGCGTGCTGCCGCTGGAGTTCAAGGCCGGCGTGAACAGGAAAACGCTACAGCTGGACGGCACCGAGACCTATGACGTGATCGGCCAGCGCAAGCCGCGTGCCGACCTGACCCTGGTCATTCATCGCAAGAACGGCGAGACCGTGCAAGTGCCGGTCACCTGCCGCCTCGACAGCGATGAAGAAGTATCGATCTACGAGGCCGGCGGCGTGCTGCAGCGCTTCGCGCAGGACTTCCTCGAATCGTCCAAGGCGGCGTAAGCCTGTTGAAAGGCTAGGGAAAGACACTGGATCCCGGTATGAACCGGGATCCAGTGCTTTCTGGTTCAAGCACGAACAATCAGTGGAATAACGATGTCATTCAAACCCCAGATCAAAGTCCCGGCCACCTACATCCGCGGCGGCACCAGCAAGGGCGTGTTCTTCAATCTGAAGGATTTGCCCGAGGCAGCGCAAGTGCCCGGCAAGGCGCGCGATGCGCTGCTGATGCGTGTGATCGGCAGCCCCGATCCGTACGGCAAGCAGATCGATGGCATGGGCGGCGCCACGTCCAGCACCAGCAAGACCGTGATCCTGTCGAAGAGCAGCAAGCCCGACCATGACGTCGACTACCTGTTCGGCCAGGTGTCGATCGACAAGGCCTTCGTTGACTGGAGCGGCAATTGCGGCAACCTGTCCGCAGCCGTCGGACCGTTCGCGATCAGCCATGGCCTGGTCGATGCGGCGCGCCTGCCCAAGGATGGCGTCGCCGTCATCCGCATCTGGCAAGCCAATATCGGCAAGACCATCATCGCGCACGTGCCGATGACCAATGGCGAAGTGCAGGAGACCGGCGACTTCGAGCTCGACGGCGTGACATTCCCGGCCGCCGAAGTGCAGCTGGAGTTCATGGATCCGGCAGCGGAAGAAGAGGGCGCGGGCGGTTCGATGTTCCCGACCGGGAATCTGGTCGATGACCTCGAGGTGCCGGGTGTCGGCACGCTGAAGGCAACCATGATCAATGCCGGCATCCCGACCATCTTCGTCAATGCCGATGCCATCGGTTACACCGGCACCGAACTGCAGGAAGCGATCAATGGCGACGCCAGGGCGCTCGCGATGTTCGAAACCATTCGCGCCCATGGCGCTGTGCGCATGGGCCTGATCAAGGACGTGTCGGAAGCAGCGCAGCGCCAGCACACGCCGAAAGTCGCCTTCGTCGCCAAGCCGGTCGACTATGTGTCGTCCAGCGGCAAGCCGGTGACAGCCGGTGACGTCGACCTGCTGGTGCGCGCGCTGTCGATGGGCAAGCTGCACCACGCGATGATGGGCACTGCCGCAGTGGCCATCGGCACGGCGGCTGCGATTCCCGGCACGCTGGTCAATACAGCGGCCGGTGGCGGCGAGCGCCAGGCAGTGCGCTTCGGCCATCCGTCCGGCACGCTGCGTGTCGGCGCGGAAGCCAAACAGGAAAACGGCGAGTGGAGCGTGACCAAGGCGATCATGAGTCGCAGCGCCCGCGTGCTGATGGAAGGTTGGGTGCGTGTACCGGGCGATACCCTGTAAATTTCCGGTGCAGTACCTCATGAAACACCTGCGGCAATACCTGTCGCAACACCTGTCGCAACACCTGCTGTAACGTACAGGGCCGCCTTACCCGGGCGGCCTTGTGCCAGGAAGTTCAGGCAACACCTGTAGTCTCCGAAAAATATGCATGGCGCCTCTGGCAACGCTAGCGGCCGCGATCACTGCGCGGCGTGCGTTCCAAGGGGCGCCAACGTTCAAATGCAATGACCTGGAGGGGATATGAACTACGAGGCGTTTTACCGCAAGTCGATTGACGATCCTGAAGGCTTCTGGACTGAAGAAGCGAAGCGCATCGATTGGCACAAGCCATTTGAGCGCGTGGTCGACTACGACCGCCCGCCGTTTGCCAAATGGTTCGTCGGCGGCGAGACCAACTTGTGCCACAACGCGGTCGACCGCTGGGCGCAGAAGCAGGGCGACACCACCGCGCTGATCGCGATCACCACCGAACAGACGCCGGATGGCACGCCGGTCGAGCAGACCTGGACTTTCAAGGAGCTGCAGCGCGAAGTCGAGCGCACCGCAGCCATCATGCAATCGCTGGGCGTGGGCAAGGGCGATCGCGTGCTGATCTACATGCCGATGATCGCGGAAGCGACCTTCGCGATGCTGGCCTGCGCGCGCATCGGCGCGATCCACTCGGTGGTGTTCGGCGGCTTCGCGGCCAACAGTCTCGCGACCCGCGTCGATGATGCCAAGCCCAAGCTGATCGTGTCGGCCGACGCCGGCTCGCGTGGCGGCAAGGCCATCCCCTACAAGCCGCTGCTGGATGAAGCCATCCAGCTTGCGACGCACAAGCCCGACCATGTACTGCTGGTGAACCGCCATCTGGCACCGATGAATCTGGTCGCCGGCCGCGACGTCGACTACGCGTCGCTGCGCGAAAAGCACATCGATGCGCAGGTGCCGGTCACCTGGCTGAAGTCGGACGATATCTCCTACATCCTGTACACCTCGGGCACCACCGGCACGCCGAAGGGCGTGCAGCGCGATGTCGGCGGCTACGCGGTTGCGCTGGCGACGTCGATGGAGCACATCTACTGCGGCAAGCCGGGCGAAACCTATTTCTCCACCTCCGACATCGGTTGGGTGGTTGGTCATTCGTACATCGTCTATGGCCCGCTGATTGCCGGCATGGCGACCATCGTCTATGAAGGCACGCCGCTGCGCCCGGACGCGTCGATCTGGTGGCAGATCGTCGAGAAGCACAAGGTTTCGCGCATGTTCTCCGCGCCGACCGCGGTGCGCGTGCTGAAGAAGCAGCCGCCGGAACTGATGCAGAAGCACGACCTGTCGTCGCTGAAGGCGCTGTACCTTGCGGGCGAGCCGCTGGACGAAAGCACGTCGGCTTGGATTGCCGAACAGCTGGGTGTGCCCATCATCGACAACTACTGGCAGACCGAGACCGGCTGGCCCATCCTGTCGATCGCCAAGGGCATCGAGGACAAGCCGACCCGCCTCGGCAGCCCGGGCGTGCCGATGCCGGGCTACCGCGTGAAGATCCTCAACGAAGCCAGCGGCGAACTGTGCGGCGCTAACCAGAAAGGTGTGGTCGTCATCGAGGGCCCGCTGCCGCCGGGCTGCCTGCAGACCGTGTTCGGCAACGACGAGCGCTTCATCAAATCGTACTGGTCGAACTTCAGCACCGAGCAGGTGTACTCGACCTTCGACTGGGGCATCCGCGATGCCGATGGCTATTACTTCATCCTCGGCCGTACCGACGACGTCATCAACGTCGCCGGCCATCGCCTCGGCACGCGCGAGATCGAAGAGAGCATTTCCAGTCATGACAACGTGTCCGAAGTCGCCGTGGTCGGCGTCGAGGACAAGGTCAAGGGGCAGGTTGCCGTTGCCTTTGTGATTCCCAAGCACTCCGAGAAGGTGTCGACGCCGGAGGCGAAGAAGCAGATGGAAAAGGAAATCTTCGGCGTGGTCGACCACCAGCTCGGCGCGGTGGCCCGTCCTTCGCGTGTGCATGTGGTGACGCTGCTGCCCAAGACCCGTTCCGGCAAGTTGCTGCGCCGTTCCATCCAGGCGATCTGCGAGGGCAGGGACCCCGGCGATTTGACGACGATCGAAGATCCGTCGTCGCTGCAGCAGATTCGCGAGGCGCTGCAGTCCTAGTCGTCATGAAGGCTTCGGTCACCCTGTCGGTTTCGATTGCCGTCCCGCCTGCCGCGGTGACGGCTTTCGCAGCCGATGCGCGCAACCTGCCGCAGTGGGCCTCCGGGCTTTGCCGGTCGGTACGGCCAGCAGGGGATCATTGGATCGTGGATACCGGCGAGGTGGAGGCAAAACTTGCCTTCATCGGCCCCACCGAGCATGGCATCCTCGATCACGTGGTCACGCCGGAGGGCGGCGTGCCGGTACTGGTGCCGATGCGCGTGGTGCCGAACGATGACGGCAGTGAAGTGTTGTTCACGGCATTCCGGCCGGCCGTGATGAACGAGCCGGAATGGAAGCAAGACCTGTCACTGGTACAAGCCGACTTGCAGCGGCTGAAGCAATGTCTGGAGCAGAATTCGGCGGCCTGACGCGCGTAGGTTGGTCAGGCGGACATGCGTCAGGACGACAGCGTCGCGATCACCGGGGTATGGTCTGAGGGCTGCTCCCACTTGCGTGGCAGCTTGTCGATTTCGCAGGCCGTGCAGCGCTCGGCCAGCGGCGGCGTCAGCAGGATGTGGTCGATGCGCAGGCCGCGGTTGCGGCGGAAGTTCATCTGACGGTAATCCCACCAGCTGTACAGCTTCTCTGCCTGCGGGAACAGGCGGAAGGCATCCTTCATCGGCAGCGCGCACAGGCGCTGGAACGCGGCGCGCTCGGCATCCGAGCACAACACCATGCCTTGCCATTCGACCGGGTCATAGACATCGCCATCTTCGGGCGCGATGTTGTAGTCGCCCAGCAGCGCCAGGTTCGGATGCTGCTTGATTTCGTCAGCCAGCCAGTCGTGCAGGGCATCGAGCCAGCGCAGCTTGTACGCGTATTTGTCGGAACCGACTTCCTGTCCGTTCGGGATGTAAGCGCAGACGATGCGCATGCCATCGATGGTCGCGCTGATGACGCGCTGCTGCTCGTCCTCGAAACGCGGATTGTTCTTCACCACATCGGCCAGCGGCAGCTTCGACAGGATCGCGACGCCGTTATAAGTCTTCTGACCCGTGAACGCTACCTGATAGCCGGCGGCCTCGATTTCGGCGACCGGGAATTTGTCGTCGGTCATCTTGGTTTCTTGCAGGCAGAGCACGTCGACCTGTGATGAGTCCAGCCATTGCAGCACTTGTGGCAGGCGGACTTTGAGCGAGTTGACGTTCCAGGTGGCGATCTTCATGGATTCAAAATTCTTGTAATGGAGCAGTCTTGCAGGCAAAGGCAAGCCATCCCGACGGATTGCCTGCTTGCCCGCGATACCGCCGCCAAGCGCGTCGCGCCTGGCCAGCAATGACCGTATGGTACCCGAGGGCCCCTATGCAGGCGCGCTCTTGCCGGATTCCCGACGGATCTGAGGCTTTCAAATCGGGCTGACCCCGGGCTGCTTGCGCGCTGCTTGCGGGCTGATTGCGGGCTGCTCGTGGGATGAATTCGCCGGATCTTGGCCTCACCCCGGGCAAGAGGGCTTTTTCGGTCCAGCCGTGAATTCCAGCGATTTTTCAGCGATCGGCGCAAAACTGTGTATCATGCGGGCGTCGCCTCAATACGCTCACCTGTGTGGCGACTGTCGTCTGACACGGTCTGCAGACCTCCCACACTGCCCACCTCTCTGACGCATTGATCCAGAGATCAGTGCGCGTCGAACTTCTCCGAATACGGCGAGCCTCACTGCCCATCGCAATCAAGCATTTGCGATGCAGGGGAGCTTGATCGACCCGCTACGGCGTGCGAATCGAGCAATTTTTTCTGATACGGAGCGCATGCTTATGCCTCCAAAAATATGATTTCTATACCAAAACAAGTATTCTCAGTAGGCAAATACCAAATTTCACCGATGACCCGGACCAATGAGACGGGCAGATACACGGCGCTGGTGTCGATTCGCAACGGCAGCCATGACCGGGTGTTCAAATTCACGCCGCAATTTTCTTCGCGCGAAGATGCGGTGAATTACGCAATCGACGAGGCACACCTCTGGCTGGGGCAGCGCGCAGCGTGAACCTGCTCGGGCTATTCCCTTCCTTTAAATAATCTTTCAATCCGAGGACATATCATGGCAAAAGAAGAACTTCTTGAAATGCATGGAACGGTGGACGAGGTGCTCCCTGATTCACGCTTTCGCGTGACGCTGGAGAATGGACATTCACTCGTCGCTTACTCCGGCGGGAAGATGCGCAAGCACAATATTCGAATCCTGGCAGGCGATGCCGTGACGCTGGAACTCTCGCCCTACGACCTGAATAAAGGTCGAATCATGTTCCGTCACCTGAAGCCGCGCACGGATGGCCAGACGCCGCCGCCGCGCCGTCGTCAATTCCGTTAACCGGAAGCCCGTTGCTGGGCGGTGCCGCAGCTCTGATGCGGTTGCGAGGGCAAATGCCCGGTCAGCCGCTTATCCTATCGCCCGGTCTTGCAAGGTCGAGGTCCATCGCCCGGCCTTGTCCTGCAATACCACATCGACGTTCCACTGACGCGCGGTGGGTCGTACCCTGTCCGGCGGCAGCATGAAGAACACCTTGGTCAGCGCATCAGCGAGCGCGCAGCTGCCAGCCAGCACGGTGACGGACGACCAATGCGTCGGCGAGTAGCCGGTACGCGGATCCATGATGTGATGATGGCGGTGGTCGGCGCTGAACGCGGTATGCGCATCCGATGACGTCGCGATCGCACGGCCATCATGCGTGAGCAGCGGTGGCTGTGGCGAAGCAGCTTGCACCGCCGGCGCTTGCCCGGCCTGCGCAGATGCGGCGGTGCCGGCAGCGTCTTCGATACTGAACTTCCATCTGCTGCCATCCGGAGCCTCGCCGAGCAGCGAGGTTTCGCCGGTATCCACCAATGCGTGCTCTATGCCGCGTGACTGCAAGATGGCTTTTACGCGATCCGAGGCATAGCCTTGCGCGATGCCGTTCAGCGACAAGGCTATGCCCGGCTGGTTCAGCCTGATCTGCGTCGGCGAAACTTCGACCGCACGCCAGTTCACCCGGTTTTTTGCCTGTGCCACCGCGCGTGACGATGGCAATGCGCCTTGTGCGCTGGCCTGCGACCACAGTCGCCACAGCGGCTGCATGCTCACGTCGAAAGCACCGTCGCTGCGTGCCGAGACCTCGCTGGCCAGTGCAAGTACGGCCAGCAAGTCCGGATCAGGCTTGCGCAAGGATCCGTGGGCATTCAGGCGCGACAGCGCGCTGTGCGGGTCAAACAAACTCATCTGCTTTTCAACCTGCCGGATCGCGGCGACGGCTTCGTCCAGTGCCGATTCCAGCTGATCGACATTCGCGTGCGCAGCCTTCAGCCACAGCGTCGTACCAAATCCCAGCATGGCGCGCTGGCGCCAGACCAGCGGCGCATTGCCGGGCGATTGCGCGGCGAGCAGTTGCGGCGACAGGCCAGCGGCGCACAGGCCGAGAGCCACCCGCATGAATTGTCGGCGTGGGTTCATCATGCTTTTTCTCCGACAGGCTGGATCGCGATCACGGGGCGGCGCAGCTTCTTGTTCTGGATCAGCGGCAGGCAACGATGCTCATCCTGATAAATGGAGACGCAATCGAGGCACTGGAAACATTCGCGGTAATTGATCTTGCCGGATTGCTCGATCGCCTGGTATTCGCAGCGGTGGCGGCAGCTCTGGCAAGGCGTGCCGCACTCGGCGCGACGCGGCAGCCACGCCCATGCGCGCAGAATACTCACCGACGCCAGCGCAGCGCCCAGCGGGCAGATGTAGCGGCAGTAGCCGCGATAGACAAACACGGTCAGCGCGATGCAGGCACCGGCCCAAAGCACATACGGCCATGAGCGCATGAAGTACAGACTGATAGCAGTCTTGAAGGGCTCGATCTCGACCGCCCAGCTGGCGAAGCTCGGTGCGACAAACACCGAGGCGATGATCATCGCCAGCAGGCCGTACTTGATCCACTTCAGTTTCGCGTCCAGCGCAGCCCGCAGACGGCGCTGGCGGATTCCGATCGCGTTCGACACCAGGCTGACCAGTTCCTGCAGCGCGCCGAACGGACACAGCCAGCCGCAGAAGGTGCCGCGCCCCCAGACCAGCAGGGTCACGCCGGTGAAGATCCACAGGATTACCGAGATCGGGTCGTTCATCAGGAAGCTCAGGTCATCGCCTGCGACCAGCGCTTCAATGCCTGCCGTGACGTTCACGATCGTCAGCTGACCTTGTGCGGTCCAGCCGATGAAGCCCAGTGTGAACAGCAGGTACAGGGTGCGCAGCACGCGCAACTGGCGCGGATTGGCGCTCAGTCGCTGCTGAGCCAGCAGGGCGACGACCAGCATCGCGAGTGCCGTCAGCACGATGATGATTTCGGTACGTCGCTCGCGCCATTGCGGGACCCAGTCTGGCTCCCCGCCGGCAGCGGTCTTGAAGTCGGAGCCCAAGGGGCCGGGCACCATGGCTGCCGATGGTTCGGTGGCCGAGCCTGCCGGCAGACCTGAAGCAGGCGGGACAGGGTCGGCTGCGGTGGCCTTGCCCGGCTCGCTGGCTTCATTGCGCGCAGTTGCGGTGGGGGCGGCGTCGGCTTTGGCATCCTTCGAAGCATCCTTCGAAGCATCCTTTGCCGCTTCCTTCTGCGCATCTTTGGGCGATTCTTTCGCCATTTCCTTTGTCGTGTCCTTCGCCACCTCTTTGGCGGCATCTTTCGCCATGTCTTTCGCGGGATCCTTCGCCGAATCTCTTGCAGCCGTCGGCGCGGTCTCGGCTGACGGCTCGCTGCCGCCAATCGGTGTCGCCTGCGCCTCAGGTATCGACAGCTTGGCCGCGACGGCCACATTCGCCGCTGCCATCATCAGCGTGCGCGAAATGGCCTTGGCCGATATCGTTCCGGTCTGCACGCCGGGCAGGTAGGCGAACTGGGAGTTGTGGCTGGCTGTATCGGAAGGGCGCCCCAGCTGTATGGTGTGCCTGAGGTTCAGGCCCTTGTGCTGCGCCGCATAGGCTTGCAGCTTCGCGGTGCCTTCGGGCCGCAGGAAAATCGGTTCGCGGTGATCCAGCAACTGGATGTCGATGAAGCGACCGCGCAGGTCGATCACGACGAACATGTTGATCGGCTTGCCGCTGTATCCGCGCACGGTCGCGAAGTCGTTCGATTCGAACCCATAGGCCTTCAGCTCGGGCTTGGCGTCCGGTTGCGCCGGATTGGCCGCAAACAGTGGCCAGGCGGGCATATCGGCCTGCACTTCGCCGACGACGTAGTTTTCGCCGACCATGCGCTGTACGTCTTCCTTCCACAGCGTGGCCGCATTGGCGGTTGGCAGCATGCACCACAGCGTGATGCAGAGCGCCGCCAATATTCCCCATATATGCTTGCGCATTGTCTCTTGTTGTTTTTTCTTGTTGGTACGGCCAAAAAAAGGGAGCCGAAGCTCCCTTTACTGTGTACTGCGATCTGCCTGCTTACTGCTTGGCGCGGGCCAGCAGGAAAGTGGTCAGCAAGGGCACCGGACGACCGGTTGCGCCCTTGGCCGCGCCGCTCTTCCATGCGGTGCCGGCGATGTCGAGGTGTGCCCAATTGTACTTGCGGGTGAAGCGCTCGAGGAAGCAGGCCGCCGTGATCGAACCTCCAGGCGGGCCGCCGATGTTCGCGATGTCGGCGAAGTTCGACTTCAGCTGTTCCTGATAAGGCTCCTCGATCGGCATGCGCCATGCGGTGTCATTCGAGGCCTTGCCGGCGGCCAGCAGTTCATTCGCCAGCTTGTCGTGCGCATCGTCATGGCGGGTGAACAGGCCGGTGTTGTGATGGCCGAGCGCCGTCACGCAGGCGCCGGTCAGTGTCGCGATATCAACCACGGCAGCCGGTTTGAAGCGCTCGACATAGGTGAGGGCGTCGCACAGGATCAGGCGGCCTTCGGCGTCGGTATTCAGGATCTCGATGGTCTGTCCCGACATCGACGTGACGATGTCGCCCGGGCGGGTTGCGCGGCCCGACGGCATGTTCTCGCAGGTCGGGATCACGCCGATCACATTCAGCTTCAGCTGCATTTCGCCAATCGCGCGGAAAGTGCCCAGCACCGAGGCGGCGCCGCACATGTCGTACTTCATCTCATCCATGCCCAGGCCGGGCTTGAGCGAAATACCGCCGGTGTCGAAGGTAATCCCCTTGCCGACCAGGACGATCGGCGCATCCTTGGCCTTGCCACCCATATGCTTCAACACGATGAACTTCGGCGGCTGCTCGCTGCCATTGGTCACCGACAGGAAGCTGCCCATCTTCAGCGCTTCCAGCTGCTTGCGGTCGAGGACTTCGACGCCGAACTTGTGGTCCTTGGCCAGCTGCTTGGCCGTATTGGCCAGGTAGGTCGGGGTGCAGATGTTTGGCGGCAGGTTGCCCAGGGTCTTGGTCAGGTCCATGCCATTGGCCAGCGCCACGGCTTGCGCGACGGTCGTCTTGGCGGCGGCCTGAGCGGCCGTATCGACCGCGAATGCAATCTTGCGCACGCCGGTCTTGGATTCATCCTTCTTGCTCTTCAGGCCGTCGGCGCGATACACGCTCTCGCGCAGCGCGAGCACTTGCGCGCGCAGCGCCCATTCCGCGTCACGGCCCTTGATGCCGTCCAGCGGCAGTGCCAGCAGCGCGTCGTTCGCGCCGAGCGTAGCCAGCACGCGGGCGATGGCTTGCGACGCAGCGGTGAAGTTGCGGTCCGAGACGTTGTCTTCGCTGCCCAGGCCTACCAGCAGCACGCGCTGTATCGCGGCGCCCGGGCACTGCAGCAGCAGGGTGCTGCCGGCCTTGCCGGAGATGTCGCCACCCTTGATGGCAGCGCTGATGAAGCCCTTGTCGTCGAGGGCCTTGGCCTGCGCAGACAGCTTGCCGTTTTCATAGACAGCGACCACGGCGCATCCGGTCTTGTGCTGGGCGATTGCGTTTTTCGTATTGAAGGCTTTTGTGCTAAAGTCCATGACCGCTCCTGTAAACCCTGCCAATTATAGTCCCCGAATGATTTTTCAGCGCGCCATCCGCCGCGAGCTGCTGAACACGGTCGGCGCGGTTTTCACGACGCTGTTCTCGATCGTGATCACTGTCATGCTGATCCGCATCCTGGGCGATGCGGCCGCCGGCAAGGTGGCCTCAGGCGACGTCGTCGCGCTGCTGGGTTTCTCCGCCCTGATCTATTTGCCGGTCATCCTGTCGATGACGGCCTTTATCGCCGTGCTGCTGGTCGTGGCGCGCAGCTACCAGGATTCCGAGATGGTAGTCTGGTTTGCGTCCGGCCTGTCGCTGATGCGCTGGATACGACCGGTGCTGCAAGTCGGTTTGCCGCTGGTTATCCTCACCGCGCTGCTGTCGCTGTGGCTCACGCCTTGGGCCAGCCGCCTGTCGTACGAATACAAGGAGCGTTTCCGCAACCGGGAGGACATCTCGCGCATCTCGCCCGGCAAGTTCCAGGAATCCGCCGCAGGCGACCGCATCTTCTTTGTCGAAGGCCTGAGCTCGAATGCCAGCAAGGTGCAGAACGTGTTCGTCAGCCAGCGAGAAGGCGCGCTGCACAGCGTGGTAGTGGCACAGGAGGGCATGGTGACGCTGGATGAGCGTGGCGACAAGCTGCTCGAGCTTGGCCGCGGCCGTCGCTATGACGGCGAGCCCGGTGGCAAGGATTTCCGCACGATGGACTTCCAGCGCTACGTGGTGGTTGTGTCGCGCAATGAGAAGGAACTGGTGGACAACAGGTCCGCGCGCGTGCTGCCGACGCTGGATCTGGTGCGCGATCCTACGCCGATGAACAAGGGCGAACTGCTTTGGCGCATCGCCGTGCCGCTGATGTGCCTGATGCAGATGCTGCTGGCGATCCCGCTGGGCTTCGTGAATCCGCGCCGCGGCCGTACGCTGAACCTGATGATTGCGCTGGTGCTGGCTGTCTCGTACAGCAATGCGGTCGGCATCATGCAGGCCGTAGTCGCGCAGGGCAAGGTCGGCTTCATGGTCGGCTGGTGGCCGCTGCACGCGGCGGCGCTGGCGGCGATCGGGCTGCTCTTCATCTGGCGCAACAACACCAACAGCGCCTGGCACCCAGCGCGACTGCTGGCCATCCTGCGGCGCATCCTGCTGGTCCGCAAGGCGGAGGGCGCATGAGGGTCTTGCGCCGTTACTTCGCCAGCGAGATCTATCGGTCCGTGCTGTTCGTGCTGGTGGCCTTCCTCGCACTGTTCTCGTTCTTCGACATGATGGGCGAGGTGCGTGCGGTGCAGGGGCCTTATCGCATCGAGCATGCTTTCCTGTACGTGACGCTGGGCTTGCCGGCCTATGCGTATGAGCTGATGCCGATCGCGGCGCTGATCGGCACCATCTACGTGATGGCGCAGTTCGCTGCCCGTTCCGAGTTCACCGTGATGCGGGCCTCATCGCTGTCGATGACGGGTGCGATCCGGCTGCTGCTGCGGATCGCCGTCGTGTTGTCCTTGCTGACCTTTGTGCTGGGCGAGTTCATTGCGCCCAAGTGCAGCGAATTCCGCGAGTCCTTCAAGCGCCGCATCGAAGGTGCAGCCATCTCGGCGGAGTTCCGCACCGGCCTGTGGGCCAAGGACGTCCTGCGCGACCCGACGACCCGCGAGGCCATAGGCTCGCGGTTCCTGAATGCGCGCAAGGTCGAGCCGGATGGCGCGCTGCGCGGCGTACAGGTCTATGAATTCGACCGCAACATGCACATGCTGGGCATGGTGTCAGCCGACCAGGCACACTACATTGGCAACGGTAGCTGGCAGTTGAATCAGGTCGACGAACTCAGGCTCAAGCCTGTCACCTCGCCGGCCGAGCGCAGCCAGCCTGCTGTCACCGTGCGCCGCAAGCTCGACACCAGCGTGATGAGCTCGGAGATCACGCCGGATATCATGGCCGTACTGGTGGCGGAGCCGAACAAGATGTCGGCCGTCGACCTGGCGCTGTTCAGCCGCCATCTTGAAGAGAACAAGCAGCGTACCGACCAGTACGACATCGCACTGTGGACCAAGCTGCTGTATCCGTTTGCGGTGTTCGTGATGATGGCCGTGGCCCTGCCGTTCGCCTACCTGCATGCGCGCAGCGGTGGCCTGTCGTTGAAGATTTTTGTTGGCATCATGATCGGTGTGTCCTTCCAGTTGATCAACAGCCTGTTCTCGCACATCGGCCTGCTCAATACCTGGCCGCCGATCGCGACGGCGGCGATGCCCAGCTTGCTGTTCTTGCTGGGGGCCGTGATTGCGTTGTGGTGGGTCGAACGGCATTGACGCCAGTTTCAGCCGGATTGATGCCGATAGGGAGACGCTGGTATTTTTACGCCGATATTTTTACGCCGACATTTGCACCAACCAGGAACCCGGATTCATGAGTAATTCAAAGAAAAAAGCCCTCGTCCTGTTTGCGCATGGTGCGCGCGACCCGCGCTGGGCGCAGCCTTTCCAGAAATTGCAGCAGCGTGCGCAGGCACAATTGCCTGATGCGGAAGTCGTGCTGGCTTTCCTCGAGTTGATGGAGCCGCGCCTGCCGGCGGCGGTGACCGAACTGGTGGGCAAAGGGATAGAGCAGGTCAGCGTCGTGCCGGTTTTCCTCGGGCAGGGCGGCCATGTGCTGCGTGATCTGCCCCCGATGATCGACGGGCTGCGGGCCGCGCATCCGCAGTTGCAATTGCAGGTGGCGGACGCGGTCGGGGAAAGCCCGGCGGTACTGGATGCGATCGCCGGCTACTGCGTGGGCAGCGTACCGGCATAAGTCGTCAGCGTTCGCGCAGGCTTTCGCTGGTGTTCTCGATCAGCGGGCTCAGGAAGTATTCGATCACGCGCCTGCGTCCGGTCTTGATCTCGGCAACCACAGCCATGCCCGGATGCAGTGGCATGTCCCGGCCATTGACCTGCACCACCGATCTGTCGACACGTATCTTGGCCAGATAAGTCAGGCCATGCTTGTCGTCACTGACGGCATCGTGCGACAAGTGCAGGACTCGTGCCGGTATCGTGCCGTAGCGCGTGTACGGAAAGGTCTCCACCTTGACCTCCACCACCTGTCCGGGCTTCACGAAGCCGATGTCCTTGTTCTCGAGCATGGCATCGATCTCGATGGGTTGCCGGTCTGGCACCAGCAGCATCAGTACCTGTGCGGGCGTAACGACGCCGCCTACCGTATTGACGGCCAATTGCTGCACCGTGCCGTCGATGGGGGCGACGATCCGCATCAATTGCCGGCGCACCTGCACCTTTAACAATTCCTGCTTCAGCGACTCGGCCCTTTGGGCGCCCTCAGCTGCTGCGTCCAGCTGCAAGCGACGGGTTTCGGCCAATAGTGCGCTGCGTTGCCCCTGCGATTCGCGCAGCGCTGCGCGGATCTCGGACAAGCGGCTTTGCTGTGTCGCCAGTTCACCTTCCTGATCCAGTCGCGCTTGTTCCTTTTCCATCCACGCGTGGCGCGATACAAAACCCCGCTCCTGCAAGGTCTGGAAGTCCTGCGCACGGCTGCTTGTGATCGGCAGTGTTCGTTCCAGTTTGCGTACCAGTTCCTGGGTCGAGCGCAGTTCAGCCTGACGCCGGTCGATATCGGCTTCCAGTCGCGCAATCCGCGCGCGATACTCCGCATGCATGCCTTCGGCTTGCTGCGCTGCTTCGGCAAGGCGCGCAGGCGGAATGTCGGCTGCGGCCATCGCGGGCAGGTGGCCACTTGCCAGTGCGGCCAGCATCGCTTGCGAGCGCAGCGTTTGCAAACGTGCCGCAATGCGTTCGTTCTCGACACGGTCGGTGTCAGCGACGGCCACCGTCGCATCGAGCTCCAGCAGCAAATCACCTGCATGCACGGCATCGCCATCGCGCACCCTGATGGATTTGACGCTGGCTGTCTCGAAGGCCTGTATCGCCTTGCTGCGTCCGCTGGGGACGATCTTGCCGGGCGCCGTCGCGACCACGTCGACCTTGCCGAAGATGGCCCATAGCAGCACCAGCAGCATGAAAATGCAGATGAGCCACAGTGCGACGCGCGGCGCAGGCGAGGGCGGCGATCTTTGCAAGGCGAGCGCGCCGGCAAGAAACTCCGCTTCCTCATGCCGATAGCGCGGGCCATCCAGTTCCTTGCGCACCGACCATGCCCGCCGCAGGCAGTCGACGTAGCGGGCACCGAGATCGCGCAAGGCGGCCCCACGCAAGCGGAGGCGGGCGAATGCTGCGGCGCTCATGCCTGCTGCATCCGGTGCAGGCGAGCGTACAGGCCATCATTGCGCGCCACCAGTTCATCATGCGACCCCTGCTCGACAAACCGACCGCGGTCCAGTACCAGAATGCGATCTGCATTGCGGACTGCCGACAGCCTGTGCGCAATCACCAGCACCGTGCGCTGCTTGCAGATGGCCGCCATGTTCAATTGAATGGCCCGTTCGGACTCATAGTCCAGCGCGCTCGTCGCTTCGTCGAAGATCAGGATGCGCGGGTCGCGCATCAATGCGCGCGCAATCGCAATTCGCTGCTTCTGCCCGCCCGACAGGCCGGTGCCGTGTTCACCCACCAGCGAGTCATAGCCTTCCGGCAGGTCACAAATAAACCCGTGCGCGCCGGCGAGATGCGCCATCTGCATGACCTTCTCCAGCGGAGCGCCCGGATCAGACAGCGCTATGTTTTCCCGGATCGTGCCGCGGAAGAGCTGGCTTTCCTGCGGGACCACGCCGATCTGTCGGCGCAGCGATGCGGGATCGGCCAGCGCGATATCGATGCCATCGATCAGGATGCGCCCGCGCTGCGGCGAGTGCAGCCGTTGCAGCAAGCGAGTCAGTGTGCTCTTGCCAGAGCCCGAGCGTCCCACAATGCCCACCACCTCGCCGGGCCGGATCGCCAGATGGATATTCGACAGGATGTCATTGCCGTCGTCTCGATAGCGGAAAGACACCTGGTTGAAAGCGATGTGTCCCTGCAGCGGCGGCAGCGCGACGCCACCCGTTGCTGCCTCGCTGTCGGTGTTGAGGATGTCGCCGAGCCGCTCGACCGACACGCCCACCTGCTGGAAATCCGACCACATCTGTGCCAGCCGC
The DNA here is from genome assembly GCA_964634245.1 of uncultured Bifidobacterium sp. Classification (GTDB taxonomy): domain Bacteria; phylum Pseudomonadota; class Gammaproteobacteria; order Burkholderiales; family Burkholderiaceae_D; genus Pernthalerella. The sequence goes on from CAZWIE010000008.1 coordinate 79,429, forward strand.
ATCACCGGAGCGGCGACATGCCCGGCGAGCATGTTGAACGCGACCAGTTGCCCCACGCTCAACTCTCCGTCGATCACCAATCGCGCGCCCAGCCACATCGTGCAGACTGTCACCAGCTTGCCGACCAATGACACGCCATTGCCGGCCCAATTGCAGATCATGGATGCACGGAATGCGGCTTTCACATAGGCCGCCAGCTGTTCCTCCCACTTGCGGCCCCATCTCGGTTCGACTGCCATCGCCTTCACCGTGTCGATGGCGGTCACGGTCTCGACCAGGAAGGCCTGGTTCTCCGCGCCATGCCTGAACTGCTCGTCAAGACGGCGCCGAAGGATGGGGGTGGCAACGATGGAGAGCGCGAGATAGCAGGGCAGGGATAGCACGACGATCAGCGTCAGCAAGGGGCTGTACAGCAGCAAGACCGCAATGAAGACCAGCGAGAACAGCAGGTCCAGTACCAGTGTGATCCCGTTGCCGGTCATGAAGCTGCGGATCTTCTCAAGCTCGCGGATGCGCGCCACGGAGTCGCCCGCGCGCCGTTCGTGGAACCACGGCAAGGGCAGCGACAGCAGGTGCCTGAACAGCCGCGCACCAAGCTCCACATCGATGCGGCTGCAGGTATGCGAAAACACGTAAGTCCTCAGGCCACTCAGCGCTACCTCGAACAGGCTTACCGCCAGCAAGCCGATCGCGATCACGTTCAGTGTGCTGAAGCCGCGATGTACCAGCACCTTGTCCATTACAACCTGAAAGAACAGCGGCGTCACCAGCGCCAGCAGCTGCAGAACCACCGACACCAGCAGCACTTCTGCCAGCAGCTTGCGGTATTTGACGACCGCCGGAATAAACCAGCTGAAATCAAAGCGGGTCAGCTCGCCGGCCAGCGACGCGCGCGACGCAAACAGGATCAGCTCGCCGCTCCAGCAGCCGATGAACTGATCCAGCGACAACCAGGTCGGCTGTGGCTCTGCAGGGCGGTGGATCAGTACGCGGGTCGCGGATTCATTGGATTCGACGCGGCCGAATATCCCGAAGCCGCCATCGCAGTCGATAAAGATGGCCGGGACGGCCATCTTGTGCAAGCGATCGGGTCGTGTGCGCCGTCGATCTGCCGCCAGCCCGAGGCGGCGTGCGGCATGCAATATCGCAGTAGCCGAGAATTCGCCTCGCTGCTCGCCGCACTCATGCAGAAGCTGCTGCGGATCCGACGCAATGCCGTGCGCCCGCGCGATCGTGACCAGGCATACCAGTCCGGAGGGCAGTGGGCTCGTGTTGTCGCAGTCAGGGGCATCGTCGGTTGTCGTGCTGTCGGTATCGTGCATGGGGAGCGTCATTGGCTGAGAAATCGAAAACGAACATCGCAATTGCAAACCGCGCAATTGCGATACTCGCTAGTACGATTCCTCGACTCGCAGTTCCTCGGCCAGCCGCTTATCAGTTCTCCGCTTCTCAGCTTGATAATCCGGCAGGTGCGGTGCCAGTTTTCGAAGGTGCCATTACGTTTACCAATGCCGAAGCGGACATCTGCTTGCCACCCCCGAAGCTGAACCATTCAATGCCTGCGTCCGGATTGAGGCTTCCGTCAGCCTCGTAGAAGTCCTTCACGGTTACACCCCCGCTGGCACGACGGAAGCCTGCGAGCAGATCTGTCCCCGAGCGGCTCAGTGACAGCTCGCTGACATCGACGATGTCGCTGAACTTCAGGGTATCGATGCCGCCGCTGTCGGTCAGGGTCTTCCTTCCGCTATCGCTGAGCACCAGATACAGGTCATCGCCGGTGCCGCCTGAAAGACTGTCGTCACCCGTTCCGCCATCCAGCGTGTCGTTACCGGAATCTCCGAACAACTGGTCGCTGCTATCGCTTCCGTTGATGACATCGTTACCGTCATCGCCGTGCAGGATGGAGCTGTACCATGACGCCCGGATCTTGTCGTCCTTGCGGCTGCCGGTGAAGTTGGTGTGCTGCCAATCCAGCCAGCCATCAAAGGCAAAGTCCTTGTCCGTCAAGCCGGACCACACTTCGCCGTCGGCAAACCGGATCTCCGAAGTCAGGCCCTCGCTCCAGCAGGGCGGCATCGAATCATCTAGACCATATATGCGGATCTTGTTCGTTGATGTCTTGTGCTGAATCGTCAACGTATACAAGTCACGACTGATCTGCAGGTCGGAGGACCGAATGCCTTCACCGAACCGAATGACATTGTGGTCAGCAAGTGAGGGAGCCTCTTCAATGAGGTCCGAACCCCAGCCACGATCGAAAACATAGGTGTCGCTGCCAGTGTCGCCCTCGAGATAGTCATCGCCGGCGCCCGAGTTGAGCGTATCGTTACCGGGCCCCGCAAAGATCTGGTCGGCACCGCCACTCGTCGTGATGGAATCATCGCCTGCGCCGCCATCGATTTCGCATCGGGAGTTGTCGTCGATGACCAGAACATCGTCGCCAGACGTCAGCGCGAGGAAAAGAGGGATGTTCCTGTCACGCAGTCCGGTCCAGACAGTGCCGTCTGCAAATTCAATGGACGATATCGCGTTACTTTCCGGGTGCTTGTAAAAGTCCCGGATCGTCACCAGGCTTTGATCTTCAAGGGCATACGACGTGGCGTTGTCGTAGACCACGATGTAAAGCGAATCGCGATCCCGATACATCCATGAATACCAGGGATCGATGTTGGCGCCGAAGCGTATCGTATTCTTTTCGTCGGTCGCGACAGCCTTTTCGATGATGGTGTCCTTGCCGAAGCCTCGGTTGAACTGGTAGGTGTCATTGCCGCTGCCACCCATCAGGATGTCGTTTCCGGCGCCACCGGAAAGCACATCGTTTCCGCCTTCACCCCACAGATACTCATCCGCCGTGGAACCCGTCAGCCTGTCGTCGCCCTCGGTGCCAAAGTGCGCAGCTGCCAGGGAGACGATAGTGCTGGCCGCAAGGCCGCCCAGGTCGGTCGCAGTGATTTTCAGCGAGACGGGTTTGAGCAACTGGCTGGCGCCCGGATTGCCACGAAGGGTGGCAGTCGCGGCATCAAAACTCATCCACGAGGGCAGGTCCGAACCGTCAGCCAGTGTGATGCGATAGGCCAGCGCATCGTCCTTGTTCGGGTCCGCAAACAGTGTCTCCGGAATCCGGAACACGTTCTCGCTGTCTGTCATCCAGCCTATCGTATCCAAGGGCTGTTTCAGCACCGGCATGCGATTGATTTCCGAGGTCACCAGCGTGAAACTGACGCTGCTGCTGGCGCCCTGTCTATCGGTAGCGACCAGCGCCAGTTGCAGTTTGCCGGCTTCGCTTTCACCCGGCATGCCTTCGAGAACAAGCCGTTCCGGATTCCAGTGCAGCCAAGACGGTAAGGCAGAGCCGTCAGCCAGGCGCATATCGATCGTCAGCGGATCGGTGGTATCTGCATCGATGAAGAAGTTCGGCGCAATCTCCAGCCGGAATGGCTGGCGCTCGCCGGCGAACTGCGTTGGCAGATAGCCGTAGACCAGGGGCGCGCGGTTCCCTCCTTGCGGTGCCTCGGCCAGCTGCCTGAGCAGGTTTGCCAGCTGGTCGGAACCGAGCAGCGATACCTGTTGCATGGACGGATCAGCCGCGGTGCTGCCGGTGCGATCCGGATTCTCCAGACCTAGCCATACATCCGCGGCCTGCATCAGGCTGCCATCCTTCATCAGCAGCCGCGTATAGCCACGGACCCGAACGTCAGCGCCTTCTGCGCGGTTCAGGACGTTGGCGTCCAGGTAGAGGCCCTGTATGCCGGCCTCGGCAAGGGTCTGCAGTTCGCCCTGGTCACTGTGGCCATTGCTGTTTTTGTCTTGCCAGAGCAGGAATTGCTGCCACCTGGCGTCTTGCGCGTCAAAAATCCCGTCCTGGTTCTGGTCGAATTCCTCCTGCTGCAGAGCCTGAAGGTCGCTGAGAGAAGCATCGCCGACATGGGAGCCAAATGCGATCTCGTCGAGCCGATTGATGCGGCCATCGCCATCGGCATCATAGGCGAGCATCGCATCGTTTACTCCGATCCATGCACTACGCCGATTCACACCTTCGACCATGAAGCTGACGGCGCTGTCGGCAATATCATTGAACTGGAACCCGTCCTTGCCCAGGTCGATGACGATCGGGTCCGCGTTGTAGCGGCCTGTGAAGGAAATGCTGATCTGTGACTTCGCTCCGGAGGAATCGGTGGCGCTGAACCAGCTGGTCTCGGTCGTCGTCCTGTTTCCCATTCCGCTATTCGTCAGGATCGTGGCGCTGCCGAGGACGCCACCTCGGGAATCGGGAGCCGTCGACGTGCCAGAAAGCGTGATACTGCCGCGCAGTGGATTTCGCTCGATGGCAAAGGTCATCGTCTGGCCAGTATCAGGATCCCACGCATTAATCTGCCAGGTCGTTCTTTCCCAAGCGATGTTGCCCCAGAGCCGGCTGAGCATTGCGCCATTTTTTTGCACCGTCAGGAAAGGCGCATCATTGACCGGCGTAACCCTGCCGTAAGCCTTCTGGACGGTCTCCCCGCCATTGCCATCCGAGACCGTGAACTCGAATTCGATGGTGCCGTTGTAATTCAATGGTGCGCGGATCGCGACGCGCTGCTTCGCTTCATCGTTGAAGACCTCAACCGCTTGTGGACTGGGTATGCCGGTCGTACGCGCTCCGGTCAGTTTTACAATCTTCAGCGCATCCCCCTCGACATCGCTGGCGCCGGACAGCAGCAGCGAGTGGGACAGGTAGCTCCATGCCGATTTGGTCGGATCAGTCTCGCCGCCGTCTTCCAGCATTTGAAAGCCAACAGCGTTGACGATCGGCGCATCGTTGACCGGGCTTAAATTCACACTGATAGTCAACGGTGCCGAGCTTGCCTGACAATCTGTCACCGCGACGCAGAATTGCCTCAGGCCGCTAGCGTCAGGCGCGCCGCGGAACACCAGCTCGCGGCGCACTTCATCAAAGCGTACGCGGTCACCAGTATTGAATGCCTTGAGTGAGGCAGGATCGATTCGCAGCACATCGCCGTCGGCATCCCAGAACATCTTTGCCAATGCAGACTCGGCAATGCGAATTTCCTGGTCTTCATTCCCGATCGGTTCAAAGCGACAGCCAGGAATCAGGACGGGCGCATCATTGACGCCATTCACATCGATGGAGGCGATGGCCGTCATTCTGGCCCCTTGATCATCAGCGACCGTATATTCAAAACTTGCCGTTCCCGCAAAGTCCGCAGCTGGCTTGAAGCACAGCTGATCGCCGGACCATGTCAGCGTTCCACCAGCGGGATTGCCAACGCCAATCAGCTTGAGCGACTGCGGATCGCTATCGACATCGGTCGCACCTTCCAGCAGGCGCGAGGCGGGCAGGACCAGCTCTGTATCTTCGACCGCGCTGAACCGCAGTTGGGGGAGGTCGGGTGCATCGTTGACGGCGGCCAGCGCAATGTCGACTTTGGACTGGGCAAAGCCTCCGGCGCCATCGCTGACCGTGTAGCGGAAGCTTGCGACGCCCGTACGGTTGGCATCGAGAGTAAAGCTGATCAACCCGTCTTTGAGCATGACACTGCCGCCTTCGGCCTGATCCACCGCGACTACGGCAAGCTTTTGCTTCTCGCCGCGTTCGATATCCGTATCGACCTCGTTCTTCAGCAGCAGCGTCGGCTCGATCAGCAGGCGCTCATCCTCGCGGCTGTCGATATGCTCGCCAGCTGCAAAGGGTGCGTCATTGACCGGATCGATGCGGACCAACGCGCGTCCGGTGGTGGCCAGCCCGGTTTCATCCATCACCGTGTAGCTGAAGCTGGCCTCGCCGTTGAAATCTGCATCTGGCGTGAATACCACTTCGCCACCGGATTCCACGAGAACGCTGCCGTGTTCGGCCGATCCCACCGCGGTGAGTTTCAAAGGCTTGGAGCCCAGCCGGGAATCGGAATCTACGTCGAAATCATTGCGCAGCAGCAGGCGCGGGGCAATCCTCAGCACCTGGTCTTCGCGCGCATTGACGACGCGTTCTGCCACCACTGATGGCGCATCGTCAACGGCGGCCAGCGAGATGCGGACCCTTGCGACTGAACTGGCGCCTTGGCTGTCACGCACGATGTATTCGAGCGTATCGGTGATACCGTACTGATCCGACGGCGGCGTGTAATGGATCATGCCATTGGCGAGCAACTCTGCCCGGCCAAGCGCTACGCGCGCGATGCCAGTCACGCTGATACTGTCACCCTCGATGTCAACATCATTCGCGAGCAGCACCTTGGTATCGATCAGCAGCGGCACGTCTTCGGAAGATGAAATTGACTCCCCTGCGGTGCGGGGTGCATCGTTGACCGGCTGAACCCTGATCGATACCTCACGCTCGTACACCCGGCCATATTGGTCGGCCAGCACAAAAGTAAAGCTTGCGTCGCCGTTGAATTCCAGCTGGGGCGTGAAGCTGAGTCGGGCGCCATCGTCATCCATGTTGACCTTGCCGTGACTGGCGCTGCGTACACCGACCATTTGCAGTCGGATTTCAGGATCGCCTGCGGCCAATGCGAGACGAGCTTCCTGGGCCAGCTGCTGGTAACCGAAGCCGACCACATTGTCTTCATCGATGGCGATATGCAGTGTGGCGAGCCGTGCGAGCGGCTGGGTGGTGCTGAAAATCGTCGCAGGCAGGTCAGTGGGCGCTGTCTGGACCGGATCGCTGCTGACCACTGCCGTCCGCGTGACGAGGCCGCCAGCCTGTGCGCCTTTGGTCACTGCGAGCAGACTATAGACGTCCGAAGGCACTGAGCTTTGTTCAGGAGCTTTGTCAGGCGAGGGAGGGGCTGGTGGCGCATCGCTGCTGATATCGTCGGTGCCCAATTTTCGGCTCGGCACCCAGCGATCATCGAAAGTACTTCGGCCACCCAGCGACTGGGACTGCAGGGGGGCGCCGATGCGCGCCAGTTGCGGGTCAGCCCCCAGGATGTCGGCCGGGTTGCCGAGCTTGCGGAAGCTGATCCGCATCTGTTCCAGTCGCTCCCGCACGGTGCCATCGACCCATACATCGTCATCGCCGAAATAGATCACCGTATCTTGTGCGCCAAGGGCCTGCCCGCTGGCGCGCAGGCCTTGCACGATGCTGGGAAAATCGGCCGAGTTGGGGTTGAGCCCGTAGCGGGCCGCCAGGGACTCCAGTTCCGTACGACGGCTTGATGACAGCGTCTGGGACTGCAATTCCATCAGTGCTGTCATGTCATCGACCAGCGTGATGAAATTCTCCCGCAACCCATCCTCATGCAAGACATTCAGGTTGCCTGTACTCTCGTCCATCGCAATCTGGAGGCCTTCGGTATGGGCAAGCAGGTTGAGTTGCGCAACGGGGGCGAAGCTTCCGTCAGCGAATCGCAGTGTCGATGTCGCCAGATCGACGGATTCCACCGCCAAGGATGCAAGCGCCTCGTCAGTGACTGCATCCGGCCCCAGGGCGACCAAACGCATCTGCAAGTCGAATACCTCCAACTGGCCGGCGCTGCCATCGCCATCGAGGTCAAACCAGAGTCGTAGCTGCCGGTAGGCGGGATCTTCCCAGGTAATCAGTCCGTCGCCATTCGCGTCGTAATAGGCCAGTGAAGCCAATCCGTGCTGGTCAAAAGGGGTATCGGCACCGTTGAAAAGCTCGCTGCCATTGTCGATCAGGCCGTTGCCGCTACGGTCGATGCCAAGGATCGCATCGCCGGGCGCTACCCACTGCGTGGCTTCGCGGAAGGCATCGCCATCCAGGTCAAAGCGGGCGACATGCTGGTTGCGCAGGCTGTCGAGATCGGTGCCGACATCGCCGGGCAGGTCGACGATCTGCACACCGTCATTGCCGAAGTCCACGGCCAACAGCTTCATCCATTGCAGCGACACCGTCTCGCGGGCGGCGTGGCTCCGGGCAAAATCCAGTTCTTCCGCTTCTGTCGCACGCGCTGCCTGACCAGGATCGAGCGGGTGTTCGATGTTGTACTGGTCGACGGCCGCCTTTGCAGCCGCCATTGCCGCACGCGCTTTGCCGACCTGGTCGGACGCCAATCCCTGCGCCGATACGTTTCCATGCCCCGATGTTTCGCCGCCGAAGGTCGAAAGCATCAAGCCCAGCTTTGCGGCCGCCTCCCAGTGGGCCGTAGCGCGATCGTATTCCGATTGCAGCTGTGAACGCGCTTTTTCGATCGGGCTGCGTCCCCGAAGCCACTCGCCCTCGGTTTGCCAGTGCATTTCATCTGCACCGAATTTTGCGCGCAGATGATCGACTTCCCAGCGCTGCACCAGGGCTTCAGGCAGTGCCAGTGTCTCCCCGTATAACTTCACCAGGTCCAGCCGCGAGATCGCGACATAAGAAGGGTCGTCGCGCAGCGGATCTTTTTGCGCCAGCACGAAGAAATAATTGTTGACGCCGTTGTCCTCCCGGCTTGGCCAGGCCGAAATCTGCACCGTCGGCATCCGCGAAGCGATCAGGTTCAGCGCGTTTTCAGGCCTGGGGATATAGGCATTAGCCTCGGTCAGCAGGCGCTCCATCTTGGGGATCAGCTGGTCCAGTTCGCGCCGGAGTATCTGGTCGCCAAGCGGGTTCGACTCGCTGATTCGGTAGCGCAAAGCGCCGGTGTCGTCGCGATAGAAACTCGCGATGCCTTGGGGTGGGGGAGGAGGCGGATCTTCACCAAAGAGGCTGTCCAGAGCGAACGCCACAAAAACCATCACGACAGGATTGATCGCTATGGCAGCGCCCGTGCCCATCAGCGCTGAACTGGTGCCCGAAAGGTAGCCGACGCCGTTGATAGCTGACACAACGGTCGCGCCGGCCGAGCCGACCTGCCCGGCCTCGATCATCTTTCCAAGGTTGGTCAAATTGGCGATCGACAACAGGGCGCCGACCTGCGACAACATGGCCGACTGCGCCGGGCTCAGATAGCCAGCGCCGGTGATGCGTCCGGCCAGGTAATTTGTACTGTTCAGCAGCCCGACAGTGCCCCCAACCTTGGCCAGCGTATCGCCGGATTGCAGTGAACGCAGCGAGCTGACCAGCGCCAGCCCGCTCGATACATCAGCGACCATGCCATCGAAATGCGTGGTAACCATTCCCTGGGAACGTGCATAGTCGAGCGCAATGCGGGCGGTCGAAAGGATGATGCCGGCGGTGTCTTTCTGTCGGAGAGCGGTGAGGAAGTCGGCGACGTCGAAATGGAGTTTATCTTTAGCTTCTTCGGTCCATTCGGCAGATTCAGATTGTTCTGAGTCGATCTTGGACTGTCGCTCTTTGCCATCTGGATCAATGACTTTCAGAGTTCGTGACTGCGATTTTTCATCCAGCGCGTCAATCAGACGATATGATTGACCTTGTATATCGATATTTTGCTCGAGAGCAGTTTCGATGAGTTCGCCATCGGGACCTTTTCGAACGATCTTGTCGGTAGACGGATTTAACCGAACTATTTCTGTGGTTCTTTTTAAGCTCCCATCGCCATCATAATCAGCGATGAATCTTGATCCAGAAATGTCAGTCGATATTAGTTTCTGAGAAAGTGGTTGGCCCTTGTCATCTTGGAGAATTTCAAGCGACAACTCAGGATTGTCGGAAGTTCGCAATTGAAATTTCTGCAAAATTCCGCTGTCTGTTTTTTCTGAATCAAATGCCAACCATGATTGAGAATCTCCATCGTAGAAGATCCCGGTCTGTGTGTTGTCAGTAAACAGGATGGTTTGATTTTTTCGAAGGATTGTCCCCGAATCCATCCAGATCAGATCTTCATCGGTTTTTGCTGACGTGATGCCCGAAATACCAGAGGGCACGTCAATGAAATAATCCACCGCATCAGGATCAAACTGACTTGATCCAAAATACGCTTCACGACTCGAATTCAAGAAATTCTGGTACGCATCAAGTGAAATGTCGCCGACGGAACCATCGTTCTCAATCAGAGTGGCCAGTTTTCTGGACTCCGAAAGAAGGGCGATTCGCCCGGAATTTTCTGTTATGACCGTGACTGTTTCTCCAGCCGAAGCTGAGATGGCTTGTGACAAGGCTGCCGATTGCCTTTCACTCGAAGGCAATGCTTGTGACGGAGCCACGCTCGATTTGAATTCAGTCGCCGCCTCCGGTAGTCGTATGATTTGCCCAATTCGCAGGCTGTCGGGATCGACGATTTGTGGATTGGCCGTGAGTACGTCGTTGACTGAAACCTGATTGCGCTTTGCGATGCCAGCCAGCGTTTCGCCCTTGAGCACCACATATGTGCCATCCGTTCCGCCGTAGTCGGGCGATGGGCGAAATTTGATGACGGAAGCCACCGTTTCTTGTACGGTGTTTTCGGGGGTAGTTATTTTATTGACGCCAGTCTGATTTATTGCAACAACTGGTGGCGTACCTTTCATGCCAGGTGGAGCATTAGCTGCACCGGACTTCATTTCAACAGAATTGATGTAGTCGACCGCGGCTTCGCAGGCGCTTGTAATAATGCGTTGTGCTTCAAGTCCAAGGGCTGTGCTGCCTAAAAACTGAGTTACGTAGCTTAAGGCACCTCCCGCGAATGACGCATTAATTCCAAGACTGACGGCCACCCCACCAAACCCACCTATGACTGTACAAACGGGATGATCAGATGCACCGGACGTCGCGACGGTAATTACCGTTCCTACACCTATGCCGACCCAGCTTATAGGGCCTGGAATCGCACCTTTTTCGCCAGCGAAATGGGCTAAATAACTATACTTTGCAGCAACTGCGGTTCCGACTACATCTGCCGCCAAATTTGCCTTGCCCGATCCCCCAAAGTAGCTATTTTTTTCATAATTAATTATAAAACGTTCTAATAGCTCATTTGTAGTTCGCCGTTTTTTATCTGATTCCATATTCACAGACCTTAAGCTTTGCAGTTAGATTTTTTTGCGTACTTTATTTTTTGAATAATTAGTCCTAGGTGAAATCCATTACAGTAGGGAAGGCTGAAAAACAAGATCCACGTACAAGACAAAATGACGAAGCTGTCACTCGCTTGGTTGGTAAATGGCATTCGCCTCCCGTAGCCATTGACATGCGTTGAAAAGAACGGCATCAGCATGCCTACAAAAAATATCCCGCAAGGAATTAGAAATTTTTTCCAAGTGGTATCACGCACAACCTTTGTGCGATTTTCTTCATTTAATGCAAATGATCCACGGAGGCCCAGCAAAAAATGGATCGGCATACTTGCGAACATTGAGCTGAAAAGAACTCCCAACTGTGGCGTGTAGCCTCCCCAATTGTTTTTCAGTTCCCTTAGGCCCGGATAGAAGGGGAGAATGAATTCAACGAGTTGCTTACCGGCCTCAGAAGTAGTCCATGTTGGTGATAATAGAAATCGATTAACTGCGAGCGTTCCAACGATCAATAGAATGCTTATGCAGTAATACTGTTTATCATCTAGATTCAAGCCGTAAATTGGCCTGAGTGGCGCTGGCAACCCGATATTTTTTGCGGTTGAATCGGCTTTCAATTCGCCCTCCAGTTTGATGACCGAACTTTTCGTTCGTCAAAGTCTCGCTGCCACGGATCTCCGGTTATGTTTTCCGGCGCCGGAGTCCAGGCGTACGTTTTGGCTTTGTTTCTCGACAGACTTCCGAATGTAAAGACGCCGTGTTCCCGCACCTTGATACTTGACGCTTTCATTCGACTTGCTGTCTGCATTCCCTCAGAGGAAGGGAACATTCGCTACGAAGGAGCTAGCGTAGGAGGCTTCTCAGCGTTCCTGCTCTGATGGAAAGTTCGATGGTGACGCTAAATGCTTGGCGCCTTTCCAGGCTCTGACTGGACGCTTCCGGTGGTGCTACGAAAAGTCGAGTTCGATATGAGAAATGTCGCTTGATTGCGTCAATCAAGGCAATCCGATGTGCTGGCGCACGCTCATCACGGAGCGCGGGGAGTAGATGATTTGATCGTCGAAGAATGACGATTTGCTGAATTTTTTGGGGCGGCTACAGCAAGTTCAGCCCTGTTCGCGCAGGCTTGTTCTGACCATCCCCAGCATCACACTTTCGGGAATCGTGGGCGTTCATCATGTTGGGCTGCGCCATGTCCCACATTCACTGTTCAGTGCGGTTGACGGTTTTGAAGACCATTGCCTGTGTATCTGTGAGCTCGCTGGCTGCGATATGAGCCATCTATTCGCACGATTCATTGGCTCCCGGCCACTGTCAACCAGTGAGCCAGTTTTCTGACTGAAGTGCCGGCACCCTGCTGAATTCGCCGAGGTTGTTGCTGACCACAGTCAGGCCCTCGCTGCGAGCATGTGCGGCGATGTGGAGGTCGTTGACACCGATCGTCTCGCCTCTGCGTTCCAATGCTGCTCGTATGGCCCCGTAGTGTTGAGCTGCCTTTGCGGTATAGGGCAGTACTTCGAGGCGACTACAGAAATCTTCGATTACGCGCAGATTGTCGTTGATCCGTGAACTCTTTTCTGCGCCATGGTAGAGCTCAGATAAGGTAATGGCTGAGATAGCCATGCGCCCGGTGTTCTCGTTGAAAGTCTGCAGGATCTCGATCGGTCGTCGTTTGATCACATAGATGACAATGTTCGTATCAAGCAGGTAGCGGATCATTCGAGCGCTTCCCGCGGTGCCTGCTCCTGACTTGCGCGCTCGTTCATGAAGTCATCCGACGCCTGCGGCCCGTTCAGGAAAAAGCTGTCCCACGCATTCTCGACCGGGGAAATGATGCGGTCATGTCCCATGGCGCGAACCTGTACGCGCTTGACGTTTTCGGGCAGGCGAAGCTCAGCTGGCAGACGGACCGCCTGAGTGCGGTTGTTGATGAATACCGATGAAATGGTCATCAGTTGCCTCCGGCCGTAAGGTTGTATATGGCTGGAGTATATAGCATCTGATGTGGGCGGATCAATCAAGCCGTTCATGCGATTTACTGTGGATTTAATTTCCAAAATGGAACTTAGGGAGTCCTTCCGCACAAGTTGAAGCCGTACGCACGAGGTGGAAGGATTCCGCGGAAGGATCACGCAAAGGGCGTGATCGTGCGAGGTAGCGCGTCGCCTGAGGGCAGGAGCGTTAGATGTCAGCCTTCAGCGCGTGATGGAGTGTAGGCGCTACCCAACAACATGCGTGCGCATGACATACCGCGTATCGGCTGTAGCCGCTTCGTTTGCTAAGTCACTGCCCCTTGTCGATCGTGATCATGATGCTCAATCCGCGCACTTGATGGGTGCGGTCCGTGCGCAACGTCCTCGATGCCATTCTCACGTATTGACTCCAGCCATAGGCGCTTCATCACGAGAACGTACTTCTGTCATTACTTGCAAGCGATGCTCCCGCTGGCCGCCAATTCCAGCCGCGGCAGGAGCGCGACGTGGCAGACGACTACGACAGTCCCTGGAAGGCAGCGATCGAGCGCTACTTCGCCGACTTCCTGCATTTCTATTTTCCGGCCGCGCACGCCCGGATCGACTGGTCGCAGCCCATTGCCTTCCTTGAGCAGGAATTGCGTGAAGTCGTGCGCGATGCCGAACTCGGCAAACGTTTTGTCGACAAGCTGGTGCGGGTGACTGGCCAAGGCGGCCAGCAAGAATGGCTGTACATCCATCTGGAAGTGCAAGGCAGCCCGCAAGCGAGCTTTGCGGAGCGCATGTTCGTCTACAACTACCGGCTCTACGATCGCTATCGCACGCCGGTTGCCAGCCTTGCCGTGCTGGCTGATGACCAACTGCATTGGCGGCCGACGGCCTTCAGTTATGACGTGCTCGATTGTCAGATGGGGATCCGCTTTCCGATGGCCAAGCTGTTGGACTGGTCAGGCAGCGAAGCGAAGCTGGCGGACAGTGCCAATCCGTTTGCGATCGTCACTCGCGCCCACCTGGCGACCCGGGCGACGGCACAGGATCCGCAAGCCCGGTGCATGGCCAAATGGCAGATCGTTCGAGACCTGTACCGGCATGATTGGGACAAGCAGAAAGTGATCGAATTGTTTGGCGTAGTTGACTGGATGATGCGGCTGCCCAAAGAGCAGGAGCAGGTTTTTCGGAAAACTCTGGAAGCGTCCGAGGAGGAAATGAAGATGCGTTATGTGACGTCGATCGAACGCCTTGCCCGGGAAGAAGGTATCGAGCACGGGATCGCGCAAGGTATGCAGCAGGGTATGCAGCAAGGACAGGCGCGCTTGCTGGCGCACCAGTTGACGCAGCGTTTCGGTGAGTTGCCCGCTTGGGCGAGAGAAAGGCTGGCATCCGCTTCTGATGCAGAACTGCAAGCATGGGGCGGGGCGGTGTTGTCGGCTGATGCGCTGCCAGCCGTGTTTGCGACTGGACAGCACTGACGCATTCGCCTGCGCAGGAGTTGCGAGACAGGCTCTGAAGCAGCGTTGGCTCAGGACCGGCTGCGCAGCGCCTCGCCAATCATTACCAGCACCGGCCCCGTGCAATTCGGGATGCCTTCCACCATTTGGGCCAGCGTCATTCGCATCACACGCTGGTCGGCGCGGCTGACGTTCTCGACAGCGATCACCGGGGTCTCCGGCGGCTTGCCGGCATCGAGCAGGCGCTTGGCCGTCGCGATGGCTTCGGCGCCACCCATATATTGCACCAGCGTATCGCAGCCGGGCAGGGAAGCCTGGTCGGGTTCGCCGGGGGCGGTGGTGGACGTGAAGAAGGCGACATTGCGCGCTACGCCGCGCTTGGTCAGCGGCTGGTGGATCGCGGCGGCTGCAGCAAAGGCGGTGGTGATGCCGGGGACGACGTCATACGGGACGCGGGCGGCTTCGAGCGCGCTCAGCTCTTCGTCGGCGCGGCCGAACAGCATGGGGTCGCCACCCTTCAGGCGCACGATGCGGTCGTAGCGGAACGCGCATTCGATGATTTGCTGATTGATCAGCGTCTGCGCGGTCGAGCGCTGGCCACTGCGCTTGCCGACGGAGATCAGGTCGGCCTGCTTGCACAGTTCAAGAATTTCGGGGGTCACCAACGCATCGTGCAGCACGACGTCAGCTTCGGCCAGCAGCCTGGCCGCGCGTACGGTCAGGAGATCGGCAGCGCCGGGACCGGCGCCTACCAGCCAGACCTTGCCGGGTTGAGGACGGACAGGGCGAGCGAGATGGTCGGACATGGGCGTGCGGTGCTGCAGTTCAGTAGGGTAGCTGGGAAAACCGGGGGGATTCGGTGGCGCGCCCAGTATAAATCAGGAGATGCCGTTCACAACGGGTAGGGAATGCTTGCAGATGTACCAGCAGCTGGCAGCCTGCGGCTGCCAGCATGCGGTTGCGGTTTACGCTTTACGACCGAAAAATTACAGGCGGATCATGCCCGCAGCCACAGTCTGGTGCGAGATTTCGTCGATCAGGATGAAGCTGCCGGTGGCGCGCATCACGTCATAGGCATCAGCCGCCAGCGGCTGTTGCACGGTGAGGCTGATTGTGGCGATGCCGTTGAGCTTGAGCTCGCTGCCTTCATGGCGTTCCTGTGTGTTGATGTCCAGCAGGGAGTCGATGGACTTCACCTTCGCAGCCACCTGGCGGGTGGTGTGCTTCAACCAGTACTTGCGGCGCAGGTCCAGCGGCTCTTCGGACAGCCAGCAGACATCGGCTTTCACGTCCTTCAGCACGGTGGCTGGTGCATCGGCGGCGACCAGCATGTCGCCGCGCGAGATGTCCACGTACTCTTCGAGCAGGATGGTGACCGACTTGCCGGCCGAAGCGGATTCCAGCGAGCCGTCCAGCGTGAGGATGTCCTTCACGGTGGCCGATTGGCCGGCCGGCAGCACGGTGACCTTGTCGCCTTTCTTCACGGTGCCGGCTTCGATGCGGCCCATGTAGCCGCGGAAGTCATTCGCTTCGTGGCCGTTGTGGCGCGCGACCAGCTGCACCGGGAAGCGCAGCGCAGATGCATGCTCGTCGTCATACACGGACAGCGACTCCAGCAGCTCGATCAGCGTCGGACCCTGGTACCAATCCATCTTCTCGCTGCGGACGACGACGTTATCGCCAGCCAGTGCCGACATCGGGATGGTATGGATATCCTTCAGGCCCAGCGCAGCGGCGAACTCGCGGTAGGCGCTGATGATGCAGTCATAGACGCGCTGGTCGTAGTCGACCAGGTCCATCTTGTTGACCGCGACGATCACGTGCTCGATCTGCAGCAGCTGTGCAATCGTCGAGTGACGCTTGGTCTGGATCAGCAGCTCGGCGCGGCCGGCGTCGTCGATCTTCACTTTCGAAACGTCGACCAGGATGATGACAGCGTCAGCGGTCGATGCGCCGGTCACCATGTTGCGGGTGTACTGCTCGTGGCCCGGCGCGTCAGCGATGATGAACTTGCGCTTCGGGGTCGCGAAGTAGCGGTAGGCGACATCGATGGTGATGCCTTGCTCGCGCTCAGCTTCGAGGCCATCGGTCAGCAGCGACAGGTCGATCATGTCGCCGACGGTGCGCTTGTGACGGGCGCGCGAGATCGCGTCCAGCTGGTCGGCGAAGATGCCCTTGCTGTCGAACAGCAGGCGGCCGATCAGGGTGCTCTTGCCATCGTCCACCGAGCCGGCGGTGATGAAGCGCAGCAGGCCGCGGTCTTGTACGTCAGTGGCGGCGAGGTTCTTGTCTACGACGGCGTTCATTTAGAAATATCCTTCTTTCTTGCGCTTTTCCATCGACGCTTCGGACGTCTGGTCGTCCATGCGGGTCGCGCCGCGTTCAGTAATCTGGGTAACCGCGGTCTCGGCGATGATGGCCTCGACAGTGGCTGCATCCGACGACACCGGGCAGGTGCAGGAGATGTCGCCGACGGTGCGGAAGCGCACGGTCTGGGTCTCGACAGTCTCGCCTTCCTTCGGCGGGGTCAGCGGGGTGACCGGCACCAGCAGGCCGTTGCGCGGGATGACTTCGCGCTGGTGGGCGAAATAGATGTTCGGCAGCGCCAGCTTTTCGCGGGCGATGTACTGCCAGACGTCGAGTTCGGTCCAGTTCGAGATCGGGAACACGCGCATGTTCTCGCCCGGGTGCACGCGGGTGTTATACAGGTCCCACAGCTCGGGGCGCTGTGCCTTCGGGTTCCATTGGCCGAAGTCGTCGCGGAACGAGAAGATGCGCTCCTTCGCGCGGGCCTTCTCTTCATCGCGGCGCGCGCCGCCGATGCAGGCGTCGAACTTGTGCTCGGCGATGGTCTCGAGCAGCGTGACGGCTTGCGCCGCATTGCGCGAATCGGTATCCGGGTTACGCAGGCGCACGGTGCCGCGCTTGATCGAATCTTCGACCGAACCCACGATCAGGCGCTCGCCCAGTTCGGCAACGCGACGGTCGCGGAACTCGATCACTTCCGGGAAGTTGTGGCCGGTGTCGATGTGCACCAGCGGGAACGGGAATTTGCCCGGACGGAAAGCCTTCTCGGCAATGCGCAACAGGACCACGGAGTCCTTGCCACCCGAGAACAGCAGCGCCGGGTTGCCGCACTCGGCAGCCACTTCGCGCATGATGTGGATGGACTCGGATTCCAGCCAGTCGAGGTGGCGATTGCTCGCGGCATCGATGAAATGGGTAGTGTCTACAGCGGTGTTCATAGTGTTTTCCAGCGAATATTTGCCAGGGGCGCGATGAGTGCGGTGAGTACGATACGGACGATACGGCTCAGGCAGCTCAGGCAGCTCAGGCGTCAGGGCGATCAGGCCGACTTGATACGGACCAGCTTGCCGTCGACGACGTGCAGGCCGCATTCCTTCGATTCGGGGTTCTCCCACCACCAGCGGCCGGCGCGTACATCTTCGCCAGGCTGGATCGCGCGGGTGCAGGGCTCGCAGCCGATCGACGGATAACCCTTGTCATGGAGCGGATTATACGGAACCTGATTGCTCTTCAGGTAATGCCAGACTTCAGCTTCCGTCCAGTCGGCCAGCGGGTTGAACTTCTGCATGCCGTGTGCGGCATCGTCTTCCTGCACGGCCAGCTCGGACCGGGTGGTCGACTGCGCACGGCGCTGGCCCGTGATCCAGGCCTTGTTGCCGGCCAGTGCGCGGTTCAGCGGCTCGACCTTGCGGATGCGGCAGCATTCCTTGCGCATCTCGACGCTGTCGTAGAAGGCGTTCAGGCCATTGGCGGACACATAGGCGTCCACGGCGGCCGGCTCGGGCTTGTAAAGCTCAACGTCATAGCCATACACCTCGCGGATGCGGTCGACCATGCCCAGCGTTTCGGCGTGCAGGCGGCCGGTCTCGAGCGTGAAGATCCTGATCGGCAGTTTCGCGCGCAGGATCAGGTCGGCCATCACCATGTCTTCAGCGGCGAGGCTGGAGGCAAACACGGCCGGCGAGAACTCGGCCGCGATGCGCGCCAGCGTCGCCTTCGCATCGGCGAGCACACGTTCGAAGTGCGCGCTGTCGATGTCAGCAGCAGTCAGGTCCGTGGCGCTCATCATGCTTCCTGCGCGGCGGGACGGGCGAAGCGACGGAACAGCGGCGTCTTCTGGTCCCACGAGGTCTGGTAGGCGTCCGAGAAATCGGACAGGCCCTTCAGTGCATCCTCGATCGAACGGTCTTCACGGGTGGCGAAAGCATTGAAGCCGACGCGCGACATGTAGAACAACTGGTCGCGCAGCACGTCGCCCACGGCACGCACTTCGCCGGTATAGCCGAGGCGGGCGCGCAGGTTGTAGGCGATCGAATAGCCGCGGCCATCGGCGAAGGTCGGGAAGTCCACGGCGATCAGGGGCAGCGATGCCGCATCTTCCTTCAGTTGTTCCGGGCGCTCGTCGCTGGCCAGCCAGACGCCGATCTCGCCGGCGCGGGCGGCCAGCGTGGTCTTTTGTGCGAGCCACACGGCCAGCGGTACGATCTGCTTGCCGGTCGGGACAGCGACACTGTCAGCGGCTTCGCCTTCGGCCAGCTTGAAGAGGTTCCAGTCGTCGTTGACGATGGCCTTGTCCTTGATGATCTTACGCATATGCGTCTTCTCCTGCCTGGTATGACTGACCCGAGATCGGGGTCGCATACACGTGAGTCTTGAATGGTTCGACGCCGATGCGGTCGAAGGTGTCGATGAAGCGCTCTTCATCATGGCGCTCGCGCACATACACTTCGAGCAGGCGGCCGATCACTTCCGGCATCTGGCCGGCCGAGAACGACGGGCCGATGATCTTGCCGACCTGGCTGTCATTGCCCTGGCGGCCGCCGATCGAGACCTGGTACCACTCGGAGCCATCCTTGTCCACGCCCAGCACGCCGATGTTGCCGATGTGATGGTGGCCGCAGGCATTGATGCAACCCGAGATGTTCAAGTCGATGTCGCCGATGTCGTGCTGGAAGTCGAGGTTATCGAAGCGCTCCGAGATCGCCTCGGCGATCGGGATCGATTTCGCATTCGCCAGCGAGCAGAAGTCGCCGCCCGGGCAGCAGATCATGTCGGTCAAGAGGCCCAGGTTCGGGGTCGCGAGGCCGTGCGCCTTCGCTTCCTGGAACAGTGCCAGCAGGTCGGACTGCTTCACATCCGGCAGCACCAGGTTCTGCTCGTGCGTAACGCGCAGTTCACCGAAGCTGTAGCGGTCGGACAGATCGGCGACGAAGTCCATCTGCTCGGCGGTCGCATCGCCCGGCGGCGTGCCGGTCTTTTTCAGCGACAGCGTGACGATCGCATAGCCCGGCACCTTGTGCGGCTTGACGTTGCGGCCCAGCCAGTTCGAGAACGCCTTGTTGGCGGTGCGCTGCTGTTGCAGCAGTCCGTCGCCGTCGGTCAGGGTCTCATAGGCCGGCGGCGTGAAGTAGGACGCGACGCGCGCCACTTCTTCGGCGATCAGCGTGCTCGGGCTGTCCTTCAGGTCGGCCCATTCAGCCTCGACCTGGCGCGTGAATTCCTCGACGCCCAGTGCCTTCACCAGGATCTTGATACGCGCCTTGTACTTGTTGTCGCGACGGCCGTACTGGTTGTACACGCGCATGATCGCTTCGACATAGGTCAGCATGTGCTGCCACGGCAGGAATTCGCAGATCACGCTGCCGATGATCGGGGTACGGCCGAGGCCGCCGCCTACCAGCACCTGGAAGCCCAGGTCGCCGGCATCGTTCTTCACCAGGTTCAGGCCGATGTCATGCACCTTCACGGCCGCACGGTCTTCGGCGGCGGCATTGACGGCGATCTTGAACTTGCGCGGGAGCCAGGCGAATTCCGGGTGGAAGGTGCTCCACTGGCGCAGGATCTCGATGAAGGCGCGCGGATCTTCCAGCTCATCAGCGGCGACGCCAGCGAACTGGTCGGTCGTGGTGTTGCGGATGCAGTTGCCCGAGGTCTGGATTGCGTGCATCTCGACCGAGGCCAGGTCGGCCAGGATGGCTGGGGTCTGCTCGAGCTCGATCCAGTTGTACTGGATGTTCTGGCGCGTCGTGAAGTGGCCATAGCCGCGGTCATACTTGCGGGCGATGTGCGCAAACATGCGCATCTGCTTCGACGACAGCAGGCCATACGGCACGGCCACGCGCAACATGTACGCGTGGCGCTGCATGTAGAGGCCATTTTGCAAGCGCAGCGGGCGGAATTCGTCTTCGGTCAGTTCACCGGACAGGCGACGTTCCACCTGGCCCTTGAATTGCGCGACGCGTTCCTTGACGATCTGGTGGTCGTATTGGTCGTAGCGATACATGGTCTTCCTTTATGAATCTCTTTACAGCACGAGCTTGGCTGCCACCGCCGTCAGCGTGGTGGCGAGCAGCCCGCGCAGGAATTTTTCGGGCACGGCACGCGCGGCGTAGGAGCCGAGCGTGATGCCGGGCAGGGAGCCGAGCAGCAGGGTGCCCAGCAGTTCCCAGTTGATCGATCCGAGCCACCAGTGGCCGACGGCGGCAATGGCCGTCAGCGGCACTGCGTAGGCAATATCGGTGCCGGCGATCTCGGCGGGCGCTAGTTTAGGGTAAAGCAGCACCAGGATGGTAGCGCCGACGGCGCCGGCGCCGATCGACGATACGGTGACCAGCACACCGATCACGGCGCCGGCGATGATGGTCGCGGCAGCCTGTGCACGGCCATGCAGCTGACGGCTCGGGTGCGCCATCATCCAGGCCTGCATGCGGCCGCGGAAAATGATGGCGATGGCCGTCAGGGTCACCGAGAAGGCGATCGTGTAGCGGATGATCTGCGTGACGTTCTTGTCGAGCGTGCCAAATTGCTTGAGCGCGAGCGTGGCTAGCAGCGCGGCCGGCAGCGCGCCCCAGCACAGGCGCTTGACGATGTCCCAGTGGACGGTATTGCGCAGCCGGTGGGTCAGGGTGCCGGCGCTCTTGGTGACCGATGCAAAGGCGAGGTCGGTGCCGACCGCGACGGCCGGGTTGATGCCGAACAGCAGAGTCAACAGCGGCGTCATCAGCGAACCGCCGCCGACGCCCGTCAGGCCCACCAGCAGGCCAACGGCAAAACCAGATGCTACATAAGTCAAAGTCATAAAACCTCGCGCGAAGAACGCCGGATAGTAATAAACTTCCCCCTTATTCCAAACAACAGAACTCTTATTTGCTTATATGCTTTTCAGATATATAAGCAGGGCGGCGACGCATAAGGGTGGCAGCAAGGTCGGCTGATCGTTTCATCACAGGCAACGAAACGCGCCGAAAACGCCGATGCCGGCAGGGGTAATGCGCGATAAATTCCGGGTAAGTCCGCGCAACTCTGCCTAAAAGCAGCCGAAAATTGCGGAAAGACACCAGGCCATGAACCTTCATCAGTTCCGTTTCGTACGGGAAGCCGTGCGCCAGAACTTCAACCTGACCGAAGCCGCCAAGGCCTTGTTCACCTCGCAGCCGGGCGTTTCCAAGGCCATCATCGAGCTCGAGGAAGAGCTGGGCATCGATATCTTCACCCGCCACGGCAAGCGTATCCGCGGCCTGACCGAGCCGGGCAAGCAGGTGCTGAAGTCGGTCGAGACCATCCTGCAGGAGATCGAAGGCCTCAAACGCATCGGCAAGGAGTTCGCGTCCCAGGACGCGGGCAGCTTCACCATCGCCACCACCCATACGCAGGCGCGCTACTCGCTGCCGACCGTGGTGCAGGCGTTTTCGCAGAAATTCCCCAAGGTGCGGCTGTCGCTGCTGCAGGGCAACCCGAAGCAGGTGGCCGAGATGGTGCTCAACGACCAGGCCGACCTCGCGATTGCCACCGAGGCCATTGCCGACATCGACGGGCTGGTGTCCCTGCCTTGCTTCCAGTGGGAGCACATGGTGGTGGTGCCGCCTTCGCATCCGCTGGCACAGTCCAAGTCGCTGTCGCTGGAAGAGCTGGCGACTTTCCCGCTCATCACCTATGACGCCGCCTTCGCCGGCCGCAACAAGATCGACCTCGCATTCCAGCGTCGCGGCCTCAAGCCCGACGTGGTGCTGGAAGCGATCGATGCCGACGTCATCAAGACCTATGTCGAACTCGGCATGGGCGTGGGCATCATTGCCGGGCTGGCCTTCAACGCCAATCGCGACACCGGCCTGAAGGCGATCCCTGCAGGCCAGTTGTTCGGCATGAATCTGTCGCGCGTGGCCCTGAAAGAGGGCGCCTACCTGCGCAGCTATGTGTACACCTTCATCGAGCTGATGGCGCCCAATCTGTCGCGCAAGCTGGTCGAGCAGGTACTGGCCGGCGAACGCGACAGCTACGAGCTCTGAAAGTTCAGGCGTACGCCTTCCAGAGGGCGCGCGCAGGCGGTATCGAGTGTTGACGAGCTGTCATGCCAGCGCGTCAGCGCCGCGCAAAAATTTTTTGCGTTTTCCCCTAAATCCGCTGTTTCTCCTGCCGTAAACCCGAGCAGGCTCCTCCTTCCGCCGCGCTTGTAGGACAAACACCGACAAGCGCGACAGTGCGGCGCTCACGAAAAATACCGTTTCACGCCGATTTATCGGAAACACGTCTCGCGGGAAAATTCTTTCCAACGGGCGAGACCTGTAACGAATTCCCCCACAAGGAGAAGATCATGAACATGAACGATATGCTGGCAGACATCCGCGACGCCAACCTCAACTACCTGATGCTGGCCCAGCAACTGGTTCGTGCCGATCGTGCTACTGCGATCTTCCGCCTTGGCATCAGCGCCGAACTGGCCGACCTGATCGACCAACTGTCACCGGCCCAGGTCGTCAAGCTTGCATCGAGCACCATGATGCTGGCCCGTTTCCGCTTTGACGACAGCGCCGTGCTGGGCATGCTGACCAGCCACTCGAAGGAGCGTTCGCTGTCGCAAGCCCACGCCACCATCCTGATGGCAGCGCAGCCGGTCGAAGAGATCGCCTGATACCGCAGTCACAACGGTCAAGCACAACGCATCGCAGGAGACGGACATGGGCAACAAGAGCGTGGTATCCGAAGGACGCCAGATCAAACTGGCAATCGAGCTGATCGAACTGGGCGCGCGCCTGCAGCTGCTCGAAACCGAAACGACGCTCTCGCGCGAACGCCTGTTGAAGCTCTACAAGGAACTGCGTGGCGTGTCCCCGCCCAAGGGCATGCTGCCGTTTTCGACCGACTGGTTCGTCACCTGGCAGCCGAACATCCATGCGTCGATCTTTGTGAACGTATACCAGCACCTGGTGCGTCATGCGCAGGTGACCGGCATCGAGGCGGTGATCAAGGCCTATCGGCTGTACCTCGAACAGATGCCGCCTGCCCCGGGTGAAGAGCCGCTGCTGTCGCTGACCCGCGCCTGGACCCTGATCCGCTTCTTCGACAGCAAGATGCTGACCCTGGTCGAGTGCCGCGAATGCCACGGTCACTTCGTCAGCCATACCTTCGAGCTGCATAGCGGCTATCGCTGCGGCCTTTGCCATCCGCCCTCGCGCGCCGGCAAGAAGAAGAAAGTCGAACGCCACGAAGAAGCTGTCGCCGCCTGAGCCGGCGCGCTTCACGACACCCTCGCACACCAACAGACTGCAGCAGACCAGCGGCAGGGCAACGGCAAACAGCCGGCCCTGCCGTTTTTTATTTAATGCCCGCCGGCCGCGCGCCGTAACCAGTTCAGGTCTATCCACTCAACCGGAATCGGGAGCAAATCGTGCTGGTCATTATTGGTTATGTCATCGTCATCGGATCGGTCTTCGGCGGCTTCGCGATGGCGGGCGGCCACCTTGCTGCATTGTTCCAGCCCATCGAACTGCTGATGATCGGTGGCGCCGCTGCAGGTGCCTTCTTCGTCGGCAACAACGGCAAGGCCATCAAGGCCACATTCAAGGCAATTCCCTCGCTGTTCAAAGGATCGGCGTATACCCAGGCGCGTTATCTTGAACTGCTGGCGCTGCTTTCCGAGCTGCTCGGCAAGGTCCGCAAGGAAGGCATGATGGCCATCGAGCGCGACATCGAGAATCCGTATGAAAGCGAGCTGTTCGCCAACTACCCCAACATCCAGGCCGACCACCATGCAATCGACTTTATCTGCGATTACCTGCGCCTCATGGTCTCCGGGAACATCGACGTCTTCCAGATCGAGAATTTGATGGACAACGAGATCGACACCCATCACCACGAGGCCGAAGTGCCCGCGCACTGCATCGCCAAGCTCGGCGACGCCATGCCGGCCTTCGGCATCGTCGCGGCCGTGATGGGCGTCGTGCATACGATGGAATCGATTGGCATCCCGCCCGAGGAGCTCGGCATCCTGATCGCGCGCGCGCTGGTCGGTACCTTCCTCGGCATCCTCCTCGCTTATGGCTTCATCGGCCCGCTGTCATCGCTGCTGGAGCAGAAAGCAGATGAAGCGACCAAGATGCTCCAGTGCATCAAGGCCGCTCTGCTGGCCAGCTTCCATGGCTGCGCGCCGGCGCTGTCGGTCGAATTCGGCCGCAAGGTGTTGTACTCGAGCGAGCGTCCTGCGTTCGCCGAGCTCGAAGAACACCTGAGGAACGCAAAGAGCCGCTGACATGGCAGCCGCCCACAAGTCCACCATCGTCATCAAGCGCGTCAAGAAGGCGGGCGGCGGGCACCATGGCGGCGCCTGGAAGATTGCGTACGCTGACTTCGTGACGGCGATGATGGCCTTCTTCCTGCTGATGTGGCTGATCAGCTCATCTTCAAAGGCCAAGCTCGAAGGCATCGCCGAGTACTTCAAGACGCCGCTGCAAGTCGCAATGAAAGGCGGCCCGTCGGTGTCCGAGCGCAGCAGCGTCATCAAGGGTGGCGGCAAGGACGTGACGAAGAAAGAGGGCGAAGTCCGCAAGGTGCCCGACATCAAGGCCGCGCAGACTGAGCTCGAAAAGCGTGAGAAGGCGCAGCTCGAATCGCTGAAGGCGAAGATCGAGGCTGCCATCGACGCCAATCCGGTTCTCAGGCAATTCAAGAAGCAGATCCTGCTCGACATCACCAGCGAAGGCTTGCGCATCCAGGTGGTGGACGAACAGAACCGCCCGATGTTCGCGACCGCCAGCTCGCAACTGCAACCCTATACGCGCGACATCCTGCGCGAGATCGGCAGGATGCTCAACGACGTTCCCAATCGTATCGGCTTGTCGGGACATACCGACAACGTCGTCTTCGCCAATGGCGAGCGCGGCTACGGCAATTGGGAACTATCGGCTGACCGTGCCAACGCGTCGCGGCGCGAACTGGTGCAGGGCGGCATGCAGGATGCGAAGGTCTTGCGCGTGGTCGGCCTCTCGTCGGCTGTACCGATGAACAAGGACGATGCCCACGACCCGATCAATCGGCGCATCAGCATCGTGGTGATGAACAAGCGCGCCGAACAGGCCATCACCGGCGAGCAGGCGTCGCTGGATGTGCATCGCGGCGAGGAATTGAACGCCGGCATGGGCGCCAAGGCCACGGCCAGTGCCGGTGCTGCCACGACAGCCGCCGCCGCCGCAGCTACGTCGGCCAAGGCTGCCACTGTGGCCGCCGCGCCCGCCGGCGCTACCAAGGGAGAAGCACGATGAACCATGCCCGCCACGGCCCGACCCCGGACGCACTGCGCGACGACCTGGTGCAACTGGAATTGCTGCTGAAAGAGGCGATCGCCAAGCTGTCCAACAGCTTCGTCGGCGCGCATGAAGCCCTGGCGCGCCAGCAGGCGCTTCCCGATCATGACAAACCCGGAAGCATCGCCCTGTCGAAGATTGCCAGCGCCCACCTCGATTCGGCGCTGACAGCGCTGCAATTCGAGGACATCGCCAGCCAGCTGATCGCCAGTGCGCGCCGCCACATCGGCAGCGATGAAGGACGTCCGACCTGCATGGTCAACCGTAGCGTTCCCCAGCAGCACATGGAAAGCGGCAGCATCGAACTGTTCTGAATAACGTCAATAAGTATCACGGAAGTATCACGGAGAAACATATGGGCAAGAAAATCCTGGCAGTGGATGACTCGGGTTCGCTGCGGCAGATGCTGACTTTCTCGCTGCGCACCGGCGGCTATCAGGTGGTCGACGCCATCGACGGCATCGATGGGCTGGCCAAGGCCAAGGCGACGCAGTTCGACCTGGTGCTGACGGACCAGAACATGCCGAACATGGACGGCCTGACCTTCATCCGCAGCCTGCGTGAATTGCCGGCCTATCGTCAGGTGCCGATCCTGATGCTGACCACCGAATCGAGCCCCGAGATGAAGAACAAGGGACGCGCGGCCGGTGCCAATGGCTGGCTGGTCAAGCCCTTCGATCCCAATCGCCTGCTGGAAGTGGTCGGCAAGTGCATCGGCCCGGGAGTACTCGCATGAGCGTCGAGATCAGTCAATTTTTCCAGGTCTTCTTTGACGAGGCCGAAGAGCTGCTGGCCGAGAAGGAGCGCCTGCTTCTGGGCCTCGACCCGGCCGCGTTTGATATAGCCGACATCGATGCCATCTTCCGGGTGGCCCATTCGATCAAGGGCGGTGCTGCCACCTTTGGCCTGGCCGACATGACTGGTGTCACCCATGTGCTGGAGTCGCTGCTCGACCGTTTGCGCAAGGGCGAGATGGCACTGACCGCCGAGCAGATCGACTGCTTCCTGCAAGCCAAGGATGTGCTGCAGATGCTGCTGCGCGGGCATCGCGACGGCGCCGAAGTTGAACAGGATGAAGTCAATGCCTTGCTGGCGCGGCTGGAGGAGCTATCCCGGCAGGACGCGATGGACGGCGGCGTGTCGGCCAGCGCCGGCGCGGCCGTGGCCGCGATTGCGCAGGCATCCGGCGCTGCCGCAACCAAGGCATCCCGCGTGGAGCGCAGCGTGCGCATCGTGCTGCCCGCGATCGCCGCCCGCGACAGTGCGGCGCTGGCCGATGAGCTGGCCTTGCTCGGGCGCGTCACCATTGTCGACGACCCCGCCGGACACAAGGTCTTCGTGCTGGAGACGGCCGAGTCCATCGACGACATCACTGCGTTGTGCGCATTCGTGGTCGACCCGGACCAGTTGCAGATCAGCGAAGGGACGGGCGACGGCGGTGCAGCGTCCGCCACCGGTAGTGCCGATGCAGCCGCCGCGACGGAAGCTGTTGAAGGCGTGACCGCTGGTCCCAACGACGGACCCAACAGCGCAGGCACCCAGGGAGCCAACGAAGCGGCAGCACCGGCTGCAGCGTCCGGCGAACAGCAAGCATTTGAAATTTTCCACCTGCCTTCCGCACCTGCTGCGAAGGCTGCCAAACCAGCCGACAAGGGCGACAAGCCTGCCGCCGGCGGCGCCGAATCCTCGTCGATTCGCGTCTCGGTCGAAAAGGTGGATCAGCTGATCAATCTGGTCGGCGAACTCGTGATCACGCAGGCCATGATAGAGCAGCGCACGCACGGGCTGGACCCGATGCTGCATGAAAAGCTGCTGAATGGCGTGTCGCAACTGACGCGCAACACGCGCCACCTGCAGGAAGCCGTGATGTCCATCCGCATGATGCCGATGGACTATGTGTTCTCGCGCTTCCCGCGCATGGTGCGCGACCTTGCCGCAAAGCTCGGCAAGAAAGTGGACTTCGTCACGCAGGGCGCTGCCACCGAGCTCGACAAGGGCCTGATCGAACGCATCATCGACCCGCTGACGCATCTGGTGCGCAACAGCATCGACCATGGCATTGAGCTTCCGGCCGTGCGCCAGGCTGCCGGCAAGGACGCCACCGGCCGGCTGACACTGTCGGCGATGCATCGTGGCGGTCATGTGGTGATCGAAGTGTCGGACGATGGCGGCGGCCTCAAGCGTGAGCGCATCCTCGCGAAAGCGCGCCAGCAAGGCCTGCCGGTGTCTGACAACATGAGCGATGGCGACGTCTGGCAGCTGATCTTCGCGCCAGGCTTCTCGACTGCCGAGACCGTCACCGACGTCTCCGGACGGGGCGTCGGCATGGACGTCGTCAAGCGCAACATCACCACGCTCGGCGGCCAGGTCGACATCCGTTCCGTGGCCGGGGTCGGCACCACGGTGTCGATCGCGCTGCCATTGACGCTGGCCATCCTCGACGGCATGTCGGTGCGCAGCGGCGATGAAATCTACATCCTGCCGCTGAACTACGTGCTCGAGTCCCTGCAGCCGCGGCCACAGGACATCAGCGACATCGCCGGCCAGGGGCAGGTGATACGCGTGCGCGGCGAATATCTGCCGCTGGTGTCCTTGCGCCAGATGTTCTCCACCAGCAGCCAGCAGGATGCGGCGCGCGGCATTGCCGTGATCCTCGAAGCAGAAGGAAACAAGGCGGCGCTGCTGATCGATGAACTGGTCGGGCAGCAGCAGGTGGTGGTCAAGAACCTCGAGGCGAATTACCGCCGCGTGGCGGGCATTTCCGGGGCCACTATTCTGGGCGACGGCAGCGTCGCGCTGATCCTGGACGTCAGCACATTGCTGCGTGCGAGCCGCGCTCCCGCCACACTCGGCTGAGCGCCACTGCCACGACAAAGAGGCGCAAATGCTGTTCCGCTGCTTGATGGCGGAACAGCCCCGCAAATCCTGTTCTGCTCAGCATATTCGTCCTGAATGCCAATCGCTAAGCTGCCGTTAAGGCACTCAGGAAAGCGACATCCGGTCGCCGCCTATCCATCCACAGGATTCAACCATGTCCATTGAGCTTCTAGACGCACCCGACAGCGTGTCGGCCACCGATCCAGCCTCGCGCGAATTTCTGGCATTCAAGCTGGGCAGCGAGGAGTACGGCATCGACATCCTGAAGGTGCAGGAAATTCGCGGCTATGAGGCCGTGACCCGCATCGCCAACTCGCCGGACTTCCTGAAAGGCGTGGTCAACCTGCGCGGCATCATCGTGCCCATCGTTGACATGCGCATCAAGTTCCGCCTCGGTGAACCGAGCTATGACCAATTCACCGTCGTCATCATCCTCAACATTGGCGGCCGCGTGGTCGGCATGGTGGTCGACAGCGTGTCCGACGTCACCACGCTGGCGCCGTCGCAGATCCGTCCTGCGCCCGAAATGGGCACGGCCTTCAACACCGATTACCTGATCGGCCTCGGCACGCTCGACGAGCGCATGCTGATTCTGGTCGACATCGACCGCCTGATGTCGTCGTCCGAGATGGGCCTGATTGAAAGCCTGACGTCCTGAAGCCAGGGCCGCTGCGCGTCCGCGCCAGTTCGCGGGCGCTGGCAAGTCTGCCGATCACGACCCCTGAATCATCGCACCTGCCTTCGGAGCTTCCATGAACTTCTCCAACCTCAAAGTGGGCACCCGCCTGTACGCCGGCTTCTCGCTGCTCCTCGTCTTCCTGGTTGCGTCCCTGTTATTCGGCCTCAATCGCATGGCGAGCATGCAGGCCAATATCGACCAGATCGCAACCGTCAACAATGCGCAAGTCGCGCAGATCATGGCCATGCGCGCCAGCGTATTTGACCGCATGATTGCTGTTCGCAACGTGGTGCTGCTGACCCAGATGAACGAAATGCAGTCCGAGATCGACCGCATCAAGGACGGTGAGAAAAAGTTTGCCGCCGCCGATGAAAAGCTGATCCACTTGTTCGAGCATCCGAGCACCACCGAGTCCGAGCGCACCCTGCTCAAGCAGGTGCATGAGCAGCACTCCGCGCTGAATGCGCCGCTTGGTCGCGCCATCGATCTCGGCCTGCAGAACAAGACCCCCGAGGCCACCAAAGTGCTGATCGATGATGTTCGCCCGGTGCAGCGCAAGCTGATGGGCGATCTTGCCGAGCTGGCGGTATTGGAAGAAAAACTTTCGCAAGAGGCCAGCGCCGATGCCCGCGCTGCGTATGAAAGTGCGCAGCGCCTGATGATTGCGCTCGGTATCTTTGCACTGCTGGCCGGCATCGCAACCGCCTGGATCATCACCCGTGGCCTGACCCATCAGCTGGGCGGCGAACCGTCGATCGCGGCCGACGTCGCATCGCGCATCGCCAGCGGCGACCTCGATGTGCAGATCGACATTCGTCCCGGCGACAACAACAGCCTGATGTATGCAATGAAGACCATGCGCGAAAAGCTGGCCGACATCGTGCGCAATGTGCGCAACGGCACCGACACCATCGCCACCGCATCCAGCGAAATCGCCGCCGGCAACCTCGACCTGTCGTCGCGTACGGAGCAACAGGCGTCATCGCTGGAAGAAACGGCTTCGTCAATGGAAGAACTGACCTCGACCGTGCGCCAGAACGCCGAGAACGCCGGTCAGGCCAA
Source organism: uncultured Bifidobacterium sp. (assembly GCA_964634245.1). GTDB lineage: Bacteria > Pseudomonadota > Gammaproteobacteria > Burkholderiales > Burkholderiaceae_D > Pernthalerella. The sequence goes on from CAZWIE010000008.1 coordinate 109,907, forward strand.
CCAGCTGGCCATCAATGCATCTGAAGTCGCGCAGCGCGGCGGCATCGTGGTGTCCGAAGTCGTGCAGACCATGCAGCAGATCAACGAGTCGGCCCGCAAGATCGTCGACATCATCGGTGTCATCGACGGCATCGCCTTCCAGACCAACATCCTTGCACTGAATGCCGCTGTCGAAGCGGCACGCGCCGGGGAGCAGGGCCGCGGCTTTGCGGTGGTCGCCACGGAAGTGCGCAGCCTCGCACAACGCTCGGCTGCCGCTGCGAAGGAAATCAAGTCCCTGATCGGCGACTCGGTGGACAAGGTCGAATCGGGTAGCAAGCTGGTCGCGCAGGCTGGCAGCACGATGGATGAAGTCGTAGCCAGCGTGCGTCGCGTAACCGACATCATTGCCGAGATCTCGGCCGCCAGCCAGGAGCAGAGCGCCGGCATCGAGCAGGTCAACCAGGCCATCACGCAGATGGACCAGGTCACGCAGCAGAACGCCGCGCTTGTCGAGCAAGCCGCCGCTGCCGCCGACAGCCTGCAGGAACAGGCCGGCAGCCTGACAGAGACGGTCAGCGTTTTCCGTGTCGCTGGCATGGGCCATGGCAGCAGCGTGGTCCGCGCACCGAAGAAGAAGGCCAGTTCGACCGTGATTGCCATGCCGCAGCGTGCGAAGACACCGGCCGCAGCGCCCGCCGTTCGCGCGGTGGCGGCGGCGCCGAAGAAGGTCGCCGCCGGTGGTGGCGCCGACGAATGGGAAGAGTTCTGATCGAAGGTCACGACCTCCGGCGTCTGGCGCCGGGGGACACCGTCCGCTACTCGTAGCGCCTGGCCCATAGCCCACAGCCCGCGTCCGATACCCGCTTGTCATTGATTAAGCAATGTCCACACCCAAGACCAAGGTCCTGATCGTTGATGATTCCGCGCTGATCCGCAGCGTTCTGCGCGAGATCGTCAGCGACCAGCCCGACATGGAAGTCGTCGGTGTCGCACCCGACCCGCTGGTCGCGCGCGAGATGATCCGGCAGACCAATCCTGACGTGCTGACCCTCGATGTCGAGATGCCGAAGATGGATGGCCTCGATTTCCTCGAACGGTTGATGCGGCTGCGGCCGATGCCGGTCGTGATGGTGTCGTCGTTGACGGAGCGGGGCTCGGAAACGACGCTGCGCGCACTCGAACTGGGCGCGGTCGACTTCGTTGCCAAACCCAAGATTTCCATTCAGTCCGGCATGCGTGACTATGCCGAGCTGATCGCCGATAAGATCCGCACCGCGTCGCGGGCGCGCGTGCGCGCCCGGCAGCGCATGGTCGATGGCGCGGATGGCGCGGATGGCGCCGAGCCCGCGCGCACGATACCTGCGCTGCGCACGCCGTTCGGCTCCAGTGAAAAGTTGATCATCATCGGTGCCTCCACCGGCGGCACCGAAGCGATCCGCGAATTCCTGCAGCAGATGCCGTCCGATTGTCCCGGCATCCTGATCGTGCAGCACATGCCTGAAGGCTTCACGCGCTCGTTCGCGCAGCGGCTCGACACCCTGTGCCGCATCTCGGTCAAGGAAGCCGAGCACGGCGACCGCGTGCTGCCCGGCCATGCTTACCTGGCGCCCGGTCATTCGCATCTGCTGCTGGCACGCAGCGGGGCGAACTATGTGACGGCGCTGGACCAGGGGCCGCCGGTGAACCGGCACCGGCCTTCGGTCGACGTGCTGTTCGAATCGGCAGCCGCCAATGCGGGCAGGAATGCGCTGGGCGTGATCCTGACCGGCATGGGCAAGGATGGCGCAGCCGGCATGCTGAAGATGCGCGAGGCCGGCGCGATCAATTTCGCGCAGGACGAAGCGAGCTGCGTCGTCTTCGGCATGCCGCGCGAAGCCATCGCCGTCGGCGCCGTGCATGAAATCGCGCCGCTGGTGCAATTGCCGCGGCTGGTGATGGAGGCGTTGGCGCGTGATGGTGGCCGCGCGCTGCGTGTTTGACAGACGACCAGCCCTGACTCAATCGCCGGACCCGGATGCCGTAAACGAATTGACGGCCAATCTCATTTTTTCACGGAGCCCCTCATGGCTGACCCCAAGACCAAATTCCTCGTTGTCGATGACTTCTCCACCATGCGCCGCATCGTGCGCAATCTGCTGAAGGAGCTCGGCTATGCCAACGTCGACGAGGCCGAAGACGGCGCGATGGCGCTCTCCAAGCTGAAGAACGAGAACTTCGATTTCGTCATCTCCGACTGGAACATGCCCAACATGGACGGGCTGGAGATGCTGAAGAACATCCGCGCTGATAACGCAATCGGCAAGTTGCCGGTGCTGATGGTGACGGCCGAGGCGAAGAAGGAAAACATCATCGCCGCTGCCCAGGCCGGCGCCAACGGTTATGTTGTCAAGCCGTTCACGGCCGCGACGCTGGATGAGAAGTTGTCGAAGATCTTCGAGAAGCTTGAAAAAGCGGGAGCCTGAGCATGGGTGCCACGATGATGGAAGCCGATGCGGTCGACCAGAGCCGCCATGACGAATTGCTGCTGCGCGTGGGCCAGCTGACCCGCAGCCTGCACGAGAGCCTGCGCGAACTGGGTCTGGACAAGGTGTTGCAGCGCGTTGCGCACGACGACATTCCGAATGTCCGCGACCGGCTGGTGTATGTCGCGAAGATGACCGAGCAGGCCGCGCAGCGCGTGCTGAATGCCACCGAGGTCGCGTCGCCTTTGCAGGAACAGGTAGAACAGGGCGCCACTTCGCTGATTGCGGAATGGCAGTCCTTGCTGTCCGAGCGTGGCCTGCCGTCCGCCTGTGACCTGCAGTGCCGCACGCTGGCCTATCTGGAGCAGACCCGCGACGCGGCGTCCGAGACCCGCGGCCACCTGCTCGACATCATGATGGCGCAGGACTTCCAGGATCTGACCGGCCAAGTGATCAAGAAGGTCACCGAACTGGGCCACAGTCTGGAGTCGCAGCTGGTGCAACTGCTGATCGATTTTTCGCCGCATGAAGCTTCGCGCGACACGGGCCTTTTGAACGGACCGCAGGTCAACCCGGCCGGCAAGACCGATGTGGTGGCCGACCAGGAGCAGGTCGACGACCTGCTCGAAAGCCTGGGCTTCTGAATTTTTGACACTTCAACACGACTTTTCTCCCCTGCAGGCTGCGATTCCGGCGTCAATCTGGCGCTAATTCGGTGCTAATCCGGAATCGCGCCAAGCAGCCCCGTATTCCCCCCGTTGTTCCCGGCATGACAACCCGGCTCGCCATCGAATAATTGCTCCATCCCCTATATCGGGCAAATGGAGCCGTAAATGGCCGCGCAGGAAAGCGACCTCGAAAAGACCGAACCCGCCAGTCAACGCCGGCTGGAGCAGGCACGCGAAGAAGGCGACATCCCTCGCTCGCGCGAGCTGGCTGCCTGCGCGTCGCTGCTGGCCGGCGGCCTGCTGCTGTGGATGATGGGCAGCCGCCTTGAAGGCGAGCTGTCCGGCATGCTGCGCGATGCCCTGAGCTTCTCGCGCGAACTCGCTTTCGAACCCTATCTCCTGCTCGAGCATGGCGGCCACCTGGCTGGCCGCGTGCTGTGGGCACTGCTGCCGTTCGCGGCCGTCATGCTGGCCGTCGTGATCGGCGCGCCACTGCTGGTCGGCGGCTGGCTGTTCTCCGTCAAATCCTTCCTGCCGCGCTTCGATCGTCTCGACCCGGTCGCCGGCATCACGCGCATGTTCTCGCTGCACTCGCTGGGCGAACTCGGCAAGGCTGTCGCCAAGGCGGTGTTGCTGGGTGGGGTCGGCACGATGGTCGTGATGAAGCAGGCCGATGCGCTGGTCGGCATGGCCGTGGTGCCCGCCGGTAGCGGCGACAGCCAGCTCGGCCATGTGATGTTCGTCGCCTTTGCTGCCATGGCCGGCGTGCTGGCCGTGATCGCGGCCATCGATGTGCCGTGGCAGCGCTGGCAGTACGCGAAGAAGCTGATGATGACGCGCGAAGACGTGCGCCAGGAACACAAGGAACAGGAAGGCAACCCCGAGATCAAGGGACGCATCCGCGCGCAGCAGCGCGAGATGGCCCGCCGCCGCATGATGGCCGAAGTGCCGAAGGCCGATGTCGTCGTCACCAACCCGACCCATTACGCCGTCGCGCTCAAGTACAGCGAGTCGCGCGACGCCGCCCCGGTGGTGGTCGCGAAGGGGGCTGATGAACTGGCCGCGAAGATCCGCGAGATCGCATCGGCCAACAACGTGCCGCTGCTCGAAGCGCCGCCGCTGGCGCGTGCACTGTACCGCCATGTCGAGCCGGGCGAAGCGATTCCCGAACAGCTCTATACGGCCGTCGCTCAGGTACTGGCCTGGGTGTTCCAGCTGCGCGCCGGCCATCGTGCCGAGCGCCCGACCGCGCTCGAGGTGCCGGTCGACATGGATATCCCGCTGCACCTCCGTACTCCTGGAACCGTCGCTGGCGGCGCCACCGCACACGCCGGAGCTGCCGCATGAACGGCTTCGCGCTTCCCCCATGGATGAAGACCGGCGGCGCGCAGGCACTGGCCGCGCCCGCGCTCATCATCCTGATGCTGGCAATGATGGTGCTGCCGCTGCCGGCCTTTGCGCTCGACCTGCTGTTCTCGTTCAACATCGCGCTGTCCATCATCATCCTGATGACCAGCCTGTACACCGTCAAGCCGCTGGACTTCATGGCCTTCCCGGCCGTGCTGCTGGTATCGACCATGCTGCGGCTGTCGTTGAACGTCGCGTCGACCCGCGTGGTGCTGACCGAAGGCCATGCCGGCGGCGCTGCGGCCGGCCAGGTGATCGAAGCCTTCGGTCACTTCCTTATCGGCGGCAATTACACAGTCGGTATCGTCGTATTCGTGATCCTCACGATCATCAACTTCACCGTCGTCACCAAGGGCGCCGGCCGCATCGCCGAAGTCGGCGCGCGCTTTGCGCTGGATGCGATGCCGGGCAAGCAGATGGCGATCGACGCCGACCTGAATGCCGGCCTGATCGGCGAAGCCGATGCCCGAGCGCGCCGCACCGAAGTCGCGCGCGAAGCCGAGTTCTATGGCGCGATGGACGGCGCCAGCAAATACGTGCGCGGCGACGCCGTGGCCGGCATCGTCGTCACCGTCGTCAACGTGGTCGGCGGCCTGGTCGTCGGCCTGCTGCAGCATGACATGGCCTTTGCCGACGCATTGAAGAATTACACCTTGCTCGCCATCGGCGATGGCCTGGTCGCGCAGGTGCCGTCGCTGGTGATCTCCATCGCCGCCGGCGTGGTCGTCTCGCGCGTGGCCAATGAACAGGACGTCGGCGGCCAGCTGGTCGGCCAGCTGCTGGCCAAGCCGCAAGTGCTGGGCATCACGGCCGCCATCATCGGCGGCTTCGGCATCGTGCCGGGCATGCCGCATGTGCCTTTCCTGTTGCTGGCCGTGCTCCTTGCGTACGGCGCGCGCCAGGCGCAGCGCCGCCTGGAAAAGCCGAAAGAAACCGATGAGCCCGCCGTCGCAGCGCCGGCCGCCACCGCCGAAAGCGAAGAAGCCGGCTGGCAGGACGTGGTGCCGGTCGATGCGCTCGGCCTCGAAGTCGGCTTCCGCCTGATTCCGCTGGTCGATGCCGCGCAGGGCGGCGAACTGCTCAAGCGCATCAAGGGCGTGCGCCGCAAGTTCGCGCAGGACATCGGCTTCCTCGCGCCGCCGGTCCACATTCGCGACAACCTCGAACTGCGTCCCGGTGGTTACCGCATCACCTTGAAGGGCGTCGAGATCGGCGCCGGCGAAGCGCATGCCAGCCAGTTCCTCGCGATCGACCCCGGCATGGTCAGCGGCCCGCTCGATGGCGCCAGGACCACCGACCCCGCCTTCGGCCTGCCGGCCGTCTGGATCGAGGAGGGCCAGCGCGCGCATGCGCAGGCGCTCGGCTACACCGTGGTCGATGCATCGACCGTGATCGCGACCCACCTGAACCATCTGGTCAGCCAGCATGCCGCCGAACTGCTCGGCCGCATCGAAGTGCAGCAGCTGGTCGAGCACGTCGAAAAGGAAACCCCGAAGCTGCTCGAAGACCTGGTGCCGAAGCAGATGTCGCTGTCGGCGCTGCAGAAGGTGCTGCAGAACCTGCTGGCCGAAGGCGTGCACATCCGCGACATGCGCACCATCGTCGAGACGCTGTGCGAGCACGCATCGCGCATCAGCGACCCGGCCGAGCTGACCGAGCTGGTGCGTGGTGCGCTCGGCCGCGCCATCGTGCAGCAGCTGTTCCCGGCGCCGTCCGAACTCTCCGTCATCACCCTTGATGCGCAGCTCGAGCGCGTGCTGATGACGGCGCTGCAAGCCGGTGGCGCCGCCATCGAGCCGGGCCTGGCCGACACGCTGTCGACGCAGGCCGAGAAAACCGTGAAGCGCCAGGAGCAATCGGGGCTGACACCCGTGTTGCTGGTGCCGGCGCCGTTGCGCCCCTTGCTGTCCCGTTTCCTGCGCCGTGCACTGCCCCAGCTGGCGGTGCTGTCGCACGCTGAAGTTCCCGAGTCCCGCATGGTCAGGGTCACTGGCCTGATTGGAGCCCAATGATGAATGTTCTCAAATTCTATGCACCGACCCCGCGCGAAGCCTTGCGCGCGGCCCGTGAGGCCCTGGGCGACAATGCCGTCGTGCTGTCGTCACGCAGCGCCCACGGCGGCGCCGAGCTGGTGGTGATGGCCGGCGACGATGTCGATGCACTGGCGGCCGATACGCCATCGCGCGCCTCGCCATCGCTGGCTTCGGCCATGGCAGCGCCAGTGGCCGAGCAGATTGCCGCCCGCTTTGCGCATGCCGCCGCGCGCAACCAGGCCGCCCCGCATGGCAGCCAGCCCCTGCAGGCTCCGATGGCACCCATGGCGCCGATGACGGCGCAGGCCGGCACCACGCTGGGCGTGTTCGGCGGTGCGCCGTCACCCGCCCTCGGCCCTGCAGCTGCTGTAGCTGCGGTGCCGGCCTTCGAAGGCTTCACCAATGAACTGAAAGACGAGCTGCGCTCGATGCGCGGCATGCTCGAGACCCAGCTGGCCACGCTGGCATGGAGCGGCCGCCAGCCCGAGGCGCGCGCCCGTGTGCTGCGCGCGATGCTGGCAGCCGGGTTCTCGGCCGGGCTGTCGCGCTATCTCGCCGAACACATGCCGCCGACCGCCATGGACGATGAAGCACAGGGCGATGCCTGGTTGCGCGAAATCCTGCAGCGCAACCTGTCCCTGCTCGACAGCGACGACCGACTGCTGGAGCAGGGCGGCGTGTTTGCGCTGGTCGGCCCCACCGGCGTCGGCAAGACCACCACCACCGCCAAGCTGGCCGCGCGCTGCGTTGCGCGCCACGGCGCTTCGCGTGTCGCGCTGGTCACCACCGATGGCTATCGTATCGGCGCTTTCGAGCAGTTGCGTATCTACGGCAAACTTCTTGGCGTCATGGTTCATTCGGTGCGCGATGCGTCCGACCTCGAGATCGCGCTCGAAGAGCTGCGCCACAAGCACATCGTGCTGATCGACACGGCTGGCGCCAGCCAGCGCGACAAGATGGTCGGCGAGCAGATCGCGATGCTGGCCGCAGGCGGCAGCCGCGTGCAGCGCCTGCTGTGCCTGAACACCACGTCCACGGTCGAGACCCTCGATGAAGTGGTGCAGGCCTTCCGTGGCGACGGCCTGGCCGGCTGCGTGTTCACCAAGCTCGATGAAGCCAATGGCATCGGCGGCGCGCTGGATGTGGCGATTCGCCACAAGCTGCCGCTGAGCTTCGTGGCCGACGGCCAGCGCGTGCCGGAAGACTTGCACCTGGCCGACCGCCACCAACTGGTCGAGCGCGCCTTCGCGCCGCCGCGCGAGCCGCGCATCTTCGGCCTCACCAATGGCGAACTGCCGCTGGTGGCGGCCAACAGCACCGCCGCGATGCGCGATCCGCTGCTGCAGGAGGTGCGCGTTGGCTAGTACCCATGAATCCGGCCTGCGCGATCAGGCCGCCGGCCTGCGCCGGCTGATGTCGTCGCCGCTGGCGGCGCTGTGCACGGTGCTGTCGGCCGATGGACGCGAAGGCAAGCCGGCACTCGTCAATCGTCTTGCGGCCAGCATGGCTCGCCGTGGCCATCCGGTGATGGTGCTGGAAGCGGCGGTCAACGCAGCCAACGCCTCCGCCGCCTCCACCGCATGCGAGGGACGGCCGAGCCTGCTCGACGTCGCCCAGGGGCGCGCTTCGCTGGAGCAGGCGCGCGTGGCCGATGCCGAAGGCATTGCGCATTGCCGCCTCGGCGCGCGCGACAACGCGCCGGCGCTGGCCGAGCTGTTGCAGCAGCTGGCAGCCGAGGGTGTACGCCTGCTGGTCAATGCCGAGCTCGATGCCGACGGTCAGTTGCCACTGCCAATGTTGGCCGACGGTGAGATCGTGGTGCAGCTGTCCGGCAGTGAAGCCGCGATCCGCGATGCCTACGACATGCTGCGCGCGCTCAAGGGCCTGTGCGGCCGCGGCACCGTGTCGCTGCTGGTGACCGATGTCGACCCCGTACGCGCGCGCAACGTACACGCCAATCTTTTCCATGCCGCCAGCCGCTATCTCGCGCTGCCGGTGCGCTCCATCACTGCGCCACCGGCGCGCCGTTCGGGTTCCGCTACCGCGACCTCCTCGACTCTTTCAGGAAACCGCCATGTATAACGCCCAGGGAAAATCTTCGGCCCGGCCACTGCTGGACAACTATGCGCCACTGGTCAAGCGCCTCGCGCACCAGCTCAAGGCGCGCCTGCCCGACAACGTCGAAGTCGACGACCTGATCCAGGTCGGCATGATGGGCCTGCTCGATGCGATGAACCGCTATGAAGAGCAGGGCAACCAGTTCGAGACCTATGCGGTGCAGCGCATTCGCGGCGCGATGCTTGACGAGCTGCGCAGCGTCGACTGGCTGCCGCGTAGCGTGCGCCAGAACATGCGCAAGATCGAGGCCGCGATCGGTAAGCTGCAGCAGGCGCTGCATCGCTCGCCGACCGAGGCCGAGGTCGCCAAACAGCTGGCCATCACCGTCGGCGAATATCAGCAGATGCTGGCCGATGGCGCGGGCCACCAGTTGGTGTATTACGAAGACTTCCATGACGACGATTACGGCGAGCATTTCCTCGACCGCCACTGCAGCAGTGACAGCGACGACCCGCTGGCCCAATTGCTGGAGTCGGACTTCCGGGGCGCGCTGGCCGATGCGATCGGCGAACTGCCGGAGCGCGAGCAGCAGCTGATGGCCTTGCTCTATCAGGAGCAGATGAACCTCGCTGAAATCGGCGCCGTACTCGGCGTGTCGGCGTCGCGCGTGTGCCAGCTGCACAGCCAGGCCATCGCGCGCCTGCGTGCGACGCTGAAGGAACAGGCATGGACTGGCGCAGCCTGATCGGCCTCGTCATTGCGGTCGGCGCAATCTTCGCCGCGCAATGGGCTGACGGCGGCCACCTGACCGCCTTGCTGCAGCCGGCCGGCCTGCTGGTGGTGATCGCCGGCACCTTCGGCGCGGTGCTGCTGCAGAGCGGGCCGTCCCGCTTGTGGAGCGCGCTGCGCCTGCTCAGGCACGGTTTCGGCAAGCCGAACCGGGCCGAGCCGGAATTTCGTCGCCTGGTGCGGCAGTGGGGCGCGGTCATGCGACGCTCGGGCGCGCTGGCGCTGGAAGCGTCATTGCGTTCGGTGAAGGATCCGTATGTGGCGCGCGGCTTGCGCCTGCTGGTCGATGGCGTGACGCCATCGCGCATCGGCGAGATTCTCGCGCGTGACACCGATGCCTTCGAACAGGAGCGCCGGCAGGCGATACGCGTATGGGAGACCGCAGGCGGCACCGCGCCGACCATGGGCATCCTCGGCGCGGTACTCGGGCTGGTACAGGTGATGGAGCAGTTGTCCGACCCGGGCAAGCTCGGTCCTGGCATTGCCGTGGCCTTTGTCGCCACGCTGTACGGCGTCGGCTTTGCAAACCTGGTATTCCTGCCGATCGCAAACCGATTGAAAGAGCAACTGGCGATCGAATTGCACGAGCGTGACATGGTGTCCGATGCGATCGTCGCGATTGCCTCCGGCGAGCCCGGGCACCTGATCGAGGAACGCGTCGCGCCGTCTTCCGGGTCGCACAAGGCGCCGGTTGCGCGCCGCCGCGAAGAGAGCGATGCAGCGACGGCGCGCTGAAGAACCGCTGCCGTCGGCCGACCGCTGGCTGCTGTCGTGGTCGGACTTCGTCACGCTGTTGCTGGCCTTGTTTGCCGCGATGTATGCGGGCGCGTCGGTCGATCTCGCCAAGGCCAAGCTGGTCGCGCAATCGGTAGGCTCGGCGCTGGGTACGGCCGGGCAGGGCAAGGGCGAGCAAAGGGTTGCAACGCCAGCACCATCGCCAGCGCCATTGCCAGCGCCATTGCCAGCTGCGGCTTCGCCGTCAACGGCAGTGGGCGACAACCCGGGCAGCGCATCGGCGGCTGCTTCGGCCACCGCCACGGGTACAGCTGCGGACAAGCCGTCGGCCGCTGCCGACAACCATGACAGCAACACCGAAGGCACCGCTGAGCTGGTCGCCGCATTGCGCGGCGCGATGGCCGGCATCGCCGGCAGCGACCGCGTGCGCATCGTGCATGAAGCCGCCGGCGTCGGCATTGACATCGATGCCACGCTGCTGTTTGCCACCGCCGATGCGAGGCTCGCGCCACAGGCCGAGGCGGCCTTGTCGGCGCTTTCCGGCGTGCTGGCCAGCTGCACTTGCAGCATCACCGTCGAGGGCCACACCGACAGCCTGCCCATCCATACGCCGCAATTCGGGTCCAACTGGGAGCTGTCGGCCATGCGCGCTGCGATGGTCGCGCGCCGCCTGTCCGAGCAGGGCATAGGCAATGACAGGCTGAGCGCCGTCGGCCGCGGCGACACCCGGCCGCTGGCCACCAATGACACCCCGGCCGGCCGCGCCAGCAATCGCCGCGTGCACCTGATCGTCACGCTCGCAACGGCAGTGCACTGAAGACACATTCTCTTGCAATTTCGCAAGTTCTTTTCGGGAACGTCCGGATTAGGATGGCAACCAGACTGAGGTAAAGCCTGATCTTGATGCCTGATCTTGAAGCCTGATCCTTTTCCGTGGAGAGTCTGATGAATGCCCCCCGCCTGACCCTGCTGCTCGCCGCTGCCAGCCTGCTGGCCGCCTGCGCGACGCCCGAATATCATGCCGCCGCTGATGAATGCCGTGGACCTGCGCTGCAGACCTATCCGGTCGTGATGCAGCAGCAGATGGTTCGCACCAGCCGGGAAGTGATGGTGCCGGACGGCTCGACCGTCTGCGACACGACCGAGGTCAAGAGTGGCGACAAGAACAGCGCGGTCAAGCAGACCCAGAGCGTCTGCCGACCCGGCATGCGCAAGGCGATCGAGTATTTCGATGAACCACGGATGGTGGACTTGAACCAGGGCGGCCGCGACGCCTACGTGCGGCAGTGCGCGCGCAGCCTGTGCCAGCAGCGTTACGGCAATCTCGACTGCAAGACGGGTAAGTAAGGGGGCGGGGAATGGGACGTCCGGGAAACGAGCGCCGGACCTGAAACTCAGCCAGTCACGCGGGCAGGGCGCGCCGCATGCAGGGCGAGGTCGGCCTGGCCGGAAGCGCCATACAGGCCGGACGTGGCCCCCAGTCCCAGCGCAGCCAGCGTCTGCCGGTTGCGCGACTGCAGCTGGCCCAGCAACAGGCCATTGACCCGATTGGTTTCATGTGCGGCGCGCGCCAGCGACATCAGTGCCGCCCATTCGGCGCGGGTGCAATCGGGCGACAGCGCCAGCCAGTGCTGCATGCCTGCTTCGCTGGCCGGAAATCCCATGCTGCCTAGTGCGCGATGGCGTTCGTCGGCCAGCCGCGACAGTTTGGCGACCTGGGTCGCCTTGTGTTCCAGCAGGGCGGCGTGCGCGTCCGCGGCGCCGGTGGCGAGCAGGGTCTGCTCTTGCCGCAGCAACGCCAGCAGCGATTGCAGGGCCGAGGTTTCGGCGTCCAGGTGATCGGCAGGCGACATGGGCACTCCTGAATTCAAGACAATCAGCGCTTCTGCGCAATCAGTTCGCGTGCGCCGGCAATCATGTCGCCGGCAATGCGGTCGGCATCGATGCGGAATTCGCCGCGTGCGATCTCGCCACGGATGCGCTCGACCTTGGCAGCGTCGATCGGTACTTCCTTGCCGGCCGTGGCAGCCTTGGCGGTGCCCGACAGGCTGACCTTGTCGGCTTTGGCATCTTTTACCGGTACCGTCTCGCCCGTGGTGGCGGGTTTGCCCGCCGGGACGGTAACCGGGGGCAGTTTGTTGGCGCTGCTGGCTGAGTCGTCGATCTTCATCGCAGTTTCCTCATCGGGATCGTTTGTTGATTCAGGTAACGGCAGGGATTTTCAAATGTTGAGCACGTTGCTGAAAAAAATGCATTTTCTGCCAGGCCAGCGCAGCTGTGCGACGGGGAAGCGGTCAATTTCAGGACTCGTCAATACCGAACCGACAACACCCCATCGGCCTGCGCCACCCCGGCCACCAACTGGCCGCTGGCGGTGCGCGCCTGCACCAGGTCGCCTTCGGCGCCGCTGGTCAGCGCCCGGCCTTCGCCGGATACCGAGAAACCATTGCCACTGGCAACCAGACGTACCGGCTGGCCTTGCTGCACCACCGGCTGGCTCTTCAATTGTGCCCGCGATACCGGCATGCCGGCCGCCAGCGGCATCTGCAGCGTGCGGCCCTGCGCCTGCGCGAGGTCGGTCAGCACGCCGGCCGGCAGGCTGGCGAGGTCGCCCTGGCGCAGCACCAGGTCACTGGCGCCCAGCTTCTGTCCTTGCCCCAGCGGCGCGGCGCTGGTGACATAAGGGGTCGTGACACTGACCGTCGCCGGCAGTAACAGGTTCCACGCAGGCTGAGCACAGCGGATGCCGACCGAGGTCTTGCCCAATGCCTTCGAGCCCTGCGGCATCCAGGTCTCGGGGGCGGCGCAAGCCGGCAAGTTCAGCCGCGGGTCGGGGTCTTTCAGCTTCACGCTGGCGGTGCCGGGGAGGTTGGCTGCCTGCGCGAGCAGGAAAGCCTCGGCCAGCGATTTCAGCGCGGCGATGTCCTGCCGCGGACCATCCGCTTTCATCGCCTGCTGCGCATGGGCGATACAGGCCATGAACCCGATCACTAGCATCAGGCAGGCCCTGACCAGAAAATTCGTCGGCTCGGTGTTCATTCCGTTGTTCATTGCACTCTTCATGGCGGCGTCGCGCAGGCAAGGGGACTTTGGTACGCCGTGATCTTGCGCCAGATGCTGCGTGTGCAATAGACAAAGCAGAACGGGAATCTCGGGCCTGATCGGCCCATGCCCGTCGACCATGCGTTTCTATCATCCATTCCACCGGTGCCAAAGGTTTTGCGCCGGCAGGAGCAGATGATGACGGACAGGCTGGATAACGAATTCCGCTTTCACCAGAGCGCACTGGCCTTGCGCGCCGAGCGCCAGCAAGTGCTGGCCTCGAATATCGCGAACGCCGATACGCCCAATTTCAAGGCGCGCGATATCGATTTCAGGAAGGCGCTGGTGCAGGCGCTGGGCGGCACGCCGGGCGGGGCGATGGCTTCGTCGTCGGGCAGCGGTCCGCAAGTGACATCCACCTCGTCATCACTGGCCGCCGCGCTGTTGGCCTCGCATCCCGCGCACCTGACCTCCGCAGCAGGCAGTACCGGCGCAGGCAACACTGCGTCCGGCGCCGAACTGCTGTACCGCACGCCAAGGCAGGACAGCATCGACGGCAACACCGTCGAGCTCGATGCAGAGCGCGCGCAATTCGCCGACAACGCCGTGCGCTACGAAGCCAGCATCAGCGCAGTCAACGGCAAGCTCAAGAGCCTGCTGGCAGCTATTTCGGGGCAATAACGATGTCTCTCTTCTCCATCTTCAACGTCGCTGCTTCCGGCATGGCGGCACAGAGCCAGCGCCTGAACACCGTCGCCAGCAATATCGCCAACGCCGAGAGCGCCACCGGCCCCGACGGCCAGGCCTACAAGGCCAAGCAGGTCGTGTTCGCGGCGCAGGCCGTCGACAACGCCGGCAGCACCGGCGTGGCCGTCACCCAGGTGGTCGACGATCCGAACCCGCCGCGCATGATGTACGACCCCAAGCATCCACTGGCCAACGAGCAAGGCTATGTCGCGATGCCCAACGTGAACCCGGTCGAGGAGATGGTGAACATGATCTCCGCATCGCGCGCGTACCAGAACAACGTCGAAACGCTGAATGCCGCGAAATCGCTGTTGCAGAAGACTTTGACCATAGGCCAGTAACGACGTCGGGGCCACGCAGATTTAGCGCAAGCGAAAAAAATCTGCGCGCCACCGGCGAAGCGCCGTCGAACACGCAGCACCGGACATGCAGCACCGATCAAGCAGCACCGATCAAGCAGCACCGATCAAGCAGCATCGAACACGCACCACCATTTTGCAGCAAGGATAAGGATCCACCATGGCCACAGTCGCCAATGTCCAGAACGTCGCATCGAATGAACTGCTCGCCGCGATGAACCCCAAGGCCAGCGCCACCAGCGACGCCGATGCCGCGCAGGACCGCTTCATGACGCTGCTGGTCACGCAGATGAAGAACCAGGACCCGCTGAACCCGCTCGACAATGCGCAGGTCACGTCGCAGCTGGCGCAGCTGTCGACCGTCACCGGCATCGACAAGCTCAACAACACCATGCAGGCGATGATGGCCTCGACCCAGGCCGCGCAATCGCTGCAGGCCGCCAGCATGATCGGCCACGGCGTACTGGTGCCGGGCAGTTCGCTGACGCTCAGCGGCGGCAAGGCCGTGTTCGGCGCCGAACTGTCGGGCCCGGCCGATGCGGTGCAAGTGACCATCGCCGACGGTGCCGGCAATCCGGTGCGCGTGCTCGACCTGGGCGCGCGTCCTGAAGGCGCCGTTGCACTGGCCTGGGACGGCAAGACCGCCTCCGGCGCCACCGCACCGGATGGCAGTTACCAGATACAAGTCTCCGCCACGCGCGGTGGCCAGAAGGTGGGCGCCAATGCGCTCGGCTTCGGCGAAGTGATCAGCGTCTCCACCGGCAGCGGCGGCGCCAGACTCAACCTGACGGGCACCGCCAATCCCGTCTCCATGAACGACGTGCGCCAGATCCTCTGATTCCGAGCAATCACTTCAGCGGCGCACTTCATTTTCCAACCGCGGATTTCCCACACCCTCATCCGATTTCAAGGGAGCAGCTCATGAGCTTTCAACAAGGACTGTCCGGCCTGTCGGCCTCGTCGAAGAGCCTCGAGGCCATCGGCAACAACGTCGCCAACGCCAACACCGTCGGCTTCAAGCAATCGCAGGCTATCTTCACCGATGTGTACGCCGCCTCGCTGTCGGGCAGCGGCACTTCGCAGATCGGCATCGGCACCCAGTTGTCCGAAGTCGTACAGCAGTTCACGCAAGGGAATGTGACCGCGTCCAACAACCCGCTCGACATGGCGATCAATGGCGGCGGCTTCTTCCGCATGAGCACCAATGGCACGATCAGCTATGCGCGCAACGGCCAGTTCCAGCTCGACAAATCGGGCTTCATCGTCAATTCGTCGGGTTCGCGCCTGACCGGTTATGTGGCCGACAGCCGCGGCATCCTGTCGACCGGTGCGCCGGCGGACATCAACATCCGCACCTCGGACCTGCCGCCGCAGACCACTTCCACCGTCGATGCGGTGCTGAACCTCGATTCGCGCCAGAACGTGCCCGTCACCACGCCGTTCGACATCAATGACCCGACCACCTACAACAATGCGACCTCGGTGTCGGTATACGACTCGCTGGGCAATGCGCATGTGCTGCAGACCTTTTTTGTGAAAACGGCCGCCGGCGCATGGGATGTCTATGCAGCCGCCGACCAGAGCCTGATCAACGGTGGCGCGGCCATCGGCAGCCTGGCCTTCGGCACCGATGGCGCGCTGACCCCGGCCAGCCAGGCCGCGCTGCCGATCAATGCGTCGATCCCGGTCACCACCGGCGCGACGCCGACGCTGGCCGTCGGTATCGATTTCACCAACACCACGCAGTTCGGCTCGACCTTCTCGGTCAACAAGCTCGATCAGGATGGCTATACCTCGGGCCGTCTGTCCGGCTTTGGTGTCGGCCCGGACGGCACCGTCACCGGCCGCTACACCAATGGCCAGTCGGCCGTGCTGGGACAAGTCGTGCTGGCCGCGTTCGCGAACCCGAATGGCTTGAAGCCCATGGGCGGCAACCTGTGGACCGAGACCGCCGAATCCGGCAGCCCGATGGTGGGCGCGCCCGAGTCCGGCAACCTTGGCTCGCTGCAGTCGAATGCGGTCGAAGATTCCAACGTCGACCTGACGGCCGAACTGGTCAACATGATCACTGCGCAGCGCAATTACCAGGCCAATGCGCAGACCATCAAGACGCAAGACCAGGTGATGCAGACGCTGGTCAACCTGCGTTGATCCGCCTGACGCCTTGACTGATACCGATTCGGGAGCAAAGCCATGGACCGCATGATCTATGTCGCGATGACCGGCGCCAAGCAGGTGATGGAGCAGCAGTCCAACACCGCGCACAACCTGGCCAATCTCGGCACCACCGGCTTTCGGGCACAGCTCGACAGCTTTCGCTCGGTGCCTGTCGAAGGGCAGGGATTGGCGACACGCGCTTTCGTGCTCGATGCCACCACTGGCAGCGACTTCTCGCAGGGCGTGGTGCAGCAGACTGGCAATGCGCTCGACGTCGCCATCAAGGGCGAGGGCTGGATTGCGCTCCAAGCCGCAGACGGCAGCGAGGTCTACAGCCGCGCCGGCAACCTCAGTGTCAACGACAGCGGCGTGCTGGTCGGGCAGGGCGGGCTGGCGGTGGCCGGCGACGGCGGCCCGATCACCTTGCCGCTCCAGGGCCGGCCGTCGATCGCGCCCGACGGCACCGTCAGCGTGATGGATGTGCGCGGCATTTCGAATGCGGTCGGACGAATCCGGCTCGTCAATCCGCCGGCCGCCGACCTGCAGCGCGGCGATGACGGCCAGTTCCGCACCCGGTCGGGCGACGTGCCCGATGCCGATGCGATGGTCAGGCTGGCGCCCGGCAGCATCGAGGCCAGCAATGTCAATGCCGTGGATGCGATGGTGAACCTCATCACGCTGTCGCGCGCCTTCGACCTGCAAATGAGCCTGATGAAAAACGCCGAGAGCAATGAGGCAAAAGCCAGTCAGATCCTCTCAATGAATCCGTAACGCCGCTCGCACAATATCCGCAGGCAGCATGTAAAGGAACCCCGCCATGATGAAGTCACTGTGGATCGCGAAGACCGGCTTGAGCGCGCAACAGGCGCAGCTCGACGTCATCTCCAACAACCTCGCCAACGTAGGCACCAGCGGCTTCAAGCGCTCGCGTGCCGTGTTCGAGGACCTGATGTACCAGACCACGCGCGCCGCCGGCGCGCAGTCGTCGCAACAGACCCAGGTCGCATCCGGCATGCAGCTTGGCACCGGCGTGCGCCCGGTCGCCACCGAGCGCCTCTTCACGCAGGGTAACCTGCAGCAGACCAGCAACCCGAAGGATGTCGCCATCCAGGGCCAGGGTTTCTTCCAGGTGCTGATGCCCGACGGGACCACCGGCTATACGCGCGACGGGTCGCTGCAACTGAACGCCGAAGGCCAGCTGGTCACTTCCAGCGGCTACCCGATCCAGCCGGCCGTCACCGTGCCGGTCAATGCCACCGACATGGCCATCGGCAGCGACGGCACCATTTCGATCAAGGCAGCGGGCTCGTCCCAGCACACGCAGGTCGGCAGCATTCAGCTGGCGCAATTCGCGAACCCGGCCGGCCTCGAGAGCAAGGGCGAGAACCTGTTCGCCGAAACCCCGGCTTCCGGCCAGCCGAATGCGGTCACGCCCGGCACCAGTGGCAGCGGCGTGCTGATGCAAGGCTATGTCGAGACCTCGAACGTGAACGTGGTCGAAGAGCTGGTCAACATGATCCAGACCCAGCGCGCATACGAAATCAATAGCAAGGCCATCAATACCGCCGACCAGATGCTGCAGCGTCTGGGCCAGCTGTAATCAGGAGACGGTCATGGCAGGCCTGAGCACCGAGGCCGCGCAAGCGGCGCATGTCCCGTCCCATCATCCCGAAGCACGCACGCTGGCGGCGATTGCCACGCGTGTGCTGCTGACCGCCGTCGGTTGCGGCGCGCTGGCCACCGTGGTGGCGCTTGTCGCCGGCTGTGCCGCTGTCGCGCCGGATTCCATCGTCGATCCAGCCCCGTCGAAGCAGGCGCAAGCTCAGTCGCAGGCCGCAATGGCACCGGCGATGAATGGCGCCATTTACGCGGCTGACAATTTCCGACCAATGTTCGAGGACCGCCGCGCACGGCTGGTCGGCGATACGCTCATCATCAACATCGCCGAGAAGACCAGCGCCGGCAAGAACGTCGCCAGTTCGTCGAGCAAGGATGCCAAGGCCGACCTGACCATGCCTTCGGCCGTGGTGCCCATGAACTTCGAAGGTGCCTCCGGCATCAGCAATTCAGACAAGGCCGCGGCGAATGCAGCCAATAATTTCACCGGCACCGTGACCGCCACGGTGGTCGAGATACTGCCGAACGGGAACCTGAAAGTGCGCGGCGAGAAGCAGGTCGCCTTCGACCGCAGCACCGAATTCATCCGCTTCTCCGGTGTCGTCAATCCGACCACCATCAGCAGCACCAATACGGTGCCCTCGACATCGGTGGCCGACATGCGCGTCGAGTACCGTACCAATTCGAACTTCGATCGCTCTGCATTGCAGTCGGCGCTTGCGCGCTTCTTCCTGTCCATTCTGCCGCTCTGACACGGACCCGGCCATGCTCCGCTTTCTTGCCCATTCCTTCAGCCTGGCGGTGGCATATGGCCGCGGTCGCCGCATCTGCGGCCCGCTGCGCCGCATCTTCTTCGTCCGTTACCTGGTCTTGCTGTTGGCCGGACTGATGTCATGGAATGTGCAAGCCGAGCGCCTGAAAGACCTGGCCTCGATACAGGGCGTGCGTAACAACCAGTTGTCCGGCTACGGCATCGTGGTCGGCCTCGACGGCACCGGCGACCAGACGACGCAGACCCCGTTCACCGTGCAGAGCATCGCGTCGATGCTTTCGCAAATGGGCATCAACCTGCCGCCCGGCCAGCAGCTGCAATTGAAGAATGTCGCCGCGGTGATGGTGACGGCGGTGCTGCCGCCATTCGCGCAGCCGGGCCAGGAAATCGACGTCACCGTATCGTCGATCGGCAATGCGAAGAGTCTGCGCGGCGGCACGCTGCTGCTCACGCCGCTGAAGGGGGCCGACAACCGCGTTTATGCCATGGCCCAGGGTAACCTGCTGGTCGGCGGCGCGGGCGCATCGGCCGGCGGCAGCAAGACTCAGATCAACCACCTGCTCGCCGGTCGCATCAGCGGCGGCGCCACCGTCGAACGTGAAGTGCCGACCATGCTCGGTAAAACCGGCACCATCACGCTGGAATTGAAGACCACGGACTTCGCGAACTCGGCACGGGTGGTCAGCGCGATCAACCGCAGCTTTGGCGAAGGCATGGCCAGCGCCAAAAATGGCCGGGTGATCAACGTGCGCGCACCCGACGACGACAGCCAGCGCGTGTCCTTCCTCGCTGCGCTCGAAGAACTTGATATCAGTACTGCGAAGGCACCGGCCAAAGTGATCGTCAATGCGCGCACTGGCTCCATCGTGATGAACCAGTCGGTCACCCTGGAACCCTGCGCGATCGCGCACGGCAATTTGTCGGTCGTGATCACGTCGACTCCCGTCATCAGCCAGCCCAATCCCTTCGGCCAGGGCCAGACCGTGGTCACCGAGAAGGCGGATATCGCAATCAAGAAGGACGGCGGCCAGCTGGTGATGCTGCAGGCCGGCGTATCGCTGGCCGATGTGGTGAAGGCATTGAATGCGGTCGGCGTCACGCCGCAAGATTTGCTGGTGATCCTGCAGGCGATGAAGTCTGCCGGCAGCCTGCGCGCCGAACTCGAGATCATTTGACGGAGCAAACGCCATGGCCGTGAATCCCACTGCGAATGCTGCCACCGGCTTCATGCTTGCTCCGAGCAGCGGCGCCAGCCTGAATGCCGGTACCGGCATCCTGGATGCCAGCGGCCTGAGAAGCCTGCGCGAAGCCGCGCACGAGAATTCACCCGAGGCGCTGAAGAAGGTATCGACCCAGTTCGAAGCGCTGTTCCTCGACATGGTGATGAAGAGCATGCGCGACGCTGCGCCGGCCGAAGGCCTGATGGACAGCGAGCAGGGCAAGATGATGCAGGGCATGCTCGACCAGCAGTATTCGAAGGCGCTGGCAGCGCGCGGCATCGGCCTGGCCGATGTGCTGGTGCGCCAGATGACGCCCAAAGGCGTGCCCGTGCCCGCTGCCGCAGCTGTATCCGCATCCACCGCTGTAGCCGCGCCCCCGGGAGCCGCCTCCGCCAGCGCCAAGCTGCCCGCGCCAGCCGGCGCCACGGCACTGTCCGGAGCAGCGGCTTCTGCTGTGACGGCGGCGCCGTCCGCACCGTCCGAAACGCCGGGCGCGACTTCCGCCAAGCGCAGCTTCATCGACAAGCTGAAGGCGCATGCAGAGTCAGTCAGCGCCGCCACCGGCATCCCGTCGCGCTTCATGGTCGCGCATGCGGCGCTGGAGAGCGGCTGGGGCCGACGCGAGATTCGCAATGCTGATGGCAGCAATTCGCACAATATTTTCGGCATCAAGGCGGGCGCTAACTGGAAAGGCAAGACCACCGACGTGACGACCACCGAGTACGTGAACGGCGTCGCACAGAAGCGCATCGAGCGTTTTCGCGCATACGACTCCTACGCCGACGCCTTTGCCGATTATGCCAAGACCCTGACCGGCAGCTCACGCTACCGCGAGGTGGTGGCGTCGGCGACGGATGCGAATGGCTTTGCACAGGGTTTGCAAAAGGCGGGTTACGCGACCGACCCGCACTACGCACAGAAACTGTCGCGCGTGATCTCGCGGGTCTGAAGTAAACATTTTCCAGCGCCGGCCGTAACCGGTGTGAGGGCCGGATTCATGGGCGGCATGCCGCAGTCCCTCATTTGATTGACGGCGCAACAAGGACGGCCCAGGCACCATCATGACAACCAGCATACTTTCCATCGGCCAGAGCGCGCTGGCAGCCGCGCAAATCGGGCTGGCCACCACCGGCCACAATATTGCCAACTCGGCCACGCCCGGCTATACGCGACAGATTGTCGAGCAGGGCGCCGTCGCCGGCCAGAACAGCGGCTATGGTTTTGTCGGCAAAGGCACCGAAGTCGTCGGCGTGCGCCGCGTCTATAGCGAGTTCCTGTCCGGCCAGGTACTGTCGGCGCAAATCAACAAGAGCAGCCTCGATACCTATTATTCCCAGATCAAGCGCATCGACAACCTGCTGGCCGATCCGTCGGCCGGCGTGTCGCCCGCCTTGCAGGACTTCTTCAAGAGCGTGCAGAACCTGGCCGCGCAGCCGAATGACGCGGCATCGCGGCAAGCCTTGCTGTCCTCGGCTGAATCCCTGGCCGCCCGTTTCAACGGGCTGGATGCGCAGCTGGCCGACATGCGCGCCGGCGTCAATGGCCAGATCGAATCCAGCGTCTCTGCCGTCAATGCCTATGCACGCCAGATCGGCCAGCTGAACGACGCGATCGAAAAAGCTACCACCGCTGCGCAGGGCCGTCCGCCAAATGACCTGATGGACCAGCGCGACCAGCTGATCGCCGAGCTCGGCAAGGAAGTGCGGGTGACCGTGGTCGCGCAGGGGAACAGCAGCAACGTCTTCATCGGCAACGGCCAGCCGCTGGTCGTCGGTGACAAGGCCTATGCACTGGCGGCCACCAGTTCACCGACCGATAGCAACCGCACCGTCGTGGCCTATGTCGCCAAGGGCAAGACCAGCATCCTCGCCGAAAGCGCGTTGCCGGGCGGCCGGCTCGGCGGCCTGTTCGACTTCCGTTCGCAAACCCTGGACCCGACGCAGAATGCGCTGGGCCGTATCGCCATCGTGCTCGGCGATACCGTCAATGCGCAGCACCGGCTGGGACAGACCACGTCCGGCGCGATGGGCACCGACCTGTTCCGGCTGTCGTCGCCGCAAGTCACCGCCAGCCGCGACAACACCGGTAGCGGGCAGGTGAGTGCCGTGCTGCAGGACAGTTCGCAGCTGACCACCAGCGACTATCGCGTGCAGTTCGATGGCAGCAACTACCATGTGACGCGCCTGTCCGATAACACCGACACCAGCTATGCGAGCCTGCCGCAGACCATCGACGGACTGACGATTTCGCTCGCGGGCACACCGGCCACCGGCGATGAATTCATGATCCGCCCGACCGCTGGCGGCGCGAACGGCCTGAAGGTGCTGATCAAGGATGTCTCCGGGCTGGCAGCGGCCGCGCCGGTGCGCGCGCAGTCGCTGGCCACCAATGCCGGTACTGGCACCATCAGCGCCGGCGCGGTCGATGCGAGCTTCGTTCCCGCCAATATCGCCGCCCCGGTCACGCTGCAGTATGCAAGCGCCGGCAACCAGCTGAGCGGCTTCCCGGCCGTACCGGTGACGGTCACGGTCAATGGCGTGGCCACCACCTATGCCGCCGGCGCGCCGGTCCCCTTCGTGGCCGATGCCAGCTACAGCTTCAATGGCATGCAGGTGGCGCTGTCGGGCGCGCCCGCCAATGGTGACCGCTTCAGCATCGCTGCCAATACCGGCGGCGTCGGCGATGCGCGCAATGCCGCGCTGATGGCCGACTTGCAGGGCACGATGACCATAGGCGGCAAGACTGCGCATTTCCAGGGCGCCTACGCAATGCTGGTGGCCGACGTCGGCAACAAGACGCGCGAGCTGGAAGTCACCAGTGCGGCGGCCGGCACCTTCTTCACGCAGGCTGTTTCGGCGCAGCAGGGCGAATCGGGCGTCAACCTCGACGAAGAGGCCGCCAACCTGATGCGCTACCAGCAGGCTTACCAGGCAGCCGGCAAGTTGATGCAGGCCGCCGGCCAGCTGTTCGAGATCCTGTTGCAGCTCGGCCATTGATGGCCTTGCAGGCGAACAGATCCGGAACACCACGGCAGGCTAAAAGCGACAGGCACTGACAAGCTCCAGGACAGATCATGAGAATCAGCACCAACACCTTGTACGCCTCAGGGCAATCGCGCATCACCGAGTTGCAGTCGAACCTGGTGAAAACCCAGCAACAGATCTCGACCGGCCGCCGCATTCTGTCGCCGGCCGACGATCCCATCGGCGCATCGCAAGTGCTGAACCTCGAGCAGGGGCAGGCGATGAACCAGCAATTCGCGATCAACCGCATCAATGCGGGCAATGCACTGCGCGAACAGGAAGGCACGCTGACCGGGATTGACGAACTGACGCAAGACCTGAAGACATTACTGGTCCAGGCCGGCAACGGCGCACTGGACGATACGCAGCGCGGCTACCTCGCGACCGAGCTCGACAGCAAGTTCGACCAATTGCTGTCGCTGGCCAACAGCAAGGACAGCATGGGAAATTACCTGTTCTCGGGCTTCCAGGCCGGCACCGCCCCCTATGTGAAAACGGCTACCGGTGCCATCTTCCAGGGCGATGGCGGGCAGCGCATGCTGCAGGTGGACGTCAGCCGTCGGGTCAGTACGTCGGTGAGCGGCGAGCAATTGTTCGAGGCTATCGATACCGGCACGGCTGCTGCGCCGGGCACGGTACAGGACATCTTCACGACTCTGCGTAGCTGGTCCGATGCACTGAAGTCATCAACCGCCACACCGGCCGCACAAGCGGCGCTGTCGAATGCGACGTCGGCCGCCGGCAATTCACTCGACACCTTGCTCGACCGCGTACTGTCGGCACGCGCCACCATCGGGGCGCAGCAAAAGGAAATCGATGCGCTCGACAATGCTGGTTCGGCGCGCGACATCGAATATTCGCAAGCCAAGTCGGTGTTGCAGGATGTGGATTACACGCAGGCCATCAGCCAGTTCAGCCAGCAGCAGACCACGCTGGAAGCGGCGATGAAATCCTTCAAGTCGGTGTCGCAGCTGTCGCTGTTCTCACTGATCTGATTGTTGTCGGCCGGCCTGGCGCTTGCGCAGCAGCGCAGCCAGTTCAATATGCCCGCCACGTTCGGCGTAATACAGCGGTGTCTTGCCGTCGGCGTCCGTGACGCCGGTGCTCGCGCCAAAGTCGAGCAGCAGCTCGGCCAGCTTCAGGTGGCCCAAGGCTGCGGCAACATGCAAGGCGGTTTGTTCCTTGTCATCGCGGCGGTCGACATCGACGCCTTGCTTCAGCAGCGCGCTCAGAAACTCGTCATGGTCGCGCAGGCAGGCCAGATGCAGCAGGGAGGTTTCGCCCAGCGTGATATCGGTCTGGCCCATCGCGAATAGCAGCGCCGCCTTTTCTTCGGTATCGCGGTCGGACAAGGCCAGCCAGCCCAGCGGCGGCACGTCGTTCAGCAGCGCGTCCCTGACCGCCTTCTTGCCATGTTCGCGCAAGACCTTGGCGACGCTGGCGGCACTGCCGTGCGCCAGCTTCGAGATCAGCAATTGCGAAGGCTGCCGCGCTTGGGCAGCGGTCAGCGCGCGCTTGCCGGTCTCGCCGGGACGCGGCTTGCGTACATAGACTTCCCCCGCCTTGGTACGGGTAATCCCGAGCGCATCGACACGGCGTATGTTTTCACCGCTGATCTGGGTCAGGAATTGCCAGGTCTTATCGCTGCTGGGCATCCGGTGCTTCTTGCGTACATGCGCGGCGACGAAGTCGAACAGCGAAGTCAGCTGTTCGCGCAGCGCGCCCGAGGCGAGCGACTTTTTTCCGCACAGCAGGAAGTAATTGCCTTCATCGGTGGGCAGCGACTTGTCCAGCGCGCCGGCCTCGCAGAAGCCGAGGAGTACGTCACCATGCCAACGCTCATCCTCGGTCGGATGCCGCAGCGTGGCGCGCAGTTCTTCCCAGGGCAGCTTGTCGATCACGCCTTTGGCCGACAGGTTGAAGCCATCGGGATCGTCGTCGCCATGCAATTGCACGATGACGCGCGTATCGGGGCCGACCAGGCCTTGCCTGAACAGCCCGCGTACCTGCTCCAGCATGGCTTGCTTGCGCGCTTCAGGAGAGTCGCCCATCGACAGGTGGGCAATGACGGCGGCATACCGCAGGTCATGCTTTTCAAGCGCGCTGATCACGTGGGTATTGGTGTGTTCGAGGTCGGCGCCGCCGCTCAGGTAGAGCACATGCAGATATTCGTTGCCCCCGGCCTCGGCACCGGCTTTGGTCCGGGCCTTGTCCTCGGCGGCGCGTACAGGCAGGGCATCCGCCGGACGGGGCTGGCGAGCCGACGCGGGTTGGTCGTGGCGGGCAGTGATGCGCGGGAAGGACATGGGGCAGCCTTTCGGACGAGTTCCAACGCGGGAGGGATTCCCGGTCATTGAAGCTACGTGTCCCGGCGGCGGCTGTCGGCTCGCCGCTAGTGCATCGGCGACGCAATGCTCACGCGGAGCATTGCCCAAGCGTGCCTCAGCCGGCGCCTGCCAGTGCGCTGGTCATCCGGGTGAGTGCCTGCTCCATCGCTGCCAGCAGCGGCGCCGACAGATACGGCAGTACAACGGTGATCATCAGGAAGCCAGCGCCCAGCGTGACCGGGAAGCCGATGCCGAACAGGTTCAGCTGCGGCGCGGCCTTGTTCAGGATGCCGAGCGCGAGGTTGGTCACCAGCAGTACTGCGATGATGGGCAAGGCCAGTTGCAGTCCGAGCGCGAACACCTGCCCACCATAGGTGGCCAGCATCCGGAACGGGCTCATGCCCATGGGCGCGGCCGATATCGGCAGGGCGGTAAAGCTCTTGGCGAGTGTGGCCAGTAGGGCAAGGTGCAGGTTGGAGGCCACGAAGATCATCAGCGCCAGCCAGCCAAAGAACTGGCTGACCGACGAGGCCTGGGACTGGCTCAGCGGATCGAAGAAAGTGGAGAAGGACAAGCCCATGCTGAGCGCGGCCAGTTCACCCGCCAGCTCGACCGCGGCGAACACCAGCCGCATCGCAAAGCCGAGCGCAAAGCCGATCAGCATCTGCTGCACCAGCACCAGCAAGCCATCGCCGGAAAAGGGCGCAACCTCGGGTAGCGGCGGCAGGCCGGGGGCGATGGCGACCGACAGCAGCAATCCCAGTCCGATCTTGACCGTGGTCGGTATGCTGGTGTGCCCGAACAGCGGCGCGACCGTGATCATCGCCAGTATCCGCGCAGCCGGCCACAGCAGCATGACCATCCATGCATTGAGCTGTACGCTACTGACGGAAAACATCGCGGGTAAATGTTTGTCTGAGGACGGAAGCTCAGCCGACCAGCGCCGGTATGCCCGTCAGCGTGCGGCGCATGAAGTCCAGCAGCACGGTCAGCATCCACGGCCCGCCAATCACGATGGCCAGCATGATGCCGACCAGCTTGGGAATGAAAGACAGCGTGGCTTCATTGATCTGGGTGGCGGCCTGGAAGATGCTGACGACGAGGCCGATCGCGAGGGCGACCAGCAGCAGGGGACCCGCCACCATCAGCAGCGTTTCCATGGCCAGGCGGCCCTGGGTCATGACGGTTTCGGGTGTCATCTCTTGTCCTTAGCTGACAAAGCTCTGCGCCAGCGAGCCGACCAGCAGCGCCCAGCCATCCACCAGTACGAACAGGATCAGCTTGAACGGCAGCGCGACAATGGCCGGTGACACCATCATCATGCCCAGCGCCATCAATACGCTGGCCACCACCATGTCGATGATCAGGAAGGGGATGAAGATTGCAAAGCCGATCTGGAAAGCGGTTTTCAGTTCCGACGTGATGAAAGCTGGCACCAGCAGGCGCAGCGGCACCTGCTCCGGCCCTTCGAGCGCCGGGCTGCCGGACAGCTGCACATACAGCGCGAGGTCGGACGCGCGGGTTTGCGCCATCATGAATTGCTTCAGCGGCGCGGCGCCTTTCTCGAGGGCGACTTGCATGCTGATCTTGTTTTCCTGTAACGGCTGCCACGCTTCGTCATAGATCTTGTCCAGCGTCGGGCCCATCACGAAGAAGGACAGGAACAGCGAGAGGCCGACGATCACTTGATTGGGCGGCGCATGTTGCGTGCCCAGTGCCTGCCGCAGCAGCGACAGCACGATGACGATGCGGGTAAAGCTGGTCATCATCAGCAGCACGGCCGGCAGGAAGCCGAGTGCCGTCATGAACAGCAGGGTTTGCAGCGACAGGCTGTAATTGGTACCGCCGCCGGCGGCCGGGGAGGTGCTGAAGGCGGTAATGCCCGGCTCGGCCAGTGCGGCGAGCGGTGTCAGCAGAAGTGCTGGCAGTCCAGCACGCAATACGGCGCGCAATGCCGTACGCAACTTCGTGCGCAATTTCGTGCGCAATGCAAGCAGCATGGCAGGATGGATCTCGCTGCGCATCATGAATCCTGCTTGCGGTTCAGTGCGCGCTGCAGCCAGGCGGCGAACGGAGGTAGCGGCGGCTGGACTCCGGCGGCCTCGCTCGCCGTTCCTGCAAGGTTCATGTTGACGGTTGTCTGCGGCAGCGTCTTGTCGAGCAGGTTCACGCTGCCCGGTGCCACGCCCAGCACCAGCCATTGGCCGGCCACCTCGACGACGGCTACCCGTTCGCGCGGGCCTACCGATGCGGCAGCAATCACGCGCACGGTCGCATTCGAGGTCGGGCGCAAGCGGCCGAGGCGGGCGACGGCCCATGCGAGGCCGCCTATCATTCCCAGCACCAGCAGCAGCCCGAAAGTTACCTGCAACATGATTTCGCTCCTGCCTCGGGCCTTATTTGTTCAATTTGCGAATGCGCTCCGACGGCGTGACGATGTCCGTCAGTCGGATGCCGAACTTGTCATTGACGACCACCACTTCACCTTGTGCGATCAGGCAGCCATTGACCAGCACATCCATCGGCTCGCCAGCCAGGCCATCGAGTTCCACCACCGAGCCCTGCGCCAGTTGCAGCAGGTTCTTGATCGCGATCTTGGTGCGGCCCAGCTCCACGGTCAGCTGCACCGGGATGTCGAGGATGAAGTCGATATCGTTCTTCTGTACGCTGCTGCCATTGGCCGTAAAGTCGCGGAACGCGGCTTTCTCGACAGGGGCGGTAGCGGCAGCGGGGCCGTCGGCGGCGGCCTGCTCGGCCAGCGCCGCGCTCCAGTCGTCGACAGTGGCGCTGTTCTCGGGGTCAAGCATGGTCGTCATGTTCATCTCCTTGCAGGTTGTCCTGATGGGCGGCCGGCAGCAACTCCTGCACGCGAACCGCGTACTGGCCGTTGAGCTGGCCGTGCGTGCAATGCATCACCGGTACACCGGCGACTTTCGCTTCGAGCGTGTCGGGAATGTCGAGCCCGATCACATCGCCGGCGCGCATCTTCATCACGTCGGCCAACGTCATGCGGATGTTGCCCAGGTCGACCACCAGCTCGACTTCAGCCGTCTGTATCTGCTGCTTGAGCAACTTGATCCAGCGCTGGTCCATCTCCAGCGTCTCGCCCTGCAAACTGGACGTCATCAGGTCGCGGATGGGCTCGATCATGGAATAGGGCATGCAGACATGCATCTCGCCCGATTGCGAGCCGAGCTCGACGGTAAAGGTGGTCGACACCACCACTTCATTCGGCGTGGCGATGTTGGCGAATTGGGTGTTCATCTCGGAGCGGATGTATTCGAACTCCAGCGGATGCACCGGCTCCCAGGATTTACGATAGGTCTCGAACCAGATCTCGAGCACGCGCTGGATGATGCGCTGCTCCGTCTGCGTGAAGTCGCGTCCTTCGACGCGCGTGTGAAAACGACCATCGCCACCAAACAGGTTGTCGATCATCAGGAACACGAGATTGGGGTCGATCACCATCAGCGCCGTGCCGCGCAAGGGCTTGCAGTGCACCAGGTTCAGGTTGGTCGGCACCACCAGGTTGCGGATGAATTCGCTGTACTTCGAGACGCGCACCGGACCGACCGAGACCTCGGCGGTACGGCGCAGAAAATTGAACAAACCGATGCGGAACAGTCGCGCGAAGCGTTCGTTGATGATCTCGAGCGTCGGCATGCGGCCGCGCACGATGCGTTCCTGCGTGGCCAGGTTGTAGGTGCGTACGCCGGAGGTATCCGAATCCTGCGGCGTGTCTTCGGCGTCGCCGGACACGCCGCGTAGCAGCACATCGACTTCTTCCTGGGAGAGGAAATTTTCAGCCATCGGTTTTATCGTTCGGTGGGAAGGGCGGCGGGATCGCGCGCACGCTATCTAACTGAAGGAGATTGTAGGAAGCCACCCGTTATCGGGATGGGCAAAACAGAGGGGCAAAAGCGGGCCAGTTGGGCCGCAGTTGGGCCGGATTGTTCTGATTTTCGGCCGTTCGGACGGTAAACGCTCGGCAGAACACGGCACGAAGAATGGCTACTCAGGGCGCTTGATTGTTATTTATTTTTCAAGAGCGACCCTGCCATGAGCCTGCCGACCGCGACTTCCGCCCGCTTCGATGTGACCCTCAGTACAAGCACAAACACGAGCGCCAACACGAGCGCCAACACGAGCGCCAACGGGAACGCCAGGACCAGTACAAGTAGTCGGCCAAGTACGGGCAATGAACATCTTCCGGTCGCACCCGTCCCGGTGCCGGGCACCGGCGCAGAAGGCGACACGGGTTCGCCCGCTGCCAGGATCGCCATGCACTCCCGCAAGCGCCCGCGCGATGACGATGATGCAATGCAGGTGGGCGGCATCGATAGCGACGATTCCAGTGTGGACAGTGCCTCACAGGACGACGCCGTCGATGAGGAATCGACCGAGCCGGTCGTCAAGCGCCGGCGGATGGCCAACGGTCCGGACAACGCGGCCCAGACCCGGGCTGCGCGCGAGCAGCTCAGCGCAGCACTGCAACACGGCGACCTGCAGCAGCTGGAGGCGCTGCTCAATCAGCATCCCGCCTGTCTTGAATTCAGGCATCCGGTCACGAAGGCGACCCCGCTGCTGGAAGCGGTGTGGTGGGGACGGGTCGAGGCCGTGTGCTGGCTGCTCGGGCGCGGCGCCGATGCCGACGCGGAATGCGAGGGCTACTATGCCGGCGAACTGACGGATGATGACCTTCCCGATGGCCCGCCCGAAGCCCTGCGCGCGCATGCCACCACGCAGCTGATGGCAGCGCCGGGTAAGCAAATTACCAAGGGACTGAGCGGCGATTGGGAAGGACATGTGCTGTGGCACTCGCCGCTCGCGCATGCGGGAGCCCATCGCGCGCACGCGATCTTGCGACTGCTGCTGGACAAGGGCGCAAAGCCGACTGCGGCCGCCTTGAGCGCATCCATCGTCGCTGGCGATCTCATCGGCATGCAGGCATTGCTGGCCGCGGGTGCCAGGCCGGATCATTGTCCTGATGCTGGGCCTCTCCAGAATACGAGCAGCTTTGTTTGCGCCATTGCCGTCGACTCGGGCTGGGAGGCGCTGCTGGCGCATATGGTCAAGACCTTGCCTGTGGAGGATCTGGCGAACGAGGTGCGCGGTGCCCTTGACTACTGCGCCGAAGATATCGGCCTGCCGCTGCTGCAGCGTCTGCTGGCCGCCGGCCTCGCACAATACGCGCAATACACGCAGGCAGTGCAGGGCCGCGATACGCCCGGCAAGCACTGGCTGGTCGAGGTGGCGCTGCGCAATAGCAACGGCCCTGTGGCCTGCTGGCTTCTGCAACAGGGCTATGCGTACATCTTCGAGAGTGACGCCGATGTGCAGCTGGCCGCACAGGGTTGCCGCGAGCAGCCGAGCTTCGTCGATCTGCGTCAGCGGATGCCGACCCCGCTGCTGAAGGAGCGCTTCCTGAACTGGTGCCTGTGCAAGAGCCTGCTGCTTTACTACGATGGTCTTATCAAAAACAAGCCGAGCGACGAGTTCAAGTGCTGGCTGGTCGGGCAGGGCGCATCGCCCACCTTTGTCTCCGGACCCGACGGCACGTATGATGAACTCGCTTTCCATCTGGCGGTCAAGACCAGCGACCTGCCTGTCGTGCAAGCTTTCCTCGACCGTTATCCCGATCAGGATTTTCATGTGCCGGGCGTCGCCGGACTGTACCCGATCGAACTGGCGGTGATGAGGCGGGAGCCGGCGATGCTGCAGCTGTTGATGAGCCGCATCGTGGCGAATGAACAATTCTTCGCCGGGCTGTACGAGCATGCAGTGACCCTGGCTCGCCACCAGCGCCTTGGCGAAGAGCTGCTGTCCGGTCAATTGGTAAATATCCCCGATGCCGCGCGCTCCGCGGTGTTCATCAAGGTATGCAATGCGCTCGACTGGAAGTCGCTGGAGTTCATGTTCACCTATGACGCCACGCCGCTGGCCGACTGGTTCCGGAACATCAAGAGCATCTTTCCCGAGACCAGGCGCGCTCTGCTCGACAGCTTCGTACGGCAGGCCGACCTGCTGCACAGGCCGCGGCGGGTGCTGGAGACGCCGGCATGGAAAGCGTCCGCCAATGCCGGCCAGCTGCTGGACCACATCGGGATGGAGGCAAGGAAAGCCGGCGCGGCGTTCGGCGCGGGCGTGGCCGGGCGTCTGGAGGAGTCCGGTCTGACGGGCGAGATTGGCGCGACGCTGCAGTTCTTGTGGGAGGGATACAGTTACCTGCGCGCGGCCATCATCGATGTCGATCACGATATGGCAGTCGCCGGGCAGCAGTTCGCCAGCTTCGTTGGCTACTGGCTGCCGGCCACGCCGGTATGGGAAAGCTGGCTGAAGCCGACCATGAAGAAGATCGACGACAGGGACGTGTCGCTGCCGTTGGCCTATGCGCTGACGCACCGGATCGTCGCGCAGGTGAAAGACCTGCGCGAGGGCGGCAAGGCGAGGGCGATCGCCTGGGCGACGCAGTTGGTCGCGCAACTGCCCCTGCTGTGCGTGAGCTGCGTCGACGCTGAGACGGAGCGGGTCGATCTCGCGAAAGCCGGGCAGGCTTTGCAGCGTCTGGGCATGTTCCTGCCGAACGCGAATCGTCTGGCCTTCGCGCTGCAGTGCGCGTATGCGAAGGTCGTGTCCGCGAACACCGCTGCCTCGTCGTCAGGCATCGCCGGCACGCCGGCGCAGCTGTACCGCGGGTTCGCAGCGCAACTGCTCGCGGAGGTCAGGCAGGTCTTTGCCGCGAGCGACGACGATGAAGACAAAGCGCAGGCCAAGGTGGCCGTCGCGCTGGGCAAGTTGGCGCAGCGTGAGGTCGCCGACGCGCTGGGCCGCCTGTCGCAGGACGATTACCAGCGCCAGCATGGCGGCGGCAAGGCGCTGACGCCGCCATTCATCCTCGATGCCATCCACCTGCTGTCGGAAATGGTCTGGTGGCAGATGGATGTGCTGCTGAAGCATTTCGATCTGGCGCTGGACGGACAGGTCAACCTGCTCGAACGAGAAATGAAACCATTCGAGCAGTTCGCTCAAGCGCTGCCGCAGTATGCCCGCTACCTTGACGAGCAGAGATTCGAATACTGAAAGAGAATTGAATACTGAACCGCGCGGTGCTGTTGACCGGATCAGTTTGCGGGATCAGGTTCAGGGGGACAGCTAGCGGGGGCAGCTTACTGGATCACGAAGGACGTCAGGTAAACGCCGTGGATGGTCGGCGCGGCGAGATCGGGCGCATACGGCTGTTTCAGGTTGGCGGCGATCTCGGTGGCCAGCGCCTGTTTGCCATTCGGTGATTGCAGCTCCTCGATGGTCTTGGCCGACAATAGCAGCAGCATGCGGCTCTTTACCTGCGGCATGTAGAGCTTCAGCTGTTCCCCATCCTTGGCCTCTTTGACCTGTAGCGTGATGCCGGCTTGCAGGATGCGGTCACCGGTGAGATTGACGGTGAAGGGCTCGAGTTCGACGAAGACCGGCGGTGCAGGCGGCGGCTTGACGGCGGCATGCGCTTCGGCCGCAGGCGGTTTCAGGAAATGCCAGGCCGCAGCGCCACCGCCGCCCAGCACCAGCAGGCCTGCGACGGCGATCACGATCAGTTTCTTGCGCGACTTCGGTTTGGCGGAATTGATGTCGGTGACATTGCTGTCGGCAGCATTGGCAGTGGGAGCAGCGGCTGTGGCCATGGAGTCCTCGGTAATAAGCGGGTGGGGGTAGCTGGCGCGGTCTGATGGCTGTGTTCAGCCTGCGAATGACAGGCAGGCCGGTACCATCAGGCAAACAGGTCGACCAGGCGCGATGCGGCTATGCTGCGCGCGGTTCGCAGCGACGCGGCCTCCGCTGCCATGGCCGCATCGTCGACCTCGGTGGCCGCGCCCGCGCTGCGTGTGCCGCGGGTGTCGTTCTCGCCTTGCGCGCGCGATGCCGACTGACGGCCAGCGTCGCCGCTGTCGACGCTGGCCTGCTGCAGTTGCAGGCCGGCTTCAGCCAACATCTCCTTCAGACGCGGCACGGCATCTTGTATCGCTTGTCGAACCTCGGGCTGCAGGCTGACGAAGGCGGCACTGGCCTGGCCATCGCTGACCGACAGCGTCACGCGCACCGGGCCGAGGTCGGGCGGATTCATCGTGAGGCTGGCGATCTGTTGCTCGTTTCGCGCCATCCACACCACTTGCTGGCCGAAGGCGTCCTGCCATGGCGCCGAATGCAGGCGCGGAGCGACATGGGCGGCATGCTCGGGTGCTGCAGCGTTGGCCAATGATGCCGCAGGCGTGCCTGCTGCAGCCGCGATCGCTTGTGCCAGACCGCTGCCGCTGCTGCCGTTCTCCGCAGCCAGCGCTTGCTGAAGTCCGGTGCGTGTTGCCTGTGCATCGTTGAGCGCCGCGCGAAACTCCGGTGCGACCTTGCTGGCAGCGACTTCCTGTGCGCGCAGCGATGCATGTACGTCCCGGGCCTCGACCTTGTCGTTGCCGGCAGCGTCTGTCGCATCGGCGGCGCTGCCGCTGTCAAGCGCGGACCCGTTCTGTGCACGTAGTCGGGCGCCATGCGGCTCATCGAGGCCGAATGCGTATGCCTTGCCTGTGCCGGCAGCATCAGCCGCCAGTACGCCCACGCCATCGGCTTCTGCCGCGGTGGTGGGCAAGGCGGCGGACGTGTCCGCAGGATCCATGGTTCCCGTCGTCGCCGGCATTGCCGTTGCGATCAACGGTGTTTGCAAGCTGTTCACGAAAGCCTGCAAGCCGCCGTCCAGCTGCGCATCGGCGGCCGGGCTGGTCTCTTCATCCTTGGCCTGCTCTGCAACATGGGCGGGCACCGCCGGCGTCGCCGCATGCGCATTGCTCGCGATCTGCGGTCGGGGCTTGGGGCTGTCCTGCTGGCAGGCGTCGCTGCCCTGCATGGCATCGTGGAGCGTCGAGCCGAATCCATGCGTGCCGTCGGTGCTGTGGTGTTCATTGCCGCCGGCACGATTGGCCTGCGGCCCTTTGGGGCCGCTCAGGCCGTGTGCCGCCGCCGATTTGTCCGGGCTGGCGAGATTGGCTGGGTTGATCGGCATGGGGGTATTCCTCAATAAGACTCGGCATCGATGCGCCTGAGGGCCGCGCGGGCGGCAAATTCATCGCTGGCCTTGCGTTCCAGCCTGGCTTCCTTGCGCTGTGCATCGCGCGCCGCGCGGTCGACCAGCAATTCCCAGGTCTGGCCTTCGCGTTTCTTCGCCTGCCAGTGCTGGCGCGATTGTTCTGCTTGCGCGGCCGCGCCGGCTTCGATCGCGGTCTGGCCGGCGATGGCTTCGTCGATCTTTTCGAGGAAGCGCTGGAAATTACGGTAGGCCGCGAAGGTCAGGCCATCCTGCACGTGGCCCTGCAGCTTGTGCGCATACTCGGCGCGCAACTGCTGGAGCATCTGCAGCCGCTGCTGTGCATCCTCGCGCATGGCGATGGCCTTGCCGAGACTGATGGCGGCCGCGTCGGCCTCCTGTGCCGACAGCATCACCAGTGTTTCGAGTGCGGTAGGGGTATTCATTCATGCCACTTTAGCCAGCCACCGCCGCCGCCGATTGCCCGAACAGAGCGTC
Organism: uncultured Bifidobacterium sp.; assembly: GCA_964634245.1. Taxonomy (GTDB): domain Bacteria; phylum Pseudomonadota; class Gammaproteobacteria; order Burkholderiales; family Burkholderiaceae_D; genus Pernthalerella. The sequence continues at coordinate 144,867 of CAZWIE010000008.1, forward strand.
AAGTCTGGCCAAGCTTTCGGCTTGACCGCTTTGCTCGCCGATATCCTGCTGCAAGAAGGCCGCAATCTCCGGGTAGAGCGCGATCGCATCGTCGACCACCGGGTCGCTGCCGCGCTTGTACGCGCCGACGGCCACCAGGTCGCGGTTGCGCTGGTAAGCCGACAGCAGCTGCTTGAGGCGGCGCGCCAGTTGTTGCTGCGCGGCGCTGGTGATGCCGTGCATGACGCGGCTGATCGATTGCTCGATGTCGATCGCCGGGTAGTGGCCGGTTTCGGCCAGCGCGCGGTTGAGCACGATATGTCCGTCGAGGATGGCGCGCGCGCTGTCGGCGATCGGGTCTTGCTGGTCGTCGCCTTCGGTCAGCACCGTGTAGAAGGCCGTGATCGAGCCGCTGCCGACGCGGCCATTGCCGGTGCGCTCGACCAGCGCGGGCAGTTTCGCAAACACCGATGGCGGATAACCCTTGGTGGCCGGCGGCTCGCCGATGGCAAGAGCGATTTCACGCTGCGCCATCGCATAGCGGGTCAGCGAATCCATGATCAGCAGCACATGCTGGCCCTGGTCGCGGAAATACTCGGCAATCGCGGTCGCATAGGCGGCACCCTGCAGCCGCAGCAGCGGCGGCGCGTCAGCCGGCGCGGCGACCACGGCCGAGCGCGCAAGCCCCTCGGCGCCGAGGATCTGTTCGATGAATTCCTTCACTTCGCGGCCGCGCTCGCCGATCAGGCCGACCACGATCACATCGGCTTTGGTGTAGCGCGCCATCATTCCCAGCAGCACGCTCTTGCCGACGCCAGAACCGGCGAACAGGCCCATGCGCTGGCCGCGGCCGACCGTCAGCAGCGCATTGATCGCGCGCACGCCGACGTCGAGCGTGGTATCGATCGGCGCGCGTGCAAGCGGGTTGATCGCGCGCGCATTCAATGAAGCCGATGCAGTCGCGCGCAAGGGGCCGAGCGAGTCGAGGGGACGGCCTGCGCCATCGACCACGCGGCCCAGCAATTGCGGGCCAACCGGCAAATGCCGGCTGCGGTCGGCGCTGCGCCGGCGCGGGTGGTTGACGCTACCGGCACGCGGCAGCAGTTCGGCCACTTCCAGTGGCATCACGCGTGCGCCGGGCACTACGCCTTCGGTTTCGCCCTGCGGCATCAGGAACAGGCGTTCATCCTTGAAGCCGACGACTTCGGCCTCGACTTCGGCGCCGCTGTCGAGCATCACGCGGCAGGCGCTGCCAATGGGCAGTTTCAGACCGGCTGCTTCCATTACCAGACCCGACACGCGGGTGACGCGGCCGGCAACCTGCATCGAGTCGGCAATGTCGAGCAGCCGGCTGCAGTCGCGCAGGTAGGCTTGCCAGCGAGTGGCATTGGGCGGGGTGTCGGCAGTGGGGGTGTCGGAAGTCAGGGAGCTCATGGGCGAGTCATTCCAATCGGAGAGGGCGCGGAGGCGAGGAAGCGATGCGCCACAGGTACGGGGCTGGACAGGCGATCGGCAGGGAGCGGACGCTCAGCCGCCCAGCCAGCGGTCGGGCTCGCCGAGCGCAGTGGCGAGGCGCTGCCAGCGGGTGCCGATCTCGGCGTCGATCTGGTTGCTGCCGGTCTCGACGCGGCAGCCGCCACGCTGTATGCCGGCATCGCCCTGCACCCGCCAGCCGCTGGCGGCGAGGCCGCCTCCCATCGTGGATTGCACCAGCGCCGCATCGTCCGGGTGCAGTTGCAGCAGCAGCGGGGCTTGTGCGATCGGCAGGTAGCGCAATGCATCGTCGATCACGGGTAGCACCAGTTCGGGCTTGACCGCCAGAGCGGTCTTGAGCATGGCCTTCGCGAGGTCGAGCGACAGGCGCAGCACATCCCGCGCAACCAGTTCATTGGCATGCCCCAGTTCCTGCGTGAAGCCCGACAGCAGCGCCTGCAGCTGTTCGCGCTCTTGCGCCGCGGCGATGCGTCCTTGCGTCAGGCCTTCTGCATGGCCGGCTGCAAAGCCTTCGGCATGGCCGTCGGCATGGCCTTCTTCGCGCGCTTGCGCGCGGCTGCTGGCGATCTGCTCGGACAGCTGCTTCTGCAATTCATGGCGTGCCGCTTTTTCGGCGGTTTCACGGGCGACAGCGGTCGGCCGGTTGTCGCCGAACGATGCCATCTCATAGCGTTGCCACGGCGTCTGGCGTGCCAGCGGTATGTCGGCATCGGCGACCAGCGTATGAAGGTGGTCGGCGATGCGGTCTGAAGCAGCGGGCAGGGTGGCGCTCGAACCGGCGGAGAGGCGTGCATCGGCCGCCGTCGCTACCATGGCGGCGGTGGCGACAGCAAAGGAATTGTCGGCGAGCGCCAGCAATTCGGCGAGTTCTTGTTCAGACATAAGGATCCTCGCCCTTCGCACCTAGCTGGATCGCGCCCTCGTCGGCCAGGCGGCGGACGATGGACAGGATCTCCTTCTGCTGCGCTTCGACTTCGGACAGGCGCACCGGACCCTTGGCCTCAAGGTCTTCTTTCAGCATCTCGCCGGCACGCTGCGACATGTTCTTGAAAATCTTTTCGCGCAATTCCTGACCCGCGCCCTTGAGCGCGATGATCAAGGCCTCGGACGGTACTTCGCGCAGGATGGTCTGGATGCCGCGGTCGTCGATGTCGATGATGTTATCGAAGACGAACATCTCATCCATGATCTTCTGCGCCATGTCGGCGTCGAAGGTCTTCAGGTTCTCCAGCACCGACGCTTCATGCTCGCCACCGAAGAAGTTCATGATCTCGGCGGCGGTACGCACGCCGCCCATCTGCTTCTTCTTCAGCACTTCATTGCCGGTCAGGAGCTTGGTCAGCACGTCGTTGAGTTCGCGCAGCGCGGCTGGCTGCACGCCATCCAGCGTGGCGATGCGCAGCATCACGTCATTGCGCAGGCGTTCGGTGAAATAGCCAAGCACTTCACACGCGTGGTAGCGCTCCAGATGCACGAGGATGGTGGCGATGATCTGCGGGTGCTCGTTGCGGATCAATTCGGACACCGACTGGCCATCCATCCACTTCAGGCTTTCGATGCCGGACGCTTCACGCGCCCCGAGGATGCGGTTCAACAGGCTGCTGGCCTTGTCGTCACCCAGTGCCTTGGTCAGCACGGTGCGGATATAGTCATCCGAATCGACGCCCAGCGAAGTGTTCTGTTCGGTCTGCTTGCGAAATTCGGACAGCACCGACTCCAATTCATCGGCCTGCACCGCGCGCATACCGGACATGGTGGCACCCAGTTGCTGCACTTCGCGCGGCGACAGGAATTTCATCACTTCGGCGGCTTCATCCTCGCCCAGTGCCAGCATCAGGACGGCTGCTTTCTGTACGCCGCTCTCGATCATCATTCAGCTCCTACCCAGTTCTTGACGACATTGGCGACCATGCGTGGATCGTCGCGCGCGACCTGGCGCGCATTGTCGAGATCGTTCACCCGCGCGCCGCCGGCGGCCGCCGGCAAGGCCTGTGGTTCGCCCAGCATCGGTTCGGCATGGGTGACGGCATGGACTTGCACCGGTGCGCGCATGCGCGACAGCAGCGGTTTCAGCTGCGTGAAATACAGCCACGCGATCACGCCGGCCATCAGCAGGTAGCGGCCGGCATCCTTGGCCAGTGTGATGTTCTCCGGCTGTTTCCAGACCGGCAGTTCTTCGATGGCGGCTGGCGCGGCATGGGCGAAGGCGCTGTTGACGACATTGAGCGTATCGCCGCGGTCCTTGTTGTAGCCCATCGCTTCCTTCACGAGGTCGGTGATGGAAGTTTTCTCTTCGTCTGTCAGCGCGCGGAATTTGGGCTTGCCATCCTTGCCGGTTTCCTGCTTGTGGTTGACCACCACCGCCACCGACAGCCGCTTGATGCCGCCCATCGGCTGCTGCGTGATCTTCAGCGTCTTGTCGACTTCATAGTTGACGACGCTGTCCTTGCTGCGGTTGCCCGGCGGCGTCGCACTGGCCGCAGGAGCCGGTGCATTGGGCGCGCCCTGCGGCTTGGTGACCGGTGCGGTGGCATTCTGCGGCGGCTGGTTCGACAGCGCGCCCGGCACGCCCGACGCGGTGACGCTGCCGGTGCTTTGCGTCTCCGACTGGTGCTGGCTGCGGATGACGATGTTCTCGGGCGTCTGGTTCGGTTTGTAGGTTTCGGCGGCTTGCTCGCTGGTGGAGAAATCGATCTCGGCGCTCACTTCGGCGCGGACATTGGCTTCGCCGACGATGGGTGTGATGATGGACTCGATGCGGCGCGCGATCGACTGCTGCATGTCTTCGACATACTTCAGCTGGGTCGGGTCGAGCTGGTTGGCGCCCTTGGGCTTGTTGGTATCAGACAGCAGGTTGCCGTTCTGGTCGACCACGGTCACGTTCGCGACTGGCAGCTCGGGCACGCTGGAGGCCACCAGGTGCACGATGGCGCTGACTTGCTGGGCTTCCAGCGCACGGCCCGGATGCAGGTTGAGCAGCACCGAGGCGGTAGGTTTCTGCTGTTCGCGCAGGAAGACCGAGGCCTTGGGCATGGCCAGGTGCACGCGCGCGGCCTGCACATTGGCCAGCGCCTGGATGGTGCGCGCCAGCTCGCCTTCGAGCGCGCGCTGGAAATTCACCTGCTCGAGGAATTGCGAGATGCCAAGCTTCTGGTTCTCCATCAGCTCGAAGCCGACGCCGCTGCCCTTGGGCAGGCCTTGCGATGCGAGCTTGAGCCGTACTTCATGCACTTGCGGCGCCGGCACCATGATCGCACCGCCGCCGTCGGCGACCTGGTAGGGCACGTTCATCTGCTGCAGCGAGGCCACGATGGCGCCGCCGTCGCGGTCGGAATAATTCGCAAACAGTACACGGTACTCGGGCTTCTGCCCCCAGAACCAGACGCCGACCATCAGCGCGACAATGGCGGCGGCGCCGCCCATCATCAGCAACAGACGCGCATTGGCGGAATGCATCAGCGAGGGCAGGCTAAATCCTGCGGGGATATCTGTCGTTACCGCCATTGGGGGGCTCCGGGTTCAGGTCTGGGGTGGCGCATGAAGGTAATGGCTCTGGTATGGGACTTGGTGCCGATTGTCCGGATTGCACGGCTGCGCAATGCCCGGAAAAGCAGGGGCTTGCCATATCTTCTTGACGATTGGCATCAACGCTGTTGGCCCTAAGGTATGCCCCACGGAGGCATGCCCATGAAACTAGGACCCATCGATGCCGGCCGCATCGAGGCGATGGCGGCAAAACTGCAGGCAGCAGCAGCCAGGTCGGCACCTGGCGTGACCAGCTTTTCGACCACGGCGACCGGCAATATCAGCGGCACGAGCAGCCTGTCGGGGCTGGCCTCGCCCGGCCGCGCCACAGGTGCGAATGAATCGACGAAGGTCAGCTTTTCGGATTCGCTGAAAAGAATGCTGGACTCGGTGAATGACCAGCAATCGAAGGCTGACGACTTGTCAAAACGCTTCGCCCTCGGGGACGACAATGTGAACTTGTCGGATGTGATGATAGAACGACAAAAGGCCAGCCTGTCCCTGCAGGCGACGGTGCAGGTCAGGAACAAGCTGGTCAGCGCGTATCACGAGATCATGAACATGCAGGTCTGACTTCAAGCGAGGATCAACGCCGCGTCCACGCTCGGCAGCTCACTGCCAATGATGTGGAAATAGATGGTCTGGTTGGTCGCATTGGGTCCCACCAGCAGGTAATACGGGGTGCCGTCGGCCACATTCGGGTTGTAGCCCTCGGAGGAAAAGTCGGTCGCCGACGTATGTTCCAGCGTCAGGTGGAACTGTGTGTGGTCAGAGTTCGTCACGATACGGTCCACGCCGAGCGTGAAATCCATCGCCCATAGTTTGGCATTCGGATCAGCGTCCGAGATGTCGAAAGTATCCGTGCCTTGCTGACCCCAGGCATACACCGTCGAGCTGCCGGCATTGAAATCGAAGCGGTCATTACCAGTGCCACCTACGGCGGAGACCAGGCCCGAACTCAGCTTGAAATCATCATCGCCATCGCCGCCGAACAAAGTCTGCGGCACCTCGCTTCCGGTGCGAAACGTATCGTTGCCGTCGAGTCCGTAGACCTGCAAGGCTGCATAGTTTGTCGAAGGAAAACCTATCGTCGAATAATCCATCTGATGGTTGGGAGCGTCGGTGAAGGTCACCTCCGGACTATTCGAGTGGTCGAGTACGCCTGCCAACGCGATGCTCACGCTCTGCGTGATCTGAGCGTTGGCAGAGTGCGTGATCAAGAGCTGGACATTATCGGATAGACCGCCGCCGTTCAGTACATCCAGCAAGCAGTCAGCGACGACATAGGTCCAGTTGATCGTCGCATTGCCATTCGCATCGATGGCGCTGGTATTTGCATAGAAGCTGCCAAGCGAGAAATCGCCGGGGAAGCCCACCTGCTCGACCAACAAGCTACCGGCCGGCATGTTCGTTGCCGTGACGGTGCCGCTAACCGTGTGCACACCGAAATTTTCCAGATAGTCGCCGTCATTGAACTCCGAGACGTTTTTGATTTTATCGCCGCCAAAGGAGGGGCCGTCAGCTGCGCCGGTCAGCGAGATGGTCACGTTCTGGGTCAGAATGGAAGGACCATCGGTCAGCCTGACCGAGAAGGTCTGGGTGGGGCCGCTACCTGCAGGCAGTGGATCAAGATCATGATCCGATACGGAATACGTCCAATGCACCGTCCGTATGCCAGAGACATCGGCGGTGCTGATATTGTCGACGACGAGGTTGCCGTACAAGACGCTATTGCTGGAGCTCTGCAAGATGCTGAATGTGGTGAGCGGGTCGCCGATATCGACATCCTGCACCTGGAAACTGCCGGTGGCCTGGTGAATGAAGGTGGTGCTGTTGGCATTCGCATTGCTCGCGGCCAGCTCCGTGACCGAGCCTGCAAGCACATCGGCGCTTACCACATGCCGGACCGGTGCATCATTGGCGCCATTGAGCGTGATCGCGATCGGTATGTCGAGCACCGTGGCCCCGCCCGTACCCTGTGTACGGTCACTGACCTTGATGCTGTAATTTTCGGATGTCGACAGTGCCCGCAGCGAATCGAGCGCGGAGTCGGCGACCACATATTGCCAGTTGACGACGCGATCCCCATTCGCATCCGGGTTCGTGATCGAGGTCACGCTCAGCGTGCCGCGCGGGGTGGCAGGATTGACGATCCAGGATGACAACGTATCGATCTTGTCGACATCCCGCACGGTGAAGCTGCCGGTCACCTGGTGTGAGGTCGTGTTTTCACCTGCGGCCTTGTCGGCAATCTCCGTGACCGTACCCGAGGTCGTATTGCCGGTGCTTTGCAGCACCGGGGCGTCATTGGCACCGACGAAGTGCAGCGTGATGGTCTGGTACTCGGTCGTCTGCAGGTCGGAAACCGAGACCTGAAACTGCTTGTCCAGCGTTTGATTCTGTCCCAGGAAATCCAGCATGCTGTCCTGGTACTGGAAGGTGTATTGCACGTCGCGCGTGCCGGTCTGGGGATCATAATTACTGACGTTGCCAGAGCCTAGCGTGCCGATCGGCGGATTGGACAGGGAAGTGCCCGTCGATGATATGGAAAAAGTGTCCTCCAAATCCACGTCCCGGGCCTGGAACTGGAATTCCAGCGATTGCGTCGTGCTGCTGCCGGTCGTGTTCGAGGCTTCGGATACCGTACGTTCAAGCACGTCGATGCCGGACCGTACTGACAGCAACTCAACGCCGTCGTTGGCACCTTGCAGGTTGACCTGCACGGCGACATCAACAACCGTGGCACCGGCGGTTCCCTGCACCCGGTCGCTGAGATGGATCGTATGGGTCTCGTCGAATTCCGCATCCCTGAGCTTGTCGAGGGATGCATCGGTGACGACGTATGTCCAGCTGACTGTACGTTCGCCTGTCGCGCTCGGGGCTGAGATGGACTCGACGCTCAGCGTGCCGTGATTGCCGTTGGGCGATTCTATCCAGCAATAGAGGCTGTCCGACAGGTCGACATCCGTGATGATGAAACTGCCTGTTCGCGTGGACGTGGTCGCATTTTCGCCGGAGGCATGGTCGGTGATCTCGCTGACGCTGGCCGACTGGCTCGTGCTGTCGGCGCGAACCGGCGCATCATTGACGCCGCCAATAGTGAACGACAGCGACAAAATGCTGCCGTCAACGCTCTTGACGGTGAAATCCTCTGTCCGCTCCTCGGTCTCCGCCAGATACTGGGTCGCTGCGTTAGCGACGGTATAGCGGTAACTGCCATTCGATATGCCGGGGACCAAACCCGGGAGCAGCGTCAGCGTTCCGAGCGGCGAACCGATCGCCGTCACCTGGTCGAGCATCATGGATTGGCCGACGTTGGGATCGCTGACAGAAATTGTTCCGCTGGCGACCAAATCGCCGAAGCTGTCAGGATTCAGGTCTTCGGTAACGCTGCTGGCACCGAACTGCTGCAGGACTGCATTTTCGGAGAAGCCTGTCACATACACGGCATTATCGATATACGCGATGGCACTGCCGTTGCCGAATTTGGACAGTCCGCCGCCGTAACCCTGAAAAGTCCAGCCGCTGTCCGAGAACGTCACATTGCTGCTTCGGGCGCCGTAGATCAGCAGCGAATCGAGGTCCGAGGTCCGAAGGACGTCGGCGGCGGAGAAGGTCAGCGAATGACCGCCGCCACCGGCAAGATCGATCCGCTCAAAATTCATCACTGTCCTTTGCAAACCAAGGTCCAGCGTTTGTCCGGTGCCCTTGAAGAGCAGGATGTCATAACCACTTCCGCCGTCGACCTTGATGTCGAATTCATCGTAAATGATAGTGTCGTCGCCGGCTCCGCCCAGCAGGACGTCCGCGCCTGCGCCGCCATCGATGATGTCGTCGCCGGACTTGCCAATGATGACGTCTTTGTCTGACGTGCCATCGACCGGGCCACCGCTGGTGCTCGCTACAAAAGTAGTCATGATTCGCTCCCCTGCATGCGTTGACTGGCAACCGCCTGACCCCTGGCCAGTGCTAGTTGAGTCTTGTCGAGAGCAGTCAGGGTTCACGCCAAATCCGTCGTGCAAATGCACTACGCAGGGTGATGCCGGAGCCGATCAGCGTTGGTTGTTTTTCGGCGAACGGCTCTCCAGCTGGTAGAGCCAGGCCAGTAATTCAGCGATGGCGCGGTAGAGCGCAGGCGGGATTTCGCGGTCGAGGTCGACCTGCATGAGCAGCGCCACCAGTTCCGTCGACTGGTGAACAAAAACCTGATGTTCCTGCGCCACACGGATGATTTCATCGGCGACCAGTCCGCGGCCTTGCGCGACCACGCGTGGCGCGCCATCACCCGAGCCGTAGGCGAGTGCGACGGCCGACCGTTGCTCAGCTGGCGTCGTTGCCATGGGGAGTCGTGCTGCTGTGGGTGGCGTCGTCCACCTGACTGGCGAAGGCTTGCAGCGTCAGGCCGGTGGCCTGCAGGCTGCCGGCCAGTTGCGGGGCGGCTGTCTTCAGTGCCATGGCGGTCGACGTGTCGGCCGATGCCAGTGTCAGATCCAGCCGCTCGCCCTGCAGCGTGAAGCGGGTACTGATCTTGCCGAGCGCGGGCAAGGTGGTCACCAGCCGCGCCTGCCAGCGGCGGCCATCGCGTTCATCTGCATCCTGTCCGTTGCGCTGTTGGGCATCGGTGTTGTCGCCGTCGGGCCGGTCTTGCGTGTCGCGCTGCAGCCAGATCTCGGCCGGCATGCCGGGCCACAGCTCGCCTCGCCAGCGCAACTGGCCGCTGTCGATCACGTCGAGCTGTGCATTGACGATGCCGTTCAGCGCAGCTGCGTTGGCAATGCCGGTGTCGGCCATCGCATTGCCGGCTGGCTCCGGCGTGGAAGGGCGGCTGTGCAGCAGCGCTTGCGGTTCGGTACGGATCGCGTCGAGACTGCGCTGGCCGCCGACCCAATCCGCGAGATGGGACTCATAGAAAAGCCCGCTGGTCTCGAGTGCGCCCTGCAGTGCCTGGGCGATGACGGCAGTGCCGCTATGGAGGCCGGTGGCGGCAGCCGTGCCTGCGGCGTCATTCGATTCAAATGAAGGTGCAGCGGTCAGCAAGGGCTGCGCCGCTTGCAATGCCGGTGCCGGCTGGCTGCCGGCGCTCAGCAGCCTGAGCAACAGCTGTGCGCCGCTGCTCAGTTCGGCGACAGTCGGCGCCACGGGCGGCGAGGTGGCGGCCGCTGTGCCGGCAGGCGTGCGCGGCAGCGACGGACGCATGCCGTCGGCGGCGCTGAGTTCGCCCTTGGGCGTCAGCAGGCCGATCGCCTCCGGTGCGGCAATCAGTCGCACGGCAGTGATGGCCGCCGTGCCGCCGATCTCCTTGCCTGCATCCATTGCTTCAGGCCTCGTTGCTGCCGTAGCTACGTCGTACGCGGCATTCCGCGTTGGCGCTCTCCAGCAGTTGTGACACGCGCTGCATCCATGGGTCGGTCAACTTCCTGATTTCGCGGTCGTTGGCAAGGATGGACTTCAGCAGCGACACTTTCTGCTGCCGCGCTTCCTCGCTGAGCGCCACGGGCACGGCGCAACCCTTGATGGATTCGATGCAGTTCGCGCAGCCGGCTTCGAGGGCCAGCAGCCGCTCCCAGTCTTGCTGGTGCGCGGCTGACAGCATGTTGCCGGTCAGGCGTTCGACTTCTCGGTACAGCGCGACGATGTCGCGCTCGACAGGTGCTTCAGTCATGCGGGTACTCCATTGGCCGGTTTGCCGAGATGTCCCATGGGGCCGATCGCGACCCAGGTGTCGCGCATCTGGCCCAGCAGGGTGGCGGCTTCTTCCAGCTTGCGCTGGTCGTTCCCAATGTTGGCGCTGACCAGCAGACGAACGATGTAGTCATACAGCGATGCGAGGTTGGCGGCGATCTGGCCGCCAGCTGCCTGGTCCAGGCTGGCCGCCAGTCCGCTGCCGACGATTTCGATGGCGCGTGCAATCGATTTGCCCTTGCCTTCGATGTCGCCCACCTGCAGCTGCGTGCGCGCGGCGGCGACCGCCTGCAACGTGCCGTCGTACAGCATCAGCACCAGTTGGTGCGGGCTGGCCGCGAGGGCATCGGAGTCCACGCTGACTTGCCGGTAGGCGGCAGCGCCGGGTCGGGATGTGCCGAACATGTATCAGTTCTCCTTGGTGGTGGCCATCAACTGCTTTTCGCGATCGACGCGAGTTGCTGGGACAAATAAGTGCTGGTGTTCTGCATCCGCGACAGCGCGGCATCGAGCCGCGTGAACTGTGCGCGGTAGCGTCTCTCGATCGCATCCAGCCGGGCCTGCTCGCTGGTTTCTCGACGGCCGAGGTCGCGCAGGCTGGCATTGAGGCCGCTCTTGCGCGCATTCACCAGTCCGCCATCGCCGAGCATGTTGGTCAGCAGGGTGCCGGTGCGCGCAACGATGCCATCGCTGCCGGCAAACAAGGCCACCACGTCGGACGGATGTTTGTCGATCGCCGACTGCAGCTTCGATTCGCTGACGGAGAGTGAGCCATCCTTCTGGAAGCTGATGCCGAGGTCGGACAGGATGCTTAAGCTGCCGGCGCCGGCGACGGTCTTGGACATCGTGCTGCGCAGCTGCGAAATCACGGACGTCGGACTGGAGTCGCCATGCAGCACGGCGCCGGTCTTGGTGGTTTCGTTCCATGCAGTCTGCGTGCCAACCAGCGACTTGAGGTCGTTCCAGGCTTTCACGAACGCATTGACGGCGTTCTTGGCGGCAGCCGCATCGCGGTCGACGGTGATGGTCACGGGCGTGTTGCCGGCTTGCGTGAGCTTGAGCGTGATACCGCCGATCGCACCGCTGATGGTGTTGGTCGCTAAGGTGACCTTGACGCCATCGATGGTCAGCTGCGCATCCTGCGCGGCCTGCGTCTGGCTCATGACAGCCGGCGCATTGCCCGAGCCGTCATACCCGAAGCTGACCGGCGCAGCCGGGTCGTAGCTGAACGAGGCAAGGGCGCCGGTGCCAGCCAGCGTGATCGCATTGGCCGCGCCGCTGTCCTTGCCACTGATGACTAGCCGCTGGCCGTTGGCGCTGCCGTCCGAGATGATGCTGGCGGTCACGGCCAGTCCCGACGCATTGATGGCATCACGGATGTCATTGAGCGAATTGGTCGCCGGCGACAGCACCACCGGCGCGCCGCCAGCCACGGCGATCGACAGCGTGCCGGCACCCAGCGACGCGGTGGCGCTGGCCTGCCCGGGCGAGATCAGCTTGTGCGTCTGCGCCAGTTGCGTGACGACCACGGCGTAATTGCTTGGCACCGCGCCGCTGCCGGCGCTGGCCGTGATGCCGGTTGCCGAGCTGGACGCGCTGCAGGCGCTCAGTCCGGTGGCCGACAGGCCTTTGAGGCTGTTCTGCAGCGTGGACAGCGCAGACGTGAGCTGGCCATACGCGGAAATTTTCGCGTTGACGGTCTTTTCCTGGGTCTTCAGAAGGCTCAGCGGCTTGGATTCCGACGAGACCAGCTGCGACACCAGGCTGTTGATATCCAGGCCGGAGCCCAGGCCCGATGCAGTAATGCCCATGAGGTCCTCCGCGACTACGCCTTTTGCCTGATCAAGATGCCTTGCATGCGATCTAGTATGCGCGCCATCGACAGCGCTTCATCCCCGGGAATCTGGCGTAAAACTGCCCCTGATTCGGCGTCTGTCACGCGCAGGATGGTCTGATGGGTGTCATGGTCGATGCTGAACTGCACTTGCTGGCCGGTGGTGCCGATGGTCTGGCTGAGCTTGTCAACCAGTTCACGCAGCGCGTGCACGTCATTGGCCGGCGCATTGCCGGCCGTCAGCGGGGCGCTGGTGGCGGCAGCGGGCGCGGCGCGGTGCACGGCGGCCACCGGCGCAACTGTGGCCGTATCGACAACGGCCGGTGCGGGGGATATCGCAGGAAGTCTCATGGGATCCTCGATGCGTCATGTTGGGCAAAAGCCCCGGTTACAGCGTGGCCGCAACCGGGGTGTCTCCAGCGGCGTCTTGCTTGCCGCTCGGCTGAGGGCGGCGACTTAGCCGCGCAGCAGGGCCATCACACCGTTGGGCAGCGAGTTCGCCTGGGCGAGCATCGCGGTACCGGCTTGCTGCAGGATCTGGCCGCGGGTCAGGTTAGCGGTTTCTGCGGCGAAGTCGGCGTCCATGATGCGGCTGCGCGAAGCCGACTGGTTCTCGGAAGCGATCTGCAGGTTGGCGATCACGGCCTCGAAGCGGTTTTGCGCGGCACCGAACTTGGCGCGGGCGGTCGAGACTTCATCGATTGCAGTCGACAGGTCGTTCATCGCGACCAGGGCCTTGGCGCCGGTGGCGTCAGCGATGCTGGCCGATGCGCCGGCGCCGGTGACGGCGGCGATGCCGGTGCCTGCGGTGATGTCGGAGACGGCGACGTTGATCTTTTCGTTGGCGTTGTTGTTGGCGCCGACCTGGAAGTCAAAGCCGCCGGCCGGGACGCCGTTATTGAGCAGGGACAGGCCGTTGAACTTCGTGCTCTGCAGGACTCGGGTCACTTCGCCAGCCAGCGCGGTGTATTCCTGGTCGAGCGTGGTGCGGTCAGCCGTGCTGTTGGTGCCGTTGGCGGCCTGCACAGCCAGCTCACGCATGCGCTGCAGGTTTTCGCCGACTTTGCCGAGCGCGCCTTCAGCGGTCTGCGACAGCGAGATGGCGTCGTTGGCGTTACGGATCGCGACGTTCAGGCCCTTGACCTGGGCGTTCATGCGCTCGGCGATGGCGAGGCCGGCGGCATCGTCTTTCGCGCTGTTGACGCGCAGGCCGGATGACAGGCGCTGCAGCGAGGTGGACAGCGATGCCTGCGATGCGGTCAGGTTGCGCTGGGTGTTCAGGGAAGCGAGGTTGGTATTGATGACTGCGGGCATGTTGCTCTCCTTGGTGGTCCGTAGATCCGGCCAGCGTTCCTGGCCACATTCAACGTTGGGGTTGTTTGCCTGTTGGCTGATCAACGCTGTTGTTCTGGGTTACGGGCGGGGAGAGCGATTTGTTTAGCGGCTCCTGCAAGATTCATCAAAAAAAATGCCGCCCTGAAGCGGCGGCGTGGAGATATGCGGTGTTTACGAGGGTTCGTGAGTACGGTAATCCTCCGGTCCTTATTCCGCCATGCCCGGCACCAGCTTGTGGCGCATTGCATAGTGGGTCAGTTCAGCGTTATGGCGCAGCCGCATTTTCTGCAGCAGGCGTGCGCGGTACATGCTGATGGTCTTGACCGACAGTGACAATTCGACAGCAATCTCGGTCACGGTCTTGCCGGACGCGATCATGATCAGGGTCTGGTATTCGCGGTCGGACAGGGTTTCATGCAAGGGCTTGGCCGGATCGTCGCCGATCAGGTTGGCCATTTCCTCGGCCAGCGACGGCGTGATGTATTTGCGGCCGCTGGCGACCAGTTGCAAGGCATTCACCAGTTCGGCCGGCGCGCTCTGCTTGGTCAGGTAGCCGGACGCACCGGCCTTCATTGCGCGTATCGCGTACTGGTCTTCGCGGTGCATGGTCAGCATCAGCACCGGCAGCGAGGGCAGCTCTTTCTTGACCTGCTTGAGCACGTCGATGCCATTGCGGTCGGGCATGGAGATATCGAGCAGCAGCACGTCGAAGCCGCCTTCGCGCACCTTCTGTATGGCCTGCTGTGCATTCTCGGCTTCGCCGGCGACGGTGATGAGGCCGCTATCGCCGATGATCTGCTTGAGGCCCTCGCGCACGATCGCATGGTCATCCGCGATCAGCACGCGGATGCCATGCTCACCAGACCCGGCGGGGGGGCCTGAAGTACTGGCGTACAGCATCATGTCGCCGCTGCTGTGCGTCCGATGTCCCGTGGCAGGCGGGCCGTGACGATGGTGCCCTTGTCGGGACGTGACACTACCGAGAACTCGCCGCCCAGCATGCTCATGCGCTCGGCCATGCCGCGCAGGCCGAACGAACGCGGGCTGTCGCGGCGCTGGCCTTCCATGCCAATGCCGTTGTCGATGATTTCCATCAGCAGCTCATGGCCGTCGTCAAACAGGCGCATCTCGACGCAGCTGGCCTCGGCATGCTTGCGGATATTGTTGCAGGCTTCCTGCGCGACCCGGAACAGCGATGTGGCCACCTTGGGGTCGAGCTCGATGTCGGCATGGTTGCAGCTGAACCGGTAGGGCAGGCCGGTCTGATCCTGCTGTTCCTGCGCCAGCCATTCGAGCGCCGCCACCAGGCCGGCATCCAGGATGCCCGGGCGCAGGTCGGCCGAGATGCGGTGGATGGATTCGATCGAACGATCCAGCAACTGGTTCAGGTAATCGCGCCGTTCGGCCAGGTAGGGCGTGGACGGCACCTGCTTCCAGACATGCTCGAGCATCATCTTCAGCGCCGACAGGTTGCCGCCGAGGTCGTCGTGCAGGTCGCGCTCGATGCGCTCCCTTTCCTGTTCCTTCACCTGTTCGACATGGGCTGACAATTCGGCCAGCTGGCGGCGTGACTCGCGGATCTCGTCCTGCAGCTTGCGGCCCTGGGTGATGTTGGTCATCAGCCCGGTCCACTGTATGCCGTCTTCGCCTTCGTCGCGCGGGGTGGCGCGCAGGTTGATCCATTTGGTGTCTTGCCAGGCCTCGATCCAGATTCGGCCTTCCCAGTTCAGCATCGCGAGGTTGGACGCCGATTCGCGCAGTGCGGCAGCCCAGCTGCTGCGGTCTTCCTCGGCGATCAGCGCGAGAAAGCGTGCCGGATTCGCATACAGCGCTTCGGCCGGCTGGCCGAGCAAATCATGGCAGGCTTGCGACAGGAAGCTGAACTGCAGCAAGCCGGTGGGACCGCGTCGCATCTGGAACAGCAGACCCGGCACGTGCGCTTCGATCTGCGCGAAGCGTTCTTCGCGGCTGACGCTGGCGCGCTCGGCGCGCGGCGCGATGCTGACGGCGATCAGCGCCGACACATCCTGCAGCTGCGCATACGACAGCCGCAGCGTGACGTCATACAGACTGCCGTCGCGCCGCATCTGCGTGGTCTGGGTCGTGATCTCCGGTTCGCCGCCGGCGCGCAGGCGGCCGACGAACTGGTGCAGTTGTTCATCCGTGAGGTCGCGCATGATCTGCAGCGCGTTCATCGTCGACAGCTCGGCAGCGGAATACTGCAGGTTGCGGCGTACCGCTTCGCTGGCTTCGAGTACGGCGAGCGAGCTGGCATCGATGATGAAAATCTCGTTCCCTGATTCCTGGATCAGGTTGGCCAGCCAGGTTTCTTCCAGCATGCGAGGGTGATCTTCCATGGTTGCTTGCGTCGACGGCATGGCGGTCTTGATGACGCTCAAAGTTTTCACATCGCCACTTCACCGCGGGACGCTTGTGCGCTTATTGATAATTCGCAACTAGTGGCAACAAGACATGTCTGCAGTGCAACTATTTGCCGTCAGTAAACATGCGTCGTCGCCGGATACGGCTGCGATCCATCTTTTCCTCCACATGCAATTCTCCATAGAAAGATTCATCTGACCTGCCAGAAAAGCGGGGGTTCCCGCCGCTTATTCATCGACTGAAATTTTGACAAGCCATGGTCTGATGCGAAGCTGCAAGCGGCCCTTTGCCCGCAAACCGACCATAGCCATGCGTGACCTGACAGCCAGCCCCTCGGAAAGAGTCAAGGAATTCAACTTCACCGTGAAGGATTTCGAGCGGGTGCGCGCGATGATTCGTGACTGCGCCGGCATCGCGCTGGCCGAAGGCAAGCAGGAGATGGTCTACAGCCGCCTCGCGCGCCGGTTGCGCGCCACGGGCCTGGCCTCGTTCAATGATTACCTCGACCAGCTCGAGCGCAATGCGCTGCAGGGCGAATGGCAAGCCTTTACCAATGCGCTGACGACGAACCTGACCTCGTTCTTCCGCGAGCCGCATCATTTCCCCATCCTGGCCGAGCATGCGCGCCAGCATGCCAGCCTGTCGGTATGGTGCTCGGCCAGCTCGACCGGCGAAGAACCGTATTCGATCGCGATGACGCTGTGCGAGGCCTATGGCACGCTGACGCCGCCGGTCACCATCACGGCCACTGACATCGACACCGATGTGCTGCAGACGGCAGCCCTGGGCATCTACCCGGCCGAACGCGTACGCTCGCTGCCTTCGGAGCAGTTGCGCAAGTACTTCCAGAAAGGGAAGGGCAGCCAGGACGGGCTGGTGCGGGTGCGGCCCGAGTTGCGCAAGCTGATCGATTTCCGCCAGCTGAACCTGCTGGGGCAGGACTGGTCGCTGAAGCCGCCGTTCGACATCATTTTCTGTCGCAACGTGATGATCTATTTCGACAAGCCGACCCAGCGCCAGATCCTGTCGCGCTTCGTGACGCTGATGAAGCCGGATGCCTTGCTGTTCGCCGGCCACTCGGAAAACTTCCTGTACGTATCCGATGCACTCAAGCTGCGCGGCAAGACCGTGTACGAATTGCTGGGCCGCCGATGAGCGCAGGCGACGAACATTTCGCGAAACACGTCTACTTCGACCGCCACTTCAAGTGCATGGCGGCGCGGGTGCTGCCGGGTGAGTACTACTTCACCACCGGTGACATGGCGATCCTGACGGTGCTGGGGTCCTGCGTATCGGCTTGCATACGGGACCGCCAGACCGGCATCGGCGGCATGAACCATTTCATGCTGCCCAGCGGCGGTGATGCCGACAGTCCGGCGTCGGCGTCGATGCGCTATGGCACCCAGGCGATGGAAATCCTGATCAACCAGTTATTGAAGGGCGGCGCCCAACGCAGCAACCTCGAGGCCAAGGTGTTCGGCGGCGGCCGCGTGCTGTCGGGCATGCACGCGTTGAACGTGGGCGAGCGCAATGCTGCCTTCGTGAAGGATTACCTGCGCGCCGAGAAGATACCGGTGGCCGCATCGGACCTGAACGACATTCATCCGCGCAAGGTGGTCTACTTCCCGCACACCGGCAAGGTATTGGTCAAAAAACTGGAATCGGCCGACAGCAAGCTGGTGCAGGTCGAACAGCAATACTCGAAGACCTTGCAGGTCACGCCGGTGGCCGGCGAGATCGAGCTGTTCTGAACGGCTTCGGTGCCACGCAAGTTTCAGGGTCGCTTCGGGCTTCCATGCTGCACCAGGTGTCAGGGCCTCGCAAGGCTGTGGGACCTTGCAGGGTTTCGCGGACCATCCAACGGTGGCCCGGAAAAACAAACGCCCTTCATCAGAAGGGCGTCGTGGATGCCGTCGGGGCGGCGGGTGCGGACCAGCGTCCGCACGGGTGGGAAGTCTTCAGGTCGACTTCTTGACCGCCTGGATCAGGCACTTCGACAGCTTGTCGAAATGAAGCAGTGCCGCCTGTGTCAGTTCCAGCTGCTTGCGGCGTGCATCTTCGGTGTCGGCCAGCAGGATCCAGCCTTTTTCACGCATGGACTTCAGACGGCCGTGCAGCATGGCCGGCGAGCCCAGCTCGCGCTTTCCCATCAGATCTTTCACCGACAGGCGCTCCTGGTTTTGACGTGCATTGGCGATCAGTTCGAGAATGCGCTCTTCCAAAGGCTCGAGCGGCGGCAGGGATGGCATGCCCCGAAGTGCTTCGGCCAGCTGCAGGAAGCGCAGGTAGATGTCGGCAGGGCGGCTGCGTTTGCTCACGAAAAGCCTTTCAATAAACGGATTTCTTAGAAATAAATATAATATCGTAACGCCGAGAAATATGCATCAATAGTCTATTGGATTCAAGGATAATTCTAGTTTGCTAAGGGAAATATTTTGACTTTCAGTCAAAATGAAGTCCGTCGTTGGCGATCATCCACCATCCATGCCAAAAGCAAAATGGTTATCGGATGCATATATGTATAACACTTAAAACCGAACCGTGCGATCCGGGTTCTCAACAGGCTTGCTTGACCCTGCCAGCCCATCCTTATACAGTCCGCGTTGATTTGCGCCGGCCCCCGGCGCGGCCCGGCCTAGTCCGGTTCATTG
>CAZWIE010000009.1:0-19231 GCA_964634245.1 uncultured Bifidobacterium sp.
TGCGCTATCGAATCGTCTTGTTCGTCAGCAGCAAAGAAGCGGAATTATGTACTGTTTCAGGAGGCGCGTCAAGCAATTTTTTCTTTCATCGCCCAACCTCACTGCCTGTTTTCTGCTTGTCGTCGAGTCGTTTTGCTCGTCAACTGCAGAGCCAGCTATTATGCTGCGCTTTCAACTCTTCGTCAACTACTTATCTGCAAATTTCTTCGGAGATTTTCGTTTCGCGTTGATCGCGTCACTGGCTTTTCCCTCTGCATTTCTGCGGGTTTTCAGCGGCCTCGTAGCCAATTTGAAAACCCGCCGTTGCAGCGGGAGGCGAACTATATCAAAGGCCCCGGAAGTTTGGCAAGCGCTTTTCCATAAATGCCTTCATGCCCTCTTTTTGGTCCTCGGTGGCGAAGGTGCTATGGAAGAGGCGACGTTCATATTGGACACCATCCGACAATGAAGATTCATAGGCGCGATTGACAGCTTCCTTGATCATCATGACCGACGGCAATGACATTGCCGCGATCACGGTAGCCGCCTCAAGCGCCTCGTCCATCAGCTTGTCGGCTGCGACGACTCGCGACACCAGGCCCGCACGTTCGGCCTCTGCCGCGTCCATCATCCTTGCGGTGAGGCACATGTCCATGGCCTTGGACTTGGATACTGCACGCGGCAGCCGCTGCGTGCCGCCGGCGCCGGGCATGGTGCCCAACTTGATTTCGGGCTGACCGAATTTGGCCGTGTCGGCTGCAATGATGAAGTCGCACATCATCGCAAGCTCGCATCCGCCACCCAGCGCATAGCCCGCTACAGCCGCGATGACCGGCTTTCGGATACGGCGTATCGTTTCCCAGTTTCGGGTGATGTAATCGCCCTTATATACATCCATATACGTGTAGGACGCCATCGCACCGATGTCCGCGCCTGCGGCAAACGCCTTTTCGCTACCCGTCACGACGATACAGCCGATCGCTTCATCGGCATCAAAGGCCAGCATTGCATGGCCCAGTTCATCCATCAGTTGATTGTTGAGCGCGTTCAGCGCTTTCGGACGGTTCAGCCGGATCAGGCCGACCTTGCCTTGGGTCTCGACCAGGATATTTTCGTAGTTCATGTCACGCTCCGAAGTTTGCTTGTTGTGCGGCCGCATGAGGCCGGTTTGTTGTCGCCGCCGATTGTAGCGTGCGCTTGCACCCCAGAGTCGGAAACGGCATGGCGAAAGGCGCCGATCGGGCTTGACATCGAAGGGGGCCGAACTAAGGTAAAGAGATGGCGCGGACGCCGGATCACGCCTGTACAGCCAGATGGCTGTTCCACTTTCCCCTCATCCGACTTTTCATCCCGAGGTTTCGCTATGCGCCAGGAATTCAGCCGCATCCGCGACGCACATCGGTCGCTCAGGCATGCTGCGCACTGGTTACGCATCTGCCCAGAGTACGACGTCTCCGATGCTTATGTCGCCGTGATGAAGGCTGCCGAGCATTCGTTCGCACTGGAACATGACTTCATGGATCGCCTCTCCTTCCCGGCGAACCGCTGCCATCTGGAGCAGCATGCGCGGGTGCTCAGAGCACTGCATTGCCTGCACCCGGCGGTGCTGGATGGCGCAACAGGCACGGGGCGGCGCGTCGGCGGACAATTACTGATCGAATGGTTCCAACTACATAATGAAACCCTGGATGCTGCCGTGTTGGTCTGGGCAAGCTGCTGCGGTGAGAGCCTGATGGACGAACTTCACCGCCGATACGGCTTAAACGAGGGTTCTTACTATGCCGGCGCCATCGACAAAGCCAGCGCCTTCGGCAACAGAACCCACAACTGACCGGACTGCTTCATTTTGCCCGCCTGCTCGCCGGCCTCGGGGCCGAAGCCCCAGAAGAAGTCCGCGCGCACCGGGTTGCGGATTGCACCACCGGTATCCTGGGCCAGCACCAGCCGTCGCAACAACAAGGCACTGTTCGGCTGGGTCGTCGCCAGAAATACCGGCGCACCCAGCGGTATATATTGCGGATCGACGGCGATCGACCGGCGAGGGGTCAGTGGCACGCCCAAGGCGCCCTTCGGACCTTTGGATGGATCGACGATTTTCTCTTCCCTGAAGAAGACATAGCTCGGATTCACATTCAGCAGTTCCTGTACGCGGCCGGGATTCGCTTGCGCCCAGGCCTTGATGCCTTGCATGGAGGCCTGATCGAGTGTGAGCTCTCCCTTGTCCACCAACCAGCGGCCAATGGAGCGGTACGGATGGCCGTTCTGGTCCGCGTAGGCAACGCGCACGATTTCGGATCCGTCCTCCAGCGCGACCCGGCCGGATCCCTGCACCTGCAGAAAGAAAGCCTCGATGGGATTGTCGACCCACATCAGTTCGCTGCCATCCAGCAGGCCTTGCTGCTCCATTTCAGCGCGGGTGTAATAAGGAACGACCTTGTTGCCGACGACGCGGCCGCGCAAGCGCAGGTTTTTCAATTCCGGATACAACGCGGCGAGATCGACCGTCAGCAAGTCCGATGGCGCAGCATGCAACGGAGTCAGGAACTGGGCCCCACGCTGGCGGGAACCCCGTAACAAGGGTTCGTAATAACCCGTGATCATCCCGCCCAACGAACCATCGAGGTTGCGGACCTGATGCGGCACGAATCGGGATTCGAAATAGGAGCGTACTGCTTTCGCATCCGTCGCGTCGATCTCCTGCACGCCATTGCAGGCTTCCTGCCAACCCGGCTTTGCCGCGACCGCGCTACATGAGGCGAGCAGCGCCGGCCAGGCCTCGCGCAGATCGTCATCCTGCCACCCCTGCAGATCGGCAAAGCTGGCCGGGCGGAGATAGTCCGATGCCTGCACGGCCTTCGATGGCTGCGGTGCCGGTGTAGGCGGGGGGGTAGTTGTCGGCGCTGGCGCGGGAGTCGGTGCCGGGACAGGCACAGGCGCCGGAGTCGACGTGGTCTTGGGCACAGGCTTGGGCGCCGGCGCCGGCCTTTGCACCGAGCCGGGCGGCGGCGGTGCTGGCGCGCGGGGCGGGGCCACGCAAGCAGACAGAGTGACGGCGACTGCCGCCAGCAATGGGGTTACACTGGCGCGCTTGAACGAACGAGGCATCTATTTATATGTGGCTGATTTTTCTTGAAGCAGGCGTGGCGCTTGGCCTGCTGGTGCTGATTGTATGGTGGACCATGTTTGCCGGCCGCGACGGCGACGACGAATAAAGCTCGGGGCAAAGCGCCCGCCAAGACTGCCTGGCCGTACAGCATGGCCGGCGCACTCGCAAGGACAGCCCCGGCCGCTTCGCGCCAGGTCACGTCAATGCAGGGTGCGCGGCAAGGACAGCACGAACTCCGGAACCGGCGACTCAAAGCGTGTGCCGTCCTCGGCAACGCAGAAGTACTCGCCATACATGGTGCCCTGCGGTGTCGCCAGCGACGTGCCGCTGGTGTATTCGAATAGCTCTCCCGGCTGCAACAGCGGCTGATTGCCCACCACCCCCAGCCCCCTGACTTCCTGTACCAGGTCATTGGCGTCCGTGATGACCCAATGCCGCGCAATCAACTGCGCGGGGACGCTGCCCGTATTCTTGATCGTGATCGCATACGCAAAAACATAGTGCGACCGGTCCGGCTCCGACTGATCTTCCAGGTACTGGGTGCGAACCGACACCGTCATCTCATAGACTGCCATGGTGCTGTTGATTTCCTTGCAATGATCCAGCAGCGATTGCACACGAAATCACTGTTGCCTGCAAGCGCCCTCCCCTCGCTCCCCGATGGCCGCAAGGTAAAATGGCGCCTCGATTCAACGAAAGTACCGTAAGAGCACCAAATGAGCACTTATCGCATCGCCCCCAGCATCCTGTCTGCCGATTTCGCCCGCCTCGGCGAAGAAGTCCGCAATGTCGTTGCCGCTGGCGCCGACATCATCCATTTCGATGTGATGGACAATCACTATGTTCCCAATCTGACAATCGGGCCGCTGGTGTGCGAAGCGATTCGTCCGCATGTGCAAGTGCCGATCGATGTGCACCTGATGGTCAAACCGGTCGACCGCATCATTCCGGACTTCGCGAAAGCGGGCGCAAACATCATCAGCTTCCATCCGGAAGGCACCGAACATATCGACCGCACACTGCAACTGATCCGCGACCATGGCTGCAAGGCCGGCCTGGTGTTCAACCCGGCGACGCCGCTGCACCATCTCGATCATGTCATGGACAAGCTGGACCTGATCCTCATCATGTCGGTCAACCCGGGTTTCGGGGGCCAGTCGTTCATTCCCGAGGCATTGAAGAAGATTGCCGCCGTACGCAAGATGATCGATGCATCGGGCCGCGACATCATGCTCGAGGTCGACGGCGGCGTGAAGATCGACAACATCGCCGAGATCGCGAAGGCGGGCGCCGACACCTTCGTCGCCGGCTCTGCCATCTTCGGCAAACCTGACTACAAGGGCATCATCGACGCCATGCGCACGCAACTGGCGAGCGTATGAGCATGCAGTACCCGCAATCCATGTCCGGCATACGCGCGGCCATCATCGACCTCGACGGCACGATGGTGCACACCGCACCCGACTTCCAGGTCGCGATCAATCGCATGCGCGAAGAGCTGGAGCTGGTGCCGCTGACCATCGAGACCGTGATGGAATTCGTTGGCAAAGGTTCGGAAAACCTGATGCGCCGCGTGCTGGGTGTGGACTTCGATGCCGATGGCGTCGAACGCATGTTCGAGCAGGCGATGTCTGCATACCAGCGGCACTACCTTGCCATCAACGGCGATTACAGTTCTGTTTATGAGGGTGTGCACGAAGGCCTGGCCGCGATGAAGCAAGGTGGCCTGCGGCTGGCCTGTGTGACCAACAAGCCCATCAGCTTTGCGCGCCCGCTGCTGGAAAAAACTGGCCTGAACTCTTACTTCGAGCTCGTTTATGGCGGCGATTCGTTGGCAAAAAAGAAGCCCGACCCGCTGCCGATGCTTACGGTCTGTCGTGACTTCGCGCTCGAGCCTTCGCAAGTGGTAGCCATCGGCGATTCTTCGAATGATGCCGAGGCGGCGCGTGCTGCCGGCTGCCGTTCGCTGACAGTGCCCTACGGGTACAACCATGGCAAACCGGTACAATCCATAGACTCTGATGGTATAGTCGCCACCTTGCAAGTTGCGGCGAATCTCCTCGCCGCTTGATCACCACCACCATGTTTCTTGTCAAAAAACCTAAGCTGACACCGCCCGGCGCCTTTGAGGCCTGGCTGTGGCGACGCTGGCAAGCCTGATCACTCTCCGCTTGAGAATCGTTGCGAGCGATTCGAGTCCGGTTTGAGAAGCGCAGTCGTACTAGAGGTACGACGAGCATCGCAAAGCCGGAATCGGAACGCGCAGTAGATTGTCGAGCGGAGCGCACAGCCTGCCGCCGGTGCACGTCTGTACTGGTGGGTTTTTACGATAGCCCGGCCGCCCCTACCATTACAATGGCGGCCCCGGAGAGAAACATGACTGAACTCGAATTCAAATCCCTGGCCGCGGAAGGCTATAACCGCATTCCGCTGATCGCCGAAGCCTTCGCCGATCTCGAAACGCCCCTCACCTTGTACCTGAAGCTGGCTCAGCCCCAGAACCAGGGCAAGAACACCTTCCTGCTGGAATCGGTGGTGGGCGGCGAACGTTTCGGCCGCTACTCTTTCATCGGCCTGCCGGCCAGCACACTCCTGCGTTCGCATGGCAAGCGCATCGAAGTCGTGCGCCATGGCGAAGTCATCGAGAGCGTCGAAGGTAATCCGCTCGACTTCATCGCCGAGTTCCAGTCGCGCTACAAGGTCGCCATCAGCCCCGGCATGCCACGCTTCTGCGGCGGGCTGGCCGGCTACTTCGGCTATGACGCCGTGCGCCAGATCGAACACAAGCTCGAGCACACCGCGCCGCCGGATGACCTGAAGCTGCCCGAAATCCAGTTGCTGCTGACCGAAGAATTGGCTGTCATCGACAACCTGTCCGGCAAGCTCTACCTGATCGTGTACGCCGACCCGACCCAGGCCGAAGCTTATCCGCGCGCCAAACAGCGCCTGAAGGACTTGCGCGCGATGCTGCACCGACCGGTCGATGTGCCGGTAACGTCGGCTTCGGTGCGTACCGAAGCGATCCGCGACTTCAAGAAAGAAAACTTCCTGAAGGCCGTGCTGAAGGCCAAGGACTACATCATGGCCGGCGACCTGATGCAAGTGCAGGTCGGCCAGCGGATCCGCAAGCCTTATGTCGATTCACCGCTGTCGCTGTATCGCGCGCTGCGTTCGCTGAACCCGTCGCCCTACCTGTACTTCTACAACTTCGGCGACATGCAGATCGTCGGCAGTTCGCCCGAAATCCTGGTGCGCAACGAAGCCACGCGTGATGGCAGCCGCACGGTCACGATCCGCCCGCTGGCCGGCACCCGTCCGCGCGGCGCGACGCCCGAACAGGATGCGAAGCTCGCCACCGAGCTGCTGGCTGATCCGAAAGAGATCGCCGAGCACGTGATGCTGATCGACCTCGCACGCAACGACATCGGCCGCATCGCCGAGATCGGCAGCGTGAAAGTCACCGACAAGTTCGTGATCGAAAAATATTCGCACGTGCAGCACATCGTCTCCAACGTCGAAGGCACGCTGAAATCCGGCATGACCAATCTCGACGTGCTGCGCGCGACCTTCCCGGCCGGCACCCTGTCCGGTGCGCCGAAAGTGCGCGCAATGGAACTGATCGATGAACTGGAGCCGGTGAAACGTGGCATTTACGGCGGCGCCTGTGGCTACATGTCCTTTGGCGGCGAGATGGACCTGGCGATTGCAATCCGTACCGGCGTGATCAAGGACGGCATGCTGTATGCGCAGGCCGCGGCCGGCGTGGTTGCCGATTCGGTGCCAGAGATGGAATGGCAGGAGACCGAAAACAAAGCGCGCGCGGTATTGAGGGCTGCAGAGCAAGTGCAAGACGGCCTGGACGGGGAGATTTGACATGCTGCTGATGATCGACAACTACGACTCGTTCACCTACAACCTCGTGCAGTACTTCGGCGAGCTGGGCGAGGACGTCCGCACTTATCGCAATGACGAAATAACGCTCGAACAGATCGAGCAGCTCAATCCGACGCGCATCTGCATTTCGCCCGGTCCCTGCACGCCGCATGAAGCCGGCGTTTCGGTACCGGTACTGCAGCATTTCGCCGGCAAGCTGCCTATCCTCGGCGTTTGCCTCGGCCACCAGAGTATTGGTGCCGCCTTCGGCGGCAAGGTCATCCGCGCCAAAGAAGTCATGCACGGCAAGACCTCGCCCATCCAGCACACCGGCGTCGGCGTGTTCAAGCACCTGCCCAGCCCTTACACCGTCATCCGCTATCACTCGCTGGCGATCGAGCGCGAATCACTGCCCGACTGCCTCGAAGTGACCGCCTGGACGGCCGATGGCGAAATCATGGGTGTGCGCCACAAGGATTTCCAGATCGAAGGCGTGCAGTTCCATCCGGAGTCCATCCTGTCCGAACACGGCCATGCGCTACTGAAGAACTTCCTGGAAACCTGAAGCCGCCATGACGCTGACTCCGCAAGAAGCGCTGCTGCGCTGTATCGAGCACCGAGAGATCTTCCACGACGAAATGCTCGGCCTGTTCCGCCAGATCATGAGCGGCGAAATGTCGCCGGTGATGATTGCGGCGCTGACCATGGGCCTGCGCGTGAAGAAGGAAACTATCGGCGAGATCGCCGCCGCAGCACAAGTGATGCGCGAGTTTGCGGCCAAGGTTGACGTGAGGGACGCCCACAATCTGGTCGACATCGTCGGTACCGGCGGAGACGGCGCCAACACCTTCAATATTTCGACGGCGTCGATCTTCGTGGTCGCCGGCGCTGGCGCGCGCGTGGCCAAGCATGGTGGTCGTAGCGTTTCCTCGTCGTCAGGCAGCGCCGATGCGCTGGAAGCGCTGGGCGTGAACATCAACCTGCAGCCGGCCCAGGTCGCGCAATGCATTGATGAGACCGGCATCGGCTTCATGTTCGCCCCCAACCATCACGCCGCGATGAAACATGCGGCGCCGGTGCGCAAGGAACTGGGCGTGCGGACCATCTTCAATATTCTTGGCCCCCTGACCAACCCGGCAGGTGCACCCAACATCATGATGGGCGTGTTCCACCCCGATCTGGTCGGCATACAGGCACGCGTACTGCAGCGCCTGGGCGCCAAGCATGCACTGGTAGTCTGGGCGCGCGACAACATGGATGAAGCCTCACTGGGTGCAGCCACCATGGTCGGCGAACTGGTGAATGACGAAATCCTCGAATACGAAATCCATCCGGAAGATTTCGGCCTGCAGATGACCTCCAGCCGCAACCTGAGGGTGGCTGGCGCCTCCGAGTCGATCCAGAAGATTCTCGAAGCCCTCGACAACAAGGTCGGTCCGGCACGCGACATCGTGGTGCTGAACTCGGGTGTTGCACTGTACGCAGCAGGCGTCGCATCCAGCATCGCCGATGGCGTGTCGCGCGCACGCGAAGCCATCGCCTCCGGCGCAGCACGCGCCAAACTCGAACAATTCGCGAAGTTCACGCAGGGCTTCGCCGCCAAATAAGCCGAACGAAGAAGCAGACCATGTCCGACATCCTGAACAAAATCCTGGACGTGAAGGCCGACGAAGTCGCGGCTGCGAAGAAGATCCAGGACTATGCAAGCCTGCGCCGCGAGGTGGAGAGCGACCGCGAAGCCCGTGCCCAGATTCGCGGCTTCGGCGACAGCCTGCGCAGCAAGATCGCTGCTGGCGGTGCCGGCGTGATCGCCGAAATCAAGAAAGCCTCGCCGTCCAAAGGCGTGCTGCGTGCGGATTTCCGCCCCGCCGAGATTGCAGAAAGCTATGCGCAGCATGGCGCGGCCTGCCTGTCGGTGCTGACCGACGTGAACTTCTTCCAGGGTGCGCCCGATTACCTGAAGCAGGCGCGCGCCGCCTGCAACATCCCGGCACTGCGCAAGGATTTCATCATCGACCCGTATCAGGTCTATCAGGCGCGTTCATGGGGAGCAGACTGCATCCTGCTGATCGTGGCCGCACTCGACCACGGCCTGATGGCCGAGCTGGAAGCCTGCGCGCTGGAACTGGGCATGGACGTGCTGGTGGAAGTGCACGATGGTGACGAACTGACGGCAGCGATGAAGCTGAAGACCCCGCTGCTGGGCATCAACAACCGCAATCTGCGCACTTTCGAGACTACGCTCGACACCACGCTGAACCTGCTGCCGCGCATCTCGCCGGACAAGCTGGTTGTGACTGAATCCGCGATCTTGAAGACAGACGACGTCAAGCGCATGCGCGACGCTAATGTGCATGCCTTCCTGGTCGGCGAAGCCTTCATGCGCGCCGACAATCCGGGCGCAGAACTCGCTCGCCTGTTTGCCTGAGGCGAAGCCTCCGGGCCCCAGGAAGTTTTCAGGGGCCCTTCGCCGCCCGCCGCAAGGGATCAAGGCGCGCCACCCAGACCAAGCCCAAAGGCAAGGGCTCGTCGCAGATCAGCGCGACCAGGAACTCCGCGCACAGCGGCGCGCAGGTCACACCGCGCGCGCCATGGCCCAAACTGGCATACAAGCCCTCATCCAGCTTGCCGACCAACGGCAGGCGATCAGGCGTGGTCGAACGCCAGCCAACCCTGCCGCTCTGAAGCTCCTCTGCACTGTCGGCGAAACCCGGCAGCAAACGCTGCAAGCGCTCGTAATTCTGTTCATCGTCGCTGCGACGTGAACTACCTTCGTCATCGTCGTGCTGAACGGTGGCACCGACCACATGCCAGCCATGCACGGCGGGCGTCACGTAACCATCGCGGCAAACAATCTTGTGCAGTGTTCGTCCTTCACGCACCGGCAGCATCGACAGCTGCCCTCGTGCTCGCCCCATGGACAGCCGCGTCGACCCAAGCCCCTGATCAAAGGCCGTGGCCAGCACGACCAGTGGCGACTGCAGCCGGCTGCCATCAGCAAGCGCAAGTTGCCAGATATCGCCGTCCTTGTGCAAATTGCTGACTTCCGCATCGCTGCGCACCTCGATGCCCGGATGCGCCAGCAAGGCGGCCACCAGCAAAGGCGGCACGACCCAGCCAGCCTGCGGCAAATAAAATCCTGACTCCATCGGCGCGCTGCCACACAATCGCGCAGCCTCGTCCAGATCGACGGCCTGCAACCAATCGCGGTCGGATGCCTCCGCTTGCAGCACCATCTTTTCGCGCTTGCGTTCATCGCGCGCAATACGCAGCACGCCGCACCAGTCATGGGGCACTTGTTGGCCATGGCGATCGAGCCAACGCTTAAGCCAGGTCACGCCCGCTGCGGTTAACTCCGTGATCGGATTACTGGCGCCACCTGGCTCCGGACGAACCACGCCGACAGGATTGCCTGAACCGCCGCAGGCAGGATGGCTGCGCTCCAGTACTGTCACGCGCACGCCACGGCGCGCCAGTTGGCGCGCGATGCTGGCGCCGGCTATGCCGGCGCCGATCACGACAGCCTCGGTGGGCACGCGCACCCTGCTCGCTGCTTCTCCTGCGTGCGTTCTGCTCGACACAGCGGCTGCTGCCGGAGCATCGCCCATACCGGTATTCGCCGGCTGCATGAGCATCGGCCACTGCGCGGACAAGCAATCGCGCTTGGCGCCGTAGCCTGGACGTTTTTCGACCTTGAAACCTGCTTCGGCCAGTGCACGCCGCACGGCACCAGCCACACACCAGCTGGACAATCGCGCGCCCGGCGCAGCCAGCGCGGCGACTTGCACCAGCACGGCGGCGGACCACATGGCGGGATTGCGATCCGGTGCAAAGCCATCGAGGTAAATGGCATCAAAGCGACCGGCGATGCGCGGCAAACTTTCGGCGACATCGTCAAACACCAGCGTCAGCGAGACGTGCTCATCCAGCTCCAGCGCATGGAAACCCGGCATCATCGGCGGCCATTGCGCGAGCAGACGGTCAGCCAGTCTTTGCAGCAAGGCCTGCTGCGCTTCGGGGGCGACCGCCAGACTCAAAGCCAATGCGACTCGAAGGTCTTCCCGCGTAAACGGGTGCTTCTCTATGGAGACGTAGTCAAGCCTGGCCCTGATCGGATTGCGCTCGCCTGCCGCATCAGCAGTCTCGCCATTGACGGCTTCAAGTGCAGCCCAGGTCGCCAGAAAATTCACACCCAGACCGAAGCCGGTCTCGAGCAAACGGACGCATCCGCCCTGTTGCCATCGCTGCGGCAAGTCGCAACCGTCAATAAAGACGGCCCGGGCTTGCCCCCATGCGCCGGAACGGGTCGCGTAGACATCATCGAAGCCGGGCGCAAAAATGCGACCGTCATCGCTGCCTTCCCACTGAGCGGGCTGTAACTGCTGGCTGGACATGGCGAATTAGCGGACGAGGGCTTACTTGCACTGCCCTTCGAAGACCAGCATCGACGTCGGCAATTCCATCGTGTCCTTGACGGTGCTGGCCGTGCGATTGATCAGCACCCGGCGGTAGGCCTGCTGCGGCGTAAGACCGTGGCATCCGATTTCTGCATCCGAAAACGTGCAGGGCATGCCATCCAGTTGCCCGCCATCGAAACGGTAGCTGCGCGTCGCGTCGGCCGGCACCGTGGACGGTGCGCCACGATGGATGAAATGCGTCTTGCCATCGCAATCATAGGCTGGCTCGGCCGCCTGGCCGACCAGCGGGGCAAGGATCACGAAGGCAAACAGGAAGCGACAAGACAGGGAGACGATCATTGCTGGCGGGTCCGGGGCTGGGCCGCAAGGGCTGCGGCATATGAAGCCGCATGATACCTCGACACGTCACCAGTTCTGTCCCGACACGGGCTGCACATCAACCCCCGGCCGCGTCGCAGCGATCGGCTCGGCGAGCAGGAATACGGGGAGGCGCTAGCGGCGCGGCAACTCGTCCATCATGTCCGAAAACGATACCGACTCCGCGCGCGGCGCCAGCCAGCGATTGAATTCAATCACGTCCGACTCACTGAGGGCACCGGCGCGCATCCGCAGCCCGATCAGGTCGCGTAGGTAGTCATAGCGCGCCTTGGACTGATCCACCCGCGACCTCAGCAAGCGGCGACGCGCATCGAGTACCTGAATCACGGTCACGACCCCGAGTTCGTAGCCACGTTCTTGCGCACGTACGGTGTAGTTCAGCGCTTCGACTTCACCATTGGTGGAATCGATACGCGCGCGGTTGGCGGTTGCGCTCGCATACAGGATGCGGACGTCACGCTCGACTTCGCGCCGCGATGCATCCAGCTGCTCGTTGGCGATTGCCAACTGCGCCAGCGCCGATGCGGTGGCCGCATTCACTCGGCCGCCCTCGTAGATCGACAGCCGCATCTCGATCGAGACGCTGTCGACCGTAAAATCGCGGCGCGGCGAATTGTCGATGTCCTGATTCGATTGGTTGCGCTGAAAATTCAGTGCAATTTGTGGATAGTGGTCGGCACGCGCTGCATTGACGGCGGCACGTGCCGTTTCGACGGCGGCCTGCCTGGCCGCGATCGCGGCATTCGCAGCCATCGCGCTGTCGACCCAGTATTTGAGCGACTCGGGTACCGGCGGGAAGTCCTGCCGCACCATGGTCGACAGGATACCGGGCAAACGCCCGGTGAATTCCTGCAGCCGCGTGCGCGCCGCTTCGGCTTTGTTGACGGCATCGATCTCGCGTGTCACCAACTGCTCGCGCCACGAAATAGCCTCGGCAAGATCCGTGATCTTGGCCATTTCACGCTCACGCATTGCGCGCAGGCGCTCTACCTGCTGGTCGGCGGCTTCTTTTTCCACCTGCAGCTGTATCAACTCATCTTCGGCGCCCAGCGCCAGCAGGTACTGCTCGGCGAGCTGGCCGAACAATTCGGTGCGTGCCTGTTCCGCCTCCCGCTCGGCCTGGGTCACCGCCGACTTCGCACCGGCCAGACGGTGCTCCGACGGCAGGTCCAGCAAAGCCTGTCGCGCCAGGAAAATCGTACGGTTACCATTGAACCGCTGCTCGGCCGCGCTGTCGCGGTAATCATTGCGCGATGCAGAAGTCTGCACGCTCACTTGCGGATACAGCTTGCTCTGCGCCATGTCGGCGTCGGAGCGCGCACGGCCGATGGCCATCACCCGCGCACGCAGTGCGGGAAAGTCCGATATGGCATTACGGTACAGAGAAAGCAGGTCCTCCGCCTGAACGGCGGCAGCCGACATGCCCAGGCTGACCACCAGACAGGCGCGTAGCAGGCAGCGGCCGGCGCACATGTCAGTCCTCCTTCAGTGAACGAATAACGAGATCGGTGACGGGCGCGGTGAGGTAATGCCAGAACGTGCGCTCGCCTGTTTTCACGATCACGTCGGCCGGCATACCGGCCACGAGATCGAGCTTGAGTTTCTGCAGCTGCCGCACGCCTTCGGGCGTGATGACGACACGCCCGAGGTAATACGGCATCTTCTGGCCATTGACGTCATCCACCATGCGGTCGGCTGACAGCGTGGACAATTGCCCCTGGATCTTCGGCATTTCGCGCTGCCGGAATGCGGTGAATCGCACTTCCGCCATCTGGCCGACTCGGATCTGGTCGACATCGGTCGGCGACAGCTTGGCTTCGACAATCAGCTTTTCATTCCCCGGCACGATGTCCAGCAAGTGGGCACCGGGCTTGATCACTTCGCCCGGCGCATGCACAGCCAGCCCGTGCACGACGCCGTCCTGCGGCGCAGTGATTACGGTGCGTTTGACCGTATCCTCGAGGCCGAACATCTTTTCCTGAAGTGTGAAGAGTTCGGCCTGCACCTCGGCCAGTTCCTTGTTCACTTCACGCTGGAAGGTCTGCTCCAGCTGCAGGATCTTGACCTGCGTTGCGCTGATTTCTACATCAGTGGCCGCGATATCGCTGCCCAGCGAGCTGCGCTGCCCGTCGTTGAGCGCCAGGTTACGCTCCATTTCGCGCACCTTCTGCCGCTCGGCATAGCCCTCCCGTGCGAGCGCCTCGAAATCGCCGCGCTCCTTCTCGAAGGATTCGACCAGCCGCTCGCGCATCGCGCGCTGCTCTTGCAATCCCCCGGCCTTTTCGCGCAGTTGCGCAATCTGACGTTCATACAGCGTGATCTCACCCTGCAATGCACGGCGGCGCACGCTGAAGGTCTGCTCCTGTACGCGCATCGCGTCGGCCGCACGCGGGTCGCGCGCATTGTCCAGCAAAGCCTTCGGGAAGACGACTCGCCCCTTGCCATCACGCTGCGCCATCAGCCGCGACTCGCGTGCCACGGCCACGAACCACTGCCCCTTGATCTGCTCCAGCTGCGCGCGCGGCTGCACATCCTGCAGCGTCACCAGCACCTCGCCCTTCTTCGCCCACTGGCCTTCGCGCGCATGTACCTGCGCGACGATGCCACCCTCGAGATGGTCGACTGCCATTCGGTAGTTCTCCAGCACCACCACGCCGGGACCAATGGCGGCGCTATCCAGCGGCGCCAGCACCGACCAGGTGCCGAGTCCGCCAAACAGCACCAGCATGCTGATGACGCCGATCACCCGCAGGCGCTTCTCGCTACGCTCTATCTTCGGGTCGAGGCCGAGCTGCGGTTTGCGCGACGACAGCGCATGGACCTTGTCGGGTGCATTCATTGCCTGGTCTCCACAGAGGGCGCGACAGGTGAAGGGATGGAAGTTTTGACGCCATTGACGGCAGGCCCTTTGCTGCCATTGGCCATGCTTCCATTAGCGCCGTTGGCGCCGTTGGCACCATTGACGCCTTGCGCCGGATGCGCGGCATTCCCATTGGCTGGATGGGCGCCTTGCGCCTGCATCGCCTGCCGCCGCTGTTGCAACGCATCCGCCACTTGCGATGGCGTGCCCAGGCAAGAGATGCGGCCATCCACCAGCACCATTACCGAATCCATCTGCTCCAGCAACTGCGAGCGATGGGTGACGACCACGACTGTCGTGCCGATAGTGCGCAATTCGGCCAGCGCTTGCTGGAGCGCTGCGTTGCCCGCTTCATCCAGATTGGAGTTGGGCTCGTCCAGGATCACCACGGCGGGGTCGCCATACAGCGCCCGGGCAAGTGCGACACGCTGCCGCTGGCCGGCCGACAGCGTGAAGTTGCCGTGCAATTTGGTCTCGTAGCCGTCAGGCATCGCGCCGATCATTTCGTGCACACCAGCGCGGCGAGCTGCCTTCACCACGGCTTCCGGATCAATAAAGCCAAAGCGCGCGATGTTCTCGGCGATCGTGCCGTCGAGCAGCTCTACATCCTGCGGCAGGTAGCCAATGGCGTGGCCCAGGTCTTCGCGCGGGTACTGGGCCAGCTCGATCGCATCCAGCCGCAAGCTGCCGGACGCCGGGCGGTGCAAGCCCAGTAGCGACCTGAGCAAGGTGGATTTGCCGGCAGCGCTGGGCCCGATCACGGCCAACTGGCTGCCGGCGGGAATCTGCAGCGAGATTTCCTTGATCACCGGGCGCCGCACGCCTGCCGGAGAGATGACCAGCTTCTCGATGCGGAACTCGCCACGTATGGCCGGCAGCGGCATCGGATCATCCACAGGCGGGTGCGACTTCAGCAGCTCGGACAGCCGGCCATAGCCGATGCGAGCCGCGGTCTGTGTGCGCCAGCTGGCGATCAGCTGGTCGATCGGCGCCAACGCGCGGCCGAGCAGGATGGAGCCGGCGATCACCATACCCGGAGAGATCTCGTGTCGTATCGCGAGATAGGCGCCCAGCCCGAGGATCAGCGACTGCGATGTCATCCGATAGGTCTTTGACATCGCAGAGATCAGCCCCGCGCGTGCACTGGCGCGATGCTGCGCATCGATCGCCTTGTGCCGCTCTTCCAGCCAGCGCTCGCGCAGGCTGGGCAGCATGCCCATCGCTGCAATCGCTTCGGCATTGCGCAAATGCGATACGGTCTGCTGGTTGGCCGCGACATTGGCGCGGTTGGCTTCCTCAAGCAAATCGCCGGTCGCCAGCTCGGTCCAGACGGTGAACACTGCCAGCACGGCAATCGAAAACAATGCAGCCACACCCATCCAAGGGTGGAACACGAACATGATCACCACATAGACCGGCACCCAGGGTGCATCCAGCAACGCGAACAAGCCGGGTCCGGTGATGAATTGCCGGACCTTGTCGAGGTCTTCCAGCGGCTGCGCGCTGGCTTGACGGCCGGCGGTGGCCAGGGTGCGCGCAAAGATCGCGTCATGGATGGTCGGGCCCAGCATCGCGTCAAAGCGCATGCTGGCGACGATCATCACCTGTGAACGCAGCCATTCGAGGCCGCCGAAGACGATGAACAGGAAAGTCGCGATCAGCGTCAGCATCAGCAGCGTCGGCACACTGCCGGTCGACAGAACGCGGTCATAGATTTGCAACATGTAAAGCGAAGGCACGAGCAGCAGCAGGTTCATGAAGAGGCTGAACAAGGCCGCGGTGATGATGGCGCTGCGGCTGGCCGCTACGACCGCCCGCAGCTCGGGCGCTGTGTCCGCGTTATTGCGGTCCTTGGAATGGGGCGAGGTCGTCATGGTCGGGCCGGGATGTGTTGAGGGGACCGGCGGCGGACTGGGCGCCGCCGGGACTCGCTCTGGCGGGGGCTTACTGCAGGCTGGTGTCGGGTGGGATCATGTGCTCGTCAGGTGCAGGAGCAGCCGTTGCCGGTCGCTTCGCTTTGGCCAGCATTTGCTGCAGCTGGCGCGCCAGCTGGGCCACATCCCCGAGACCCATCGCGATACGGCACTCGAGCCGGCCGTCTGCCATCTGCGGTTTGCCGTCGCTACCTGCGCGGGCAGCGCGCGCGGCTTCGGACAGTACTGACTGTTCGACAAAGCCAAAGTCGATGAAGGCCATGCCCGAGCTCAGGTGAACCGAACTGATGTTGGAGACGATCGCGCGCCCGCTATTGTCAGATGCGCGCAACCTCAGTCCGATCTGCACCGCACCAGCGCCTTCTGGGGTAGCGCTATTTGTGGAAAATGCATCGCGTTCGCCTGCCATGGATTGAGACATTTCTACTCTCCTCGCACGTTTGGGGGATATTCCCCGATAGTTGCAAAGATCGTAAGTCCCGTGCAAACCAGCCGGCAAGGATGCTCAGAAGTAAATGAGCAGCAAATGTGAAAGTGCCGCCACAATCGCTCGCGTAGTCGGCCGAGAAGTAAGTGACTGCTTGCGATTTAATCGGCAACGCTGAGGGCTGGTCATCGTCTCTGCGGACGTTGGGTGTAGTGCATACCGGATTCACCGCCTGACGCAAACGATGAACAAAAAACGGAGGCCCAAAGGCCTCCGTTCCGCTACCGCCTGCTTGGTCAAGGAGCAGGTTTCAGCTGAAGTTGACGTGGTGCTCGGCTTGCTGGATGCCGACCATGCCCCACTGGTCGGCCTGATCCGGCAGGCTGGCGACAGCATCGTCAGCACCGCCCTCGGCTTCACCACCAGGCACCATACGGTCGCCGACAGCCAGCATGTCTCCCATCTGCTCATCCGTCATCCCGAGCACGTGGCCCATTTCATGGACCAGCACCGACAGCATGTCGACCTTGTTGGGCGCCACACCGCCAACACCCGTGGACCAGCCGAGGCCGGCGCCGTCGTCATCGAGCGTGATTTCGTTGCCATTGGTCACCCCGAGGATCCACTTACCGTCGCCATCCTGGCCGAGGTCAGACAGATCGACCGAGACATCCGCGAGGGTCGATACATCCTGCCCCTGAGCAGCCCACCAGGCCATCGCCGCCTTCGCCAGCACGTTGACCTGCTTGTCGTTGGCAGCATGTGCGCCATCGCCGCCGTCGCCGGACAACAGCATCTTGCTGCCAGTGTTGGGCTTCGGTGCCAGGTCGACGCCGCCATCGTAGGTCTCGATGATGCTTCCGTTCATGACCGTGTCAAAGTTGTAATTGACGGTCGGGTAGACACCGCCCGACTTCGTCACCGAATTTCCGACAACGGACGATGTCTGGTACTTGACGCCGATGACGTACATTGAGCCTACGGCATCAGGTGTGAAGGTGATCGATACATCACCATTGACGATGGACACCGAATAGCCCTTCGAACTCACGGTTGCCAGCGAATCTCCGGCATCAACCACGCCATCACCGTCGTCAATCACCTTGTACAGCTGGATATTGCTCAGGTTGAGCGGATTGAATGCCGACGTCGTGCCATCCGGCGTCATCGTCTGGTCGATGGTGACCGTCATCTGATCAGCATTGCCATCATTGTTGGCATCGACACCGTCGATGTCGCCCGAAGCCCCGGTGAAGTAGAAGAACACACCCGGGTTGGTCTGGCTGATCTTGCCGCTCTTGACGCTGTACTGGATCACGCCACCCTGGTATGCGTAGTAATCCTGGAAGCTCATCGCCGTGCCGCTGATGTATTGGTAAGGCGTGGTGTTGGTCGGGGCAATCAGCGCTTCGCGGGGAATAGCGGTATAGCTGCTCAGATCGGTATCGGTCGCTTGCTGCTCGTCTGCGGCCATGCCGGAGACATAGCCTGTATTGGTATAGGTTCCCGATACGGCAGTACCGTTGGCGGTGAAGATCCAGGTCTCGGTCAGATCGAGCTTGCTATCGTTATCGGTGTCGCCGCTGACATAGGTCGCGAAGAAATCGTCACTGGTATCACCTGGGGTGCCGTGATCATCCCTGACGACGACATCGGACAAAGCGACGTTACCTGTGTTAGTGACCGTGTAGCGCCAGCCGATGGCATCTCCGACATGGATGCCTGTCAGGCCATCACCGAAGGTAGATCCGAAGACGGTAACCTTGTCGATATTGATGGCAGGGTTGAGGTCGATCGGCACGTCCGCACCGTCGGTGTCCTCGCCCGTCTCTGCACTGTCGGCCGTCGCCGTGTTCTCCAGCAGGCCATCACCGCCACCATTGCTGTCGATCTCGTCCTGCGTCACCGTGTGCGTCGCCGTATAGCCCCAGGTCTCGCCCACCTCCAGCAAGTCGTCGTTGTCGCCACTGACGTCCACACCCCGCACGATCGAGCCCGCATCCGCATACGGATCCGTCACCGTCACGTCCGTCAGCGTCGTGTTGCCCGTGTTGGCCACCGTGATCACGTAGTTGATCACCTCGCCTGCCGCATCGGCCGTACCGCCCGCCACCGACGCGTCCTTGACGATGTTCAGGCTCGGCAGACGATCCACCGGCACGTCCGCACCGTCGGTGTCCTCGCCCGTCTCTGCACTGTCGGCCGTCGCCGTGTTCTCCAGCAGGCCATCACCGCCACCATTGCTGTCGATCTCGT
>CAZWIE010000009.1:19331-129696 GCA_964634245.1 uncultured Bifidobacterium sp.
GACGATCCACCGGCACGTCCGCACCGTCGGTGTCCTCGCCCGTCTCTGCACTGTCAGCCGTCGCCGTGTTCTCCAGCAGGCCATCACCGCCACCATTGCTGTCGATCTCGTCCTGCGTCACCGTGTGCGTCGCCGTATAGCCCCAGGTCTCGCCCACCTCCAGCAAGTCGTCGTTGTCGCCACTGACGTCCACACCCCGCACGATCGAGCCCGCATCCGCATACGGATCCGTCACCGTCACGTCCGTCAGCGTCGTGTTGCCCGTGTTGGCCACCGTGATCACGTAGTTGATCACCTCGCCTGCCGCATCGGCCGTACCGCCCGCCACCGACGCGTCCTTGACGATGTTCAGGCTCGGCAGACGATCCACCGGCACGTCCGCACCGTCGGTGTCCTCGCCCGTCTCTGCACTGTCAGCCGTCGCCGTGTTCTCCAGCAGGCCATCACCGCCACCATTGCTGTCGATCTCGGCCTGCGTCACCGTATGGGTCGCCGTATAACCCCAGGTCTCGCCCACTTCCAGCAAGTTGTCGTTATCGCCCGAGACATCCGCCACCCGAGTGATCGAGCCCACATCCGCATACGGGTCCGTGACCGTCACACCGGTCAGGGTCGTATTACCTGTGTTGGCCACCGTGATCACGTAGTTGATCACCTCGCCAGCCGCATTGGCCGTACCACCCGCCACCGACGCTTCCTTGACGATGTTCAGGCTCGGGAGTTGAAGGACTGGAACGCTAGCGGTATCAGTAACCGGCTCAGTTTCATTGCTGTCGGCCGTGGCCGTGTTCTCCAGCAGGCCGTCACCGCCGCCAAAGCTGTCGATCTCGGCCTGGGTCACAGTGTGGGTCGCCGTGTAGGTCCACACCTCGGCGAGCTCCAGAATGTTGTCGTTATCGCCAAAGAGATCCGCGCCACGCATGATCGAGCCCACATCCGCATACGGATCCGTCACCGTCACGCCGGTCAAATCAACATTGCCCGCATTCGACACTTGCAATGTGTAGTTGATGACATCGCCCGCCTGGTCAGCCACGTTTCCGGCAATCGATGCAGTTTTATCAATCGTCATCGACGGATTCGACGCGGTCACAACGAACCATTCTTCGAAGCCACCGCTGACCCCGCTACCTTGCCCGTTCAGCGTGCCGAATTCGGAATAAATGTAGATGTAGGTCCCTTGCGACAGCCCTACAAAACCAGGCAATTGGTTAACGCCTAATTCAGGAATAAAGAACGCGTAGTCACCAGTGCCGCTGCCTGAATTCCAGTCTGTGAGCAACGTCGATGTATCTCCCCCGGCATCCATGTTGTAAATCAAGGTTGCCGAGCCGTTGGAGAATGTGTTGTTTGTCGAATCAAAACCCGTCAAATCCGGCACTGTTGATGCATAAATCTTCAGGGTATGAAGCGTGATCAACGGGTTCGTACCGCCGTTGTCTTCATTTAAGTCGAGATCGAATTCACGATAGGAAACGCCATTGATCTCGACCACTGGGATTTCTACCAGCGTAATTGAACGATTGAAATTTGCGGCATTGGTTTCATCGAATTGGACGTCTCGAAAATCAGAGTTGTAGCCCTGTTCAAATATGTCATTACTTCCGATTTTGACGATCGACTGAATGACACCCGTGCCCGCCGTACTCGATACAAGATAAGTCTCGATCAAAGATCCGCCAGGATTGTTCGGATTCGCCGGCTCACCTTGTCCTGTTACAGGCTTGGCATCAGTGAAAGTATTGCTTGCAAACCAGCCTGACAAGGTACCAGCCGTGAGCAGGAAGCGTTCGCCTGCTGAATCATCAGGATTCACATACCAAGTGGTGATGACAGTTCCATTGGCAATGCCGTCAAGATCACCTTCGCCACCATCCGTGACAGACCACGCATCGTGCCCTTCCCCTCCCAGCTCAATGATGGTGTCGTCGGCCGTGCCGTAGATACCGTCTGCTCCCGGATCGGACACATGATCAATCTCGAAAGTCACTGTACTCCCGGCATCAAATCCGGTCGCCGTAACGATGGCGGTAGCACCCGGCGCGTAGTCATTGAGGTTGGTTGTAACGCTGGAAGTGGTAGACATCGACATCTCCTTGGCAGATGGCTGGAACTACGTTGAACGATCAAGACCACGATCGCGTGGGCAATCAAAAAATCAGTCCGGTCGATGCTACGGAGGGGCAACTGCCTGCACATCCTTCATTTGAAGTAAGCCGATGTACTACATGCCGCGAGGGATAAAACCGCATCCCTGCAACGCATGTGCGCTACAGGAAATGCCATGAAACTGCGAGGGATTCAGTGCAGATGGTGGCCGCTGTCGAGAACCAACAACGGTGAGAGACGGCGCACGAGATCGGATTGGCGTTGTGCGCCTGTCTTTTTTAGTACAGCAGACAGTTGCGTGCGTATCGTGGAGACGCTGACATGCAACTGGATGGCGGCATCACCGGGAGAGCGGCCTTCGAGTATCAGCTGCGCCAGCCTGGCTTCAGCGGGTGTCAATCCGAAGATTTGTTGCAGCAGGTGACTGCCTGAATCAATACCGTGCTGACCATGGACCAGAATCAGTGCTGTGGGTTGATGCGAGCCGATCGCCGGATTCGCCGCCACCGGCGTCGCCATGACTTGCAATGGTGGTTGTTTACTACCAGTGCTCACTTGCATCAGACTGCCGCCCCCCTTGTCACCTGTACGGCAGGCGCGGCGGACGATGGCCGAAAATTGTTCTGCGCTCAACCCCGGCAACGTGACGCCGGGCTTGCCGCCATTCGTCTTGCGGGCTTGTTCGATCAATCCACGCGCTGCGGGATTGGAGGCCAGTATTCGGCTCGATGCATCGACCAGCATCACCGGCATGCGTATGCAGCTGAGCAAATGGGTGAGGTAACGACTGCCCTGGGTCAGCTGATGCATTTTCGCCAGCGGCTCCAGGCCGGGCAGCAAGGCGGCCAGCATGTCGTCCGCAGCCAGCAACATGGCCGAACCCGGCATGGCTTCGTCCTGTCGGTAAACGCAGAGCAGCGCCTCGGCACGGCCGACTGCCAGGCGACGGCATAGCGCATGCAAACGGGTATCGGTCAGACGCCCAAATGAAATCGGCAAATCGAATGGATCAGCCTGCGCCCAGCTCGACAAAGGCAGCTTTCGCACTTGAGTGCGGAATTCAGTCGAGGGCAGGCGGTTGTCGTCAATCAGGTATTGCCAGGCGTTGTCGCCTGCCTTTCGGGCCTGCCGCCAGGTGGCCCACAGACCGCGTCTGTCCCATAGCCCGAATACTGTCAATTCGCTGTCGAGCGACTCAGCCATCAGGCGCAAGCCTTCGGCAAAGCGCTGTGGCCTGGCCAGCCCTTCGTAGAAAGCTTGTGTCAGGCGCATCGACAAGTCGATTGGCAAGGTCATCGTGGGGGACACCGTCAACGAGGGCGAGGTCCGGACATCGCTACAGCGATTCGATGCACGGGGAGGAAGCATAGCAATTTGAAATCCCCGGGCACAGGGGTGCAGCGCCGGGTAGTACACCGCCGGTATGCCGTGAGTTCTGAGCTTGATCAGCTTTCCTGCCTTTCACGGTTGACACTATCGGTCACGAACGTTAAAGATTGTGAAATAGAAATTTGTCGTTCGATTTCGCCGACAACAGCACCAGCAGCGCCATTTCCAATAAAGAAAGTTAATCCCATGCATATCGCGGTGATCGACAACGATCCGCAACAGCGAGCGCTGGTCATTGAAGCGCTGACGGCCGCCGGCCACGAATGCGAGGCATGGCAGAACGACGAATCGCAAGTCGCCAAAGGCCTGCGTGAAGGACTGGATTTGCTGGTGTTCCACTGGCAGCCGGAAGCCGAGGGGCTGCGCTGGCTGAAGTCGGTTCGGCAGACGGCCAAGACCCTGCCGGTTCTCCTGGTCACTGGCCGTGCAGCTGACCGAGATTTTGCAGATGCGCTGCTGGATGGCCCATCGGACTATCTGGTCAAGCCGGTCCGCCGCAATGAAGTCGCGCTGCGTGCGCGGGTGCTGGTGGCGCGCATACACCCGGCCAAATTCCAGTCGGATGCCCAGGAATTCGGTGAATTCGCGTTTGATGTGAGGGCAGCCCGATTGACGGTGGGCGGCTCGCAAATCAGCCTGACCCAGAAGGAATTCGACCTCGCACTGCTGTTCTTCCGCAACCTCGGTCGCCCCTTGTCACGCGCGACCATCCTCGAATCGGTGTGGTCGCAGGACACGGAATTCAACTCGCGCACCATGGACACCCATGTGTCTCGTATCCGTACCAAGCTGGGCCTGCGGCCGGAACGCGGTTTCCGGCTGGCTCCGGTCTACAGCTATGGCTATCGCCTGGAGAAACTGGCCGGCTGAACACAGGGGCGCAAGGCTATAATACCGGCCGACAAACCCTCACTCGACTTGTCCCGAATGAAACTCCTCGCCGTCGGACTGAATCACACCACGGCTCCGGTCTCGCTGCGCGAGAAAGTGGCCTTCCCTGCCGACCAGCTAGGTCAGGCGGTGGCGTCTGCTTGCGCATGGTTCGGGAATGTAGGGCAGCGGACGCAAGAGACGGCCATCCTGTCGACTTGCAACCGTACCGAAATCTATGGCGCCAGCGCCAATGATGGCGACATCAATGCTGCGCTCGACGAGACGGCACATTTCGTCGCCGACTATCACAAGCTCTCGTACTCGGATCTGCGCCCTTACCTGTACGCGCTGCCGCAGGACGATGCAGTCCGCCATGCGTTCCGCGTCGCATCGGGGCTGGATTCGATGGTGCTGGGCGAGCCGCAAATCCTCGGCCAGATGAAAGACGCCGTGCGCCAGGCTGAAGCCGCCGGCGGGCTGGGTACTTACCTGCACCAGATGTTCCAGCGCACCTTCGCCGTGGCGAAGGAAGTGCGCTCGACAACCGAGATCGGCGCGCACAGCGTGTCCATGGCAGCGGCTGCCGTGCGGCTGTCGCAACGCATCTTCGACAAGCTGTCGGACCAGCATGTGCTGTTCATCGGCGCCGGTGAAATGATCGAGTTGTGCGCGACGCACTTCGCCGCCCAGCATCCGAAGAGCCTGACGATTGCCAATCGTACCGTCGAGCGCGCCGAACAACTGGCGCACCGTTTCGGTGGCAAGGCGATGCGTCTCGCAGAGCTGCCCGAGCAACTGGCGCATTTCGATGTCGTGGTGTCGTGCACCGCATCGTCGCTGCCCATCATCGGGCTGGGCATGGTCGAGCGCGCGATCAAGGCGCGCCGCCACAAGCCCATCTTCATGGTCGACCTCGCGGTGCCGCGGGATATCGAATCC
Organism: uncultured Bifidobacterium sp.; assembly: GCA_964634245.1. Classification (GTDB taxonomy): domain Bacteria; phylum Pseudomonadota; class Gammaproteobacteria; order Burkholderiales; family Burkholderiaceae_D; genus Pernthalerella. The sequence continues at coordinate 24,642 of CAZWIE010000009.1, forward strand.
GAAGTCGGCCGCCTGAATGACGTGTTCCTGTACACCGTGGATGATCTCGGCACGGCGGTGCAGATCGGCGTCGAGAATCGCCAGTCGGCCGTCGCACAGGCTGAAGCCATCATCGAGACCCGCGTGCAGGCCTTCATGCACTGGCTCGACAGCCGGGCTGTGGTGCCGCTGATCCAGGACCTGCAAGAGAGCAGCGAGGCCATGCGCCGCACTGAACTCGACCGCGCACGCAAGCTGCTGGCGCGCGGCGAAGATATCGAGGCGGTGCTCGAAGCGCTTTCGCGTGGCCTGACGGCCAAGTTCCTGCACGGTCCGCAACAGGCGCTGCATAACGCCGATGCCGACGAGCGCGCCCGCCTTGCGCAGCTGCTTCCGCAGCTGTTCCGCACCAAGCGCTAGCGACGAGGTTCGCCGCGCGCCTTGCAACCTGCACGGCGCCCCGCTCCCCGACGCGCTGCGCTGGCAGCGCACTGATCGTGACCCCGGCCGCACCCGTTCGACAGACTTCCGGATGAAATCTTCACTGCTCTCCAAACTCGACCACCTGTCCCAGCGCCTGGAAGAAGTGAGCGCACTGCTGAACCAGGAGAGCGCCACGGCTGACATGGACCAGTACCGCAAGCTCACGCGCGAACATGCGGAGCTGGAGCCGCTGGTTGGCGCCTACGGACAATGGTCACAGTCGCAGCAAGATATCCGTGCTGCACAGGACATGCTGGCCGACCCGGACATGAAGGCCTTCGCACAGGAAGAGATATCGGCAGCACAAGAGCGTTCCGAGCAGCTCGAGCTCGAGCTGCAGAAAATGATGCTGCCGAAGGACCCGAACGACGAGCGCAACATCTTCCTGGAAATCCGCGCCGGCACCGGTGGCGATGAATCGGCCCTGTTTGCCGGTGACTTGCTGCGCATGTACTCGCGCTATGCAGAACGCCAGCGCTGGCAGGTAGAGATGGTGTCTGAATCGCCGTCCGAACTTGGCGGTTACAAGGAAGTGATTGTGCGCATCGCCGGCCACGGCGCGTATTCGCGACTGAAATTCGAATCCGGCGGCCACCGCGTGCAGCGCGTGCCAGCCACCGAAACACAGGGGCGTATCCACACCTCAGCCTGCACGGTCGCCGTGATGCCCGAGGCCGACGAAATCGAGGACGTGAACATCAATCCGTCCGAGCTCCGCATCGACACTTTCCGCGCCTCCGGTGCCGGCGGCCAACACATCAACAAGACCGACTCGGCAGTGCGACTTACCCACCTCCCGACTGGCATCGTGGTCGAATGCCAGGATGACCGCAGCCAGCACAAGAACAAGGCGCAGGCGATGAAGGTGCTCGCCACGCGCATCAAGGATGTGCAATTGCGCGAGCAGCAGGCCAAGGAAGCTGCCACCCGAAAGTCGCTGGTGGGCTCGGGAGACCGCAGCGAGCGCATCCGCACGTACAATTTCCCGCAAGGGCGCATTACCGACCACCGTATCAACCTGACGCTGTACAAGCTGGAAGCGGTGATGGAAGGCGACTTGCAGGAGCTGACCGACTCGCTGATGGCCGAGCACCAGGCTGAACAGCTGGCGGCGCTGGCCGAAGCCGTCTGATCGGACGACCTGCGCCTGTGCCCGGAACATCATCAGCGCTTATCGACGACGAATTCCACGCACTGCGTCCGGACCGACCAATACGCCCAACGAAGAACAAGGAGACGCCGACACCATGTCCATAGCCCGCTTCGCAAAACCGCTGCTGCTGTTGATTGCGCTCGCCTGCATCGCCATGCTCGGCGTCGGCCTCTACCTGCAGCTGGTGCTGGACATGCTGCCCTGCCCGCTGTGCATCATGCAGCGCTATGCATTCATGAAGGTCGCGATTCTCTGTCTGATCGCGCTGGCATTGCCGGTCAAGGGCATGCGCATCGTCGCCGGGCTGGGCAGTCTGGCAGCGATTGGCGGCGCCGGCATTGCGATCCGCCACCTCTGGGTGAAGGCGCACCCGACCATCTCGTGCGGCATCGACCCACTCGAGACCCTGCTCAACAAGCTGCCCTTCGCGAACTGGTATCCGCCGTTGTTCCAGGCCGACGGTCTGTGCACCACCGAATATGACCCCATCCTCGGCCTGTCGATTCCGCAGTGGGCACTGGTCTGGTTCCTGGTATTTGCCGTGGTGACTGCACTGGTCGCATGGCGTGGCGGACGGTCTGCATGACGATTGAAGGCCTGCTAAAGCTGGCACTCATCGACCCGCTGGAAGCGCGCATCCTGCTCGCGCATGCGCTGCAATGTACCCGCGTACAGCTGGTGATCCGTTCGAAGGATGAGCTCACGCCGCAGCAGGTAACGGACGTCAGCGCGCTGTTCATGCGCCGCATGCAGGGTGAGCCCATCGCCTACCTGGTGGGCGAGCGCGAGTTCTACGGCCTGAAATTCGAAGTCACACCGGATGTACTCATTCCGCGTCCGGAGACCGAGTTGCTGGTCGAACTGGCCAACGCACGCCTGCCCAAGGGTGGCAGCGCGATTGATCTCGGGACGGGTTCGGGCGCGATTGCGGTATCGCTCGCGCATGCACGCCGCGATGTGAAAGTCAGCGCGGCGGATATCAGTGAGCCGGCACTGGCCGTCGCGCGCCGCAATGCGGCGGGCAATGCCGTGAGCGTCAATTTCCTGCACAGCGACTGGTTCAACGCTATCGATGGCCAATTCGATGTCATCGTCAGCAATCCACCGTACATTGCCGCCAGCGACCCGCATTTGTCGCAGGGAGATTTGCGTTTTGAGCCGCGTGGTGCCCTGACCGACGGTGCGAATGGCATGATGCATATCAGCGCCCTGATCGATGGCGCACCGGCGCATTTGAAAACCGGCGGCTGGCTGCTGATGGAGCATGGCTACGACCAGTCCGCCGCCACACGCGCATTGCTGGAACGCGCCGGCTGGCAGCAAGTGCAGAGCTGGTCCGATCTGGCCGGCATCGAACGCGTCACCGGGGGCGTGCGCCCACCAGCCTGATTTACTCAACCCGCGCGCCGTCACTGTCAAGACTGGCGCACCCCGATGAATTGCGTATCATCCGCGCTTTACCGCAAGACCGATTTACTGCCCCCTTCCGCTGAACCGTTGAATTGTTGAACTGTTGACCTCGCCGATGTTGCCCTCTATTGAACAACGCCTCGCGATCGAACTCGCGGCCCGCACCGAACAAGTAACTGCAGCCATTGCGCTGCTCGACGAAGGCGCAACCGTGCCTTTCATCGCCCGCTACCGCAAGGAAGTGACTGGCGGCCTCGACGATATCCAACTGCGCTTGCTGGAAGAGCGCCTGCGTTATCTGCGCGAATTGGAAGCACGCCGCGCGGCGATCATTGCATCCATCGAGGAGCAGGGAAAGATGACGCCGCAACTGAAGGCCGCCATCCTGACGGCCGAAGACAAGACGCGCCTCGAAGACCTGTACCTGCCCTACAAGCCCAAGCGCCGCACGAAGGCGCAAATTGCGATTGAAGCAGGGCTGGAGCCGCTGGCCGATGCACTGCTCGGAAACCCGGCGCTGAACCCGGAAGAGGAAGCAGCAAAATTCCTGCGCCCGGCCTTCACTACCGATAACGGCGACAACCCGGGCGTTGCCGATGCGAAGGCGGCGCTGGACGGTGCGCGCCAGATCCTGATGGAGCGCTTCGCTGAAGATGCGACGCTGCTGCAAAACCTGCGCGAATACCTGACCGAGCATGGCATCGTCGAATCGAAGGTCATCGACGGCAAGCAGGATGCCGGTGAAAAGTTTGCCGACTATTTCGATTACTCGGAACCAATCGTCAACATCCCGTCGCACCGCGCGCTGGCGCTGCTGCGTGGCCGCCGCGAAGAGATGCTGACCGTGACGCTGCGCCTGGACACCGAAGAAGAAAAGCCGAAATGGGACGCGCCGCTGAACCCCTGCGAGAGCCGCATCGCGCAGCGCTTCGGCGTATCGAACCAGGGACGCCCGGCAGATAAATGGCTGTCCGATACCGTGCGCTGGACCTGGCGCGTGAAGGTTTTCATGCACCTCGAGACCGAGCTGATGACCAAGCTGCGCGAGGAAGCCGAAGCCGAGGCCATCAATGTGTTCGCCCGCAACCTGAAAGACTTGCTGCTGGCCGCACCGGCCGGCCCACGCGCCACCATGGGTCTGGACCCGGGCCTGCGCACCGGTGTGAAGGTGGCCGTGGTCGATGCGACCGGCAAGGTCGTCGACACCGCGACCATCTACCCGCACCAGCCGCGCAATGACTGGGAAGGTTCGCTGCATACGCTGGCCGTGCTGGCGCTGAAGCATAACGTGTCGCTGGTTTCGATCGGCAATGGCACCGCATCGCGCGAGACCGACAAGCTGGCGCAGGACCTGATCAAGCGCCACCCTGAGCTGAAGCTGAACAAGATTGTCGTCTCCGAAGCAGGTGCATCGGTGTACTCGGCGTCGGAATTCGCATCGAAGGAATTGCCGGAGCTGGATGTGTCGCTGCGCGGCGCCGTGTCGATCGCGCGCCGCCTGCAAGACCCGCTGGCTGAACTGGTGAAGATCGACCCGAAATCGATCGGCGTCGGCCAGTATCAGCATGATGTGTCGCAAACCCGCCTCGCACGCTCGCTGGATGCCGTGGTCGAGGATTGCGTGAACGCGGTCGGCGTCGACGTGAACACGGCGTCGGTGCCGCTGCTGGCGCGTGTATCCGGCCTCAACAGCAACGTGGCACAAAGCATCGTCAACTACCGCGACCAGAAAGGCATGTTCGCGTCGCGTGCGGCGCTGCGCGATGTGCCGCGCCTGGGCGAAAAGACCTTCGAGCAGGCAGCCGGCTTCCTGCGCGTGATGAATGGCGACAATCCGCTGGATGCGTCGGCCGTTCACCCGGAATCGTATCCGCTGGTGGAGAAGATCCTGGCCGACATCAAGCGCGATGTGAAAGGCGTCATCGGCGACAGCAGCCTGCTGAAGTCGCTTGACCCCAAGCGCTTCGCCGACGAGCGTTTCGGCCTGCCGACCGTGGCCGACATCCTGAAAGAACTCGACAAGCCCGGCCGCGACCCGCGCCCGGCCTTCGTGACCGCCAGCTTCAAGGAAGGCGTGGAGGACATCGGCGACCTGCGCCCGGACATGATCCTCGAAGGCGTGGTAACCAACGTGGCCGCCTTCGGCGCCTTCGTTGACATCGGCGTCCATCAGGACGGCCTGGTGCACATCTCGGCCCTGTCCAACCAGTTCGTCAAAGACCCGCATACCGTGGTCAAGGCCGGTCAGGTGGTGAAGGTCAAAGTGCTGGAGGTGGACGTCAAGCGCAAGCGCATCGCGCTGACGATGCGCCTGCAGGATGCAGCGCCGGCCCCGGGCGAGCGCCGCGAGCGCAATGACCGCAATGACCGTGTCAGCGTCCAGCAGCACCGCGCACGCCAGGATCGCGCAGCTCCGCCGTCGTCGAATACGGCGATGGCGGCGGCATTCGCAAAATTGAAAGGCTGAGCCCGATCTGATTCCGCTGCGGGCGGCGGCCAGCCGGCATGGACGGCGGCCCCACCCGAGTTGTGACCGGACCGCCCCCCAATGGCACCGTCCGGGGCCGCCGGCGCTGGCAGCGGGCTTTCACTATAATGACGGGATTAACCACCCCGTTTCCGAACAGAGGATTTATGAGCGACGTTCAAGCCTGGATCAAAGAGACCGTGACCAGCCACCCGGTAGTGCTTTTCATGAAAGGCACCGCGCAGTTCCCGCAGTGCGGCTTTTCGGGCCGTGCGATCGAGGTACTGAAGGCGAGTGGCGTCGAAGATCTGGTCACCATCAATGTGCTGGAAGACGATGAAGTCCGCCAGGGCATCAAGGAATTCTCGAACTGGCCGACCATCCCTCAGCTGTATGTCAAAGGCGAGTTCATCGGTGGCGCCGACATCATTGGCGAGATGTTCCAGTCCGGCGAACTGCAGTCCCTGATCAAGGGCTGATACCCCATGCAGCGCCTGATTGTTGCCATGACCGGCGCATCAGGCGCAGTCTACGGCGTGCGGCTGCTGGAGCAGCTGCGCGCTTTGGGCAGCGTCGAGACGCACCTGATGATCTCGGACGCGGCCGCCCTGAATCTCCATCACGAGCTCGACAAGAAGCGCGCCGACATCGAAGCGCTGGCCAGCCACGTGCACAGCGTGCGCGACATCGGCGCCTGCGTAGCCAGCGGCTCGTTCCAGTCGTACGGCATGGTGATTGCACCCTGCTCGATGAAGACGCTGGCGTCGGTGGCGCATGGCATGTGCGACAACCTGATCACCCGGGCAGCCGATGTGATGCTCAAGGAAAGGCGCAAGCTGGTGCTGATGGTGCGGGAAACCCCGTTCAACCTCGCGCACCTGCGCAACATGACCGCTGTGACCGAAATGGGCGGCATCATCTTCCCGCCGCTACCGGCCTTCTACCAGCAGCCAAAATCCATTGAAGAAATGGTCGATCACACGGTCGGTCGGGTGCTGGACCAGTTTGGGATCGAACAGTCTCTGGCGCAGCAATGGCCAGGACTGAAGGCCCTCAAGAAGCTCTGATGCGCCGGAATCGCACGGTATCCCTGCGATTCAATTCGAGACAAACGGGTGTCGCTCACGACTGCGGCCCCGACACAATGCCGATTGCCCCGGTTACGATCTGCTCAGGTGCGTTCGTTTGACGGCGGCTGATCGCCATTGCGGCGCTCACGCACACCCTTGATCATGCGCTCGATCGCGGCTTCATAGCCCTTCATCGAGAATTTGCTGAGCTTGAATTGCCCGCCCGACAAGGGGAAGGCAATGCCGATCTCGGCTGACGTCGCGAATGCATCATTGAGCCTGGACGACTCGTTGAACCAGTACAGCATCACGTCACCATTGGCCGTGCCCATCGGCTCGCAAATCGCATCCACCGACATGGCGCCGGCGGCCGTGGTCAGCATCAACGGGTAATTCATCCCGGCCTCGCAATCGATGCCATTGGCGAAGTAATAGCGGCAGCTATCGGTCGCACAGAGCATGCCGAAGACCGAGGTGCCGTTTTCGTGCGTCGATGCCTCGCCCATGTCATCAAAGAATTGCGACGACCAGTCGTCATGCTGTTCGCGATCGTCGGCCACTGCAGCGCCCAGCAAACTCAGCAGCAAGGCGAACGCGAGCAAGTACCGATGCATGAATCTCTCCGAAGAAGGGTCTTGCTTGAATGTAACACGCACTTTCGTCGCTTGCATTGCACCGACCCGTCTCGTGCACGAAGAACTCAGTCCGTGACGTCGAGCGTGACTTCGCCGAGGGCCTCAATAGCGATACGGACTTTGTCGCCGGCCTTCAGCCATTGCGTCTGGACGAGGCTGCCCAGCATCACGAATTCCCCTGCCTTCAATCCCGGCAATCCGTATTCATGCTGGGCATTTGCCAGCCAAGCCAGTGAATTGAAAGGATGCCCAAGCACATCGGCGCCACGGCCGCGAGCCACTTCAACATGATTGATCCAGGTCCGGCCTACCAGCGCGCCGAGATCCAGTGAGCGCCAGTCGCGCCGTGCTTTGCCGAGAACGCAGCCGGCGTTGAAGAAGTCATCCGCCACCAGGGTCGGCACGCCGAGCGCATTGAAGTCCTGATAACGCTCGTCGACCAATTCGATGCCCGGCATGATCTCCTCCACAGCATCGGCGACCGACTCCCGGGTGTAGGGAGTGGCCTGAGGCGGCAGGTCGCGTCCGAGGCGGACGACGATCTCGCACTCGATGCCGAGTTTGACGAAGCCGTGCCGCGGCACGACACCGTGATCGCGCATCACCGTACGACTGAAGATGCGCCCGGCACAGGGATGATTGATGTTCACGAATGCCTGCATCACGGGTGTCGTGCAACCAATCTTGTGGCCGACCATCTCTCCCATGCCCGCATTGACCAGCAGCGGATGGAGCGCCGCTTGTATCGCATAGCCATCAGCAATGCTCTGGGGAGATAGCCCTGCGCCAAGTGGGGTAATTGGTACCAGCGACAGTCGTTGTTCGATCAAACGGGCGGCCGCACGGCCGAGTGTTGTAGACATGGCACGTCTCCTTGTTTTTTTTGTACAAGCGCATAATTCCCAGCACGAGTCTAGCAAATATGCACCCAAAAACCGTTCGCTCACTGACACTGCAACGCAGCATTCGCACATGGTTTTTTGGCGGGTTTTTTAACCAATGACGGATGAATTTTTCATGCATGACAGGGGGCAAGGACCCCTGTTTTTCGAGGTTATAATCCGCCGTTTTTCTCTTCATTCCGTATAACCAAAGTTTTCGGAGACAGGCACATGGGCTCTCTTGTCAAACAAGCCGGATGGGCAGCGCTGGCGCTGATCGGCGCATTCGCGTTCGGCACCGTCGCTGTATCGCGCGGCGAATCCATCAATGCGCTGTGGATCGTGGTTGCCGCAGGAGCGATCTACCTGATCGGCTACCGCTACTACGCGCGTTTCATCGCCAACAAGGTCATGCAACTCGATGGCACTCGGGCAACCCCTGCGGTGCGTCTGAATGACGGCCTCGATTTCGTGCCGACCAACAAGCATGTGCTGTTCGGTCACCACTTCGCCGCGATTGCCGGTGCTGGCCCGCTGGTTGGCCCGGTCCTTGCGACGCAGATGGGCTACCTGCCCGGCATGATGTGGCTGATCGTCGGCGTGCTGCTGGCGGGTGCGGTGCAGGATTTCATGATCCTGTTCGTATCGACCCGTCGTGACGGCCGCTCCCTGGGCGACCTGATCAAGTCCGAGCTGGGCATCGTTCCCGGCGTGATCGCGCTGTTCGGCACGTTCATGATCATGACCATCCTGCTAGCCGTACTGGCATTGATCGTCGTGAAGGCGCTGGCTGAGAGCCCGTGGGGTACGTTCACCGTTGCCGCAACGATTCCGATCGCAGTCTTCATGGGCATTTATACGCGCTACCTGCGTCCGGGCCGCATCGGCGAAGTGTCGATCATCGGCTTCGTGTTGCTGATGGCGTCTATCGTGTTTGGCGGCTCTGTCGCGGCCGATCCGTACTGGGGCCCGGCCTTCACTTTCACCGGCACCCAATTGACCTGGATGCTGCTTGCCTATGGCGTGGTGGCCTCGGTACTGCCGGTATGGCTGCTGCTGGCACCGCGTGACTACCTGTCGACCTTCCTCAAGATTGGTGCGATCGCTGCGCTGGCGATTGGCATCCTGATCGTCGCTCCGGAACTGAAGATGCCGGCCATCACCAAGTTTGTCGATGGCACGGGTCCGGTCTGGTCGGGTTCGCTATTCCCGTTCCTGTTCATCACGATCGCTTGCGGCGCGGTGTCGGGTTTCCACGCACTGATCTCGTCGGGCACCACGCCGAAACTGCTCGAGAATGAGTTGCACGCTCCTTACATTGGCTATGGCGCGATGCTGATGGAATCCTTTGTCGCCATCATGGCGCTGGTAGCCGCGTCCATCATCGAGCCGGGCGTGTATTTCGCGATGAACAGCCCGGCCGCACTGATCGGCACCACGCCTGACGCCGCCGCTGCCGCGATCAGCCAGTGGGGCTTCGCAATCACGCCGGAAATGCTGCAGCAGACCGCAGTCGACGTTGGCGAGTCAACCATCATCTCGCGTGCCGGCGGCGCGCCGACGCTGGCTGTCGGCATGGCCTACATTTTCTCGGAGCTGATTGGCGGCAAGGCGATGATGGCCTTCTGGTATCACTTCGCGATCCTGTTCGAGGCGCTGTTCATCCTGACCGCCGTCGATGCGGGTACCCGCGTCGGCCGCTTCATGCTGCAGGATCTGCTGGGCACGCTGGTTCCGCCGTTCCGCCGCGTGCCGGCGCTTGCATCGAGCATCATTGCTACCCTGCTGTGCGTTGGCGCCTGGGGCTACTTCCTGTATCAGGGCGTGGTCGATCCGCTGGGCGGTATCAATACGCTGTGGCCGCTGTTCGGTATCTCGAACCAGATGCTCGCTGCTGTCGCGTTGCTGCTGGCCACTGTCGTGCTGTTCAAGATGAAGCGCGAGAAGTTCGCGTGGGTGACCCTGCTTCCGACGGCTTGGCTGCTGGTTTGCACGCTGACGGCCGGCTACCAGAAGCTGTTCCATGAGAATCCGCGTATCGGCTTCCTGGCACACGCGCACAAGTTCGAGGCCGCACTGTCCGAGGGCAAGCTGCTGGCGCCGGCCAAATCACCGGTGCAGATGCAGCAGATCATCATGAACGACTATATTGATGCCACGCTTGCGGCAATCTTCATGGCGGTCGTGCTGTCCATCCTGTTCTTCAGCATCCGCGCATGCCTGCAGGCGTTGCGCCAGGACAAGCCGACGACCAAGGAAGCCGGATCGGGCAACCTTGGTACAGCATCGGCCTGATCGGTCGGACAGTCCTCCAAAGGAGATCCGCAATGTTTGGTGAACTCGGGAAACTCGGTGCCTACCTCGGGCAAACGGCGAGGCTGATGGTTGGCCTGCCCGACTACGATAACTACCTGAATCACATGCAGGTCAATCATCCTGACCAGCCGGTGATGAGTTATGAGGAGTTTTTCCGGGAACGCCAGGATGCGCGTTACGGCGGCAACGGGCGCATCGCCAAATGCTGCTGAGGCGCTAGGCGCCACTCCGCGCATCTGACCTGTCGCGGGTCAGGCTTCAAAAGGGGCTATGCATCGGCATAGCCCCTTTTTTTCGTTCTCCTCTCACGCTCCACCTCCGCTCCTTGATGCGCCGAGGTCCGCACATGTTTAGGCTCGATCAGCCCTTTTGTTTGCTCCCTGCGCCTTCTCACGCCTTCTCGCGCGCCCATTTGTCCATCATTCGAGGCCTTGGACGGGATCGGCAATGTCCATTCTGGTCCGGCTCGATTTTTAGTCCTATTAACTGGCGCATAGCGATAGTATTTTTTAAAGATGCTCGCTTGGCAAATTCCTTACAATTCACTGCAAATGCGAATCATTCCTATTTTTATTGCGCGCACTGGACTTTGCTCGATGACTTTCCTTTCCCACCCACAGGCTCGGCCTGGCTTCAAGTTCAACCTGCTGGCAACTGCGGTGCTTGGATGCTTCAGCCTCATCCCCGCTGCATTTGCCCAAACCACAGATCCGGCGCCTGACAGGGTCCTGCCACGCGTCGATGTCGTGGGTAATGCTGATGCACAGGCCGGCAAATCCCCCGGGTCCGCGGCCGTGATCGACGGCCAGACGTTGGAAGAGAGTCGGGTCTTCAATGTCAACGAGGCGCTGCGCAAGGTGCCCGGTATTCATGTTCGGGAGGAAGAGGGTGTCGGCTTGCGCCCCAACATCGGCATTCGGGGCATGAACCCGACGCGTTCCACCAAAGTGCTGCTGCTCGAGGATGGACTGCCGCTGTCGTTTGCCCCGTACGGCGACAATGCGAGCTATTACCATCCGCCCATCGATCGCTATGACTCGATTGAAGTCAGCAAAGGCAGCCAGGTCATCCGCTTCGGGCCGCAGACAGCCGGTGGCGTCATTAACTACATCACACCAGAACCCCAGAAATCACTGGGAGGCTTCGTCGGCCTCGCTGCCGGTACGCGCGGTTACCTGAACGGCCACGTGATGGTCACCGGCAATGGGGCGATCGCAGACATCTATCACAAGGAATCCGATGGGGCGCGGGACAATATGCGCAGCCGCCTCGACGACGTGAATTTCAAGTGGGCCGGCCAGCTGAACGGCGACCATCGCCTTGTGATCCGCGCGACCCACTTCCGTGAGGATTCGCAGCTAACCTACTCAGGCCTGACGCAGGCGGAGTACAACAACCTCGGGCCGCGCTACAACCCGTTCAAGAACGACTTCTTCGACGCCAGCCGCACCGGCCTGTCCGCGACGCATGAATGGCGTCTGAATGCGGATGCGAAGGTGCTGACCAGCGTGTACGGCGCCTTCTTCAACCGTGACTGGTGGCGGCAGGCGTCCGACACCGGCAGCAGCGGCCTGAACTGCCAGTCGGGTACGCGCGATGCAGGCACTGCGCTGATCGATGCCGACCTCAATAGCTGCCGCATGCAGGGCCGACTGCGTGAGTACACCACCACCGGCATCGATTCGCGCGTGCAGTTGCGCCACCAGGCCTTCGGCATCGGCGGCGAACTGGAGGCGGGCGTCAAGTACCAGCACGAGGTGCAGGATCGCGTCCAGCACAACTACTCGAGCTATACAAACTACCTGTCCGGCACCGGCATGACGCTGGGCGAGAACCAGCAGCGCCGCACCAATGCGACGTCGGCTTTCGTCGCCAACCGCTTCATCGTCAACGATCGTCTCGCGGTCACGCCGATCGTGCGCATCGAGCACATCCAGCACGAGCGGATCAACTACCTCACCGCCTCGCGCGGCGGCTCCTCGTTCACCGAGGTCGTGCCGGGCATCGGCGCGACCTACCAGCTGAGCGCCGTGACGCAAGTGTATGGCGGCGTGCACAAGGGCTTCAGCCCGCCGCGCGTCGAAGATGCGATCAATGCGAGCGGCCAGTCAGTCGACCTCAACGCCGAGCGCAGCGTGAACGCGGAAGTCGGCGTGCGTACTTCGCCGATGAAGGACGTGGCCTTCGACATCGCGGTCTTCCGCAACGACTTCAGCAACCTCGTGCAGGTCGGCAGCATCGCCGGCGGCAGCACGTCCTACCAGGAGGGCAAGGCGCTGTTCCAGGGCGTGGAAATGGCCGGCCAGTTCGACAAGCTGAGCAAGTCGATCGAGGGCAACCTGTACGCGCGGGTGTCGTGGACCTGGCTACCGACGGCGGAGCAGAAGTCCGCGTTCACCAACAGCGCGGGTACCGGCGCCGTCGGCAACCGCCTGCCGTATGCGCCCGAGAACCTGCTGAACCTGACCCTGGGCTATCGCGCGCCGAACAACTGGAATGCGCGCGTCGAGTATGTGTACGTCGGCCGCCAGTACAGCGACTTCGACAATACCGTGACGCCGGGCGCGAACAGCAACGGACAGGAAGGCCTGATCGCCAGCTCCGGGATCTGGAATGCGGTCGCCAACTACACGATCGGCAAGACCACCTTGTTCGTCGCGGCGAAGAACATGACCGACGAGACCTACATCGTCGATCGTACGCGTGGCATCCAAGTGGGCATGCCGCGCACCTTCCAGGCGGGCTACAAGTACGCGTTCTGAGGAGCGCCTCGAGCCCTCCTGAGAAATTTCGCTACGACTTTGGCGAATCTGCCGAGGAAAAGAAAAAGGGTTGGAAGCCGTGAGGCTTTCCAACCCTTTGATTTTTGGTGCCGGCTGCAGGACTCGAACCCGCCACCCCATGATTACAAATCAAGTGCTCTACCTGATGAGCTAAGCCGGCGACAACCCGTGATTATACGTGAAGAGTACCGCTTGCCTTGATGTACAAATCATCGCGCAGCGAATGGCTGGCTGTTCGACGACGTCCGACAGGCAAGCCGCTTACTTGATGCGTGTGAGCCTCGGCTTGCCACCCGGCTTGGGTGGCTCGGTAGGATCCGTGGCCGCCTTGTCGTGGTCCTCCTTGCCGCTATCTGCAGCAGGAACGGCTGCCAATGCAGGACCCGCCTTCTCGTGCGCAGGTTCCTCAGCCTTGGCCTTCTTCTTGCGCGGCGACTCGGCTTCGTCGCGCTTGACCTCAAAGGCCATGCCCTGCCCGTTCTCACGCGCATAGATCGCGCTGACATTGTCCACCGGGATCTCGATTTCGCGCGCGACGCCGCCGAAGCGGGCCTTGAAATGGATCAGGTCATTGTCCATCTTCAGGTTGCCGGTGGCCTCGAAGCTGATGTTCAGAACGATCTCGCCGTTCTTCACGAACTCCATCGGCACCCGGCAGCTCGCATCAACGGCCACGACGATGTACGGGGTGTAGCCATTGTCGGTACACCACTCGTACAACGCGCGCAGCAGGTAAGGCTTGGTCGACGTTTCTTGCATCGGAAACAGCTTCACGAACAACTAGGGGAAACTACAGCTTAGCGGCGCATCACCTTCTCGGACGGCGTCAGCGCTTCGATATAGGCCGGGCGCGAGAAGATGCGTTCAGCATACTTCATCAGCGGCGCGGCTGTCTTCGACAGCTCGATACCATAGTGATCCAGACGCCACAGCAGCGGCGCGATCGCCACGTCAAGCATCGAGAAATCGTCGCCCAGCATGTACTTGTTCTTGAGGAACAGCGGTGCCAGTTGGGTCAGGCGATCGCGGATCTCGGCACGGGCCTTCTCGTGCGCCTTCTCGGCGCCGCGCGACTTGTCGTTCTCCAGCGTGTGCACGTGGACGAACAGCTCTTTCTCGAAATTGAACAGCATCAGGCGGGCACGCGCGCGCATCAGCGGATCAGCCGGCATCAGCTGCGGATGCGGGAAACGCTCGTCGATGTACTCGTTGATGATGTTCGACTCGTACAGCACCAGTTCGCGCTCGACCAGGATCGGCACCTGGCCATACGGGTTCATGGTCGAGATGTCTTCCGGCTTGTTGAACAGGTCAACGTCGCGGATCTCGAAGTCCATGCCCTTTTCAAACAGGACGAGGCGGCAGCGTTGCGAGAAGGGGCAGGTCGTGCCCGAGTAGAGAACCATCATGGTGGCTTTCCTTGAGACAAAAAGGGTGAGACGGCAACCGCCTCACCCTGCGTACGACAATCTGATCATCGGTTCGGCCAGCGAACCCACACCGGTGTGGCGCGGTTCGCGGCAGCGATGACCAGGACTTTGCTTATTTAACTTCTTTCCAGTACGACTCGTTCAGGCGCCAGGTCAGGAACACCAGCAGCGCCAGGAACAGAAGCACCCAGACGCCCAGTTGCTGGCGCTTGGTCTTGACCGGCTCGGCCATCCATTCCATGAAGCCGACCAGGTCAGCCACTTGCGCGTCGAATTCCTGCGGGCTCAGCTTGCCTGCCTTGACCTGCTCGAAGCCGGCGAACTTGTGTACGGTCTTGCCTTCGTCGTGAGGATCTTTCTCTTCGACGAACTTCGCCTTGCGCACGCCCTGCAGCTCCCACAGCACGTTCGGCATGCCGACGTTCGGGAAGGCCAGGTTATTCCAGCCGGTTGCGCGGCCTTCATCCTGGTAATAGGTACGCAGGTAGGTGTACACGTAGTCGGCACCCGAGCCTTCGCCCGAGGCTTTCGCGCGAACGATCACGGACAGGTCCGGCGGCACTGCGCCGAACCAGGCTTTCGCCTCTTTCTCCGGCATCGTGGCTTTCATCAGCTCGCCCACCTTGTCGCCGGTGAACAGCAGATTTTCGCGGATCTGGTCATCCGACAGGCCGATATCGCGCAAACGGTTGTAGCGCACCAGGGCTGCCGAGTGGCAATTCAGGCAGTAGTTGACGAACAGGCGGGCACCATTCTGCAGTGCCGACAGGTCATGGCTGCGATCCGGAGCGCGGTCGAGCGGGAAGCCGCCTTCATTGGCCAGCGCCAGCACCGGCACCAGCGCCAGGGTCGCGAGAAGTTTTTTCAGGAGTTTCATTCTTGTTGTCCTTTGCGGCTCAGTGCGGCTGGAAAGTCACGCGGGTCGGGACCGGCTTGAACTTGCCCATCTGGCTCCACCACGGCATCAGCATGAAGAAGCCGAAGTAGATGAAGGTGCAGATCTGTGCCACCAGCGTACGGCCGGCGGTCGGCGCCTGCACGCCCAGGTAGCCCAGGATCAGGAAGGTGATGCCGAAGACGATGTACACCCACTTGTGCCAGTCCGGACGGTAGCGAATGGACTTGACAGGCGACAGGTCGATCCACGGCAGAGTCGCCAGGATCACCACCGACACGCCCATCAGCACGACACCCCAGAACTTTGCATCGAACACCAGCATCAGCACGACGGCGACCAGCGCACCGGCCATCACCGCGTTCTTCACATTGCGCGACAGCTTGGTGGTCAGCACGATCAGGCCGGCATAGCCGATGACGCCAGCGATCAGCGCGTACATGAACTGCGAGGTCGTCGCACGCAGGATCGAGTAGAACGGTGTGAAGTACCAGACCGGCGCGATGTGCGGCGGGGTCTTCAGCGGGTCAGCCGGGATGAAGTTGTTGTACTCCAGGAAGTAGCCGCCAGCCTCAGGCGCGAAGAAGATGATCGCGCTGAAGATGAACAGGAACACCGACACCCCGAAGATGTCCTTGGTCGAGTAGTACGGGTGCGACGGAATCATGTCGATGCCATGGCCGTCCGGACCGAGGTTCTCTTTGACTTCGATGCCGTCCGGGTTGTTCGAACCCACTTCGTGCAGCGCGATCAGGTGAGCCACGACCAGGCCAAGAAGTACCAGCGGAATCGCGATCACGTGGAAAGCAAAGAAGCGGTTCAGCGTTGCATCCGACACCACGTAGTCACCACGGATCCACAGCGACAGGTCCGGGCCGATGAACGGAATGGCGCCGAACAGGTTCACGATCACCTGTGCGCCCCAGTACGACATCTGGCCCCACGGCAGCAAGTAGCCGAAGAAGGCTTCAGCCATCAGGCACAGGAAAATGCCGACGCCGAACAGCCAGATCAGCTCGCGCGGTTTGCGATACGAACCGTACAGCAGGCCCCGCAGCATGTGCATGTAGACGACGATGAAGAAGGCCGACGCGCCGGTCGAGTGCATGTAACGCACCAGCCAGCCCCACGGCACTTCGCGCATGATGTATTCAACCGAAGCGAACGCGAGGTTGGCATCCGGCTTGTAGTTCATGACCAGGAAAATGCCGGTGACGATCTGGATCACGAGCACCAGCGCGGCCAGCGAGCCGAACAGGTAAAGCAGGTTGAAGTTCTTGGGCGCGTAGTACTTGCCCCACTGGTCATTCCACAGCTTGGTCAGCGGGAAGCGGTCATCGACCCAGGCCAGTGCCTTTTGTGCAGCCGGCGCGTCGGCCGGCAGTTTGGTTTCGTGGAAAGTCATTTTATGCCTCGCCTTTCTCGTCTTTGCCAATCACGATACGGTTGTCGCTCAGGTACATGTGACGCGGCACTTGCAGGTTGTCCGGCGCAGGCTTGTTCTTGAACACGCGACCCGCGAGGTCAAAGGTCGAGCCGTGGCAGGGGCACAGGAAACCGCCCTGCCAGTCATCCGGCAGCGAGGGCTGCGCGCCCACCTGGAACTTGGTGGTCGGCGAGCAGCCGAGGTGCGAGCAGATGCCGACCGCCACGAGGATCTCGGGCTTGATCGAGCGGGTTTCATTGCGCGCGTATTCCGGCGTCAGGTCGTCTGGATTGCGCTCGGACTTGGGATCAGCCACTTGCGCATCGGTCTTCTTCAGCGAAGACACCATATCCGGCGTGCGCTTGATGATCCAGACCGGCTTGCCACGCCATTCAACCGTCTTCATTTCGCCGGACTTCAGGTCACCGATATCTACTTCCACCGGCGCGCCGGCGGCCTTGGCGCGCTCGGACGGCTCGAACGTGGAAACAAAGGCACCGGCAGCCGCCAGTCCTGCCACACCACCTGCAGCACAGGTTGCAACCAGCAGGCCGCGTCGACCCGAGTCGACCTGGTTTTCGTCGCTCATGACTACCCCAATCAAGTGAAATTGCTAATTTTTTCGGAACTTCCAGCAACCTTACATTATAGCGGAGGCATCACCTGTTTGTAACCGTTATAAGCCCAGCGAAGAAGTCGGGAAACCGTGCAAACGCTGGCGAATGGATTATTTATTTGAAAATATCTGACCCACTGGTGGCCCATCTTCGCTTTCCAAAATGACCATTTCGAGCAGCGCAAAAACCCTCGGATGACGTGCTTCGGGATTTTCGGCGGTCAGAGCCGCCGCGGGAAGAGGCGCCTGGGTGCCAAGATTGTCGGCCTTGTCGGCCTTGTCGGCCGCAATCACTTGCGAGCGATTGAAACCAAAGGCAATTGCTTACCAGCGTGCTGCCGCGCCAAAGGTGATCAGGCCGCGTCGCTGGGCTTCGATGATGGCCTCGGTGCGCGAATGCACCGAAAGCTTCACGTAAATGTGCTTGATATGGGTTTGCACGGTACCGACCGACAGGCCCAGGGACTGGGCCACTTTCGCATACGTTCCGCCGCACGAAATCAGTTCGAGGATGGCGGACTCGCGCCGGGTCAGCAGACTGTCGGAAGCATGGGCCTCGAGGTCGACGGCCGGTACATGCCGACGCATGCGGGCGAGCACCTTGCGCGCAATCATGGGACTTATCGGAGAGCCACCCGCGCGCAAGTCGAGTATGGCCTGCAGGATGCTGTTATGCCCGGACTCCTTCAGCACATATCCGGAGGCACCGGCTTCGATACATGCGAGGATTTGCTCATCTTCGCTCGACATCGTGATCACGAGGATGTCTGCATGCGGCATCAGTCGTCGGCAATGGCGTATCACGCCCAAGCCCGAACCATCGGGCAGGCCGAGGTCAGTCAGCAGCACATCGAAGTGCGACGTCTCCATCGTGCGCAATGCATCGGCAACGCTGTCGACGGCTGCGCACAATTGCAGAGTCGGTTCGAGCTCGATGGCATGACACAGCAAGCGGCGGGTGATGACGTCATCTTCGACGAGCATGACTCGGCATGGCGTCGATGATGTGAGGGGATGCATGATCCAGGCTCCATCCGAAAACAAACGTCTCGTCGGTACAGAATGTCTGTGCTTTGTTCCCTTGTGGATTGATCTGCGTGAAGCCCTCGCAGCTTTTTTAGACCGGGTTGTCGATGTCAATGAATTCGTGTCGAATGCCGAACTCCTGCGCAAGATGTTCACCGAGTGCCTGTACGCCATAACGCTCGGTCGCATGATGGCCGCACGCGAGATAAGCGACGCCCGTCTCTCTTGCAAGATGCACAGTAGGCTCGGAAATCTCGCCACTCAGGTAAACACTGGCACCGGCTGCAATCGCATCGCCAAACGCGTTCTGCGCCGCACCCGTACACCAGCCAACCGTCGACACCGGTTGCGCAGGATCGCCGATCAGCATCGGCTCACGCCCTAGCGCTTGCGACACGAGGCTTGCCAGTTCGCCGACCGTGCGCGCACTGCTTCGGCCGAGCCAACCCAGCTCTTGCTCACCGAAGCGACCTTCATCACTGAGACTGAATCGCTTGCCGAGTTGCGCATTGTTGCCCATCACGGGATGCGCATCCAGCGGCAGGTGATACGCAAACAGGTTCACGTCATGCGCCAGCAGGGTGCGGATGCGACGCTGCCGGGTGCCGACGATGCGCGCATCCTCGCCGCGCCAGAAGTAGCCGTGATGGACCAGCACCATGTCCGCGCCCCTCTCGAAGGCTGCATCGAGCAGGGCCTGGCTGGCCGTGACGCCACTGACGATATGGCTCACCCGGGCCCTGCCCTCGACCTGCAGCCCGTTTGGGCAGTAATCGCGAAAGCGGTTAATATCCAACGTGCTGGCAAGGTGTTTTTCCAGCGTATCGCGGGGCACGCTGCTGGCTTTGTCGATCATCTCTTTGGCTATCCTTTCCGTGTACTGACATGCGTCGTCTTTGGCTCTTGTTTGCGCAGACCGTCACGGTCGCGCTCGCGCTCTGGTTCATTGTAGCGACCCTCAAGCCCGAGTGGATCCGGCACGCGGGTCCGGCCCCCTATGCCCAGCTCGAATCGACCACGGTCCCGGTGCGTGAAGAGGAAGCCGGCGTCAACCTGCCCAACAGCTACCGCACCGCATCGCAGCGCGCGATGCCTGCCGTCGTCAACATCTTCACCACCAAGGCTGCGAAGCAGCAGCACCCGCTGGGCAACGACCCGATGTTCCGCCGCTTCTTCGGCGACGGCCAGGACGAGCGACAGTTCAGCCTTGGCTCGGGCGTGATCGTCAGCCCGGAAGGCTACATCCTCACCAATAACCACGTGATCGAAGCGGCCGACGAGATCGAGGTCGCACTGGCCGACGGCCGCAAGGTATCGGCCAAGCTGGTCGGCACTGACCCCGAGACCGATCTCGCTGTCATCAAGGTCAACCTGAAGAGCCTGCCGTCGATTACGTTGGCCAAACTCGAGAACACGCAGGTGGGCGATGTGGTGCTGGCCATCGGCAACCCGTTTGGCGTGGGCCAGACGGTTACGATGGGCATTGTGTCGGCACTGGGTCGCAACCACCTCGGCATCAACACCTTCGAGAACTTCATCCAGACCGATGCAGCGATCAACCCCGGCAATTCGGGCGGCGCTCTGGTCGATATCGATGGACATCTGCTCGGCATCAATACCGCGATCTATTCGCGCAGCGGCGGCTCGCTCGGCATCGGCTTCGCCATTCCCGTCAGCACGGTCAAGACGGTGATGGAAGCCATCATTCGCAATGGGCAGGTCGTCCGCGGCTGGATAGGCGTCGAGCCGCAGGACATCACGCCCGAACTGGCCGAAAGCTTCGGTTTGCAGAAATCATCGGGCACCATCATCGCCGGTGTGCTCAAGGGCGGCCCGGCCGACAAGGCCGGCATCAAGCCCGGCGACATCCTGTTGTCGGTCGCCGACAAGCCGGTGACGGATACGGTGTCGATGCTGAACCTCGTGGCGCAACTGACGCCGGGCGACCACGTGAAGGTCACGGTGCTGCGCAAGACCAAAGAGACGGCGCTGGACCTGACCGTTGGCCGCCGCCCGCGCATGCGCCAGCCACAGCTGCCACAAGACGAAGAATAATTACCCGAGGAGCCGGCATGCACCTGCGCGACCTGGTTCAGTTCCTGAGCGAACTGGAAGAGAACAACAACCGCGCCTGGTTCGTAATGAACAAGCCGCGCTACGACATCCTGCGCGCCGAGTTCCTGGAACTGGTGACGGGACTGATCCGCGACATCACACGCTTCGATCCGGCCGTCGCTGCCTGCAATCCGAAGAAGGCGCTGTTTCGCATCAATCGCGACTTGCGCTTTGCGAAAGACCGTCCGCCGTACAAAACCACGTTCTCGGCGGCGATTACGTCCAGCGGCCTGAAGAAGCCGAGCCAGGGCGGCGGTCCGGCCTATTACTTCCACATCAATGCCAGCGGCGAGCTGTTCACGGCCGGCGGCGAATGGCGACCACCAGCGGATCGCTTGCGCGAGATCCGGCAGCTGGTGGTCAGCGATCCGAACGGCTTGAAGAAGGTATTGAAGAGCAAGGCGCTGCACGAGGCTTATGGCGACCTGCAGACCGAGGACATGCTGGCGCGCGTGCCCAAGGAATTCGACGCCGACGCGCCGATGGCGGACTACCTGAGGCTGAAAAGCTATATCGCGTGGCGCCAGACCAGCATCAGGCGACTGCCGCCCGAAAAATTGTCGGCAAAGATACTGGAAGAATTCAGCGCGCTGTCGCCGCTGGTGAAATGGCTGCGGTCCGCCGGGCCTACGCCCTGAAAAAAAACGCCCCGCTGCACTTACGCATCGGGGCGATTCGTTTGGGCGACAAAAGCGGAAATAGCGAACTAGCCATCCCCTGAACCGCTACGTTAGGGCTGCCAGGCTTAGGCCGGTTCGGAATCGGCGCGCTCATCTGGCGCCGTCGTGGCTTTCTTGAACAGCGGCGAGATAATCAGGCCGGCCTCGTACAGCAAGCACAGCGGAATGGCCAGGAACAGCTGGCTCATGATGTCCGGCGGGGTCACCACCGCAGCGATCACGAAGGCGCCGACGATCACGTAGGGCCGGATTTCCTTCAGCTTCTCGACCGACACGACACCCATACGAACCAGCACCACCACCACCACCGGCACCTCGAAGGTCAGGCCGAAGGCCAGGCACATGGTGAGCACGAAGTCGAGGTAGTTCTCGATGTCGGGCGCGACCGCAATCGACTTCGGCGCGAATTCATTGATGAACTTGAACACCGAGCCGAAAACGAAGAAATAGCAGAACAGCACGCCGAGCAGGAACAGCACCGACGATGAAATGATCAGCGGCGCGACCAGGCGCTTTTCGTGCGTGTACAGCCCCGGCGCAACAAAGGCCCAGCCCTGGTAAAGCACCCAGGGCAGCGATACCAGCAGCGCCAACATCATCGTCAGCTTGACCGGCACCATGAAGGGCGTGATCACGCCGGTGGCGATCATCTTCGAGCCTTCGGGCAGCGCCTGCATCATCGGTTGCGCCATGAAGTCGTACACCTGCGCCGCGCCCGGCCACACCAGAAACAGCACGATGAACACGGCGAGCACAACGGCCGACGCACGCACGAGGCGCGTACGCAGCTCGATCAGGTGCGAGATGAATGTTTCCTGAATACCGGACGGCTGTTCGTCTGACATGGACTTATTGGAAGAACTTCACGGACTTGCCGGACGATGGACGGAAACGGGCGACGCGCGCAGCGCCGGACATCACGCGGGTCTTCTTGCCGGACTGGTTCTTGAACCACAGCGGCACGCGGGAGGTTTGCTGCAGCTTCTTCTTGCGGAAATCGCGGCGCTTGGCGGCCAGCTCCCATTCGGCTGGCACGCGCACGCTTTCACTACCTTCGTACGCATGAGTGGCTTCGGCCACCGCCTCGGTGAATTCCTTGCCGGCGTCGTTGACTTCCTTGGCAACATCCGCCAGGTCGGCACTCATCGTCTTGTTCAGGTTGGTCGCCGCATCGACGATATTGGACTGCATCTTGCGCAGCTCCTCCATCTGCATCTCGCGGTTGACTTCAGCCTTTACATTGTTGATGTAGCGTTGCGCGCGGCCGAACAGCGTCCCTGCCATGCGGGCGACACCTGGCAGCTTTTCCGGACCGATGACGACCAGCGCCACCGCGCCGATCAGCGCGATCTTGGTAAGACCTAGGTCAATCATCTGGACTGGATTTCAGGCGGGTGCGGCGAACGCGAATAATTGTGCAATCACGCTCGCCGCATCAGTGGCGGGGTCAGTGCTTGGATTTCTCTTTGGCTTCGACGTCGATAGTCGACTTGTCGGCCACTTGTGCCGGCGGGGCAGCTTCGTCGCCACCCTTGACGCCATCCTTGAAACCTTTGACAGCCTTACCGAGGTCGGAACCGATGTTGCCAAGCTTCTTGGTGCCGAACACCAGCATGACAATCACCAGCACAATGACCCAGTGCCAAATACTGAACGAACCCATTGCTTATCTCCTCGTTGGATCCCTGAGGGACCCGATTCCAAAATCTGTCAGCGCGGTATCAGCGCTGGCCACGCCACGGGCGGGGGCCGCCCATCACGTGCAAATGCAGATGGTACACCTCTTGACCGCCGTCAGGACCGGTATTGAAGAGGGTTTTGAAGCCGCCGGCGGGGCCGTCGGCCGTGTTTTCGTATCCGCCACCCAGTTCCTGCGCCAGTTTTGGTGCCAGCAGCTGCATTTTACCCAACAAGGCCTGGTGCTTCTCGGTACAGTCGGCCAGCGTCGGGATGTGCTCGCGCGGCACCAGCAACAGGTGCACGGGCGCGGCCGGGTTAATGTCGTGGAAGGCGATCAGGTCTTCATCCTCGTAGACCTTTTTCGACGGGATCGCACCGGAAGCGATCTTGCAAAAAATACAGTTATCCAAGGGCTGCTCCTCGCAGGGATGTTGTCAGGGGTGGGAGTGTACCGGCACCGGCGGCCTCACCGGCTGCGGCCGGGGCCGCATGCGGGGAAGCGCAAGCGGGAATGCCTTACTTGCGCTGTTCAGCCTGCTCGCGCTCCTGCAGCTTGCGATTGGCCTTCTCTTCGATGCCGGACAGGCCTTCGCGGCGCGCCAGTTCATCGAGCACCTGCTGCGGCTTGAGACCATATTGGGCCAGCATGATCAGCGAGTGGAACCACAGGTCTGCACACTCGTAGACCAGCTTGTCGGCCTCGGCGCCATGCCGCACGTCTTTCGCGGCCATCACGGTCTCGGTCGCTTCTTCGCCGACTTTTTTCAGGATTGCGTCGTCGCCCTTGGAGAACAGGCGCGCGATGTAGGATTTTTCAGGGTCGCCGCCCGCTGCGGGCTTGCGGCTCTCGATCACCTCGGCGAGGCGGTTCAGGATGTCGCTCATTTTCTATTTCTTGTAGATTGCGTCCGGGTCCTTGATAACGGGGTCAACCTCGACCCAGTCCCCTTGCTCGCCGCCTTCGAACTTCTGGAAGAAGCAGGAATGGCGACCGGTATGGCAGGCGATGTCGCCGACCTGCGTGACTTTGAGCAGCACCACATCTTCGTCGCAGTCGAGACGGATCTCGTGCACCTGCTGAAAGTGGCCGGACTCTTCGCCCTTGTGCCACAGTTTCTTGCGCGAACGGCTCCAGTACACCGCCTGGCCAAGCTCGACGGTGCGCGCGAGCGCCTCGCGGTTCATCCAGGCGAACATCAGCACGTCATTGGTTGTCGCTTCCTGCGCGATCACGGGCACCAACCCGTGTTCGTCCCACTTGATGTGGTTGAGCCATTTGGCCTTTGCAATCATGCCAGCCTCATTGGAATGCCCTTGGCCGCCATGAACTGCTTGGCTTCCTGCACGGTGTGCTGGCCGTAATGGAAGATGCTGGCGGCGAGCACCGCGTCGGCATGGCCTTCGGTGATGCCGTCGGCCAGGTCTTTCAGGCCACCGACGCCGCCCGAGGCGATGACGGGAATCGACACGGCATCCGATACCGCGCGCGTCAGCGGCAAGTCGAATCCGACCTTGGTGCCGTCGCGGTCCATGCTGGTCAGCAGGATTTCGCCGGCGCCCAGCGACTGCATCTTGCGTGCCCACTCGACCGCATCCAGACCAGTCGCCTTGCGGCCGCCGTGGGTGAACACTTCCCAGTTGCCAGCGGCGCTACGTTTGGCATCGATCGCCACCACGATGCACTGCGAGCCGTACTTGTCGGCCGCGTCTGCCACCAGTTGCGGGTTGGTCACGGCCGAGGTATTGATGCTGATCTTGTCGGCGCCTGCGTTCAGCAAGCGGCGCACGTCATCGACCACGCGCACGCCGCCACCGACGGTGAGCGGAATGAAGACTTGCGATGCGACGGCTTCGATGATGTGCAGGATCAGGTCGCGGTCGTCGGACGAGGCGGTGATGTCGAGAAAAGTCAGTTCGTCGGCGCCCTGCTCGTCGTAGCGTCGCGCGATTTCGACCGGGTCACCGGCGTCGCGCAACTCGACGAAATTGACGCCCTTGACGACGCGCCCTGCCGTCACGTCCAGGCAGGGGATGATGCGCTTTGCGAGGGTCATGTCAGGCGTCTTCGTCCAGCTCGCCGGAAAGTTCGTCGGCGCGTTCCTGCGCCTGCTGCAGGTCGAGCGTGCCTTCATAGATGGAACGGCCGCAGATCACGCCCTGGATGCCTTCGTCCTGCACCGCGCACAGCGCTTCGACATCCTTGATGTTGTGCACGCCACCCGATGCAATGACGGGAATGGTCATGCTCTGCGCCAGCTTGACGGTGGCTTCGATGTTCACGCCCTTCATCATGCCGTCGCGGCCGATGTCGGTGTAGACGATGGCTTCGCAGCCGTAGTCTTCGAATTTCTTCGCAAGGTCGATCACTTCATGGCCCGACAGCTTGCTCCAGCCATCGGTCGCTACCTTGCCATCCTTGGCGTCGAGGCCGACGATGATCTGGCCCGGAAACGCGCTGCACGCGTCATGCAGGAAGCCCGGGTTCTTCACAGCTGCGGTGCCGATGATGATGTAGGACAGACCGTCGTCAAGGAAGCGCTCGATGGTGTCGAGGTCGCGGATGCCGCCACCGAGCTGGATGGGAATCTCTTCCACATCGTTTTCAACGGCGAACTGCTGGACCGCCGCGATGATGGCCTTGATGGCCGGTTCGTTTTTCGGCTTGCCGGCAAACGCGCCGTTCAGGTCGACCAGGTGCAGTCGGCGCGCGCCGCGTTGCAGCCAGTGGCGCGCCATCTGCGCCGGGTCTTCCGAGAACACGGTGGCCTGGTCCATGTCACCTTGCTTGAGGCGGACGCAATGGCCGTCCTTGAGGTCGATAGCGGGTATGAGCAGCATGGCTACTGGGGAAGTGAATTCAGTGTCAGAGGGTCAGGATAGGAGCGTGTCGGCTGCGGGCTTGGCGATCGGTCGGTCTGGCGACAGGTCGTTCGGTCGCTCAGCCCCGAATCACGGCTTCCACTGTACAAAATTTTTATAAAGCTGCAAACCTGCGGCTGCGCTTTTTTCAGGATGGAATTGCGTGGCAAAAATATTATCGCGTCCCGCAGCGCAGCAAAACGTCGCGCCGTAGCTGGTTTCGCCCAGCACATGGGCCGGATTGTCGGGCACGGCATAGTAGCTGTGCACGAAATAGAAATAACTGTCGTCCGGCACGCCGGCCCACATCGGGTGCGCATGCTGGCGCACGCGGTTCCAGCCCATCTGGGGCACCTTGTAGCGCGAGCCATCCGGCTGCAGCTGTTCGTCCAGGCGGAAGCGGATCACCTTGCCCGGCATCAGCGACAGGCAATGCGCATCGCCCTCTTCGCTCCAGTCGAACATCATCTGCTCGCCGACACAGACACCGAACAGCGGCTTGTTCTGCGCCGCTTCGAGCAGCGCCTCCATCACGCCCGAGGCTTTCAGCGAGCGCATGCAGTCAGGCATCGCGCCCTGGCCGGGCAGGACGATACGGTCCGCCTTGCGGATCGCTTCGGGATCATGGGAAATGCTTACTTCGGCTTCGGGCGCGACATGCATCAAAGCCTGCGCGACGGAGCGCAGGTTGCCCATACCGTAATCGACTACGACGATCTTGTTCATCAAAAAACAGTGTTCGGGTTCATTTGGAAATCGTAGCGAGCGGCACGAGTTTGGCTTGAGAAGCGCAGTCGTCCGTGAGGTACGACGAGCATCGCAGGGCCGAAATCGGGCTGCGCAGTGGATTTACAAATGAACACTCAGAGGGTGCCCTTGGTGGAGGGTATCGTGCCAGCGGCGCGCGAGTCGAGCTCGGCGGCCATGCGCAGCGCACGGCCGAAGGCCTTGAAGACGGTTTCGCACTGGTGGTGCGCATTCTCGCCGCGCAGGTTGTCAATGTGCAGGGTCACCTGCGCGTGATTGACGAAGCCCTGGAAGAATTCATGCGTGAGGTCGACATCAAACTGCCCGATCATCGAGCGCTTGAACGGCACGTGGAATTCCAGGCCGGGACGGCCGGAGAAGTCGATCACGACGCGCGACAGCGCTTCGTCCAGCGGCACATAGGCGTGGCCATAGCGGCGGATGCCCTTCTTGTCGCCGATGGCCTTCGCAAAAGCCTGGCCGAGCGCGATGCCAACGTCTTCCACCGTGTGGTGGGCGTCGATATGCAGGTCGCCCTTGGCCTTGATGTCGAGGTCGATCAGTCCGTGCCGCGCAATCTGGTCCAGCATGTGGTCGAGGAAAGGCACACCGGTGTCCAGCTTTTGCTGGCCGGTGCCGTCGATATTGATCGCGACCCGGATCTGGGTCTCGCTGGTGTCGCGAACGACTTCTGCTTTGCGTTGCATGGACATAGAGTGGTCAGGAATTCAGGCTGGACTGCAATGCCGCCAGGAAGAGTGCATTCTCGGCCGGCGTGCTGACGGTGACCCGCAGGCAGTTTTCCAGCCGAGTGTGCATTTTACCGACATTTTTCACCAGCACCTTCCGAGCCAGCAGGCGCTCGAACACGTCGCTGCCGGTCAGCCCGGCGCGGGTGATGCGCAGCAGCAGGAAATTGGCGGCCGACGGATAGACCCGCACGCCCGGGATCGCAGCCAGCGCGGCGGCCAGCGCCTCGCGCTCGGTACAGATCGCGGCGGCCTGCTGGTCCAGCACCTCGCCCTGCGCGAGCAGGAATTCGGCGGTGGCCTCGGTCAGCACATTGATGTTGTACGGCGGGCGCACCTTGTCGAACTCGGCCAGCAGGCTGTCGGCGGCCGACATGTAGCCCAGGCGGATACCCGCCAGGCCCAGTTTGGACACGGTGCGCATCACGATCACGTTCGGGTGCTGCGGCAGACGCGGCATGAAGCTGGTGCCGGCAAACGGCTGGTAAGCTTCATCGACCACCACCACGCCGGTATCGCCCACGGCCTCGATGATGGCCAGCATCGCGTCGAGGTCGTAAAGGTTGCCGGTCGGGTTGTTCGGGTAGGCCAGGTAGGTGATCGCCGGTCGATGGGTGCGGATCGCGGCGAGCATCGCATCGAGATCCAGTGACAGGTCCGCCTTCAGCGGCACGCCGACGAATTCCAGCCCGGCGAACTGCGCCGACATCGCATACATCACGAAGCCCGGCAGCGGCGCCAGTACTTTGGCGCCCGGCTTGGCGCAGGCGACCGACACGATGGCGATCAGCTCGTCCGAGCCATTGCCCAGCACTACGCCAAAACCGTCGGGCACGCCGAGCTTGTCGCAGATCGCCGCCTTCAGCGCCGTGTAGCTGGGCACCGGATAGCGATTCATCGCGAGCTGGCCGAGGCGCTCGCCCAGCTGCTGCTGCAGTTCGGGCGGCAGGGTGTACGGGTTTTCCATCGCATCCAGCTTCACGAAGCCCGAAGCATCGGGCACGTGATAAGCGGACAGCGCGCGCACGTCGGCGCGGATGATGTTCTCGGCCACCTTGGCGGCGGCGATGTCAGGACGGCTCACAGTTCAGTTCTTTCGCGGCTCGGCTAGGTCGAAGGCGGGTCGATTCCGGGCTTATGTCCCGGGCTTGCATACCGGGTTTACTTCAGTCGCAGCTCGGCCGAGCGGGCATGTGCCTGCAGGCCTTCGCCATAGGCGAGCTCTGCCGCCACCTTGCCCAGCGTCTGCGCACCGGCTTCACTGACATGGATGATGGACGAGCGCTTCTGGAAGTCGTACACGCCCAGCGGCGACGAGAAACGCGCGGTGCGCGAAGTCGGCAGCACGTGGTTCGGGCCGGCGCAGTAGTCGCCCAGCGACTCGGACGAATAACGGCCGAGGAACATCGCACCGGCATGGCGGATCTTGTTCGCCCACTGCTGCGGATCGTTGGCGGAGATTTCGAGGTGCTCGGCAGCGATCAGGTTCGCGATCTCGCAGGCCTCGTCCATGTCGCGCGCCTTGACCATCGCGCCGCGGTTCGTCAGCGACGTGCGGATCACTTCGTGGCGCGGCATGCCGTCGATCAGCTTGTTGATGCTGGCCTGCACGCGCTCCAGGTAAGCCGCGTCCGGGCAGACGAGGATGGATTGCGCGAGCTCATCGTGCTCGGCTTGCGAGAACAGGTCCATCGCGACCCAGTCGGGGTCGGTGCTGCCATCGGCCAGCACCAGGATCTCGGATGGGCCGGCAATCATGTCGATGCCGACGATGCCGAACACGCGGCGCTTCGCAGCCGCGACATACGCATTGCCCGGGCCGACGATCTTGTCCACTTGCGGGATGGTCGCGGTGCCGTGCGCGAGTGCGCCGACCGCTTGCGCGCCACCGATGGTGAACACGCGATCAACGCCGGCGATCTGCGCAGCTGCCAGCACCAGCGGGTTCTTCACGCCATCCGGCGTGGGCACGACCATGATCACTTCAGCAACGCCGGCGACCTTGGCCGGAATCGCATTCATCAGCACCGACGACGGATAAGCAGCCTTGCCACCCGGGACGTAGATGCCGACCTTGTCCAGCGGCGTAACCTTCTGGCCCAGCACGGTGCCATCAGGTTCGGTGAAGGTGAAGCCATCGGAGCCGCATTCCTGCTTCTGGCGTTCGTGGTAAGCGCGCACGCGATCGGCCGCCGCTTGCAGTGCGGTGCGGCGTGCAGGCTCGAGGCCCTCCAGCGCGGCCTGCAGTTCGGCGCGCGGGATTTCCAGGGCCGTGACGCTGGCCGCGGACAGGCGGTCGAACTTGTTCGTGTACTCGAGCACGGCCGCATCGCCGCGCGACTTCACGTCGGCGAGAATGCCGGCAGCGGCGCGGTCGATCGCCTCGTCTTCCGAAGCCTCGAAGGCGAGCACGGCCAGCAGCTTGTCATGGAAGCCGGTCTCGGTGGTGTCCAGTTGGCGAATCTTTACGGTCATGCTGTCCTCCCCGTGCGGGGTACTGCGTGTTGCGTTGAACTTGTTGGTTGGCGGCGCAGCCCAAGCTATCCGGGCGCGACTCGGGCAAAACGGGTGCCGCTTATTTTTCGCGGCGCGATGCCCTCTCGAAGGCATCAATGATCGGCTGCAGCTTGTCCCGCTTCACTTTCAATGCCGCGCGGTTCACGACCAGGCGCGACGAGATATCCATGATGTGCTCGACTTCCACCAGGTGGTTGGCCTTCAGTGTGCTGCCGGTCGACACGAGGTCGACGATCGCATCCGACAGGCCGACCAGCGGGCCCAGCTCCATCGAGCCATACAGCTTGATCAGGTCCACATGCACGCCCTTGGCCGCGAAATGCTCGCGGGCGACGTTCACGTACTTGGTGGCCACGCGCAGGCGCGCGCCCTGGCGCACCGCGCTCGCATAGTCAAAACCGGCATGCACGGCGACCGACATGCGGCATTTCGCGATATTCAGGTCGATCGGCTGGTACAGGCCCTCGCCGCCATGCTCGAGCAGCACATCCTTGCCGGCCACGCCGAAGTCGGCCGCGCCATATTGCACATAGGTCGGCACGTCGGAAGCGCGCACGATCACCACGCGCACCGCGGCATCGCTGGTCGGCAGGATCAGCTTGCGCGACTTTTCCGGGTCTTCGGTCACGACCACGCCGGCTGCCTGCAGCAGCGGCAAGGTTTCTTCGAAGATGCGTCCTTTGGACAGCGCCAGCGTCAGTGTCTGGGTCATCGTTCCTGCTTCACTTTCTGTTTTACTTGACTCGTTCGATGTCGGCGCCCACGGCCGACAGCTTCACTTCCATCCGGTCGTAGCCGCGGTCGAGGTGGTAGATGCGATCGACCAGCGTCTCGCCTTCAGCGGCCAGGCCGGCGATCACCAGCGATGCCGATGCACGCAGGTCAGTCGCCATCACAGGCGCGCCGACCAGCTTCGGCACGCCGTGCACGATCGCGGTATGGCCATCGATCTCGATCCCTGCACCCAGACGATTGAGCTCCTGCACGTGCATGTAGCGATTCTCGAAGATGGTCTCGGTCACGCGGCTGCTGCCGTCGGCGAGACAGTCGAGCGCCATCACTTGCGCCTGCATGTCGGTCGGGAAGCCCGGGTATTCGGTGGTACGGAAGCTGACTGCCTTGGGGCGACCCGACATCTGCACGCGGATCCAGTCCTCACCCATGGTCAGAATGGCGCCGGCCTCGCGCAGCTTTTCGATCACGGCGTCCAGCAAATCGGCACGAGTATTCTTCAACACCACGTCACCGCCCGCCGCTGCCACCGCGCACAGGAAGGTGCCGGTCTCGATGCGGTCAGCAATCACGCTGTGCGACGCGCCATGCAGCGCGGGCACGCCCTGCACTACCAGCTTGTCGCCGCCGATGCCATCGATCTTGGCGCCCATCGCCACCAGCAGGTTGGCGAGGTCGGTCACTTCCGGCTCACGTGCAGCATTGTCGAGCACGGTTTCGCCGTCGGCCAGCGTTGCGGCCATCAGCAGGTTCTCGGTACCGGTGACGGTGATCATGTCGGTGACGATGCGTGCGCCCTTGAGCTTCTTGGCCTTCGCATGGATGTAGCCACCCTCGATGCGAATCTCGGCGCCCATCGCCTGCAGCCCCTTGATGTGCTGATCCACCGGGCGCGATCCGATCGCGCAACCGCCGGGCAGCGACACCTTGGCTTCGCCGAAGCGCGCCAGCAACGGGCCCAGCACGAGGATGGACGCGCGCATGGTCTTGACCATCTCGTACGGCGCCTCGGGCTTGTTGACGCCGGCGCCATTGAGCACCAGCACGCCATCTTGCTCGGTGATGCCCAGACCCATCTGCGCGAGCAGCTTCTTCATCGTCGCTACGTCCTGCAGTTGCGGGACGTTGGAAAGCTGCAGCGTGTCGGCCGTCAGCAGCCCGGCGCACAAGATGGGCAGCGCGGCATTCTTCGCGCCCGAGATGACGATTTCGCCGGTCAGGCGCTTGCCGCCACGGATAAGGAGCTTGTCCATCAGGCCTGGAATTCTTCCGGAGTCAGGGTTTTCATCGACAGTGCGTGGATCTCCGCCTTCATGCGGTCGCCCAGCGCCGCATACACCAGCTGGTGACGCTGGATCAGGCGCTTGCCCGCAAAGGCTGGCGACACGATCAGGGCCTGGAAGTGCTGGCCGTCGCCCTCGACTTCGAGATGTGTGCATTCCAGTCCGGAAGCGATGTAGTTCTTGATCAGATCAGGTGTGGGTAGCACGGTTTGGCCTTTGCAAAAAAATTTCGTTCAACGATGGCTGCGGCAGGTTTAGCTCGCGGCACGCTCAGTGGCGCAGCTTGTAGCCGCTCTTGAGCAGGCGGATGGCAATGCCGGCCAGTACGACGAAGAACATGGATACGATCGCGAGGCTGGTCTCGGGCGCCACATCAGAATGCCCGAAGAAGCCGTAACGGAAGCCATCGATCATGTAGAAGAACGGGTTCATGTGCGATACGCCCAGCCAGAAAGGCGGCAGCGTATGCACCGAGTAAAACACACCGGCCAGGAAGGTCGCCGGCACGATCAGGAAATTCTGGAAAGCGGCCATCTGGTCAAATTTCTCTGCCCAGATGCCAGCCAGCAGGCCCATCGTACCGAGAATGCCCGAGCCCAGCAGCGCGAAGGCAAACGCCCACAGCGGCGCGACGAAAGACAGCTTCGCGAACCAGACCGTGATCACCAGCACGCCCAAGCCCACCATCAGGCCGCGAATCATTGCGGCGACCACGTAGGCGCTGAACATTTCCCAGTGCGACAGCGGTGTCAGCAGCACAAACACCAGGTTGCCGGTGATCTTGGACTGGATCAGCGACGACGACGAGTTCGCAAAGGAATTCTGCAGCACGCTCATCATCACCAGGCCCGGCACAAGGAAGGCCGTGTACGACACGCCCGGGAATACCTGCACATGCTCTTCGAGCACATGGCCAAAGATCATCAGGTACAGCATCGCGGTCACGATGGGCGCGGTCAGTGTCTGCGTTGCGACTTTCCAGAAGCGCAGCAACTCCTTGTACAGCAGAGTACGGAAGCCGGTCATTTCTCGCCTCCCATGATCTGGATAAACACGTCTTCGAGATCGGCCTGATGCAGCTGCAGGTCCTCCAGCGTCGCGCCCGACTGGCGCAGCGTCGCGAGAATGTTCTCGACTTCATCGTGATGGTTCACGCGCAGCGTGTACTGCTTGCCGCCGGCCAGCTCTTCCGGGTGCGACACCAGCCCGTGCAAGGATTCGGGCAGGCGGCCGCTGGCGAGCTTCACCACCAGCTGCGAGCCGGAGATGCGGCGGATCAGCGCGGCGGTCGAATCGAGCGCGACGACCTTGCCGGACTTCAGCATCGCGATGCGATTGCACAGCGCCTGCGCCTCTTCAAGGTAGTGCGTGGTCAGCACGACGGTATGGCCTTCGCGGTTCAGGCGGCTGATGAAGTTCCAAAGCGTCTGGCGCAACTCCACATCAACGCCGGCGGTCGGCTCGTCGAGCATGATGACGGGCGGCTTGTGCACCAGCGCCTGCGCGACCAGCACGCGGCGCTTCATGCCGCCCGACAGGCGGCGCATGTTGGTGTCGGCCTTGGACGTCAGGTCGAGGTTGTGCATCACCTCGTCGATCCAGTCGTCGTTGTTGCTGATGCCGAAATAGCCCGACTGCATGCGCAAGGTCTCGCGCACGGTGAAGAAGGGATCGAACACCAGCTCTTGCGGCACGACGCCCAGACGGCTGCGGGCCTCGCGGTAATCGCGCACGACATCGTGGCCGTGGATGCTGACGCTGCCCTCATCGGCATGCGCGAGGCCGGCGATGATGGAAATCAGCGTAGTCTTGCCGGCCCCGTTCGGGCCGAGCAGGCCAAAGAATTCACCCTCGGCGATCTCGAGCGAGACCCCTCCCAGCGCCTGCAGGGAGCCGAAGCGTTTCTTGACGTTGTCGATATGGATGGCGGCCATCGTGGGCAAATGCGGCGGGAGCGCCGAAAAACCGGCGCAAAGTCCTTGATTATAGGGGATTTGCCGGGAAGCACGCGGCGTCCGGCGAGTCGTGAACGATGTCGACAGCGCCTGTCCTGTCAGGCCGCTGGCAACAGGCGCTCAGGCAGGGGTTCAGTGTCGGATCAGGGAGGCGACGCCGTAGACCTGCGCCAGGCTTTCCAGCCCCTGTGGCAGGTTGGCCACCCGCAGTGGCACGCCCTGCCCGGCAGCCTGCCGATGCCATGCCAGCAAGGCGACCACGGCGGTGGAGTCGAAGCGCTGCAAGTGCTGCAGGTCGATCTCGGTTTCGCCACCGGCGATGGCTTGCAGGCCAGCCTGCAGCACGTCGGCTGCATCGGCGAAGGTCAGAGCGGTCGGCGAGAAGGCCATGCTTACTTGGCGCTGGCCTTGGGCGAAGGCGGCGGGTTGGCCGCCAGGCGCTTGTTGCGCTCGGCGAGGGTCTTGATCAGGCCATCGATGCCGCCCTTGCCGATCTCGGCCGCAAAGCTGCCCTTGTAGGTCTCGACCAGCCAGGCGCCAAGGATGTTCACGTCGTAGATCTTCCAGCTGTTCGGCGTCTTTTCAAGACGATAATTCAGCTGGATCGGCTCGCCGCGCGACTGCACGACGCTGGAGCGCACTTCGACTTCGGTATCTTCCGGCGCAGCGCGCAGCGGCTTGAATTCCAGCTTCTGGTTGCGCACCTGCGAGATCGCGCCCGAGTAGGTGTAGATCAGCAGGGTCTTGAATTCATTGGTCAGCTGCGCCTGTTGCTCGGGCGTGGCTTCGCGCCAGAAACGGCCTGCAGCCATCGCCGTCATGCGCTGGAAGTTCACGTAGGGGATGATCTTCGACTGCACCACTTCCATGATGCGCTGCTGGTTGCCGGCCTTGATCTGCTGGTCATTGCGGGCGATGTCGAGTATCTCTTCGCTGACGCGCTTGACCAGCGCATCCGGCGCCTCGTCGGCCGCCTGCGCACCCAGCGGAACAAAGGACGACAAGACGATGGTTAGCGAAATCAGCAGCGTACGGATGAAGCTCATGGAGGACTCGTGTGAACAATTTCTCGTCAGCAACTTATTTGCCGACATCTTGAGGCGATAATAACCAATGCGCGCTGCACTCGCCAGCGGGCTGAAAATTCTTACAAATCGGACGCATTCGTAGGCGTACCGAGGCAGGCCGCAGACCCGGCTGCTCTGGGCTGCACGCTGCGCTCGGCGGCAGCCACGCATGCCGCCGCTGGCGCAGGTCCTTATTGACCGTCGCGCACGCGTGCTTCGCGTCGCTGCAGGTAAGCGTCGCGATAGAACTGGTAAGGGTCGAGCGCGGCCCCCTCCATCAACGACGTCGATCCGAGGAAGGCGGCGCGGTCGTCAATGATGCGCACCACCCGCGAGGTGTTCTCGAAGCTCTGGCTGCCGATATAGTTCAACGTATCGCCATAGAACAGGTCGACCGGCTTGGCCACGCCGTCGCGTACGGTGCTGGCACCAAAGAACGGCAGCACCAGGTAAGGCCCTGACTTCACGCCCCACACACCCAGGGTCTGGCCAAAGTCTTCATCATGCTTGGGCAGGCCCATCGGGCTTGCCACATCGATCAGGCCCAGCAGGCCGAAGGTCGAGTTCAGCGCCACGCGGCCGACATCGCTGGTGCCGTCGCGCGGCTTGCCCTGCAGGTAGTTGTTCAAACCGGTCCAGACGTCGCCGAGGTTGCCGAAGAAGTTGCCCACGGCGGTGCGGATGAACGACGGCATATAGTCCGCATAGCCGGTCGCCACTGGCTTGATGACATTTTCATCCAGCGAGGTGTTGAAGCGGAACATCGAGCGGTTGTAATTCTCGAACGGGTCGCGCGGATCGCTGGTCGCTGTTTGCGTGCTGGCACAGGCCGTCATCAGCACGGCCAGCAGCACAATGGTCAGGCGACGCAACACGGGGGCGGTGTTCATTTACTTTTTCTCCTCGCCGCTTGCTTCGGCTGCTTTGCTGAACAAAAACTGGCTAATCAGATTTTCGAGCACGATGGCCGATTGCGTGCTCTTGATACGGTCGCCCTCGGACAGGTTTTTGTCATCGCCGCCCGGTTCGAGACCGATGTACTGCTCGCCCAGCAGGCCCGCGGTCAAAATCTTGGCCGAACTGTCCTTCGGGAACTGATAGCCGCCCTCCATGCGTAGCATGACCTTGGCCTGGAAAGTCTTGTCGTCAAAACCGATGGACTCGACGCGACCGACCACGACACCGGCGCTCTTGACGGGCGCGCGCGGCTTCAGGCCGCCAATATTGTCGAAGCGTGCCACCAGCGTATAGCTGGGGCCGAAGCTCATCGAGCTCATGTTACCGACCTTCAGTGCGAGGAACATGATCGCTATCGCGCCCAGCAGCACGAACAATCCGACCCACACATCGAGAGATTTGCGTTGCATGCGAATCCTTGTTTATGAAAACATCAGCGCCGTCAGCAGGAAGTCCAGCCACAGCACCATCAGCGAGCCCATCACCACGGTACGGGTGGTGGCCCGCGCGACGCCCTCGGGCGTCGGCGCCGACTGGTAGCCCTGGTACAGCGCGATGAAGGTCACGGCCACGCCGAAGACCACGCTCTTGATCACGCCATTGCCGACATCAGCCCAGACATCGACGCCGCCCTGCATCTGCGACCAGAACGCACCCTCGTCGACGCCGATCAGGCGCACGCCGACAATATAGCCGCCCAGCACGCCCACCGCACTGAAGATACCGGCCAGAACCGGCATCGCGATCACGCCAGCCCAGAAGCGCGGCGCCAGCACCCGCTTCAACGGGTCGACGGCCATCATTTCCATCGCCGCCAGTTGCTCGCCCGCCTTCATCAGGCCGATCTCGGCGGTCAGCGAAGTGCCGGCGCGTCCTGCGAACAACAGCGCGGTAACGACCGGCCCCAGCTCACGCGTCAGCGACAGTGCCACCAGCAATCCGAGCGCCTGCTCGGAGCCGTACTTGTTGAGCGTGTAGTAGCCTTGCAAGCCCAGCACGAAGCCGACGAACAGGCCCGACACTGCAATGATGACCAGCGAATAATTGCCAATGAAATGCACCTGGTCAGTGACCAGCCGCGGCCGCTTCAGCAGGCTGCCCGAGGCACGCAGCATCGCCAGGAAGGTGCGGGACGATAGCCCGAGGTTGGCCAGCATGCCGCGCACGCTGCTGCCTATCGATGCAAGCCAGTTCAGCATCAAGCTGGCTCCTTCACGCCCAGCTGCTCCGCGATCGAGCGCCCCGGGTAATGGAAGGGCACCGGACCATCGGCCTGCGCATGCACGAACTGCTTCACGTACGGGTCATCGGATTCCATCATCTGCGCTGGCGTGCCATGCGCGACGATGCGGCCCTGAGACAGGAAGTACACATAGTCGGCGATGCTGAACGATTCATGCACATCATGCGACACCAGGATCGAGGTCGAGCCGAGTGCATCGTTCAGGTTGCGGATCAGGTTCGCGGTCACGCCCATCGAGATCGGATCGAGCCCGGCAAAGGGCTCGTCGTACATGATCAGTTCCGGGTCGAGCGCGATCGCACGCGCCAGCGCGACCCGGCGCGCCATGCCGCCCGAGACTTCGGCGGGCTTCAGCCAGGCCGCATTCGACAGGCCGACCGCATGCAGCTTCATCAGCACCAGGTCATGGATCATGGCGTCCGTCAGATTGGTATGCTCACGCAGCGGGAAGGCGACGTTATCGAACACCGACAAATCAGTAAACAGCGCGCCGTGCTGAAAGAGCATGCCCATGCGGCGGCGCATCGCATACAGTGCCGGAGTATCAAGGGAGCCGACGTCCTTGCCGTCGACCGTCACGCTGCCCGACTGGGCGCGGATCTGGCCGCCAATCAGGCGCAGCACCGTGGTCTTGCCCGAACCGGAGCCCCCCATGACCGCGACCACTTTCCCGCGCGGGAAATGCATGGTCAGCCCCGACAGGATGGGCCTGTCGTTGTAGGCGAAGTGCAGGTCGCGGATGTCGACGAGATGGGTCACGGTGAGACGCGGGAAGAAAGGCGTCTATTGTAGTGCAAGGCTGGCAAATGCCTCGGAATGAATATCCAATTCAACAATTTTCGGCCGCGGCCGGTGCTGCGGTGCCAGCCACGAGGATCGCACCCGGCTCGCGCGACGATCCGCGCGACGATCCGCGCGACGGTCCGGCTTGGTGGACGCTTGATACGGCCGGATTCGGCCAGCCTGTTCGGCCGATGTTGGGGGGATGGACGAGACGCTCAGCCCCGCCGCAGATCCCGGACCACCTGTACCGTATCGAACTGCTGCCGCATCTTGCGCGGGTGGGCGAGCAGGTCCGCCAGCGTCAACTCGTCGAGCACCGCCAGCCACGCGTCGGTCGCGCGCTTGAGTGCGGCCTTCAGCTCGCACGATGGCGACAGCACGCAATCGCTGCGGGCCTTGTCGAAGCATTCGACCATATGGAAGTCCGGTTCGGTGTCACGCACGACATCGCCGATGCCGATCGCGGCGGGATCGACGGCCAGTTGCATGCCGCCTCCACGGCCACGTGTGGTCGACACCAGGCCCGACTGGCCCAGCTGGTGCACGACCTTGGTCATGTGGCTGTTCGAGATGCCGTAGGCATCCGAGATCTCGCGCACGGTGACCAGCTTGTCCGGGTGCAGGCCCAGGTAGATCAGCGTACGCAATGTGTAATCGGTGTAATCGGTCAGGCGCATCGTTTGTCTGTGCCACAAGGTGGCAGCGAAGAAATTCATGTATCCATGGACGGCAAAGGGCTTGCCATCGCCACGCCGCAACTATAACATTCATTTCAAATGAATCTTTAAGGACGCGCTGCCATGCAAGCCCTCATCCTCAACCAGCCCGGCTTCAACGAAGTTCGCCGCAGCGGCGCCCCGTCCGAGCCTGCACCGACCTTGCCGCCGGTATTGCGGCTGGGATTCCGCCCGTTCTATCTGCTGGCGGCACTGTTTGCGGCTGTCGCCATTCCGGGTTGGGTGGCCAGCCTGCTCGGCTACGCGCTGCCGGGCGTGCAGATCGGCCTGCCGTGGCACATGCATGAAATGGTATTCGGCTTTGCGCCCGCCGTGATCATCGGCTTCCTGTACACCGCGGCACGCAACTGGACCGGGCTGCCCACGCCGCGCGGTGCCCACCTCGCCGCGCTGGCTGGCGTCTGGATCGCGGGTCGCATCGCGATGCTGGCAGCACCCGACGGCATCGCTGCCCTGATCGACCTGGCCTTCCTGCCGCTGGCCGCATGGCCGATCTGGCGCGTGCTGCAGCGCGCGGGCAACCGCCGCAATTACTTCCTGGTCGGCCTGCTGGGCATGCTCACGCTGGCCAACCTGAGCTTCCATGCCAGTCGTCTCGGCTGGCTGCAGATGGACACGATGCATCCGGTGCAATCGGCCATCCTGCTGCTGGTACTGATCGAATCGACGATCGCCGGCCGTGTGCTGCCTGGCTTTACCGCCAATGCGGTGCCGGGCAGCCGGCCAGTGGTCCATGAACGACGGGACCGGATTTCGATGGGCATCCTCGGACTGACTGCATTCGGCTGGGCGATCGGCTTGCCGGGTCCGGCTGAAGCCGGACTGGCGATGGCTGCAGGCCTGAGCGTCATGGTGCGCGCCGCGGGCTACCTGCCGCATCGCACGCTGCGCAATCCACTGCTGTGGATCCTGCACCTGTCCTACCTCTGGATCGCCGTCGGGCTGGTCTTGTTGTCGCTGTCCTGCATCGGGCTGGCCAGCCACAGCGCGGC
The DNA here is from genome assembly GCA_964634245.1 of uncultured Bifidobacterium sp. GTDB lineage: Bacteria > Pseudomonadota > Gammaproteobacteria > Burkholderiales > Burkholderiaceae_D > Pernthalerella. Next base: position 64,308 of record CAZWIE010000009.1, read on the forward strand.
CTTCCATGCGCTGGGGGTCGGCGCCACCGGCGGCCTGATCATCGGCATGATCACGCGCACCGCGCTCGGCCATACCGCACGGCCGCTGAAGGCGGGTGCGCCGGAGACCGCGATGTACCTGCTGCTGCATGCAGGCGCCCTGCTCCGTGTGCTGGCCTCGCTGCTGGGTGGCACCAGCTACCAGCCGCTGGTGATTGCGGCCGCGGCCTGCTGGAGCAGCGCGTTCCTGCTGTATGTGCTGGCCTATGCGGGACGCCTGACCCGCGCGCGGCTCGATGGCAGGGATGGCTGATCGCACGGATCCGGTCTTCGACCGCAAAGGCTTGCGGCACGACAACACCGGCGACGGCAAGGTATGAAGCCTTGCACGGCGCAGCTTTCCCCAGAAAGGAAATAGTAGTAATATTTCTTCGGAAAGGAGGCTGCCATGCTTGCATCCACCCATACCCACGCCAGCAAACCCGACCCGGCACAAGTACTGACCAAAGCTGTCGCGCGCGCCGCCGAGCGGCTGGACATTTCCCGCGCCTTGCTCGCGAAGGTGCTGGGCGTCAGCCCGGCCACCGTGACCCGCATCTACAGCGGCGATTACCAACTCGACGAGCGTCGCAAAGAATGGGAATTCGCATTGCTGTTCGTGCGCGCCTTCCGTTCACTCGACTCCATCGTCGGCAGCGAGCACGCAGCCAGACAATGGCTGCAAAGCGAGAACCTCGGGCTCAATGGCCGCCCGATCGACCTGATTCGTTCAACAGAAGGGCTGGTACGTGTCGTTCACTACCTGGACGCCTCCCGCGGTCTCGTCTGAAGCGCGTGCCTGGCAAGGCCAGGCATGGCGCATGGTGGAGTCGCAGCACATTGCGGCGACCATGAAGCTGGTCGACAACCGGGACGAGCAAGACTTGCTGGAGTCGCTACTCGACGCCAGCAAGCCGCCCTCGCCGCGCAACACTGCCGGCCTCGATTATTTGCTGGCCACGCCCTTTCGCTACGACCCCAAACCCGGCGGCTCGCGCTTTCGCGCGGTGACGGATGCCGGCGTGTTCTATGGTGCCGAGTCCGTCAGGACGGCGGGCGCAGAGCTGGGCTATTGGCGCTGGAAATTCCTGCAGGATGCCGTCGATCTCGAGCGCATCGAACCGGTCGCGCACACGGCCTTCCGCACCGAGATTGCGACCCGCGTGGTCGACTTGCATCAGCCGCCCTTCGACACCGACGCCGCCATCTGGCAGCATCCGGCCCGCTACGAGCCGACGCAGCAATTTGCGCGCATTGTGCGCGAAGCGGACATTGGCGGCATCCTGTACCAATCGGTGCGCGACCCGCAGCCCGCATGGTGTATCGCGCTACTAACCCCAGGCGGCTTCGCCAAAACCAAACCGCATGCAGAGCGGCAGACCTGGTACCTGGCCGTATCGCGCCATGAAGTTACGCTAAGGCGCGACACCGAATCGATGCAATTTGACGCCGCCACATGGCGCAGCACCTGAGCATGGCAGCGGCGGCGGCCATGAAAAAGGCCCGGGAATCCCAGGCCTTTTTTGACTGCTTACGGCAAGTGCGTGATCAACGCGGCAGCACCGACGACCCCATCAGGAATTCGTCGACAGCGCGTGCGCACTGGCGGCCTTCGCGAATTGCCCACACGACCAGCGACTGGCCACGGCGCATGTCGCCAGCGGCGAACACCTTCGGCACCGAGGTTGCATAGCAGCCTTCGCCATCGGTGGTGGCTTTCGCGTTGCCACGGGCATCTTTCTCGACGCCGAACGCATCCAGCACGGAGTTGACCGGTGCGGTGAAGCCCATCGCCAGCAGCACGAGGTCGGCCTTCAGTTCGAACTCGGAACCCGGCACTTCGGTCATCTTGCCGTCTTTCCACTCGACGCGCGCAGCGATCAGCTTCTCGACCTTGCCATCCTTGCCTTCGAGGCGCTTGGTCGCGACCGCGAAGTCGCGCTCGCAGCCTTCTTCGTGCGACGACGATGTGCGCAGCTTGGTCGGCCAGTACGGCCAGACCAGCGGCTTGTTTTCCTGCTCCGGCGGCATCGGCATCAGTTCGAATTGCACGACCGATGCTGCGCCATGACGGTTCGAGGTGCCAACGCAATCGGAACCGGTATCGCCGCCGCCGATCACGACCACGTGCTTGCCGGTGGCCATGATCTGGTCCTTCAGCTTGTCACCGGCATTGACGCGGTTCTGCTGCGGCAGGAATTCCATCGCGAAGTGCACACCGTCGAGCTCGCGGCCCGGCACCGGCAGGTCACGCGGAGTCTCGGCGCCACCGGTGATGACGACGGCGTCGAACTCTTTGTTCAGCTGTTCCGGCGACACGGTTTCTTTCGCCAGATTCATGATGCTCTTCGGGAAGTCCTTGCCAACCAGGACGCCGGTACGGAATTTCACGCCTTCGGCTTGCATCTGCTCGACGCGGCGATCAATGTGCGACTTCTCCATCTTGAAGTCGGGGATGCCATAACGCAGCAGGCCGCCAACGCGGTCATTCTTCTCGAACACGGTTACATCGTGACCGACGCGCGCGAGCTGCTGTGCAGCGGCGAGGCCGGCAGGGCCGGCGCCGACGACGGCAACCTTCTTGCCCGTCTTTGCTGCAGCCGGTTGCGGCAGGACCCAGCCGTTTTCCCAGCCCTTGTCGATGATGAAGTGCTCGATCGACTTGATGCCGACGGCATCGCTGTTGATGCCCAGCGTGCATGCAGATTCGCAGGGTGCGGGGCAGATGCGGCCGGTGAATTCCGGGAAGTTGTTCGTCGAGTGCAGGACGTCCAGTGCTTCACGGTAGTTGCCGTTGTAGACCAGGTCATTCCAGTCCGGGATGATGTTGTTGACCGGGCAGCCGTTGTTGCAGAACGGGATGCCGCAATCCATGCAGCGTGCGCCCTGGACCTTGGCGTCCGCATCGGACAGGTGCAGCTGGAATTCTTTGTAGTGCTTCAGCCGCGCAGCAGGCGCTTCGCTCGCCTCTTGCAGGCGCTGGTATTCGAGGAAACCGGTAACTTTACCCATGTTGTTCTCTTTTCTTTCGATCTATCTTCGCGGGTCCCGGCATCATCGCCGGGACCTTGTGTTCGGCGATTAGGCCGAGACCTTTTCCTTGCCCTTGCCTGCGGCGGCATACATCTCGCCCAGTGCACGCTTGTACTCGGTCGGGAACACCTTGACGAACTTGGTGCGAGCGGTGCTCCAGTCATCCAGCAGGGTGCGCGCGCGCGTGCTGCCGGTATGCTTGAAGTGACGCTCGATCAGGCCCTTGAGGATGGCTTCGTCGGTCTGGCGCTCGCCGCCGCGGGTCAGGCTGTGCCATGCGGACTTGGCGACCGTCGACTCCTGCTCGGAGCTCGACAGCACCGGCTCGAGCGCGACCATCGCCATGTTGCACTTGGCAGCAAACGAACCGTCTTCGTCGTACACGTAGGCGAGACCGCCCGACATGCCCGCTGCGAAGTTGCGGCCGGTTTCGCCCAGCACGACCACGGTACCGCCGGTCATGTATTCGCAACCATGGTCGCCGGTACCTTCGACCACGGTGACCGCACCGGAGTTACGGACCGCGAAGCGCTCGCCTGCGACGCCGTTGAAGAAGGCTTCGCCGGAGATCGCGCCAAACAGCACGGTGTTACCGATGATGATGTTGTCGACCGCACGACCGCGGAACTCGGTGTTCGGGCGCACGATGATGCGGCCACCCGACAGGCCCTTGCCCACGTAGTCGTTGCCTTCGCCAACGAGGTCGAAGGTCACGCCATGCGCGAGGAACGCGCCGAACGATTGACCTGCGGTGCCTTGCAGCTGGATGTGGATGGTGTCATCCGGCAGGCCTTCGTGACCGTATTTCTTCGCCACTTCGCCCGACAGCATCGCGCCAGCGGTGCGGTTCAGGTTCTTGATCGGCGAGATGAATGAGACCTTTTCGCCACGCTCGATCGCCGGCTTGGCCTGCGCGATCAGCTTGTGGTCGAGTGCCTTGTCCAGGCCATGGTCTTGCGAACCCTGGTGGAAGCGCGGCTCGCTGGAGGCCGGCGGCAGGTAGAAGATCTTGCTGAAGTCCAGGCCCTGCGCCTTCCAGTGGCTGATCGCCTTCGACTTGTCGAGCAGGTCGGCGCGGCCGATCAGCTCGTCGAAGGTGCGAATGCCCAGCTGTGCCATGATCTGGCGCGCTTCTTCGGCGACGAAGAAGAAGTAGTTGACCACGTGTTCCGGCTTGCCCTGGAACTTCGCACGCAGCACCGGGTCTTGCGTCGCGACGCCGACCGGGCAGGTATTCAGGTGGCACTTGCGCATCATGATGCAGCCCTCGACGACCAGCGGAGCGGTCGCGAAGCCGAATTCATCAGCGCCCAGCAGCGCGCCGATCACGACGTCACGGCCGGTCTTCAGCTGACCATCGGTCTGCACGCGGATGCGGCCACGCAGGCCATTGAGCACCAGGGTCTGCTGGGTTTCGGCCAGGCCGAGTTCCCAGGGCGAACCAGCGTGCTTGATCGACGACAGCGGCGATGCGCCGGTGCCGCCATCGTGGCCGGCGATCACGACGTGATCGGCCTTGGCCTTCGACACGCCCGCAGCCACGGTACCGACACCGACTTCGGACACCAGCTTGACCGAGATGTCGGCCTTCGGGTTCACGTTCTTCAGGTCGTGGATCAGCTGTGCCAGATCTTCGATCGAGTAGATGTCGTGGTGCGGCGGCGGCGAGATCAGGCCCACGCCTGGCACCGAGAAGCGCAGCTTCGCGATGTACTCGGACACCTTGTGGCCCGGCAGCTGGCCGCCTTCGCCCGGCTTCGCGCCCTGCGCCATCTTGATCTGGATCTGGTCAGCCGAAGTCAGGTACTCGGTGGTGACACCGAAGCGGCCCGACGCGACCTGCTTGATCTTCGAGCGTAGCGAATCGCCAGCCAGCAGCGGCAGGTCGACTTCGACGCGTTCCTGGCCAATGATGGACGCCAGCGTGTCGCCCTGCTTGATCGGGATGCCGCGCAGTTCATTGCGATAGCGTGCCTCGTCCTCACCGCCTTCGCCGGTGTTGGACTTGCCGCCAATACGGTTCATCGCGATCGCCAGCGTGGCATGCGCCTCGGTCGAGATCGAGCCGAGCGACATTGCGCCGGTGGCGAAGCGCTTCACGATTTCCTTGGCCGATTCGACTTCGTCAATCGGGATCGCCTTGGCCGGATCGATCTTGAACTCGAACAGGCCGCGCAGCGTCATGTGACGCTTGGACTGGTCGTTGATGATCTGCGCGTACTCTTTGTAGGTGCTGAAGTTGTTCGCGCGGGTCGAGTGCTGCAGCTTGGCGATCGCGTCCGGCGTCCACATGTGGTCTTCGCCACGCACGCGGAACGCATATTCGCCGCCGGCGTCCAGCGCATTGGCCAGCACCGGATCAGCGCCGAAGGCCAGCTTGTGCAGGCGCAGCGCTTCTTCGGCCACTTCGAACACGCCGATACCTTCGACGTTCGAGGCGGTGCCCTTGAAGTACTTGTCGATCATTGCCTTGTTCAGGCCGATCGCCTCGAAGATCTGCGCGCCGCAGTAAGACATGTAGGTCGAGATGCCCATCTTCGAGAAGACTTTCATCAGGCCTTTGCCGACGGCCTTCTGGAAGTTGTAGATCACCTTCTCGGCCGACAGGTCGCCCGGCAGGCCCTGGGCCATGTCGGCCAGGGTATCCATCGCGAGGTACGGGTGGATCGCTTCGGCGCCGTAACCTGCCAGCAGCGCGAAGTGATGCGTCTCGCGCGCCGAACCGGTCTCGACCACCAGGCCGGTCGAGGTACGCAGGCCCTTCGACACCAGGTGCTGGTGGATGGCCGAGGTCGCGAGCAGCGCGGGGATCGCGACGTTCTCGCGGTCTTGCTTGCGGTCCGACACGATCAGGATGTTGTGGCCCGACTTCACGGCGTCAACCGCTTGTGCGCACAGCGAGGCCAGACGCGCCTCGACGCCTTCCTTGCCCCAGGCGACCGGGTAGCAGATGTCCAGCTCGAACGAGCGGAACTTGCCGCCGGTGTGCTGGCTGATATTGCGCAGGCGCGTGATGTCCTTGTAGTCGAGGATAGGCTGTGCCACCTCGAGACGCATCGGCGGGTTGATGTTGTTGGTGTCGAGCAGGTTCGGCTTCGGACCGATGAAGGACACCAGCGACATCACGATGGATTCACGGATCGGATCGATCGGCGGGTTCGTGACCTGTGCGAACAGCTGCTTGAAGTAGTTGTACAGCGGCTTGTTCTTGTTGGACATGACGGCCAGCGGCGAGTCATTGCCCATCGAACCGGTCGCTTCTTCGCCCTGCACGGCCATCGGCGCCATCAGGAACTTCAGGTCTTCCTGCGTATAGCCGAACGCTTGCTGGCGATCCAGCAGCGACTCTTTCGCGTCGCGCTTCTCGGCCTCGACCTTCAGGTCGTCAAGCTTGATACGGACCGAGTCGATCCACTGCTTGTACGGCTTGGCGTTGGCGAAGGTGTCCTTCAGCTCTTTGTCATCGATGATGCGGCCGGCTTCGAGGTCGATCAGGAACATCTTGCCCGGCTGCAGGCGCCACTTCTTCACGATCTTCGAATCGGCGATCGGCAGCACACCCGATTCGGACGCCATCACGACGAAGTCGTCATCGGTGACGAGGTAACGCGCCGGGCGCAGGCCGTTGCGGTCCAGCGTGCCGCCGATGTGGCGGCCGTCGGTGAAGGCCATCGCGGCGGGGCCGTCCCACGGCTCCATCATCGCGGCGTGGTATTCGTAGAAGGCGCGACGGTTGTCGTCCATCAGCGTGTGGTTTTCCCACGCTTCCGGAATCATCATCATCATCGCTTGTGCGATCGGGTAGCCGGCCATCACCAGCAGTTCGAGCGCATTGTCGAAGCAGGCGGTATCGGACTGGCCTTCATAGATCAGCGGGAACAGCTTCTTCAGGTCGTCGCCCAGCACGGCCGACTTCATCACGCCTTCACGGGCGCGCATCCAGTTGAAGTTGCCCTTGACGGTGTTGATCTCGCCGTTGTGCGCCAGCAGGCGGTACGGGTGGGCCAGCGGCCATTCCGGGAAGGTGTTGGTCGAGAAGCGCTGGTGCACCAGCGACAGCGCCGATACGCAGCGCGGGTCTTGCAGGTCCTTGTAGTAGACGCCGACCTGGTCAGCCAGCAGCAGGCCCTTGTAGACCACGGTACGGGCCGACATCGACGGCACGAAGAATTCTTTGCCGTGCAGCAGGTTCAGGCCCTGGATCGCGTGGCCCGAGGCCTTGCGGATCACGTACAGTTTGCGCTCGAGCGCATCGGTAACCATGATGTCAGCGCCGCGGCCGATGAAGATCTGGCGAATCACCGGCTCTTTTTCGCGCACGGTCGGCGACATCGGCATCTCGCGGTTGACCGGCACATCGCGCCAGCCCAACACGACCTGACCTTCCGCCAGAACGGCACGTTCGATCTCTTGTTCGCAGGCGATGCGCGATGCTTGTTCCTTCGGCAGGAACACCATGCCGACGCCGTATTCGCCCGGAGGCGGCAGGGTCACGCCCTGTTTGGCCATCTCTTCACGGTAGAACTGGTCCGGAATCTGGATCAGGATGCCGGCGCCGTCGCCCATCAGCGGGTCGGCACCGACCGCGCCCCGATGGTCGAGGTTCTTCAGGATCAGCAAACCCTGTTCGACGATGGAATGGCTTTTCTGGCCCTTGATGTGGGCGATGAAGCCGACGCCGCAAGCGTCGTGCTCGTTATTCGGATCGTAAAGGCCTTGCGCTTGCATTGCGGTGCTCCACTACTCTTTGGGAAAGACCGGGAAGAATAGTGCAATGCAATACAGACTTCAACCTAAATAAATTAGGGTCGGATGCTATTTATCTGCAGCTTCAAAACGGTGCAAAAATAAATAGGGTCAGATTAGTATTGGCGCAGGTTTTGGCGCAGCGCGCACCAGATCATCCCGGCTTGCGGCCAAGCTTTGCCGCACCCGCACTGCGGACATTTTTCCCGGCGCGGGCGGTGATGCCGGCGCCGGCCATGTTGCCGGATTTGCGCGTTTCGAGCGGCTGCGCCGATTTGGGCGGTCGCCCCCGGCGCGCCGGCTCCAAACGTCGATCGGTCAACTTGGCCAGAGATGCACGGAAATCCTCGGATCCGAGTGCCCAGGCCTTGCGCGTGGCCTCGCCGATGGCCTCGACCATCTTCGGTGCCGGCGGCGTCGCGCACAGCTGCTTGTAGACCGCCTCGCGTTCGAACGGCGTATTGCCAAGCTTCCAGTAAGCCGGATGATCGGTCAGCCAGGTTTGCCGGCGAGCGCCGGTGTGGTGCGCATGACTGGACCAGCGGTAATGCTCCATGTCCATGCTGACCGCTTCATGCAGCGGCTGGTACTCGATCAGGTGCGAACAGGGAACGAAGTATTCATCCGCATCCAGCACCGTCGCACGGAAACGCCCTTCCCACAGGCCGCCGCTGCGTTGGTGCCGCGCATTGAACCAGGGGACGTAATGGCGGCCGATGGCCTGCATCATCTTGCCCAGCGCGGCTTCAGTAGACGGCGTCGCCAGCAGCTGCACACGCGCAGGCAGCAGCACATACGCATGGATGGCCACGCCATACTGCTGCGCGGTGTCGCGCAACAGGTTCAGGAATTGCTGGTAGTCGGTGTCGTCGAGGAAGACGGGCTGGTCGTTGTTACCGCGCGCCACCACATGATGCAGATGGTTGGGTACGACCAGCCGGGGCAGGCGTGCCATCGCGATTCGATGGATGTCCTGTCAGGGAGTATCGGCCTTCAGACCGATCAGAAAGGAATGTCGTCGTCGATGTCGGACAGGTTCGGCGCCTTGGCCGGTGCACGTGCCGGTGCTTGTGCCGGTGCGCGCGACGGTGCGCTGTAACCGCCCTCGTCACCCATCGAAGCGCTGCCGCTGCCGCCCATGCGGCTGCCGAGCATCTGCATGGTGTCGGCCACGATCTCGGTCGAGTACTTTTCGACGCCGTCCTTGTCGGTGTACTTGCGGGTCTTCAGGCGACCTTCGACGTACACCTGCGAACCCTTCTTCAGGTACTGGCCGGCGATCTCGGCCAGCTTGCCGAAGAAAGCGATGCGGTGCCATTCGGTGGCTTCTTTCTGCTCGCCGCTGGCCTTGTCACGCCATTTGTCGGTGGTGGCCACGGCAATGTTGGTCATTGCATCGCCGCTGGGCATGTAACGCGTCTCGGGATCACGACCGAGGTTGCCAACGATGATGACTTTATTGACCGATGCCATACAGATCTCCTGTGGGGATGAGTGCGCCGCCTGTGCAGGCCGGCTGAATTCAGGTGGGGACTGCCTCGCGTCGGACGCGACGCGGCAGGTTCTTCATGGATGACGCAATTATAAGCCAGCCCACCGTCAGCAGGCAGCCCGCAGTGAACACCGCCGGGCCGCCAAAGTGCTGCGCCAGCAGGCCGCCGCCGGCACCGCCGGCGAACAGGCCGATGGCCTGCATCGTGTTGTACACGCCGAGGGCTGCGCCGCGCGATCCCGTTGGTGCCAGACGCGACACCAGCGAGGGCTGGCTTGCCTCCAGCACATTGAACGCGACGAAGAAAGCCAGCAGCAAACCGACCAGCAAACCGAACGACAGTGACGGCTGCGCGACCGCGAAACGCAGGCCGATCTCGACCAGCAGCAGCAATGCGATCGCCGCCAGGAACACGTGCTTCATCTTGCCCTGCTTCTCGCCGACGAAGATCGGCGGCAGCATCAGCACGAAGGACGCCAGTACCACCGGCAGATAAATTTTCCAGTGATCGCCAAGCGCCATACCACCGGCATTGACCAGCACATTCGGCAGCACGACGAACATCGACATCTGTATCGCATGCAGCGCAAACACGCCGACATTCATGCGCATCAGTTCCGGGTTGCGCAGCACATCGATGAACGACGCCTTCTCCGGGCTGCGCGGCGGCGCGGCCGGCGTCACGTACAGCACAACGAAGATCGCCGCTGCCGACAGGCAGGCCACCAGCAGGAACATGCCGCGCATGCCGACGGCGGCATACAGCAGCGGCGCGATCACCAGCGAAGCCGCATAGGTCAGGCCGATCGATGCGCCGACCATCGCCATCGCCTTGGTGCGGTGTTCATCACGTGTGGAATCCGCAATCAAGGCTGTCACCGCCGCCGATACAGCGCCGGCACCCTGCACCGCTCGGCCGACGACGACCCAGATGACATGCTGATCAACAGCGGCGATCAGCGAACCAATGATGAATAACAACAGCCCGATGACGATGATGCGCTTGCGGCCATAGCGATCCGAAGCCATGCCAAACGGAATCTGGCCGAAGGCCTGCGTCAGGCCGTACATGCCCATCGCCAGCCCGACCAGGGTGGCGTTGTCGCCGCCCGGCAGGGAGCGGGCGTGAACGGCGAACACCGGCAGGATCAGGAACAGGCCCAGCATGCGCAAGCCGAAGATGGACGCCAGCGAGGCACTGGCGCGGATCTCTTGCCGGGTCATGCGAGGATCGAGGGGTTCCTGGGAAACGGACATGGCGGAATGAAAATAACGGAACGACAAGGAAAAACTCGTGGAAATTCACGCGAAAAAGCCGCACTGAATTTAACCGGCACACAGCGGACGAGCAGGTTGCGAAAACCCGCTATAGTAACAGGTTGACTCTCGGCCACCGGGCCCGACTTTTTGCAAAAAGACATGGAAGAAATTCGCATCCGCGGCGCGCGCACCCACAATCTGAAGAACATCAGCCTCGACCTGCCAAGGAACAAGCTGATCGTGATTACAGGCCTGTCAGGCTCGGGCAAATCCTCGCTCGCCTTCGACACGCTGTATGCGGAAGGCCAGCGTCGCTATGTGGAATCGCTGTCGGCTTATGCGCGCCAGTTCCTGCAACTGATGGAGAAGCCCGACGTCGACCTGATCGAAGGCTTGTCACCGGCGATCTCCATCGAGCAGAAAGCGACCTCGCACAACCCGCGCTCGACGGTCGGCACCGTCACCGAGATCCATGACTACCTGCGCCTGCTGTTCGCGCGCGTCGGCACCCCACACTGCCCTGACCACCCGGAAAACCCGCTGGCGGCGCAATCGGTGTCGCAGATGGTCGATGCAGTGCTGGCGATGCCGGACGAAACCAAGCTGATGATCCTTGCCCCCGTGGTCGCAAATCGCAAGGGCGAGCATGTGGACCTGTTCGAGCAGATGCAGGCGCAGGGCTTCGTACGCTTCCGCATCCAGAGTGGCACCGGCACGGCGAAGATTTATGAAGTCGATGACTTGCCGAAGCTGAAGAAGACCGAAAAGCACACCATCGATGTCGTGATCGACCGCGTGAAGGTGCGCGCCGACATCAAGCAGCGTCTGGCCGAAAGCTTCGAGACCTCGCTGCGGCTGGCCGACGGCCGCGCAATTGCGCTGGAAATGGATACCGGCAAGGAGCAAGTGTTCTCGAACAAGTTCGCCTGCCCGACCTGCGGCTATTCGCTGCAGGAACTCGAGCCGCGGCTGTTCTCGTTCAACAACCCGATGGGCGCCTGCCCTGAGTGCGATGGCCTCGGCCATATCGAATTCTTCGACCCCAAGCGCATCGTCGCCTTCCCCAACCTGTCGCTGGCATCGGGTGCCATCAAAGGCTGGGATCGCCGCAACCAGTTCTATTTCCAGATGCTGTCGTCGCTGGCCAAGTATTACGAATTCGATGTCGACATGCCTTTCGACAGCCTGCCGGAGAAAGCGCAGCAAGTCGTGCTGTACGGCTCGGGCAAGGAAAAGGTGCCGTTCGCTTATGTGAACGAGCGCGGCCGCACCGTGATCAAGGAACATACCTTCGAAGGCGTGGTGAACAACCTGCAGCGCCGCTATCGCGAAACCGACTCTATGGCGGTCAAGGAAGAACTGGCCAAGTTCATCAATGAAAAGGAGTGCCCGTCCTGCGAAGGCGCGCGCCTGCGCGTCGAGGCGCGCCATGTGAAGGTCGGCAATGGCATGCAGCAGCGCGCGATCTTCCAGATCGCCGCGATGCCGCTGCGCGAGACGCTGGATTTCTTCGAGCACCTGAAGCTGAAAGGCGCGAAGAAGGACATCGCCGACCGCATCATCAAGGAAATCATCTCGCGCCTGAAATTCCTGAACAACGTCGGCCTCGATTACCTGTCGCTGGAACGCAGCGCCGACACGCTGTCCGGCGGCGAAGCGCAGCGCATCCGCCTCGCATCGCAGATCGGCTCCGGCCTGACCGGCGTGATGTATGTGCTGGATGAACCGTCGATCGGCCTGCACCAGCGCGATAACGACCGCCTGATCGATACGCTGAAGCACCTGCGCGACATCGGCAACACGGTGCTGGTGGTCGAGCATGATGAAGATGCCATCCGCTGCGCCGACCATGTGGTCGACATGGGCCTGGGCGCCGGCGTGCATGGCGGCGAAGTCATCGCGCACGGCACGCTGAACGACATCCTGAAGAACCGCAATTCGCTGACCGCGCAGTACCTGAACGGCTCGCTGGCCATCGAAGTACCGGCCAAGCGCACACCGGCCGACCAGGAGCGCCAGCTCGTCATCAAGGGCGCGCGCGGCAACAACCTGAAGAACGTGTCGCTGGAATTGCCAGTGGGCTTGCTGACCTGCGTGACCGGCGTGTCCGGTTCCGGCAAGTCGACGCTGGTCAATGACACGCTGTATCACGTGCTGGCGCGCCACCTGTACGGCTCGCAAGCGGAGCCGTCCGAGTTTGACACCGTCACTGGCCTCGAGCATTTCGACAAGGTGATCGCCGTCGACCAGGCACCGATCGGCCGCACGCCGCGCTCGAACCCGGCCACCTATACCGGCCTGTTCACGCCGATCCGCGACCTGTTCGCCACCGTGCCGCAGGCAAAGGAACGCGGCTACACGGCCGGCCGTTTCTCGTTCAACGTCAAGGGTGGCCGTTGCGAAGCCTGCCAGGGCGATGGCGTGCTGAAGGTCGAGATGCACTTTCTGCCGGATGTGTATGTGCCTTGCGACGTCTGCCATGGCAAGCGCTACAACCGCGAAACGCTCGAGGTGCAGTACAAGGGCAAGAACATCTCTGACGTGCTCGACATGACGGTCGAGGATGCGTATGACTTCTTCAAGGCGGTGCCGCTGATTGCGCGCAAGCTGCAGACCCTGCTCGACGTTGGCCTCGGCTACATCCGCCTCGGCCAGAGCGCGACCACGCTGTCGGGCGGCGAAGCGCAGCGCGTGAAGCTGTCACTGGAGCTTTCGAAGCGCGATACCGGCCGCACGCTGTACATCCTCGACGAGCCGACCACGGGCCTGCACTTCCATGACATCGCCTTGCTGCTGAAGGTGATCCACCGCCTGCGCGACCAGGGCAATACAGTGGTCATCATCGAGCACAACCTGGATGTGATCAAAACCGCAGACTGGATCGTGGACCTCGGCCCCGAGGGCGGTGCCGGCGGCGGCCAGATCATTGCGACCGGCACACCGGAGCAAGTGGCCAAGAGTGCTGTCAGCCACACCGGCAAGTACCTGGCGCCGATGCTGGTGATGAAGAAGGAGAAGAAGCGCGCGTGATGAAGCCCTCGTGACGGGGGCAACAGCAAGACGTATTACGTGAGCAAAAAAAGCGCGCCTGCTGGCGCGCTTTTTTTTACATCCCGAGCCACAGCCCCAGCGGCACAAAACCGAGTGCCGCCAGATTCCCCAGCAAGACAATCGCCGCGACCTTGTCCGGCTCCTGCTGGTAAGTCTCGGCGACCATAAAGCTGAACACGGACGGCGGCAGCGAAGCGAACAGGAACATCTGACCGCGCTGACCGGCGGTCAGGCTGATGAAGGGGTCGAGCAGCATCGCCACCGCCAGACCAGCCAGCGGACATACGGCTGCACCAACTACGCCGATGCGCCAGCTCTTGAATTCCACATCGGTCATGCGCACGCCCAGCGCCAGCAGCATCAGCGGAATACTGGCCTCTCCCAGCATACGCAGCGCCGTCATCAGGACGTCCGGCAGCGAGATGTGCAGCACCGCGAAGCCCATGCCGGCGGCCATCGCCAGCATCATCGGGTTCATGAACATGCGGCTGCCGGCGGCGCTGTGGTGGCCCTTGCCGCTTTCCATCAACGCGATGCCGGCCGTGAAATAAGCCAGGCTGCAGGCCATGAACATCGCCACCGCCTCGGACAAGCCCTTGGGACCAAAGGCCAGCACCGCAAGTGGCAAGCCCATGTTGCCGCAATTGTTGTAGATCATCGGCGGCACGAAAGTGCGCAAATCAAAACCGAACAGGCGCGCGATCGGCCACGCGATCAGGCCGGAGCCCAGCGCTATCAGCACACCGGCCAGCAGCAGCGGCATGTTGGCCATCGCATCGAAATCCTTCGATGCCAGCGCCGAGAACAACAGCAAGGGACACAGCATTTCGCTGCTGATGCGGTTGACCTGCACCATCTCGGTCTTGACCTTGTCGCCGCGCACGCGGGTGTAAAGATAGCCGGCGGCGATGATCATGAACACGGGCAGGATGATGCCCGCAATGCGGTTGACGACTTCCATTCTTGCTTTCTTTCGGGGGGACGGCGCGACAACGCGTTGCCGCCGGCGCCATTGTGGCAGGGAATCAGCGCAGCCGCTTTTCTGCGCGCTCCATCGCTTCGGCGGTACCGCGCAGCACCACCACATCATTCACTTCCAGCCTGAGGTCGGTCGCGAACGACAAGCGTGTCTTGCCGCGACGTATGGCCGTGACTTCGGCACCGAGCCCGGACAGGTCCAGCTCGCCCAGACTCTTGCCGATCGCAGCGCACTTGTCCGCCAGCGACACCGAGTGCAGCCTGACCTGCAGCCGGTCGTCGATGTCCGCCGCATCGTCCATGCCGTGGAAATAGCCCCGCAGCGACGCATAGCGGTCGCTGCGCGCGAGCTGGATGCTGTGGATCACTCGCCGCAGCGGCACGCCCATCACCAGCAGCGCATGCGAAGCCAGCATCAGGCTGGCCTCGATGGTCTCGGGCACTACCTCGTCGGCGCCGCCGGCGCGCAGCAGGTCGAGGTCTTCTTCATCGACGCTGCGCACGATGGCCGGCAGGGCCGGCGCCAGTTCGTTGGCGAAATGCAGGGTCTTCAGCGCCGCCTGCGTATCGGCATAGGTGATGACGATGGCGGCCGCACGATGGATGCCGGCGGCAATCAGGCTCTCGCGGCGGCTGGTGTCGCCGTAGGACACCTGCCAGCCGGCGGCCTGCGCCTCGTGCACACGCTCGGGGTCGAGGTCCAGCGCGTGATAGGGAATGTTCTCGGCGTCAAACACCTTAGCCAGGCTCTGCCCGGTACGTCCAAAGCCAGCCACGATCACGTGCTTCTCTTCGGCCATCGTACGCGATGCGAGCCGCGTCAGCGCCAGCGATTGCTGCATCCATTCATTGCGCGACAGCTTCAGCACGATGCGGTCCGCATTGGCCATCAGGAAAGGCGTGGCCAGCATCGACAGCACCATCGCCGCGAGGATCAGGTTGCCCAGCCCCGGGTCGAGCAGGCCCTGCCCGCTGGCTTCGTTGAGCAACACGAAACCGAATTCGCCACCCTGCGCTAGTCCGAGCCCGGTACGGATCGCGATGCCGGCCGATGCGCCGAACAGTCGTGCCAGCAAGGCAATCAGGCCGAACTTGATTGCCATCGGCACCAGCAGTAGCGCCAGCACCAGCGGCAGGTTGGCCAGCACCAGCCGCATGTCGAGCAACATGCCGACGGTGATGAAGAACAGCCCGAGCAGCACATCGCGGAAAGGCTTGATGTCCTCTTCCACCTGCAGCCGGTATTCCGTTTCCGAGATCAGCATGCCGGCGATGAAGGCGCCGAGCGCCAGCGACAGGCCAGCCACTTCGGTAATCCATGCCGCGCCCAGCGTCACCAGCAGCAGGTTCAGCATGAACAGTTCATGCGAGCGGCGCTGCACGACGATCTGGAACCAGCGGCGCAGCAAGACCTGCCCGAAGGTCAGCAGCAGGGTCAGCACGAAGGCCGCCTTCAGGCCGGCCATACCGAGGTCTTCCCACAGGTCGGGGCCAGGATGGGCCAGCGCCGGCACCAGGATCAGCAAGGGCACGACGGCCAGGTCCTGGAATAGCAGGATCGCGGTGATGCGGCGGCCGTGTTCGCTCTCGAGCTCCAGCTTTTCAGTCAGCAGCTTGAGGACGATGGCCGTCGATGACAGGGCCACTGCCCCGCCGAGCGCAAATGCAGTGCTCCAGCTGATGTTGACGTACTTCGGCATGACTTTGCCGAGCAGCGCGATTGCGCCAATGGTCGCCAGGATGGTTAAGGCAACCTGCGCAAACCCCAGCCCGAACACATTGCGCCGCATGGCCTTGAGCTTGGGCAGCGAGAATTCGAGCCCGATCGAGAACATCAGGAAGACCACACCGAATTCAGCCAGCGTATGGGTGGCCTCGCTGTTGGTGGCCAGTCCCAGCGCATGCGGGCCAATCAGGATACCGACGGTCAGGTAGCCGAGCATCGGCGGCAATTGCATCAGGCGGAACAGCACCACGCCCAGGACGGCGGCGACGAGCAGGATCAGCGTGATCTCGAGGGCGGAATACACGGTGCGGGGTCCGATCAGGCAAACAAAGCCCTGCGCCTCGCGTCACCGGCCTCCCCTCAGGGGAATCCCATGAATTATTGCGTCTGGCAGGTTTTTTGCTTTAGGTATTGGGCTATACTCTGCGCATGAGTGTAACGCATGAGAAAAATTCTTTGCAGCATTTTGACAACGCGGCGGCACTGCGCGCGTTGCAGCTTGCCCAACAAACACTCCAGATCGAGGCCGATGCCATCCATGGCTTGCTGGCCCGGCTGACCCTCTCGGCCGATCATCCGTTCGCACGCGCAACGGCACTGCTGTACCACTGCCACGGGCGCGTCGTCGTGTCCGGCATGGGCAAGTCCGGTCACATCGCCCGCAAGATCGCAGCCACCCTCGCTTCGACCGGTACGCCAGCCTTGTTCGTTCATCCGGCCGAAGCTGCGCATGGCGACCTCGGCATGGTGACCGAGGCCGATGTGATGATCGCGATCTCCAATTCCGGCGAGTCCGAGGAATTGCTGGCCATCGTGCCGGTGATCAAACGCCTTGGCGCCAAACTGATTTCCATGACCGGCCGTCCCGAGTCCTCGCTCGCGCGACTGGCGGACGTACACCTCGATGTCGCGGTCGAAAAGGAAGCCTGCCCGCTGAACCTCGCGCCCACCGCCAGTACCACCGCGACGTTGGCGCTGGGCGACGCGCTGGCTGTTGCGCTGCTCGACGCGCGCGGCTTCAAGGAAGAGGATTTCGCGCGCTCGCATCCGGGCGGCTCGCTCGGCCGCCGGCTGCTGACGCATGTGCGCGACATCATGCGCACCGGCGCCGACGTGCCTGCCGTCAGCGGCGACCTGCTGTTGCCAGCGGCGCTGCTCGAAGTCACGCGCAAGGGCATGGCCATGACCGCCATCGTCGATGACGCCAACCGTGTGGTCGGCATCTTTACCGACGGCGACCTGCGCCGCCTGATCGAGCGCGGCATGGATTATTCGAAGACGCCGGTGCGCGAGGTGATGAACGCCAAGCCGCGCACCGTCGGCCCGGACCAGCTGGCCGTCGAAGCCGTCGAGCTGATGGAGACTTATCGCATCAATCAGGTGCTGGTGACTGAAGCGGATGGCACGCTGGCCGGCGCACTGCACATCCATGATCTGACCCGCGCGAAGGTGATCTGATGACGAGCGCCATGATCGCCACCTTGTCCGCAGACCTGAGCGCCGACCTGTTACAGCGCGCGCAGCGCGTGAAACTGATGGTCTTCGACGTCGACGGCGTGCTGACCGATGGCGGCCTGCGCTTCGGCCCCGATGGCGAACGCATCAAGACCTTCAATGTGCTCGATGGCCACGGCATCAAGCTGCTGCAGCAATCCGGCGTGCAGGCGGCGATCATCAGCGCGCGCTCGTCCGAGATCGTCGCGCGCCGCGCGCGCGACCTCGGCATCGCCCATCTGATGCAGGGCGTGCACGACAAGCGCGAAGGCTTCGGCCAACTGCTGGCGCAGACCGGTCTGCAGGCCGACGACTGCGGCTTCATGGGCGACGATGTGATCGACCTGCCGGTGATGACGCGCGTGGCCTTCGCCGCCAGCGTCCCGAACGGCCACCCGGAAGTGCGCGCCCGCGCGCATTACGTGGCCGAACTCGGCGGCGGCCGCGGCGCCGTGCGTGAAGTGTGTGACCTGCTGCTGCGTGCGCAGGGCAACTACGAGGCGGCGCTGGCGCCGTACCTGGCATGAACAACGAGATCAGCCGCCGCCTGCCCGCGCTGCTGCTGCTGATTATCGGCACGCTGCTCGCAGCCGGCAGTTTCTGGTTGCTGGAAGTGGCGCGCCGCGGCGACAACACGGGCGCGCAGCAAGAAAAACGCACCGAGCCCGATTATTACGCCGAAGATTTCCGTTACACCAAGGTCGCCCCCAACGGGCAGGCCGAGTATGTGGTCGAGGGCAAGAAACTGGTGCACACCCCGGCCGACGACATCAGTCATGTCGACCAGCCCGTGGTGTACAGCTACACGAAGGAACGCCCGCCGATGACGCTGCGCTCGAACACGGCGCGCATCAACGGCGACCATACCCAGGTCCATCTGCATGGCAAGGTGCACCTCGAACGCCCGCAGGCGCGCGGCAGCGAGACGATGACCGTGGACTCCGACTACATGCTGGTATTGACCAACAAGAACATCGTGAAAACCGATCGCCCGGTGCACATCACGCTGGGCAAGTCGACGCTGGATGGCGTCGGCATGGTGGCTGACAGTCGCGAGCAGCAGGTGAGCCTGCTGTCGCGCGTGAACGGCACCTACATACAACCGGATAACCGCTAAGCGCAGAACATGAACAAGATCGCACGCCGCATTTCACAACGCGCCACGCTGGCGCTGACCATTGCCGCCGCCGCTGTCGCGCTGCCGGGCTCGGCCCTGGCCGAAAAGGCCGACCGCGACAAGCCGACCAATGTCGAAGCGAACCAGATGTTCTACGACGAAGCGAAGATGATCAACACCTTCGTCGGCAATGTGGTGCTCACGCGCGGCACGCTGGTCATGCACGCCGAGAAGCTGATCGTGAAGCAGGATGCGGCCGGCAACCAGTTCGCGACCATGTACGCAGGCAATGGCGGCGTCACCAAGTTCCGCCAGAAGCGCGACGGCGGCAAAGACTTGTGGATCGAAGGCTATGCCGCTGACCGTATCGAATACGACAGCAAGACCGAGATCGCCAAATTGTTCAAGTCGGCCAAGGTCAAGATGCTGGACGCCGGCCGCATTACCGACGAGGTCGAAGGCGAATTCATCCAGTACGATGGCCGCGCCGAGTTCTACACGGTGAACAATACGGCCACCGGCGAAAGCAAGCCGGGCGGCGGCCGCGTGAAGGCGGTGATCCAGCCGCGCACGAAAGGCGGGGATGACAAGTAACGCATCCAGCCCGACGATGCATGCGCCCGGCCTGTCGCGCCAGGGCGCGAGCCAGCTGCGCGTGCGCAGCCTGCAAAAGAGCTATGGTGCGCGCCAGGTGGTGCGCGACGTGTCGCTCGAAGTCAGCAGCGGCGAAGTCATCGGCCTGCTGGGCCCGAACGGCGCAGGCAAGACCACGTCGTTTTACATGATCGTTGGCCTGGTGCCGTCGGAGGCAGGCGAAATCCTGCTCGATGGCGACAATATCTCGGGGCTGCCCATCCACAAGCGCGCTGAGCGTGGCCTTTCCTACCTGCCGCAGGAGGCCTCGGTCTTCCGCAAGCTGTCGGTTGAGGACAATATCCGCGCGGTGCTGGAGTTGCAGAAGTCGGGCGGCAAGCCGCTGGCGCGTGCCGAGATCGAGCACCGGCTCGACACCTTGCTGGCCGAGCTGCAAATCGAAAAGCTGCGCGACAACCCGGCGCTGTCGCTATCGGGCGGCGAGCGCCGCCGGGTGGAAATTGCCCGTGCACTGGCAACCAGCCCGCGCTTCATCCTGCTCGATGAGCCATTTGCCGGGGTCGACCCGATTGCGGTGATCGAGATCCAGCGCATCGTGCGCTTCCTGAAAGAGCGCGGCATCGGCGTGCTGATCACGGACCACAACGTGCGCGAAACGCTGGGCATCTGCGACCGCGCGTACATCATCAACCAGGGTTCGGTGCTGGCGTCTGGCAGCCCGGATGAAATCATCGGCAATGAATCGGTGCGTCGCGTCTATCTCGGCGAACACTTCAGGATGTAAGGTACATCAGGCCCATGAAGCAGACCCTACAGCTCCGCGTATCACAGCACCTGGCCCTGACGCCACAACTGCAGCAATCAATTCGGTTGCTGCAGCTGTCGACGCTGGAACTGCACCAGGAGCTTGAGCAGATGCTGACCGACAATCCGCTGCTCGAGCGCCTCGACGATCCGCTCGACCATTCGGTGCGACTGCTCGGCGATGGCGCGATCAGCCAGGCGCCTTCATCGGCGCCGGCCAGCGAAGGCAGCGGCGAGGGGGGCGAAGGCGGCGGCGAAGCCTATGATGGCCCGGTCGGTGAAGGCAGTGGCGAGGGCGGTGAAGGCGGTAGCGGCGAAGCTGAATGGAGCTTCGACGATGTTGCGCGTTCGTCGAAGGCGCCGGAAGACGACAATGCACGCCCGCAGCTGGAGGCGCACGAAACCACGCTGCGCGAGCACCTGCTCGGCCAGCTGTCGGTCACGGTCGACAGCCAGCGCGACCGCGCGCTGGTGGAGTTGCTGATCGATGCGCTCGACGACAACGGCTACCTGGAAGAATCGCTGGACGAGATCCTCGCGCGCCTGCCGGAAGAGCTCGAGATCGAGATGGATGACCTGATGGTCGCGCTGAAGATGCTGCAGAGCTTCGAGCCGGCCGGCGTCGGTGCGCGCAATGCGTCCGAATGCCTGGCGATCCAGATCCGCCGCATGGACAAGGTGCCGTTCGTGACGCGCCGGATGGCACTGACGCTGGTGGAAGGCTACCTTGAACTATTCGCGCAGCGCGAGTTCAACAAGCTGAAAAAGGCGCTCGATTGTGACGATGAAGACCTGCGCGAGGCGCAGGCCGTGATCAAGCGCTGCAACCCTCACCCGGGCGCAGCTTATGCCGGGGATGCGTCGGATTACGTGGTGCCGGACGTGATTGTCAAACGATCAAAAGGTGGCTGGCAGGTAACCCTGAACCGGGACGTGATGCCCAAGCTGCGGGTCAATGCGATGTACGCCAACATCCTGAAGCAGAACAAGGGCGAAGGCTCGCTGTCGTCGCAGCTGCAGGAAGCCAAATGGCTGATCAAGAACATGCGCCAGCGCTTCGACACCATCCTGCGCGTGGCCCAGGCCATCGTCGAGCGCCAGCGCAATTTCTTCTCCCATGGCGAAGTCGCGATGCGCCCCCTTGTCCTGCGTGAAATTGCTGATACACTGGGCCTGCACGAGAGCACAATTTCCCGTGTCACGACTCAAAAGTACATGCTGACCCCGCATGGGATGTTCGAGTTGAAATATTTCTTTGGCAGCCATGTTGCCACGGAAGCCGGCGGCGAAGCCTCCTCGACCGCGATCCGCGCGTTGATCAAACAACTGATAGGAGCCGAGGACACCAAAAATCCATTTTCCGACAGCAAGATCACGGATATGCTGGCTGAACAGGGGATGGTTGTCGCAAGGCGCACAGTCGCCAAGTACCGCGAAGCCCTGAAAATCCCCCCGGTCAACCTGCGCAAGTCCCTGTGAGCTTCAGGCAATAGCAAGACAGTAGTACAGATCTTTCCGGCGTCAAGATTCAAGCGATTTTTCACCGTTGCTGCGTTCCGCCCGGCCTGCCTGCCGGTGGTACCAGACGGATCCTCCGGCAACGCTTTGCAAAGGAGTGCTGTGTATGAATCTCAAGATCAGCGGTCATCATGTTGAACTGACTCCCGCCCTCAGGGAGTATGTGCAGAACAAGCTGGAACGCATCAAGCGCCACTTTGACAATGTGATCGACATCACGGTCACCCTCGCCGTCGACGCCAATACCGAGAAAGACAAGCGCCAGCGCGCCGAGATCAATTTGCATATGCGTGGCAAGGACCTGCATGTGGAAAGCGAAGCCCAGGATATGTATGCGGCCATCGACCTGCTGATGGACAAGCTGGACCGACAGGTCCTGCGACACAAGGACAAGATCCAGGATCACCAGCACGAAGGGATCCGCCGTTATGACGGGGCAGCCGAAGCTGCCTGAGCCAGACGGCTTGAAAAACAAGGGCGCGGCAGCGCCCTTTTTTATTGCGCGCTGCCGGCCTTCTGATCGTCGCCTTGCCGCCGTAGCGTGATCTCATCGTGCGCCGGCACCGGCAAGCCCGCCTTTTGGGCTGGCGAAACCCGATCAGCGACATGCCGCTACACTAAGCCGGTTTTTCATTCTCATCCTCCCACCGCACTGCCATGACCGAGCATGTACTGACCACCCTCGAAGGCCACACCGGCGTGATCACGCTGGACCGCCCTGCCGCCCTGAATTCACTGTCGCTGGAAATGGTGCGCGCGATGACGCAAGCACTGCTGGCCTGGCGCGATGATCCCGCCGTGAAGGCCGTGCTGGTCAAGGGCAGCAGCGAGCGTGCCTATTGCGCTGGTGGCGATATTCGTTTCTTCCATCAGAAAGGCTCGGCCACCCATACCGGTGGCGCGGCGCTGGTCGAGGATTTCTTCAACGAGGAATATGCGCTGAACCATCTGGTACATGGCTATCCGAAACCCTATGTCGCGCTGATGGATGGCGTGGTAATGGGCGGCGGCATGGGCATCGCGCAAGCCGGCCCGAAGGCGCGGCTGCGCGTGGTGACCGAGCGCACGAAGATGGCCATGCCCGAGGTCGGCATCGGCTTGTTCCCTGATGTCGGCGGCAGCTGGTTCCTGTCGCGGGCGCCGGGTGAAGTGGGCACCTATCTTGCTGTCACCGGCGAGATGATCGGTGCCGCCGATGCCCTCTATGCGGACCTGGCCGATGTGTTCGTGCCCGGCGCGGAGCTGCCAGCGTTGCAGGCGGTAATTGCATCCGCTGCCGACGCACAAGCGGCAGCACGCAGGTTTGCGCAGCCCTTTGCGGCACAGGGCGACCCGACCTCCAGCCGGCTCGCGAAGCTGCGCGATGCAATCGAGCGCCACTTCAGGCATGACTCGGTGCGGGCCATCATGGATTCGCTGGCCAGCGAGGAAAGCGAATTCGCGGCCAAGACACTGGCGACGATGCAGAAGCGCTCGCCGTTGATGATGAGCGTAACGCTGGAACAGGTCCGACGCGGCAGGAAGCTCGGCATCGCCGACTGCCTGCGGATGGAACGCACGCTGGTGCGGCGCTGCTTCGAAAACGGGGAAGTGCTGGAAGGCGTGCGCGCGCTGGCGATCGACAAGGACCACGCGCCGCAGTGGAACCCGCCTTCACTGGCCGGGGTCACGCCCGAGATGGTGGAACATTTCTTCGACAGCGCATGGCCGGACTATGCGCATCCGCTGCGGCATCTCGCCGATCACGCATGACACAGGCGGTGTGCCGGACGCGCAAGCTGCGCCCGGACCCGCTGCCATGCCAGTTGAAGCAGGGTCAGTTGAATCAGATTTCGTCGACGGCAAACAAGCGGCGATACTCGCGCATCGCATAGCGATCCGTCATGCCGGCGATGTAATCGGCGACCTTGCGCGCCTGCTCGACCTGGTCATCGCCATCGATCTGGTAGTCC
Organism: uncultured Bifidobacterium sp.; assembly: GCA_964634245.1. Lineage (GTDB taxonomy): Bacteria > Pseudomonadota > Gammaproteobacteria > Burkholderiales > Burkholderiaceae_D > Pernthalerella. The sequence goes on from CAZWIE010000009.1 coordinate 88,091, forward strand.
GGTGGCAGCAGCTGCGGGCCGCTGACGAAGATGCCGAACAAATCGGTGATGATGCGACGCGCCTTGCTGGTCATCCGGTTGACCTGGTAGTGCTGGTACAGGTTCTTGCGCAGGAAGCGCTTCAGTTCCTGTGCTTCCTGCTTCATCGCCGCCGAGAACGCAATCAGCGGCGGCGCATTGCGCACATCGTCGATGGTGTTCACGCCCGCCTGCTCGATGTTGCTGCGCGAGGTCGTGATCAGGTCCACGACGAGCGCATTGATCATGCGGCGCACGGTCTCGTTGATCGCGCGACGGCCGCCAATGCCGGGGAACAGCTGCTCGACTTCGGCGCGATGGCGAGCATACAGCGTCACCTCTCCCAATTGCTCGACGGTCAGCAAGCCTGAACGCAGGCCATCGTCGATGTCATGATTGTTGTACGCAATTTCATCGGCGAGGTTGGTCAGCTGGGCCTCGAGACTCGGCTGCTTTTTCTCGATGAAGCGGCGACCGACTTCGCCGAGCTGCTGCGCATTCGGCAGCGAGCAATGCTTCAGGATGCCTTCGCGCGTCTCGTAGGTCAGGTTGAGGCCATCGAATGCGCCATAGCGCTGCTCCAGCGTATCGACCACGCGCAGGCTTTGCAGGTTGTGCTCGAAGCCGCCGTAATCCTTCATGCAGGCGTTCAACGCATCCTGACCGGCGTGACCGAACGGCGTGTGGCCGAGGTCATGTGCCAGCGAGATCGCCTCGACCAGGTCTTCATTGAGGCGCAGGTTGCGCGCCAGTGAGCGCGCAATCTGAGCAACCTCGATGCTGTGCGTCAGGCGGGTGCGGAACAGGTCACCTTCGTGGTTGACGAAGACTTGCGTCTTGTATTCGAGACGGCGGAAGGCGGTCGAATGGATGATGCGGTCGCGGTCACGCTGGAATTCGCTGCGGGTCGCCGGCGTGGCCTCGGCAATGGCACGACCACGTGCGTTCCTGGAACGCGCCGCATACGGCGCAAGATGATCTTCGTAATGGTCAGTCATTGCGCTGCAGGTCTCCGATTCAGCTCTTGGGTTCAGCTCTCTTGAGTTCAGCTCTCTTGAGTTCAGCTCTTTACACAAGCCGCCAGCGTCGCGCGCAAGGCATCATTCGGCGCGCCGGTGATGACCGCGGTGCCGAGCGGTTTCAACAGGATGAACTTGATTTTGCCGTCTTCGTTTTTCTTGTCGACTTCCATCAGCTCCAGCCAGCGGTCTTCACCGAGGTCCGGCGCGACGGTCGGCAATCCGGCGGCCTGCACCAGCGCGACGATGCGCGCCTTGTCTTCCGGCGCGAGGTAACCGAGCCGCACCGACAGGTCGGCCGCCATCACCATGCCGCAGCCGACCGCTTCGCCATGCAGCCATTCGCCATAGCCGAGGCCGGCTTCGATCGCATGGCCGAAGGTGTGACCGAAGTTCAGGATCGCGCGCAGCCCGCCTTCGCGCTCATCCTGGCGCACGACGTCGGCCTTGATCTCGCAAGAGCGGCGGATCGCATGCGCGAGCGCTGCGTCATCGCGCGCGACCAGCTTGTCCATGTTGGCTTCCTGCCAGCGGAAAAACTCGGCATCGATGATGGCGCCATGCTTGATCACTTCGGCAAGGCCGGCCGACAGTTCGCGGTCCGGCAGCGTGGACAGGGTGGCCGTGTCGGCCAGCACCGCTTGCGGCTGGTAGAACGCGCCGATCATGTTCTTGCCCAGCGGATGGTTGATCGCCGTCTTGCCGCCGACCGAGGAATCGACTTGCGCCAGCAGCGTGGTCGGCACTTGCACGAAGGGCACGCCGCGCATGTAGGTCGCGGCCGCAAAACCGGTCATGTCGCCAATCACACCACCACCGAGCGCGACCAGCGTGGTCTTGCGGTCGCACTTGTGTTCGAGCAGCGAGGTAAAGATCTGCATCAGGTTGTCGGCGTTCTTCTCTTCCTCGCCATCGGGCAGGATCACCGCGAAGCACTGCTTGCCGGCGGCTTCCAGCATGGTCGTCAGACGCTCGAGGTAGAGCGGCGCGACCGTGGTGTTGGTGACGATCGCGATGCGCTTGCCCGGCACGTAGCGGGCGAAGTCGCTGTTCTCCAGCAGATGGCTGCCGATCACGATCGGATAGCTGCGCTCGCCGAGGTCGACGGTCAGGTTGGCAAAGACGTTGGAAGAAGGCTTCATGAATGCTGCGATGTCGGGGATGCGGTGGATGCCGGCGCGGCTGCGGGTGCGCTGCGCTCGAGCTGGGCAAGGATGTTCTGCACGACGGACTGCACGTTCGGCCGGCCGGTTTCGATCGTGATGTGCGCGACTTCTTCGTACAGCGGCGCGCGCTGCTTCGACAATTCCTCGATACGCGCACGCGGGTCGGCCGTCTGCAGCAAGGGCCGGTTGCGGTCATGGCTGGTGCGCTGCAGGATGCTGTTGACCGAGGCGCGCAGGTAGATCACCGTGCCGCGCTCGTGCAGGTAATGGCGACTCTGCTCGTTGAGCACGGCGCCACCGCCGGTGGCCAGCACGATGCCCTGCTCGGCGGTCAGGTCGCGGATCACGTCGGCCTCACGCTGGCGGAAGCTGGCTTCGCCCTCGATCTCGAAGATCAGCGGGATGGTCGCGCCGGTCCGCGCCTCGATCTCATGGTCGGCGTCGACAAAGCGCAGGTTCAGCCTTTTCGCCAGTGCGCGCCCTATCGTGGTCTTGCCGGAACCCATCAGGCCGACGAGGAAAATATTGGAGGTCGGAGTCAACATCATGCAGCCAACGGGCTTTCTGCCCGGGAAAGGCGACAGTTTATCCCATCCTCCCCTCTGGCACGGCGCGGGCCGCCCGCCCGCAGAGCCTCGGCCGGTTCAGCGCACCAGCGGCACGTCGGTCACGATACGCGGTGTGATGAAGATCAGCAGTTCGGTGCGGTTGTCCAGCTGGCTGCTATTGCGGAACAGGCGGCCCAGCACAGGAATGTCGCCCAGGAACGGCACCTTCATCTCGTCGCGCCGCTTTTCCTGCGTGAAGATCCCGCCCAGCACCACGGTGCCGCCATTGTCGACCTGTACCTGGGTCTTCACATGCTTGGTATTGATCGCAAAGCTGGTGCCGACTGCCGTGCCGCGCGAATCCTTCGCGACATCGACCGTCAGGATCACATTGCCATCCGGCGTGATCTGCGGCGTCACTTCCAGCTTCAGGTTGGCTTTCTTGAACGTGATCGAGGTCGCGCCACTGCTGGTGGCTTGCTGGTAGGGTATCTCTTCCCCTTGCTCGATGATGGCCGGCTGCTGGTCGGCCGTGACCACGCGCGGGCTGGAAATGATCTTGCCGTTGCCATCGGCTTCCAGCGCCGACAGCTCGAGGTTCAGGTAGCGATTCGCGCCCGGCGAGAAAATGCTGATGCCTATGCTGCCGGGTGCTGCGCTGTTGATCGACGCCGCCGGCAGGTTCACGAACTGGGTATTGGGCACGAAGCTGCCCTGGGTGGGCACCGCCTGCAGCGTCTGCTCGCCTACGCCCTGATAACCGCCGGTCACGCCCAGCCGCGCACTGCCCGGCAGGTTAATGCCAGCGGTGCCGCCGCGCGCCGCGTTCAGGTCGAGGAAGCCCAGCTTCGCCCCCAGGTTCTTGCTGAACTTGTCGTCGGCTTCGACGATGCGCGCCTCGATCATCACCTGCCGCGTCGGCACGTCGGTCAGCTGCACCAGCCGCCGCACTTCGTCCAGCTTGGAAGGCGTGTCGGTGACGAACAGCTTGTTGGTGCGCGGCTCGGCCGACGCGCTGCCGCGTCGCGACAGCATGCTGGCCTTGCCGGATGCGCCATCGAGGCCAAACACCTTCTGGAAGGCATCGGCTTTCTGGTAATTGAGCTGGAAGCTCTCGGTGACCAGCGGCTCGAGTTCGGCGATCTGCGCGCGCTGCTCGAGCTCCAGCCTTTCCTTGGTCAGCAACTCATCCTTGGGCGCGACCCACAGCACATTGCCATTGCGCCGCATGTCGAGGCCGCGCGCCTGCAGCACAATGTCCAGCGCCTGGTCCCAGGGCACGTCCTTGAGACGCAAAGTCAGGTTGCCGCTGACGCTGTCACTGGCCACGACATTGAGCCCGGTGAAGTCGGCGATCACCTGCAGCAGGGCGCGCACTTCAATGTTCTGGAAATTCAGGGACAGCCGATCGCCCTGGTAGCCGCGCCCCTGCATGCGCTGCTCGACCTTGACCGGCCGCACCTCGACCACCAGCCGCCGGTCGGTCTGCCAGGCCGTGTGGTCCCAGGGCCCCTGCGGCTCGATGCTGATGCGGACCATGTCGCCGTTGGCCGTCGCGCTGACCGATTGCACCGGCGTGCCGAAGTCGCGCACATCCAGCTTGCGCCGCAAGGCGGCCGGCAAGTCGGTCTTCATCAGGTCGACTACCACCGCCTGGCCTTGCCGGCGCACGTCGATGGCGCCCTGCGCCTGCGACAGATCGATGACCACGCGACCTGCCTGATCGTCACCGCGCCGAAAGTCGATGTCGATCACGGTGTTGCGCGCCGAGGCCAGGTCGGCGGAACGGGTGCCGGCAGAGGACGCGCCGGAGCGCGAAGCCGCGGCGTCATTGCCGGCTTTGGCATCGGCATCAGCATCGCCCAGCGCCAGCACCAGCTCATTCCCCTCGACGCGCAGTTCATAGGGCAGACGACGCGCCAGATTCAGCACGACGCGCAAGCGTCCGGCGGCCTGCACCAGGTCCACGCTGCGCAAGTCACCGACATCGAGCATGCGCCGCATCGGTCCGCTGGCATTGACGGTGTCGGGCAAATCGAGCACGACGCGCGGTGGCGCAGCGGTGGCGAAATTGACCGGGGGCGCACGCAGCGCACGCTTGAGTCGCAGTCGCAGCAGCTGACGATTGCCCTCACGCAGGGCATCGACGGCCTGCACTGCGTTGGCCGCGTCCTCTGCGCGTGGCAAGGCGGACGCCATCGCCAGCAGCAGGGCCATCAACATCATGCACATGCGCCGCATCATTTCGAGCCACCCCTGCGGAGTTCCAACTGCGTCTCGCGAATCTGCCATTTGCCCTGGCTGTCCTGTACCCGCTCGGCGATCGCAATCGCATCTTCGGAGATCGCCGTGACCTCGCCGTAGTCTTGCCCGAGATGGTCGCCGACACGCACCTGGTGCAACTGGCGTTCGGCCTGCACGACGGCTACCGCCTTCTTGCCGCGGCGCAGGCTGCCGACCATCTGCAAGCTGTCGAGCTGAAATGCCTCCAGCACTTCGCGCGATCGTCCCGCATCCGGACGCAATACGAGGTCCGGGTCCGACAGCTCGGTCGATAACTTCGATGCGTCGAACGGGTCGCGCCGCCCGGCGGCCTCATAGGCAAAGGCAGTCGGGATCGGTACCGTACGCACGTCGTTGCCGGGCCCGGTGGCTTCGGTGCGCACCCTGGCAGCCCAGGCGCGCAGGTCATCACCGACCTCGGGCGTGCAAGCGGCCAAGGACAGCAGCAGGACGAGCGCAAGCACCCTGACGACCCCATAACCAAGCCAACGCAAAGTCCGGGGCACGGGCCAATGCATGAGCCAAAGCTTGGGCCAACTCAGAGGGAAATGCCCGCTGAAATACACGGGTAGTGGCATGGCCAATGGCATGGGGATGGACAAGTACAGAGGCAAATTCGGTGGCAAGTTCATGGGCAGCGTCGTCGCAATCGGGGGCATGGGCGGCTCATCGTGATTTGCCCTTCTTGTCATGGGCCGCCTGCGCCGTGCGGGCGGCAAGCTCATCGCTATCCAGGTAGCGGAAGGCGCGCGCGACGCCCTCGAAGGCCAGCGGCCCGTCGCGACTTTGGGTAAGTGCGATGCGGTCGAGCTTCACGATGCGAGACAGGTTGGCGACATCACTCGCAAAACCGGCCAGCGCATGAAAGCTGCCGGAGAGCTTGATATCGATCGGCAGTTCGGCGTAGTAGTCGAACACCTGTTCTTTGCCCGGCTTGAACAACTCGAATTGCAGCCCGCGCGCCAGACCCGCCTGATTGATTTCGGAAAGCAGGGCATCCATTTCTGCGCGGCCGGGCAGCCAGCGCTGCAGCATGTCGACCTCGGCCTGTACCTGTTCGCGGCGGCGACGCAGGCGTTCGAGGTCGCGCGCCCGGCCGGCATTGCGCGCGAATTCGTCGCGCAACTGCTGCTCCTGCGCGCCGGCTGCCGTCAGGTCCTCCCATTGCGGCAGCCAGATCAATCGCCAGCCGGCCAGCAGCACGGCGACCAGCACTGCCAGCGCACACAGCGAACGCGGCAGCAGTGGCCACAGCGACGGATGGCGGTCATGCAAGCCGCGAAACTGCATGCCCCAATCGAAGGCGCGATGGCGTGCACCAGCACCCCTGCCCCCTGTGTCCTCGGCGATGTTCATGGCGGTATTCACGACCGTGGCCTCGGCTGCGCCTGCGCAGGCGCCGTCGGCAGCGGCTGTGGCTTGGCCAGCGGATCGGCCGGCTGCAGGGCCAGCGTGAACTCGAACAGCCGGCGCGCATCGCACCCCTGCCCGACCATCGTTGCCTTGACCTCCACCAGCTCCGGCGCACCGGCGGTGCCGGGCATGCCTTCCAACCGACGCAACAGATCCGACACCCGTGCATTCGATTGCGCCCAGCCAGTCAGCGTGATGCGCTCAGCCTGACGCACTCCGCGCAGTGCGATGCCTTCGGGCACCCGGCTGGCCAGCGCATCGAGCAATTGCACTGCCTGGCCGCGGCTGCGCTGCAAGCCCTCGACCGCTGTTCTGCGAGCCTCGAGCAAGGCCAGCGCCTGGTCGAGCTGGCGTATCTCTTCCAGCTGCGCGCCGAGCTTCTGGTTTTCGGAGCGCAGCCACTGGTTGCGCGACTGTTGCACAGCGAGGCTGCGCACATTGATGGCACTGACCAGCAGCACCAGGGCGATGCCGCTCAACGCTGCCAGCAGCAGCAAGGCATGGAACTGACGGCGCCGTTCGCGGCGCGAGGCATCGCGCCAGGGCAGCAGGTTGATGGTGTTCATGCGTGATGACCATGCAGCGCCAGCCCGCAGGCGAGCAGGCAAGACGCACCGCCACCATCGTGGGCCGGGTCGTGCCCCGGTTCGCCACCTCCCTCAGGATGGCCAGCATCGCGGACGGGACGCTGCGTGCTCGGCCAGTACTGGAAGGGATCCGGCACACTGACATCGATGCCCAGCCGCTGCCGGAAGCCGGCTGCCAGCTGCGGCCCGAGTGCACCGGCGCCGGCCAGATGAATGCGGTCGATGTCGCCATCGCCCGCCGCAGCGGCAAACAACTGCCCGTGGCGTTGCCATTCGAGGCAGGCGGCATCGAGCCAGCCGTCCAGATCGCCTGCGCGCCATCCGTCGCCATTGCCGGTGGCGGTCGGCAGCGGCTTGCCCAGCTCGCGCTCGAACAGCAAGCGTTCGCCACGCACGAACAGGCAATGCGTGCCCGCAGCTGAAAAATGCAGGATGGATTCGGCGTGGCTGGCATCGCCGCAAAGGCCATCGATGGCAGTGACGATGGCCTGCGATTCGACGCTGATCACGACCGGCTTCAGGCCGGCCGCCTCAGCCCAGGCCACCCGCTGCGCAATGCGTTCGCTGCGCGCAGCGACCAGCAGCACATCGACCATGCCTTCATCATGGGCGGACGGGCCGAGGGTCGCGAAATCGAGGCTGATCTCTTCGCGTGGAAAAGGCAGCGATTGTGCCGCTTCGACCTCGACCAGCATCTCCAGCTCCTCATCGTGCGCAGGCAGCGGCAGGCGCAAGGTACGCGTGATCACCGCACTCGCCGGCAAGGCCAGCGCCGCCGTGCGTAGCCGAGAGCCACTGGCTTTCAGTGCGCGCTTCAGAACCTCCACCAGTGCTTGCGGGTCGCCGTCGAGCGCGGACTGCCAGGCACCGGCGGACAGGGGCTGCTGTGCGTGGTGCGAAATCCGATGCCCGCGTGCGGAGGTCTGCACTTCGACGATGCGTACGCCGTCCGACGCGAGGTCGACGCCAAGCAGTGGCATCGCGCCCTTGCCTCGCCACTGCAACCATGAAAGCCAGCCCGATCGCTCCGCCACCCGCATTGCCTTTTTCCAAAGAGGTCGCGGATGCTAGCCTTGGCGTTTTCGAAATGTAAACGATGGCGGATAGCTTCGTTGCCAATTGCCGACGCATTACGCCATGGCGCGACGCTGTCGCCAGCGGGGCTGCGGTTCTGCGCATGGCGGCCCGGCTCTCGGCAGGGCCGTCGGCAAAACCCGGCGGGCAGCCGCACAGCGGCAGGCAGGCGCCCCGAATTCCGCTGTAAATCGGGACGAAAGCGGGTCGACTTCCGTGTGGCATTTGCGCGAAAGCGGCCACCACCCCTGCCGGTATAATGACCGCCATCAAGCGCAGCTCATTGACTCCCCCCGCATGAATACGAACACCCCCGACGGGGATGCTTCCTCCGGCAAGCGTCCGAACAAATTGCCGGCCCCCGCGCGACTCGCGCTAAGCGTGTTCGGTGTCCTGTCTGGCCTTGCGGTCATCGGGTTCCTGCTGATCAGCTTCATGCTGATGATGGCGTATCCGAACCTGCCGGACATCGACTCCCTGGCGACTTACCAGCCCAAGCAGCCGCTGCGCGTTTTTTCGGCCGACAACGTGCTGATCGGCGAATTCGGCGAAGAGCGCCGCAGCCTGGTGCGCTACAAGGACATCCCGAAGGTGATGAAGCAGGCGGTGCTGGCCATCGAGGATGACCGCTTCTACCAGCACCATGGTGTCGATTACTGGGGCATCCTGCGTGCGGCCATCCACAATGCCCTGGGTGGCAGCCGCCAGGGCGCCTCGACCATCACGCAGCAGGTGGCGCGCAATTTCTTCCTTTCCAGTGAGCAGACGCTCAAGCGCAAGCTGTATGAAGTGCTGCTGGCCTGGAAGATCGAAAAGACGCTGACCAAGGACCAGATCCTCGAGCTGTACATGAACCAGATCTATCTCGGCCAGCGCTCTTACGGTTTCGCATCGGCGGCGCAGATCTACTTCGGCAAGAAGCTGCCGGAGATTACGGTCGCCGAAGCGGCGATGCTGGCCGGCCTGCCGAAGGCACCGTCGGCCAACAACCCGGTGGTGAACCCGAAACGCGCCAAGGCGCGCCAGCAGTACATCCTGCAGCGCATGTATGACCTCGGCTACATCACCGCCGCGCAATATGAGCAGGCGCGCAACGAACAGCTGAAGATCAAGATGGACAGCAATGACTTCGGCGTGCACGCCGAGTACGTGTCCGAGATGGCGCGCCAGATGGTGTACGACCAGTTCAAGGACGACGCCTACACGCGCGGCCTGAACGTGTTCACCACCATCACCAAGGCCGACCAGGATGCGGCCTATCTGGCACTGCGCCGCGGCGTGCTCGACTACGAAAAGCGCCAGGCCTATCGCGGCCCCGAGGGCTACATGGATATCCCGTCCGGCAAGACCGAGGCGGAAGCGGCGATTGAAAATGAACTCGCCGAGCATCCCGACAGTGACGGGCTGATCGCCGCCGTCGTGCTGAGCACCGGCCCGAAGTCGGTGCGCGCGCTGCTGGCTTCCGGCGAAGAGATCACGATCCAGGAAACCGGGCTGGGCACGGCTGCATCAGCACTGACCGACAAGGTCGCGGCCAACAAGCGCATCAAGCGTGGCGCGATCATCCGCGTAATGCAGGAAGACAAGGGCTGGACCATCATCCAGCTGCCGGAAGTCGAATCGGCTTTTGTGTCGGTGAACTCGGAAGATGGCGGCATCCGCGCACTGATCGGCGGCTTCGATTTCAACCGCAACAAGTTCAACCATGTGACGCAGGCCTGGCGCCAGCCGGGTTCGTCGTTCAAGCCTTTCATCTATTCGGCATCGCTGGAAAAGGGCCTGAGCCCGGGCACCGTGGTCAATGACGCGCCGATCACCTTCGACGCCGCGCAGACCGGCAGCCAGGCCTGGGAGCCGAAGAACTACGACGGCAAGTACGAAGGCCTGATGACGATGCGCAAGGGCCTCGCGAAATCGAAGAACATGGTTTCGATCCGCATCCTCGACAAGATCGGCCCGCAGTATGCGCAGGAGTATGTGACGCGCTTCGGCTTCGATCCGGAAAAGAACCCGCCCTACCTGACGCTGGCGCTGGGCGCCGGTTCGGTGACGCCGCTGCAGATGGCTGGCGCCTATGCAGTGTTCTCGAATGGCGGCTACAAGGTCAATCCTTACCTGATCTCGAAAATCACCGACAACAACGGCAAGACCCTGTTCCAGGTGACGCCGGAAAAGGCGGGTGACGAAAGCCTGCGCGCGATCGATGCGCGCAATGCTTACGTCATCGACAGCATGCTGAAGGACGTGGTCAAGTACGGTACCGCGACGCGCGCGCTGTCGCTGAAACGTTCCGACATCGCCGGCAAGACCGGCACCACCAATGACTCGATCGATGCCTGGTTTGCCGGCTACAACCCCAAGCTCGTCGGCGTGGCCTGGATAGGTTTCGACAAGCCCAAGAACCTCGGCAACAAGGAAACCGGTGGCGGCCTCGCGCTGCCGATATGGATAGGCTACATGCAAAAGGCACTGCAGAACGTGCCAGTGATCGAACGTGAAACGCCGCCTGGCGTTGCCACCCATAATGGCGACCTGATGTATGTCGAATATGCGGAAGGCGGCGGCGTCAATGCGATCAATGGCGCGGCCGAAGAGAAACCCGCGGATGCCAAGCCAGGCGAAGCCAAGCCGGTGGAAAAGCGCGAAGAAGGCCCGAAGGGCGAATTGTTCTGAAGCGGGGGCTCAGGCGGCCTGACGGCGCGGCAGGCCTCTGAGCCTCTCAGGCCGTCAGCGTCAGGGCCGAACCGCCCTGCGCGCTGGCCAGCGCCGACAGCGCTTCATACAACTCGGCCCCACTGCGCGTATCGCGCCACTGGCCATCGACCATCCGATAGTGGAAACCGCCGGAACGCGCCGCGACCCAGATTTCCTTCATCGGTGCCTGCGTGTTGACGATGATCTTGCTGCCGTTGTCGACGAATTCGATCTCCAGCACATTGCCGCTGCGACTGCATTCGACGTCGACATCGGCCGCCTCGCCGGCGGCCTCGATCGCGACCTCGATGCGGTCGAGTACAGCCTCGGCCAGGTCCAGGAATTCGGTTTCGGTCATGCTACACTCCGCTGATGTTTTCATTGCGTAAATTCGGCCTCATTGTAGCCGCGATTGCATTGACCAGCCTTGCCGGCTGCGGCCAGTACGGCCCGCTCTACCTGCCGGACCAGCCCCAGCCGCGCCCTCAGGCGCCGAGCAGTGCGAAGGACGGTTCGCAAGACAGCGCCCAAGACAGCGAATTCAACGCGCAGCCGCCTGCGCTCGACAAATCCCGCCAGCCCTGACCATGTCGCATTTCCAATATCGTGACGGCGTCCTGCACGCCGAAGGCGTGTCGCTTGCCGACATCGCTGCCCAATTCGGCACGCCGACCTATGTGTACTCGCGTGCCAGCCTGACCGACAACTACCTCGCATATGCGAATGCCTGCCGCGCCCATGGCCGCGGCGAAGGTGGCGAGAAAGGTAGCGACAAAGGCGGTGCGCTGGTCTGCTATTCGGTGAAATCGAATTCCAACCTCGCGGTGCTGAACCACCTCGCGAAGCTGGGTTCGGGCTTCGACATCGTGTCCGCTGGCGAACTGCTGCGCGTGATCGCGGCCGGTGGCGACCCGCGCAAGGTGATCTTCTCCGGCGTCGGCAAGTCGCGCGAGGAAATGAAGCTGGCGCTCACGCATGACATCCTTTGCTTCAATGTCGAATCGATTCCCGAGCTGCACCGCCTCAATGAAGTCGCTGGCAGCATCGGCAAGCAGGCGCGCGTGTCGCTGCGCGTGAACCCGGACGTCGACCCCAAGACCCATCCTTACATCTCGACCGGCCTGAAGGAAAACAAGTTCGGCATCGCCTTCGAAGATGCGCTCGAGACTTACCGGGTGGCCGCCGGCCTGCCCAACCTCGAAGTGACCGGCATCGACTGCCACATCGGCTCACAGCTGCTGGACGATGCGCCGCTACTGGAAGCGCTGGACAAGGTGATCGAACTGGCGGACCAGCTGCATGCGGCCGGCATCGACCTGCACCACCTCGATATCGGCGGCGGCATCGGCATTACTTACGATGACGAAAAGCCGGTCGCCGTCGGCGACTATCTCGGTCGCCTGTTCGCGCGCATCGACCGCTGGCGCAACGAGAAATACGATGGCAAGGCGATCAGCGTGATGTTCGAGCCGGGCCGCTCCATCGTCGGCAATGCCGGCGTGCTGATCACTGAAGTGCAATACCTGAAGCATGGCGCGACCAAGAATTTCGCGGTCGTGGATGCTGCGATGAACGACCTGATGCGTCCGGCCATGTACGAAGCCTGGCACGGCGTGCAGCCGGTGCAGCAACGCGCATCGGGTGCGAAGGTGTATGACGTGGTGGGTCCGGTCTGCGAATCCGGCGACTGGCTGGCGCGCGAGCGCACGCTGGCGATGGAAGCCGGCGACCTGCTGGCCATCATGTCGGCGGGTGCCTACGGCATGACGATGGCATCGAACTACAACACCCGCGGCCGCGCAGCTGAAGTGCTGGTCGATGGCGACAGCTTCACGCAGATTCGCCGTCGCGAAACGCCGGCTGAACTGTTCGCGCTGGAATCCATCCCGAAGTAAGGCTGGCTGGTCCGGTTGCGCCCGGGCCCTCTGCCCTGCCTTTCCCCGCAGCCTCTTCTGTTCTCCTGAACCCGGCTCTCAGCCGGGTTCTTTGATTGAGGCTTCGACCGCCAGGCTGCGCGCCGCCGCACGTGCCTGCTGCCAGCGGAATGCCACCCTTGCACCCAGCAACAGCAGAATGATGCTGCCGAAGATGATCGGCTCGCCGAAGTTGTTCTTCCCCGCCCGCATCCACCAGAAGTGCAGTATCGCCAGCACAGCGATCAGGTAGACCAGCCGGTGCAGGGTTTGCCAGCGTCGCCCCAACTTTCGCATCATCGCATTGGTGCTGGTCAGCGCCAGCGGCCACAGCAGCAGGAAAGCGGTGAAGCCCACGGTGATGAAGGGCCGCTTCTTCACGTCCTTCCACATCTCAGCCAGGTCGAAAAAGTGATCGAACCAGATGAAGGTGGTGAAGTGCAGGCATGCATAGAAGAAGCAATACAGACCCAGCATGCGCCGCAGCTTCAGCAACCACACCTGGCCAGTCAGCCTGCGCAGTGGCGTAATCGCCAGCGTCATGCACAGGAAATACAGCGTCCAGTCGCCACTGGCGCGCGTAATGTATTCGATGGGATTGGCCCCGAGCATGTCATGGAAACCCATCCAGATCACACGCGCCAGTGGCAGCAATGCGAGCACGAACAGGAGGCGCTTGATCCACTGCTGCTGGCTGACAGATGGCTGCATGGCTCGCTGGTCTGGTTGGGATGCGGTTCGCTTGAGGGGTTCGACCCGACAGCGGCTCAGTAGAACTTCTTCAGGTCCATCCCCGTATACAGCGATGCCACCTCGGGGTAGCCATTGAACATCATCGTCTTGCGCTTTTTCGTGAAGAAGCCATCTTCGCCAATGCGGCGCTCGCTGGCCTGCGACCAGCGCGGATGATCGACCTCGGGATTTACATTCGAATAAAAACCGTACTCGTCCGGCGCGGCCTTGTTCCATGCCGTCTTCGGCTGGGTCTCGGTGAAGCGGATACGCACGATGGACTTGGCGGATTTGAAACCGTATTTCCACGGTACGACGATGCGCACCGGCGCGCCATTCTGCTTGGGCAGCACCTCGCCATACATGCCGACGCATAGCAGGGTCAGCGGATGGTTTGCTTCGTCGATGCGCAAGCCTTCTACGTAAGGCCAGTCGAGCACACGACTGCCAACGCCCGGCATCTGCGCGCGATCGAACAGCGTGGTGAATTCGACGAATTTCGCATTGCCAGTCGGCTCGACCTTGCGGATCAGCTCGGCCAGCGAATAGCCTATCCACGGAATCGCCATCGACCAGCCTTCAACGCAACGCAGGCGGTACAGGCGTTCCTCCAGTGGGGCCAGCTTCAGCAGGCTGTCGATATCGAGCGTGACGGGTTTCTTGACTTCACCATCGATGCGCACCGTCCACGGCCGGGTCTTCAGCGTACCGGCGTATTGCGCCGGCTCGGCCTTGTCGAGGCCGAACTCGTAGTAGTTGTTGTAGGTGGTCGCGTCCTTGTAGGCGGTCGGCTTGTCAGGCGCGATGTAGGCAGCGTTCGGTTTGGCGGGCAGTTTCATGCGTGCCGCGTCATTGGCCAGCGCCAGGTTCGGCAGCAGCAAGCCGCCGGCGGTGAATGCACCGACACCGCCGGCCGCGAGGCCGCCGGCGGCCAGCTGCTGCAGGAACAGGCGACGCGATGCCGCCCACTCGCGCGGCGTAATCTCGGATGGCAAGGGTTCGCTATAGCGAGGGCATTTGATCAGCATCGCAGCCTCCGTGGCAGCTCAGGTATGGCGGTCATCAGGCATCATGCCCGCGACCTGCAAATAAAGACATTTTGGCAAAAGATTCTGACAAAAAAAGGCCGCACGAGTGCGGCCTTTTTGCATTTCCCGATATCGCGGCTTGGCTTACAAGGTGCCGTACGAATGCAGGCCCGACAGGAACATGTTCACGCCGAGGAAGGCAAAGGTCGTCACCAGCAGACCACCCACGGCCCACCATGCCGCGACCAGGCCGCGCAGGCCTTTCATCAAGCGCATGTGCAGCCAGGCTGCATAGTTGAGCCAGACGATCAGTGCCCAGGTTTCCTTCGGGTCCCAGGACCAGTAGCCACCCCAGGCTTCGGCCGCCCACAGCGCGCCGAGGATAGTCGCGATCGTGAAGAACGCAAAACCGACGGCAATCGCCTTGTACATGATGTCGTCGAGCACTTCGAGCGGCGGCAGGCGATCAGCCAGCTTGCCCTTGGCCTTCAGCAGGTAGGCAACGCCGACCATGGCCGCCAGCGCGAAGGTGCCATAGCCGATGAAGTTGGCGGGCACGTGGATCTTCATCCACCAGCTTTGCAGCGCCGGCACCAGCGGCTGGATTTCGTGCGCTTCGCGGCTGGTCATGTACCAGAGCAGGAAGCCGACCGCGGCCGAGATCACCAGCAGAACAAAGGGGCTGACCGCGCGGGTTTCGTACTTCTGCTCGTAGAACATCAGGAACATCGACGTGATCAGGCAGAACAGCACGAAGACTTCGTACAGGTTCGAGACAGGGATGTGGCCGATGTCGGCACCCAGCAGGTAAGACTCGTACCAGCGCACCATCATGCCGGTGAAGCCGAGTACGATCGCCGCCCAGCACAGCTTGCTGCCGACCGCGCCGCCGAATTCGGAACGCGCGAGCAAGCCGCCCCAATGGAACAGCGTCGACAGGAAGAACAGCGTGCTCATCCACAGGATGGCCGACTGACTCGACAGCATGTACTTCAGGAAGAAGCGCGTCTGCGCCATCTCGAGGTTACCGGCGTAGAAGTAAATGCCCGCCAGCGACAGCGCTCCGATCAACAGGATCAGCGTGCGCACCGGCCGCCAATACCAGCCGAGGCCGACGAAAGTCGGTACCGCCGCCAGCAGGATGCCCTGCTCATAAATATCCATGAACTCGCCGTAGCGGTTCAACGAAAACAGTGCGCCAGCGAGCAGCAGCAGGGCGAACAGCCAGTCATACAGGCTGCGGCCACGGATCCAGCCCGGCGATTGTTCAACAGCGATTTCTTGCGTGATTTCCATCGTAGTTCTCCATACATCCACCACGGCGGCGTGTTGTGAATGCCTTGAAAGTATAGTCCAGCGCATGATGCGCTGCTTTCCGCGACACCGGAGCGTTGCCCACACTGTTCCCGCACCATGTTCGCGCCATGCCCACGCTAAATGCAGGGCTATTCGACGCCGGCAGTGCGATCAGGCTGCCGGCTTGCCGGCCAGCCTTTCTTTCATACGCTCATATTCGCGGTCGAAGTCGAGGTTGCGGCGCTGTGTGCTCATGGCCATCAGCGCATGCGAACCGCCACCCTCGCCGGCGCGGAACCAGATCCACAGCCGGCGTTCGCGCACGTACAGCATCGCGAACACGCCCAGCACCAGCAGCAGGCAACCGAGGTAGACGACCTTCTTGCCCGGCGAACGGGTGACCTGGAAGACCGATGCCTTCACCTCGTCAAACCCGCGCAGCTGCAAGATCACCGGTGCGCCGTAGAAGAAGCTGTCGGCGATGGCATCGGTGGCCATGCGCAGGAAGCGGCCATTGGCCTCATCCGCCTTCATCGCCGGCAAGCTATCTTTCTCGCGTGCAGCCTGCCACAGTTCCCACAGGCTGCCATTGAGGATCTTCATGAAGACATCGGCCGCTTTCTCTTGCTGCTCTTCCGGCAGCTTGCCGATGAAGCGCGCCACCGCGATATAGCCGGAGCCTTTGTCATCGCCAGCGAACACGGTCAGGCCGCGCAATGCGGAGGCCTGGAGCTGCTCACGCAGTTGAGGGTTGCCGCCATTGCCCGGGCTGCCCAGCGGCACTTTCTCTGCGTAGCGGCGCGCTGCCTTCTCGCGCAGTGCCGGATCGGTAATGGCTGCGCGCAGGCGCATCCACTCATCGATCTTGCCGTTCGCGTCGGCCGGAATGCGCAGGTAGCGGAAGCCTTCGGCCGGACTCTCGCGCACACCGGCGAGGAAGACCTCGGCGCCATCGACTTTCACCGGCAGCATGTAGTTGTTGAATTCGCGCGCCTGGCCATTACTGTCGCGCAGCTTGTACTGCACGCTGGGGCCGACGTTCTTCAGGTCTTTTGCCTTCTTCGTATTGGCGGCCGAACCCAGCTGCTTGTCGAGCGATGCGCCGATTTTTTCGTTGAAGCTCTTGTTGGTATCGACGGCACGCACATCCTGCCCGTTGGCCGCGGTGTTTTCGACGTTGAACGGACGGAAGCCTGTCCATTCGATCGTGTACTTGCTGCCACCACTGCCGGACAGCGGCGTCGAATTGCCGACCACGCCCTCGACCGGGAAACTGCCATTGCCGGGGCCTTGCATCGGATAGCCTGCCAGCTTCAGGTGGCTGCCACCATCCTCGAAGCTCGACTGATAGACCGCGAGGCCCTTGTAGATCAGCGGCTCGTTGACCTTGATAGTGGCCGGGAAGCTCTTGCCAGTCTGGTTATCGGTGACAACCACGTTCGATGCGAACAGCTTGGGCATGCCGGTGGAGTAGAACTCGACGATGAACTTATCCAGCTTGATCGAGAACGGCAATTCCTGAATCAGCACGCCTTCGCCGGCCGGGATCACCGCCGTGTTACCGGTGCTGCCTTCGGGGATGAAGGTATTGCCGCGGAAAGTCGGGTTGCCGAGGCCGAGGCGATGCTTGGCCGGGATGTCGGCGATCACGCCATTGCCGATGAAGGGCTCTTTGTCGAACAGCCATTGCTGCGCGCGGATCGGCAGGTTGGAGTCAAGCAGGCCGCCCACGCAGATGATGACGATGGCCGCATGCGCGAAAATGTAGCCGAGCTTGTTCGCCGCGCCCTGCTTGGCCGTCAGCAGCACCGCGCCATCCTTCTGCAGCAGCTTGACCTGATAGCCGGCGCCCTTTACACGCGCGGCAGCCACCTGTGCGGCCTGTACGCTGTCGGCACCATCGGTCCATTCGGTGTGGTGATGGAAGTTTCGCAGTGACTGTTCGCGCACATTCTCGCGCCAGCTCTTCATGTCGTTCAGCATCTTCGGCGCATTGCGTACGATGCACAGCGAGGTCGACGCAACCAGGAAGCCCATGATCAGCAGGAACCACCAGGCCGAATAGACGGAATAGATCGAGAAGCGCGCGAAGACCTCGAACCAGAACGGTCCGAACTGGTTCACGTAGTTCGGCATCGGGTCGCCCTGAGTGACCACGGTGCCGATCACGGATGCGATCGAAATCACGGTCAGCAGGCTGATCGCAAAGCGCATCGATGAAATCAGTTCGATCAGGTCGGCGAGCCAGCGGCTTTGTGTCGCCACGACGATGCCCTGCGTGCCTGCGCCGCTGCCTGTGTCCATGCCGGCGCCTGCCGTGACCGGGGCGCCTGTATCCGTGCGAGTGTCCGTGCCAGTATCCATCGTCAGAATTTGTCTGTTTGCTCAGTCGTGTGCGACAAACAAAAAAGGGGGCGGCGCCTGGCCTCCCCCCTTCGAACCTTGACGCTTCCCGCTGCTTCGTCGCCAGCCTGACGACGCGGCGCGGGAATGCCTTGTTTTACTTCAATCCGGCCATGTAGTCAGCGACAGCTGCGATTTCCGCATCCGACAGGCGCTTGGCAACGGTCGACATTTGCGCCGAATTGCTACGGGTGCCGGCGCGGAAGTTGTTCAGCTGCGCGGTCGTGTAATCCTGATGCTGGCCGGCGACGCGGGCAAACTGGGCCGGGATGCCGGCGCCATTCGGGCTGTGGCAGCCTGCGCATGCCGGAACGTTCTTCTCGGCGATGCCGCCGCGGTAGATCTTCTTGCCCAGCTCGACGGTCGCCTTGTTCTTCGCGGCGCCCGGTGCCGGCTTCTGCGACTCGAGGTAGGCAGCGAGGTTGCGCACGTCTTCTTCGGTCAGCGCCTTCGCGATCGCGGTCATCACCGCATTGTTGCGGGCCGGGGTCGTGAAGTCATGCAGCTGCTTTTGCAGGTAGGCGGCGTGCTGGCCAGCCAGTTTCGGGTTTTGGGTAATGGTCGCGTTGCCGGCATTGCCGTGGCAAGCGACGCAGGCGGTCACGCCGCGCGAGGCGTCACCGTTCGTGTACAGGCTGCCGCCCTTGTTGGCATCGGCCGCAGCAGCAGGCTTGCCTTCGTTGGCCGAAGCCACGGTGGCAGACGCAAGCAGCGCGATGGAAACGCATTTGACGAACAGCGAGAGAGCACGATTCATTCAGGCACCCGGATCTTGTGGTTGGTTTGTGCGGAAATACAGCCCGGCATTGTACTACAATGCCCCCTCGGGCTTGTCTGGCACATGACCGAAATTCCGCAGATTTCCTGCCTGTTCACCGCTTCTTCACTGCCCTCAGCATTCCTCATGTCCGTACTCTGGCAAGCCCGCTTCTTCACGACCGTCAACCGGCTTCAGGATTTGCCAAAATATCAATTGCCGGAAATCGCCTTTGCCGGCCGCTCGAATGCCGGCAAATCGACCGCAATCAACCTGCTGTGCAATCAAAAGAAGCTGGCCTTCGCCTCAAAGACACCGGGCCGCACCCAGCACATCAATTTCTTTTCGATTGGCGGCGCGCATGTGGCGATGCACCGCAAGGATGCGACGCGTATCGAAGAAATCCGCGCCTTCCTGGTCGACTTGCCCGGCTATGGCTATGCCGAGGTGTCGGGCACGGCAAAGCACCACTGGCAAGACCTGCTGGGCCGCTATGTGCAGGCGCGCGAGCAATTGGCGGCGCTGGTGCTGATCATGGATGCACGGCGGCCGTTCACGGAGCTGGACGTCGAGATGCTCGAATGGTTCGCCCCGACCGGCAAGCCCATCCATTGCCTGCTGAGCAAAGCCGACAAACTTAACCGCAGCGAGCAGGCCGACGCGATGCGACTGGCGCGCACCATCCTTGGCAGCTACGTTGACGAGGCCGGCCAGCCTCTGCCATTCTCGGTGCAGATGTTCTCTTCGCTCAAACGCATCGGCATCGAGGAAGCGGACCTGAAGATTCGTACCCTGCTCGGACTGGTGGACAGCGAGCCTGTGGACGCAGCGGCGCAGGATGCGCCCGATGCAGCGCCTGGCCCTGTCGATGGCGAACAGGCCGCTAACGAATAAGGAATAAGCGAAGGAATAAAAAAACCCTGGAGAAAGGGGAAGGTCTCCAGGGTTCAACGCTGCCGCGCCTTCAAACGAGGCAGCCCCGCTCAGGGAGGAGAAGCGGGAGGTGAGCAATCACCCATCAGTCTGAGGGGCGATGCCTGCCAAAAGTTTCAGGTGCTGCCGCAGCCATGCGCGCGAGGCGGCGGCCCGGATGAATTGAACAGCAACCCAAGAAGCTAGCGAGCAACCATGGCACAACAACCGCAATTTCCCGCAATCCGCATGCGCCGCATGCGCAAGGATGCATTCTCGCGCGCACTGATGCGCGAACACACCCTGACTGCCGCCGACCTGATCTATCCGGTCTTCATCCTTGACGGCAGCAACCGCCGCGAAGCGGTGCCGTCGATGCCGGGCGTCGAACGCGTGTCGGTCGACCTGCTGATGGCCGTCGCCGAAGACTGCGTGAACCTTGGCATTCCCGTCATGGCGCTGTTCCCGGTGATCGATGCGTCGCTGAAAACGCCCGATGGCATCGAAGCGATCAATCCGAATGGTCTGGTGCCGCGTGCTGTGAAGGCGATCAAGTCGCGCTTCCCGGAACTGGGCGTGCTGACCGATGTGGCGCTTGACCCGTATACCAGCCATGGCCAGGATGGCGTCATCAATGACGATGGCTATGTGCTGAACGACGAAACCAGCGCGATCCTGGTGAAGCAGGCGCTGGCTCAGGCCGAGGCCGGCGTCGATGTGGTTGCGCCGTCGGACATGATGGATGGCCGCATCGGTGCCATCCGCGCCGGGCTCGAATCGGCAGGCTTCATCTACACCCGTATCATGGCTTACTCGGCGAAGTACGCGTCGGCCTTCTACGGCCCGTTCCGCGATGCGGTCGGCTCGGCGGCCAATCTGGGCAAGGGCAACAAGGCCACTTACCAGATGGACCCGGCCAACAGCGACGAGGCGCTGCGCGAAGTGGCGCTCGACATCGCCGAAGGCGCGGACATGGTGATGGTCAAGCCGGGCATGCCCTACCTCGACATCGTTCGTCGCGTGAAGGATGAATTCCGGATGCCGACCTTTGCCTACCAGGTCAGCGGCGAATACGCGATGATCAAGGCCGCCGCGCAGAACGGCTGGCTCGACCATGACAAAGCGATGATGGAAGCGATGTTGTCCTTCAAGCGTGCTGGCGCCGACGGTGTGCTGACCTATTTCGCGCGCGACATCGCACGCCTGCTGAAGTAAGAAGTTCAAAACGGCGCCGGGCCTCCGGCGCCATCACGGCCGCAGCGGGCGGCCGTTCAGCGAACTACGCGGGGATTTCAGTCACAGAAAAACGACAGTTTGGTCAATCCAGCTGTCGTTTACCCCTGAATCCCAGCGAGGAACGCCACATGTCCACCCCCACGATTGGCCGCCGCGACCTGACCGGCCCGGACGAATTCGGCGTGAAGTACGAGATCACAATTGCTGAAAAGCAAAAGATGATCGCGCCGAACGGCAAGCGCGAAAAGCTGATCGTCTTTTCCCGCGTCCCGCAATCCCGGCTTGAAGAAGACACCACCGGCAAGACCCAGCGCGCAGCCAAGCGTGCCGTTACCGTGCTGCGCGATCGGCTGGAAAAATCCGGCCTGTCCAGAGACAAGGTCGACCTGCTGATGCGGAACATGTATGCAGTCGACCGGGCCGCCGTGAAGAACAATGATATGAAAACCCTCAACAACGCACTCGATGCGAAGGCACTGAACGTGCTGCTGGAGAAAAAAGCCATGAAGAGTGGCAAGGTCCGCTTTTCCGACGAGACCCAGACCGTGCCGACGTCGCCTGTCAAGCCACGTGCGGCGCCAGCTTCGGTCGAGCTTCCGCCGCTACCGGACCTGCATTCCGAGACGTCGCTGCCTGAACTGCCTCCGTTGCCGGATCTTCCGCCGCGGCGCTGAGCCCGGAAAGCACTGCGGCCACCCGAAGGTGGCCGCTTTTCATTGCATTGCCGGATTATTTGTTGGGCTGCGGCGTGATGCGCAGATAGGGCTTGGGTGCCGTATACCCTTTCGGATACTTCTGCTTGATCACCGCTTCATCCTGCACGCTGAGTGGAATGATCACGTCATCGCCATCTTTCCAGTTGCCCGGCGTCGCCACGGTATAGCCATCGGTCAGCTGCAGCGCATCGATCACGCGCAGCACTTCATCGAAATTGCGGCCGGTACTCATCGGGTAGGTGATCATCAGTCGCACCTTTTTCTTCGGGTCGATGATGAACAGCGAGCGCACAGTCGCGGTCTCCGACTGGTTCGGGTGGATCATGTCGTACAGCGCCGACACCTTCTTGTCAGCGTCCGCAATGATGGGGAAGCCGACCACGGTCTTCTGCGTCTCTTCGATGTCCTTGATCCACGAGGTGTGCTTGTCAGCCGGATCGACCGACAGCGCGATTGCCTTCACATTGCGCTTGTCGAATTCAGGCTTGAGCTTCGCGGTCAGACCCAGCTCGGTAGTGCAGACCGGCGTGAAATCGGCCGGGTGCGAGAACAGCACGACCCAGGCATCGCCCGCCCAGTCGTGGAAGCGAATTTTGCCAATTGAAGAATCCTGCTCGAAATCAGGCGCGGTATCGCCGAGATGCAATGCCATGGTATCCCCTTTGTTAAATGGACAAACTATCAACATATCCTAACGGGGCTGGCGGCGCACGCCAAAGACAATCTGGCTCTATGCAAATAGCCAGGCTTGATAAAGGTCACAACGACAGCGCTGTCTTGCGCCGGCAAAATGCGGATGCGCGCTCAGCGGCCGTTGACGCGCGCTAGTGATTGCAGGAAGACGGCAGGCTTCTGGTAACCGATCACACGCGCGGCACGCACTTCGTCGCCGCTGCGGCCGAAGAACAGGATGCCGGGTGGCCCGAACAGGCCGAAGCGCTTCAGCAGCGCTTTATCGTCGTCATCATTGGCAGTGACGTCGGCCTGCAGCAGCAGCATCTGGTCAAGCTCGGCCCGCACGGCCGGATCGCTGAAGGTGAGTTTCTCCATCTCGATGCAGGACACGCACCAGTCCGCATAGAAGTCGAGCATCACGACGCGGCCATTCGCGGACGCAATGGCGCGCTCGAGGTCGGCCACGCTCTTGATGCGCGTGAAAGCTGTCTTCTCGACGCGCTCACCACTGAGATGGGCCAGCGGCGCCCATGGTTCGCGGCCGCCGGTCGCCACACCGACCAGCTGCACCGCACCGAGCAGCATGAAGGCGATGCCGACGACACGTGCCTTCCAGCCCTGCGATTTCGCGAACAGCAGCGATGCGCCATAGCCCGCGCCCAGCACGCCCCAGCCCAGCATCAACAGCCATGCCGGAATCAGCGGCGCGACCATCCACAAGGCGAGCGCGAGCATCAACACGCCGAAGAAGGCCTTCACCGCCTGCATCCAGGTACCGGCGCGCGGCAGCAGCGCGCCGGCCGACAAGCCGACCAGCAGCAGCGGCAGGCTCATGCCGGCCGCCATCGAGAACAGCGCGCTTCCGCCGACGAACACATCGCGGGTCTGGCTGATGTAGACCAGAGCACCGGCCAGCGGCGCAGCCACGCAGGGGCCGACGATCAGGGCCGAGATTGCGCCCATCGCGAACACACCGGCCAGCTTGCCGGCGCGCTGGCGTTCCGACAAACGGGTTAGCGCCAGCTGCAGCGAGGCTGGCATCTGCAACTGGTAGATGTCGAACATCGACAAGGCCATCACGGCCATCAGGATCGCGAAACCGGCAAGGAAAGGCGGGCTTTGCAGCGCCGCCGACAGGCCCTCGCCCACCAGGCCTGCAGCAATGCCGAGGGCCGTGTAGACCAGCGCCATGCCGAGCGAATACGCGAGCGCCAGCACGAAGCCGCGGCTGCGGCTGGTCTGCGCGCCTTCGCCGGCGATGATGAAGGACAGGATGGGCACCATCGGCAGCACGCAAGGCGTGAATGACAGGCCTAGGCCCAGCAACAGGAACAGCGGCACGATCATCAGCAAGCGGCCGCTGGCGAGCGCTGCTTCGATACGGCCCATCTCGTTGTCGCCGCTGACTTGCGCTTCGGAAGTTGCAGCAGCATCACCAGCTGCCGTGGCGGAGGACTTGTCTTGTACCGTCGTGGCCGCCGGCGAGCTGCTGCCGAGCGGCGACGACAGCTTCGCTTCCGAACTCATCGGCGGATAGCAGAGCCCCTTCTCCGAGCAACCCTGGCTCGTAACTTTCAGCGTGAAGGCGCCGCTGGCCTGTACCGGCAGCGTGACGACCAGCTGGTGATGGAAGGTCTCGACGTTCTTCTCGAAATTCGGGTCGAACTTCACTTTTCCCTTCGGCACCTGCGGTGCTCCGAGCGTTGCGCCCTCAGCAGCGAATTGCAGCTTGTCGCGGTACAGATAGTAGCTGTCGGCGATATCGAAGCGAACCGTGATGGTCGATGCATCAGCCATGCTGGCGCTGAAACGGAAGGCTTGTTCGGGCGGCAGGAAATCGTCGGCAGCGATGGCCGGAGACAGCAGCCCGGCGAACAGGCAAATCGTCGTCAGCACGATGGCGAACAGCACACGCAAAGGGTCCTGCATCAGGGCCAGCACGGATCGCTCCTGCCCTTGCCGCAGCCGGCGTACGGCGGTCGTCAAGCGTTCGCCCCCGTCAAACTGCGGGCTAGCCATGATCGGCGATGTCAGCAGCTCAAGCATGGTCATCCTGCGCGATCTCGGCCGCGACCCAGTGCAGGTAAGGCGGATGTCCGTCGGCCAGCGGCAAGGCAATCACTTCGGGCACGTCATAAGGATGGGCGGCGATGATGGCTTGCTGCAGTTGTGCGTAGCGTCCTTGCGTGGTCTTCACCAGCAAGCTGACCTCGCTGGCTTCCTCGACCTCGCCCTGCCAGCGATAGACCGATTGCACGCCCGGCAGGATGTTCACGCAGGCAGCCAGCTTCGCACCGACCAGCGCGCGCGCCATCGATTGCGCCGAGGGCAGGTCGGGCAGATTGGTCATCACGAGCAGAACATGTTCCATGGCGTGTTCGAGACTGAATTGGGGACCTTACTTCAGCAGTCGGCGACGGGTGAGCACGGTCGCCAGGTAATAGCCGATCGAGCAATAGGCGAGCAGGATAGCGATCTGCGTCAGCGGCGCTTCGGGCAAGTGGCCGAGAATCAATGGTCGCACAAGATGCACCGCCGCGCTCAGCGGCAGGTAGGCCGCCAGCAGTTGCAGCCAATCAGGTAGCTGCGTGGTCGGGTAGTAGACACCGGATACGAAGACCATCGGTGTCAGCAGCAAGGTCATGTAGTAGGTGAAAAAGTCATAGCCGCTGGCCAGTGCGTTGATGATCAGGGCCATCGACGCGAAGGTCACGCCGATCAGGAACAGCAGCGGCGGCACCAGCAAGGTGGTCGGATGCAAGCCGATGCCAAGCACGAACAGCACGCCGAGGATGGCCGTGCTCGACATCATGGACTTGGTCGCGGCCCACAACATCTCGCCGAGCACGATGTCGTCCAGGCTCACTGGCGTGTTCAGGATCGCTTCCCAGGTCTTTTGTACATGCATGCGCGAGTAGCCGGAGAACATCGCCTCGAACGAAGCCGCCATCATCACCGACATGCAGATCGAGCCGCTGGCCAGATATTCGAGATACGGCACGCCCTGTATCGATTGCAGCATGCTGCCCAGCCCATAACCAAAGGCGATCAGCGTGATCAGGGGCTCGGCGATATTGCCGATCATGCTGGCCACGGCCAGCTTGCGCCAGACCAGCAGGTTGCGACGCAGGACAGGCAGGAAGCGCAGGCTGAAGCTCGGGAGGCGGTAGATCAGGCTGGACATGGCGACTCGATATGGGGGCGGCGTTGGCTTGGCAGAGGGAATTCAGCGATGCATGATGACTGTTCGGACGCGGGCGCGATGGGGCTCAGTCCCGCATCTCCCGGCCCGTCAGTTTCAGGAACAGGTCTTCGAGGTTGGCCGGCCGGTGCAGGTAGCGCAGACCATCGGCGCCGGACAGGTCGTGCAGCAAAGGCTCAGCCCGGTTGGTGTAGCAGAACACGGTCTCGCCGCTGACCTCGACGCGCTCGGCCAGAGTCTTGCCCTGCGGTGCCCAGGCGACCGCACCGTCGCCATAGACCTCAACCACTTGCGATTCGATATGGCGCGCGATCAGCTCACGCGGCGCGCCTTCGGCAATCAGGCGCCCATGGTCGATCACGGCCAACCGGTCACACAAGCGCTCGGCTTCATCCATGAAGTGCGTGGTCAGCAGGATGGTCTTTCCAGCCGCCAGCAGCGCCTTCAGCCGCTCCAAGATCATGTGCCGCGCCTGCGGGTCGAGGCCGGTGGTGGGCTCGTCCATGAAGATGATGTCAGGATCATTGACCAGGGCGCGCGCCAGCGTCAGCCGTCGCTTCATGCCACCGGAAAGCTCATTGATATAGGCCTTGCGCTTGGCAGTCAGGTTCGAGAATTCCAGCAGCCAGTCGAGGCGCGCAACGATGTCGGCGCGCTTCATGCCGAAATAGCGGCCATAGACGATCAGGTTCTCTTCGACGCTGAAGTCGGGATCGAGGCTGTCGATCTGCGGGACGACGCCTATCCTTGCCCGCGCTTGCCGCGCCTCGCCCGGAATGTCGCGCCCGACCAGCGTGATGCTGCCGCTATCGGGCGCCGTCAGACCGAGACAGAGCTTGAGCGTGGTGGTCTTGCCGGCGCCATTCGGCCCCAGTAGTCCATAACATTCACCACGCCGGAGCTCGAATGACACCCCATTGATGACTGGCCGGCGCTCGGCTCCCGTGCCATAGGATTTGTGCAGGTCTTGGACGCGGAGGATGGACATCGGTGCCGGGGCTCTCGGAGGCTAGGGAATCAGCGATACGCAGGTGAGGAGTGGATCTTGCCACAAAGGCCGGCATGCTTCCCGGGCCGCCATACGAACCGGGAAGGCCCCGTTGGCGCCGCTGGCGGAACACACCCTCGCACAAGGCATTGTCGGGCCGCCGGTCATCGCGGCGACAGGCAAAGAAAAAGGCCGCACACGTGCGGCCTTTGTTCAGCGTGCTTGCCTGACTTACTCGGCAACTTCCACGGCTTCGGTCGGCTCCGGACGATCGACCAGTTCGACGAAGGCCATCGGAGCATTGTCGCCAACGCGGAAGCCCATCTTCAGGATGCGCAGGTAACCGCCGTTGCGGTTCTTGTAGCGCGGACCGATTTCGGCGAACAGCTTGCCGACGATTTCACGGTCACGCAGGCGCGAGAAAGCCAGACGCTTGTTGGCCAGGCTATCGACTTTGCCCAGGGTGATCATCGGCTCGACAACGCGGCGCAGTTCTTTTGCCTTCGGCAGCGTGGTCTTGATCGCTTCGTGACGCAGCAGCGAAACGGTCATGTTACGGAGCATCGCGAGGCGGTGCGACGAGGTGCGGTTCAGCTTACGAAGGCCGTTACGATGGCGCATGATTTCTTCCTTTTCAGAGTCTTCTATCCAGCTCTTCTATCGCTGCCCTTCCGAAGCTTGTCGTCGGGGCAGCGCGGGCCGGTGGATGTTTAAATAAATTCCCGATTACTTCTCGAGACCAGCCGGCGGCCAGTTTTCGAGTTTCATGCCGAGGGTCAGGCCGCGCGAAGCAAGGACTTCCTTGATTTCGTTGAGCGACTTGCGGCCCAGGTTCGGGGTCTTCAGCAGTTCGTTCTCGCTGCGCTGGATCAGGTCGCCGATGTAGTAGATATTCTCGGCTTTCAGGCAGTTTGCAGAACGGACGGTGAGTTCGAGGTCGTCGACCGGACGCAGCAGGATAGGATCGACGGTCGGTGCGCGCGACGGTGCTTCTGCAGCAGTCTCGGTACCTTCCAGGGCAGCGAACACGGTCAGCTGATCGACCAGAACGCGAGCCGACTGGCGGATCGCTTCTTCCGGCGTGATCACGCCGTTGGTCTCGATGTTGATGACCAGCTTGTCGAGGTCAGTACGCTGTTCCACACGAGCGGACTCAACGGTGTACGACACGCGGCGAACCGGCGAGAACGATGCATCGAGAATGATACGACCGATGGTCTTGTTCGCGTCTTCCGACAGGCGGCGCACGTTACCCGGCACATAGCCGCGGCCTTTCTCGACCTTGACTTGCATGTCCAGCTTGCCGCCCGGGGTCAGGTGAGCGATCACGTGGTCCGGATTGATCAGTTCCACGTCGTGCGGCAGGTCGATGTCCGATGCCAGCACGGCGCCTTCGCCTTCCTTCTTCAGGGTCAGCGTGACGTCGTCGCGGTTGTGCAGCTTGAAGACGACGCCCTTCAGGTTCAGCAGGATGTCGACCACGTCTTCCTGGACGCCGTCCAGCGACGAATACTCGTGCACGACGCCAGCGATCGTCACTTCAGTCGGAGCGTAACCGACCATCGACGACAGCAGCACGCGACGCAGCGCGTTGCCCAGCGTATGGCCGTAGCCACGCTCGAAAGGCTCCATCACGACTTTGGCGTGACCGAGACCGAGCGGCTCGACTTCGATGATACGGGGCTTCAACAGATTGTTTTGCATGAATATCCTTTCAATACCCTCGGCTCGTTACACCGATAAGGCTGATGGCATATCGAAAGGCGCCGGGTGCAGAGCAACCGGCGCCGGGGGGAAAATTAACGCGAGTACAGTTCGACGATCAGCGACTCGTTGACTTCCTGGTTGTAGTCCGAGCGATCCGGCAGGGTCTTCAGCGAACCTTCCATCTTCTTCGCATCGACCGACACCCACAGCGGGAAGCCCGACTGTTCTGCCAGCGACAGCGCTTCAGCGATACGCACTTGCTTGCGTGCCTTTTCACGGATAGCGACGACGTCACCGACCTTGACCTGGAACGACGGGATGTTCACGACGTTGCCGTTCACGACGATGGCCTTGTGCGACACCAGCTGGCGGGCTTCCGCGCGAGTCGAAGCGAAACCGAGGCGATAGACGACGTTGTCCAGACGCGATTCCAGCAGTTGCAGCAGGGTTTCGCCGGTGTTGCCCTTGCGGCGATCGGCTTCAGCGAAGTAGCGGCGGAACTGACGCTCGAGGACGCCGTACATGCGCTTGACCTTCTGCTTTTCGCGCAGCTGGTTACCGTAGTCGGAGGTACGTGCACCCGACGTGCGGCCGTGCTGGCCCGGCTTGGAATCGAGTTTGCACTTCGAATCCAGCGAGCGGCGTGCGCTCTTCAGGAACAGGTCGGTGCCTTCGCGGCGGGAGAGTTTGGCTTTGGGTCCGATATAACGTGCCACGTTAATTTCCTTTTCTTTATGACGCCTGCAGACACCTGCACGGCGCTAGTCCGGTCTGCCTGATACCGAACGGTGGTCTTAGAACAAAACCCGCCGTCGCCGGCGGGTCGCGGGTACTACGAAAACTGCAGAGCGCTTAGATGCGGCGGCGCTTCGGCGGACGGCAGCCGTTATGCGGCACAGGCGTCACGTCCTGAATCTGGGTGATCTTGATGCCCAGGTTGTTCAGTGCGCGAACAGCCGACTCACGGCCCGGGCCCGGACCCTTGATACGCACTTCCAGGTTCTTCACGCCGCATTCGACTGCAACCTTGCCAGCGGCTTCAGCAGCCACCTGTGCAGCGAACGGGGTAGACTTACGCGAGCCCTTGAAGCCAGCACCACCCGAGGTCGCCCACGACAGAGCATTGCCCTGACGGTCGGTGATCGTGATGATCGTATTGTTGAACGAAGCGTGAACGTGCGCGATACCTTCGGCAACGTTCTTCTTGACTTTCTTGCGAACGCGCGCGGAAGCGGCGTTGTTCGGGGATTTTGCCATGATGGGTTCCTTGTATCCGCTACAGGATTACTTCTTCAGCGCTTGCGCTGCTTTGCGCGGGCCCTTGCGGGTACGTGCGTTGGTACGGGTGCGCTGGCCGCGGACCGGCAGGCCACGACGATGACGCAGACCGCGGTAGCAGCCCAGGTCCATCAGTCGCTTGATGTTCATCGACAGCTCACGGCGCAGGTCGCCTTCGACGATGAACTTGCCGATCTCGTCACGCAGCTTCTCGAGCTCGTTGTCGTCGAGGTCCTTGACCTTCTTGTTGGTCGGAACACCGGTGTTCGCGCAGATCAGTTCAGCGCGCGGGCGGCCGATGCCATAGACGGCGGTCAGACCGACGACGATGTGCTGGTGGTTGGGGATGTTAACCCCTGCAATACGTGCCATTCGTTATTCCTCGATCAATAACGTTAATTAACCCTGGCGCTGCTTGTGGCGCGGTTCGACGCAGATAACGCGAACAACACCCTTGCGCTTGATGATCTTGCAGTTGCGGCAGATCCGCTTTACTGATGCGAGCACTTTCATGATGGCCCTCTTTCTTTCAGTCTTCTAGTTACCTGGTTTTACTTTGTACGGAAAACAATCCGCGCCCTGCTCAAGTCGTAAGGTGTCAGTTCAACTGTCACCTTATCCCCCGGCAGGATGCGGATGTAGTTCATTCGCATCTTTCCGGAGATATGTCCCAGCACGACATGACCGTTTTCCAGTTTGACCCTGAAGGTAGCGTTCGGCAGGTTCTCCAGAACCTCACCTTGCATCTGAATAACGTCGTCCTTGGACATAGAGAAGCTTTAAATCCTTGTTCAACGGGTCGGCATGCCGCCCTTGAAATTTGCCTTGCGCAGCAGCGATTCATACTGCTGCGACATTACATAGTTCTGCACCTGCGCCATGAAGTCCATCGTGACAACCACGATGATCAGCAGCGAAGTACCGCCGAAGTAGAACGGCACATTCCAGCGAGCGATCAGGAATTCCGGCAGCAAGCAGATCAGCGTGATGTACACGGCACCTGCCAGCGTCAGACGCGTCAGGATCTTGTCGATGTAACGCGCAGTCTGGTCACCCGGACGGATACCCGGCACAAACGCACCACTCTTCTTCAGGTTGTCGGCCGTCTCTTTGCTGTTGAACACCAGTGCGGTGTAGAAGAAGCAGAAGAAAACGATCGCAACCGCATACAGCAAGGCATGAATCGGTTCGCCCGGAGCCAGCGATGCCGCCAGGTCCTTCAGGAAGCGCACAACGCCACTGGTGGTATCACCAGAGGTGAACCAGCTGGTGATCGTTGCCGGGAACAGGATGATCGACGATGCAAAGATCGGCGGAATCACGCCTGCCATGTTGAGCTTCAGCGGCAGATGGCTGCTTTGGCCGCCATACACCTTGTTACCGACCTGACGCTTCGCGTAGTTGACCAGGATCTTGCGCTGGCCGCGTTCGACGAACACAACCAGGAAAGTCACCAGCCCAACGATCAGGCAGATCAGGATGGCCGACAGTGCATTCATCGAGCCGGTACGAACCAGTTCGAACAGGCCGCCAATCGCGTTCGGCAAGCCGGCTGCGATACCACCGAAGATGATGATCGAGATGCCGTTGCCGAGACCACGCTCGGTAATCTGCTCACCCAGCCACATCAGGAACATCGTACCAGTCACCAGCGTCACTGCGGTGGTGAAGCGGAACGCCAGACCCGGATCGATCACCAGACCGGCCTGCGATTCCAGCGCGATGGCAATGCCAAGTGCCTGGAAAGTCGCCAGCACCAGGGTGCCATAGCGGGTGTACTGGGTGATCTTGCGGCGGCCCGACTCGCCTTCCTTCTTCAGCGCTTCCAGCTGCGGCGAAACGACCGACAGCAGCTGCATGATGATCGATGCCGAGATGTACGGCATGATACCCAGCGCGAAGATGGTGAAGCGCGACAGTGCACCACCCGAGAACATGTTGAACATGCCAAGGATGCCGCCACGGTTCTGGTTGAACAGCGCAGCCAGCTGGACCGGATCGATACCCGGCACAGGAATGTGCGCGCCAACCCGGAACACGACGAGGGCGCCCAGCAAGAACCACAGACGGCCCCAAGGGAAGCCGCTTGCGGCGCTTTTCGCGAGTTTCGGAGACGTTGCCACGTTGCCTGACCTGTTCCTGTTGCTTGCGTTGCGAGTGTTACTTACTCGACCGAGCCGCCAGCGGCTTCGATTGCAGCCTTGGCACCAGCGGTAGCGACGATACCCTTCAGGGTGACCTTCTTGGCCAGCTCACCGGCCTTGATCACACGCACCGAGCGGGCCAGGTCCGACACCAGGCCAGCCTGCTTGAGCACCAGCAGGTCGATCTGATCGACTGCCAGGCTGGCGAGGTCACCCAGGCGAACTTCTGCCTTGAACGGCTTGGCTTGCGACTTGAAGCCACGCTTCGGGATACGACGCTGCAGCGGCATCTGGCCGCCTTCGAAACCGACCTTGTGGAAGCCGCCTGCACGGGACTTCTGACCCTTGTGGCCGCGGCCGGCAGTCTTGCCGAGGCCCGAGCCGATACCGCGACCGACGCGACGCTTAGCGTGCTTCGCGCCTTCAGCGGGTTGAATCGTGTTGAGTTGCATCTTGTTCTCCGTTTGTGACCGGTCTTAGCCGATCACTTTCACGAGGTAAGCGACCTTGTTGATCATGCCGCGAACTGCCGGCGTATCTTCCAGAGTCGACTCGGAGTTCAGCTTGCGCAGGCCCAGGCCACGCACGGTCGCGCGGTGCGACTGCTTGGTGCCGATCAGGCCTTTGACCAGTTTGACTTTCACAGTGTTTGCCATTTCAATCACCTCAGCCCAGAATTTCTTCGACCGTCTTGCCACGTTTGGCAGCGATCTCGGACGGGGTGCTCATCTTGGCCAGACCGTCGAGGGTCGCGCGCACCATGTTGTAAGGATTGGTCGAACCGTGCGACTTGGCCACGACGTTGGTCACGCCCATGACTTCGAAAATCGCGCGCATCGGGCCACCAGCGATCACGCCGGTACCGTCTTTTGCCGGGATCATCATCACCGACGATGCGCCATGCTGACCGTGCACGGTGTGCTGCAGTGTGCCGTTCTTCAGCGTGACCTTGATCATCTTGCGACGAGCTTCTTCCATAGCCTTTTGCACGGCGACCGGCACTTCTTTCGACTTGCCCTTGCCCATGCCGATGCGGCCGTCGCCGTCACCCACCACAGCCAGCGCTGCGAAGCCCATGATGCGGCCGCCCTTCACCACTTTGGTGACGCGGTTGACCGCAATCATTTTTTCGCGCATGCCGTCATCCGGCTTGTCGCTTTGCATTTTCGGTTGCATTTTTGCCATGATGAGTATTCCTTAGAACTTCAGGCCGGCTTCGCGAGCTGCCTCAGCAACTGCTTTCACACGACCGTGGTAACGGAAACCGGAGCGGTCGAAAGCGACCGACTCGATGCCTGCCTTGAGCGCCTTCTCGGCGACACGCTTGCCAACCAGAGCGGCAGCAGCGGCGTTGCCGCCCTTGCCCGTCTTGCCAGCCAGCTCGGCACGCACTTCGGCTTCCACGGTCGATGCCGACGCGAGGACCTTGGCATCCGGACCGATGATGGTTGCGTAGATGTGCAGGTTGGTACGGTGCACGGCAAGGCGGCTTACCTTGAGCTCTGCGATCTTGGCACGCGTTTGGCGGGCACGGCGCAGGCGGGATTCTTTCTTGTCCATGGTCAACCCTTACTTCTTCTTGGTTTCTTTGATCACCACAACCTCGTCCACATAGCGGACGCCCTTGCCCTTGTAAGGCTCGGGGCTGCGGTAGGCGCGCACTTCTGCAGCAACCTGACCCACCTTCTGGCGGTCGATACCCTTGATGACGATTTCGGTCTGCGTCGGGGTTTCGCATTTCACGCCAGCCGGCATCTGGTGCACGACCGGGTGCGAGAAACCGAGCGACAGATTCAGCTTGTCGCCTTGTGCCTGGGCCTTGAAGCCCACGCCCACCAGCGACAGCTTCTTCTCGAAGCCCTTGGTCACGCCATTGACCATGTTGTTGACCAGCGCGCGAACGGTGCCCGACATCGCGTTGGCTTCACGCGATTCGTCAGCCGGCGCAAAGGTCAGCGTGTTGTTTTCGTTCTTCACCACGACCTGGCCGGTCAGCGGGAGGGACAGGGTGCCTTGGGCACCCTTGACGGTGATCTTGTCTGCTGCGATCGTCACTTCGACGCCAGCAGGCAGCGCGATCGGCATCTTACCTACACGAGACATGTCTATTCCCCCTTACGCCACGTAGCACAGGATCTCGCCACCGATGCCGGTAGCGCGTGCCTTGCGGTCAGTCATCACACCCTGGGGCGTGGACACGATGGTGACACCCAGGCCGTTCATCACGGTCGGGATCTCGGTCTTGCCGCGGTAGATGCGCAGACCAGGGCGCGAAACGCGCTCGATCTTCTCGATCACAGGGCGGCCTGCGTAGTACTTCAGCTCGATCGAAAGCGTCGGCTTGCCAGCGTCGCCGGCAACGGCGTAGTTCTCGATGTAGCCCTCATCCTTCAGCACGCGTGCAATCGCCACTTTCAGCTTCGACGACGGCATGGCCACCGAAGTTTTATTGACGGTTTGCGCGTTGCGGATACGGGTCAGCATATCGGCGATAGGATCGCTCATACTCATCGCTTGTTCTCCTATTACCAGCTAGCTTTGGTCATGCCCGGGATCTCGCCACGCATGGCGATTTCACGGACCTTGATACGGCCGAGGCCGAACTTGCGGAAGGTGCCACGCGGACGACCGGTCAGTGCGCAACGATTGCGCTGACGGGTCGGAGCCGAGTTACGCGGCAGGCCTTGCAACTTCAGGCGTGCGTCGTAGCGCTCTTCTTCCGATTTCGACTGATCGTCGATGATCGCTTTCAACTCAGCACGCTTGGCGGCGTATTTCTTCACCAGCGCAGCGCGCTTCTGTTCACGGTTAATCAGTGCCAGTTTAGCCATGGCGACCTCAGTTTCTGAACGGGAATTTAAAGGCGGCGAGCAGCGCTTTCGCTTCCTCGTCGGTCTTGGCAGTCGTGGTGATGCTGATGTTCATGCCACGCAGCGCATCGATCTTGTCGTACTCGATTTCCGGGAAGATGATCTGTTCCTTGATACCGATGTTGTAGTTGCCACGGCCATCGAAGGACTTGCCGGACACGCCACGGAAGTCACGCACACGCGGGAAAGCGATGGTGACCAGGCGGTCGAGGAATTCGTACATGTGCTGGCCGCGCAGGGTCACCATGCAACCGATCGGGTAGCCTTCGCGGATCTTGAAACCAGCGATCGCTTTACGTGCCTTGGTGACGACCGGCTTCTGGCCGGCGATCTTGGTCAGGTCGCCAACAGCGTGCTCGATGATCTTCTTGTCAGCAACGGCTTCGCCCAGACCCATGTTCAGGGTGATCTTGGTCAGTCGCGGGACTTCCATCGGCGACTTGTAGCCGAACTTGGAGGTCAGCGCAGGGACGACCTCTTTTTGATATTTCTCGTGAAAACGTGCCATGTCTTACACCTTCACCACTTCGCCGGTGGACTTGTACACGCGGACGCGCTTGCCGTCCACGAGCTTGACGCCCACACGATCTGCCTTGCCCGTTGCGGCGTTAAAAATCGCCACGTTGGACACATGAATGGGCATCAGCTTGTCAACGATGCCACCAGTTGCACCCGTCATCGGGTTCGGCTTCACAGCCTTCTTGGCGACGTTCACGCCATCGACCACGATGTAGTCTGCGCTCACGCGCTGCTGGACGACGCCACGCTTGCCCTTGTCCTTGCCGGTCAGGACGATGACTTCGTCGTTCTTGCGAATTTTGTCCATGACGACTCCTTACAGAACTTCAGGCGCGAGGGAGACGATCTTCATGAAGCGCTCAGTGCGCAGTTCACGGGTGACCGGTCCAAAAATGCGCGTGCCGATGGGTTCGAGCTTGGCGTTCAGCAGGACTGCTGCGTTGCCGTCGAAACGGACCAGCGAGCCATCCTGGCGACGCACGCCCTTGGCGGTACGAACGACCACAGCGTTATAGATTTCGCCCTTCTTGACGCGACCACGCGGAGCGGCGCGCTTGACGGTGACCTTGATCACGTCGCCAATGCTGGCGTAACGGCGCTTGGAACCACCCAGCACCTTGATGCACAGGACTTCCTGCGCACCCGTGTTGTCGGCTACTTCGAGCCGGCTTTCGGTTTGAATCATGATTTCTCTTTCCCAACTTAATCCGCGCCGAACGCACAATGCGTCGTTTGCGGTCAGTCTTGGTCCCGCCAGCAGCTCCGAAGACCGGAATCGCCGATTGGGTTGACAAAAAGCTACGGATGTTTACTTCTACTGCAGCCTCGCCAACAACGGGGTTGGGTCGGCACCCGCCCGGAGGCAGGAAAGCCCGACATTATGCCTCACATAATGCCGGGCGTGCAAGCGATATATTCGCTTCGCGTTTTTTAGACGGCTTGCGCGGTCTGGACAACCTTGGTGACGGTCCAGGCCTTGGTCTTCGAGATCGGACGACCTTCCTGGATCTCGACGGTGTCACCAGCTTTGGCGACATTGCCTTCGTTGTGGGCGTGATACTTGTTCGAACGAACAATGATCTTGCCGTACAGCGGGTGGCGGACACGGCGCTCGATCAGCACGGTGACGGTCTTGTCCATCTTGTCGGAGACCACGGTGCCGACCAGGGTGCGCTTGAGCGATTTCTTTTCTGCAGTCGCGTTCATTGTTATGCGTCCTTCTGGTTCATCACGGTCTTCACGCGTGCGATGTCGCGACGAACCTTTTTCAGCTGCGCAGTGTTGTTCAGCTGTTGGGTCGCGACCTGCATGCGCAGGCCGAATTGGGCTTTCAACAGGTCGTTCAGCTCTTTCTCGAGCGCGGCCTTGTCTTTGCCTTGGAGTTCAGATGCTTTCATGACTTGCTCCTTATTGGCCGACCTGGCGCACGACGAAGGTGGTAGCCAGCGGCAGCTTGGCAGCAGCCAGGCGGAACGCCTCGCGCGCCAGCGTCTCGTCGACACCGTCCATCTCGTACAGCACCTTGCCCGGCTGGATCTCGGCGACGTAGTACTCCGGGTTGCCCTTACCGTTACCCATACGGACTTCAGCAGGCTTCTGCGAAATCGGCTTGTCCGGGAAGATACGGATCCAGATGCGACCGCCACGCTTGATGTGACGGGTCATCGCACGACGCGCGGATTCGATCTGGCGCGCGGTGAGGCGGCCACGGCCGACAGCTTTCAGGCCAAACTCGCCGAACGAGACGGCGGTGCCGCGCTCGTGCGAGATGCCCTTGTTGCGGCCTTTTTGCTCTTTGCGATATTTTCTGCGTGCTGGTTGCAGCATGTTTATTCTCCTGCCTTGTCAGCCGGCGCAGCAGCACCAGCCGTCTTGGTCGCGCGCACGCGCTTGGCAGCCGGTGCAGCAGCACCAGCGTCAGCGGCCGGCGCATCGGTGCGCTTGGCGCGGGTCGGACGACCTGCGGGCTTGCCATCGTCACGACGCGGCGGGCGACGCTTGGTGTCGTCTTCGCGGGTCGTGTCGATCGGCGGCTCGCCATTGGCCAGACGATCGCCTTTGTAGACCCACACCTTGATACCGATGATGCCGTAGGTCGTTTCAGCTTCGCCGAAGCCGTAGTCGATGTCGGCGCGCAGGGTGTGCAGCGGCACACGGCCTTCGCGATACCATTCGGTACGAGCGATTTCGATGCCGTTCAGACGGCCCGACGACATGATCTTGATGCCCTGGGCGCCCAGACGCATTGCGTTCTGCATCGCGCGCTTCATCGCACGACGGAACATGATGCGCTTTTCGAGCTGCTGGGCGATCGAGTCAGCGATCAGCTGAGCGTCGGTTTCCGGCTTGCGGATCTCTTCGATGTTGACGTGCACCGGCACGCCCATCATCTTGGCCAGCGACGACTTCAGAACTTCGATGTCCTCGCCTTTCTTGCCGATGACGACGCCAGGACGCGAGCTGAAAATCGTGATGCGCGCGTTCTTTGCCGGACGCTCGATCAGCACGCGGCCGACCGAAGCGTTCTTCAGCTTTTTCTTCAGGAAGGTGCGAACGTCCAGGTCTTCCTTGAGCATCGACGCAAAGTTGCTGTTGCCGGCATACCAGCGCGAGCCCCAGTTGCGAGTGACCGCCAGACGAAAGCCGGTCGGATGAATTTTCTGTCCCATCGTGACTCCCTTAGTTACCGACAGTCACGTAGATGTGACAGGTTTGCTTGGAGATACGATCGCCACGGCCTTTTGCGCGTGCGGTGAAACGCTTCAGCACCGCGCCTTTTTCCACGTAGATCGTCTTGACCTTCAGTTCATCGATGTCAGCACCGTCGTTGTGCTCGGCGTTCGCAATCGCGGACTCCAGCACTTTCTTGATGAGGACAGCACCCTTCTTCGGGCTGAACTGCAGGATGTTGAGCGCTTGCTCGACTTGTTTGCCGCGAATCAGGTCGGCAACCAGGCGGCCCTTTTGAGCCGACAGTCGTGCGCTGCGGAGGCTAGCTTTAGTTTCCATGTCCGGACCTTATTTCTTGGCTTTCTTGTCAGCCGCGTGACCCTTGAACGTACGGGTCAGTGCGAATTCGCCGAGCTTGTGACCGACCATGTTTTCGGACACATAGACCGGCACGTGCTGCTTGCCGTTGTGGACAGCGATCGTCAGGCCGATGAAGTCCGGCATGATCGTCGAACGACGCGACCAGGTCTTGATCGGCTTCTTGTCACGAGTCGACTGTGCAGCTTCGACCTTCTTGAGCAGGTGGGCGTCGCAGAACGGCCCTTTTTTCAATGAGCGTGCCATTTAATACCCCTTATTTCTTGCCGCGACGCGACACGATCATCGAAGTCGTGCGCTTGTTGCTGCGCGTCTTCTTGCCCTTGGTCTGCTGGCCCCACGGCGACACCGGGTGACGACCTGCAGCCGTCTTGCCCTCGCCACCACCGTGCGGGTGATCGATCGGGTTCATTGCCACACCGCGAACGGTCGGGCGGATACCGCGCCAACGCGTTGCACCGGCTTTACCGATCTTGCGCAGGTTGTGCTCGCCGTTACCGACTTCACCGATGGTGGCGCGGCATTCGACGTGAATGCGGCGAACTTCACCGGAGCGCAGGCGAACCTGAGCGTAGACGCCTTCACGTGCCATCAGCACCACAGCCGCACCAGCGGTACGCGCGATCTGCGCACCCTTGCCCGGCAGCATTTCGACGCAGTGCATCGTGGTACCGACCGGGATGTTGCGGATCGGCAGGCAGTTACCGGCCTTGATCGGCGCTTCCGAGCCGCTCAGCAGCGTGT
Organism: uncultured Bifidobacterium sp.; assembly: GCA_964634245.1. Classification (GTDB taxonomy): domain Bacteria; phylum Pseudomonadota; class Gammaproteobacteria; order Burkholderiales; family Burkholderiaceae_D; genus Pernthalerella. The sequence goes on from CAZWIE010000009.1 coordinate 127,061, forward strand.
CGCCCACCACGACGCCCTTCGGCGCGATGATGTACTTGCGCTCGCCATCGGCGTAGCACAGCAGAGCGATGTTCGCGCTGCGGTTCGGGTCATATTCCAGGCGCTCGACTTTCGCCGGGATGCCGTCCTTGTTGCGACGGAAATCGACCACGCGATAGTGCTGCTTGTGACCGCCACCGAGGTGACGGGTCGTGATGTGACCATTGTTGTTGCGACCGGCGGACTTCGACTGCTTCTCCACCAGACCGGCGAACGGACGGCCCTTGTAGAGATCAGGATTGACCACCTTCACCATGCCACGACGGCCTGGCGAGGTCGGCTTTAGCTTGACGAGTGCCATTACTTAGCCTCCTCGGTGAAGTTGATTTCCTGGCCCGGCTTCAGGCACACGAATGCGCGACGGGTGTGGTTGCGGCGACCGGTGAAACGGCCAGCGCGCTTGATCTTGCCTGCGCGGTTAGCGACCTGCACGGACTCGACCTGCACTTTGAACATCAGTTCAACGGCGGCCTTGATTTCCGGCTTGGTAGCGTCCTGGGTCACCAGGAAAACGATCTGCTCGTTCTTTTCCGCGACGAAGGTGGCCTTCTCCGAGATAACCGGAGCCAGCAGAACCTTCATCAGGCGCTCTTCACTGTGTTTGATGACTGCGCTCATGCCAGCATCTCCTCAATCTTTGCCAGTGCAGGCTTGGTGATCAGCACTTTCTTGAAGAACACCAGCGACACCGGATCAGCGTGGCGCGGCTCGCAAATCAGCACGTTCGGCAGATTGCGCGATGCCAGCAGCAGGTTCTCATCGAGGTTATCGGTGATGACCAGCACGGAATCCAGACCCATGCCCTTGAGCTTCTGCGCGAGCAGCTTGGTCTTCGGGGCTTCGAGCGAAATCTCTTCGATCACCGACAGGCGATCTTCACGAGCCAACTGCGACAGGATCGAGCAGACACCTGCGCGATACATCTTCTTGTTGACCTTGTGCGAGAAGTTTTCGTCCGGGGAGTTCGGGAAGGTGCGACCGCCTCCGCGCCACAGCGGCGACGACGACATACCAGCACGAGCACGACCGGTGCCTTTCTGGCGCCACGGCTTCTTGGTGGTGTGAGCAACTTCTTCACGATCTTTCTGCTTGCGGTTACCGCTGCGAGCATTCGCCTGGTAAGCAACGACGATCTGGTGAATCAGGGCTTCGTTGTAGTCACGACCGAAGATCGTGTCCGGCGCTGCGACGTTTGCAGCAGCCTGGCCTTGTGCATTCAGGAGCTTGAGTTCCATCGCTTAGGCTCCCTTCTTGGCTTTGACCTTGACGGCCGGGAAAACGACAACCTGGCCGTTCTTCGCGCCCGGAACCGCACCCTTGATCAGGATGAGTTGGCGCTCAGCGTCGACGCGGGCGACTTCGAGGTTCTGCACGGTGGTGGTGACATCACCGAGGTGACCCGTCATGCGCTTACCCGGGAAAACGCGACCCGGATCCTGCGCCATACCGATCGAGCCCGGCACGTTGTGCGAGCGCGAGTTACCGTGGGTAGCACGGCCGGAGGCGAAGTTGTAACGCTTGATGGTACCGGCGTAGCCCTTACCGATGGAGACGCCCTGGACGTCCACCTTCTGGCCAGCCTCGAAGAGGCTGACGGCGACCTGGTCGCCCGGCTTGAACTCGGCTGCTTTCGCAGCGTCGACACGGAATTCCTTGAGAACGGTACCGGCTTCGGCGCCGGCTTTCGCCAAGTGACCGGCCGCGGCTTTGTTCACGCGGGAGGCACGGCGAGTACCGAAGGTAACCTGAACGGCAGTGTAGCCGTCGGTTTCAGGAGTCTTGATTTGCGTCACGCGGTTGTTCGACACGTCAACGACGGTAACAGGAATCGAATCCCCGTCATCCGTGAAGATGCGCATCATGCCAACCTTGCGACCTATAAGGCCCAAGCTCATTGTTTTCTCCATTCCCGCCTACGATTGGGCAGGGCTGATGTTTAAATTCAAATGGCAGAACGCCCGGAAAGTACCGGGATTCTGCCGAGCCGGCGATTATAGCGCGGGATTTCGATTCCTGCAATCGGGTATTTGCCGATTGCAGATCACTGAAACCATCCCGCGCGATCGCCTTGTTACTGCCCGGCCTATCGCCAGGCTTGTTGCTTGCGGCTTGAGCATTGCAGCTCAAGCTTTATTGCTTATTTATTACTGCAGCTTGATTTCGACGTCGACGCCAGCCGGCAGGTCGAGTTTCATCAGTGCGTCAACGGTCTTGTCGGTCGGATCAACGATGTCCATCAGGCGCTGGTGGGTACGGATCTCGAACTGGTCGCGCGAGGTCTTGTTCACGTGCGGCGAACGCAGCACGTCCCAACGCTGGATACGGGTCGGCAGCGGGACCGGACCTTTGACCACGGCGCCGGTACGCTTGGCGGTGTCAACGATCTCGAGAGCCGACTGGTCGATCAGGCGATAGTCGAAGGCCTTCAGGCGAATACGGATCTTTTGCTTTTCCATCTTGCTTCCTTAAAAGAGCGAACCGCGAGCGAGCATCGCTCGCGGCTTTCGTGAATCAAATGCCCATCTGACGACGGGCAAGGATGCTTAGTCCATGATCTTGGCAACGACGCCGGCGCCGACGGTACGGCCACCTTCGCG
>CAZWIE010000010.1:0-23589 GCA_964634245.1 uncultured Bifidobacterium sp.
CTAACCCCGCTAACCCCGCTAACCCCGCTAACCCCGCTAACCCCGCTAACCCCGCCAACCTTGTCAATCAACTTCAGCTTGTGAAGAGAACCGCACCATGCAAACACTGATCCGCCAACTCACTGCACGACGCATCTGGGACTCGCGTGGCCGGCCTACGGTTGAAGTCGACGTGCATCTCGATGGCGGCATCTGCGGGCGCGGTATTGCACCGGCAGGCGCGTCGACCGGCAGCCATGAAGCGGTCGAGTTGCGCGACGGTGGTGCGGCCTTCGACGGCTATGGCGTGCAGCGCGCGCTGGACGGCATCGTGCGCGAGATCGCGCCGGCGCTGGTCGGGATGGATGTGATGCAGCAGCAGGCAATCGACAGCCTGCTGGTGCAGCTCGATGGCACGCCGAATAAATCCCGGCTGGGCGGCAATGCGCTGATCGCCACGTCGATGGCAGTACTCGATGCGGCCGCCAAGGCCAGTGGCCTGCCGTTGTGGCGCTATCTGGCCGGCGGTGCGCCGGTGCGCATGCCCTTGCCCGAGATTCAGATTTTCGGCGGCGGCGCCCATGCGCAGGGCCGCATCGACATTCAGGACTTGCTGGTGATGCCGGTGGGCGCCCACAGCATCGACGAGGCGCTGGCGATGGTGGCAGATGTCTACCGTGCGGCAGGCAAGCTGATGGATGAAGCGGGCCGTCGCGCCGGTGTCGCTGACGAAGGTGGCTGGTGGCCTGATTTCGACAGCAACGAGCAGGCGCTGGAGATGCTGACGCGCTCGATTGAAAAGGCAGGCTATCGCCATGGCGAGGTGATGATCTCGCTCGACATCGCTGCCTCCGAATTCGGGCGCAATGGCATCTATCGTCCCGGCCTCGCCGACGCCTCCGGCGCCACCGCCTACACGACTGACGAGTGGCTGGCGGTGCTGCTGCAATGGGTAGCGCGCTATCCCATCCTGTCGGTCGAAGACCCGGTGGCCGAAGACGACACGGCAGGCATGGTTGCCTTCACGGCGGCCGTTGGCGAGCGCGTGCAGGTGATCGGCGACGATTACCTCGTCACGAATGCTGCACGCGTCGATGCAGCGGCCAGTGACCTGGCCTGCAATGCCGTGCTGATCAAGCCCAACCAGGCTGGCACCATCAGCGAGACCTTGGCCGCGCTTGAGGCTGCCAAAAGTCATGGCATGGGCACCATCGTATCTGCGCGCTCCGGTGAAACCGAAGACGTGATGATTTCGCATCTGTCGGTCGGCTGGAATGCCGGCCAGCTGAAGGTCGGGTCCTTTGCGCGCTCCGAACGGATGGCGAAATGGAACGAGTTGCTGCGTATCGGCGAGACGCTGGGCATTGATGATGTCTTTGCGGGTAGGACAGCTTTTCCCTTCGGGCCGATAGAGGGCTGAATCCCAGCGCATCCGCCGCGAACGGGGCGAGCACCCCGTGGCAAAGACCCGTGGCAACCCTGATCAGCCTCGATCCGGTGGGTGGCTGGCGGCCTTGTCCAGCGGCCACAGCGGGCGCCGCAGATGCTGGAACGGGAACAGCGCATAATTCGAACTGGTCGGTCCACCCTGGTCTGCATCGCATTCGACCAGTCCGCGCGAGAGCGGCCCGAACACCGGGCGGCAGTACATGCGCGATTTGAGCAGCAGGAAATCCTTCGTTGCGGGCTCGACGCCGACACAGCGGAACACGCCGAGGTCATACGGCTCTGTGCGGCGTTCCGTGATCACCAGTTGCGCAGGGCCGATATCGAACAGCACGGTCCTGCCCATGGCCACGCGCTGGCCGGTGTAGATCGGGCCGGTGACGGTGAACACGCCATCGCTTCGGGCGCGCACACGACCCGACAAGCGCAGCGGCTGCTTCCGGATGCCGAGCGCTTCCAGCGGCACCCGGTTGCCGACATGGACCGCGATGTCCTCATCCAGCGGCGCCTCCCATAATTCGTCCACCGCTTGCGGGTCGCACAGCGGTCCCGCCAGCATTCCGGACAAGCCGGCATCCAGCGCGGCCTGCAGGACATCCATCGTGTCGCAAGTGCCGCCCGACATCACATTGTCGCTGTGGTCGAGCAGCAGTACCGGGCCGCTGCCGGGCGACGCGGCCAGCGCGGCCGCTGCTGCGATCGATTCAGACGTCGGCGCGCTGCGATAGACGAAGCCTTCGCGCTCGGCCCACACCTGTGCGGCGATACGGTCGGCCACGCTTTGCGCGAGTGCCGGGTCGCCATCGGCCGTGACCAGCACCGACATGCCGGCATTCGGCATGTCGGCCAGCGAGAAGCCGGCCATCACGGTCGCAGCCAGCACGCCGGGCTCGCGTTCGGCCGCGCGCGCCGCATCGACTGCGCGCTGCATTGCGCCCTCGGCCGTCGCGCTGCGCAGCGTGTGCGACAGCAGCGGCAGCTGCCGCCAGCGCGTGACCGGACGGGTGCGGCCTGCCAGACTGTCGAGCAGCAGGCGTGCCGCATGCTCGCCGGTCTCGGCCATGTCGACATGCGGATAAGTCTTGAAGCTGACCAGGATGTCGGCATGGTCGACCATGCGCTGCGTGACATTGCCGTGCAGGTCGAGCGCAACCGCGATCGGCACGCCGGGCAGGCGCCGGCGCAATTCGGCCAGCAGCCAGCCTTCGACGTCGGCTTCATGCTCACTGACCATCGCGCCATGCAGGTCAAGCAGGATGGCTTTCACGCCGGGCTTGGCAGCATCGAGTACGCGCCGGCACAGCTGTTCGCAGGCGTCGGCCGTGACCGTGCCGCCGGGGTTGGCGGTGGCCGATACCGGCGTCAGCAGTTGTGCGCCCGGCAGCGCTTCGACAGCGCGGATGAAGGCCCCGAGCGCCGTGCGTGCGCCATGCTGGTCGGCGAGGGCGTCAGCCCCGTACAGCGGCTCGAAATCGGCCAGCGCCGTCGGTAGCGGCGAAAAGGTATTGGTTTCGTGGTTGATGCGCGCCAGCATAAAGGTCATCAGGGCCTCGCGTCTTCATGTTCGACCATCATGGCTTGCTGGCGCCCTGGCTTCGCAGCGTCGGCAAGCCGGGGCGCAGTAAAGGCTCAGCCGGGCTGTCGCAGTGCGCGCTTGAGCAGCTTGCCATTCGCATTGCGCGGCAGCGGCGCATCGACGAACACCACTTGCTCGGGCACCTTGTAGTCGGCCAGCCTTTGCGCGCAATGCGCGCGCACCGCATCGGCATCGGCACTGCCCTGCGGCGCATACAGGTAGGCATGCACGCGCTCGCCGAGCACCGGGCATGGATGACCGACGACCGCTGCCTCGATCACGCCGGGCACGCCCATCAGCACGTTCTCGACTTCGACCGAATAGATCTTGTAGCCACCGCGATTGATCATGTCCTTGATGCGGTCGAAGATGCGCACCAGTCCCTGCGCATCGACCGAGCCGAGGTCGCCGGAGCGCCAGCAGCCCTCGGCAAAGCCTTTCGCGGTCGCTTCCGGATTGTCCCAGTAGCCGGGTACGACCATCGGGCCGCCTATCCACAGCTCGCCGGATTCGCCTGCCGGCACTTCGTGGCCGTCGTCATCCATCACATGGATGTCGGCGCAGGGCACCGCGATGCCGACGGCGTCGTGATGGATGGCCGACAGCCCCAGTGGCATGATGGTGGCCGGCGACGTGGTCTCGGTCGAGCCATAGCAGTTGACCAGCGTCAGCCCCGGCACGGCCTGCGCGAGCGCCTGCACGGTAGGCACTGGCATCGGCGCGCCGCCAAAGCCGCCGACGCGCCAGGCCGACAGGTCGCGTTGCGTGAAGGTCGGCTGAAGCAGGCAGAGCTGGTACATCGCCGGCACCATCAGCGAGTAGGTGATGCGTTCGTCTGCCAGCAACTGCACGAAGGATGGCGCCTTGAACTCGGGCACGATCACCAGCGTGCCGCCGACATGCACCATCGCGGCGATCAATGCGATCAGTCCCGTCACATGGCTGGCCGGCACGGCCAGCGCCGCGCGATCCGCATGGCTGAGCTTGAGCGCGACTTCATAGTGGACCACCGAATGCGCGATGTTGAAGTGGGTCAGCATCGCTCCCTTCGGATGACCGGTGGTGCCCGAGGTATAGAGGATGCAGGCGCAGTCGTCTTCGGCGACGCGTGCCATCGTCACGCCGTGCCCGCTGCCACGGGCCAGTTCATACAGGCAGCCGGCCGGCTGGCGCACGCGCAGGCCGGGAGCGGCGATGGCGTCAGGAATGCGGTCTTCCAGCGCGTCGTCGTAAACGATGCCGGCCGCGCCGCACTGGTTGACGATGTAAGCGAGGCCCGGTGCCTGTTCGCGCACGCCGACCGGCACGGCGATCACGCCCAGCTTCTGCAGCGCGAACAGCACGCTGACGAATTCGGGGCGATTGGACAGGAACAGCACCACGCGTTCGCCTTTGTGCAGGCCTTCGGCGGCAAAGCCGGCGGCCAGCCGATCGACTTCGTCGGCCAGCTGTCCATAGGTCCAGCGCTTGCCTTCGCAGCTGATGGCTTCGCTGTCCGGCGCCAGCGACGCACTGCGCGACAGCATCGCGTAGAAGGAGGGCGGCCGTTCGACGAAGCAGCGCATGCGGCGACCGAAATGTTCCTCTTCCCGCATCGCGGGCAGGTCTACATGGTCTTCCCAGTGAATCATGGCCACGCCGGGTACGGACATCTCAATGGGGATGGTGGGCATTGGCACCGCGCTCGATCAGGATCTCCTCGTCGAGCAGGTTGCGTGAGTGGTTGAGGTCGGATTGCGCGATCACGACCGACAATTCGCTACCGCGCAGGCTGGAGATGACTTCGGACAGCCGCGCCGACAGCGCAGGGGCGACGCCTTCGAAGGGTTCATCGAGCAGCAACAGCTTGCGGCCGATGGACAGCGCGCGCGCCAGCGCTACCAGTTTCTGCTGGCCACCGGACAGCAGCAGCGCGCGGCGCTCACGCATTTCCTTCAGTTCGGGCAGCACGTCATAGATGAACGCCAGCCGCGGCGCGGTATTGCGCACCTTCGCGGCCCACAGCGGCACGAGGATGTTTTCTTCTACCGTCAGTTCCGGTACCAGACCGCGGTCTTCGGGCATGTAGCCGATGCCGAGCGCGGCGCGCAGGTGGCGCGGCATGCGCGCGAGGTCATTGCCTTCGAAGCGCAGGCTGCCGGTGGTCACTGGCAGGTGGCCCATGATGGCGCGCAGCGTGGTCGTCTTGCCGGCGCCGTTGCGGCCGATCAGGCCGATCATCTTGCCTTCGCGGACCGACAGGGACAGCCCGCGCAGTACCTGCACCGACTGGATGGAGACATCGATGGCGGCGATTTCAAGCATGGGCGGCAGCTTCCCTGGTTTCGCCGGTCACATGGCGCTGCACGTCGGGGTGGGCGAGCACCTCGTCCGGATGGCCATCGGCAATGATACGGCCGCTGTAGAAGGCCGCCACGCGGTCGGAAAAACGCTGGACGATATCCATGTCGTGTTCGACGAACAGCACCGTCATCGCTTCATGCGACAGTGCGCGCATCACGGTCTCCATCATCGGGAATTTTTCATCGGCCGACACGCCCGAGGTCGGCTCGTCGAGCAGCAGAACGCGTGGCTGTCGGGTGAGCGCCATCGCGATGTCGAGCAGCTTGCGCACGCCGCCAGGCAGTTCGGCCACCTTGCGCTGCGCATGCGCGGCCAGCTCGAAACGCTGCAGCAGTTCGGCGGCGCGCGCCAGCGCGGCCTCGTTGCGCGCCGGCTTCCAGAAGGACAGCTTGCCGGCCTGCGAGGCGATTGCTACCAGCATGTTTTCGGTGACAGTCAGTTCCTTGTACAGCTGCGGAATCTGGAACGAGCGCGCAATACCGCGCTGCGCGATCTCGCGCGGCGGCAGCCCGGCAATGTTCTCGCCGTGCAGCAGGATCTGTCCCTGGTCGGGCCGGATGTAGCCGGTGATCATGTTGACGAAGGTGGTCTTGCCAGCGCCATTGCTGCCAATCAGCGAGACTTTCTGTCCGACCGGCACGTCGAGCGAGATATCGGCGGCGGCCACCACGGCGCCGAAGCGCTTGTTGATGCCTTGCGCGGAAATCGCTAGTTCGAAATGCGTCATGCGCTGGCTCCTTTGCCGGCTGCGCGGGCGTTGGCGTGGTTGTTATCCGGGCCGGCGCGGCGCGTGCGCAGCCACAACGAGCCGATGCCATTCGGCAGGAAGCGGATCACCGCCAGCAAGAATACGCCCAGCGCGAGCTGCCAGGTGTTCGGGAAGTAGGCGCTGGAGAACGAACGCACGATTTCCAGCAGCGTGGAAGCGACAAATACGGCCAGCATGCTGTGATGGCCGGACAGGATGGCGACGAACACGAAGTCGCCCGAGCGGGTCCAGTACGCGAACTCGGGTTCGACATGGCCGAGCGCCATCACTGACAGCGCGCCGCCGACGCCACCGAGGAAGGCTGCAATCACGAAGTTGGTCGCGATCAGGTCTTGCACCGAGCTGCCCAGATATTCGACGCGGATCTCGTTGTCGCGCGCGGCCAGCGCCACCAGCCCGCGTGTGGAGTCGCAGTAGATGCGCGCCAGCGTAGCTGCCACGGTAGCCAGCGCCACGGTGACCGCATAGATCAGGTGGCCGGACAAGCCGCCGGCGGCTTGCATGCCGAGCAGGGTGGGGCGGCCCATGTTGAAGCCGTCCGAGCCCCCCATGGCTTCGGACTTCACCAGCAGGCCGTACAGCACCATCGACAACGCCAGCGACAGCATGGCGAAGAAGATGCCGCGGTAGCGCGCGATCGGCCAGGCGAAAGGCGTGGCGATCAGGGCCGACAGCACGCCTCCGCCCAGCGCCAGCAGCAAGGCATCGGTGATGCCGAGCTTGCCGAAGGCAAGCGCTGCGGTATAGCCGCCGATGGCGAACACCAGGCCCTGGCCGAAGGACACCACGCCACTGCGCATCAGCAGCACGATACCGAGCGAGACCAGCCCGTTGGCCGCAGCCATCGTGACGAGGAACAGCAGCCATTTCGGCATGACCATGCTGGCGGCCAACAGCACGGCCAGCGCAACGAGGCCGAACAGCAGGGTGCGTGAAGTAGCAGGCAGTTGGCGCATCTCAGATCTTCCTTGACTGTGCGCGCTGGAACAGGCCTTCGGGCCGGAACATCAGCACCACGGCCATGACCAGATAGACCGAGAACAGTTCGGCCGACGGCATCAGGTGCACTGCGGCCGAGCGGGTGACGCCGACGATCAGCGCGCCGATCGCGGCGCCCGGTATGCTGCCGAGGCCGCCGATGATGACGACTGCGAACGACACGATGATCACGCCCACCGACACACCCGGCTGCACCGAGATCATGGGCGCCGTCAGCGCGCCACCGAGCGCGGCGAGGAAGATGCCGGCACCGAAGGCCATCGAGTACACGCGCGACACATTGACGCCCATGCTGGCGGCGACTTCTTCGCTGTGGATGACGGCCAACACGATCTTGCCGGTGCGCGTGCGGTTGAGGCACCACCAGGTCAGCATGCCCACCACGGCGGCGACGCCGACCAGCACGAAGTCGTAGCCTACATAGGATAGCTCGCCGATGTCCACATTACCGAACAGCATGTAGGGTTCGGAAACGTAGAGCGGATTCACGCCCCAGATCAGCTTGGTCGCATCTTCGAGGATCAGGAACAGCGCGAAGGTGACCAGCACCAGCAGCACTTCATCGCGCCCGTAGAACGCTCTCAACAAGCCGCGTTCGCACAGCGGCGCGACCAGTGCCGCGACGCCGACCGCGGCGAACAGCATCGCCACGATCGACAGTTCCGGCGCCAGCTTCATGCTGGCGGTCCAGCCGACCAGGCTGGCCGCCGCATACGCGCCTAGCGCATAAAAACTGCCATGCGCGACATTGAGGATCTTCAGTACGCCGAACACCAGCGTCAGCCCGAGGGCAACGATGAACAACCATGAAGCATAGGTCAGTCCATCGATCAGGATGGTGCTCAGTTGCATTTCGCTCCCGGGAAGCCGGCTTTCATCCAGTCTTCTGCTTTCATGTTCGGCGGCGGGTTCACGCATTCAGCGGCGAAGCGCTGTATGTCTTCCATCACCACCAGCTTCTTGCCCGCATCCCATTTGGTGCGGCCGATCGCGGTCGGCTGTATCGCCTGGTGGCCGTCGCCGAGCGCCATCTTCACGCGGCCGCCGGGCGAATCCCATTCGAGGCCGGTGAGGGCCGCGGCGATCTGCTCGGTGCTGGGCTTCTTGCCGCCGTTGGCGGCCATCGCCTTTTCAACTGCGAGCTTGAGCGCCATCAGCGACTGCGCCATGCGGTACGGCGCCTGCACCGGATAGACACCCCACTGGGTCTGGTACAGGTTCCACCACCAGTCATTGAGCGCCGATTTCGGCGCCAGCATGCCGTAGGCGCCGCGCGCGCCGAGAATCACGCCCTCGGGCATCTTCTCGCCCAGCGGCACCAGCACATGGTCGGCGGCGGTCAGCACGACTTGCGATTTCTTGAACAGGCCACGCGGTGCCGCCTGCAGGATCATCGCCTGCAAGTCGCCACCCCACAGGCTGGAGTGCGTGACATCGGCCGGCTTGCTCATCAGTTGTGAAATCTCGGTGCCGTACTGGCCGGCGCCGAATTTCGGACGCTGGTCGGCCTGCGGCTTCGCATTCGGGAAGATGTTGGCCATCGACAGCGTGAAGTCCTTGATCGAGTCATGGCCCCACGCATAGTCCTGGTTAATCAGATTGAAGGTGTCAACCTTGACGTTGCGCCCCTTCAGGTAGCGGGCAGCGGCGACGTTGTCCATCGCGCCATGCGACGCTGTGCGGAATACGTAGTTGTACTTGGCTTCTTCGAAAATGCGCGGGGTGCCGCAGTCATACAGCACCAGCAGCTTCTTCATTTCCTCGGCCACCGGGGAGACGGCCAGGCAATCGCCCGAGCTGACATAGCCGACCACGACGTCGACGTTCTCGCGGTCATACAGGTTGCGCAGCTCCTGCACCTGCTTGGTCGCGCCGCCGTTCTCGTCCACAAAGACGGGCACGATCTTCAGGCCGCCGAAGCCTTTCTTGTTGTACGGGGCGGGCGCAGTGCCATTGTTGAAGGCCTCGATCAGCGACTTGGCGCCGTTGACGGCCGGTACACCGAAGCTGTCGGCCGCTTGCCCGGACAGGAAGCTGACGATGCCGACCTTGATTTCCTGCGCCTGGGCCGGGGCCGACAGGCCCAGAGCCAGCACGGCAGCCGAAAGGGCAGCAGAAAAGGGCGCGGACAGCGACGTGGACAGCGATGGCAAGCCAGCCAGCAGATGCCGGCCAGACGGCGCAGCGCGACGCGCGTGCAGCCTCGGGGTTTGCTTCATGTTCTCCTCCTGGTTAGGTATTTCACTTGAACCGGGGCGAGTGCCTGCTCTTGATGGCGGCATCTCTTGACTCATTGTGTTACGAGAAATCTGGGGCGAGTTTTTTTCTATAAAAGCACGATTGATCGTTGAGCAATGATCCGATTGGTCAACTTGTTCAGTCAATCACTATCGTTGTTGCGATGCCGTAGCGCAGGCTGTACAGAGGCGACGCGTGCACGCCGGCACAACAAAAAGCGGGGGCGGCTATTGCATCGCAATAGCCGATGAAGGTGTGTGAGCGGGCAGGCGAGGGGGGAAGGCGGACAGGCGGGCAGGCGGGACTCAGCCGGCGTCCGGCGTGCTGGCCAGGTTCAATTGCAGGCGCAGGGCCGGTGCTTGCGCGGGCACCCGGGCGCGCATCCCTTGCAGGTAGATCTCGATGTCGGACAACTGCGGCGATTGCACGACGTACGGCGGTTTGCCGCTGTAGGCCTGGCCGGTGCGTGCCTTGAGCGTGAGCAGCGCAGCCTTGCCGCTGGCATCGTGGACGCAGACCGTGGTCTCTTTCGGGCTGACCAGGAAGAGACGGGTGTCGGCCTTGCGCTGATAGGTCGGGGTCCAGGTTTTCACGTCGGCGGGCGCCGGGCGGGCGCAGGGCTCGCCGCCGCTCGCGAGCTTTCCGTCAGCGGCCGGCGCAGGGGTGGGGCTGGCAGCCGTCGCTGGTGTCGTGGTTGCCGAGGTGGCGGTGGCCACCTTGATGCCAGCATCAGCGGGCTTGGATACGGTCGGCGGCACGGCGGCCGCAGGCGTGGCGGTCTTGCTTGATGCCTGGGGCGTTGCAGCCGGTGCTTCAACCTGGCCTGCTGTGCGGGCTTCGGTTGCCGCAGTTTCTGTGGCTATAGCTTCTGTTGCCACAGCGTCTGATACCGGCGGCATCGCAGCTGGCGTGGCAGGCATGCTGTGCATCTTTGCGTAGAAGGCCAGCACGATGGTAGCCGTGACGGCGCCAATCAGGATCTTGCGGCGGATCTCGGCATTGCGTTCGACGGCTGCCAGCCGCAGGTCGGTTGCTTCTTCGCCTTCGCCATGCACCATCAGCGAGGCTGGCGCATCATCGGGCACCGGCATGGTGTGGTCGGCGCCGGGGCCGGTGACGACATCGTCATAGGGGACGCCCATCGCGGCCGCGTACTTGCGGATCGCGAGCAGCTTGTGGGCCGGCGTGTAGAAGGGGCGGTCGCCGCCGTCTTCAATGTGCTGCACCTGTTCGCGTGACAGCGTGCACAAGGCCGCGAGCTCGGCCACGGTGAGGCCGCGCATTTCGCGCGCCTGCCGCAATTTCGCGCCGTCGATGACGAGGGCTTCGACGGCAGTCGTCGTGTTCATGGGCGCAGGCTTGGGCGCGGACATGGGTAGTCGCAGGAAGTGGCTTCAGGGTCGGCGCGTCGGTTCAGGATCCGGGCGGATGAAACGGCGCTGACGGGCCGCGCTCCGGCTCAGATGAAGAAACGCTCGAGGCTGGACAGCGGAATGCCGTAGCCGCGGGCCAGACGCACCATGGTGCGGAAGCCCGGCTCGCCATAGGCGCCGCTTTCGATCTTGGAGACCGTGGGCAGGGATACGCCGCTGGCCGGATCGCCGTTGAGCTGGCTGGCGCGGCAGACATCGATCTTGCTCATGTGGCGGGCCAGTCGCACCGCCGACAGGTATTCATGGCATTCGGCGAAGGCTTCGGGACGAATGTCTGCCAGCCATTTGCGCGAAATCTCGGCCAGCGAGCCGGAACCGTCGCGCACCAGTCCGACATTCATCGGGGCCGTGGATTTCACTTCGAGGATATGGGTATCCATGCGTCGTATCTCCTGTATGTCTTGGTTCGGTAAGGCTGCTATAGCCACTTGCCGTTGGGTGGCGGCACGGTCAGCAGGGGTGCTGCCCGGGATGCGGCCTTCCTGATCAGAACAAAAATATATCTTCGGAGAAACTATTCCTATTGCCCCAAGGGGCAAACTGGTGTAGGAAATGTGTAGGATATGAGTGCGGCCCCGGTGGCGATGGCCAGACCAGGCATTCAGCCGACGCGTTCAGCCCAGGCGTTCGGCGATGCGGGCCAGCTCGATGACGTTGGATGCGTCCAGCTTGCGCATCATGTGCATGCGGTGCAGCTTGACCGTGCGCACGGCAATGCCGAGCTTGTCGGCGATGTCGCGGTTGAGCATGCCGGCCGACACCATTCTTGCAATCTGTACCTCGCGCTCGGTCAGGCTGGCGAGGCGGGCAGCGACGTCGTGGTCTTGCTCATCATGGCGGGCATCAGCGCGATGCTTGTCGAGGGCGGCGCTGATCGCCGCCAGCAAGGTCTCTTCATCGAAAGGCTTGATCAGGAAATCCATCGCACCATTCTTCAGCGCCTGCACCGCTTCGCGCGCGCCGCTGCCGCCGCTCATGAACACGATGGGCACGATATCGGATCGCTCGATCAATCGCCGCTGCAGTTCGAGGCCGGTCAGTCCCGGCATCTTCACGTCCAGCAGGATGCATTGCGGCCCGGGGAAAACCGGCTCGCCGCGGTCGAGCACGTCGAGGAAGCGGGCGGCAGAATCGAAAGTCTCGGTTGCATAGCCTTCGAGCCCGAGCAGCGAGCTCACGGCGTCGCGAATGGCCTGGTCGTCGTCAATGATGCTCACCAGCCCGCGCGCGTGGCGCACGGACTCGCGTTCGTCATGGATCGTGATGACTCGTCGGGTGGGAGGTCTTGCCATCCGTCAATTATAAATTCAGTCACGACCGATGACGCTGTCCTCAAGGGCAAGGCCAGCGGATGTCGGGCGAGCGAGGGGGAACGCTCAAGAAACGTCGGGGCAATGCTCAGGGTAAGTAATGGGTAATGAAGGATGCTCAGGACAGGCGCGGGAGCGAAAGCGAGAGCAGAAACGACGGGCCAGGGCGGGCCAGGCCAGTGGCAGTCGCAGTGGGTGTCAGGGTGGGGTAGTGCAGAGGCGGTGGGGGGCAATGCAAGGCAGCGAAGGCGCAGAGCAAGGATAGCGAAGCCGCGCTACCCTGCGCTTGCGGTGAGTCGCTCAGGTATCGCGACCGAACACGAATTGCGTTTGCCCTGGCGATGCATCGCGCGGCGAGCGGCGGCGCCTGGCCGGCGGGCGCATCGAGGCTGGCACCAGTTTGTCGACGCTGCGGCGAATCTCCAGCATCTGTTCCGATTGCGCCAGACGCATGAGGCTGTGCATGGTCTCTCGAATCAGGTACAGCTCGCGCGGGCTGTTGCCGCTACGCGCTGACGCATGGACGAAGTCTTCCATCAATTCATCCGCGCCGGGAGGAGTGTCGCCGGCCATCAGTTCAAGCTCGTCTGAATTCATCGTGGTGCTCTGGAAGGTGGCAATCTGCAAGATACTTATTCTTCAGAAACGGCAGTCTAGCGGGAATCCCCTTGAAGTCCAGAGCGCCTTGCTTGAGACAAATCAACCGGCTGCCAGTCTCTGTGAATTCGCTAGGTTTTGTTTAAAAATTTGTAACGCTATTCGAACCATGAATTGTTAATCGGGCATGCATTGTCCTCTTGCGCCGCGAACCGTCGCGCTTGTCCTAGCTCAAACGCAGCACTGGCCCGGGCCGCACAATCAGCCTGTACCAGTTTGCATTGCACGATGACGAAAGAGGACGCCATGGACAGCCTGAACCAGCAGCAGAAGACCCGCTTGTATGCCGCCCTGGCTGACAGGGAGCGCGCCTTGCGCGACGACATCAAGCGCGAGGTCACGCTTCAGGATGATTACATCCAGCTCGCCAGCGAAGTGCCGGATCCCGGCGATCAGTCGTTCGCCAACCTGTCGATCGACCTTGGCAACGCGGCCGTGTCGCGCGACATGCACGAGCTGCGTGCCGTCGAGCTGGCACGCAAGAAGATGGACAACGGCACCTACGGCGAGTGCATTTCCTGCGGCTACCCGATTCCTTTCGAAAGGCTGCAGGCCATGCCGTCGGCCGAACGCTGCGCGCCTTGCCAGGAAAACTTCGAGCACACCCATCAGGACGGCTTGCGCGGCACGTCCATGTAAGGTCCATGTAACGACGCCGCCGCACGGCCGCACAGTCAGCGCTCGCGACCGTCGCCGGTGCAATTTGCGCGACTCACCTACAATCCCTTGCCATGTCCGCAGTTGCGGGCAGCATCCAGCGACGAACAGGGAGATTGAATGGACAAGGCAGCGCGCGGCGCCGGAGACGGTATCGTCGCCACGGTCCTGCATGCATGGCGGATGACGCGGCGCGACTGGCGCGCCGGCGAGCTTCGGCTGCTGGTGGCGGCACTGGCCATCGCGGTGGCGGCGTTGTCGGCCGTCGGCTTTTTCGTCGATCGCATGAATTCAGCACTGCAGCGCGATGCTGCGCAACTGCTGGGCGGCGACTTGGTGGTGCGCAGCGACTATCCCTTGCAGGACGGCTGGCGCAATGAAGCTGCGCGTCGCGGCTTGCGCCTTGCCGATACCGTGGTCTTCCCGAGCATGGCCACCACCGGTAGCGGCAACGCCGCCGATTCACGGCTGGTGGCCGTCAAGGCTGTATCAGCCACCTATCCGTTGCGCGGCGCGCTCACGCTGAGTACCGCGGACAAACCGCGCGAAGTGCAGGGCGCGCCCGCGGCCGGCACGGCATGGGTCGATCCGGCCTTCATCGACACGCGTGGCGTGCGCGAAGGCGAGCTGCTGCAACTGGGATCACGCAGCTTCCGCATCGCCGCCACCATCGTCAATGAAAAAGATCGAGGCGCCGGTTTCATGAACTTCGCGCCGCGGGTAATGATCGCCTTGCCCGAGCTGGCGGCGACCGGACTCGTCGGCCAGGGCGCGCGGGTCACTTATCGCACCCAGCTGGCCGGCGATGCGGCTGCGATTTCCGCTTACCAGCGCTGGGTGGAAGCCGAGATCAAGCGCAGCGACGTGCGCGGTGTCCAGGTCGAGTCGCTCGAAGCGGGGCGGCCCGAAATGCGCACGACGCTCGACCGCGCGCGCCAGTTCCTGTCACTGGTCGGCTTGCTGACGGCGATGCTGGCAGCGCTGGCGATCGCGATGGCGGCTCGCCGTTTCATGCAGCGCCATGTCGATGCATGCGCGATGCTGCGCTGCCTCGGACTCACGCAAGCCGAAGTGACCCGCCTGTACGTGATCGAGTTCGTGCTGGTCGGCGTCGCCGGTGGCCTGCTCGGCGCGGCGCTCGGTTTTGCCGCGCACTACCTGTTGCTGCAATGGCTGGGTTCGCTGCTGACCACGGCGCTGCCGCCGCCCGGTGCCTTGCCGGCGCTGCAAGGCGTGCTGACGGGCTTGCTGCTGTTGCTCGGTTTTGCGATGCCGCCCATCCTGCAATTGCGCAATGTGCCGCACAACCGCGTGATCCGCCGCGAACAATTGCCGCCCAGGGCTTTCACGCTGGGCGGTTACCTGCTGGCGCTGGCCTGCTTCATGGTGCTTCTGGTCTGGCAGGCGCGCGACATGAAACTGGGCTTGCTGACGGCGGGCGGCTTCCTGCTCGCATTGGGAGGATCGGCGCTGATCGCATGGCTGGTGCTGCGCGTACTGCATTGGGTCAAGCCGAATGGCTTCATGCAGCGCATTGCGGGCGCCAGCGGCATCGCGGCCTGGCGCTTTGCGCAAGCCTCCTTGCGGCGCCGTCCGGCGGCCAGCACCTTGCAGATCGTGGCGCTCGCGCTCGGACTGATGGCCTTGCTGCTGCTGACCGTGGTGCGCGAAGACCTGCTGTCTGCGTGGCGCAAGGCCACGCCGCCGGATGCGCCCAATCATTTCATGATCAACATCCAGCCCGAACAGCGTGAGCCGATTGCAGCGACGCTGCAGCAGACAGGCATACGCGATGCGGCGTTGTATCCGATGATTCGCGGCCGTCTGGTACAGGTCGATGGCCGCAACGTCAGTCCCGGTACCTATGCCGAGGAGCGCGCGCAGCGCCTGGTCGAACGTGAATTCAATCTGTCGACGATGGCTGCGCTGCCGCCGCAGAACAGCATCGTCGAAGGCAAGTGGTTCGACGGCAGCCAACGTGCCGAAGCATCGGTCGAACAGGGGCTGGCCAAGACGCTGGGACTGAAGCTGGGTGACAGCTTGCGCTTCGACGTGGCCGGCGTGCCGGTCGACGCGACCATCACCAGCCTGCGCAAGCTCGACTGGAGCTCGATGCGCGTCAACTTCTTCGTGATCCTCAGCCCTTCCGCCGCGCAGGCCTTGCCCGGCACCTGGATCACGGCTTTCCACTTGCCAGCATCGAACCGGCAACTGGTGAACACGCTGATGCATGACTATCCGAACCTGACCATCGTCGATGTCGGCAGCATGGTCGCGCAGGTGCAGCAGGTCGTCGGACAAGTCGTCGGCGCCGTCGAGTTCCTGTTCCTGTTCACGCTGGCAGCCGGCGTGATGGTGCTGGCCGCTGCGATGCTGGTGTCGCAGCAGGAACGCATGCATGAAGCCGGGCTGTTGCGCGCGCTCGGCGCGACGCGCATGCAACTGTCACAGGCGCAATGGCTGGAATGCATACTGGTCGGCGCCTGTGCGGGCTTGCTGGCGGCGACCGGCGCGTCGCTGGTGGGCTGGGTGCTGGCGCGGCAGGTGTTCGAATTCGATTGGGTGTTTTCGCCATCCTTGTGGCTGGCCGGCATCGCCATCGGTGTCGCCTGCGCGTTGGCCGGCGGCTGGGCGGGCTTGCGCAACGTATTGTCGAGGCCGCCCATGCTGACCCTGCGGGAAGGCTGAGCCGCATCAACGGCGGCGTGCAGCCGCCCACGTACATTTCCTCCACTCGATGATTTCATGCATGTGGGGGTAGGGCGATGCGTCGCTGTGGTGACAGGGTAGTGCGGGCTGCCGGGCGGCAGCGGGCCAGCGGTGACATCCGTGTCGTCAACGTCAGCAGCGTGGCGAGGCTGGCTGTCGTGGCGGTCACGCTGGCACTGGCGGCCTGTACCAGCATGGCGCCCGGCATGCAGTTCGGCCGTGCCAAAGTGCCTGCCACGGCCGGCACGGCGGCGGATCCCGACGGCAAGCAGCCCGAGATCCAGCTCATTACTTCGGCACTGGTGAAGCAAGAGCGCGAGGCGCGCGAGCGGCGCGTGTCCGAAGACATCGGCGCGCTGATGCAGCCGACGCAGCCCTACCGCATCGAAGCCGGCGACGTGCTGCAGATCGTGGTCTGGGACCATCCCGAACTGTCGGCATCGATGCTGCCCGCTGTGCCGGCTGCGGGCGGCGCAGGTGCCGGCATCGCCGGCAGCCCCTTGCAGCCGAGCTCGGGCTTCGAGGTCGACCAGGAGGGCACGCTCGAATTCCCGTATGCGGGCAAGATCAAGGTAGCGGGCATGACCACGGGCGAGGTACATGCCTTGCTGACCCAGCGCCTGTCGCGTTACCTGAAGCAACCCAAGCTCACGCTGCGCGTGCTCAATTACCGCAGCAAGCGCGTGTATGTCGATGGCGAAGTGAAGGCACCCGGCGTACAGCCCATCAATGACATCGCGATGACGCTGACCGAGGCGATCAATCGCGCCGGCGGCCTCAACCCGACGGCCGACCAGAGCCGCATCATGGTCAGCCGCGAGGGAAAGACCTATCAGGTGAACCTGCCGCAGCTGGTGCAGCGCGGCGTCAATCCCTCGTCCATCGTGCTCGCGCATGGCGATGTGGTGCGCGTGCCGTCACGCGAGGAAAGCAAGATCTTCATTTCCGGCGAAGTCACGGCACCGCGCGCGCTGCCGATGCGCAATGGCCGACTGACGCTCAACGAGGCGCTCGGCGAGGCCGGCGGCATCAACCCGGTGACGGGCGATGCGCGTCAGGTCTATGTGGTGCGCCGCACGCAGGACGAATCCGTCGTCTACCAGCTCGACGCGAATGCGCCGGGTGCGCTGGCGATGGCCGAAGGCTTCGAACTCAGCCCCAAGGATGTCGTCTATGTCGCCGCCACGTCGCTGACCAACTGGAACCGAACGATCAGCGCGATGATCCCGGGCGCGCTGCCTACGGCCGTCATCGCCACTACGCCGGTCCGCTGACCAGGTCGCTGACGTGCGCAACCACATCCTCTTGCTCTGCACCGGCAACCTCTGCCGCAGCCCGATGGCTGAAGGCCTGATGAGAACTCTGCTGCCGTCGCACGGGCTTTTTTCTGCCGGGCTGGGCGCGCTCGACGGCGCGCCAGCCGATCCGCTGGCGGTGGCGCTGATGCGCGAGGCCGGCATCGACATCAGCGCGCATCGCTCGCGCCGGCTGGCCAGCTGGATGCTGGCCGAGGCCGACCGGGTGTACACGATGGAAGCTGCGCAAGCCGCCTGGCTGCAACGCATGTATCCGCGCCATGCGCGCAAGATCGCGCGGCTGGGTGAACCCTGTGGCATCGACATTTCCGATCCGCATGGTCAGGCGCGCGCCGCCTTCGAGCAGTGCTATGCGGCGCTACAGCGCGCCGTGCAGGCGCGGCTGCCCACCTGGCTGCCGCAGCGCGCGCCGACGCAAGCCGTCTGGTCGCCTGTGCCGTCCTGACACCCTGACATCCTGACGAGGATCCCCGGTCTTGATTCCCACCACGCCCCCCCAGCTCGCCTATCAGGCTGATCCTCCGGTCTTCCTGTCCGACGATGCCGATACCGACTTGCGCGCCTATGTGCAGACACTTTCCGAGCAGCGCTGGCTCGTGATCTGGGTCGCGCTGGCCGTGCTCGTGGCCGGCATGCTGTACGCCTTCCTGGCCCGGCCCGTGTACGAGGCGAGCCTGATGGTGCATGTCGAAGAGAAGGGGCAGCGCGAGCCGAAGAACATCCTCGGCGAAGCTGGCTCCATGTTCGACTACAAGACCCCGGCTGCCGCCGAGGTCGAACTGTTGCGCTCGCGGCTGGTGGTGGCGCGCGCGATTGACCGCCAGAAGCTCTACATCGACGCGCAACCGCAGCGCTTCCCGTTGATTGGCGGCTGGGTGGCCGCCAGCGGCTTCGCACGACTGGTGCCGGCGCTGCAGGGACTGGGCGGCTATGCGTGGGGCGACGAACGCATCACGGTCGGCGATTTCACCGTGCCCGAGCTGCTGGAGAACCGCGCGTTCAGCCTGACCGCGATGCGCGACGGTCGCTTTATGGTGGCCGAACCCGAATCCGGTGTGTGGTTCGAGGGCACGACCGGCGTGCAGGGCAATGAGCCGACGCGTTACGGCCCGGTGCTGCTGAAAGTGGAAGCGCTGCGCGCCGCGCCCGGTACGCGCTTCACGCTGGTACGCAGCTCGCGGCTGTCGGCCATCGAAGGCGTGCAGAAATCGCTGGACGTAGCCGAAGTCGGCAAGCAATCCGGCGTGGTGCAGGCCACGCTGAAAGGCGCGACGGCCGAAGGTGTCTACCGGCTGCTGTCCGGCATAGGGCAGGAGTACATGGCGCAGAACAGCGCGCGCCGCACGGAAGAAGCCGACAAGTCGCTGGCCTGGCTGAACCAGCGCCTGCCCGAACTCAAGCAGCAACTCGAGCAGGCCGAGGCGCGCTACAACCAGTTCCGCAACTTGCATGGCACCGTCGATATCGGCGAGGAGGGCAAGATCAACCTGCAGCGCTCGGCAGCGGTGCGCACGCGCAAGGTCGAGCTCGAGCAAAGGCGGCTGGAACTGCTCTCGCGCTACACCACCAGCCACCCGGCCGTGATGGCGATCGATGAGCAGCTGCGCGACGTCAACCGCGAATTGCGCGAAGCCGCAAGCCAGTTGCGCGAATTGCCGGTGCTCGAGCAGGAGATGGTCAAGCTGGCGCGCGAAGTGAAGGTCAACAATGAGCTGTACGGCGCCTTGCTGTCGTCGGCCCAGCAACTGCAGCTGATCACGGTCGGCAAGACCAGCAATGTGCGGCTGGTCGATGCGCCGGAGAAGCCCGACGCGCCGGTGGCACCGAACCGACCGCGCATCATCGCCGCGTCGGCGTTCGCAGGCTTGTTCCTCGGCGTGCTGGCCGCCTTCCTGCGCCGCTCGCTGCAGACGGCGATCGACGATCCGGAAGACATCGAACGCGGTTTCGGCTTGCCGGTGTACGCCAGCATCCCGCACAGCGCGATGCAGCAGACGCTGGCCGACAGTACGCGCGATCCGACGCGGCTGCCCTTGCTGGCGCGCGTATCGAGCATGGATATCGCCGTCGAAGGCTTGCGCAATTTCCGCACTGCGCTGCAAGTCTGCCTCACGCACGCGAGCAACCGCGTGGTGCTGATCACCGGGCCGACCGAGGGCATGGGCAAGTCCTTCGTGTCAGTCAACCTAGCCTCCATCATCGCCGCCAGCGGCCGGCGTGTGCTGCTGATCGACGGCGACTTGCGCGATGGACAGTTGCATCGCTATTTCCATTCACCGCGCGGCGGCGGGCTGTCGGACATCCTCGCCGGCGCGCCGCCGGCCGGGCTGGTGCGCCACAGCGTGCTCGAACACCTGGACTTTATCGCCACCGGCAGCCTGCCGCCCAACCCGTCCGAACTGCTGTTGCGACCTGCGCTGTCGGCGATGCTGGCCGAACTCGAGCCGCACTATGACGTGGTGCTGATCGATGCCGCGCCGCTGCTGGCCGTGGCCGACAGCCTCGTCATCGGTGCGCATGCGGGCACCATCTTCCTCGCCACCCGTTCCGGCGTTACGCGCCCCGGCGAGATCGCCGAATCGATGAAGCGGCTGGCGCGGGCCGGATTGTCGGCGCGCGGCGTGCTTTTCAACGACATCATTCCGCGCCCGGGCGGTTATGCCTACGGCGGCCGCTATGGCTACGGCAAGTTACGTCAACTGGGGTACACCACCGATGCGCAGCGCACCGTTCCTTCAGAGACTTGAGCGGCGGCCGGGGATGCAGGCCGACGCCACGCCCGCCAGTCGGCCGGTCGATCCGGGCCTGTCGTCGGAATTCCATCGCTGGCCCTTGCCGGGCTACCTGTGGCCAGCGCTGGAGAAGCACAGCCAGAGCATTTTCTGCACTGAGCCCCACCTGCGCATCCACGGCACGCTGACCAGCGACATCGAAGCCTGGGTAATGCGGCGCGACGGTCGCATCACCGCGCTGTGGCTATTCCAGCGTCAGGGGCGCAAGGCGCGCGTTCTGAACGAGGTGATGGCTGCGTCAGTCGGCGAGATTGACCAGTTTGCCGACGCCTTGTTCGCTCGCTTCAGCGAACTCGACGTGATCGAACTGCATGCCTTGCACCTGGTCGACGAGCAGGGCGCGTTTCCGGCGTTGCGCGCACGGCGTGAGCCGCAGCTCCGGCGCATGCCTGCGCCATCGTCAGTGGTGGATGACGGCGCAATGCTGGCCATGGATGAAGGATACGGCGGCGACTCGCCATCGCGTCGCCTGTGGCAGCGTGCCTGCGTGTCCGAAGACTTCGTGCTGGAATTGCCCGCCAGCGTGGACGAATGGCATGCCAGCCTGTCGGCGCGCACGCGCGAAAAGCTGCGCCAATGCCTGCGCCGCGCACAGCGTGGCGAGCCGACGCTGAGCTTCAGGGTGTTCAACGATGCCGACATCAGCGAGCGCCAGGTGCAGGCGGTGCTGAAAATGAGCCGCGCCCGCATGCGCGCCAAGGGCCGTACCTATGGCATGGATGCGCGCGAAGAGCGCAGGCTGTGCGCACTGATGCGCGAGCGAGGACAACTGGCGTCGATCGAAGTCGATGGCCATATGCGGGCTGGTCTGTTGTGCACACTGGCAGGCAATGACGTGTACATGCACGTGATCGCGCATGACCCGGCGTTCGATGAAATGCGGCTGGGCTACCTGTGCTGCGTGCTGTGCATCGAGGCGGCGATCGCGCAGCGCCTGCAGCGCTTTCATTTCCTGTGGGGCTGGTACGACTACAAGGTCAGGCTGGGCGGGCAAAGGCAGGCACTCGAACATGCGCTTCTGTGGCGCGGTCGGATGGCTGCCTGGCGACATCCCTTGCTGTTCACGCGTCAGCAGTGGTTGTCGCTGAAGTCCATGCTGCGCGAAAGGCGCCTTGCACGGCAGGCCGGTCTGGCCCGGGACCACGCCCATGTTCATTGACACGCGCCAGGTCAATGACGGCCGGGCGCTGGTCGTCACGGTCTGCATCATTGGCGGCGGCGTGGCAGGGCTGACGATCGCGCGCGAATTCGAGGCGCATGGCATCGATACGTGCGTGCTCGAAAGCGGCGGCTTCGAACCCGACGATGCGACGCGCGACTTGTGCCGCGGCGACGCCACCGGCATTGCCTATGAGTTTGCCGATGGCTGCCGGGCCCGCTTCCTCGGCGGCAGCAGCAATTGCTGGGGGGGCTGGAGCCGTCCGCTTGATCCCTGGGACTTCGAGCGCCGAGATTGGGTGCCGCATAGCGGCTGGCCTTTCGGGCTGGCGCACCTGATGCCGTATTACGAGCGCGCGCATTCGGTGCTTCAGCTGGGGCCGTTGAACTTCGACCCCGGTTTCTGGGAGCAGGCGATTGGCCGCCGCGACGTGCGGCGCATACCCCTGGCCAGCGGACGGGTGCGCGACACCGTGTCGCAGTTCAGCCCGCCGGTGCGCTTCGGCCGTCACTATCGTAAAGAATTGCAGCGTGCATCGCACGTGCGCATCTTCCTGCATGCGAACGTGACGGCACTGCTGAGCGACCGCGCCTGTACTCGTATCAGCCAGGTGCGCGTGCAGACCCTGGAAGGCAAGTCCATGACGGTGGCGGCGCGCATATTCGTGCTTGCCACCGGCGGCATAGAAAATGCGCGGCTGCTGCTGGCATCGAACCAGCAGATGGCCTGCGGCATAGGCAACCGGCATGACCTGGTCGGGCGCTACTTCATGGACCATCCGCGCATGCAGGCCGGAAGCGTGCGATTTGCTCCCGGCTGGACGCGCAACAAGCTGTATGACATCAAGTACAACTACCAGAGCCGCGCGGTGAAGGCGCATGGCCAGCATGTGGCCGCGCAGTTTGCGCTGACGCCGGAGGCGATGGCCAGCGAGGGTGTGCTCAATGCGCGCCTTTGCTTCTGTTCCGAATTTCCGGGCGAGGGCAGTGCGGGTGCGCGTTCTCTGTTTCGCTGCAAGCAGGCGCTGCTGCACAAGGACCAGCCGGGCTGGCACTGGCGAGAAGAAGCAGGCGCGATGCTGCGCGACCCGGTCAACACGTTCTTGTATGGTTTCACACGCCTGTTCCATCCGCGCTTCCTGATCCGCAACGTCAGCTTCCAGGTCATCGTCGAGCCGGCGCCCAATCCCGACAGCCGGGTCAGTCTGTCTCTGACGAAGCGCGATGCGCTGGGCATGCCGCGGGTTGAGGTCGACTGGCGCATCGATGCCTTGTCGCGCCACACGGCCGATCGCACGCTGGCGCTGGTGGCGCAGGAATTGCGCATGGCGGGTGTGGCTGAAGTCGATGCAGGCACGTCGATGTTTGCCGAAGGCTGGCCCGACAGCTGGGAGCGCGAAGGCACCTGGCATCACATGGGCACCACGCGCATGCATGAAGACGAACGCCAGGGCGTGGTCGATGCCGATTGCCGTGTGCACGGGATGGACAACCTGTATATCGCCGGCAGCTCGGTCTTTCCTACGGCCGGGGCGAACTTCCCGACCATCACGATCACGGCGTTGGCCTTGCGGCTTGCCGATCATTTGCGCGATCAGCTGCGACGGGATGCGACTTTCCCGCTGGCCGACCTGTCGTCGATCACGCAGGCGGCTGCCTGAAGATCCAGGTCGCTGCCTTCATACAAGCCCATCGCGGCGTAACTGAAGCATCTTCCAGCAGGTTCACCGACATCCGTCAGCGATGACATTCGTTCATTGCGATGCCTCGATGGCAATCCATTGAGCGCGGTAGGCATTCGTCAATAATTTTTCCATACGAAAATATTTTTACTTCCCAGCTGGAACTCTTTTCTGAAGGCAATGCTCTGACACAAGCATTTGCAAGCGATCTCGCTTGAGATCAATACAACCAGAGGGAGAAATTCTTGATGATCAACGTGTCATTCAACAGCAAAGCAATGCGCGCACTGTCGCTGTCTGCAGCAACCAGTGTGTCAGTTCTTCTCGCGGCCTGCGGTGGTGGCACTGGCTCTGCTCAGTACGCTATCGACTCCAGCGGCAACCTGACTTCGGCAACCGCAAGCACCAAACTCGCCAACGGCTCGACGCAGACCACGTCGGTCAGCACGTCGCCGTCAACGACCACGGGCTCGACTACCAGCACGACCACGACCGGCACGACGACGACCACCGGTGGTACTACGG
>CAZWIE010000010.1:23689-77321 GCA_964634245.1 uncultured Bifidobacterium sp.
GTACGACCACGGGTACGACCACGGGTACGACCACGGGTACGACCACGGGTACGACCACGGGTACGACTACGGGTACGACTACGGGTACGACGACTGGCACCACTACCGGCACCACCACTGGTACGACTACCGGCACCACCACTGGCACGACTACTGGCACCACCACTGCTGCGCCGACCCCGTATGGCCAGACGGGCACCACCTGGACAATGACTTTCCAGGATGAGTTCAACTCGTGGAATACCGCGAAGTGGAACGATGCGATCTGGTACGAAGCCGGCAGCGCGACCAAGAACTACACCGTGTCCAACGGCAGCCTGAAGATCTGGCCGGCACGCGATGCCACCGGCAAGTTCTTCAACCGCACCATCGACACCGATGGCAAGTACTACCAGACCTACGGCTTCTTCGAGATCGAAGCGAAACTGCCGATCGGCAAGGGCACCTGGCCAGCGTTCTGGTTGTTCAACCATATCGGCAGCCGTCGCCCAGAGATCGACATCATGGAAGCCTACGCAGGCGGCGGCCCCGCTTCCGGCTGGTCGGACGCGAACCTGCACCCAACCGCCTATGCGCCGACGGTCTGGATCGATGCAAGTCGCCTTGCAGGCACCAAGACCATCCTCACCAGCGATTTGTCGGCTGCGTTCCACAAGTACGCAGTGAAGTGGGAGCCGAGCCGTCAGACCTTCTACTTCGATGGTCGCGAAGTCTACACACTGGCCGTGTCGATGCCGGATCCGATGTACATCATGCTCGACCTCTGGTACGGCAGCGCGAGCGGCCAGCCGGACAGCACGACGCCGACCGGTATCGGCAACTCGTACGAAGTCAACTACGTGCGTGCCTGGAAACAGGGCTGATCGCGCCACACCAACAAGACGTCAACTTCAGCACGAACCGCCTGCTTGCAGGCGGTTTTTCAAGCCAGCTTCGTGCTGGCTTTTTTTTTGCCCATGTGGCGCTGTCACGGCTTCGCGCTTTGCGGGCCGCCAAAATGACGCGGCTGCATTCGCGGATCATCCTTGCATGACGGGGAGGGCAGGCGATGGGAATCGGACTTGTAGCTGACGCGACGCGCATACCGCCGGCCTGCAACAACAGGATGCGTTCGGCAAGCGTTGTGCAACTGGCGCTGGCATGCTTGTTGTGCATCGCCGCCTGCTCCGGTGAAGTCATGGCGCGTGCGCGCAGTGATGCTGGCGGCAGTGGCAAGGTACTACCCATGCTGCCCCTGCCAACCAATGTGCACGATGGCGGCACCATCGAACTCGACTGCGGCCGTACCTACGCCGGTACGCTGGATCTCGAACGACGGCACGATATCACCGTGAAGACGAAGGGCAGTTGCGGCCCGGCGGTCATCACGCCGGCGCGGCCGGTCGAAGGCTGGCGGCGCGACCCCCATGATGCCGACGCCTGGATCACCGACATGCCCTTTGCGCCGGCCTTGCTCGAGCTGGACGGACGCTATCAGCCGCTGGCCCATCATCCGAACTCGCCGTCGACCTGGCTCAAGGGCGAACGCCTGAGCGCAGATCGCTTGCGTGCTGCCTTGCCATCGTCTGACCTTGCCGGCGCCAATCTCGTCTGGCGTGCGGCCGACTGGCTGATACAGGAAAGGCGGATTGCACGCGCCGACGATACGGTGCTGGTGCTCGCGCCGGGTGACGACGAAGGCTTCGGCCTGCCGCCGAAGACCGAGTTCTATGTCGAGGGCAAGCGCTGGATGATGGACTTGCCGGGAGAATGGGCATGGCAGCAGGGTCAGCTGGCCTTGCGCATGGCGGCAGGCAGTTCGCCGGTGGGGCGCGTGCGAGCGGCACCTGCTGCGTCGGGCATTGCCGCCAATGATGCGCGCGACATCCGCATCGAAGGCATCGAGGTGCGCGCCGCAGATACCTGCATCAATGGCGCCGGCAGCCAGCGCATGCGCATCCGCGACACCCGCATCATCAACTGCATCGAGGTTGCCATCGTTGCCGGTACCGACACCAGCATCGCGCGGGTGCATGTCGATGGCACGGTCAGGCACGGCATACGCGCCAATGACGATGCACGCGAAGTCAGTATCACCGACTCCCGCATCGTCAACACCGGCATGCTCGGCATGCCCAAGCGCTCGCGCGGCGCGATCGTGTTCGAACTGGCCAGCGGTCAGACCATACGCAACAACCGCATCAGCGATGCGGGCTACATCGGCATCCGCGTCTTCCGGCATGCGCGCGTGACCGACAATGTGGTCGAAAGAGTCTGTCTGCGCTTGTCCGATTGCGGTGGGATCTATACCTTTGCGCGCGACCATGCGCCGCTGGATGTCGTGATTGCGCGCAATCGGGTGCGCGCGCTCGGCGGTGTCACAGCCTTCGGCATCTATCTCGACGACTTTGCCAACGGTGTACTGGTGCAGGACAATGAACTGTCACGCAATCCGTCGGGCATGCAACTGCATAACGGTTTTCGCAACCGCATCGAAGGCAATCGTTTCGATGACAGCCGGCGCGAGCACATCCTGTTCAATGAAACCGCCGGCTTCGCCGCCATCGAAGCCAACAGCGTGACGGGTAATCGCTTCAGTGGTCCCGCATCGATACCGGTGTTCCGGCTCTGGAGCCGGCATGGCGGCGCGCATGTGGCGCGCTTCGCCGACTTCGGTCGCAATGTCTATGCGCCGCTGCCGACGATGATGGCCGAAATCGAGGGCAGTGGCCTGGTCAGCCCCGGCCAGTGGCGGCAGTGGTTCGGTGACGGCGATGCCCGCACCCTGCGCGCCTCAGGGACGCGGCCTGCGCCACCATTCAAACGGCAAGGCGAGCAGGAACAGGGTGTTGGTCAGTAAATAGCGTCCGGCCAGCCGAGATGGTTCGCGCAGCAGCCGGTACAGCCATTCGAAGCCCAGCCGCTGCCAGCCGGCCGGCGCGCGACTGAGCGTGCCGGCGTGATAGTCGAAGGCTGCCCCAACGCCCACCATCACTGCAGGCAAACGGCCATGCTGCACTGCCATCCATTTTTCCTGCTTCGGGCATCCGAGTCCGACCAGCACCAGCTGTGCGCCCGAAGCGGCAATGCTGTCGGCAATCAGCGCATTGTCGTCCGCGTCCAGCGGACGGAACGGTGGCGACAGCGTGCCCGCCAGCGGCAGCGAGGGCAGCGTTGCACGCAGCCGCTCGGCCAGCAGCGCCAGCGTCTGACTTGTACTACCCAACAGGAAAACCGGCAGTTGCAGCCGCGCCGCCTCGACCAGCAGCTTGCCCATCAGGTCGGGCCCGGCCAGGCGCTGTTGCTCGGGCCAGCCCAGACGCCGCATCATCCATGCGACTGGCGCGCCATCGGGCGCGTTCATGTCCGATTTCTGCAGCGCCTCTCGCAGGCCCGCATCCGCGCCGGCCGACACCAGCGAGTGCACATTGCACAGGCAGACCATGCGCGACTCGCGCGCCTCGGCCCAGCGCAGGATGCGGCCGAGCGCCAGTTCCCAGGACAGCGCATCGATACGCGTGCCGAACAGGCGGGCGGCATCGGTGCAGGGTGCTGTCGTGGACACAGCGATCATTGCGTGATTCATCCCTTGATTGGAACGCAGCGCCGCGGTCGGCGTGCTGAGCGCACGCAAGGCAAAAACGGCGTGCGCGCGGCAAGATCAAACCGTGACCATGACGGCTGACCCGGGAGGGCGATGGATCTGATTACGCGCGCGCTGCAGCAATGCAGGCAACGCCTCGAGGAGGCCTTCAACCAGTTTGCTGGCGACGATCCTGCGCAGACCAGGATGGAACTCCAGAGCCTGGAAGAGCTGCCCCTGCGTGCCCATGCGCGGCTGCCGTATGACGACAATGCCTTCGACTGGGTCGCCTGCCATGAATTGATCGAGACCTGCGGCAGCCATGAAAGGCAGGTCAGGCTGCTGCGCGAACTGCTGCGGGTGGCCCGGCGCGGCATTTTCGTGTCCACTGCGAATCGCTGGCATCCGCTGGCGCGCTGGCTGCGGCAGGAGCGCGACGTCGAGCTGCTCGATGCGCTGGCCATCAAGACCATGGTCGATGTGCTGCCGGGACGCCCGGCCTGGAAGCTCGGCCATGTGCGGCTGGCCGGCTTCAAGTCGCACTATTTCCTGATGGTGTGGAAAGGCGAGCGCCAGCCCTCGGGGCAGCCCGAGGCCGGCCGCTCGGGAGAGTCGGAGGTACCGCCGCAGGGGCCGTTGAAAGGGGCGACAAGGGTGACGGTATCGCGTGCATGAGGTCGTCATTCAGCCCGCCATGCAGCTCACCGATCAGCTCACTATTGGTCAGTCGCTGCGCCGGCGGCACCCGGCGCGCGACACAGGCGAGGAAGTCGTCGAGTGCCTGCCACAGGCGCAGCGCTTCGACGTCGGCCGTATGCAGCCACAGGTGGAACACGGCACCCTGCCGACACGCGTGCGAGAACAGCGCGTAAAGCCGGCCCAGCCAGTCACGTTCGGCCAGCGCCGCTGCCAGCGCTGGGCGACGTAGCTGCCAGTGGCGCTGCGATACGAAGTTCCGGATCAGCACGCGCCGTGGATGCGGATAGAACTGCAAAGTGGTCGGCATCTCGAACGCCTGCTTGCCCGCGTCGGTGCGCAGGTTCTGCGTGGTGCGCGCATACGTGAAGCCGGCAGCGCGTACCAGCGCCACATGCTCGCGTCGGTAGTGGCCGCCGGGATAACAAAAGCCATCGACCCGCCGCCCAAGCGTGTCTTCCAGCGAGGCCTTGCCATCGCGCACCTGGCGCCACGCCGCAGCACGGCCCAGCTGTGCGAGGAAGCGATGCTCGGCCGTGTGCGACCCGAGCTCGAACTGCGCTGCCAGCCTGCGCAACTGAGACGCTGTCATTACCGGTGGCCCTTCGCAATTGGTGGTCGGCACATAGAAGGTGGCCGGAATGCCATGGCCGGCCAGCCTTTCGGCCAACCGAAAGTCCAGCGGATGACCGTCATCGATCGACAGGGTGAAGCGCATCGTGCTCATGCTGCTCATGAACTGCTGCGTTCGGCGCTGTCAGGCCAGGCTTTCGCCGCCTGCGGCGCGGGGCGGGCAGCCCTCCGCGAGCGTGCCTGTTGTGCGGCCGGTGCCTGCGACGGAAATTTCGGCGGCGCGGGTGGTACGTCTTGCGGCGTGCTCTTGCGCCGCTTCGGCACCCGCGGCGGTTGCCCGGCCAGGCCATCGACGCCGGTGGCGATGCGGCAGGCATCGACGATGCCCTGCGCGGCGCTGTCGAAGGCATAGCGCTGCACGCGCTGCAGGCCGTAGCGGCTGCAGGCGCGCCACAGTCCGTCATCGGTCAGCAGCCTCACAGCGCAGGCAGCCCATTCACCGACATCGGCTTCGCGCACATGGCCATTGCGTCCTTCGACCACCAGTTCGCCGGCCACGCCGGCATGCGGCGTCACCAGCACCGGAAGGCCTGCGGCGCAGGCTTCGTTGGCGACGATGCCCCAGACATCGCCGCGGGTCGGGAACAGGAACAGCCGCGCCGACTGGTACAGCGCCGGCAATTCGGCCTGCGATGCAAAGCCGTGGAAGCGCAGCTCGACCGATGCAATGGCCGCGCGCGCCTCGTCGCGCACCCGGCCTTCGAGGCTGCCCGAGCCGACCACCAGCAGTCGCACGCGCCGACCCAGCAGGCGCGCCGTTTCGCGCGCGACGGCCAGCGCGAACAACGGGTCCTTGGCGGCTTCCAGCCTCCCGCAGAACAGGAAGTCGTACGGCCGGGCCAGCCCGGCCGGCGGCGCGAAGGCGGCATTGTCGATGCACAGCCATGAAAACGCGCAACGCGCCGGATCCACCCCGTAAGCGCGGAACAGTCGCTGGCCACCTTCGCTGGCAGCAATGAAAGCTTGCGAGCGACTGAACACCAGCCGCCGTGCCAACTGGTGCAGCAGGGTCAGCGATCGTTCGGACTGGTCGGTGCCATCGGTCATGGCGACATGCGCGCGCTGGTGCCAGCGGGCCCAGCAGAATGCATACAGGTGGGTCGGATTGAAACCATCGGTGATCACCACGTCAGGCTGCAGCCGTTGCAGCAAGGGCAGCACGTCCGGATTGTGGTGGATGTAGCGGCCGTGCAGGGTCAGGTAACGCTCGCGCAGCGGATGATGGATGAATTCCATCGGCGGCAGATCCCATGCGCGATTCGGCTCGCGTGCGGTGCAGAACACGGCATGGAAGTCCAGTTCGGGATGGCGCGCCAGCCGGTTGAAGATCGGCACCCGGTACGGTGGCGGCAGGTTGGTAATCAGGGCGACTCTCATCCGCGCACCTCGATGTTGACGTTGGCCGATGCGCTATCGTCGTCGGCTACCCGCAGCGCCGGATGGTCGCTGCGCGCATGCAGCACGCGCCAGCGCAGCCAGCCGTCGAAACGACCGCGCGTAATCGCCATGCCGTGCCCGAGTTCGCGCAGCGCGCCGCGCGCCAGCGGCTTGGCCAGCGGCGACAGCAGGCCGCGCACGATCACCCAGGCCGACAGCCTGTGCTTGGCATACATGGCGCCGGTGCCGCGCGCGCGATGCCGAGCGGAGCGGCGCGCGATCTTGCTGTCGATGCGCGGCGGCGGGTCGACCCGGTGATGCACGGTCGCCGTCGGCTCGTGCGCAATCACGGCGCCTTCGCGCAACGCGCGCAGCACGATGTCGGTCTCTTCGCCGGCACCGAACCACTGGCCCACACCCAGCCGGCCATCGAAGCCGCCGATCCGTGAGGCCAGATCGCGCTGCAGGAACAGCGTGATCGACGCCACCGGAAAATCGCGGAAGCGTGCCGAGCGCGGCCAGCTCAGCAGTCCCGGCGGCGACGGGTCTTGCTGCTCGACCCAGCGCACCACCACGCCCTGCGGCCGGTCGCGACGGCGGCTGCGCAGCATCACGCGCTCCAGCGTGTGCGGCTCGTACCAGCAGTCGTCATCCGGGAAACCGAGCCAGCTGCCGCTGGCCACGGCAATGCCCGCATTGCGCGCCAGCGCGAGATTGGGCGGGTAATGCCGCAGGTGGCGCAGCGCCAGCCCCAGGCAGCGCGCGCGGTGCAGCACCGGCTGCAGCCGCTCGTCGCGGTTCTGGTCGACCACGATCACCTCGAAGTCATGAAAGGTTTGGACCAGCAGCGAGTCGAACAGCCGGTTCAGCTCCACCGTGCGGCCGACCGTTGCCAACACCAGCGAAAAATCACGCATGCAAGCCTCCTTCAGGGTTGGACGGCGCGCGCCGGCGTCGCAGCGCAGCGCGCACCGCCGGGCGCAGTACATGACGCGCGACATGGCGGGCCACATGCGCCAGCCGCGTCGCCGGATTGGGTCCCGCATGGCTCAGCCGCACCCGCAAGTCCTCGCGCATGGCCTGCCGGCGCTCGCGCGTCGAAAGGCTGCCCGCATGCTCGCGAAAGGCCGTCAGCGGCTGCGCCAGTTGCAGCGGCTCGGCCATGCGCGCCAGCCGCAGCCACAGGTCGTAGTCCATCGCATAGCGCCATTGCGAATTGAAACCGCCGGCGTCCAGCATCAGCTGGCGCTCGACGAAGGTCGCCGGGTGCGGAATGAAATTTCCATGCAACAGCCGGGCGCGACTGTATGGCGGCGCCTGCCAGCCCTCCGGCTCGAGACGATCGCCGAGTGCGCGCAGCGTGCGGCCGAACAGCCAGCGGCAGCCGCTGGCGTCGAATGCGCGCGACACGGTGGCCAGCACATCGTCGTGCAGGTAGAAGTCATCCGAATGCAGGTGGGCCACGATGTCGCCGCGCGCTGCGGCCAGCCCCGCATTCATCGCCTGCGCGATGCCGCCGCGCACATTGCGCAGCACGGTCAATGGACGCCGGCCATCCTGCAGCGCCGCGATGCGCTCGAGGCTGCCATCGGTCGAGCCGCCGTCGACGAACACCAGCTCATACGAGCAGGCGCGCTGCATCAGCACCGACGCGATGCAGGCATCCAGCCACGGCATGCTGTCGAGCGTGCAGGTGATGATGGAAAAGCGCGGAGCGGGTTTCATCGGTGTCATCGCAGTGATCGCAATCGTCGCTGTCATTGTTGCGGCGTCATTGCAGGCCGACTGCGCCTGCCGGCATCCGGTACAGCGCCAATAACTGGCCGGCCGCCTGTGCCGGATCGGCGCGGCGCTGTGGCTTGCCCGTGTAGTCGGGGCGCGCACGGAAGGCCAGCAAGGCATCGACCAGCGCCTCCATCGTGTCGTGCAGCCGCAGCTGGTCGGGGCCCAGCGCATAGGCGGCCAGTTCGGGCGTGCCGCCCAGCCGCAGCGCAAACACCGTCTTGCCCAGCGCGAGCCCTTCGAGCACCGTCGATGCGCAAGCCTCTTCGCAGACGGACGGCACCACCAGTGCTTGCGCATGCCTGGCCAGTCGCAGCGTCTCGCGCGCCGGCTGCCAGCCATGGAAGTACGCATCGGGAAAGCGATTGCGCAAACGAACCTCGTCGCTGCCGTCGCCGGCCACCTCCAGTTGCAATCTGTCCTGCAAGGCGTGCGGCGCGCGCGACCGCAGCACCTCGAGGAAGCGTTCGACGCCTTTGGCCTGATACAGCTTGGCGGCGATGAAGACCCGCAGCGGCGCCGCCGGCACTGAAGAGGGCGATGGCGGCTCCAGCCAGCGCAAGGCTTCGGTATCGATGAAGTTGTGCACCGTTATGCCCCAGCGTTGGCGGCCGAAGCTGCGCGTCAGGTTCTTTTGCAGGAAGTCGGACACGAATACTGTCTTGTGGCGCTCGAAGCCGCGCCGAACTTCATTGCGATAGCGGTTCACGGCCCAGATCGATAACTGGCGCTGTAGCCGGTTGGGGCGCCAGGTGCGGCATTCCGCGCAGGCGGCGGGATCGATGTCATTGCAGATGGCGCCGCGCTTGTAGCGCGTGTGAACCAGGCAATCACTGCCCTGGTCATGCCGGGTCTGGATGAAGTTGATGTGCGCCGGTATGTGGCTGGCGATGTTGGGCAGGTGGCCGTGGTAATGGATGGCGTCGTACGCGGCGGCGCGGCGCAGGATCGCGCGTGCGAAACGATGGCCGAGCACGCTGCGCTTGGGCGGCATGAAGACACCCAGCCGGATCTCTTTCCAGCCGCTGTACTGTCCGTGCAATTCGCCATAGAAACGACCGTCGAAGTCGAATTCGCCGCCCGCCTCGTCGGGACCGATGTCGCCGTTGCCCATTAGGTCGACCTCGTGGCCATCAGCCCGCAATGCGCGCGCCAGCAGCAGCACATGGTGCGCCAGGCCGCCCATGGCCGGCGACGGCAGATCTTCGCTGACGAGCAGGATGCGCATGGTATTCCTTGTAGTTTCCGGTTCGTCAGTGGATCAGCGCAGCCGGTGCACGCGGCGCAGCCATGGCGCCTTCATCCACAGGCGTAGCGCAGGCCGTGCAGCGCGCAGCACGGCCGTCAGTTGCGTGCGCAGCAGCGCGCGCTCGTCGGCATGCAGCACGAAGGCCAGGCCGGCCAGCAGCAGGGCCATACCCGAGGCGGCAAGCAGCACCAGCAAGCCGGGCAGGCCAGGCAGCTGCGCTGCCAGCAACCACTTGAGCGGCAGCACGGCAAGGGCGGCGCAGCTGCCGACCAGCAGGTCGCGCCGCCAGCATTGCGACCACACGCTGGCCAGCGTCACCGGCACCGTGCGCCCGTGCACCCACGCAAGGAACAACGCGCTCATCAGCAGCGACGCCAGCAAGTGCGCCAGGGCCGCGCCCGTAATGCCGGCCAGCAGCGTGCCGATGAAGACCAGCGGCACGCCGGCCAGTCCGCGCGCCAGTGCGAAGCGTCCCGAGACTTGCGGATGGCCGAGGCCGTCGTTGACCAGGGAAGGCAGCGTAGTCAGCGAATCAGCCAGCAATGCCAGTGTCACCAGTAACAGCACCGGGTAGCCGGTACTGACGAATTCGGCGCCGACCCAGCGCTCGAGGAAGGCTGCGCCCGCCAGCGCGATCACGGCCAGCACCGCGAAGTTCAGGTAGGTCAGCAGCCGCGTGGCATCGAGGTACAGGCCTTGCAGCTGTGCCTGCCGGCCGGTGGCGGCCAGTTCGGAGACGCGCGGATAGATGACACTGGCCAGCCGGTAGGTCAGGCCGAGGATGCGTCCGGCCAGTTGCACCGGCACGGTATAGAAGGCCAGCGCCACCGGACCGGCGAGGGCGCCGACGATCAGCTTGTCCGCATGCTGGTGCAGCATCGCCGCCAGCCGCGACAGATAGCTGTGGCCGGAGAAGCGCATCAGCGTGACGCAGACCTCGCGCGTCGGTAGCGTCGACGCCAGTGCCAGCTGCAA
Source organism: uncultured Bifidobacterium sp. (assembly GCA_964634245.1). Classification (GTDB taxonomy): domain Bacteria; phylum Pseudomonadota; class Gammaproteobacteria; order Burkholderiales; family Burkholderiaceae_D; genus Pernthalerella. The sequence goes on from CAZWIE010000010.1 coordinate 33,964, forward strand.
TTGCGACTGCAGCCGCCACAACTGCCAGCCCAACCACGCCACATTCACCACCGACACCGCCACGCGCGCCAGCACCACGCCGGCAATGCCCCCGCCGTTGCAGGCAACGAGTGCCGACGCCACATTGACCAGAATGCCGAACGCGGCTTCGCCGCGCGCCGATACGTCATAGCGCTGCAAGGCTTGCGGCACGGCCAGCAGGTAGCCAAGCAGTTGCGACAGCGCGAAGCCGACGGCCGCCAATTGCAGCGCGGTGTGCGCATCGGCCCGCAAGGCCGGGGAGACACTGAAGAAGCGATCGAGCAGCGGCGCGGCGCAGGCCACCAGCAGCAAGGCACCGATCAGGCCCAGCCCGATATGGAACAGCAGGCCGAACCAGAAGGTTTGTGCGAAGCGGCGCTGGTCGCCAGTAGCCTGGTGCTCGGACAGGTACTTGATTGCTCCAGCCGACAGGTTGATGTCGATGATGCCGAAGTAGCCGACGATGGAAGTGATCAGCGTGACGATGCCGAAGCCTTCCAGCCCCAGGCCCCGGATCAGCCAGGGCACGGTGGCCAGCGCCACCAAAGCAGGCAGCGCCAGTCCCGCGAAATTCCAGGCCGAGTTACGGAGCAGCATGCAGCCTCGCTTTTTGCGATGCGGTTCGCAGGCCATGCGCACTGCCGGGCACGCAGCGCGGCAGGGCTTGCCGCTGCCATGCCAGATAGGGCATGGCCAGCGTGAGGCCAATCAGCAGCATCGTGCGGAACTCAATCACCGGCGTGCCGATCAGCAGGGTCGGCGTCCAGAACAGCAAGCCGGCCATGCCGGCATCGGCCAGCAGCGCGCCATTGCCGCGCAAGCTCGGTCGCGTGCGCACGTAATGGATGACGACCGCTGCCAGCAGCGTGACGAACAGCAGCAGCCCTGCGAGGCCGGACTTCAGCACCAGATGGCCGAAGCCGCTGTGCACGAAGTCGAATTTGCCGAAGTGATAGTCGAGCGCGTCTTCATTGCCACGGAAGCTGCCCCAGCTGCCGAGTCCGAACAGCCAGCTGCCCTGCAGGCTGTGCGCCGCCGCTTCCAGTTCGTAGAAGCGGCTGACCTCGGTGGCGCGCTGCGGACCGACGTCATACAGCAGCGAGGACAGGAAGCCGCTGCCGGGGATGGCGGCGACATTGGCTTGCAGCCGTTCGCGCATCAGCACCGCCGCCGCCGCTACAGCGGCCAGGCTGCCGAGACCGCCGAATGCCACCCGACGCTGCCAGGGCAGCTGCCACAGCAGCACGCCGCACATTAGCACCAGTCCCAGTAGCGACGAGCGCCGGAAGGACAGGGCGACCGTCGCCACTTCCATCGCCAGCAGTGCCAGCAGCCAGCTGCGCCGCCACAGCGTCAGGCGCACGCCGGGCATCAGCAACAGCCAGGCGATGCAGAATGCGGCCAGCGCCGCGATGTAGTTGTCGCCGATGTCGAAATAGACGAGCCGGATATCCAGCCCTTCGAAGTTGCGATAGGGGTTGGCGCTGTCGCCGCCGAACCACGCATAGCGCCCCAGCCCGAACGCTGCGCGCAGCGCCGCCAGCGTGACGATCGTCCACAGCAGCCGCCGCCTGCCGGCCTCGTCGGCCAGCGCCGCCAGCAGCAGCAGCGCGAACAGCGCCATGTTCAGCACATTCAGCAAGCCGGTATAGGACAGGATGGCCAGCAAGTCCTGCCCGTCGGCCAGCCCGACCACGACGTGCGCGAGCAGCAGGAAGCCGAAGGCGCCGAGAAAGGCCGGGAAGGGCGACGCCGGTACGCGTGCGGGCACCAGCGGACCGCCCGCCAGCAGGCGCGGCACGGCCGCGCCGGCGGCCAGCCATAACGCGAGGTTCATCAATGAGAAGTGGAACAGGCCGGTGCCGCGCGCATACAGGGTGTTCTCTTCCTGCAGCTGACCCCAGGTCGATGACGAGAACAGGGCCAGCAGCGCAATGAAGATCAGCGCGACCCAGGCAAGCATGCGCATGGCCAGGCCTGCCGCTTCAGCTGCGCAGCCGCGGCCGTTCGGCCTTGCCGCGGTAAGCGAGGTTGGCGTGGTCCGCGCTCTGCGCTGCGAGGAAATGACGCACGGTGCGCTGCAAGCCTTCACGCAAGGAGATGCGCGGCGCCCAGCCAAGGCTGCGCAGCTTTGAAGAATCGATCAGCTTGCGCGGCGCGCCGTCGGGCTTGCTGCTGTCGAAAGCCAGCTCGCCTTCGTAACCGACGGCCTCGGCCACCATCGCCGCCAGCGTGGCGATGCGCACTTCCTCGCCGCTGCCGCAGTTCAGGTGCGAGCACTGCGGCGTGACGAGGGCGGCGATGGCTGAGCGCGGCTGCTGCATCAGCATCACGCAGGCCTCGGCCAGGTCGTCAACGTGCAGGAATTCGCGCATGGCCTGGCCGCTGCCCCAGATCGTGAGCGTGGGCGCATCGGCCATCTGCGCGTCATGGCAGCGGCGGATCAGGCCGGGCACCACATGGCTGTCTTCGAGATGGAAGTTGTCGCCCGGACCGTACAGGTTGGTCGGCATGATGCAGCGAAAGTCGGTGCCGAACTGGCGGTTGTAGCTCTCGCACATCTTCATGCCGGCAATCTTGGCCACCGCATAGGGCTCGTTGGTCGGCTCCAGCGGGCCGCCGAGCAGGTAGTCTTCGCGCATCGGTTGCGGCGCGGCGCGCGGATAGATGCAGGAAGAGCCGAGATAAAGCAGCTGTTCGGCCCGGTACTTCCATGCGCCATGGATCACGTTGGCCGCGATCATCAGGTTCTGCTGGATGAACTCGGCCGGGTAGCTGTTGTTCGCATGAATGCCGCCGACGCGGGCGGCGGCGAGATAGACGGTGTCGATCGCATTCTGCGCAAAGAAGGCGTCGACTTGCACCGTGTCGGTCAGGTCGAGCTCGTCATGGCTGCGAAGTACCAGTTGGCATTCGCCACGCTCGCGCAGCGCGCGCACCAGCGCGCTGCCCACCATGCCGCGATGGCCGGCGACGAAGATGCGTTCCACGTTACGCTTGTTCATGCGATCACTCATGATGGGCAGGGGCCAGGAAGCCATGGTTGCGCACCAGCGCATACTTGCGCGCGGCGGCGAGGTCGGCATCGATCATTTCGGCCACCAGTTCGGCCAGCGTGGTGCCGGGCTCCCAGCCCAGCCGTTCGCGCGCCTTGCTGGCGTCGCCCAGCAGGTTGTCGACTTCGGCGGGGCGGAAGTAGCGCGGGTCGACGCGCACGATGATCTGGCCCGGCGTCACGCCCTCATGCGTACCCGCGTCATCCACCACGGCGACCTCGGCCACGCCGTAGCCGCGCCAGTCCAGCGACAGGCCCAGCCGCGCCGCCGCGAGATTAACGAAGTCGCGCACGCTGGCCTGGCGGCCGGTGGCGATCACGTAGTCGTCGGGGTGGGGCTGCTGCAGCATCAGCCATTGCATCTGCACATAGTCGCGCGCATGGCCCCAGTCGCGCAATGAGGCCAGGTTGCCGAGGTAGAGGCAATCCTGCTGGCCGAGTGCGATGCGGGCCAGCGCGCGCGTGATCTTGCGGGTGACAAAGGTCTCGCCGCGCAACGGCGATTCATGGTTGAACAGGATGCCATTGCTGGCATGCATGCCATACGCTTCGCGGTAATTGACCGTGATCCAGTACGCATACAGCTTGGCGGCCGCGTACGGGCTGCGTGGATAGAAGGGCGTGCTCTCGCGCTGCGGCGTTTCCTGCACCTTGCCGTACAGCTCGGAGGTGGAGGCCTGGTAGAAGCGCGTGCGGCCTTCCAGCCCGAGGATGCGTATGGCCTCCAGCAGGCGCAGCGTGCCCAGCGCATCCGAATTGGCCGTGTACTCCGGCTCTTCGAAGGACACGGCGACATGGCTTTGCGCGGCAAGGTTGTAGATCTCGTGGGGCTGCACCTGCTGGATCACGCGGATCAGCGATGCGGTATCGGTCATGTCGCCGTGGTGCAGGATGAAGCGGCGTCCGCTCTCATGCGGGTCCTGGTACAGGTGGTCGATGCGCGCCGTGTTCAGTTGCGATCCGCGGCGCTTGATGCCATGCACTTCATAACCCTTGGCCAGCAAGAGTTCAGCGAGATAGGCGCCATCCTGTCCGGTGATACCGGTCACCAGGGCAATACGGCCGACGCAGGGCTGCAGGGGTTCGGTAGGAATCATCAGTTGGGCAGTGAAGATGCTGGGTTGGTGAAGGGTAGGCAGAGCGCATCCATTGTCGCCAGCCGCCGTTGCCGGCATTTGCGCGCGCTCACGCGCAGACCGGCGGGTGCGATTCGGTCAAGCGCGCCGCGCTGATGGCCAATGCATCAATGGCCGGCGTAGCCGTGCGGATGCTTGTGCTGCCAGCGCCAGTGGTCGGCGCACATCTCGTCGAGCGAGCGTTGCGCACGCCAGCCGAGCAAGGCTTCGGCACGTGCCGGCGACGCATAACAGGCCGCGACGTCGCCCGCACGGCGTTCCGCAATGCGCAGCGGTATGCTGCGGCCGCACGCGCGCTCGAAGGCGGCCACGGCCTGCAGCACGCTCACGCCTTTCCCGGTACCGAGGTTGATCGTGAAGCTGCCCGCATGCGAGTACAGTCGTTCCAGCGCCGCGAGGTGGCCTTGCGCGAGGTCCATCACATGGATGTAGTCGCGCACGCCGGTACCGTCCGGCGTGGGCCAGTCATTGCCATACACCGACAGCGAAGGGCGTCGGCCGACGGCGACCTGGGCGATGCAGGGCATCAGGTTGTTCGGCGTGCCGCGCGGGTCTTCGCCCAGCATGCCGCTCACATGCGCGCCGGCCGGATTGAAATAGCGCAGGGTCGCGACGCGCCATTCGGGGTCGGATTGCGCCAGGTCGGCCAATACCTGCTCGACCATCAGTTTGCTGCGGCCGTAAGGGTTGGTGACGGACAGCGGCGCGGTCTCGGCGATGGGCACGCTGGCCGGCTCGCCATACACGGTAGCCGACGAGCTGAATACCAGCTTGCGCACGCCCGACAGGTGCAGCGCACGCAGCAGCGACACGCTGCCGCAGACATTGTTGTCCACATAGTCGAGCGGCTGCGACACGGATTCGCCGACTGCCTTGAGCCCGGCGAAGTGGATCACCGCCGACACGGCCTCCCGTTGCAGCAGCCGCAGCAATGCGCCATGGTCGCGCACATCCAGCGCATGGAAGCGCATCTCGCGGTCGGCCACTTGCTCGATGCGCGACACCACCGCCGGCGAGCTGTTGCTGAAGTTGTCGACGGCCACCACGCGCCAGCCAGCCTGCAGCAGGCAGACGCAGGTGTGCGAGCCGATATAGCCGGTCGCGCCGGTGACGAGCAGGGTCTGTCCCATCATGGTCATGCACGGACGGGCAGGGGCTCCCGCAGCGGCAGCCGTTGCAGGAAATCGCGAAACTCGTCACTGACTTCCGGATGGCGCAGCGCCAGTTCGACGGTCGCCTGCAGGTAGCCTTGCTTGCTGCCGCAGTCATAGCGCTTGCCAATGAACTGGTAGGACAGCAAGGCTTCCGACTGCATCAGCTGCGCGATCGCATCGGTGAGCTGTAATTCGCCGCCGGCACCGGGCTCGACTTCGTGCAGATGCCGGAAGATTGCGGGCGTCAGGATGTAGCGGCCGACCACGCCCATGTTCGACGGCGCATCTTCGGGCGCCGGCTTTTCGACGATGCCGTGCAGCTTCAGCAAGCGGTCCGCGACCGGGTGGCCTTCGACGATGCCGTATGAACGGCTTTGTTCGACGGGTATGGTCTCGACCCCGATCAGGCTGCTGCCATAGTGCGCATGCAAGGCCACCATCTGCTGCAGCACCGGCACCTCGGCCTCGATCAGGTCGTCGGCCAGCACGACGGCGAAGGGCTCGTCCTGCACCAGCCGCTCGGCGCACATCACCGCATGACCCAGTCCCAGTGCTTCGGCCTGGCGCACGTAAAAGCACTGCACGGTGTCGGGCTTGATCTGCCGTATTGCCTGCAGCAGCGCATTCTTGTGGCGCGCCTGCAGCTCGGCCTCCAGTTCATAGGCCTTGTCGAAGTGATCTTCGATGGCGCGCTTGTTGCGGCCGGTAACGAAGATCAGTTCGGTGATGCCGGCAGCGATCGCCTCCTCGACGGCATACTGAACCAGCGGCTTGTCGACGACGGGCAGCATCTCCTTCGGTTGCGCCTTGGTCGCCGGCAGGAAGCGGGTGCCGAGGCCAGCGACGGGAAACACGGCCTTGCTGATTTTTTTACGCATGGGGTCGGAATTGGTAAGCCTGGAAGAAGTGGGCATGCAAGGTGGTCGGAACGGCCACGATGGCGGCCGCTGCGACATCAAAGCACCAGTCGAGTGCGGAGGGGTTGCGGTAGGGCAGAAGCGACTGCAGGCTCTCGTCGAACAGGCCAAGCAGCGCGACGATGCCGATCGCCAGCAAGAGACGCAGCACGGGTGACGCCTGTATGGCGCGCAGGCAGATCAGGGTCATGAAGCCATAGGCCAGCGAGTGCAGCAGCTTGTCGCCAAAGCGATCGGACAGTGCCTGCGCCTCGCCGGGAACGCTGCCGAGCACCACCATCATCACAAAGAAGCCGGCCAGCCCGAAAAGCCAACCGGGCCGCCAGCGCAGCGGCAGCGTGACGCTACCGACGCTTGGTTCAATATGCATTGCGGTCGGTCCAGCCGTGCAGCGCGGTCCAGCAGACGATCTTCAGGTCCAGCCAGAATGACCAGTGACGGATGTAGTGCAGGTCGTGCTCGAGGCGGCGCGCCATCTTGTCGTCAGTGTCGGTCTCGCCGCGGTAGCCGTGGATCTGGGCCCAGCCGGTGATGCCGGGCTTGACGCTGTGCCTGAGCATGTAATGCGACAGCCGCTTGCGATAGATATCGTTGTGCACCAGGGCATGCGGGCGCGGGCCGACTACCGACATGTCGCCGCGCAGCACATTGAGGAATTGCGGCAGCTCGTCAAGGCTGGTGCGGCGCATGAAGCGCCCCAGCGGCGTGACGCGCGGATCGTCGCGCGTGGCCTGCGTGATCCGGGCGTCGCTTTCGCGGTGCACGCGCATGCTACGGAATTTGTAGACATAGAAGGGCCGCCCGTCGAGGCCCAGCCGCAGCTGCCGGAACAGTACCGGCCCGGCCGACGTGGCCTTGATCGCCAGCGCCAGTGCCAGCAGCAGCGGCGATAGCAGCGTCAGCGCGGCAAGCGCAAACAGGCGGTCGAATACATCCTTGATGTGCAGTGCAGGCGGCGAGGGTGTGGCGATCAGGTCATGCATGGACGCGGCGGGCCTTCATCATGGTGACGCAAAGCGATACGCGCAGCCGGTGCTGTGCGTGGCAAGGGCTTGGACTGCAGCGAAAATCCGGAAGTGCTGCCGGTTGCGGCCGCTCAATAGGCGGCGAGGCTCGATGCAGGCAACGCGTGAGCGTGACTGGCCAAGGCGATAGCGCTCATGATCGCGGTCAGGGAACCGCATGCGCTATCATCAAGGCATGGAGACGAATGAAACGACGCTGTACCAGCTGGTGGGCGGCGACGACAAGCTGCGCGAGCTGGTCGACCGCTTTTATGACTTGATGGACCTGGAGCCGGAGTTCGCCGAATTGCGCGCGATGCACCCGCCCACGCTCGACGGTTCACGCGACAAGCTGTATCACTTTCTGTCCGGCTGGACAGGCGGTCCCGACCTCTACACACCGCGCTATGGCAATGCCTTCCTGCGTGCGCGCCACCTGCCGTTTGCGATTGATTCGAAAGCCCGCGACGAGTGGCTGACCTGCATGGTGCTGGCGATGCGCGACATGGGCTTTGACGAGCAGAAGCAGGACATCCTGCTCAATGCCTTCTTCAGGACGGCAGACTGGATGCGCAACAAGCAGGGATGAAAAAAAGCGCGGCCGATGCAGCATCGGTCGCGCTTCGTCTTCCGTTCGCGCCCTATCGGCGCCAGCTTGTTCTGCCAGTTTGCCCTGCTAGACGGTCGCCACGGCGGCGGCCTGACTGTCGCGCTCACGGCAGTAGCGTACGCCGCAAGCGATCGCGGAGCCGGTCGCTACAATGGCGCTGGCAAAGAACCCTACTGCCAGTGTTACGCTGGTTTCGAATTCACCTGGCTGCCTTTTGTGATCGCTGGAATTGGCGGGCAGTTGGTCGAGGGCCATCAGTGTGAACAGTGTTCCGCTACCGGCAGCCACCAGGCTGGTGAAAATGCAGTAGACAGTGGCGTGCAAGGCGATATTGGGCACTTTCGGAGTCTCTCCGGCAGGAGCCTGGTTCTGGGCCTGTGCATTCATCTTCTCTGCTGCTGTAGCGGCGCTACCGACGTTCTGGTCCGTACCATCTGCATGGACGCTGACCGCATTGCCTGCATCCGGCAACGCTTCCTCTTGTGAGCCAAGTTCCCAGGAATCTTCCTGGCCTGGCCTTTCTTCCGTCAACAGACCCTGAGGTGTCGGTGTTTGGGTGTAAATCAGGTCACCGCCCGGCACAGGCGGGCGATCATTTGTGAGGGCAGGCTTGCTCATGTCATTTCCTTTGCTTTGATGTGGTGATTCAGTTGTTGCCGCGACGATAGTGATACACAGCGTTCGCGATACCGATGCCGCCTGCAATGGCGCTCGCGGCGTACCAGAGCCCTGCCATGATTTTGTCGAGTTCGATTTCTTCCGGATATACGTAGCCACTATCACGATGCGGGATGACCTTCTGGGCCATCAAGGTAAACACCACGCCGGCGGCCAGCAAAACGGTACTGATGCCCGCACAAAGGTGGTAGGCCTTTGCCTTGTCGCGTATTGTGGCGCGGAGGGATGCATTGGCCGGGACAGCTGCGGTCATGCGGTTGGCGCCTGAGCTGGCGGTGCTGGTGGCGTGGGTCGTGCTGGCTGTTCTGGCAGTGCTGGCCGTTGCAGCGGTGCTGGTCGTCCCGGCAGCCGCAGATACCGCACCGGTCGAGGCGCTGGCGGAGCTGCTGCTCGTGTTGCTGCTCGATTCATCACTCGATTCATCGCTGGTGTCATTGCTCGGGCCATTTATCGTGTTGATACTGGAGCTGCTGCTTTCGTCATCGGACCCGGCTGTCGCCAGATCATTTGCCTGCGCTTGTTTCGCTTGTTCTTCGGCGAGGTCCCAGGAATCCTCCGCGTTCGTTTCCTGAGTCACCAGGCCCTGAGGCGTCGGTATTTGCGTGTAAACCAGGTCGTCTCCCGGCACCAGCGACCGGATTTGAATGATGGTGTCCGTAGTCACGGTCTTTCCTTCTGTAAGTGAATCAATGTTGTGCTCGCGGCTGCATGTTCAGTGCAGGCTTTCCAGCTTCTTGCGCGCCAGCGCCTGTAATTCACGGCAATGAAATCTGCCGTACGAAAGATCGATGGCCTTGTGCAAGAACTGTTTTGCATCATCGGGGCGCTTTGCCGCGATCAGGCATTCGCCCAGCCGGTAGGCCGAGGCTGCGTCGTCCGGATTGACATCGCAGGCCAGCGCATACATCAGCGCTGCCTGCTCGTGATGGCCGAGGCGCTGCAGGCAGGCGCCGGCGATGAAGGGATAGCGGTAGTTCGCCGGGTTGTGCAGCGCCAGCTGCAGTGCCACCGGCAGCGCATGGTGGAAGTCGCTGTTGTCGCACAGGTCGCGCGCGATGCGGTACAGCGCGTCGTACTCTGCGTCGGTGATGCCGCGCAGATCGCCGAGCGAATAGCCTTGCTCGAGCTGCTCGCGGCATTGGTCCAATGTCTCCTGCAGATTCTGCAGGCCTTCGCTGAGCTGGTCGACGATGCCCGCGACTTCAGGGTCGGCGGGCGGATGGATGTAGGTATCAGTCATGGCGGCGGATCATCCCCTGTTCGATGCTGGACTTCAGGAATTTCAGGCCCCAGACCACGCCACAGGCGAGGAAGGCGCCAGCGCCGATGCCACAGAGGATCGCGTTGGCGCGATGTGTACTTGCTGCCGGGGAGGCGCTGTCCTGGGTGGCGAGGCTGGCTTTGGTCGCTTCGACCGTGACGTAGACCAGCAGGCTCGAGGCGAATGCGTAGAAGCCAGTGACAGCACTGTGGGCGGCGATCATCTTTGCGCCCGCCGTTCCCGGGGCCGGGCATTCCCAGTGACCGGGTGGGGCGGCGATTTTTTGGGCCGCCGTGCTTGCTGTTGCTGGCGGATCCGCATCGACGGCGATCACCGTGCTGGTGTTCTCGCCCTCGACCCAGCTTGCCGCGGCGCTGCCAGTATCGGGTGAGGGCGTGGCTGCAGCCGCAGTCGCAGCCGTTGCCGTTGCCTCATGCGTGCTGTCCGAGGCCGGCACCGGCGGGTAAGTGAGTGGCGTTGCGGGCAATTGGCCAGCGTAATGCAGTGACATGTAAGCCTCCGGGGAGAACAATCAGGGGGTGCTGTGCAAATGAGCGCCGTTGGTAGCGCGTTTTGTGGCACGGTTCCGGTTCGCTGCAGGCGAAGGATGAAATCGGAACGGAAGGTAAAGAGGAGGCGACAGGATTGTTCGATAAGCGCAGCAATGCGCCGTAAATCGCACGTCCCGGACGTTCTGAACGTCACGAACGTCACGAACATAACGAACGTTCAGGTGCGCCAGCCGCCGGCACAGGAATGAAGGAAGGAAGTGTCGCCTGCAGCCTTGCAGGCTCGGGAAGTCAGGGTGTCAGACCAGGCCGTCGAACAGCAGCACGTCGACCATCTCGCCAGATGCGACGTTGCCTTGTTCGTGATGCAGCACCACGATGCAGTTGGCGGCTGACATCGAGCTCAGCACGCCGGAGCCTTGTGCGCCAGTCAGGCGCACGCTCGGCCGACCCTGTGCGTCGGCGTCGACGATGCCGCGCTGGTATTCGGTGCGGCCCGGCTTCTTGCGGATCGCTTCGGCGCATGGCAGGCGCATGGTCAGCAGAGGATGCGGCGTGCCGCCAGCCATGATGGCCAGCGCATCACGCGCAAAGAAATAGAAGCTCGCCATCACGGCCACCGGATTGCCGGGCAGGCCGAACAGCATGACCTGCTTGCCTTCGCTGCCGTCGTCGCGGATACGACCGAAGGCCATCGGCCGCCCCGGGCGCATGGCGATCTTCCAGAACAGCACTTCGCCGAGCCGTGCCATCAGCTCACGCGTGAAATCGGCGTCGCCTGCCGATACACCGCCGGTGGTGATGATCGCGTCGGCTTGCCGGCAAGCGTCGCGCAGCGCCGCCTCCAGCGATGCCGGGTCGTCACGTACCACACCCATGTCGATCGGCTCGCAGCCGGCACGCACCAGCATGCCGTGCAGCGTGTAGCGGTTGCTGTCATACACGCAGCCCTCATCCAGCGGCTGGCCGATCGAGCGCAGTTCGTCGCCGGTGGAGAAGAAGGCCACGCGCAGCTTGCGCATCACCGTCACTTCGCCGATGCCCAGCGATGCGATCAGGCCGAGGTCAGAGGGCGTCAGCACGCGTCCGCGCGGCAGCGCCATCGAACCGGCCGGCAAGTCTTCGCCCGCGAGACGCCGGTTGTCGCCGGCGCGGATGCGGCCGGGCGGTATCGTCACAGCGGTGGCGGTCGCGTCAACGACCAGTTCATGCGGGATCACGCTGTCACAGCCGCGCGGTATCACCGCGCCGGTCATGATGCGCACGCATTCGCCGGGCTGGACTTCATTCGGATAAGGGTGGCCGGCGTAAGCTTTGCCGACGACCATCAGCGTCACCGGCGATGCGGACAGGTCGCTGCCGCGCAGCGCATAGCCATCCATCGCCGAATTGTCATGCGAGGGGACGGCAATCGGCGACACCAGTTCGGCCGCAAGGATGCGGCCCAGTGCCTGCTTCAGCGGCAGTGTTTCGGTGTCGGTGATGGGCGTGACGGCGGTGCGCACCAGTTGCTGCGCGAGCGGCACCGGCAGGTGATCCGGGTTGTAGCCGACGGTGTTACCGGCGAGGGCTTCAAGCGGGGACGGGCTCATCCGCCAATATATGACATCTCGACCTTGCGCACAGGTCGCTCCAGACCATCGGTGTTGGCCGTACGCAGTTCGGAATAACGATCGTCACGCAGCGCCCACAGGTGCGAAATCGCTGCGGTGATCTCTTCATCGCTGTGGCCGCCGCGCAAAAGCGCTCGCAGATCATGGCCGCCGGTGGCAAACAGACAGGTGAAGAGCTTGCCCTCGGTCGACAGGCGCGCGCGGTTGCAATCGCTGCAGAAGGCCTGAGTGACGCTGGAGATCACGCCGATTTCGCCGCTACCATCCTTGTAGCGCCAGCGCTCGGCGGTCTCGCCGGTATAGTTCGGTTCGATTTCTTCCAGCGGCAGGTGTTCGCTGATGCGACGCACGACCTCGGCCGAGGGCACGACTTCATCCATCTTCCAGCCGTTGGATGCGCCGACATCCATGTATTCGATGAAGCGCAGGATGACCGGTGTGCCCTTGAAGTGGCGCGCCATCGGCACGATCTCCTGGTCGTTCACGCCTTTCTTGACGACCATGTTGACCTTGATCGGGCCCAGGCCGACCTTGTGCGCGACCTCGATCCCGTGCAGCACATCGGCCACCGGGAAGTCGACGTCGTTCATCTTCTGGAAGATGCCTTCGTCGAGCGAGTCGAGCGACACCGTCACGCGCTGCAGGCCGGCGTCCTTCAGGGCTTGCGCCTTCTTCGTCAGCAGCGAGCCATTGGTGGTCATCGTCAGGTCGAGCGGCTTGCCTTCCGGCGTGCGCACCTGGGCCAGCATGGCGATCAGGGTTTCGATGTGCTTGCGCAGCAGCGGTTCGCCGCCGGTCAGGCGCAGCTTCTCGACGCCATGCGCGACGAAGATCTTCGCCACGCGCGTGATCTCTTCGAAAGATAGCAGCAGGCCGTGCGGCAGGAACTGGTAATCCTTGTCGAAGATTTCCTTCGGCATGCAGTAGACGCAGCGGAAATTGCAGCGGTCGGTGACCGAGATGCGCAGGTCGCGCAGCGGCCGGCCGAGTTTGTCCGACAGCAGGCCGGTGGCCGGCAGCAGTTTTTCGGGGATGTGCGGGACGGCTTGCAGGTAGCGCAGGTCGGCGACGGGGATGATGCGTTCAGTCATGTGTGCTGCCGTGGGTCGAAATTCGGCCCCGAGGCCCGGCTCAAATAGGGGTTTTCAGAGGCAGATAAGATACCACGAGGCCAACGAAGGCACAGGCGGCGATCAGTCGGATGGTGCCGACCTTGTAACGGATCAGCGCGGTAGCGGCCGCGGCGGTGATGGCCATCGCAATCCAGTCCCAGCGCGGCACCGCCTCGTCGAGGTGGAAGACATGCACCGCAAAGAACACCGCGAGGCTGACGATTACGCCCACCACCGCGGCCGTGATGGCTGTCAACGGCGCGGTCAGCCTGATATCGCCGCGGCTGGCCTCGACCAGGGGGCCGCCGGCCAGGATGAAGACGAACGATGGCAGGAAGGTAAAGAAGGTCGCTACCACCGCGCCGGCGCAACCGGACCAGAACAGTGCCATCGGCCCGAACAATTCCTTGGTCCAGCCGCCGACGAAGCCGACGAAGCTGACGATCATGATCAGCGGTCCGGGCGTGGTCTCGCCGAGCGCGAGTCCGTCGATCATTTGCGGGCCGGTCAGCCAGCCGAAGTGCTCGACTGCGCCCTGATACACATAAGGCAGCACCGCATACGCGCCGCCGAAGGTCAGTAGCGCCGCCTTGGTGAAGAACCAGCCCATCTGCACCAGCGGATTGTGCTCGCCGAGGGCCAGCACCAGCAGCGCCAGTGACAGCGCGGCGATGACGATACCGATCACGGACGTGCGCAGCAGGCGCATCCAGCTGAAGGCCGCATGCGCGGGCGGCGGCGTGTCGTCATCGATCAGCGCCGGGCCGTAGCTGGCCTGGCCCGCGCCATGGCCGCCGCCGGGACGGAACAAATGGGGCGCGAGTTTGCCGCCGATGGCGCCGGCCAGTGCGGCCAGGCCGATGATCAGCGGGAAGGGCAGCTGCGGCAGCGTGATCAGCAGGAAGGAGACGGCAGCGATCAACAGCAGCCAACGGTTCTTCAGGCTGCGGCTGCCGATGCGCACCGCAGCTGCCAGCACGATGGCCACCACCGCCGGTTTGATGCCGTACAGAACGCCGGCCACGACCGGCACATCGCCGAACGCAAGATAAATCCACGACAGCAGGATGAGGATCAGCAAGGAGGGCAGCACGAACAAGGTGCCGGCAATGATGCCGCCGGCGGTCCTGTGCATCAGCCAGCCGATGTAGGTGGCCAGCTGCATCGCTTCCGGGCCAGGCAGCACCATGCAGTAATTGAGCGCATGCAGGAAGCGGTGCTCGGAGATCCAGCGCTTGTTCTCGACCAGGTCGGTGTGCATCAGTGCGATCTGGCCGGTGGGGCCGCCGAAGCTCAAGAAGCCCAGCTTCAGCCAGTACCAGAAAGCCGTCGCAAGGCTGACCGGCAATGGACGTTCCGGCGGATTGGCAGCGCCGTCACCGGCAGCCGCGGAGCCTTGGGTGGACGTCACAACTGAAGCTGCATCAGGCTTGCCAGCCTGCGGCGATTCAGGGGATGAAGGTGATAGGGGCCCCCCGTCCTGCTTGCCGCCTGCGCCTGTGGAGCTCATCACATGTTCGGGTAATTCGGGCCGCCGCCACCTTCCGGCGTGACCCAGACGATGTTCTGCGTCGGATCCTTGATGTCGCAAGTCTTGCAGTGCACGCAGTTCTGCGCATTGATCTGCAGCCTTTCCTTGCCGCCGTCGTCCACGAATTCATAGACGCCGGCCGGGCAGTAGCGCGACTCGGGGCCGGCATACTTCGCGAGGTTGACCTCGGTCGGCACGTTCGCATTTTTCAGCGTCAGGTGCGCCGGCTGGTGTTCGTTGTGGTTGGTGTTGGAGATGAACACCGACGACAGGCGATCGAAGGTCAGCACATTGTCCGGCTTCGGATAAATGATGGGCTGGCACTCGGCGGCCGGCTTCAGGCATTCATGATCTGCATGCGTGTGATGCAGCGTCCACGGCGCCTTGCCGCGGAAGACCACCTGGTCGATGCCGACCATCAGCGTGCCGAGGTACAGGCCCTTGCTCATCCACGGCTTGAAGTTGCGCGCCACGTGCAGTTCTTCGCGCAGCCACGAGGCTTCGAAGGCTTTTTCATAGGCGCTCAGTTTATCTTGCGCGCGGCCGGCTGCCACCGCGTCGAACGCTGCTTCGGCGGCCATCATGCCGGACTTCATTGCCGCATGGCTGCCCTTGATGCGGCTGGCATTGAGCATGCCGGCGTCGCAGCCGATCAGCGCGCCGCCGGGGAAGGCAAGCTTGGGCAGCGACTGCAGGCCGCCGGCGGTGATGGCACGCGCGCCGTACGACAGGCGCTTGCCACCTTCGAAGAAGCTGCGAATCGACGGATGCGTCTTGTAGCGCTGGAATTCCTCGAACGGCGACAGGTAGGGGTTCGAATACGACAGGCCGACCACATAGCCGACCGCGACCTGGTTGTTCTCGAGGTGGTAAAGGAAGGAGCCGCCATAAGTCTCCGCATCCAGCGGCCAGCCGGCGGTGTGGATCACGAGGCCCGGCTGGTGCTTGGCCGGATCGATTTCCCACAGTTCCTTGATGCCGATGCCATAGACCTGCGGATCCTTGCCGGCGTCGAGCTTGTAATTGGCGATCAACTGCTTGCCCAGATGGCCGCGTGCGCCTTCGGCAAACAGCGTGTACTTGGCGCGCAGCTCCATGCCGAGCTGGAATTCGCCGGTCGGCTCGCCATTCTTGTCGACGCCCATGTTGCCGGTGGCGACGCCCACAACCTTGCCATGCTCGTCATACAGCACTTCGGCGGCGGAGAAGCCGGGGAAAATCTCGACGCCCAGGCCTTCGGCCTGCTGCGCAAGCCAGCGCACCACGTTGCCGAGCGAGACGACGTAATTGCCATGGTTCTGGAAGCAGTTCGGCAGCATCCAGTTCGGCGTCGTGTAGGAACCGGTTTCGGTCAGGAACATGAAGCGGTCTTCCGAGACCGCGGTGTTGAGCGGCGCGCCCTGGTCTTTCCAATCCGGGAACAGCTCCGTCATGGCGCGCGGATCCATCACCGCACCCGACAGAATGTGCGCGCCGGGTTCGCTGCCTTTTTCCAGCACGCAGACGCTGATGTCCTGGCCTTTTTCATTGGCTAGCTGCTTCAGGCGAATCGCGGCCGACAAGCCGGCCGGGCCGGCGCCGATGACGACGACGTCATAGTCCATCGCTTCGCGCGGACCGTATTGTTCGAGGAAGGCGGGGTTCTGGCTGGGGCTTGTCATTGTTGTCGGTGGGCCTGTCAGTTCGGCATCAGTTCGGGTTGCCGGGATTGTCGGGGATTTTGGCGAGCAGCGCCAGTTTCCGCAGGCGAGAAGCTCGTCTTTCGTGTAATCATACCGGTCATAAAACGACAACATCATCCAAAGGGAGGCTTTGTGGGAATTGAAGTGAATTTCAAGGGCAAGGTGGCGTTGGTCACCGGCGCGTCGAGCGGACTCGGCGCACGTTTTGCCAAGGTGCTCGCCGAAGCGGGCGCGACCGTGGTGCTGGCGGCACGTCGCACCGACAGGCTGAAGGAGTTGCGCGCCGAGATCGAATCGGCCGGCGGCGCTGCGCGTCTGGTGACGCTCGATGTGACCGACCACGACAGCATCAAGTCGGCGATCGCGCATGCCGAGACCGAAGCGGGCCCGATCGATATCCTCGTCAACAACTCCGGCGTGTCGACCACCGGCAAGCTGGTGGATGTGACGCCGGAAGACTATGACTTCGTGTTCGACACCAATACCAAGGGCAGCTTCTTCGTCGCCCAGGAAGTGGCCAAGCGCATGATCCTGCGCTCGAAGGCCGAGCCGGCGCGCCAGTTCCGCATCATCAATATCGCGTCCGTCGCCGGCCTGCGCGTGCTGTCGCAAATCGGCGTCTATTGCATGAGCAAGGCCGCTGCGGTGCAGATGACGAAGGCGATGGCGCTGGAGTGGGGCCGTTACGGCATCAACGTCAATGCGATCTGCCCGGGTTACATCGAGACTGAGATCAACCGCGACTACTTTGCCAGCGAAGGTGGCAAGAAGCTGATCGACGTATTGCCGCGCAAGCGCGTCGGCAAGCCGGAAGACCTCGATGGCCTGCTGCTGTTGCTGGCCTCGGATGAGTCGCGCTTCATCAATGGCGCGATCATGACGGCAGACGACGGCATGGCCGCGTTCTGATACGGTGCTGATCCCAGTCGTTTGAACTGACGATGGCCATGCCCGAGCACTACGTGCTAGTCCATCGCATGCACATGCCGATCCGCTGGGGCGACATGGATGCGATGGGGCACGTGAACAACACGGTGTACTTCCGCTACCTCGAACAGGCGCGCATCGCCTGGTTCGAGGCGCTGGGCTGCCCGCCGGACCCGGCGGGCACCGGCCCGGTGATCATCAATGCGCACTGCACCTTCCTGAAGCAGCTGCGCTATCCGGGCGATATCGAGGTCACGACGCACGTCGGTGATTTCGGTCGCTCCAGCTTCCAGACCCTGCACCAGATCCGCCGGGTCGACAGTCCCGAGGTCCTGGCGGCCGAAGGCGGTTCGAAAGTGGTGTGGGTCGACCAGCGGGTGGAGAAGTCGTCGCCGCTGCCGCCGGAGATGCGCGAGCGTTTGCTCAAGCCCCTGGTCTGATCAGGCGTTCGGCGGCGAACGGCTGCTTGTCAGGCCTCAGCGCGTACCAACCAGCGCTTCCAGATGCGCGGCCGCGCCGTCGGCCGCCGTCTTGTCCGGGTTCGCCACGCAATAACCATCAATGCTGGTCATGGCCCGTTCGGCCGCTTCGACCTTGCTGTTGAACTTGTCTTCGCCCGTCTTTTGCCGGTCTTCGTGCGCCATGCTGAGCGGCGCGAGGAAGGCCAGCGTCCATTTGCGGCGCACCTCGATGTCCATCGTCGGCCAGTTGGCGCAAGCGTGATCGCCGAACAGGCTACCTGCCGTCGCCGAGGGCGCTGCTGTGGTTGCCATGAGCAGGCCGGCTGCCGCAAACATCACGGGTCGCAAAAGGGCAGGACGCCGCCAGAGGGCGCGCGATGTATGCAGGGTAGTCAGGGTAGTCAGGGTCATGTTGGCAGGATAAGGGTGGTATGTAAGGGTGGTGCGTAAGGGGCGTGGGCGAGTGGCTTGGGTAAGGGAGATGCGGCAGTACTGCAGCCCATAGGTAAATCGGTAAGGCTCAGGTGGCGCGCCCGCCCAGCAGCCGGTTGACCAGCTCGCTCGAGGTACCTGCCGAAAATTTCTTCATCAGCCGCGCACGGTGCATCTCCACTGTACGCGGACTCAGTTCCAGCTGGCGAGCGATTTCCTTGCTCGTTAGTCCATCGACCAGCAGCGCCGCGACTTCGCGCTCGCGCGCCGACAGCTCGGCCGTCACCGGCCGGCGGCTGGCCAGGTCCTCGAAGGTCCAGATGCCCGAAGCATGCGGATCGTCGCGCTCCAGCGAGCGACCGGTCACGTGGCACCAGAACAGTTCGCCGCCGGCGCGCTTCATGATGCGCTCGTCGGAATAGTGCCCCTGGCGGTTCAGGATGGGCGCAATGCGCGCTCCGGTGCGCTCGAATTCATCGGCCGACGGGTAAAGAATGGAGAACGACTGCCCGCACAGCTGGTCGGTCCGGTAGCCAAAGATGGCAGCCAGCGCCTCGTTGCAGGCCGTGATCACGCGCTGCTGCGATACGCACATGCCGACCGGCGCGTGGCGGAAGATGGTCTCGAAATCGACGGCGGGGAAGGCGGGATTGGCCTGGCTCATGCGGTCAGGGGGCTGTCCGGGGGAATATCCGGGAAGTGTCTCAAGGTCTGCCGCGCTTCTTGCCGGCCGACGGCTGCTCGTACTTTTACGGTATTGCGGGGCGCTTTTATCGCTCTTATCCTTGCCTGTTGGGCAGAATCTGCCGACAGTTTAACCGAGGAGACTCATGAAAAAAGTGTATCCGGACGCAGCCAGCGCGCTGGCAGGCGTGGTCCAGGACGGCCAGACCATCGCGGTCGGCGGTTTTGGCCTGTGCGGCATCCCTGAAGCCCTGATCGCCGCGCTGCGCGATTCAGGCGTCAAGGGCCTGACCGCGATCTCGAACAATGCCGGCGTCGACGGCTTCGGCCTTGGCCAGCTGCTGACCACGCGCCAGATCAAGAAAATGATCTCGTCCTACGTCGGCGAGAACAAGGAATTCGAGCGCCAGTACCTGGCCGGCGAACTCGAGCTGGAATTCACGCCGCAAGGCACGCTGGCTGAAAAGCTGCGCGCCGGCGGCGCCGGCATCCCGGCCTTCTTTACCAAGACTGGTGTTGGCACCATCGTGGCCGAAGGCAAGGAAGTGCGCGTGTTCGATGACGAACAATACGTGATGGAACGCTCGCTGGTGTCCGACGTGTCGCTGGTCAAGGCCTGGAAGGCCGACCCGACCGGCAACCTGGTGTTCCGCAAGACCTCGCGCAACTTCAACCCGAACGTCGCGATGGCCGGCAAGGTCACCATCGTCGAGGTCGAGGAACTGGTCGGTGTCGGCGAGATCGATCCCGATGCCGTGCACCTGCCCGGCATTTTCGTGCACCGGATCGTGGTCAACGCGAGCCCGGAAAAGCGCATTGAACAACGCACGGTTCGTGCACAGTAAGCAGGGAGCGACAGATGGCATGGACTCGTGAAGAGATGGCGGCACGCGCCGCCCGGGAGCTGGAAGATGGCTTCTATGTGAACCTCGGCATCGGCTTGCCGACGCTGGTGGCCAACTACGTCCCCAAGGACATCACCGTATGGCTGCAGTCCGAAAACGGCCTGCTGGGCATCGGCCCGTTCCCGACCGAAGATGACGTGGACCCCGACCTCATCAATGCCGGCAAGCAGACCGTGACGGCCTTGCCGGGCGCGTCCTTCTTCAGCTCGGCCGATTCGTTTGCGATGATCCGCGGCGGCAAGATCAACATCGCCATCCTCGGCGCGATGCAGGTCTCCGAGCACGGTGACCTCGCGAACTGGATGATCCCCGGCAAGATGGTCAAGGGCATGGGCGGCGCGATGGATCTGGTGGCCGGCGTCAAGCGCGTGGTGGTGCTGATGGAGCACGTCGCCAAGGCGAAAGACGGCTCGACCTCGCACAAGCTGCTCGAGCAATGCAACCTGCCGCTGACCGGCGTGGGCGTGGTCGACCGCATCATCACCGACCTTGCGGTGCTGGATGTGACCGAGCAAGGCCTGAAGCTGGTCGAGTTGGCGCCGGGCGTAACCGAAGACGAGCTGCGTGCTGCAACAGGCTGCGCGATTCGGACCTGATGCCGCGCAGCGCCCGCTGCAACGCATTGAAGTGAAGCCCGCCGACCTGTCGGCGGGTTTTTTTTTGCCCCGGGAAGTGGAACGGTCAGGGCAAGTCCGCCACCCACGCGTCGGTTCTTGAGTGCAAACGCCATGGCTTCAGGGCGGCTGCCATCAGGTTTCTCAATCCTTGATCGACGGAGGATGCCTTGAGCGTTCGCGAAGCTTCACAATTCCCGACTGTTTATCCGACCAGTTCCTTTGAACCGGAGAAGAAAGCCAAAGTCAGCTCCGGACCCCCATCCGAATCCCAAAACGATGACGTATTGACCTCCGCACCGCGCATGGGTTCGCGCCGGACGCCCACCCGTGTGCCTCCGAATCCCCGCAAGAAAAACGCCTCTGAAGCTGCAGCTAGCGCCTTTGCCAGCACCGAGCCAAGGCAGCTTGCCAGCCGCGCTTCCAGCAAAAGCAGCCCGGCCAGCTACACCAGCACTTCCAGTATCCCAAGCACTTCCAGTACCCCAAGTACCTCCAGTATTTCCAGTACTGCGAACACTTCCAGCAGCGCCCGCACGAACGCCGCCAAACCCGTGGCGCCCGCGCATGACGTCACATCGCCCGCAGTCAACAAACCGATCGTCTTCAAACGAGATGAGAAGGTCAGCAAGTACCTGACTGGTGATGACGTGATGTTGACCATGACGGCGAAGCTGAATGCCGTGTTCGTGACGAAGCAGGTGAACGAACTGGTCGACTTGCAGCGTATCCGCAAGGAAGATCCGGCGAAACTGCGGGCCGGAGAAAGTCCCTTCGTCACCATCGGCAAAGAGATTCTGGCAAATTTGCAGCCGATCCAGGGCAGCCCGCAGCCGTCCACGGTCGCATCATGCCTCTGGCTGGTCGGCGCCACGTTATCCGCCGAGGGGGATAAGTTGAAGCAGTTCTTCGACCTGGCCATCGCGTTCAGTGAAAAAGGCATCGACCTGCCGTCCCTGATCGTGAATGATGCCATCGAGAAGCGGAACGCCGCATTCCTGACCCGTTTGCACGAGGCTTATCCCGATACGAATCTCGGCGAGCTTTACCGAAACAAGTTCTAACTTTTTCGCTCTCCGCCTTGAAGCCAGCCGCTACCACGGCTGGCTTTTTTCATGGGCGCTGCATCCGGGATGTACTAGTCGGCATTTGCCCCACGCATTCACCGTCATACTGGCTTGTAGCGGCGCGCACATCCCGCGGCACGCTTGCTGCCCGAGGAGACAGGCGATGAAACCGATACATGGAAATGACAGGGGCGGCCAGCCCGTTGATCTGTCGGCCGCTGAACATCCCCAGCGGAGCAGGACTCGGCCACCCGCCTCGGTGCGCGTCAGGGAGCAGCTCGAGCATGAAGCCAATCTGGCGCGCGGCCAAACGCCGCCGGAATCCTGGACCGGCACCTTGCCGCATTCCTCGCCCTCGGTATCAGCGCGCGAATCGGACGACGTCGATCACGAATGGCTGACCGCACAAGTGCTGAAGCTGCGCTCAGGCCTGGCTGCCGGCAGCCTGGAGCAGATCGACGCAGCCGTACATGAGCTGGGCGAAGCCGGCCTGCGTTTTGACAGCGGAGCGCTGGCCAACCATCCGGCTGCGGCTGAATTCCGGGGCATGGCGACGCTGCGCGTGCTTCAATTGCGCGAACGCCATGAGGTGCGAGAGCGCCTCGCGGTACGCCTGATCGAACTCGGCTGCGATCCGAATGCCTACGATGAGACGGAAAATACCGTGCTGATGTATGCGGCCAAGTTCGGCATGTCCGAGTTGGTCGACTGCCTGCTGGCCGATTGTCCGGAACTGGCATTGCATCGCTTGAATTTCTATGGCCGCAACGCTGCGATGATCGCGCATGCAAATGGCAACCAGCCGGTGCTGGCCAAGCTGGAGGCCGCAGGCGTGATGCTCAATCCGCCGAATGCGGCCCTCATGTTCTACGAGTCCAGTCGCGAGCGCTTCACCGGCGTGGCGGCGCAAGAGGCCTACGATCAGTTGTGGCGTTTGCTGCAGCGTACCCACTACATGAACCTCGCGGATGCGACCGGCAAGACCCTGATCTTTCACGCCGTGCTGAACCAGGATGTGGAGATGGTGCGCTTCCTCTGCCGCCGTAGCGATTACCCGGACCTCAGCCTGCGCGACCACAAGCATCAATCGGTATTCGATTATGCCGCGCTGATCGGTGACGAAAACAAGCGCAAGGACATCATGGAGGCATTGAAGTCCCTGCGTTCGACGATCAGGCCAATGGGTGAATTCCGGATGCCCAAGCATTAAGCGCGAACCACCTGCCATCCTTCGTTCCCGAGTTCGCGCGGCCCTGCATGTCGGGCGCGCGGGCCGGCTAGTGCGCCGGCGATCAGGGCAAAGCGCTTGCCGAACGCGAATGAAGGAGGATTGCAGTGAAACCGCTGAACGGACCTGCAGGGCAGCATGCCATTCCCGTATCCCATCCGGAAGCGCGGGCCGTTCCGCCGAGCAGCGCGAGTGCATCCACGGCTGTATCGCCGTCCCGGTATCCCGAAGCAGCCTCCGTGAAGGATGCGACCAGCAGGGCCGAGCCGCGGATCGAACCGCGCCCGCCGCCGCTGTCATCCGATATGCGGATCGATGGCGCATTGTTGCTGGCAGCTGGACCGAGGGCCGAACCGCGGTCTGAACCGCGGACCGAAGCCCGGCCAGAAGCCCGGCCGGATACAGCGCGCAGCCTCGGGCAGGCACTGAATCTTGGCCAGGCACTGAAACAGGACATTGAGCGGGCATGCGAACGCGAGCCACTGGCGAAGCGCCAACATCTGCACGAACAGCGACAAGATCGGCCAAAAGAACAGCGAGCAGAGCAGCGACCGCCGTCGCGTTCGGATTCTCGGCCGGAACAGCGGCCGGAAAAGCGGCAGGAACAGCGACAGGAACAACGCCAGCGGCAGGAACCCGTCCCGCAGCAAACGAAAAATCTGCCTGCCGATCCGCGGTGCGAACCGCCCGCTGATCCCGGCCAGCTGCTTGAGGAGGTCGATCTGCCCGGGACGGTAGGCCAACCCGCACCCGATCGCCAGCCGCGTCCCCCTGCTCAACAGCAGCGCATGGCAAGCAAGCCGCCTTTACTGGATTCGGAGCCGGCGGCCCCCTCGATGCCGCCGCCGGACTTGCCGTGGCGGTCTGGTCCCATCCTTCTGCAGCTGCCTCCGCTGCCATCGCCGGAGCGGGTCCCGGGTGAAGAAGGCATGTCATGGCCCGGAGTCCTGGCCCCGTCCTTGCCGCCGTCGCTGCAAGGCACCGGCTTGCCACCGAGGGCCGCCGATTTCTATCCATCGTTGCGCGATGCGATGGGCAATACGCTGCTGATGCTGGCCTGCCGCGCCGGGCATGCCGAACTGTTGGCCTATCTGCTTGAATCCTGTCCACTGGCCTATGCGCAGGCGCTGGACGTCTTCGGCCGCAACGCGGCCATGATCGCGCGCGACAGCGGTCATCCGGCCTTGCTTGCGCTGCTGCAGCAAGCCGGGGTCGAACTGACACCGGAGAATCCAGCCTTGCAGTGGTACCTGCAGAACCGGGGCGACCTGGCGATGGCAAGCCGGGCGCAGGACTGGCAACCGCTGGCGTCCATCCTCGCGCAAGACCATTTCATGAACCTGCGCGATGCGAATGGCAGGACGCTGATCTTCCATGCAGTGATGAATGCCGATCTGGAAGCGGTGCGCTTCCTGTGCGGTTGCCTCGATACGCCTTTCGTCGGATGGAAAGACGTGTATGGCAACTCGGTGTTCCGTTATACGACACGCATTCCGAATGTGGAGACCGGCGCGGCAATCTGCCAGGAGCTGCGTGCCGTCAGGCGCAGGGCGCGCTGGCAGCGCAAGCGCGCTCCATGGCGGCGCAACGATGACGACGGACCGATCGTGTGGAGCGAGCCTGGGTGGCGTGACAGGGAACGAGACGGGGAGCGTGCCAGCGAGTGAAGCGGGGCAGCATGAGGTTCAGCCACGTGGCTGGACGTCATTCACGATCCCGTTCATCAGACCCGCGCGGTGTGCGCGAAAAAACGCGACGGTGCAGGCAGCCGTCGCGTTATTGATATGGCCAGCGCGGCCTTTGCAGGGTCTTACTGCGCGACCCAGCCGCCGTCCATGTTCCATGCCGCGCCGCGCACCTGCGAAGCGGCATCGCTGCACAGGAACACCGCCAGCGCACCCAGCTGTTCCGGGGTGACGAACTCACCTGACGGCTGCTTTTCCAGCAGCAGTTCGCGCTTGGCCTGTTCGACCGGGATGTTGTTGGCGGCAGCGCGCGCATCGACCTGCTTCTGCACCAGCGGGGTCAGCACCCAACCCGGACAGATCGCATTGGCAGTAATGCCGGTGTGTGCATTCTCCAGCGCGATCACCTTGGTCAGGCCCACGATGCCGTGCTTGGAGGCGACATAGGCCGACTTGCCGGCCGATGCCACCAGCCCGTGCGCCGACGCGACGTTGATGATGCGGCCCCAGTTCTTTTCCTTCATCTTCGGCAGCGCAAAGTGCGAGGTGTGGAAGGCCGAGCTGAGGTTGATGGCGATGATCGCGTCCCAGCGATCGGCCGGGAAATCTTCCACGTTCGCCACATACTGAATGCCGGCATTGTTGACGAGGATATCGACACCGCCGAATTGCGCGATCGCGTCATGCATCATCTTTTCGATCTCGGCCGGCTTGGTCATGTCCGCGCCGCTGTAGGCCGTCTTCACGCCGAACTGGCTGGCCGTCTGCTGCTGAAGCTCCGCAATCGCTGCCGCATCGCCAAAGCCATTGAACACGATGTTGGCGCCCTGGGCGGCCAGTGCATGCGCAATGCCCAGTCCGATGCCGGAAGTGGAGCCGGTGACCAGTGCGGTCTTGCCGGACAGCTGACGGTTCTGCATGACTTTCCTCTTTGACAGGTGAGTTGATATGGGATCGTGGATGGATATCGAACCGAGATTCTAAGGGCAGACCCGGTAAAATGATCATAATTTCAATGCTCGCTTGAGGATGCCCCCGAATGACGCAGCCGCAGATCAAGATGGTGCAATGCCTGTCTCCCGCCGGCCTGCACACGATGGCCTACAAGGAATGGGGCGACCCGAAGAACCCGCAGGTTCTGGTTTGTGTGCATGGCGTGACGCGGGTGTCGGATGACTTCGACGCACTGGCCGCCGCACTGAGCGAGCATTACCGCGTGATCTGCCCCGACGTGGTCGGCCGCGGCCGTTCAGGCTGGCTGAAGAACCCGGCGTACTACGTGGTGCCGCAATACGTGAGCGACATGGTGACCCTGGTGGCGCGGCTGGATGTGCCGCAGGTCGACTGGTTCGGCACCTCGATGGGCGCGCTGATCGGCATGGGCCTCGCTTCCTTGCCGGAGTCGCCGATCCGCAAGATGGTGATGAATGACGTTGGCCCGGCGCTGAACTTCCCGGCGCTGCAGCGCATCGGTGAGTACATCGGCACGGATATGCGCTTCGCGACTTTCGACGAAGGGCGCGACTACATCCGCACCATCTCCGCGCCGTTCGGCCCGCACAGCGATGGGGAGTGGGACAAGCTGGCACGCGATGTGCTGAGACAGGATGCGGACGGCCGCTGGCGTCGCCATTACGACCTGGCGCTGGCCACGCCCTTCAAGTCATTGACCGAAGAGAGCGCAAAGCAAGGCGAGGCGGCGATGTGGGCTGCCTATGATGCGATCCGCTGCCCGGTGCTGCTGGTGCGAGGCAGCGAGTCGGACTTGCTGACGCCGGAATCGGCGAAGCTGATGACGCAGCGCGGACCGAAGGCAAGGCTGGTTGAGCTGCCTGGCATCGGCCACGCGCCGACCTTCATGCATGCTGACCAGATCGCACTGGCAAGAGAATTTTTTCTGGAATGAGCGCTGAACCAGCGCCGGCGCCCGAAAGGGACGTAGCGTTGGCACATTAGCAGAGCAGGATCAATCAATGGTATCCGTAAGTGCTGTCGGCGACAGCGATGAACAACTGACCGTAGGGCTGAACGCCACTGACAGCGCGCGCCTGCTGGCCGCGGTCGAGTTCGCGCGTCCGGCCTACGAAGGCAAGACCGTGCCCACCGGGCAGGAGGCGATGGCTTTTTCGCGCGGCGTGGTGTCGGCGCTGGCGTCGCTGAAGACCGATATCGATACGCGCATTGCCGGCATGCTGTTCGAGCTGGCCGCACTGGACGCGAAGGCTGCCGAGCAGATCGAGACGCGCTTCGGCAAGGAGATTGCCGACATGGTCACGGGCATCCGGCAGCTGATGCGTCTGCACGAAGGCAATTTCGTGCAGCCGGAACAAGGCAAGGGCAAGGCACTGGCGACCGGGCAGCTCGAGACATTGCGCAAGATGACGCTGGCCATGGCCACCGACATGCGCGTGGTGCTGGTGCGCCTGACTTCGCGCCTGACGACCTTGCGCTTCTTCGCCGACCGCAAGCTCGAAAACGACATGACGCTGCGCTATGCGCGCGAGACTTTCGACTTGTATGCGCCGCTGGCCAACCGCCTCGGCATCTGGCAGCTGAAGTGGGAACTGGAAGACCTGTCCTTCCGCTTTTCGGAGCCGGCCAATTACAAGCGCATCGCCAAGATGCTGGAAGAGAAGCGGCTCGAGCGCGAGAGCTTCGTCGAGGGCGCGATCGCACGCCTGAAAGACGAGTTGGCGGCGGCGGGCGTGAAGGCCGAGGTCTACGGCCGCCCGAAACACATCTACAGCATCTGGAACAAGATGCGCGGCAAGGAAATCGATTTCAAGCGGCTGCATGATGTGCGCGCGTTCCGCGTGATCGTCGACGACGTCAAGACTTGCTACGCCGTGCTGTCGCTGGTGCATAACATCTGGACGCCGATCCCCGAAGAGTTCGACGATTACATCGCGCGCCCCAAGGCCAATGGCTACCAGTCGCTGCACACGGTCGTCGAGGCCGATGACGGCCGCACCCTGGAAGTGCAGATACGTACGCGCGAAATGCACCAGTTCGCCGAATACGGCGTCGCTGCACACTGGCGCTACAAGGAGGGCGGGGCGACGGCGCTCGATGATTCCTATGACCAGAAGATTGCCTGGCTGCGCCAGCTGCTGGCCTGGAAGAGCGAAGTGGCCGACGTGGTGGTCGCCGAAGAAGAGAGCGACCGCCAGTGGGTGCAGCAGCTCAAGGCCGCTGCCATCAATGACCGCATCTATGTGATGACGCCGCAGGGGCGGCTGCTCGAATTGCCAACCGGCGCCACGCCGATCGACTTTGCGTACCAGCTGCACAGCGATGTGGGCCACCGCTGCCGCGGCGCGAAGGTCAATGGCGCGATGGTGCCGTTGAATACCAAACTCAAGAACGGGCAGACGGTCGAGATCATCACCGCCAAAGGCGAGGCGGCTGCCGCCGGCACGGCCGGTCCGTCGCGCGACTGGCTATCCGATGGCTACACGGCCAGCCCGCGCACGCGCTCGAAGATACGCGCGTGGTTCAACGCGATCGAACAAGCCGAGACCCTCGCTCGCGGTCGCGTACAGCTGGAAAAGACTTTGCAGCGCGAAGGCCGCACGGCGGTCAACCTCGAGGACCTCGCCCACAAGCTCGGTTTTGAAAAGCTCGACGACCTGCTGCTCGCCGTCGGCAATGACCGCTTCAGCTTGCGGCTGGTCGAGCAGGAATTGCATGCCGACGACCCGGCGCGCGCGCATGCGCCGTCGGTCGATGAAGCGGTCCTGCCGCGCAAGAGCAAAGCATCCAGCGTCACGCAGGGCGGCAAGGCGGGCGTGCTGGTGCTGGGCACGGAGGGTTTGCTGACGCAGATGGCCAGCTGCTGCAAGCCGGCGCCGCCCGATCCCATCGTCGGCTTCATCACCCGCGGCAAGGGCATCTCGATTCACCGTTCCAGCTGCAAGAACCTGTCGCAGATCGTGTCGCGCGCGCCGGAGCGCATGGTGCAGACTACCTGGGGCGACCTCGGGGCCGATACGGTCTATCCGGTGGATGTGTTCGTGCTGGCGCAAGACCGTCAGGGCCTGCTGCGCGATATCTCGGACATTTTCCTGCGCGAGAAAATTAACGTGATCGGTGTGTCGACCCGCAGCGTGAAAGGGCAGGCCATCATGTCGTTCACCGGCGAGATCTCATCGACCGAGCAACTGACGCGCGCGCTGAACGTGATCCGCGATGTGAAGGGCGTGCTGGAAGTGAAGCGCGCCTGAAGGCGGGCAGATAGGATCTGTGCCCGCGTCACCGTAGCGCCACCCAGCGCCATGACGGCGCTATGCCAGCGCCAGCGCGGACGCTGAACAGGCATCGCGATCGGGCGCAATCGGGACGAGCAGGACCGGCCGCGATGCCAGAAAATTAATCCCGCACGAGGCTTTGAAAATAATTTCATTAAGGCACTTGGCGAGGCCATACAAATCTGGCTATAATCTCGCTTCTTTAGGCGCGTAGCTCAGCTGGTTAGAGCACTACCTTGACATGGTAGGGGTCGTTGGTTCGAGTCCAATCGTGCCTACCAACACCAAACTGCAGGACATTGAGTAAGAGCGAGAAAGGCGATACGGTTATGACACCGCGAACTAGCCAGCCGGTTTCGGAATCCATACGCTAGTCCGTCTTTTCATTCCTGCAGTACAGGGCACGCCTCAGGCGATGTCCAGAAAAAAACGCGGCTAGTCCGCGTTTTTTTTCGTCCGCAGTTTTCACACGCAATTTTCATTCGCAGTATCCGGCCGCAAGCAGCAAGTATTGAAAAGCGGCTCACCGCAAGGAGCAGAACATGGTTTCAGTCCGACTTCCCGATGGTTCGCAACGCCAGTTCGAGTCGCCCGTCACGGTCGCGCAAGTCGCGGCATCGATCGGCGCTGGCCTCGCGAAGGCCGCACTGGCCGGCAAGGTCGATGGCAAGCTGGTCGACACCTCGTACCTGATCGACCGCGATGCGGACCTCGCCATCGTCACCGACAAGGATGCCGATGGCCTCGAAGTCATCCGTCACTCGACTGCCCACCTGCTAGCCTACGCGGTGAAGGAGCTGTTCCCGGAGGCGCAGGTCACCATCGGTCCCGTGATCGAGCACGGCTTCTATTACGATTTCTCGTACAAGCGCCCGTTCACGCCGGAAGACCTGCAGGCCATCGAAAAGAAGATGGCCGAGCTGGCCAAGAAGGATGAAGTCGTCGAGCGCAAGGTGCTGCCGCGTGATGAAGCGGTTGCCTATTTCAAGTCGATCGGCGAGGCCTACAAGGCCGAGATCATCGCGTCCATCCCGGCCGGTGAAGACGTGTCGCTGTACAGCGAAGGCAAGTTCACTGATCTCTGCCGCGGCCCGCACGTGCCGTCGACCGGCAAGCTGAAAGTGTTCAAGCTGATGAAGGTGGCCGGCGCCTACTGGCGTGGCGACTCTAAGAACGAGATGCTGCAGCGTATCTACGGCACCGCGTGGACCAAAAAAGAAGACCAGGAAGCCTACCTGCACATGCTGGAAGAGGCCGAGAAGCGCGACCACCGCAAGCTGGGCCGCCAACTCGACCTGTTCCACTTCCAGGATGAAGCGCCGGGCCTGATCTTCTGGCACCCGAAGGGCTGGACCATCTGGCAGCAGGTCGAGCAGTACATGCGCCGCGTCTATCAGGACAACGGCTACCAGGAAGTGAAGGCGCCGCAGATCCTCGACCGCACGCTGTGGGAAAAGTCCGGCCACTGGGACAACTACAAAGACAACATGTTCACCACGGATTCCGAGAACCGTGCGTACGCCCTGAAGCCGATGAACTGCCCGGGCCACGTGCAGATCTTCCGCTCGAACATGCACTCCTATCGCGAACTGCCGCTGCGCTATGGCGAATTTGGCCAGTGCCACCGCAATGAGCCGTCCGGTTCGCTGCACGGCATGATGCGCGTGCGCGGCTTCACGCAGGATGATGGCCACATCTTCTGTACCGAAGACCAGATCCTCGACGAGTGCGTGGCCTTCACTGCGCTGCTGCAGCAGGTCTATCGCGACTTCGGCTTCAACGAAGTGATTTACAAGGTCGCCACCCGCCCCGAAAAGCGCGTCGGTTCCGATGAGTTGTGGGACAAGGCAGAGAATGCGCTGATCGAATCGCTGAAGCGCTCCGGCTGCGAATATGAAATCACGCCGGGCGAGGGCGCGTTCTACGGTCCGAAGATCGAATACACCCTGAAGGATGCCATCGGCCGCCCCTGGCAGTGCGGCACCATTCAGGTCGATTTCTCGATGCCGGTGCGCCTCGAGGCCGAATATGTGGCTGACGACAACACCCGCAAGGTGCCGGTCATGCTGCACCGCGCGATTCTCGGTTCGCTCGAACGCTTTATCGGCATGCTGATCGAAAACCATGCGGGCGCGCTGCCGCTGTGGCTGTCGCCGGTGCAGGTTTCTATTCTGAACATCACCGACAGCCAGGCCGAATATGCACTGAAGCTTGAGCAAACCCTGAAAAAACAAGGGTTTAGAGTGCAGGCCGATTTGCGTAACGAGAAAATAACCTATAAAATACGCGAGCACTCCGTCCAGAAAGTTCCCTTCATCATTGTTGTCGGGGACAAGGAACGTGAGGCAAACACCGTGGCCGTGCGTGCGCGAGGCAATGTCGATCTGGGCGTCATGTCCATCGACAGTCTGGTCGAGCGACTCCAGCAGGAGATCGCCGCCAAGGCCTGATGGGCTGCCATCAGGCTGGCTCGCTGCTGAAGCACGGCTATATTCATTGGATTTTTGAAGGACACTGCAATAGCTACTGACAAGTCGCACCGCATCAACGGTGAAATCACGGCGCAACAATTGCGCCTGTCGGGCGTGGAAAACGAGCCGCTCGGTATCGTCAGCCTCGCTGAAGCCTTCCGTCTCGCCGAAGAGGCGAATGTCGATCTCGTCGAGATTGCGCCGACTGCGCAACCGCCGGTCGCGCGCCTGATGGACTACGGCAAGTTCAAGTATCAGGAGCAGAAGCGCCTGCACGAGGCCAAGCTCAAGCAGAAAGTGATCTCCGTCAAAGAGGTAAAGTTCCGCCCGGGTACCGATGACGGCGACTACAACATCAAGCTGCGCAACCTGATCAAGTTCCTCGACGAGGGTGACAAGACCAAGATCACGCTGCGTTTCCGTGGCCGCGAAATGGCCCACCAGGAAATCGGCGCGCGCATGCTGGAACGTCTGAAGGCTGACCTTGAGCCCTATGGCCAGGTCGAGCAGTTCCCGAAGATGGAAGGGCGCCAGATGATCATGGTGCTCTCGCCGAAGAAGAAAAAGACGGCGTAATTCCTGCCGGCCCCGTGCTGTATCGCGGGGCCGATCTTGGATCGTCGTAGCAGGCCAATCCGGGTCGCCGTGCCCGGCGTGCTTCCTGCCGCCAGTGGCGGCTTGGGAAAGGCCGCAAAATTTGCTAGAATCTACGGCTCTGCTGAAAAGCAGGGTTGTAAAAACGGCATCGGACTCGCTTTCGGTGCACGTAAAAGCGATCTCAGGCATCCAAGAGCAGCGGTTGCTGCCACCTGCGTCGCAAATCATGGAGCCGCCTGTAAAAGGGCGGAATTTGCATGCCAAAGATGAAAACCAAGAGCAGCGCGAAAAAGCGTTTTCGCGTTCGCCCGGGCGGTACCGTCAAGCGTGGCCAGGCTTTCAAGCGCCACATCCTGACCAAGAAAACCACCAAGAACAAGCGCCAGCTGCGTGGAGCCGTGACCGTGCATGACACGAACATGGACTCGATCCGCGCCATGATGCCCTTCGCCTAACCTCACTCTCGACAATAGGAGTCAATAATGCCAAGAGTCAAACGTGGGGTCACTGCACGGGCCCGTCACAAGAAAGTCCTCGACGCCGCCAAAGGCTATCGTGGTCGCCGCAGCCGCGTCTATCGCGTTGCCAAACAAGCCGTCATGCGTGCCGGCCAGTACGCATACCGCGATCGCCGCAACAAGAAGCGCGTCTTCCGCGCTCTGTGGATCACCCGTATCAATGCCGCTTCGCGCGAGCATGGCCTGACCTACAGCGTGTTCATGAACGGCCTCAAGCGCGCCGCGATCGGTCTCGATCGTAAAGTGCTGGCTGACATGGCCGTGATGGACAAGCCGGCATTTGCCGCGATCGTCAATCAGGTGAAGGCCACCATCGCTGCTTAAGCAAGGCCAGCAGTACAAAGTATCCGTTTAGAAGCGTAGCGAGCGGCCTGAGTTTGGTTCGAGAAGCGCAGTCGTACAAGCGTACGACGAGCATCGCAGGGCCGAAATCAGGACGCGCAGTCGCTTCGAAACGGATACGGCTAGCGGGGCACAGGTGAAAGCCATGTGCCCCGTTTTTATTTTGTGTCGCGTGAAGGGCTGCATCCATCGCCGCCGCGACAACCGATACACCAGACATACACACTTGGGCATTCGACACGCATGAGCTCGCTCGAACAACTCGTCGTCGCCGCCGAGGCTGATTTCCTGGCCGCGGACGATCCTGCCGCGCTGGAGAACGCGAAGGCGAAATACCTGGGCAAGACCGGCCAGGTGACCGAACTGATGAAGGGCCTCGGCAAGCTCGACCCCGATGCGCGCCGCGCGCAGGGCGCCGTAATCAACTCGGCCAAGGAAAAGATCGAAGCTGCGCTCAATGCGCGCCGCAATGCGCTGTCCGATGCGCAGATGAATGCGCGCCTGAATGCCGAAGCGATCGACGTCACGCTGCCCGGCCGCGGCCGCGGCACCGGCGGCGTCCATCCGGTGATGCGCAGCTGGGAGCGCATCGAAGCCATCTTTGGCTCGATCGGCTTCGACGTTGCCGACGGTCCCGAGATCGAGACCGACTGGACCAATTTCTCCGCATTGAACAGCCCGGAAAACCATCCGGCGCGCTCGATGCAGGACACCTTCTACATCGACGGCAAGGACAGTACCGGCAAGCCGCTGCTGCTGCGCACGCATACCAGCCCGATGCAGGTGCGCTACGCGAAGATGAACAAGCCGCCGATCAAGGTCATCGCGCCGGGACGCACCTATCGCGTTGACAGCGATGCGACCCATTCGCCGATGTTCCATCAGGTCGAAGGCCTGTGGATCGATACCGACATCAGCTTCGCTGACCTGAAGGGCGTCTATCTCGAGTTCGTGAAATCTTTCTTCGAGACCGACGACCTGCAAGTGCGTTTCCGCCCGTCCTACTTCCCGTTCACCGAGCCGTCGGCAGAAATCGACATCGCCTTCGGTTCCGGTCCGCTGAAGGGCCGCTGGCTGGAAGTTTCCGGTGCCGGCCAGGTGCACCCGACGGTCTTGCGCAACATGGGCCTCGACCCCGAGCAGTACATCGGCTTTGCGTTCGGCTCCGGCCTCGAGCGCCTGACCATGCTGCGTTATGGCATCAGCGACCTGCGCCTGTTCTACGAAGGCGACCTGCGCTTCCTGAAACAATTCAACTGAGCACGCGACATGCAATTCTCCGAAAACTGGCTGCGCACCCTGGTCGATCCCAAGCTGACCTCGGATGAACTGTCGCACCTGCTGACCATGGCCGGCCTTGAGGTCGAAGAGGTCGAGCCGGTCGCTCCGCCGTTCAACAACGTCGTCGTCGCGCAAGTGATGGCCGTCGAGAAGCACCCGAATGCCGACCGCCTGAATGTCTGTCAGGTCGATGCCGGCACCGGCACGCTGCTCAACATCGTTTGCGGCGCGCC
The DNA here is from genome assembly GCA_964634245.1 of uncultured Bifidobacterium sp. Lineage (GTDB taxonomy): Bacteria > Pseudomonadota > Gammaproteobacteria > Burkholderiales > Burkholderiaceae_D > Pernthalerella. The sequence goes on from CAZWIE010000010.1 coordinate 67,939, forward strand.
GAATGTGCGCGTCGGCATGAAGGTGCCGTGCGCCATGGCCGGCGCCAAGCTGCCGCCGGGTGAAGACGGTAAACCTTTCGAGATCAAGGTCGGCAAGCTGCGCGGCGTCGAGTCGCAGGGCATGCTGTGCTCGGCGCGCGAGCTGAAGCTGTCGGAAGAAAATGCCGGTCTGCTGGAGCTGGCCGAAACGGCGCAAGTGGGGCAGAACTTCCGCGACCACTATCAGCTGAACGACCTGAAGTTCACCATCAAGCTCACCCCGAACCGCGCCGACTGCCTGTCGGTACTCGGTGTCGCGCGTGAAGTGTCGGCATTGACCGGCACGCCGCTGACGATGCCGGCCTTCCAGCCGGTCGCCGTGACGCTGGATGAAAAGCTGCCGGTGAAGATCAGCGCGCCTGACCTGTGCGGCCGCTTCTCGGGTCGCGTGATCCGCGGCCTGAACGCCAAGGCTGAGACGCCGCAGTGGATGAAGCAGCGCCTCGAGCGCAGCGGCCAGCGCCCGATCTCGGCCCTGGTCGACATCTCCAACTATGTGATGCTCGAGCTCGGCCGTCCTACGCACGTGTTTGATCTCGACAAGATCCACGGTGGCCTCGACGTCCGCTGGGGCAAGCCGGGCGAGCAGCTGAAGCTCCTGAACGGCAATACCGTCGAACTCGATAGCTGGATCGGCGTGATCGCCGATGACAAGGAAGCCGAAGGCCTGGCCGGCATCATGGGCGGCGACGCCACGGCCGTGTCGCTGGAGACGACCAACATCTACCTCGAAGCCGCATTCTGGTGGCCGCAATCCATCCAGGGCAGGGCGCGTCGCTACAACTTCTCGACCGATGCGGCGCATCGCTTCGAGCGCGGCGTGGACTTCGCGACCACGGTCGAGCACATCGAGCGCATCACCGCGTTGATCGTCGAGATTTGCGGCGTTGCTGGCCAGACCCAGGTCGGCCCGGTTGATGACCAGATCACGAATCTGCCCAAGCGTGCGCCGGTCACGCTGCGCGTGGCGCGTGCGGCCAAGATCATCGGCATTCCGCTGCAGGCGGCGCAAGTGGCAGACATCTTCACCCGCCTGGCATTGCCGTTCACGCAGGATGGCGACAGCTTCGCCGTGACGCCGCCGAGCTACCGCTTCGACATCGAGATCGAGGAAGACCTGATCGAAGAGATCGCGCGCGTGCACGGCTTCGAAAATATCCCGGCACTGCCGCCGGTGGCACCGAACCAGATCCGCATCGCGCCCGAGGCGCTGCGCTCGCTGTTCACGGTGCGCCGCCAGCTGGCCGACCTCGACTATCAGGAAGTGGTGAACTACAGCTTCATCGAGGAAGCGGCCGAGCGCGACTTCGCCGGCAATGCCGACCCGATACGCCTGCTGAACCCGATCGCCAGCCAGATGAGCGTGATGCGCTCGCAGCTGCTGAGCGGCCTGGTCGCGAACGTGAAATACAACCTGAACCGCAAGGCCAGCCGCGTGCGCGTGTTCGAGATCGGTGGCGTGTTCGCCAAGGACGCTTCGGTGCAGGACGGCCCGCTGTCGGTGGCCGGCTATGCGCAACCCAAGCGCGTTGCTGCGCTCGCGTATGGCGGTGTCGCCGACGAGCAGTGGGGCCAGCCGGCACGCAATGTCGATTTCTTCGACGTGAAGGCCGACCTCGAGGCGCTGTTTGCGCCGGTCGTGGTGCGCTTTGAGCCGGCTTCGCATCCGGCGCTGCACCCGGGCCGTTCAGCGGCCGTCATCCTCGATGGCAAGCACATCGGCATCATTGGCGAGCTGCATCCCAAGCTGCAGCAGCAGCTCGAACTGCCGCTGGCGCCGGTGATGTTCGAAGTCGATGCCGACGCGCTGCAGCAGCGCCAGGTGCCGGCTTACCGCGAAATTTCGAAGTTCCCGGCTGTCACGCGCGACCTCGCGCTGCTGGTGCAAACCACCGTGCGCGTGCAGGACATCATCGACACACTGCAAGCGGAGGCGCAGGCCAATGCCGCATGTCGAATCATGCAACATATTGTTTTATTTGATGAATATCGCGGCAAAGGGCTCGCGGAAGACCAAAAAAGCCTTGCTTTCCGCATGACCATGCAAGATACTCAATCCACCCTGCAGGACGATTCGGTGGACGCTGCGATGGCGGCGCTGGTCGATGCTGTCAGCAAAAAACATGGCGCCACGCTGAGAAAATAAACCGGCAAGAACAAGCCAGCGAATCCAGGCCAGCATTCAAAGCCAGCATCCAGAGCCAGCATCCAGAGCCAGCACCTCGGTACCCAATCACATCATGAATCACAGCAATCCTGCCGAAATGGAATCTGTCCTCGCTGCCGACCTCGGTCGTGCGGTGATGGCCTCGCAGGCGCGAACCAAGGCCGAGAAAGAACTGCCGACCCTGACCAAAGCCGAGCTGGCTGAACTGCTGTTCGAACAGGTCGGCCTGAACAAGCGCGAAGCCAAGGACATGGTCGAGACTTTCTTTGGCGAGATCCGCGATGCGCTCGAGCGCGGCGAGTCGGTCAAGCTGTCGGGCTTCGGCAATTTCCAGCTGCGCGACAAGCCGCAGCGTCCGGGTCGCAATCCGAAGACCGGTGAAGAAATCCCGATCAGCGCACGTCGCGTTGTGACCTTCCACGCCAGCCAGAAACTCAAGGCCATGGTCGACAGCGCTACCCAGCGCAATGCGTCCCACGCCGCCTGACCTTTCCAGTTGAATGAACGACCGCGCAGCCAAGCCCCTGCTGGATCCGTTGCCGCCGATTCCGGCGAAGCGTTACTTCACCATCGGTGAGGTCAGCGAGCTGTGCGGTGTGAAGCCGCACGTGCTGCGTTACTGGGAACAGGAATTCACGCAACTCAAGCCCGTGAAGCGCCGCGGCAACCGCCGCTACTACCAGCACCATGAAGTATTGCTGATCCGCCGCATCCGCGAACTGCTGTACGAGCAGGGCTTCACCATCAGCGGCGCGCGCAACAAGCTCGACAGTCGTCCTGAACCGGCGGCCAATGGCGCCCGTGCGCCTATGGACCTGGTGGCGATTCGCACCGAACTGACGGCCATCCTCGGCCTGCTCAAGGCCTGATTTCTCGTTTCCTGATTCGCTGATTTTTCGCTGGCGCCGGCTGCGGTGCGCTGCTGTGCGGTGCGCTTGAGTTCGCGCGCAGCCGCGCATCGTCCATGCACCGAAAGCACAGGCAAAAAAAAGCCCGCTCCGGAGGAGCGGGCTAAATCTATATCTGAGGATAGACATAGAGGAGACAGGAGCGATTATGGTGCTCTGCCGCATATAAGGCAAATTCAAATTTTCGATCGTTTCTATAAAAAAATTCAATAACTGGTCATACCAGTAGCCGCTCGGGCCCGCTGCACAGGCGACGGGCGCCGCGAGGAAAGGGTATTCCTACGGCGACCCTACAAAGCCATTGTTCGAGTGACAAAAAAGACGCTAACACCCAGAAATTGAAAAGAATTATTTGCGAAATTTCGAACATTTCGCCTTATAATTTCTTTTAGGAATCAAATCGGTTCAGTTCAGCCTCGAGTGATTGCTCGAGGCGAACAATGAAGCCGATAATCGTGATTATTTCTGACCTGAAATCTGGGAGGCGGTGTTGGCGGATTCAAATCAAAGCGGTTGCCTGACGGTAGGCGAAGGCGTCGTCCTGAACGGCACTTTTGTCGTGCCGGACATTGCTTCGGTCTCGGGTAGCATCGAGGGCGATATCACTGCGCGTGAACTGATCGTGGCCAGCTCGGGCGTGATCAAAGGCAAAGTGACTGCGGATATCATCGATCTGCGCGGCGAGATCCACGACACGCTGACTGCGAAAAAATCCCTGTTCATTCGTTCGACCGGCAAGGCACTGGGCTCGGTCCAGTACGCCGAGATCGAAATCGAGAAGGGCGGCGACCTGCAAGGCGCACTGCAGAAGATCGACGAAGGCGCTGCCAATTAATTCGGGTTCACATAGATTTCAGGGTATTCAGACGTGTTCAACATTCGAAGAAACGACGAACGGGACAAGATGGCAACCACGAATGAGGTGAGTCAGCCTGTCAGCCAGCCTGCACCGGTCGAGCCTGAAGCGGTTGTGGCTCCTGCCATGCAAGAGGCCGAGACGGTTCAAGCCGGTAGCGCGCTCGCCAAGCCGGGCGGCAACAACCTGAAGCCTTCGATCATCAGCGAAGGTTTCGAATTCATCGGTGAAATCCGCTCCAACGGCTACCTCACCATTGACGGTACCGTACGCGGCACGCTGTCGCTGCACTCGATCCAGATCGGTGTGACGGGCGTCCTGGACGGCAACGTCACTTGCGACACGATGAACGTGAAAGGCAATTTCTCCGGTTCGCTGGATTGCCGCGACCTGACCATCGGTAGCCGCGCAGTGGTCGATGGCAAAGTCAGCTTCAAGAGCATCACCATCCAGCGTGGCGGTGTGGTCAAGGGCGAGCTCAAGAAGAAGCCCTGAGTCCAGCGTAACGCTGCGGCCGCGATGTTTGATGCGGCCAATAAAAAAGCCTGATCATCGATCAGGCTTTTTTTATGCGGTGCCGGGAGGGCGGCTGCCGGGTACGGCAGCAGGGCAGGTCACTTCATTTCCTGCGCCGCCTTGATCACGGCCTGGGCATCGGTCGAGCTGCTGCTGTTGTTCTGTGCCTGGATCACGAGGCCCAGCAGCTTCGCGCCATGCTCGACACCGATGGTGCCGTAAGTGATGTCACCGCGGACTTCGGAATCCTTGTGGAATTCGGCGCGCTCGGTCGCGTAGATATTGCCCTCGATCTTGCCGGCCACCATCACGCGGTGCGCGGTAATGTCACCCGAAACTTCGCCCGAACGGCCAATCGCTACGGTCACCTTCTTGTCCTTGGCCGTCTCGATGTTGCCCACCACCTTGCCATCAATACGCACGCTGTCCAGCAGCACCAGGCGGCCATAGATCTCAGTAGTGGCGCCGATCAGCGTATCGAATTTTTCCTGGGTCGGTAGTAGCTTGTTTTGTTTCATCTTGCGGAACATCCGGGTCTCCAGTCCCTCTTGCTAGGTCACAATATACCGGACGCCGAGGGGCAGCGGGGTTGATTTTTTGCCAGAGAATCAAGTGCTTAGATTGTTCTGGCTTGCCTGTGAGCGCAAGAAAAAATTGCTCCCAAGTAAATCAATGACTTGCGCCGACTTCCTAGAATTCGCCTTACCCGACGGATCTGTAGGGGAAAAGTAGGGCGACTGGTGATCAGCCGTTGTTGAGCGGCAGGACCTGAACCGGATTCAGCACGCGACCAGCGCGGAACACTTCGTAGTGCAGGTGCGGACCGGTCGAGCGGCCGGTGCTGCCAACATCGGCAATACGCTGGCCGCGCTTGACCTGCTGGCCCTCGGCCACATGGCGCTTGCTGATGTGCGCATAGCGGGTCACGAAGCCTTCGGCATGCGTGATCTCGACGATGTTGCCGTAGGTGTCTTCCCAGCCCGAGCGTGTCACCACGCCATCGGCAGTCGCCACGATGGGGGTGCCTGCGGCAGCGGTGAAGTCCAGGCCTTCATGGCGCGCCAGCGTGCCGGTAAACGGATCATTGCGCATGCCGAAGCCGCTGGTCACCCGGTAGTCGCCGGAAATCGGGATGCCGGTGGGCAGGGTAATCAGCCAGCTCAGCTGCCTGTCCCAGTCTTGGCGCAGGGTGCTGACAACCTTGTTGAATTGCGTGAAGTCCTGCATCGCTTCGTCGATCGATTGGGTCAGCGACTGGTTGGCATTCTGCACGCTGCGAGTGGATGGCAGCAGCGGGCCGCCCTTGCCGTCTTCCTTCACCGAGGCCGGCGAGTTGTTGCGCACCGCGCTCGGGGTGGCGATGTCCATGAAGCGGTTCTTCAGGGTCTGCAGCTGGCGAATGTCCTGCGCCGTCGAGTCAAGCATGGCCTGCAGCTTGGTCAGGCGCTCGCGATAGCCGGCTTCCATGCGCGCCTGTTCGGCTTCGGTGGTCACGCCGCCCAGGCTGCGGGCGAGTTCAGGGCGCACTTCAATCGCAATCTTGAAGCCGATCAGGTACAGCAGAAAACCGGTGGCGACCAGCGAAAAGGCGAGCGCGCAGCTACCGATCAGCACTTTGCGTGCGGTGATCGAGATAGTGCGTACATGTCCGGTCGGACCAGAAACCCACATCAACTGCATCGAGCTTTCCTTATTCGCATTGAAGCATCCTGAGAACCCACGATTATATTGTTTTTCGGAAAGATTCCGGGGGAAAACTGCCCGTTAGTTAATGAATTGAGAACGGTTTTCTGCGGAAATTGTCAGTTTGAGAAAATGTGGGGGAAGCATGTTTTCCGATGTGAAAACAATGGCTTCGGCGCGATTTATTTGTCGTTCAGGCCACAGTGAGCATCGACAATACGGGCAGGATTCTTTAATTGCGCATCGTCGTACTCGTGGCCGGCAGCCAGTGGCCAATGCGGGCAGGCGTGAGCATTCAGCGGAGACATCATGAAAACAACCGTCGATCGCAGTTCAGTCGACCTGTCGGCCTACCCCGACCTGGTCGTGATCTATCTCGGCATGAAGGTGCGCAAGTGGGCGGGTCTGAAGACCTTGCTTGGCATCGGTCCGCAAATTCAGAAGGCGGCCGATGAATGGCCAGAGGGCTTGCTGCATGTCGACAACGGCATCCTGTTCAGCCTGTTCCCCTTGCATGTGGGGATGCGCTGGTACTGGCGTGATTTCGCATCGATGGAGAAGTGGACACGCTCCGGCCTCCATCTCGAATGGTGGAAGAATTTCCTGAAGGATTCGGGCGGCACCGGCTTCTGGCATGAGACCTATTGCATGCGCGGCGGCATCGAGGCGATCTACGACGATGTTGGCGATGCGACCTTCGGCCTCCGGGCTTTTGCGCCCAAAGTGCCTGCGCGCGGTTCGATGTTCTCGGCACGCTCGCGCGCAGCACAGGGCGGTCAGGCGATGGCTGCACCTGAGGGCGCGGGGGAGACGGATTTGTATTGACCACGCTCGCCGGCGAGCAGGATGCCCATGTGCTTGACTCGCCCGCTGGCATCGACCGCTGGTATCGCCCACCCCAGAACCTGATGACCTGGTTGCGCTGCCCCCTGCCATGGGGCTGATGCTGGCCGGCTTTACATCCTTCTTCGAAGATTAGTTCAACAGGCTTTGGTACTATTGCAATCCGGCAAACTGACCGGTTTGTCGCGACGAAAAGACGCGGTGCTGCCCTGGCGCTGCGTTAGCTCCACCAGATAATATTTTTAATCCCATGTTCAATCGTTTCAGCGTCAACGCGCGCCTGTTTGCCCTGGTATCTTTCCTGTTGCTGGTATCGGTTATTTTAGGGGTGGTGGGTTTGCGCGGCATGTCCTCGACCGTGCAGGGCCTGCAGACCGTCTACGAAGACCGCGTCGTGCCGCTGCGCGACCTCAAGGTGATCGCCGACATGTATGCAGTCAACATCGTCGACGCGTCCCACAAGGCGCGCAACGGCAATATCTCCTGGGCCGAGGCGCGCAAGAGCGTGGCCGATGCCGAGGTCACCATTCAGACCACGTGGAAGAAGTACAAGAACACGTCCCTGGTCGAGCGGGAAAAAAAGCTGGTGCGCGAGATCGAGCCCATGCTGGTGACGACGCAGCTTGAACTCGACAAGCTGAGCGATATCCTGCAGCGTCAGGATGCACCGGCCCTGGCTGAATTCACCAAGGGGCCGCTCTATCCGGCGATTGATCCGATCAGTGCCAAATTCTCCGAACTCATCGAGGTCCAGCTCGATGTGGCCAAGGAAGAGTACGAGCACGCGCAGGCCGCGTATACGCAATCGCGGCTGATCAGCCTCGTGCTGCTGCTCGTCGGATCGGCGCTGGGCCTGATAGCCGCGGTGCTGATCGTGCGCTCGGTCGTGCGCCCGCTGCAGCAAATGCAAGGCGTGGTGGCGGCCGTCGCGCAGGATTTCGATTACGCACGCCGCGTGAAGGTGTCGCAGAGCGACGAAGTCGGTCGCACGGCGCAGGCCTTCAATGAACTGATGCAGGCACAGCAGAGTGCGATCAGCCAGGTCAACACGGTGATGGACCAGTTCTCGCGCGGGCAGCTCGACCAGCGCATTACCGCCAATCTGCGAGGCGACCTCGGCGTCATGAAAGCCGCCGTCAATCAGTCGCTCGATGGCGTGAGCACCATCATGGCGTCTTTCGACGGTCTGACCGCTGCCTTGCAGGCGGGCGATTTCAGCTACGAGGTGCAGCGTGGCGACGGCATCCAGGGTGAATTCCGCAAGAGCCTGCAACAGGCCATGGCATCGATCCGCGCGATGCAGGTCATGATGGACGATGTCGGTGCGGTCATGGGCGCGGTTGCGCAGGGTGACCTGAGCCAGCGCGTGACGGCCGAGGGCCGCGGCGCCCTCGAGCGACTCAAGCGCGATATCAATGCCTCGCTCGAAGTGCTGGGGGCGACCATGCGCGCGGTGCACCAGAACACGCGTCAAGTCGCGGCTGCGGCCAATGAGTCGAGCACCGCAGTCGGCCAGATCTCGGACGGCGCCCAGAACCAGACCCATGCCATCTCGCAGGTCGCTACCGCCTTGCGCCAGACATCGGATTCGGTCGCCGACGTCACCCGCAACACCAGTGTGGCCAGCCACAAGTCGAAGGAATCGATGGCGCTGATGCGCAAGGGCCTCGACAAGATGTCGCAGATGGTCGAGGTGGTTCGTACCATTGCAGCCAACTCCGAGAAGATCAACAAGATCACGGAAGTCATCGAGGGCATCGCCAACAAGACCAACCTGCTGTCCCTGAATGCGGCCATCGAAGCGGCGCGTGCGGGCGAGCACGGCAAGGGCTTCTCGGTGGTCGCCGAGGAAGTGGGCAAACTCGCCGCCAGCTGCGCCGAAAGCTCGCAGGAGATCGGACGCCTGGTGCAGCAAGCGGTCTCCGAGACAGCGCGCGCAGTCTCGGCCGTGCAGGAAGTCAGTGCCGAGATGGCGCTGATCGAGCGCGGCTCACAGGAGACGGATCAGATGCTGCAGCGTATCTCGGTCGCGCTTGAGCAACAGAGCAGTGCGGTCGAGCAGATCAACCTCAACCTTAACAGCGTCAACCACATCGCCAGCAGCAACGCGACCGCCTCCGAAGAGATTACGGCCACCGTGTTCGAGTTGTCCAAGGTGGCCAGTGCCACGCGCCAGGAAATCGAGAGGTTCCGTTTCTGATTCATGCTGCTTGGTTCCCGGTGTGGTTGCCACACCGGCGCCGCAAAAGAAAAAAGGCCAATCCGAAGATTGGCCTTTTTTTTTGATACTAATGGTCGGGGCGGCGGGATTCGAACTCGCGACCCCTTGCACCCCATGCAAGTGCGCTACCAGGCTGCGCTACGCCCCGAC
>CAZWIE010000011.1:0-26223 GCA_964634245.1 uncultured Bifidobacterium sp.
TCGGTGCCGATACGACCCTGACCGGCAATGGCATCACGCTCGGTTCGACGGTCAATGGCGCGCACGCGCTGACCATCGCCGACAGCGGTGCGACGGTTGCGAACGGGGCCATCGGTGGCAGCACGGCGCTGACCAGCCTGAGCATCAATTCGACCAGTGGCACGAGGATCAATGGCGGCAGCGTCAGCACCACCGGTAGCCAAACCTATGGCAATGCCGTCACGCTGGGTGTGAATACGACGCTGACGGGCGACGACATCAGCCTGGGTTCGACCGTCAACAGCGTCGCCGGTAGCCATGTGGCATTGACGATTGCAGACAGTGGTGCAACCACCTTCACCGGCGCTGTCGGTAATAGTGCAGCGCTGAGCAGCCTGGAGGTCAGCTCGACGAACGGCACGGCGATCAATGGCAGTATCTTAAGCACGACCGGCCCCCAGACCCTGAACAACGCTGTCACGCTGGGTGCGAACACGATGCTGAATGGCAGCGCCATCACGCTGGCTTCGACCGTCAACGGCGCTTACTCGCTGACCATCATCGACGGTGCTGCGACGACGATCAATGGCGCTGTCGGCGGCAACACTGCGCTGTCCAGTCTCGTGGCCATTGCCAATAGCGGCATTACCCTGGGCGGCGGCGCCATTTCGACGAGCGGCATCCAGAACTTCGGCAGCGCCATCAGCCTCACCGCAGACACCACGCTGTCCGGTAGCGGCATCACGCTGGGCTCGATGGTCAACGGCGCGCATGCGCTGGCGATTGTCGACCTGGGCGCAACCACCATCAATGGCGCGATCGGCGCCGGCACCGCACTGACTGACGTAGCCATCAGCTCGACGAGCGGTACCGCGATCAATGGCGGTGCGGTCACCACGACTGGCGGCCAGACCTATAGCAATGCCTTGACGCTGGGTGCGAACACCACGCTCACTGGTAATAACATCACGCTGGGTTCGACGGTCAATGGCGCGCATGCGCTGACCATCGCTGACAGCGGCGCGACGGTCATCAACAGCGCCATTGGCGGCAGCAACGCACTGACCAGCATCACCGTCGGCTCTGCCAGCGGCACCGCGATCAACGGCGGCGCAGTCACCACCACCGGTAGCCAGACCTACAGCAACGCGATCACGCTGGGTGCGAACACGACCCTGACCGGCCATGGCATCACGCTGGGTTCGACGGTCAATGGCGCGAAATCGCTGACCATCGCTGACAGCGGCATCACGTATGTCAATGGCGTGATTGGCGGCAGCACAGCGCTGAACAGCCTGAGCATCGATTCGGCCAATGGCATCCGCATCAATGGTGGCGCCATCACCACCAGCGGCGACCAGTCCTTCGATGATGCGGTCACGCTGGGCGCGAACACGACACTCAATGGCCATGCGATCAGCTTCGCGTCGACGATCGACAGCGCGAGCAATGGCCAGGCGACCTTGTCCATAGGTGGCAACGGTGCGGTCAGCTTCGGCGACGCGGTTGGCGCTGCCGGTGGCGCCAGCGGCAGCGGCAAGCTTGGCAGCCTGTCCATCACTTCCAGCGGTGGTGTCGCGATCGATGGCGGCTCGGTCGCCACGACCGGCAACCAGACGTATGCCAGCGCCGTCACGCTCGGCGCCGATACGACGCTGTCGGGCAGCGGCATCACGCTGGGTTCGACCGTCGATGGCGCGACCGGTAGCCAGGTGGCACTGACGATCGCTGACCTCGGCGCCACGACTATCCAGGCGGCCATTGGCAGCAATACTGCACTGACCAGCCTGACCGTCGGCTCGGCCAACGCCACCACGATCAATGGCGGCACGGTCGAGACGACCGGCAGCCAGACCTGGAGCAATGCGGTCACGCTGGGTGCGGACACCACGCTGACCGGCAATGGCATCACTCTGGGTTCGACCGTCAATGGCGCGCACGCTCTGACGATCGCTGACAGCGGCGCGACGGTGATCGAAGGCGCTATAGGCAGCAGCACGGCGCTCGACAGCGTGAGCATCCAATCGGCCAATGGCACCACGATCAATGGCGGCGCCGTCACGACCACCGGCAGCCAGACCTGGAGCAATGCCGTCACGCTGGGTGCCGACACCCGCTTTGCGGGTGACACGATCAGCTTCCAGGCAAGCATCGACGGTGCGCATGCACTGGCTATTGAGGATGCCGGCACCACGACACTGGCCGGTGCAGTGGGCGCGGGTACGGCGGTGGCATCGATGAGCGTCGACGCCAATGCGCTGCACTTCTCGGCCATCAAGGCTGACGGCAATGTCGATCTCGTCAGCGCGACTGCCCTGCAGTTGAATGACCTGGACGTGGGCGGCGCATTGACGGTTACGACTGGCAGCAGCGGTGCGGGCGGCGTGACGCAGGCAGCAAACACCACGCTGATCGTCAATGGCAATGCGGTCTTCGTGGCCGACACGGCGCAGCAGCAGGATGCGGCGCTGGGCAATGCCACCAACGATTTCAGGGGCACGCTGGCCTTCCGCGACGCCAATAACGGCAGCTGGCGTGATGTAACAGCCGCCGATACGGCAGGCGACCTGGTGGTGGCCGATGCTGCGGCAACGGGTGCAGTGACCCTGTCTTCGCCGGGCGCCGTCAGCCTGCAGGGAGCCGTGAATGCCGACCAGCTGGATATCAGCTCGGGTGCGGCCGTCAGCCAGCTCGGCGCGCTGCAGGTCGCCAACGGCGTGACCATCACTGCGCAGTCCACGGTGGCGCTCGGCAGCTCGACGCAAGCAGGTTCGCTGTCCATCACGGCCAACGGCAATGTGACGCAGGCCGGTCCGTTGACGGTGACCGGCGCAACGACCATCGCCGCCGGCACCGGCGCGGTGACGCTGGCTGATGCGGCCAATGATTTCGGAAGCACGCTGACACTTACCGCGGCGAGCGCGAGCATCGTCGACAGCACTGGCGGCCTCATGCTGGGCAATGTGACGACCACCGTCGGCGGCCTCGCGGTCCAGAGCGACGGCGGCGCCATCACGCAGGCAGCCAATGCAGCCATCGTCACGGCAGCTGACAGCGTCTTCACCGCCAGCCAGAATGGCCCGGCCAGTGCCGCGGCCGACATCGTGCTGGCCAACGCGAACAACAATTTCAGCGGCGCGCTGGCCGTGACGGGTGCGGCAGTGCAGGTGACGGATGTCGATGCACTGAATCTGGTGGTCAACAACGTGGCCGGCAACCTCGGCGTGGTCGCAGGTGGCGCCACCAGCATCACTGCTGGTACCTACCAGAGCCAGGCGGGCGGCGCCGTGGCCGGCACGATGAGTGTCGATGTGGCGCAAGCCAACCTGAGCATGGGCGGGCTGAGCGTCACCCAGGCGACGACCATCGATACCCACGGCGGCGATATCACGCAAACTGCGCCGCTCGCTTTCGCTGATGCGGTCACGCTGAATAGCGGCGCCGGCGCGATCACGCTCACTCAGGCGAACAACAGCTTCGATGGCACGGTCGCCATCAACGCTGGTGCGGCAACGCTGGTCAGCAGCAGCTCCCTGAGCATGGGCGCGACCACCGTCAGCGGCAATCTGGCCCTGACGTCGACCGCGACCGCCGCTGGTAGCGGCATCACCCAGACGGCAGCGATGAGCGTGACGGGCACGTCCAGCTTCACTGCAGCCAGCGGCAGCGTGACGCTGACCAATGCGAACAATGACTTTACCGGCGCCGTGTCACTGGCAGCGAATGCAGCCACCGTGGAAGACAAGAACGCCCTGGTGCTGGGCAATCTCGCGATTGCGAACACGCTGGACGTCACCAGCCATGGTGATCTGACGCTGGGTGCCGGCACCGTCGGTACGACGACAGCGAACGGCAGCACGGGCGTGCTGACGGTGAACACCAACAACGGCAACCTGACACAGCAGGCAGGCGGCATCACCGTGGCCGGCACCACGGCACTGCAGGCCGGTACCGGTAATGTGTCGCTGGCGGATGCCAACAATAGCTTCAGCGGCAACGTCGACGCCACCGCTGCCTGGATCGAATTGAAGGCTGCCAGCGCGCTTACCATCGGTACCTTGCTCGCCGATGACGTCAAGATCAGCAGCGATGCGCTGCTGACGCTGGGCTCGGTGACGACGACGCGCGATATCGAGGCCAGCGCTGTCGCCGGCATCGTGCAGGTAGCCGCGCTCGACATCGGCGGCAAGGCTTCGTTCACGTCGACCACGGGCGACGTCGTGCTGACGGATGCCGGCAACCAGTTCATCGGCCCGGTCGCGCTGGCTGCCAACAAGATCGATGTGCTGAGCGCTTCGCCGCTGGTGCTGGGCGATGTGAACGCGCTGTCCGACATGAGCTTGAAGACCCTGGGTACGGCCATCACGCAGGTGCCGGATGCGCAGCTGGTCGCGAAGGGCTCAACAACGCTCGACAGCACGGACCCGGTATCGGGCGCCTCGGGTGCCATCATGCTGGCCAACAGGACGAACGACTTCGTCGGTGCCGTGGAAGCCCGCGGCGGCGCGATCACGCTGCGCGATGGCGTGGGCGACATGACCCTCGGTAACATCAACGCGACCGGCATGTTCGATGCGAGGGCCACCGGCGGTCCGATCAAGCTCAAGCCGGGCACGCTGCTGTTTGCCGCCGGCGGCATCATCCTGGTACCGGATCCGCGTCCGGCCGGCATCGATTATCCGAAGGCGCCAATGGAAAGCCTGGCCTCGGCACGCGGCAACGCAGGCTCGGCGTCGACCTCGTCGGCATCGACGTCGTCGGCCGGCTCACGAGGTGCCACCGTGTTGCTGGCCACCGACCAGAGCAGCAGCAGTGACGGCGGCAAGTCGATGATCAAGGTCAGTGAAGTACCGTTGTCGCAATCGACGCGTAACGTGATCCCGGTCGGCAAGGCGATCGCGCTCGATGCATCGGCCAAGGGCAACGTGATCCAGAGCGCATCGTTCGAAGTGGTGGATGGCTTCGCATCGGGTAACACGACGATCGAAGTGGCGCCGGCCGCCAGTGTGCCCGCAAAGGTCGACAACAGCGCCGGCAAGGTCACGCTGTCCGGCGAAGCCTCGGCCGCCGACTATGACAAGCTGATCCAGAGCATCAAGCTGCGCGTGGGTGATGACGTGCCGCCGAATGCCGTCTTCCGTATCCGCATCACGCTGACGGACCAGAGCGGCAAGACCGAATCGAAGACCGTGACGCTGCAGTTGAATCAGGCGGATAAGGTATCGCGCGCTCCCTGATGCCGGTACGCGCCAGCGCAGTGTTCAGGCTGGTCAGCGATGATGGCAGCGTGATAGCAGCGTGGTGGCAGCGCTTGGCGATGGTGGTGCAGGGTGGGGCAGTGCTTGCCTGCCACGACGGCTTGGTCGTGGCAGAGGGGGACAGGACGCGTGGAGGCTGCGGGCGTGGGAATGCGGCGCTTAATCAAAGAACGCCGAGTAGCGTAACGCGATCTCGCTGTCGAGCCGGAAGCCGTTGTCGATCGACACGTCACGCGAGTATCGCAAGTGCACCTGCTGCTTGCCGGCGTCAAGCAGCATCATGCCGGCGTTGACCCGCGTGTTGTTCGGCGCGCCGGTGTAAGCTGCGCCGTTCAGTTGTGTTGCGCCGCCGCCGTTCAGGATGGCGCTGCCATACACCTGGAAGGCAGGCGTGATCCGGTAGCGCAGGATGCCAGTGACTGCATAAGTCACGTCTTGCGACAGCCGCTTGTTGTTCAGGAATTCGCTGTTGTCGCCATAGAAGACGATTTCAGGCGCGAGGTCGATCACCCATTTATCGCTGAGTGATTTCATCCAGCCCGCCGACAACACATAGCGGTAACGGTTCTCGCCGTAATTGAGCGCCTTGGTCTTGTCGTAGGTGCCGGTCGGCAGGACGGCCGATGCACTGACCATGGCGTATTCGCGATTCTCGCGGTCGATGTGGAACCAGACTGCGGAGCCGAGGCGCAGGTCGCCGTAGCCCGCGGTGCCGCTGCCCAGCGTGGGACGCAGCGTCGCATTCGGCGTGCCTTCGCCCCAGGTCAGGACGGCCAGCGGGCCGAAGGTGTACTGCCCGTTGTCACCAAAAGAAAAGTGTTTGCCCAGGCGCAGCGCGTACAGGTTGGCGCTGATTTCACCAGCCGCTGTCCTGTTGCCGTTTTTATACGGCCCGCTGGTTTCCTGGTGGAGCGCGTAGATGGCCACATTCTTCTTGCCGTCCGGCAGGGCAATGTGGTCGGTCGGATAGATGTCGTTCATGGCTGCCACCGACAGGGTCGGCAGGCTGGCCAGAGCCAGACATAGCGCGCGCTGCAACGTCGCCATTGGGGAGTCCTGATGAATGTTTTTTGTAACTTTCCTATAGTGTAACCGAGCTCGCGTAACGGCAGTCGGTTATCCTTTCTGCATCACCTTTTCGCGGGCGCCATACCCGCTTGCCCTGCCTGCAGATGCCTGACATTTCCGTCATCAAGCGCGTGTCGACTGCGCTTCGACACTGGACACGCAAATGGTCATTGCGACTCGCCGTCGTTCTGGCGATGTTCGCGCTCGCGCTGGGCTGGCTGCTGTTTGTCGGCATCACGCTCGATGGCGACCCGTGGCGCGGCAGCGTGGCGCGGCTGGCGACGCAACAGCTGGGGCGTGAACTCAAGCTCGATGGTGACGTGAAGCTGTTGGTCAGTCTGAAGCCGGCGCTATTGGTGCGCAATGCGAGGTTGTTGCAGCCGCGCGGCTTCGAGAACGCCGGCGAAGATTTTGCAGATGTCGGCGAATTGCAGGTCAAGCTCGACCTGTGGCCCTTGCTGCACGGGCAGCTGCGCGCCGACACGCTGTCGGCCAATGACGTAAGCCTGGCGCTGGTACAGCGCGAAGATGGCAGTAACAACTGGACCTTTGCTGCAGCAACACCCGACTCGGAGCGCGACCCGGTAAAGGACAAGACTGCCGACAAGTCATCGCAAATGGCGAATGACGATACTGGCTTCAGCGCCAGCGATGCGGCAGCGATCGACATACGCAGGCTCGCCTTGAAGAACATTCGCGTCAGTTATCGCGGTGAGGATGGCAAGCCCATGCGGGCGACGCTCGATACGCTCGAGGCCTCGGCGCCGGCTGGCGGCAAGCTGGCGCTGCGCGCCAATGGCAAGGTCGAGCAGCGCCTGCCTTATGCGCTGCAGGTCGATGGTGGCAGCTGGAGCGATTTCGCCGCCGGCCGCCCGGGCTGGCCACTGGCGCTGACGGTGGACTTCGCCGGCGGCCGCCTGTCGGTACAGGGCACGCTGCGCGAGTCTGACAGCCAGCTGCGCTTCGGCCTGGGTGCGCCCGACCTCGCGGCCTTCGGCAAGCTGCTCGGTGTGCCGCTGCCGAATGCCGGCACGGCCGGTGTGTCAGGCGCGCTGCGCCTGCGGCCAGGCCGCATCGAACTGTCCGACCTGTCGGGCATCCTCGGCAAGTCGGTGCTCGGCGGTAGCGTGGGCATCGACACCCGCGGCGACAGGCCGCAATTGCGCGGTGACTTGCGCTTTGCGACGCTGGATCTCCGGCCCTTCCTCGGACAGGACAGCGAACAGGATCCGCCGACCGACTGGCAGGCGCTTTACAAGAGCCTCTCTGATGCGAAGGTCGATCTGCAGGCGATGAATGAAGCCGACGCCGAGTTGAGCCTGTCGGTCGCGCAGTGGCTGAGCCTGCCGGGGCGCATCGATAACGCGTCGCTGAAACTGACGCTGGCCGGCGGCCGGCTGAACGTGCCAATCGATGCCGTGGTCGAGGGCGTGCCGCTGTCAGGAAAAATACAAGCGGATGCCAGCGTCGACACGCCGTCGTTGCGCATCGATTTCCGGGCGCAGGACGCCGAGGTCGGCGGACTGGCCCACTTGCTGACCGGCTTGCCCGGCATCGAGGGCCGTCTGGGCCGCTTGCAGATGTCGATCGCGGCACGCGGCAAGCAGGGGCGCGAACTGATGCGCTCGCTGGCCATCGATACCGAACTGACGGACAGCCGCCTCAGCTATGGCAGTGGCGGCAGCGGCAGTGGCAGCAATGGTGGCGGCAATAGCAGCAGCACCGACAAGACGGCCAAGCGCGTCGGCTTCACGCTCGACTCCCTGAAGATGCGGGTTGCCGGGGACAAGCCCTTGTCGGGCGCGCTCAAGGGCACGCTGCTGGGCAAGCCTTTGCAAGCGCGGCTGGAGGGCGAATCGCTGATTTCTGCTCTCGACAAAGGCGCATCGCCGGTGACGCTGACGCTGCAATCAGGGAATGTGGCCGGGCGCTTTGCGGGCGTGATCGACGGCATCAGGCAAAGTGCCGATTTCAGTTTCAGCCTCGGCGCCGGCAAGGCCGGCGATGTGGCGGCCTGGCTGGGCTTGCGGCCGGATTCGAAGCTGCCGATCGCGCTGGCCGGCAGGCTGCACGGCACGCCGCAAAAATGGTCGCTGTCGCAACTGGTGCTGCAGGTCGGCGACAGCAGTGCGTATTCCGACATCGACCAGGTACAGAAGGCGGACAAGTCCCATCTGTCGGTACTGATTGATATCGCCAGCGTCAACCTGACCCAGCTCGATGCATTGTTCGACACGTCACCGGAGAAAAAACCGGCCGATACCAGGGGCAAGCGCCAGGCAATGCTTGATATTCCCATCCTGCCGAGCAAGCTGGTGCTCGATGATGCCGACCTGCGGGTACGCGCACGCGATGTGCGTGGTACGCAGTTGGTGCTGGGCGAGATGGGATTCGACGGCCGCGTGCGCGATGGCTACATGCAGAGTTCGCCCTTCTTTGCGAACGTGTCCGGCTCGCGCTATGAAGGCGCGGTGATGCTCGACCTGCGTTCGGCTGAACCGCATGCGCAGCTGTGGGTATCGGCAGCCGGTGTCGATGTCGGCCTGCTGGCGCGGCAGCTGAAGCTGGCGAAGAACATCGACGCCAGCCTCGACCGCATTGCCTTGTATCTGGATACGCGCTCCAGCCACCTGTCGTCGCTGATGGCGAATGCGAAGCTGCAGGGCGAGGCCGTCGGTGGCAAGTTCGCCTTGCGCGACCCGAACACCGGCATGCAGCTGCGCGCTGCGATCGAGCGACTGGCCTTGTCCGCCGCGCCCGGGGAACGCATCACGTTGCAGATAGCAGGCAGCATTGACGACCAGCCGGTGCAGGCCACGCTGAAGAGCGCGACAGCAAAGGAACTGGCCGATCCCTCGCGACGCGTGCCATTCGACCTGCAGCTGGAAGCGGCAGGCACGAAGCTGCAGTTGTCGGGCACCATGGACCGCGATATCGATGCGCGCGACGTCGAACTGGCGCTGGAGCTGCACGGCGAAAAATTCAACCGGCTGGACAAGCTGCTGCGGGTATCGCTGCCGCCATGGGGACCGTGGTCGGTCGCGGGGCGCTTCCGGATGTCGAACCGCGGCTACGCGGTGGACGACATGCTGCTGAAGGTTGGCAGCAGTTCGCTGAAAGGGCGCGGGCGCATGGATACCTCCAGCGGCCGGGCGAAGCTTGATATCGCACTCGCCGCACCGCTGATCCAGCTGGATGACTTCAAGCTCGATGGCTGGTCGGCACTGGGCGACGAGCCGGGCAAGGACAAGAAAGCAGACAAGTCGGCGAAAGAAAGCGCAAAGGACAAAGCCAAAGAGAACGCCAAAGAGAACGCAAAGGACAACGCAAAGGACAACGCAAAGGACAACGCAAAGGACAACGCAAAAGGCAAGGATGGCGCCGCTGATACCGAGGCGCTGCGCAAGAAGGCCGTCGAGACCAGTGACCAGGTGCAGGCGCTGTTGAGTCCGGAGGCGCTGAAGAAGGCTGATGCGACGCTGTCCGTACAGGTCGATCAGGTGCTGTCAGGGAAGGACAGGCTGGGGCAGGGCAAGCTGTCTGCGAAGCTGGCCGATGGCCGCGCCGAGATCGGGCCGGTGCTGGTCGAGATGCCGGGCGGTCAGGCGAAGCTGGCGCTGTCCTACGAGCCGCGCGACAAGGAAGTATTGGCCGACCTGAAGGTCGACGTCGACAACTTCAACTATGGCGTGCTGGGCCGGCGCCTGAAGCCCGACAGCGACCTCGATGGCCGTTTCTCGCTGAAGATGGATGTGGCATCGCGCGCACCTCGGCTGTCGCAGATGCTCGCTCATGGCAATGGCCGCATCGAGTTTGCAGTGTGGCCCAAGGACTTGCGCGCCGGCGTGTTCGACCTGTGGGCGGTGAATTTGCTGGTGGCGCTGCTGCCGACGGTGGACCCGAAGAATGAATCGACCGTGAATTGTGCGGTGGGGCGCTTTGCGCTCGCCGAAGGCAAGCTGGCGCAGAAGCAGTTGGTGATCGACACCAGTCGCATGCGCGTGACGGGTACGACGGCCATCGATTTCGGCAGCGAAAAGGTGCACATGCGGCTGCAGCCGCAAGCCAAGGCGGCGCAGTTCCTGAGTCTGGCCACGCCGATCGAGGTGAGCGGCAGCTTTACCGATTATCACATCGGGCCCAATCCGGGCGACGTGGTCGAAACGGCGATCCGCCTGGCAACGTCGATTATCTGGGTGCCGATCAAACGGCTGTTCTCGGAAAAGGTACCGGCCGATGGGCGCGATGTCTGCGTGACGACGCTGCAGTAGGCGATGGCAGCCGCGGGACCGCGGCCTGCGACGGGATGGTGAATGAAAGTGTCGTGGCGCGCGCCATGGCGTCCCGGCACGGGCCGGGCCACGGTCTTGCTTGTTTGATGTTCCGGACTAGCCGGCGATGCGCAGCGGTGTGGCGGCGGCCAGCGTTGCGCGCGCGATCCAATCTTCGTCGCGGTGCTCGCGCACCATCGCCTCGAAGGCGCGTGCCGACAGCGCGCGGCTGTACACCCAGCCTTGTATTTCGTCGCAGCCGAGCGCGCCAAGGATGGCCAGTTGCGTGCTGGTCTCGACGCCTTCTGCGATCACGCGCAGCCCGAGATTGTGCGCCAGTTGCACCAGGGTCTTCACGATCACTTCGCCATCCGTGGAGCCGCCTTCTTCGCCGAGGTCGCGCACGAACTCGCGGTCTACCTTCAGGCAGGACAGCGGCAATTTCTTCAGGTAGGCAAAGCTCGAATAACCGGTGCCGAAATCGTCGAGCGCCACATGCACGCCGCGCAGGTGCAGGCCATGCAGAGTCTCGAGCGTGAGCTCGATGTTGGTCATCATCAGGCTTTCGGTCAGCTCCAGTTCCAGACAATCGGGCGGCAAGCCGGACTCTGCCAGCGCCTGGTCCACCAGCGTAATGAGCTCCATCCCGTTCAGCTGGCGCAGCGACAGGTTGACTGCGATGCGCAAGCGGCCCAGTCCGGCCTTGTGCCAGTCCGCGCACTGCCTGCAGGCTTCGCTAAGGGCCCATGCGCCGATGCGATTGATGAGTGTGCTTTCCTCGGCCAGCGGAATGAAACGATCCGGGCCAAGAAGGCCGAGCTCAGGATGCTGCCAGCGCATCAGCGCTTCAGCGCCCATGAGCTTGCCGTCACGCAGGCTGATCTGCGGCTGGTAGTGCAGCACCAGTTCGCGCGCTTCCAGCGCTGGCGCCAGCGTGCTCTCGATCAGCGCGCGCTCCTGCACGCGTGCATGGATCTCGGTGTTGTAGAACTGATAGAGGTTGCGGCCGGTTTCCTTGGCGCGGTACATCGCGGCGTCGGCGCGTTCGATCAGCATCGAAGGCTGGTCGCCGTCGTTCGGGAAGGCGGCGATGCCGACGCTGGACGTGATGGTGAGCGAAAAGCCCTCGAAGGGCAGCGGCTCGCAGATAGCGGCCATGATGCGGTCGATGGACTGCGCGCTCAGTTCGTTGTGCGCATCGCCTTGCAGCACGAGGATGAATTCATCGCCACCATAGCGGCCGATCAGGTCTTCGCGGCGCAGTACGTCGCGCAGGCGAGAGCTGAGCGAGACCAGCAGTCGATCGCCGACGGAATGTCCATAGCGGTCGTTGACGTACTTGAAGCGATCCAGGTCGATGAAGGCAACCCAGACCGGGAAACCATGGCGCTTCGCATGCGACAGGATGTCTTCCAGGCGTTCCAGCAGCGCCTTGCGATTGTGGACACCCGTCAGAGCATCATGCGCCGCCTGCCAGGCCAGCAGCTCCTTGCTTTCGCGCAGCGCATCCAGCGCCTGCTGGCGCTCCTGGGCTTCGAGGAAAAGCTCCAGGCTTTTTTCTTCCAGCAGCGCTTCGGCCTGCTTGCGTGCACTGGTCTCGCGCGCCAGCCGGCGCTTCAGAATGTCATCCGACGCGGACATCCTCGCTCCGTGTCAGCGTGAAGCGGGTATGGGCGCCTTGTTCATCGCCGGGCAGGTCGGTGCGGCTTACCGTGACTGCTTGGCCGAAATGGGCGATGCAGCCCTCGATCAGGCCTTCGGCGAAATCAGCCAGACCGCGGCTGGAACTGTAGTCGAAATGCATGCCACCTTCGGGCAACTCCTCGAAAGTGAATGACGGCAGCTCGGCGTCGTAGTACAGCTTCTTCACTTCGACGTGGATATTGCCGTCCAGCTGCTGCAGCAGCTCGAACGCGCTCTGGTAGTTGCTGACATATTGCGGATGGATGACCGTGAAGCGCTTGAACAGGTGGCGGCCGAAATGATTCAGCAGCGCCGGCACCGGCTGCCCGGTCTCTTTCGACAGGTTCACGACCAGCGACACCATTTCCGTATGCGGGTAGGTGCCGACGGAGGTGTAGGCGCCGTCAGTCGACAAGTCGGATGCCGAAATGATGGCGTCGGCGACCTCGAACGAAAATTCGTTCTCGACCATGTCGATGAATTCGCGGAAGACGATGCCTTTCATTGGGCGCAATCCTTGTTGTTATTGAAATGTGGCAACTTGGTATGCAGTTTATATCCGATGGCCGTCATGGAGGCAAGCGGGCCGGCGCCGGCAGGGTGCGTAGTCAGGTGGGGCGCGGCGATCGACGGCGAAAACCGTTGGGCCGCAGGGGGAAACTGCCTGCCTGAGCAGGCGCCCTCGCAGCCGCCTTCGCAGGCGGCCGCGTGTGGGCCGGTCGGCGCTCCCGGGGGCGCGCTCAGTTGCGGTAAGGCGCCACCGGCAGCACCGGGGCGGTGGCAAAGTTCTTCGGTACTTCGCCCGTCAGGGTGTTGAGGAAGGCGACCAGGTGCTTGACGTCATCATTGCTCAACTGGCGTCCCAGCTGCAGGCGCGCCATGATGCGCACGGCGTCGTCGAGGGTGTCGACGCTGCCGTCGTGGAAGTAGGGCGGGGTCATCGCCACGTTGCGCAGCTGCGGCACCTTGAAGATGAACTTGTCTTCTTCTTTTTTCGTGTCGTGCCAGCGGCCCATGTCACGGCCCTTCAGCTCGGGCATCTCGACGCTGCCGGTGGCCTTCCAGTAGTCCTCGGTGAGGCCGAACTTCTGGTAGGACTGGCCGCCGACGGTGGAGCCGTTGTGGCAGCCGGCGCAGCCATAGCTCATGAACTTTTCGAGGCCGACCTTGGCCTCGGCACTGATGGCCTTGGTGTCGCCCTTCAGGTAGCGGTCGAACGGCGCCGGGGTCAGCAGGGTGCGCTCGAAGGAGCCGATCGCCTTCGACCAGTTCTCGGCGTTGACCGGGTCTTTCTCGTTCGGGAAGGCTTGCTCGAAATACTTTTCATAGCCCAGCACCTTCAGGCGGCCCTCGGCTTCTTCGAAAGTCTTGTTGCCATAGGCGAGGGGGCTGATCAGCGCCTTCAGCGCCTGTTCCTCGACGGTCTGGCGGTTGCCGCCATAGTGTTGCGCGATCAGCAGGGGGGTGTTGAAGACGGTGTTGGCATTGCGCGGCAGCTTCTGTCCGTGTACGCCGATCGACAGCGCGCGCGAATCGGCACCATGGAAGGACGGGCTGTGGCAGGCCGCGCAGCTGGTGCTGCCATCGACGGAGACACGGGTCTCGAAGAACAGCATTTTGCCCAGTTCGGCGCGCTCTTTCGAATGCGGGTAGTCGTCGACGCGCGCATGTTCGGGTAGCGGGATGAACAGGGTTTTTGCGCGGTCGAGCAGGCTCTGCTCGGTGTCGGCTGCGGTGACGACGGTGGCGAGGCCGGCCAGCCCGAGGGCGGCAATGCCGGCGGCCGCAATCAGCGCGCGGCGGGCGGAAGGATGGAGCTTCATGATCTAGTCCCGTGATTTTGTTGCGACCAGGAGCCGCAGCTTGTTGTTAGTGGTGAGGCTTGTTTCCGCGATTGTGCGCGAAATCCGGCAGGGCTGCACGGCGCGCCGGCACCCGGCCGCGACACCGCTGCGGCGTCAAACCCGCTCAGAATCGATGGAAAATCCCCGAATGCCAATGGCCACCGCCGGAGCGCCGCTCGTAGCCCAGTTGCAGGTAGAGCACCGTATTCAGGGACAGGAAGTGTTCGTAGCCGCCGCCGATTTCCTCGATCGGCTGCCAGGCGCCGAATTTGTTGAAAACCTGTTCGCTGCGCACCAGCACGAGCTTGTATTCGCCGCCGGTTACGGGGATGCGTGCCGTGCCTATCCAGCCCCAGGGGCTGGCATTCGGGCGAGTAAAGGTCGGGTCGGTGTCGGCGGCGGCCATGTCGCGCGTGGAATACAGCACCTGGGTCGCGAGTTTGGCCCAGCCCATGTCCTTGAATGCGCCGGCGACGTAGTTGCGGGCGCGCGGCCCGAACGGGTAATAGCCATTCGATTGCACATGCCGGCCCGGCATGTCGACGCCGGCATGCAGGCCCCAGTTATTGCGGTCCAGCGTCACGACAAGCTTGAGCGCATTGCTGTCGGAAGCTTGCTGACGGGCGGCGAACTGCATCGTGGCCTGAATGCCGTCGACCACAGGGCTGGCCCAGGTCAGGGAATTGGGAATGCGAAACAGGCCGATGCTGGCCATCTGCGCGAGCAGGATCTTGTCCTGCACCAGGCCGTCATTGACGAAGGGGTCGACCCGGCTGGCGATGCCATTGATCAGGTCGCGCGTACGGCCGTAGCGCAGGCTGCCAAAGCTGCCGTAGACGCCCAGCGTCGCATGGCGGTCGAAATAGAAGCTGTGCAGCGCATCCAGCGTGCCTTCTATCCTTGCCTCGAGCTTCGTGCCGCCGCCCAGGTCTTCGTAGTCCTCGAAGCCCAGTCGCGACGTGTAGTTTTGCCGCAGGCCGGTGCCGTTGCCGGCATACCAATTGTGGCGCAGGTCATTGTCGGACGCGGGGATGGAGCGGCCGAAGCCGCCGACCAGGCCCTCGTCGAGGACGCCGTAGATCCTGGGCTGCGCCAGGGTGGACGCAGGCAGCCACGCCGCGATCGCCGACAGCAGCAATCCGGGCAGAATTTTTTTCATCGCTTGTTTGAGTTTTTTTGTGTGCGGCGCCGCACATCTAATGATTTTGCGTATTGTTAACATAACACGCAGCCTCTAGACTCCGGTTCAAAAATACAAAACACATACCGGGGGAACCGCCAAAAGCGGGACCATCACACCATGAGACACCACCGACCCGCGCTGTCGGCTTCGGAGGCCTATCCAGCCACACAGGCTGATGCTGCCGCATCGTTCGTTTTCCTTGCACCACCCCATCTCATCATGAAAACCTTCAAGAATTTCGCCGTCGCGCTCGGCCTGTCGGCTGCTGCGCTCGTCCAGGCCGCTCCAGCGCCCGCCCAACCCGACTGGCAAGGCGACTTGCGCCCTCTGTCCTCGGCTGAATGGAGCCGCGAGCGAGCCGCGCACCTGCTGGAGCGTGCCGGCTTCGGCGGTACCCCGGCCGAGGTGGACAAGCTGGCGGCGATGTCGCCGTCCGACGCGGTGCGCTCGCTGGTTCGCTACCAGCGCATCAAGGATCAGATGCCGGCGTTCGATGAATCGGGCGCCTTCGACCCGGGCCTCGATCCGTTCGCACCGTCGCGCCCCTCGGCGACCGACCTCGGCAAGGCCACCGGCGAATCGCTGGGCGTGAAGGCCAAGCCGGAAGGCAACCGCAAGCTGCAGCAGGTCGCCGACCGCTACCTGTACTGGCTGCGTGCATCGAAGCTGGAAACCCAGCGCATCGCTTACTGGTGGGCCAACCGCATGCTGGTGTCGCCGCGTCCGCTCGAAGAGAAGATGACGCTGTTCTGGCACGGCCACTTCGCCACCGGCGAAGAGAAGGTGCATGACTATCGCAAGATGCTGAAGCAGAACATGCTGCTGCGCGCGAAAGCCACCGGCAACTTCCGCGACCTGCTGATCTCGGTCGCGCAGGATCCGGCGATGCTGTCTTACCTCGACGCCGCCGTGAACGTGAAGGGTGCGCCGAACGAGAACTTCGCGCGCGAGATCATGGAACTGTTCTCCATGGGCGTGGGCAACTACAGTGAGCAGGACATCCGCGAAGCAGCACGCGCCTTCACCGGCTGGAATTACAAGGGCCTGCAGTTCGTGATCGATCCGTCGCGCCATGACGCCGGTTCCAAGACCGTTCTCGGCCAGACCGGCAGTTTCGATGGTGTGCAGGTGATCGACATCATCCTGTCCAAGCCGGTGACGTCCGAGTACATCGCATCCAAGCTGTACAAGTACTTCGTGCGCGAAGAAGTGACGCCGGAGATGCGCGTCAAGCTGGGCAAGCTGCTGCGCGATGCCAAGTTTGAAGTCGCGCCTTTCCTCGAGATCGTGTTCCTGTCGAAGGACTTCTACAGCGACGCATCGGTCGGCACCCGCATCAAGCCACCGGTCGAGCTGGTGATCTCCACCTATCGCAAGATGGGCCTGAAGGAAGTGCCGGGTATCCCCGACTTCAATGACCTGACCGAATCGATGGGCCAGAAGCTGCTGTTCCCGCCCAACGTCGCCGGCTGGGCCAGCGGCAAGGCATGGATCACCCCGGGCCTGCTGCTGGTACGTGGCAACTTCATCTATGACACCGCCTATCCGCAGATCGATTTCGTGCCGAACGACCGCGTGCCGGATGACCGTTACGGCATCGTCCCGGTGGCCGACAAGCTGGCCATGGGCAAGGACGTGACCACCGCGACCAAGCCGGATGGCAAGGACGTGACTTCGATGTCGATGCAGAGCGACCGCGACGAAGACTTCAACACCCGCCTGGCCAGCTACCACGCATGGCGCAAGGCGATCGAGAAGGTCAAGCCGATTCCGCGTGCTCCGGCCCGCCTGGACCTGTCGCAAATCGTGCGTGACGCCGGCTGCACCACCGCCCGCCAGGCGGTGGATCACCTGGTGCTGCGCTTCCTGACCGTGCCGGTCGATGCGGCCCGCCGTGAAAAGATCGCGCAACTGCTGGCCTCCGACCTCGGCACCACCGACCTCAAGCACGCCGATTCCTACATGGAAGAGGGACTGCGCAATGCGCTGCACGTGATCCTGTCGCTGCCAGGCTACCAGCTGGGCTGATCACAGGGACACCGAGGACACCGAACAGGAACAGTGCCCACAAGGGACTACGGACAAGAAGCGAAACATGACCATGAAACACGAACACACCAACTATTCGCGCCGCGACCTGCTGAAGGCGCTGGCTGGCGCCGGCCTCGCAGCCGGCCTGCCGATGGCGCCGTTCATGCCGGCCTATGCCGCGAACGCTGCCAACGCCGCCAACAAGGACAAGCGCATCCTCGTCGTGCTCGAGCTGTCGGGCGCCAATGACGGCCTCAACACGCTGGTGCCGTACGCTGACGACGCCTACTACAAGCTGCGCCCGCGCATCGGCATCCGCGCCGACAAGGTCCGCAAGATCGACGACCACTACGGCTTCAACCCCAGCATGAGCGGCTTCGAGAAGCTGTACAAGGATGGCCGCATGGCCATCATCCATGGCTGCGGCTATGAGCAGCCGTCGTTCTCGCACTTCACGTCGATGGCCTACTGGCACACCGGCGTGCCGAATGGCGGCGAGCCGTATGGCTGGCTGGGCCGCGTGGCCGATGCGATCGATCCCAAGCTGACCCCGAACTTCCTGGTCAACATCGACGAACGCCAGTCGCTGGCCGTGACCGCCGAGCACCATGTGCCGGTGGTGTTCGATGATCCTGAGCGCTTTGCACGCAAGGGCCTGTACCAGAGCCGCGCGCTGCTCGACATGGGCGGCGACGGCAAGGCATCGACCCCGGCGCAGCGCTATCTGGACGAGATCGCCAAGAGCGCCAAGGAAGCTTCGGCGCTGGTGCGCGCCGCCTGGGACAATTACAAGACCCCGGTCGACTACGGCATCATCCCGGTCGACCTGCCGAAAGTGGCGGCCATGATCAATGCCGGCCTGCCGTCGCGCCTGTTCTATGCGGCCTATCGTCACAACGCGTTTGACACCCACGTGCAACAGGCCGACCAGCACCAGCGCCTGCTGTCCTATGTGTCGGACGCGGTTGCCGGCTTCATGAAGGACATGGAGCGCATCGGCCGCGCCGATGACGTGACCATCCTGGTCTTCTCCGAATTCGGCCGCCGCGCCGCGGAAAACACCAGCCTCGGTACCGACCACGGCACGGCCAACCACATGTACATCATCGGCAAACCGGTGAAAGGTGGTCATTATGGCAACGCGCCATCGCTCACTAACCTGGACGAAGGTGGTAATCTTCGGTTCACCACGGACTTCCGACGCGTCTATGCGACGCTGATCGAGGGTTGGCTGGGTGCCGAAAGCAAGACGCTGCTCGGCGGACAGTTCCAGACCTTCCCGGTCTTTGGTTGATGACAGGCGCCCGCGCAACCCGCGGGTGACCTGATGGCGACTGCGGGTAACCACAAGCACCCGCAGCACCGACCCAAAATAAAAAACCGACGAAAGAGATCCTTACCATGGCTGCGCATTTCGACCTCCCCGATATCAAGCTGTTCGTCAACATCGCGGAGGCCAACAGCCTCACGCGTGGTGCCGAGCGCTCCCACATGTCGCTACCGGCGGCATCGATCCGGATCAAGAACCTTGAAGAGGGGCTGGGCGTCAAGCTGCTGTACCGCACCAGCCAGGGCGTGACCCTGACCCCGCCGGGCCAGGCTTTCATGCACCATGCGCGGCTGGTATTGCAGCAACTGACGGATTTGCGCGGCGATCTGGCCGAATATGTGAAGGGTTCGCGCGGCCACGTGCGCATCTTCGCCAACACCACGGCCATGGCCGAATTCCTGCCGGCGCTGCTGCCGCAATTCCTCGCCACCCACCCGGACGTCAACGTCGACCTGAAAGAGCGCCTGTCGCATGACATCGTGCGCGCTGTCACCGAAGGCAAGGTCGATGTCGGCATCGTCGCCGGCAACGTGCGTACCGAAGGCCTGGAAGTGCTGCCTTTCCAGGAAGACCGCCTGGTGCTGGTCACCCCCGAAAACCACCCGCTGGCCGAGCGCGAGCGCATCGAGTTCAGCGAAGCGCTGGCCTATGACTTCGTGGGCATGATCGAGGCCAGCGCCATCCATTCCTTCCTCGCGCAGGCCGCGAATGCGCTGCACCGCCAGATCAAGATTCGCATTCAGGTCGGTAACTTCGAAGCCGCGTGCCGGATGATCGACGCCAATGTCGGCATCGGCGTGGTGCCGTATTCGGCTGCGTCGCGCCATGCGAAGAGCATGGGCATCCGCATGGTCGAGATCAGCGACGAATGGGCGGTGCGCAAGCTGCAAATTTGCATTCGCAGCATGCAGGCGCTGCCGCTGTTTGCGCGCGAACTGGTCGAGCTGCTGGTGTCCGGAGGCGCTGCGATGGGTGCGGCGGCGGGCAGCACGAAGGCCGCTGCTGAAGTGGTCTGACCACCGCTCTTCCCGGCGGTTTTCCTTATCCAAATCAAGGGCTTGGGTCGCTTAATTCGACCCTAAGCCCCGCTTGCGAAAATCTGAATTGTTCGCAGGGCCGGCTTCGGTGAGACTTCATGCACCACTTTGAAGTCTCTCTGTCCTATGGCCCCGAAACAAGCCGCGCATCAGGACATCCGCGATGCGATTCGCGACCTGTGCGCCCAATTCCCTGCAGATTATTTCCGTCAGGTTGACGAAGAACGCGGCTATCCCGAAGCCTTCGTCAATGCGCTGACCGAAGCCGGCTGGCTGGCCGCGCTGATTCCGGTCGAGTACGGCGGCTCCGGCCTCGGCCTGCTGGAAGCTTCGGTGATCATGGAAGAAATCAACCGTTGCGGCGGCAATTCCGGCGCCTGCCACGGCCAGATGTACAACATGGGCACGCTGCTGCGCCATGGCTCCAAGGCCCAGAAAGAACACTACCTGCCCAAGATCGCCAGCGGTGAGCTGCGCCTGCAGTCAATGGGCGTGACCGAGCCGACCACCGGCACCGACACCACCAAGATCAAGACCACGGCTGTCAGGAAGGGTGACCGTTACGTCGTCAACGGGCAGAAGGTCTGGATTTCGCGTGTCCAGCATTCTGACTTGATGATCCTGCTGGCGCGCACCACGCCGCTGGCCGAGGTGACGAAGAAATCCGAAGGCATGTCGATCTTCATCGTCGACCTGCGCGAAGCGATCGGCAATGGCATGGAAGTGCGCCCGATCCGCAACATGGTCAACCATGAAACCAATGAACTGTTCTTCGAGAACCTGGAGATCCCGGCCGAGAACCTGATCGGCGAAGAGGGCAAGGGCTTCAAGTACATCCTCGATGGCCTGAATGCCGAGCGCGCGCTGATTGCGGCCGAATGCATCGGCGACGGCTACTGGTTCATCGACAAGGTCACGCAGTATGCGAAAGAGCGCGTCGTGTTCGGCCGTCCGATCGGCCAGAACCAGGGCGTGCAATTCCCGATCGCGAAAGCCTATGTGAACATCGAGGCCGCGAGCCTGATGCGCTACAAGGCGTGCGAGCTGTTCGACGCCGGCCAGCCTTGCGGCGCCGAAGCGAACATGGCCAAGATGCTGGCTGCCGATGCGTCATGGGAAGCGGCCAATGCCTGCCTGCAGTTCCACGGCGGCTTCGGCTTCGCTGCCGAATACGACGTCGAGCGCAAGTTCCGCGAGACCCGCCTGTACCAGGTGGCGCCGATCTCGACCAACCTCATCCTTTCCTATGTCGCCGAGCACGTGCTCGGCCTGCCGCGTTCGTTCTGATACGGATACGCCACGGAGCCCATCCATGAAAGACACGATCGTCCCCGGCCTGCAGCTTGCGCACTTTGCGTCCACGCTCCGGTACGAGGACATCCCTGAGCCGGTGCTGCGCCGTGCCGAAGACTTGTTCTTCGACTGGTTCGGCTCGGCGCTGGCCGGCAAGGCCGGCCGCCCGGTGCAGGCCATCGAAGCCTTCGCCGCCGAGCAGGGACCGTCGCAGGGGCGCGCCGAGGTGCTGATCTCGCGCCGCAAGACCTCGCCCTTGTTCGCCGCACTGGTCAACGGCGCAGCGTCACACTATGCGGAACAGGATGACGTGCACAACGGCTCGGTGTTCCATCCGGCGGCGGTCATCTTCCCGGCCGTACTGGCTGTGGCACAAGACCGCGGCCTGTCGGGCCGCGACATGATCGTCGCTGCGATCGCAGGCTACGAAGCCGGCATCCGCATCGGCGAATTCCTCGGCCGCTCGCACTACAAGATCTTCCATACCACCGGCACCGTGGGCACCGTGGCCTCGGCCATTGCCGTAGGCCGCCTGATCGGCCTTGACCAGCAGCAGATGCAGCATGCGATGGGCTCGGCCGGCACGCAGGCGGCCGGCTTGTGGGAATTCCTGCGCGATGCGGCGGACTCCAAGCAACTGCACACCGGCAAGGCGGCCGCTGACGGTCTGACCGCTGCCATGCTGGCCGAGAAGGGCTTCACGGGCGCGAAGCAAATCCTCGAAGGCAAGCAGGGCATGGGTGCCGGCATGTCGCAAGCGACCAACCCGGCAGCGCTGGTGGATCGCCTCGGCGAGCGCTGGGCCACGATCGAGACCTCATTCAAATACCACGCCAGCTGCCGCCATACGCATCCGGCTGCCGACGCCTTGCAGAAGGCGATGCGCGACCATGACCTGAACGCTGCCGAAATCGTCGAAGTGATCACGCATGTGCACCAGGGCGCAATCGACGTACTGGGCCCGGTGGTGGATCCGAAGACCGTGCATCAGGCGAAGTTCTCGATGGGCACCGTGCTGGCCATGGTCGCCTTGCGCGGCGCAGCTGGCGTCAATGAATTCGAGGCGCATTACATCGATGCCGATATCGCCGACTTCCGCGTGCGCGTGAAGATGGTGCTGGACGAAGAAGTCGACGGCGCCTACCCGGCGCACTGGATAGGCAAGGTCACCGTGCACACGCGCGACGGCCGCGTGCTGCATGCGCGGGTTGACGAACCGAAGGGCGACCCGGGCAATACGCTCACGCGTCCCGATCTCGAGACCAAGGCGCTGCAGCTGGCCGAATTCGGCAAGGCGGCGACACGGGAAGAAATGCAGCAGGTGTTCAAGCGGCTCTGGAACGTCTGCAACGAGACGTCGCTGGCGGGGTTGCTGCCCGGATGAACAGCATGGCGGCGCGCCGCGCGCCCACCGTCATGAAGGGTGGGCCGGGCTGACGTCCGTTGAAGACTGAATCGATTTCGGCCTGGATTTGGCCTTTGCCCGTCGCCTCAGCCAGCGACGGGCATTT
This sequence comes from uncultured Bifidobacterium sp., assembly GCA_964634245.1. Lineage (GTDB taxonomy): Bacteria > Pseudomonadota > Gammaproteobacteria > Burkholderiales > Burkholderiaceae_D > Pernthalerella. The sequence goes on from CAZWIE010000011.1 coordinate 22,489, forward strand.
TTTTGGGCGGCCCCGAAGCCGATGTGACGGTCCCGGGGTAAGGCTGCGGCACCGATCCCCGAGGGGAGGGTGCCGCCTCAGTCAAGGCTGCACTCAGGCAGCCGCTGCTTCCGGCTGCTTCTCGTTGCGCGGGATGTGGTTCTTGATCAGCGCCAGACCCACCAGGCTGATGATCATCGAGCCACCCAGCAGGTTCAGGTAGGCGTTTGCGCCGCCGGCCGTGATCACGCTGGCACCAACGAAGGAGCTGAGGATAGCGCCGAAGCGGCCGAAGCTCAGCGCCGACGCGGTACCGGTCGCACGCATCCAGGTCGGGTACAGGTGCGCGCACAACGCATAGCTGGTGGTCTGCAGTGCATTCATGAAGAGGCCATGCACGCCTAGGCCGAGCAGGAAGGTATCGGTGTTGGTGCGCACGTCAACGCCCTTGAGCGCAAATGCGCTGATGACGGCCATCGAGCAGAAGACCAGCATCGTCTTGCGCGAGCCAAATCGATTGATCGCCAGCGCACAGGCGATCACGCCGATCACACCGCCAAGGTTGTATGCCGTCAGGCCCATCGCGGCCAGCTTGGGCGACAGGCCTTCGGCCGTCAGCATCGTCGGCAGCCAGCTGAATGCGCTGTAGATCGACAGCAGCGTCATGAAGAAGCAGATCCACATGCCCACGGTGTCGCGCAGGTAGGCGGGCGAGAACAGGGCGCCGAAGCTTGGGCGCTGTTCCCCGCTTTCCTGCTGCTGGCCGTCATGGAAGCCTGTGCCCTGCGGAACCTCGACCGCCATGCGCGCCAGAATTGCGCGCAACTCTTCCCAGCGGGCCTGCACGCGCGCCAGATAACGCGGCGATTCACCGAGCGTGAAGAACAGCACCACGGCATAGGCCATCGGGATCGCGCCGCCGATGAAGAACAGCGGGCGCCAGCCAGCCAGCGGAAGCACCTGGCCTGCAAACAATCCGGCAAGCATGCCGCCCAGCGGGTAGCAAATGATGGTGCCGGAGACGGCCAGCGTACGCAGGCGCTGCGGCGTGTACTCGGCCGTCAGCGTCGAAGCGCTGGGCAGCGCGGCGCCGATGCCGAGGCCGGCGAAGAAGCGGATCATCGCGATCGCGCCCACGTCCTGTGCGAAGCCGATCAGCACCGTCGCGCTGCCGAACAGGAAAACGCTGGCGACCAGCAGCAGGCGGCGGCCGATGCGGTCGGCGATGTAGCCGGCGGCGACGCTGCCGATGGCCATGCCGAACAGGCCGGACGCGACGGCGGCCGAGAAGGCTTCACGGGTGACGCCCCATTCCTTGATCATGGCCGGGATCGCAAAGCCGATCAGCTGGCCGTCGAAGCCATCAAGGATCATGGCCAGTGCTGCCAGCATGTACATCATTTTCTGCAGGGGCGAGAAGCGGCGGTCGATGGCTTCCGTCACATCGAAGAAGCCCGTCGGGCTCGATACATTTCCGGACACGTTGTAATCCTTTTTAGTGGGTGTCGATCAAACAGGGGGTCTCCGTCCCTGTACTACGCATCGCCGGCACGATCTTGCATGGGCGGCGGCGAAGATGCATCTTTTTGCAAACGGCAAGTCTATACCGTCCGCGCCGCATTTGACGATTCCGGGCCTTCCAGTTCGATGGTGCCGACGCGCCCCGCGTCGCAGGGCCTCAGCGAATCAGGCCTTCTTCACGAACTCCGACTTCAGCTGCATCGCACCAAAGCCTTCGATCTTGCAATCGATATCGTGATCGCCTTCGATCAGGCGGATGTTCTTGACCTTGGTGCCGACCTTGATCGACGACGATGCATTACGGATCTTCAGGTCCTTGATCAGCGTGACGGTATCGCCATCCTGCAGCACATTGCCGAACGCATCCTTCCAGACCCGTGCGCCTTCATCGGCAGCGCTGTCGCCGGCACGCCATTCATGGCCGCACTCGGGACAGGACAGCAGGTCACCGACTTCGTAGGCGAACGCGGAATTGCACTTGGGGCAGGGAGGCAGTTGGGACATGGGCTTGTTCTGGTGAGTTCGAGAGTGGCCCTGTCGTCGCGAGTCGGGCGGTAGTCATTGTACCTTCCGGACTCCTGAGCAAATAAAAACGCCCCGAACGGGGCGTCTTCAATGCGCAGATTGTTTGCTCACTGCTTGGGTCCGATATGTCCGCGCACCATCGCCAGGCCCAGCATCGTCACGACCATGGAACCACCCAACAGGTTCAGGTAGGCCGACGCACCGCCAGCCGTGATCATTGCCGCGCCCGCAAACGCGCTGGTGAATGCGCCGATGCGGCCGAAGGCCATCGCCGATGCCGCGCCGGTGGTACGGATGGTGGTCGGATAGATGTGCGCGCATAACGCAAACATCGAGCACTGCAGCGCGGTGACGAACAGGCCGTGCAAGCCCAGGCCCCACAGGAAGGTATCCGGTGCCTCGGTGATGTGTACCAGCTTCAGGCCCATCGCCGTCACGGCAGACATCGCGGCCCAGAAGATCATGGGCCAGCGCGAGCCGTAGCGGTTGATCGCCGCTGCACAAAGGATGGCGCCAAAAATGCCGCCGAAGTTATACGCCGTCAGTCCCATGCCGGCCAGCGCAGGCGACAGGCCCTCGGTGGTCAGCATCGTGGGCAGCCAGCTGTACGCGGTATAGATCGACAGCTGGATCATGAAGAAGGCCAACCACATCCAGCTTGTGTCCGACGCACGGCCATTGCGGAACAGCTCGGCGATGTTGCCGCGCTTCGCCGTTTCGACGATACCGTCGGTGAATTCGCGCACATGCGCCACTTCATGGGCCATGCGTGACATCAGCGACCGCAGTTCTTCCCAGCGCGATGACTGGCGCGCCAGGTATTTGGGAGACTCACGCAGGGTGAAGATCAGGAACACCGCGTAGGCGATGGCCATCGCGCCGCCAAACAGGAAAAAGCCGCGCCAGCCCTGGGTGGGCAGGATCTGCGCTGCAGCCAGGCCAGCCAGCATGCCGCCGGCCGGATAACACACGATGGCCGTCGTCACCGCCATGGTTCGATAGCGCAGCGGGATGTATTCGGCAGTGAGGGTGGTGGCCGCAGGCAGGGCTGCACCGATGCCAAGTCCGGCAAAGAAGCGGATCAGGGCAATCGTCGGCACATCGGTAGCCTGGCCGATCAGCATGGTCGCCGCACCGAACAGGAAGATGCTGGCAATCAGTACCGGCTTGCGCCCCAGTTTGTCAGCCAGCACACCCGCACTCAGGCTGCCGATGGCCATACCAGCCAGGCCGCTGGCCACGGCCATCGAGAATGCGGCGCGGGTGACGCCCCATTCTTTCATGATCAGGGGAATGGCATAGCCAATCATCTGGCCGTCAAAGCCATCGACGATGATGGCCAGCGCAGCCAGCACATAGGTCAGCTTCTGGAGCCGGGTAAATTGACCATCATCGATGGCCTGGGTAACGTCGAAGTTGGCTTGCAGGCCAGACGTTGTTGCTTCGCTCATGTCGTCTCCATCGGCCGATTTTCTGACCGGCTCATTGCTCTTGAATTGAAACCGGCGGCAAAGCAACGCACATGCTGCCGCTGGAAGGACCACTGATAATCTGCTGCGACGATTGCCGCAGGTGCTACATGCTAAAAAGCAGGCATCGGCGACTGCCAATGCCTGCAAAGGCCTAATCCACTAGGGAGAGTGCTTCAAGCAGTCAGTTCGGCAGAGCGAACGTCCACAGGGACGAGCCGGTCGGCACGTTCTTCAGGCG
>CAZWIE010000012.1:0-22696 GCA_964634245.1 uncultured Bifidobacterium sp.
CAACTGGTACACTTTTACAGCGCCATTTGGTATCTTTTTACTCCGCGATTGACAGGTAGTAGGAAAGGTCAGCCAGCAACACATCGCCTTGTCCGGAGAAGGTGTTGGCATGTTGAGAAACAAAGACCGGTCGACCCAGGAGGCTGCCGTAAGGCGAGATCTGAATGCCACCGACTGAAAGACCTGTGGGCAAATAGATCGGATAGTTACCTAACGTGAGTGTGAAGAGTGCCGGCAGCACATCGTTATTCACAATCCAGACCGCCTTGCCGAAACTGCCCGGTGGCAGACGCGAGATCATCTTGGCAAGATTCTGTGGCAAAAGCGTTTGCGTTGCCTGGTTCTGCTCTTTGGCGACCGTGACGGTTGTGCTGTTGGTCATACAGCCGACCGGCACACCAGTGCCCGAGCCAAAGAGAATCGACTCGTTCGTCTTCCAGCGAATGGAGGTGGCAATTTTTTCAGGCAGGTAAGTGGAGAGTGCGTTGGTGTCGTCCAGCAGCTCGTCTGTTACGGGAACTAAGGCCATCAATTTTTTCAGGCGCAGGGTCGAGAGTCCCAATACTGGTTTGGTGCTGACTGCAGGTGTGGCTTCACCTTGCCAGTAAGCGCGAATGCCGTTGCTACCCCAAGGGGTCGTTTCATCTTTGGGGAAAGCCATCGTGTTGCCGGTGATCTCGACGTTATCTGTCATGGGCAGCAGAGAATCTTCGCCCAAGGAGAGCTGGAAGATTTCACGCGCAAACTGTGGTGGCACCAGAAAGCCGCCGTCTTGTGCGGAGCCTTCGTTACCAAAGTTGGTCGGAACCGCTGCGCCCCGGCCAGAGCCAATCAAGAGCCGTTCATCAATCGTGCTGCCTGGCTTTTGCGCCTGGCAGACGGTTTTCAGAAATTCGCCAACACTGTGAAATCCATGGGTTGGATTGCCTTCACGGTTGTCCGTAATGGAAATAATGGCTGAGGGGGTAATCGGCGCTGAATAAGCGACGTGCGCCATCTGCGCCTCTTCGGCGATCAAAGCCGCTTCGCGGTCGATTGCACCAGACGTCGCCTCGATTTTCGATTTCAGCGCATTAAAGGCATACAATTCCTCATCGGTCATGTCACGCTCTTCTACAGCAGCGATATCAGTCAGGGTGCGTGCATCCTTGACCAGGTTGGCTTTGCGAGACTGAAGCTCGCGTAATTTATTACTCATTAGGTCTCTCCATAAATAAAAAAGCCACCCGCGTCAGAGTGGCGATTAGGGTGCGACCTATGGGTCGCGAGGATCGCAGCGCTCAACGGAGCGCATCAAGTTAAATTTAAATTTTTACATCAAGGCGATCGCATCACGTGCTTGTTGAAGGCGCGGGACATGCGTAGATCTCAACGGGGTTGTAGTGCGTGCCTGCTTTTGCATTTTGAGCAGTACTTGATCAAAGCTGGCAACGCTATCGACCATTCCTTGTTTCACAGCAGCGTCAGCGCCTAGCACGCGACCTTGTCCCATGCCCGAGATAACGTCAGAGACCGATACGTTTCTGCCCTTGGCAACCGATTGCGCAAACGCCTGGTAGTAGTCCTCCACCCGAGATTGCATGAACGCTTGTGCCTCGGGATCCAGTGGGCCGTAAGGATTGCCTTCTACCTTATAAGTGCCGGCGGAGATCAGCGTTGTCTTGATACCGGCGTCATCAAACGCCTTGCTGAAATCCTGGTGCGCTTGCCACACGCCGATACTGCCGACCTCACCACCCGGGGTGACGTAGAACTCGCTGGCCGAGCAACCGATCCAATAGGCAGCCGACGCAGCCAAACTATTGGCAATTGCGATGATGGGTTTTTGTGATCGTGCCTGAAAAATCTCCTCAGCCAGTTCAGCTACCCCGTAGACGCTGCCACCGGGGCTGTCGATATCGATGAGTATCTGACCAACTGACGTGTCAGCCAGCAGCTGACGAAGTGCTGCTGAGAATTGTTCGGTACTTGTGCAACCCGGCCCTGAGATGTTGTCGACCATATTGCCGCGCTGCGTGATGACACCGTAGAGCGGCAGCACAGCAATGCCTAGACCGGAACGTTCAGCCGCATATTGTTTGCGCGTAGTACGAACCACGCGGTCCGTATTGATCTGAAACTGAACACTGTCTTCGGGCTCTCGTCCACCCGACCAGCGCGCCAAGACACTGGCAATCGCCTGCAGGCGATCAGGCATCAGCGCCCAGGGTGTGCTCAGAAATTCTCCAAGCAGTAATGAAGGATTCATGGTGTCGTTCCCAATGTAATTAGTAATTTACGCAAGGTGCCCTCGTCAGGGAGGGGGTCGCAGTTTTGTGCCCAGTACTTGACTGATTCGTGGCTCACGCCCAAAGCGTCGGCAATGAGCGATATATCGTTTTCGCCAATCGCTCCCTTTTTGTGAATGCGTCGTGCCAGACGGCGAGCGTTCGATGCAACTAACGCGCTAAACCGCAAGCGCAGATGGGCGTCAGTTGGGTTTGCTGTTTCCTCGGGCTCCGACTCCGAAGTGGTATCAGAAGCAGGTGTCGCGCTTTCTGTTTCAGACTCTTGCGCATCTGACTCTTCGACCATGTTGAGTGGCCGCAGCGGCTGTTCAAGACCGGCAAGAGGATTTAAGTTTTCTGCTGCCCGCGCTTCGTTACGAGTCAGCCAGCCGTTTTGGATGCCGCTTTGGTAATACGCCGAGCGACTAGCCACATCACCACGCATCAAATTAGAAAAATCGAATTCGACTTCTAACGCCTCGCTATCGAAAATCAAATCACGACCGATGGCTGCCTCCCAGCGCTCAGCCCAGGGTGTCATCGTGTGCATGACGAATTCCAGACTCTGCTGCTCGATATTGGAAAAGGTGGCCCGATCCAGATCCGCGATCATGTGGGGTGGCACTCTAAACAGGCGCGCAATATCCGTGATCTGAAACTTACGCAGCTCCAGAAATTGCGCATCTTTATTGGTGACACCCACTTCGTGGAATTTCATGCCGTTTTCAAGGACGAGCACTTTGCCCCGGTTTGCGCCAGACTGGGCTTGCTGATAGGACTCGCGAAACACCCGCTTGGCCTCGGCATCCTTGAAGTTACCCGGGAACTCGATCCAGCCTCCGGTGGGCTTGGCGTCATTTGCAAAAAATCGTGCGCCATAGTCTTGTGCAGCCAGCGCCATGCCCAGGCTCTCGCGGGCGAGCTCAATCGGGCTCATACCCACTAGGCCGTCGGACGACAGTCCCCGCAGATGCCACACCTCGCCGCGAGGCAAAATCAATTCAGCCCCTTCGGCCTGACTGATCCGGTATCGGTAGTCGCCGTTAGAGAGCATCTCCAGCTTCACCCGATCCGGGTGAATGGGCAGCAGCTCGGTAATTTCGCCTTTTGCATTGGCCAGAATCTGGCAGTACGCATTGCCGCGTAGCGTCAGGTGACCCTGAAGCATCTCGCGCCATTCAAACGGATTCTGGTAGCGGTTGGGCGTGCGGGCCAGCCGGTGATAAAGCCAGTGATCTTTGATACGGTCTTTGCCGCCATCGGGTCGGGTCCGGTAAACCACGATCGGCAGTGAAGCCATGGTTTCGGACAAGATACGAACGCATGCATAGACGGCCGCTAAGCGCAGTGCGGCATCGGCAGACACCCGCATACCCGAGACACTTCTTACCCCGGCCGGCTCAAAATAAAAATCGCCCCAAGTCGATCGATCAGCACGATACGCTTTGAAGCGATCAAAAAAACTCAGTAATCCCATGGGATTAAAGCAGCATCAATTCGTAATCGGCGCCCAGCACCACCGCGTCACCCGGCTTGATAGCTCTGGAGAGCGCCATGATGAGGGCGACGATGCCGTCGATTTTGTTTTCTGGTCGTTCCTTGCGCGGGTAGATGTTGTCTTTGACATCGAGATGCGCGACGACATTGCTGGCCATCCAAGTCAGGACCGGATCGCTGTCATGCGCTAGTTTTTTCTGGAGCACCAGCGCTTCAAGGATTTTCATGGGCTCACTGAAGTTAAGAACGGTGGGACGCACTTCGATCATCGGCAGCCCTTCGGCCAGCATGCGCGTTGATAATTGCGTAGCCTGAAACGGATCAAAAGCGACTGCCTGTATGGCAAAGCGAGAGCCCATATCGAGCAGATCAGCCTCAATCCAGCTAAAGTCAATCACGTTGCCGGGCGTGACTGTGAGTCGTTCTGTGTGCATCCAGCCGCTGTACTGGCTGTTGCCTGCGCCATTGACCGTATCCTCAGGTAAATAATATTTGCCAAATACGACATAGGCATCCGAGATATCTGGGTGCTGAAACACCAGCATCATTGCGGCGATATCGGTTTTGCTGGCTAAATCCAATCCGATCCAGCAGGGTTGGCCGGTGAAATCTTCAATGTCGATGCTTGTATCAGTGCATGCGTCCCATGCACGCATATCCATCCAGGCTGTATCGGCATTGACCCATTCGTTTAGATGCTTGGTCTTGAAATTATTGACCGCGCTCGGCAACTGCATTGCCTTGGCTTGCAGTGGCCCTAGCACCTCGGGACGGACAGAGATTCCCCAATTGGGGTTTGCTTTGACTAATGATTCTTCGCTAGTCCAATCGTCGCCATCGTCCAGTCCGTAGATGATGCCGAACTGAGTGTCGTCTTCAAAGACGCCATCGAGAAGCTTCGAGACAAAGGTTCTGACTTCATAGCAAATGCCCGCGCGATTGCTGCCTGCTGTTGTGATCACCCAAAGTAGTGAGTTATCGCGTTTGCCAGTACCCGTCTCGACGACGTCGTAGACAGTGCGGGTCTTATGCGCATGCAATTCGTCCACACAACCGAAATGAATGTTCAGGCCATCAAGGGTTGAGCCCTCAGCTGAGAGCGCTTCGAACTTTGATCCCGAGGCCAGGACATGCATGTTGTGTGCACCGACCTCTACTGAAAAGCGATGTCGAAAACCTGGACTCCGCCTAGCCATGGTCTGGGCATCCCCAAAGACGATCCTCGCTTGGTCACGCGTAGTCGCCAGTGAATACACTTCGGCGCCGCCTTCTCGGTCAGCAGCGAGCATATAGAGCGCCACTGCTGAGGATAGGGTGGACTTGGCATTGCCCCGTGGGACCTCGATGTACGAGCGCCGAAAGCGTCGTTTGCCATCGTCTTTCACCCACCCGAAAACCGTGGTCAGAATGAAGACTTGCCAAGGTTCGAGCTGGATGGGTTCCCCAGCCAGCGGGCCCTTCACGTGAGGCAGGCGCTCAATGAAGGCGCATAAGTTATCCGCTGGATAGAAGGACCGGCCATCGCGGTCAGTCAATTTCGGGTTGAATCGAAATGGGGTGGCCTTACCCCTTAATCTTGCCAGATCATTAAGCTGCCTCTGACAGGCCAATTTCACCCAACGGCAGGCTGGGATGTCTCCCGCAACCACCTGTTCGGCATATTGCTTGGCAGCGGCGGCATAGGAAATTTTTGCCACTATGGAATTTCTCAGACTATTCCTGTTTGACGTTATTAACGCAACTCAGTAATATTGGGTATGCCGATCCAATCCTTCCGATGTGCCGACACGGCCGCTCTCTACCGTGGCGAGCGCGTTGCTCGTTGGGTCAACATTGAGCGGGCAGCGCTGCGCAAGCTCACTCAACTGGCAGTGTCTTCGCGCTTGGAGGATCTTCGGGTTCCCCCAGGTAATCGCTTGGAATCCTTGCGAGGAGATCGGGCGGGGCAGTACAGCATCCGTATCAACGATCAGTGGCGGGTCTGTTTCGTGTGGGCTGACGATGGTGCCCACGATGTGGAAATCATCGATTACCACTAAAGGAGTTTGATCATGACCAAAATTGCACCGGTATCTCCCGGCGAAATGTTGCAGGAAGAATTCCTCAAACCTTTGGGGTTGACCCCGTATCGGCTGGCGAAAGACATTGATGTGCCTGCAACACGCGTCTACGACATTGTGTCTGGCAAACGCGCTGTGACAGCGGAAACAGATTTGTTGCTGTGCCGGTATTTCGGGCTGAGTGATGGATGGTGGTTAGCCGTGCAATCGCACCACGATACACAGGTCGCTCGTCGAGAATTAGGTAAGCGACTTGATTCCATCCGTCGCTGCGCCCTACTGGATGAGGCTGCGGCACACTGATTGCTCACCCAACGATTTCAGCCCACAGATCGTCGGCGTCCGGCCGATCTGGCGTTATTTGAACCTTTGATCTGGATGCCGGCGTAAACCCCATCTCAGACTCGTAGCCTTTCATTTCTAGCGCCAGATCGCGGATGACATCCATCAGCGGCGAGCGACGCAAGATGCCACTGGGGGTTTTGATGATCATCCCACTGACACCCGATCGATTGATCTTGGCCAGCGCCTCACGGTAAAGGCCAGCACAGTTTGCCCAGCGCTCCAAGACCGTTGCATCTAGCGACGACAGCAGACCAGGCGGTGCGTTTTGAACGGCGTAAGTCCACGCCTCCTTGGCGATCTCGGACATGTAGTCGGGTGGCTCTCCCAATCGTCCCTGTGGGCGCGGCTCTTTGGCGTTCGTGCGACATTTCTGTAGCGTCCCCTTGATCTTCTTGACCGCGATAGGAAGGGGTTTACGACCGGCCATCGCCAGCCCAAAAAAAGTTTTTCATTTTGCACGCACAAAAATTTGGGCAGGCGCGCGCATCTTTGCTTGCCCATCGTAGAGATTTGACCCCCCTAGGGGGTCTTGCGACTAACTGCTGTTTCCTTGGCCGTTTTGCGGTTGTGGCAAGGGATGCACAGTGGCTGGAGGTTCGCCCGATCGAACCGAGCACCCCCCGACTTAACTGGCTGGATATGGTCGACCACTTTGGCCGCCACGAGGCGCCCGCGGGCCCCACAGGCCGCACACAGCGGGGCATCCCGCAGTAATGCTGCGCGAACCAGGCGCCACTCAGTGGACTGATAAAAACCCACTTCCGTATCAAAGCTTCGACGTGCCCGTCCATAGTCACGGTGCACTGCGACACGGTGCTTTGGACAAAAGCCGGGGGTGTCGAGGATGGCCCCGCAACCCGGGTATCGACATGGGGTAGGGGCGCGTTGGGGCATCCTCGACACTATTAAAAAAAGAAGCGGAATCAACCAATAGTCCGCGAGAATTGACTTGTCTTCTCTGGGCGTTGAAGCGTTCATACGAACCCGATCAACGACATCCAGAGGAGTTGCCTCATGAGCCACGAACTAACTGAAACTCAACAGATCATCCTTCTTCATGCCCATCAACACACAGAGGGGAAGATCGTCTGGTTTCCCGAGCACATCAAGGGCGGCGCCCGTCAGAAGGTACTTGACGGCCTATTCAATCGCGCACTCATCACCAAAGTTGGTGACGACTGGTTCATTGCCGCCGAAGGTTATGACGCTTTGGGAGTACCTCGCAAAGCACCCATCAGTACTGAAGTGCTGAACAAGGTCATAGAAGCCGCCGAAGCACAGCAACCTCGCACTCGAGACAACTCGAAGCAGGCTCAGGTGATTGCCATGTTAATGCGACCCGAGGGTGCAACGATCGCGCAGATCTGTGAGGCCACGGGCTGGAAGCAGCATACTGTGCGCGGCACCTTTGCGGGTGCGTTTAAAAAGAAGCTTGGCTTGGAGATCACTTCAACGAAAGAGTCTGGAGGGCAGCGGCTGTATCGCATTTCGTGAAAGCCTCACGGTTAATGAATCACGCCACCTGCAGCCAACTCAAGAACTGCCTTGTTTGGAAAGACCGGCCCCTTGTAAAGCGGACCACACGGCGTCCCTGATAATTTCAGGGACAGTGCCAGCGGATCGGTCAATCCGTGGTGGTCTCGGTAGCCTTCAGCCAGATAGACAAACTCGTTCATTACGCCTATGACGCTGCGGTTCGTTGTTTTTGCAAAACAAACCTCGCCCATGCCCGGCATTTCAGTTTCGATAAATTCTGTGGGTAACCCCAGCGCAACCAAGACGTTTTTTAAAGCAATGGGAAAACGCAATCCAAGCGTCGAGGCTGGCGCCAGCGGTAATAGCACGGGCAATAGCGTCCGATCATTGACCAAGAGGGCTAGCTGCGGTTTCCAAAACAATACTGAGGCGTGCCAATTACCGAGCCGACTTGTGCTTGGTTGTGGCAACACGATCGGCGGTTTGACGCGATCAAGCAGCTTTTTTGTACATTGAAGGGTCAGCATGCCAAATGAGGAACCAAGGGTGGAAGGGCGTGCATCTTGCCCTGAGCCACCATTTTGAGGCATTCATTCGGAGACTGGCAATTCTCTTCGCATGGGAAAAATCAAGTAGGCAGTGCGTCGGCCTGCTCGTTTTCGACAGGGTGGCTTTGCCGAACAGCCTTACCGCCAGTGAACTCTTCCCATCGCTTGACGATGACATCGACATACTTGGGATCAAGTTCAATCAATCTGGCGCGACGTCCCGTCTTTTCGCAAGCGATCAGCGTGGAGCCTGATCCGCCGAAGGGGTCGAGCACCAGATCTTTCGTCTTGCTGCTATTGCGGATGGCACGCTCCACCAGTTCGACAGGCTTCATTGTCGGATGAAGGTCGTTCTTGGCCGGCTTTTTAACGTGCCAGACATCACCCTGGTCGCGAGCACCGCACCAGAAATGATCAATGCCTTCGCGCCAGCCGTAGAGAATCGGCTCGTACTGGCGCTGATAGTCAGACCGTCCAAGGGTGAAGGTATTCTTCGCCCAGATGATGAAGGTGGACCAGCGACCGCCGGCGGCTCTGAAAGCTGCTTGAAGGGTGTCGAGCTCGGAAGAGCTCATCGCAATGTAGACCGCACCTTTGGTATGAGTCAGGATGTTGTGGCAGGCCTCCATCAGAAAGCCACCGAATCCATCGCCCAAATTATCGTTCAAGATGGGGCGATTCTTTCCCCGCATCTTGTCTTTGGCTGTGTTGGCATAGTTGACGTTATAGGGCGGGTCAGTGAAGGTCATGTCAACCAGCTCGTCCCCAAGCAAAGCCTTGTAGTGCTCAAGCTTGGTCGCGTCTCCGCAAATGACTTTGTGCTCACCCAAAATCCAGATATCCCCGGCTTGAGAGATGGGCTCAACCGGCGCTTCAGGAACAGCATCCTCGTCGGTCAGACCGTCATTGGTATCTCCTTCGCCTGCAATCAGCGCATCCCACTCTTCAGGAGAAAAGCCTGTCAGGCCAAGATCAAAGCCAGCTTCCTGAAGTTCAGAGAGTTCAACACCCAAGAGTTCGTTTTCCCAAGAGGCGTTCTCGCCGATTTTATTGTCAGCCAGGATCAGTGCGCGCCGCTGTGTGTCGGAGAGGTGCTCAAGGGGGACGACCGGAACTTCCGTCATGCCCAGCTTACGCGCGGCCAATAGGCGACCATGGCCGGCGATGACGTTGTTTTGTCCGTCAATCAAGATCGGCGCGCCCCAGCCGAATTCACGAATGCTCGCCGCGATCTGCGCCACCTGCGCATCCGAATGCTGCTTGGCATTGCGTGCGTAGGGAATCAACGCATCAACAGGTCGGTATTCGAGATGAATAGAGTTCATGGTCCTTGAAACAAAAAACCCGCGCCGATGTACTCAGACGCGGGTTTGTAAGGGGATAGACGAGAGAGGCTTTGTTTTTCTACTCGTGAATCTGTCCAGAAGATAGCTGAAATCGTACGCGAATTTCCCCAAAATGTTGCACGTCCTAATGCCGTCGATTTACTTAGGAGCACAACCAGTCGCGAAGAAGTTCGCTAATTCACGATAAATCCCCTTTAAATTTACGAGCATTGAGATGGTCAGCGATGAGAAGCAGCGCAAGCTGCCAGCGACGCCATGCAGTGGTTCGATCACAGCCGAAACGGCGAGCTATATCTCGCCAGCGATATCCGTCAGCACGCATCCACACTAAATGGCGTTGTTCTGTTTCAATCCACTGGATCCAGTTCATTACTTCAATCATGCGATCGATCGTTTCTGGGCAAGGCGGTACGGGACGATAAGTCTTTTCTTCGACACCCACCCATTCCCATCGCTGCCGTATGATCGGTGGCCATGTGTTGAAATATCCTTGAACGCGCGCTGGGGGTAGTCTTCGGGCCGTAATAGTGGCCTCATGAAACCTGGAGGCAATATCGTCGATTGTCCAAGTGATGACGGTATTAGTCATGTTGATCTCCAGAACCGTATAGACGATCACCAATTCGTCGCACAAGTTCACGTTCGACAAAATCCAGACGTTCATCTTGATCAGACACGACCAAGATATGTTGATCTTGCCACCCAGATCGTTTGATAGCATCCAAATCCATGGCAGCCGGCTGAGCTTTATTCAATGCGCAGCGATACGGTTGTGCTGGAACCTTCATATCACACCTCCTGGGCTATCTGACGATCGCAGGCTAGATAGACCAATGCAATCGCATCTGCTTCGTTGTCATCTGCAGGTTGGTGGCCACGTGCCTGAACGCTTGCGATTATTTCTTCCTTGCCTGCGTTGCCTTTACCAGTCGCGTGCTTCTTGATCGTGCCCACAGGGATGCCTTCGTAGGGAATCTGGTGATGTTCACACCAAGCGGTCAATTGCCCCATGAAGCCACCGTAAGCATGGGCAGCATCCGCACCCATGTGCCTGCGGATTTCTTCAAACACGACGAGGTCAATGCTTGTGGAACATTGCTTGATCTCTGTGAGCCAGCGTTTGAATTTCAGGAATCGCATGCCACCACCTTCGAAGCGTTGCGGCTTGAAGGATTGGCTGCCGCTTGTGATCTGACCGTCTGCGCCCATTAAAGCCCAGCCAGTCGTTGTGCCCAAGTCAAGGGCAAGAATCGACATGTTCATTTTGTCTCCAGTCATTTGCTGGGTGACGGGTTTGGCAGGTTTCACGGTTATTCCTCTATCGTGTGTGTGCGCGCACGCGTGAGGGGTTAATCAGTAAGACTGTCAAATCCGTCACCATGGTTTGGTTCAATCGTCTCGGTATGGGTAGCCACTGCCGCTATGAGGCTTAGGTCGTAGACTGATGCCCGCGATTGCGCGCGCACCGCCATGCAGTCGGCACTTCTCGAATTTGCGGGTCGACATCAACTCAGAAAACCGTTTGATCGAGCCCACGTACTCGCCAGCACGCTCAGCCCAATCACGCCAATCGGTAAACAGATCCGAGACGCCTTCGCGATCGGTCTTGCTCAAGATGCAGCGCTCTTCGATCCATTGACCCAAAGCGTCTTCCGCTTCGAAATACTCCTCGGTTGCCGAAACCACGGACTCAGGTGGACGCAGGCCATCGCGCTGCCAGGCGAGACAACCTTCGACCGCCCAGGCCAAAATACCGTCACGCTCTGCGTACAGTTTTTCGGTCAGCTTGCCATCTCGCCTCTCGGGTGGAATCGTCACCGTGAAGGGGATCAAGTGCAGACGACGCTTCATGGCCTCATCTACGTTGCGGATCGAGGGCTTGTGGTTGCCCGCAATGAGTAGCTTGAACTGCGGGATGTACTCAAAGAAGTCCTGCCGCATGAAGCGCGCCGATACCTTGTCGCCACCCGTGATGGCCTTGACCTTGGACTCGTTCCAGCGCCTGCCTTGCTCAGTTTCTACTGAGGCCACAAAGCGTGCGCCGCGCAGACCAGCCAGGTCGGTTGGGTGACGGTCACCCCGGGCATCCATGAACGTGTCCATGGGTGCGCTAGTGGCGTAGTCGCCCATGATGCTGGCCAAGGTGTTCACGAAAACCGATTTCCCGTTCGCACCCGTTCCGTACAGGAAGAACAATGCGTGGGCGCTGGTTGCCCCGGTCAGGCAGTAGCCCGCCATGCGCTGCAAGTACTCCTGCAGAAGAAGGTCGCCGCCGGTCACATCGTTCAAGAATGCCTTCCACTGCGGGCAGTCGCCCTTCGGAGTGGCCGTGGCAATCTTGGTCATGCGGTCAGCTCGGTCGTGCGGACGCGTGACGCCCACCTTGAGGTTCACCACGCCACCGGGGGTGTTGAGCAAGAACAGGTCTGCATCCCACTCAGCGGTGGTAGAGGCATGGCGGCGATCCGACCTGGCCATGCGATCGACACCACCCACTGTGCTGCTGGCGAGTAACTTGGCCGCAAGGCGATGCGAGTCCACCTTGAGCGCGGCCTCACGACAAATGGCACGAATGAGGTGATGGGACATCAAGGTCTCATCGGGCTGCCAGCGGCAACCGGTCCACACCAGCCATTTCCCCCAAGCCGCGCAATAGCGCCACTCATCCGCGTATCGGGAGGTGAACGCCAGCGTCAGTGCATCGTCGGTCGCCCACACCGTGGCGTCCTGCGTTGTCATGGCCTTGCTGGACTTCACGCACATGCGCGGGCCAGATGCAATGAACGTGTCAACGTCAAAGCCCTCGGTCAACGCATCGGCTGCATCCCAGCCATCGGCCTTGTCATCTGGCGGCAAGAGCACATCGCACGAGAGCGCGCCAGCATCCAATACAGCCTGCGCCGCTGCCATCGCGTACTCCCAGCCCGGCTTATCCCGATCAGGCCAGACTAGGACGACCTTGCTAGCCAGAGGTGACCAGTTGGTTTTGTCCACCGGTGCGTGGGCTCCGTGCATCGCCGTCGTGGCCGTGATGCCTGCGGCAATCAATGCCTGCGCACACTTTTCACCTTCGACCAAGATCACCCGCTCGGCAGCCAGCATCCCCGGCTGGTTGTACAGCGGACGAGGATCCGGTGGAGCCATCTTGCGCCGCTTGGCATCCCAGGGGCGGAACTCCTTCTTGCCTCCGGGTGGGTCATAGCGGTAGACCACAGCGATCAGGTGGCCTGTCGGATCAAAGTAGTCCCACTTTGCCGTGGCTGGCCCCAACACATCGACCGGAGCCTCCTTCTTGGCTTGACGTGTTTGGGTAGGCACTGCTTGTCCAAGCAGATCTGCCGCGTAGTCCAAAACCCGAGGAAAGTCGGACTGAACGTCGGCGCCAAGGTGGGCAGCAATCAAGCTAAAGATATCCCCGCCATCGCCCGTGGCGCGATCTGTCCAGAGTCCAGCCTTATCCCCGTCAAGGACGATTTCAAGGCTGTCACCGGGACTGCCCAAGATGTCCCCAATCAGGAACTTTCCGCGTCGCTTCTTGCCAGCGGGAAAAAGAGTGCCGAGCACCGATTCCAGGCGATCAATCAGCGACGCACGTAAGTGCTCTCGAGTAAAGTCGGAGTCTTTGTGTGCAGTTGAGTCGTTGTCATTGAAATCAAGCATCAGGTGTTTCTCCCTGCGCTTCGAGCCAAGCCATCAACTCGCTTATCTTGAAGCGAACCATCTTTCCCACCCGATAATGGGGCAGGCCAATGCGTTGACGTTCCTTCGGGTGGGTCAGCAGGTACAAAGGCAAGTTCAAGCAATGCGAGGCCTCGCGTGCAACGACCAATCGCTCATTAAGAATTTGATCAACGATTGTCATGAGCTTTTCTCCAGCACCGGTCCTGCCATGCACACATACGGCATTCAAAATGAGTCGGGTCTTGATAGGAACGCACGAGCAATTCCCCCGCGTCAGTTGCGGAGATCACCTTGAGCGCACGGTCAGACATGCGCTGCGCCAATGCCGCATCAAAAGGCACTAGTTCGGTATAGATTTCCATTGTGTCGGCATTGACTGCCGTAAAGAACGCAGGATTCTCGTGCAGGTCTAGGTAGGCCTGATACAGCACTACCTGTGCGTGATAGATCGGCTTTGAAATTGCCAGCTTGTTCTTCTCAAGATCCCGCCAAGACTTGGAGCCGAGACACTTGTTCTCCCACAATGCGGGATACTTAAAACCATCGGGGCCACCAACAATCACGCCGTCAATGTGTCCTTGGAGACGATCGTCGAGTGCAGAAAACCCAAATTGATCTCCATTGGGTTTGGCAGTTCTCACATCAAATCCAGCATGGCGCAGCCATTGGATCATGCTGTCTTCAGTGACATGACCGCGCTCGAAGATACGCAGAAGTCGGCCTGAGTGCTCTCGACCAGGATCTACCGCAGTCATTGCAAATTCATACTGCAAGGCTCGCTCACACGATGTCCCGAGTCGGGACGCACCGAGATAACTTCTGGGGGATTGCTCTGCTTGCCGTTTCTGTAAGCCAGCATCGATTAATGCGCTGACCTGCCCACAGATACTGGCCGAAGAATTGAAGTCCATCATTTTTTCTCTCCTTCGGCCAGCCATGAAAGGTCACCTTCCAGATCCGCGAACGGATCAAGTACTGGATCCTCTGTCGATGACATTCCTTTGATAGGCGGAAATCGAGTTTGCTCGTGATGCTCTAGCATCGCGTCAGTCCAGCACGTCACGATGGCATCGATGACGCCCAAGGCTTCAGCCTCGGAATAATCCCCAAGCGGTTTATCAAAACCAATCGCGGCAGCCGACTCACCAAACGCCTTGAGGCATTTCTTCATCGAGGCCAATTCAATATCAGATGGATCGATCATGGGAACCTCCGTGAGCTTGACGCACCCATTGAGTGCGCGCTGCCAGTTTCCGTACATCGCATGGAAGACGTTCTGGCATTTTTTCGAACAAAAAACCCAGTCGATTGGATAGCGCCGAGGATTGCCCACACTGTGACGGATGTCGGTGTGGCCGAAACCCCGGGCCTGTCTGTTGCAGACCCAGCATTTCATCTACCCTCCTTACTGAGCCCAGCTCGGTTTACCCGAGACAGGTGTGCGTTGAGTCTGAGCGGAAGTGCTGGTGACAGGCGAGACTGAGTAAGTTGCCGCAGGATGTTGCCTTTGAGGAGATCCAGAGCGCGCGTAATCCGGCTGGTCAGGCTCCACCGCCATCTTCACCACGTTGCGCAAATCACCACGTCCATCCTTTTCCACATCGATACGCGCCACAAATTCAATGCCATCAAGCTCATGAAAACCTTGAATACGTCGCGCTGCTGCCGCTTGGGGGGAGTTGTCTTGCGGTTGGATGTGGCGCGAAGAGTTCAGCACCGCACGGATGAACGTGCGGCCCATGTTTCCCCATGCAGGACCCTTGGAGCTGTGCAGGCCGACGTTCGACCACATCTTTCGACGCGCATACTCACCATCCAAAATCACAAACTCACAGGCTAAGAAGATGCTGCCTGTCTCAAAGCTCTGGGTCGCATAACCACCCGTCCAGCCTTGAATCACATCGTCATGTCCACCGGGTTTGATCGTCATACGCACCCGTGCCACCGTACCCTTGGGAATCAGGTCAAAAGATTGTTGTTGTTCAGCGTCGTTAAAATCGTTCCATGCAGACATTGTTTATTCCTTGTTATTTTTGGGTTGGGTTGCAGTCGCGCACTTTTGAATAAGCGCGTACAGGTTCGGTGGTTCGACCATGTCAAGCTGTCCTGAACGGTCTTTGGCTGGGAAGCCATAGGGGTTGAGCGTGTGCGTCACAAATGCACGATAAGGATCTCCGTCATCGGCCTTGATCTCAGCGAGCGTCACGACCTCATCGACGATGCCGGGTAGCTCGGCAGCGGTCTTGGAGCCTTCGATCTGCGGAACGAACACCTTCCGGTTGAAGTCATCCAGGCGCTCATCCAAAATGGCCACGAACACGACATGCTTGCCGCGTGCATGCTGTAAATGCATGAGCGCACCCAGCATCTCGCTGCCCAAGAGACCATAGGCGCCACGGGTATCGGGTTTGCCAGTGCGATCAGAAATGGCCTGCGGTTGTGTCTTGGCCCAGATCAGCGCAAGGCGAGCCAACACTGTGATGCTGTCGACGAAGTAGCAGTCGTACTTGGTTAGCTGGGCTGGGTCACCGTACTGTTCACAGACATGAACGTAGTGCGCCTGCGAATACGGTGCCTCAGGGGGCAGTGCGGGGTTGGGCCCCGCCAAGAACACAACCAGGTCACGGAACTCCGGCCAGGTTGTTGGACGCACGCAGTCACCACGCCAGTCTTTGACAGCTAGGTCACCCGCTTCAAGATCAACGAACAATGTCTTGTCTTCGGGGAGTGTCTTGAGCTGGGTGGTTTTGCCAATGCCGCTTTTGCCGAGCAGAACCAACTTCACGCCTTTTTTCTCGCGCAGGCGTTGGTCAGCAGAAATGATTGGAAGTCCCATTACGCCACCTCACGCAGTTCTTGAGCAACGCTCGGGTTCCAGAGGATCTGGTAGCCGCTGTGGCCATTGCGTGAGTACGGCATCGCTTCTGCCCATGCCTCACCAGGCTCGGTCAACTCCCACTCATCACGCTCGTTGCGCACCTGTAACCCCAGGTTGGCCAGGTGCAGATTGGTGGTCTTGGCCGATAAGCCAACTAGCTTGCCCAGCTGGGTAGCATTGAGGGAGCAGATTGGTTCGTTAGCCGCTGGCAGGGCACGACGCAAGGTCTCGATAGCGAGTCCGGTGTTTTCATGGATGCAAGTCAGTGTCGCTGCCATAGCAATGCCCACCTTCACGCCGGGCACCTTGGCAATGGCCTCACCGATCAAGAGCAGCGAAGCGACTCGATCGTGAGTAGGCGCAGACAATGCCGATACGGCAGACACCGCAAACGAGCCTGTCTTGCGGATTGCGGGTAATACCTCGTGGGTGACCCAGCGCTTGAAACGCTTGGCTTCAGGTTTTCGGCTTCCGAGTACCAGGTTGTAAAGCCCGGCCTCGCTAACTACCGTCATGGATTGGCTTCCGCCAAGGGTCGGAATTGAATTCCGATCCTTTTCGTCTTCGTCCAGACGGGCCACAGCTTTGTGGGTTTCGGGCAGTTGCAGAACTGCGCATACGTCGGCAGCAACAAACCAGGGCTCACCTTGGTCATCCTTGACGACACGAACTTCTCGTCCTTCATAGTCGAACGGCATCAAATGCTGATTCATGATCAGACCTCCGAGTCAGGGGCAATTTGGAAGGAAGGTTTACCTGCCTCGACGGTGCGGGCTTCGGCAAATTGCTTCTGTAATGCAGGGGGCCAGTTCGTGTACCGAGTCTCGGACACCGACAATTTGATGTCGAGGTAGCTCTCAACAGCCTCACCAGATGCCACGATGCGTTCGGCGATGACCTTGAGCTTCTTCTGGTCCCAGGACACCTTCTTGGGCAGATCGAACTTCACATTCAGACCATCGGTCTTGATATGTGAGACACAGAAGTCACGGCCAGAAGCGGTTAGGTTTTCACGACCTTGTGCGCCGAAGCGCTGGTCGAAGGCAGCATCCAACTTGGTTCGGGCGGCTTTAAGCCAAACCATGGCCTGTTCCAAGTTGGTGTCAACCTCTAGCAACTGGCGCGCAGGCAGCTTGGCCAGTTGAGAAACAGACATCTCGGCGATATCAATGGGGAAAACAGACAAATCGTTCATGTCGAGCCCCCCTTAAGCCATGACGCGCTCGGACGTCGAGGCGTGCATAGCGTTCTGTTCAAAATCCAAAACGCCTTCGAGCGGGTAGCTCACACGCTTTGACAATTTCAGATATTTGGGACCACGGCCTTCACAGCGCCAGCGTTGCAATGTTTTAGGGCTAATGCCCCAACGCTGAGCAAGCTCGTTTTCATTGAGCACCCGACGATCGCCGGGTGAGAGGGTATTGATCGCTTCTTGAGTCGATCGGGTAAGTGCGGTTGCCTTTGATGGCATGAAATACTCCTTTGACGTTGTTGAGGAACAGGTGTCATTGGAAATTTCGGGTGGCGAACATACGAGGGACCGATTGGCGAACCGCTCGGAAGCTTCTGGTTCGCCAATTACCCGGCATAAATAAAAACGGCGAGCGCGTGGCTCACCGTTGATGAAATTGCCTGAGTTTCAGGAAGAAAAATTGCTATTTCGTGACAGTAAATTTGACATGCAATGTCAGATGAATATCCCAAATCGCCCTGATCCGGGAATTCAATCTGGCACGGAAGGCAGGCTGGCTACCGACTGAATCCGACTTTCTACACCCCATCAAAATTGGGTCTCAACGTCTGAGCCAGCTTCTGTTTAAAAAGAAAAGGATCAATCGCAACTTCAATAAAATCGCCTAGAAGAGAATTGAGGCATATCTGCGGACAAAGAGCGAAAAATCATGCCACTTGACCAAACAGGAAGAGTTCCACTTGATCTGGCTCAGCTTGCGCTGACTGTGCGATTTTATGCGCCAAGCGAAGAAACCTTACATAGGCTTCCGGGTTTCGCATGGTACTGATACTTACTACGGATAACAGACTGACATCATTCAGAGTACGACGGATGAGACCATTAGCAACTCTGTCATCGAAAATAAGCGGATAGTTCGTCAAGCCCAGAGCTTTACCGAGAAAGTAGAAGTGTTTGGTGAAGAAGTTGGGGCCGCAGCGATCCACATTGGCATCAAGATCTCGGTAAGAAGCTATTAGACTTTCATCCGTCGAAAGATCGACGCTTTGAATCAATGCATCGGTCGTCGTCCGGTTCTTAAACATCTGCATGAGTTTCCATGGTCCACGCCCGTCGCGACGCCCACCTTCGGTAGCCTCGTGTCCCCAGATCATGGCAAGCATGAACTTGGCCTCGAGGGTCACGCTGGAGTCTGCATAGAAATTTACGATTTCCTGTCGAGTGACACTGTTTCCAACCTTGTCGCGAATGACATTCAATCGATCTATCATGACCGAATCTGTCACTAGATGCCTCTCCCAATGCGGATAGCTGATTTGAGTGCGTACCCGGTCCACATCAACAGCACGAATCGACGGATAAAATTCGGCAAAGAGAGTCATGGTATTAAGTCTAAGACAAAGCTAGTTAATAGTATTATTTAACAGTTTTTTGCGATCGTTCAAGAGCAAGTAGAGTCGCAGATGGGAATGCCAGTCAACCCCCGGGAATCGTGCGAAATCGATAATGTTTTCGAGCAAATCGCTAGGACTTATGCATAAAACTGGCAGTATGCGCGAACCAAACCGCATGTCAGCGTTCGGCCGGTTATTCACAAAAAACTTAGTGTCAACTGATCTACTATTACAAGTCAGATCGTGCTTGAACAAGTCATGAAAAGGCCAACAGCCTTTTTTGCTCATCCCAGTTCCGTGGTAGGGATTCATATCTTCCACGGATTGTCTGCAGGTTCAGGTGTCTTGGCTGAAGGCCTTCTAGAATCGCCTCAATGATTTCCGGCGAAAGATTAGTCATACGCAGCACCTCAGCCACCCAACCAGGCTCCAGCTTGAACGCACGAGCCAGGTCGGTCGCCGTTGCGTACTTGCCCTCATCGAGCAGACGCTGCCAATAAAAGGCCTTGCCCAGCGTTTTGATCATCGGAATGTCCATGCCGCCTGACATGACGTTGGCACTGGAGGCTGACGGCGGTGTCAGCAGCTTGCGGTTTTGTTTGCGACGTATCGTCAGCGGAACTATCGTTACACGCTGCGTGCCGTCCATGATTTGACGCGCTGTCCCACCCACTTCAATTCGCACATTGCGCAACCTTGGGTTGCCCTGATATGCCTCGCTCGTCATGCCATCATCTCCACTGCATACTCTTTGGCCTCTTCCACATAGGGGTGCGCCACGATGCTTGGGTCAAGCCCGATCCAACCATCCTCGCGCCAATGGATGTCCAGACTATCGTTCTTAAAATCCACTCGCTCGATGAGCAATTGCGCAATGCGTTGCTGCTCTGACGGGAACAACTGCTTCCAGACATCAGCAATTCGTCGCATCGACACCACCACCTGGTCCTCTTGAAGATCTGCTCCGGCACTGTGCTGCAGGCATGATCGCCAAACGCCAATCAGTGGCTCTGGCTCCATCAGCGCCAGCTCGACTTCATTCAAAACCGCAGCTTCGATTTCTGCTGCCGGGAGCGCACCGATGCTTTTCTCGTTTCCATCCTGCGTTGCACCTGCGCTGCGTCGTTTCTCTAAGTACGGTACGTAGTACCGATACATGCGGCCATTCTTTTTCTTGGTGTAGTGATGGATCATGCGCTGCCCATCGGGTGCAAACAACAAGCCGCCCAACAGCGCTGGATACTCTCCTCTGCGCTCTCTGGGACCTTGCTTTCGCTTGATGACAAACGCTTGCACACCATCCCACAACTCCTGCGAAATGATGCTGGCGTGCTGCGCCGGGAAGTATTCTCCCTTGTGACTGATCTCACCGAGGTACAGGCGATTACGAAGAAGGCAAAACAGGTACTGCTGATCAATGGGGCGGCCCGCACGGTGCTGGCCGGATTGAGTGACCCAAGATTTTGTGCTGTGACCTTCGATATCCAGTTCGCGCACAAGGCGCGCTGCTGATCCGTGCTCTGCGTACCGCCGGAAGATGTCTTGCACCAGACTGGCCTCTCGCTCGTTGACCAACAGTTTTCGATCAACCACGTCATAGCCCAGCGGAGGCGTACCGCCCATCCACATGCCCTTTGCTTTGCTGGCCGCGATCTTGTCACGGATACGCTCGCCCGTGACCTCACGTTCAAACTGTGCAAAGGACAGCAAGATGTTGAGCGTCAGCCGTCCCATCGATGTGGTCGTGTTGAACTGCTGGGTGACCGAGACAAACGATACGTTGTTGCGATCAAACACCTCCACTAATTTGGCAAAGTCGGGTAGGCTGCGTGTGAGGCGGTCGATCTTGTAGACCACCACCACATCAATTTTTCTGGCCTCGATGTCCGACATCAGGCGCTTGAGTCCAGGGCGCTCAATATTGCCGCCAGAGAATCCACCGTCGTCGTAGGTGTCATCCAGCGCCAGCCAACCTTCGTGGCGTTGGCTGCTCACAAATGCAAGTCCGGCATCGCGTTGTGCTTCAAGGCTGTTGTACTGCTGGTCCAGGCCTTCATCGGTCGACTTGCGCGTGTAAATGGCGCAGCGCTTTTTGGGAATGAACGAGGGCGTGCTTGCCACTGCGGTGCGGGAGGTTCTCATGCGGCCTCCTTCTTGGTGGACTTCAACCCAAAAAAGGCAGGTCCCGACCATGGGCAACCAGCGATCAACCGTGCGATCGCCGACAGGCTTTTGAAGCGCTGCCCCCGATATTCAAAATCGCGCGCGCCACGCACTACGACCTTATGTTCCTGGTCGTCATAAAAGCGGGTGAGCATGGTGCCAGGCAGCAAGCGATTGGCATCACTTTGCATGCGCTTGGGAAGTAGCCCTGTCTCGCCGATTTCCTCCAGCTTTCTCCGCGTCGTAGGCTTGAGACATCCGAATGCTTTTTCTTGGATCTTGTAGGCGAGTCGGGACTCCAGCCACGTTCGGTGATGATGCTGCGGTCTGTCGTCAAAGTGCTCATCCCAAAGAGCCCAGATATCGCGCATTGGCAGGTGTGCCAGCTGTGCAACCTGTGCTGCGACCGAGATGGTTTTTGATTGTTGTGCGTGTGTCGTCATGTGCAAACTCCTTGTTAGTGATCGGTGTTTGCATTCACGCTCTTCTGGCCAGCGAAGCCAAGTGAAACTTCCCTACTGTTGCAAATCGGTGAGGGATTCCGCGCAGAAGCCTCAGCTTCGCGGAGCCGTAGCAGCGCCACGGCTATTAGATCAACGACTTCTTGCTGTGGGTGTCGGGGAGCTGCGCCAGCCCCATAATTTGAGATGTGTTTGTTGTTTTGCATGATTAGCGTTCCAGTAGAAAACGCTTGTCATGCTATGGGTCATCCCCCCTCCAAGTAACTACTTTCGTGGAGATGAGTGGAGGACGCGCAAAGTCCGCTTGTTATTCGAATTCGTAATCGCGGGGGTCGTCGTAATTTCGCTCGCGACAGACTATTCCTTCTTCGCGCATCTTATTAATGAAGCCCGGTCCGTCACCTGTGAGATGACTTCCATCGTCCTGCTTTCCGTTATGGTCAGAGCCAGCGGTCAATGGCAAACCAAACATTTCCTTGTGCAGCTTCAAGCATTCACGCCCCACGCCTTGCCCCTTACAACCCTCTAAACCCAAGTTGGTGATGTGGTAGTAATCATCGCCATCAGAGTCACGGTAGCTCAAGAGGATGGATCCACACTCCTTCCCATTTTTTGTCACAAGGATTTCCGATCCATCGGTGACATCAATGTCGTACTGCTGACCCGATTTAGACGTGAACGAAGTGGTCGTCATTGATCGTTCCCCATGAACTTGTCATAGCTATCGAAGGAGCGTTGATCGTTCCAAGAGTTATCCCGCCTGCGTGGTTCAGCATCTTCAAGGATCAACAACGTCAGCACACGATCACGCACGCCGTAGCTGTGCTTGAACTCTTGAAGCTTCATGTACGGCTGCTCCCCAACGCACCAGACGGCAGCAGACATATCAATCCCATTCCACTCCTGGGCAATGGTTGAATCTGCTGCAACGGTATCGCGCAACGGCTCAACTGGATCACTCAATCGACGAATGCGTGCATTGCTCAGTACGGCACTCCTGCTGCGCCATTCATATTTGAGGAACCCGTTGTCCCAGTGCAGCAAGATGACTCGCTTGTCTGTGTACTTGATGAAGCGGATACACAAGGCCTCGAACGACACACCGAAAGCTTTGGCCAAGCCACTGAGCAAGTGCAAGTCAATGTCTTGGCTCGTAATACGCTCACGCAGTACATCTCCTGGCATCAGAAGGTTACTTGCGAAATCATCAGCCTCACGCTCAATGAGTCCGGCTGACTCCAGGCTCAAATGCACCGCCGCTTTGTCGCAGTTGAACGTGTGCCGCTTGGCCCTGTGGAGCACAAAGTGTCCCAGCTCGTGTGCAATCGTGAACTATAAATAGCGGTGTAAAAATGTACCACTGAAACGCGCTGAATTCCGCGGCAAAT
>CAZWIE010000013.1:0-9550 GCA_964634245.1 uncultured Bifidobacterium sp.
TGCCATGGTCAACGTGGCCAATCGTGCCAACGTTCACGTGCGGTTTGGTCCGCTCGAACTTACCTTTTGCCATGATTCTTCTTCCTTCAAAAAGAGCGATAGTCTGTAGGGGTCGGCGCGACGCCCGATCAGGGCGTCGCGCGCGTTACTGCTGAATTACTTGGCCTTCGCGCTGATGATCGCGTCGGTCACGTTCTTCGGCGCTTCAGCGTAGTGCTTGAATTCCATGCTGTAGGTCGCGCGGCCTTGCGTTGCCGAACGCAGCGAGGTCGAGTAGCCGAACATCTCCGACAGAGGAACCTCTGCCTTGATGATCTTGCCACCGCCACCAGCGATTTCATCCATGCCCTGCACCATGCCGCGGCGGGACGACAGATCGCCCATCACGGTACCGGCGTAGTCTTCCGGCGTTTCGACTTCCACGGCCATCATCGGCTCGAGCAGCACCGGGCTGGCTTTACGGCAGCCATCCTTGAATGCCATCGAAGCGGCCATACGGAACGCGTTTTCGTTCGAGTCAACGTCGTGATACGAACCGAAGGTCAGCGTGACCTTGACGTCAACGACCGGGTAACCAGCCAGAACACCAGCGGTCAGGGTCTCTTCGACGCCCTTGCCAACTGCCGGGATGTATTCACGCGGAACCACACCACCCTTGATGGCGTCGACGAACTCGAAGCCCTTGCCCGGCTCTTGCGGTTCGATCTTCAGAACGACGTGGCCGTACTGGCCGCGGCCACCCGACTGCTTGACGAACTTGCCTTCGGATTCTTCGCAAACCTTGCGGATCGTTTCACGGTAAGCCACTTGCGGCTTGCCGACGGTCGCTTCAACGTTGAATTCGCGCTTCATGCGATCAACCAGAATCTCGAGGTGCAGTTCGCCCATGCCCGAGATGATGGTCTGACCCGATTCTTCATCGGTCTTGACGCGGAACGACGGGTCTTCCTGCGCCAGACGGTTCAGCGCGATGCCCATCTTTTCCTGGTCAGCCTTGGTCTTCGGCTCGACAGCCTGCGAGATCACCGGCTCCGGGAAGATCATGCGCTCGAGGGTGATGACCGATGCCGGGTCGCACAGAGTGTCGCCGGTGGTCGCTTCTTTCAGGCCGACAGCAGCAGCGATGTCGCCTGCGCGGACTTCCTTGATCTCTTCACGCTGGTTCGCGTGCATCTGCAGAATACGACCGAGACGCTCTTTTTTGCCCTTGACCGGGTTGAAGATCGTGTCGCCCGAATTCACCACGCCCGAATAGACGCGGAAGAAGATCAGCTGGCCGACGAACGGGTCGGTCATGATCTTGAATGCCAGTGCCGAGAACTTCTCGCTGTCGTCGGCCTTGCGGCTTGCCGGCTGCTCGTTCTCGTCGGTGCCTTCGACCGGCGGAATGTCGGTCGGTGCCGGCAGGTATTCGATGACGGCGTCCAGCATTGCCTGCACGCCCTTGTTCTTGAAGGCGGTGCCGCACATCATCGGGACGATTTCGCCGGCGATGGTACGGGTACGCAGCGCAAGCTTGATGTCTTCTTCGGAGAGGTCGCCCTCTTCGAGGTACTTGTTCATCAGCTCTTCGGTGGCTTCGGCAGCAGCCTCAACCATCTTCTCGCGCCATTCTTGTGCAGTGTCAGCCAGGTTGGCCGGGATGTCGACGTAGTCGAACTTCATGCCCTGCGACGCGTCGTCCCAGATGATGGCCTTCATCTTGACCAGGTCGATCACGCCCTGGAAGTTGTCTTCAGCACCGATCGGCACCTGGATCGGGATCGGGTTCGCCTTCAGGCGAGCGCGCATCTGCTCGTAGACCTTGAAGAAGTTGGCGCCGGTACGGTCCATCTTGTTCACGAAGGCCAGGCGCGGCACGCCGTATTTGTTGGCCTGACGCCAGACGGTTTCCGACTGCGGCTGCACGCCACCCACGGCGCAGTAAACCATGCAAGCGCCGTCGAGCACGCGCATCGAACGCTCGACTTCGATGGTGAAGTCAACGTGACCCGGGGTGTCGATGATGTTGATGCGATGCTCGGGGAAGTTGTTGGCCATGCCCTTCCAGAAGCAGGTGGTCGCAGCGGACGTAATGGTGATGCCGCGCTCTTGTTCCTGCTCCATCCAGTCCATGGTTGCTGCACCGTCGTGCACTTCACCGATCTTGTGGTTCACACCGGTGTAGTACAGGATGCGCTCAGTGGTGGTGGTCTTGCCGGCGTCGATGTGAGCGGAAATACCGATGTTGCGGTAACGCTCAATGGGAGTCTTGCGAGCCATGATAAATCCTAAGCTTTCTCAATGTACGAAACCGGGCGCCATGAAATGGCCAGCCCGGCGTTGCCTTTGGGGTGGGGCAAGGCGCTCGCGCGCCGCCCCGACTATCAGAAGCGGAAGTGCGAGAACGCCTTGTTCGCTTCTGCCATGCGGTGCACTTCGTCACGCTTCTTCATCGCGCCACCGCGGCCTTCAGCTGCTTCGAGCAGTTCGCCGGCGAGGCGTTGCGGCATCGACTTTTCGCTGCGCTTGTTGGCAGCCTCACGCAGCCAGCGCATCGACAGCGCCATACGGCGGACCGGACGCACTTCAACCGGCACCTGGTAGTTCGCACCACCGACACGACGGGATTTGACTTCGACCATCGGCTTGCAGTTGCCGATTGCTGCAGTGAAGACTTCCAGCGGATCTTTGCCGCTCTTGGTCTGGATGTGTTCGAACGCACCGTAGATGATGTTCTCGGCGACCGATTTTTTACCGGACAGCATCAGAACGTTCACGAACTTGGCGACATCAACGCTACCGAATTTCGGATCCGGCAGGATTTCGCGTTTGGGGACTTCACGACGACGTGGCATTGCATCTTCCTTTCAATCTTCAGTTGGCGCCGGATTGCTCCGCTGCGCCGCGGACGATCATCAGATCGACCACTTACTCGGCCTTCCGGCCGACTCCATCTGCGGCGTACCGCAGAAACTGATATACGACAAATTACTTCGCAGCGGCTTTCGCACGCTTGGCGCCGTACTTCGAACGCGCCTGCTTACGATCCTTGACGCCCTGGGTATCCAGAGAGCCGCGAACCATGTGATAACGCACACCCGGCAAATCCTTCACACGGCCGCCGCGGATCAGCACGACGCTGTGTTCTTGCAGGTTGTGGCCTTCACCGCCGATGTACGAAATGACTTCGAAACCGTTGGTCAGGCGGACTTTGGCGACCTTACGCAGCGCCGAGTTCGGCTTCTTCGGGGTCGTGGTGTAAACACGGGTGCAGACGCCGCGCTTTTGCGGGCTGTTCTGCAGCGCGGGCGATTTGCTCTTCACGCGCAGCGAGGTACGCGGTTTGCGAATCAGTTGGCTGATGGTTGGCATCGGTCTATATCCAACAAAGTTAGGGTATTGCAAAATCCCGGAAAAACCGGGGGCGTATTTCATCGGAGCAAACGAAAAATACTACTTGCTACCGCTGACAGCCGGCACGGAGGGAAAGCGTCGGGGGACTGGAAACTGCAGACCAAAGAGCGCTTAAGCCCGGGCGAGCTTAAATTCGAGAACTCGCGAGTATAAACGGCGCGGTTCTGACCGTCAACCGGCCGGAAACCTGGGGCTTCCGGTGGCGGGCGGATTTTTCTTCAGCACACGCTAAAGAGGTATAGTCTTCCGATCATACTGCGACTGCGAAGTTATCGGAATAAAAACGGCTCCGGTCGCCCGGAGCCGTTTCTTGTTGCTTGTTGCCTTTATTGCCAGCTTTCGTTGCCTGCCGATCCGGCAAGGTGGGACTGGCCCGCCCTTGCCTTGTCGGCCTTGGCTATCAGAGCTCGCCTTCCGGCTCGCCGCCGGTGGCAGCAGCTTCGGCTTCCTGCAGTGCACGGGCAGCTTCGGCCTGCAGCATCGCTGCGCGCTCTTCGGCTTCCCAGCTTTCCTTCTCCTTGCGGGCGCGGTGGAATGCGAGACCGGTACCGGCCGGGATCAGGCGGCCGACGATCACGTTTTCCTTCAGGCCGCGCAGGCCGTCCTTCTTGCCCATGATCGCAGCTTCGGTCAGGACACGCGTAGTTTCCTGGAACGATGCAGCGGAGATGAACGAGTCGGTCGACAGCGATGCCTTGGTAATACCCAGCAGCACGTTCTCGAAGGTCGCCGGACGCTTGTTCTCGGCGATCACGCGATCGTTCTCGTCCAGCAGTTCCGAACGCTCGACCTGCTCGCCCGGGATGTAGCCCGTATCGCCGGCATCGACCACCTGCACGCGGCGGAGCATCTGACGCACGATGACTTCGATGTGCTTGTCGTTGATCTTCACGCCCTGCAGACGATAGACGTCCTGCACCTCGTCAACAATGTAGCGAGCGAGCGCCTCGGCGCCGAGCAGGCGCAGGATGTCCTGCGGATCTGCGGGGCCATCGACGATCATCTCGCCCTTGTTCACCACCTGGCCGTCGTGCACCAGCACTTGCTTGTCCTTGGTAATCAGGAACTCGTGCTTGTTGCCGTCCATGTCGGTGATTTCGAGTCGCTGCTTGCCCTTGGTTTCCTTGCCGAAGGCAACGGTACCAGTGACCTCGGCCAGCATGCCGGCGTCTTTCGGCGAACGTGCTTCGAACAGTTCAGCCACGCGCGGCAGACCACCGGTAATGTCACGGGTCTTCTGCGATTCGGTCGGGATACGTGCCAGCACTTCACCGACGGAGACCTGCTGGCCATCCTTCACGGTGATCAGCGCGCCAACCTGGAAGCCGATGGTCACCGGGTGATCGGTGCCGGCAATCTTCACTTCCTGGCCTTGTTCGTTCAGCAGTTTCACCTGCGGACGCACGGTACGGCCGGCGCTGCTGCGACGCTTGGCATCGATGACGACCAGGGTCGACAGGCCGGTGACTTCGTCCACCTGCTTGGCAACGGTCGAACCTTCTTCGACGTTCTCGAACTTCACGGTACCAGCGTACTCGGTGATGATCGGACGGGTCATCGGGTCCCAGTTCGCCAGTGCGGTGCCGGCCTTGATGACCTGGCCATCCTTGACGATTAGGGTCGCGCCGTACGGCACCTTGTGACGCTCACGCTCACGGCCGTGGTCGTCGGTGATCAGCACTTCGCCCGAACGGGAAATGACGATCTGGTCGCCCTTGCCGTTGGTGACGTAACGCATGGTGGCGGTGAAGCGAACGGTACCGTTCGACTTCGCTTCCACCGACGATGCCACCGCAGCACGCGATGCCGCACCACCGATGTGGAAGGTACGCATGGTCAGCTGGGTACCCGGTTCGCCGATCGACTGCGCAGCGATCACGCCCACAGCTTCGCCGGCGTTGACCATGGAGCCGCGGCCGAGATCGCGGCCATAGCACTTCGCGCACAGGCCGTAGCGGGTGTCGCAGGTCAGCGGCGTGCGGACCTTGACTTCGTCGATGCCGACGCGCTCGATCTCTTCCACTGCGTCTTCGTCCAGCAGGGTGCCGGCTTCGTACACAGTCTCTTGCGTTTCCGGATTGACGACGTCAGCAGCGGCCACGCGGCCGAGGATACGGTCGCGGAGTGCTTCAATGACTTCACCGCCTTCGACCAGCGCCTTCATGGCCGCGCCGTTGGACGTGCCGCAATCGTCTTCGATCACGACCAGATCCTGGGTCACGTCCACCAGACGACGGGTCAGGTAACCGGAGTTCGCGGTCTTCAGCGCGGTATCGGCCAGACCCTTACGGGCGCCGTGCGTCGAGATGAAGTACTGCAGAACGTTCAGACCTTCGCGGAAGTTCGCGGTAATCGGGGTCTCGATGATCGAGCCGTCCGGCTTGGCCATCAGACCGCGCATACCGGCCAGCTGGCGGATCTGCGCAGCCGAGCCGCGCGCACCGGAGTCGGCCATCATGTAAATCGCGTTGAACGATTCCTGGGTGCCCTTGGTGCCGTCGCGCTTGACGACGTCTTCCACCTTGAGCTGCTCCATCATCGCCTTGCCGACTTCATCGCCAGCCTTGCCCCAGATATCAACGACCTTGTTGTAGCGTTCGCCGGCAGTGACCAGACCCGATGCGTACTGCTGCTCGATCTGTTTCACTTCGTGCTCGGCCTGGCCGATGATGGTGACCTTCTGCGGCGGCACCAGCATGTCGTCGACGCAGATCGAGATACCGGCGCGGGTCGCGAGGCGGAAGCCCGACTGCATCAGCTGGTCAGCGAAGACAGCCGTTGCACGCAGGCCGCACTTGCGGAACGAGGTATTGATCAGCTTCGAGATTTCTTTCTTCTTCAGCGCGCGATTCAGCACCGAGAACGGCAGGCCCTTCGGCAGGATCTCGGACAGGATCGCACGGCCGACGGTGGTCTCGTGGCGGTTCTTGACTTCAACGAACTCACCATCGCGCTCGCCACGCAGGAATTCCACCAGACGCACCGTGATACGGGTGGTCAGTTCGACTTCCTTGTTGTCGTACGCACGGATGACTTCCGACACATCGCGGAACATCATGCCTTCGTTCTTGCCGTTGATCTTTTCGCGGGTCGCGTAGTACAGACCCAGCACGATATCCTGCGACGGCACGATCGACGGTTCGCCGTTGGACGGGAACAGCACGTTGTTCGATGCCAGCATCAGGGTACGCGCTTCCATCTGCGCTTCGATCGACAGCGGCACGTGGACCGCCATCTGGTCACCGTCGAAGTCAGCGTTGAACGCTGCGCAAACCAGCGGGTGCAGCTGGATCGCCTTGCCTTCGATCAGGACCGGCTCGAACGCCTGGATACCGAGGCGGTGCAGGGTCGGTGCGCGGTTCAGCATCACCGGGTGCTCGCGAATCACTTCTTCGAGGATGTCCCAGACCACCGGCTCTTGCATCTCGACCAGCTTCTTCGCAGCCTTGATGGTCGTTGCCAGACCCATCAGCTCCAGCTTGTTGAAGATGAAGGGCTTGAACAGTTCCAGCGCCATCAGTTTCGGCAGGCCGCACTGATGCAGTTTCAGCTGCGGACCCACCACGATGACCGAACGGCCCGAGTAGTCGACGCGCTTACCCAGCAGGTTCTGACGGAAACGACCGCCCTTGCCCTTGATCATTTCAGCCAGCGACTTCAGCGGACGCTTGTTGGCGCCAGTCATGGCCTTGCCACGGCGGCCGTTGTCGAGCAGCGAGTCGACGGCTTCCTGCAGCATGCGCTTTTCGTTGCGCGTGATGATTTCCGGCGCGCGCAGTTCCATCAGGCGCTTCAGACGATTGTTACGGTTGATGACGCGGCGATACAGGTCGTTCAGGTCCGAGGTCGCAAAGCGGCCGCCGTCCAGCGGCACCAGCGGACGCAGTTCCGGCGGCAGCACCGGCAGCACTTCCATGATCATCCACTCGGGCTTGATGCCCGAGCGCTGGAACGCTTCAAGAACCTTCAGGCGCTTCGCGTACTTCTTGATCTTGGCTTCGGACTTCGACTCGCGCAGGTCGGTGCGCAGCTGTTCGGCTTCACGATCGATATCGATCGTGCGCAGCAGTTCGCGCACGCCTTCGGCGCCCATGTGGGCGATGAAGTCGTCACCGTACTCTTCGTACTTGGCGGCGTAGTCGTCTTCCGACATGATCTGGCACTTCTTCAGCGGGGTCATGCCCGGATCGGTCACGACGTAGGCTTCGAAGTACAGCACGCGTTCGATGTCGCGCAGGGTCATGTCGAGCACCATGCCCAGACGGGACGGCAGCGACTTCAGGAACCAGATGTGCGCGACCGGCGAAGCCAGTTCGATGTGGCCCATGCGCTCACGGCGGACTTTCGCCAGCGTGACTTCGACGCCGCACTTTTCGCAGATGACGCCGCGGTGCTTGAGGCGCTTGTACTTGCCGCACAGGCACTCGTAGTCCTTGATCGGGCCAAAGATCTTGGCGCAGAACAGGCCGTCACGTTCCGGCTTGAAGGTACGGTAGTTGATGGTCTCGGGCTTCTTGACTTCGCCATACGACCACGAACGGATCTTCTCCGGCGACGCGAGGCCGATCTTGATCGCGTCGAATTGTTCGTTTTGCTGAACTTGCTTGAATAGATCGAGCAGTGCTTTCATGTATCACTCCAAGGTGGCGTGAAAAATTAATCTTTCGTCGGCCACTGCGCCGGCACGTCCCGCGCAGTGGCCGGGAGGCACAAGGCCTCCGGAAACGTCAGGCTCAGTCGCGCTCGAGGTCGATGTCGATACCCAGCGAGCGGATTTCCTTCACGAGAACGTTGAAGGATTCCGGCATGCCGGCGTCGATCACGTGATCGCCCTTGACGAGGTTCTCGTACACCTTGGTACGGCCATTCACGTCGTCGGACTTCACGGTCAGCATCTCCTGCAGCACGTACGAGGCGCCATAGGCTTCCAGTGCCCACACTTCCATCTCGCCGAAGCGCTGGCCGCCGAACTGCGCCTTGCCGCCCAGCGGCTGCTGGGTAACGAGCGAGTACGGGCCGGTGGAACGTGCGTGCATCTTGTCGTCGACCAGGTGGTGCAGCTTCAGCACGTGCATGTAGCCGACGGTCACGGTGCGCTCGAAAGCTTCGCCGGTGCGGCCGTCATACATCGTGACCTGGTTCTTCGACGGGGTCATGCCCAGCTTGGCAGCGATGTCGTCCGGGTACGCAAGGTCCAGCATGCGATGGATCTCGCTCTCGTGCGCACCATCGAAGACCGGGGTCGCGAACGGCACGCCGTGCTTCAGGTTGTCGGCCAGCGACAGCACTTCAGCATCCGAGAAGGAATCGAGGTCTTCCGAACGGCCCGATTCGTTGTAGATCTTCTTCAGGAAGCCGCGCACTTCGTTCGCCTTCGCTTGCGCCTTCAGCATTTCGCCGATACGCAGGCCCAGACCCTTCGCTGCCCAGCCGAGGTGAACTTCCAGCACCTGGCCGACGTTCATACGCGACGGGACGCCCAGCGGGTTCAGCACGATGTCGGCCGGGGTACCGTCCGCCATGTACGGCATGTCTTCGACCGGCACGATGCGCGAAACCACACCCTTGTTACCGTGACGACCTGCCATCTTGTCGCCAGGCTGCAGGCGACGCTTCACCGCGAGGTAGACCTTGACCATC
Source organism: uncultured Bifidobacterium sp. (assembly GCA_964634245.1). Lineage (GTDB taxonomy): Bacteria > Pseudomonadota > Gammaproteobacteria > Burkholderiales > Burkholderiaceae_D > Pernthalerella. The sequence goes on from CAZWIE010000013.1 coordinate 9,037, forward strand.
TTCTGCACGCCCGGCGGCAGTTCATCGCCCTGGGTGAGCTTCTTGCGCTTCTCTTCGAACGCGAGGTCGAACTGGTGGCGCTTCTCGGCGATCGATTCCTTGATCGCTTCCAGGGCCGTTGCTGCATCGTCGTCCGCCGGACGGATGTCGAACCAGTGGTATTTGTCCAGATCGTCGAGGTAAGCCTTGTCGATCTTGGTGCCCTTGGCCAGCTTCTTCGGACCGCCATTGGCGACCTTGCCGATCAGCATGCGCTCCAGACGCTGGAAGGCATCGCCTTCGACGATACGCAGCTGGTCGTTCAGGTCCAGACGATAGCGCTTCAGTTCATCGTCGATGATCTGCTGGGCGCGCTTGTCACGCTGGATGCCTTCACGGGTGAAGACCTGCACGTCGATCACGGTGCCGATCATGCCCGACGGCACGCGCAGCGAGGTGTCTTTCACGTCCGATGCTTTTTCGCCGAAGATCGCGCGCAGCAGCTTCTCTTCCGGGGTCAGCTGGGTCTCGCCCT
>CAZWIE010000014.1:0-6827 GCA_964634245.1 uncultured Bifidobacterium sp.
CGCGAAGGTGGCCGTACCGTCGGCGCCGGCGTCGTTGCCAAGATCATGGACTAAGTATTGCCTCATGCGCCAGCCTGATCCGGAACCTGGGTCGGGCTGTGTGCATCGCAGGATGTAGTACCGGTTTTACCGCAGGGGCGTAGCTCAATTGGCAGAGTGACGGTCTCCAAAACCGTAGGTTGGGGGTTCGAGGCCCTCCGCCCCTGCCACCGAATTCTGGTGCGTTGCCACCGAAAGCATAAGTACATGTCTAATCAACCCGTTCAGACCGTGACCACCTCGGCTGACAAGGCCAAGCTGGCCTTGTCGGTGTTCGCCATTGTGGCGGGCGTCGTCGGGTTCTATGCGCTGGCTGGCCAGACCACGCTCGTGCGCGCCGCCGCGCTGGTCGGTGGCTTGCTGCTGGCCGTTGCCTTCGGCTGGACTTCGCAACTGGGCCGCGACTTCGTCGGTTTTGCGCGCGAGTCCGTGCGCGAAGCGAAAAAAGTCGTCTGGCCTACCCGCAAGGAAGCCATGCAGATCACCGGTGTGGTGTTCGGCTTTGTCGTCCTGATGGCGATCTTCCTGTGGGGCGTCGATAAATTGCTTGAAGTCATACTGTATGGCTTCATCCTGGGCTGGAGATAACGATGACCGAGAACACGCACGAAAGCGCGGTGCCGGCTTCCGCCAGCTCGGCCGGCAAGAAGCTCTGGTATGTGGTGCACGCCTACTCCGGCATGGAGAAGAGCGTGCAGCGTTCTTTGACCGAGCGCATCATGCGCGCCGGCATGCAAGACAAGTTCGGCCAGATTCTGGTGCCGACCGAAGAAGTGGTCGAAATGAAGAATGGCCACAAATCGGTGACCGAGCGCCGCTTCTTCCCGGGCTATGTGCTGGTCGAGATGGAAATGACCGACGATACCTGGCACCTGGTGAAGAACACCAGCAAAGTGACCGGTTTCATTGGTGGCAAGTCCAACAAGCCGACCCCGATTCCTCCGCACGAAGTGGACAAGATCCTGCACCAGATGCAGGAAGGCGTTGAAAAGCCGCGTCCCAAGGTGCTGTACGAAGTGGGCGAGCTGGTCCGCATCAAGGATGGCCCGTTCACTGACTTCAACGGCAACGTCGAAGAAGTCAACTACGAAAAATCCCGCGTTCGCGTTTCGGTCACGATCTTCGGCCGCGCAACGCCGGTCGAACTGGAGTTCGGCCAGGTCGAAAAGGCCTGACGCCCGAACCAAGGCATCAAGCGCCCGCCGCGGCGCGCCATCCGCGAGGATGGCAGACACGGCAAGTCCTACGATGCCACGCATCGCGCAGTAAACCGAGGAGCCCCAGTAGTCATTGACGAGCGGGCGCTATCACTCACCAACAGGAGCCAACATGGCAAAGAAAATCATTGGCTTTATCAAGCTGCAAGTCCCGGCTGGTAAAGCAAACCCGTCCCCCCCTATCGGTCCGGCCCTCGGCCAGCGCGGCCTGAACATCATGGAATTCTGCAAGGCGTTCAACGCCCAGACCCAAGGTGTCGAGCCTGGCCTGCCGATCCCGGTCGTGATCACTGCCTTCGCGGACAAGTCCTTCACCTTCGTGATGAAGACCCCGCCGGCAACGATCCTGATCAAGAAAGCCGCTGGCATCCAGAAGGGTTCGTCGAAGCCGCACACCGACAAGGTTGGCAAGATCACCCGCAAGCAAGCCGAAGAGATCGCAACCCAGAAACAACCTGACCTGACCGCCGCTGACCTCGAAGCAGCAGTGCGCACGATCGCAGGTTCCGCTCGTTCGATGGGCATCACGGTGGAGGGTCTGTAATGGCTAAGCTGTCCAAACGCGCCCAGGCGATCAAGGCCAAAGTTGATCGCACCAAGCCCTACGCATTCGACAACGCTATCGCCCTGGTGAAAGAACTGGCGACTGCGAAGTTCAACGAATCGATCGACGTGTCCGTCCAGCTGGGCGTTGACGCGAAGAAGTCGGATCAAGTCGTTCGTGGTTCCGTGGTTCTGCCTGCAGGTACCGGCAAATCGGTTCGCGTCGCCGTGTTCGCTTCGGGCGACAAGGCAGAAGCTGCCAAAGCAGCTGGCGCTGAAGTGGTCGGTATGGAAGATCTGGCAGAGCGCATCAAGGCCGGCGACATGCCGTTCGACGTGGTCATCGCTTCGCCGGACACCATGCGTATCGTTGGTACCCTCGGTCAGGTGCTGGGCCCGCGCGGCCTGATGCCGAACCCGAAGGTTGGTACCGTGACCCCGGACGTCGCTACCGCCGTCAAGAATGCAAAAGCAGGTCAGGTGCAATACCGTACCGACAAGGCCGGCATCATCCACGCGACCATCGGTCGCAAGTCGTTCGCTGATGCTGACCTGAAGACCAACCTGCTCGCCCTGCTGGAAGCGCTGAACAAGTCGAAGCCGGCAACGAGCAAGGGTGTGTACCTGCGCAAGATCTCGCTGTCGTCCACCATGGGCGCCGGCGTTCGCGTGGACCAGGGTTCGCTGGCCGCGCAGTAATGAATCAAGTCTCCGTGCTGCCTGTGAGGGTGGTGCGGAGCAGATCTTTGGGCTGTTCCGACAAAACATCGTCGGAGCAGGCAATCAAAGACCGTTGGGCCCGAGTGTGCAGCAACAGGCAGACTAGGGTTAAACGCTGAAGGAGTGATCCTGATGTGCCCAACGCAGATGGCGAGCCCGAACAAGTTTTGCAGTCTCAATGCTGCATGCCGCAATGGTGTGTGACATGAACTCCTGACTTCGGACGCCGTGTTCGAAACGATGCAAGGCAGGCCGCCCGCTGGCGGTGCATTCGCCGAGTATCACTTTTGGAGGTTGAACGTGAGTCTCAATCTGAATGACAAGAAGGCCGTAGTCGCCGAAGTCTCCGCTGAAGTTTCCAAAGCGCAGACCATCGTCGTGGCCGAGTACCGTGGCATTGAGGTTGGAGCCTTGACGAAACTGCGTTCCGACGCACGCAAGCAGAAGGTTTACCTTCGCGTGTTGAAAAACACGCTCGCTCGCCGTGCAGTGGAAGGCACTGCGTTTGCGCCTCTCGCTTCTGAAATGACCGGTCCGCTGATCTATGCGATCTCGGAAGATGCGGTGGCTGCGGCCAAAGTCCTGAGCGACTTTGCCAAATCCAACGACAAGCTGGTCGTCAAGGCAGGCAACTACGCAGGCAACTCGCTGAACAAGGCGGGTGTCATCGCCCTGGCAAACATCCCGAGCAAGGAAGTCCTCATCGCCCAGCTGTTGGGCGTCATGCAGGCTCCGGTCTCCGGCTTTGCCCGCGCTCTGGCAGCCCTGTCGGCGAAGAAGGAAGCCGAGGCAGCGTAATTCGCTTTGCGAATCGCACCCGGCACCGTCAAGTCCGATCCCAATACATCCGTAATTAGTTAGGAGTTTTTAAATGGCAATCACCAAAGACGACATCCTGGAAGCCGTTGGTCAAATGTCCGTGATGGACCTGAACGACCTGGTCAAGGCATTCGAAGAGAAGTTCGGCGTTTCCGCTGCAGCGATGGCTGTGGCTGGCCCGGCAGCTGGCGGCGGCGCCGCAGCAGCAGCTGAAGAGCAGACCGAGTTCACCGTTGTGCTGGCTGACGTCGGCGCCAACAAGGTCGGCGTCATTAAAGCCGTCCGTGAAATCACCGGTCTGGGCCTGAAAGAAGCCAAAGACCTGGTCGACGGCGCTCCGAAGCCTGTGAAAGAAGGCGTGGCGAAAGCTGACGCTGAAGCAGCGAAGAAGAAGCTGGAAGAAGCTGGCGCAAAGGCCGAGCTCAAGTAAGCCCGGTTTCTGGCGTAAGCCTCCGAGTCAAAGTGCAGGGCCCTGCCGAAAGGCGGGGTCCTGCTTTTGGCTCTTTTGTCGTTTCATGAATCTTGCGTGCAACACGGGTTCATGGCGGCGGCGGTACAGGTAGTCCGCAGTATCGGTAGTCAGAAGTTATCGCAGTACAGGCAATACCTGAAGGTCACGGCGCCATGCAACCGGCGCAGGTGGTCGCAGTCTTAGCTGAAGGGCAAAGACTTGAGGATTCTCAGACGAAGGCATTGATCTTCATCGAGTCCTGAATTCTCTATCCTTCCTGTCACGCACGGAGTGTTCATGCACTACTCATTCACTGAGAAGAAGCGTATCCGCAAGTCGTTTGCCAAGCGCGCAAACGTACATGATGTCCCTTACCTGCTTGCTACCCAGCTGGAATCCTATACGGGCTTCCTGCAGGCAGACGTGGGGCCGACGGCACGCAAGAACGAAGGCCTGCAGTCGGCCTTCCACTCGATCTTCCCGATCGTCTCGCATAACGGCTTTGCCCGTCTCGAGTTCCTGTCCTATGTGCTCGGCGATCCGCCGTTCGACGTCAAGGAATGCCAGCAGCGCGGCCTGACCTATGCATCGCCGCTGCGCGCCAAGGTGCGCCTGGTGATCCTGGACAAGGAATCGCCGACCAAGCCGGTGATCAAGGAGATGAAGGAGCAGGAAGTCTACATGGGCGAACTGCCCCTGATGACTGTCAACGGCTCGTTCGTCATCAACGGTACCGAGCGCGTCATCGTGTCGCAGCTGCACCGTTCGCCGGGCGTGTTCTTCGAGCATGATCGCGGCAAGACCCATTCGTCGGGCAAGCTGCTGTTCTCGGCACGTATCATTCCTTACCGCGGCTCGTGGCTGGACTTCGAATTCGATCCGAAGGACATCCTGTACTTCCGCGTCGACCGTCGCCGCAAGATGCCGGTCACGATCCTGCTCAAGGCCATCGGCATGACGTCCGAGCAGATCCTCGCCAACTTCTTCGTGTTCGACAATTTCGCACTGCGGTCGGAAGGTGCAGAGATGGAATTCGTCGCCGAGCGCCTGCGTGGCGAAGTGGCGCGTTTCGACATCACTGACAAGTCGGGCAAGGTGCTGGTCGCCAAAGACAAGCGTATCAACGCCAAGCATGTGCGCGACATCGAAGCTGCTGGCATCAAGCACATCTCGGTGCCGGAAGAGTACCTGCTGGGCCGTGTGCTGGCGACCAATGTCGTCGACCCGGACACCGGTGAAGTCATCGCTATGGCGAACGACGAACTGACCGACGAACTGCTGGGTCGCCTGCGTGATTCCAACATCGTCGACATCCAGACCCTGTACACCAACGATCTCGACCAGGGCGCGTACATTTCGCAAACCCTGCGTACCGATGACACCGCCGACCAGATGGCTGCGCGCGTGGCGATCTATCGCATGATGCGCCCCGGCGAGCCGCCGACCGAAGAATCGGTTGAGGCCCTGTTCAACGGCCTGTTCTACAGCGAAGACCGTTACGACCTGTCGGCTGTGGGCCGCATGAAGTTCAACCGTCGCGTTGGCCGCGACGAGCTGACCGGCACCATGACGCTGTCGAACGACGACATCCTCGCCGTCATCAAGATCCTGGTCGAGCTGCGCAATGGCCGCGGCGAAGTCGATGACATCGACCACCTCGGTAACCGTCGCGTGCGTTGCGTCGGCGAACTGGCCGAGAACCAGTTCCGTGCCGGCCTCGTGCGTGTCGAGCGCGCCGTCAAGGAACGCCTCGGCCAGGCCGAAGCGGATAACCTGATGCCGCATGACCTGATCAACTCCAAGCCGATCTCGGCTGCTATCCGCGAGTTCTTCGGTTCGTCGCAGCTGTCGCAGTTCATGGACCAGACCAACCCGCTGTCGGAAATCACGCACAAGCGTCGCGTTTCCGCACTGGGCCCGGGCGGCCTGACGCGCGAACGCGCCGGCTTCGAAGTCCGTGACGTGCACCCGACCCACTACGGCCGTGTGTGCCCGATCGAAACCCCGGAAGGTCCGAACATTGGCCTGATCAACTCGCTGGCGCTGTATGCGCGCCTGAACGAGTACGGCTTCCTCGAAACCCCGTACCGCAAGGTCCACGGCGGCAAGGTGACCGACCAGATCGATTACCTGTCGGCGATCGAAGAAGGCCGTTACATCATCGCCCAGGCGAACGCGACCATCGATGCGTCGGGCAGCCTGTCCGATGAACTGGTGTCGGCACGTGAAGCTGGCGAAACGATTCTGGTGTCGCCGGAGCGCGTGCAGTACATGGACGTGGCGCCGGGCCAGATCGTGTCGGTCGCAGCTTCGCTGATCCCGTTCCTCGAGCACGATGATGCGAACCGCGCGCTGATGGGCGCCAACATGCAACGTCAGGCCGTGCCTTGCCTGCGCCCGGAAAAAGCCTTCGTCGGTACCGGCGTCGAGCGTACCGTGGCGGTTGACTCGGGCACCACCGTGCAGGCGCTGCGTGGCGGTGTCGTCGACTACGTCGATGCAGGTCGTATCGTGATTCGTGTGAACGACGACGAAGCCCAGGCGGGTGAAGTTGGCGTCGACATCTACAACCTGATCAAGTACACCCGTTCCAACCAGAACACCAACATCAACCAGCGTCCGATCGTGAAGGTGGGCGACCGTGTCGCACGTCGCGACGTGATCGCTGACGGCGCATCGACCGACCTCGGCGAACTGGCTCTCGGCCAGAACATGCTGGTCGCGTTCATGCCGTGGAACGGCTACAACTTCGAAGATTCGATCCTGATCTCGGAAAAGGTGGTGGCAGATGACCGCTACACCTCGATCCACATCGAAGAACTGTCGGTGGTTGCTCGCGACACCAAGCTCGGACCGGAAGAAATCACCCGCGATATCTCGAACCTGGCTGAGAACCAGCTGGCGCGTCTGGATGAATCGGGCATTGTCTACATCGGCGCAGAAGTCGAAGCCGGTGACGTGCTGGTCGGTAAGGTCACCCCGAAGGGCGAGACCCAGCTGACCCCGGAAGAGAAGCTGCTGCGCGCGATCTTCGGCGA
>CAZWIE010000015.1:0-2451 GCA_964634245.1 uncultured Bifidobacterium sp.
GCACCACGGCGCTGACCAGCGTGACCGTCGGTTCGACGAACGGCACCACGATCAACGGTGGCGCGGTCACGACCAGCGGCAGCCAGACCTTCAGCAATGCCGTCACGCTGGGTGCGAACACCACGCTGACGGGTAGCGATATCACCTTGGGTTCGACCGTCAATGGCGCGAAATCGCTGACCATCGCGGATAGCGGTGCGACTGTTCTGGGTGGCGCGATTGGCGGTACCACGGCGCTGACCAGCGTGACCGTCGGTTCGACGAACGGCACCACGATCAATGGCGGCGCGGTTACGACCAGCGGCAGCCAAACCTTCAGCAATGCCGTCACGCTCGGTGCGAACACCACGCTGACCGGTAACGGCATTAACCTCGGCTCGACGGTCAATGGCGCGAAGTCGCTGACGATCGTTGATAGCGGCGCGAGCGTCATTGGCGGTGCGATCGGCGGCACGACGGCGCTGACCAGCTTCAACGTCGGCTCGGCAAACGGCACTGCGATCAATGGCGGCACTGTTACGACGACTGGCAGCCAGACCTGGAGCAGTGCCGTTACGCTGGGTGAGAACACCACGCTGACAGGTAACGGCATCACGCTGGATTCGACCGTCGATGGCGCGAAATCGCTGACCATCGTCGACAGTGGCGCAACGACGCTCACCGGCGCCGTCGGCGGTAGCACGGCGCTGACCAGCATCACAGTGGGCTCGGCGAATGGCACCGCGATCAACGGCGGCGCAGTGACCACCAGCGGCAGCCAAATCTTCAGCAATGCCGTCACGCTGGGTGCGAACACCGCGCTGACGGGTAGCGATATCACCTTGGGTTCGACCGTCAATGGCGCGAAATCGCTGACCATCGCGGATAGCGGTGCAACGGTACTGGGTGGCGCAATCGGTGGCAACACCGCATTGAGCAGCGTCGCTATCAGCTCGGCGGGTGGCACGATGATCAATGGCGGCAGCGTCAGCACCACCGGTAGCCAGACTTACAGTAGTGCCGTGACGCTGGGTGCGAACACGACGCTGACCGGTACCGGCATTAACTTGGGCTCGACGGTCAATGGCGCGAAGTCGCTGACCATCGTGGATAGCGGTGCGACCGTGCTGGGTGGCGCGATCGGTGGCAGCACGGCGCTGACCAGCGTGACCGTCGGTTCGACGAACGGCACCACGATCAATGGCGGCGCGGTTACGACCAGCGGCAGCCAAACCTTCAGCAATGCCGTCACGCTCGGTGCGAACACGACGCTGACCGGTAACAACATCACGTTGGGTTCGACGGTCGATGGCGCAAAATCGCTGACGATCGTGGACAGCGGAGCCACCGTCCTGACCGGTGCCGTCGGTGGCACTACCGCGCTGACCAGCGTTACCGTGGGTTCGGCGAATGGCACCGCGATCAACGGTGGCGTGGTGACGACCAGCGGCAGCCAGACTTTCAATAATGCCGTCACGCTGGGTGCGAACACGACACTGACCGGTGACAACATCACGCTGGGATCAACGGTCAATGGCGCGAAGTCGCTGACCATCGTGGATAGCGGTGCAACCGTGCTGGGCGGTGCAATTGGTGGCACGACGGCACTGACCAGCATGACCGTGGGCTCGGCGAACGGCACCACGATCAATGGCGGCGCGGTCACCACGGCCGGCAGCCAGACCTGGAGCAACGCGATCACGCTGGGTGCAAACACCACACTGACCGGCCATGGCATCACGCTGGATTCGACCGTCGATGGCGCGAAATCGCTGACCATCGTCGACAGTGGCGCAACGACGCTCACCGGCGCCGTCGGCGGCTCCACTGCGCTGACCAGCATGACCGTCGGTTCGGTAAATGGCACTGCGATCAACGGTGGTGCGGTCACGACGACCGGCAGCCAGACTTTCAGCAACGCGGTCGCGCTGGGTGCGAACACGACCTTGACCGGTAGCGACATCACGCTCGGATCAACGGTCAACGGTGCGAAGTCACTGACCATCGCGGACGGCGGAGCGACGGTGCTGGGCGGTGCGATCGGTGGCAGCACGGCACTGACCAGCATGACCGTGGACTCGGCGAACGGCACCGCGCTCAACGGAGGCGCAGTCACCACGACCGGCAGCCAGACCTTCAACGATGCCGTGACGCTGGGTGCGAACACGACCTTGACGGGTCACGGTATCAACCTCGGTTCGACGGTCAACGGCGCGAAGTCGCTGACGATCGTGGATAGCGGCGCGAGTGTCATTGGCGGTGCGATCGGCGGTACGACGGCGCTGACCAGCGTCACCGTCGGCTCGGCAAACGGCACTGCGATCAATGGCGGCACTGTCACGACGACTGGCAGCCAGACCTGGAGCAGTGCCGTTACGCTGGGTGCGAACACTACGCTGGCAGGTAACGGCATCACGCTCGGATCGACCGTCAATGGCGCGAAATCGCTGACCATCGTCGACAGCGGCGCAA
>CAZWIE010000016.1:0-1660 GCA_964634245.1 uncultured Bifidobacterium sp.
CTGGGCGCCGCTGTGTCGGCACCTGCAGTGGCAATGGGTCCGTCGGCTGCGGACCTGATCAACGATACCAAGACCCCGGGCGACGTTACGACCTACGGCATGGGCTATGGCCAGCAGCGTTTCTCGAAGCTGACCCAGATCAATCGCGGCAACGTGAAGAAGCTGGCGCCGGTGTGGAGCCTGAGCCTGGATTCGAACCAGCCGCAATCGCAGCAGCCGCTGCTGATCGACGGCATCATGTACCTGCCGACCGTGAACGCGACCCTCGCAGTGGACGCGCTGACCGGCAAGCAAATCTGGAAGACCCCGCTGGAACTGCCGGAAGACGTCTACAACGCCGTCTGCTGCGGTAACCACAACCGTGGCGTCGCTGCGCTGGATGGCGTGATCTATCGTACCGTGATCGATGCATCGATCATCGCGCTCGATATGAAAACCGGTAAGCAACTGTGGAAGACCATGGTTGAAGACTACAAGCAAGGTTACTCGCTGACCGTTGCTCCGGTCATCGCTAACGGCGTGCTGATCACCGGTATCTCGGGTGGCGAATACGGCATCCGCGGCTTCATCGACGGTTACGACCTGAAGACCGGCAAGCAACTGTGGCGTCGTTTCACCACCGCAGCTCCGGGCGAGCCGGGTGGCGATACCTGGCCGGGCGATACCTACAAGCGCGGCGGCGGCTCGACCTGGCTGACCGGCTCGTATGATCCGGAACTGGATCTGGTCTACTGGGGCACCGGCAACGGCGGTCCGTGGAACCCGGCCTTCCGTGGCTCGATGGACAACAAGTACATCGCTTCGGTGCTGGCTATCCGTCCGAAGACTGGCGAACTCGTCTGGCACTATCAGTGGTCGCCGAACGATGCGTACGACTATGACGGCGTGAACGAAAACGTTCTGGCCGACATGAAGGTCGATGGCAAGATGCGCAAAGTGCTGGTCCACGCTGACCGTAACGGCTTCCTGTACGTGGTTGACCGTACCAACGGCCAACTGGTTGCAGCGAACAAGTTCGTCTCGCGCGTTGACTGGGCCAAGGGCATCGACATCAAGACCGGCCGTCCGATCGACTCCGAGATGACTGCACGTCATCGCAAGTCGCTGGTGATGGAAAAGGCAGATGAGGTCTGGCCGTCGGCACTGGGTGGCAAGAACTGGAGCCCGATCGCTTACAACCCGGAGACCAACACCGTCTTCGCCAACACGCTGAACTTCGGCATGTCGTATCGCCTGGTTGAGCAAGAGTGGAAGCGTGGCCAGTTCTACATCGGCATGGACTTCACCGGCTTCGTGTATGACTCGAAGCAGCCGCGTGGCTACCTGAAGGCGCTCGATCCGCTGACCGCGAAAGAGAAGTGGAGCGTTCCGCTGTCGATCCCGCACTTCGCTGGCGTGATGGCAACCAAGGGTGGTGTGGTGTTCACTGGCTCGATGACGGGCGAATTCATCGCCTACGACGACCAGACCGGCAAGAAGCTGTGGCAGTTCCAGACCGGTTCGGGCATCGTCTCGATGCCGATCACCTGGGAAAAGAACGGCAAGCAGTACGTGACCGTGGCCTCGGGCACCGGTGGCGCGTACGCACTGTACTCGGGCGACGAACGCCTGAAGAACGTGCCGACCGGCTCGTCCCTGTGGACGTTCGCTCTGCCGAACT
>CAZWIE010000017.1:0-1378 GCA_964634245.1 uncultured Bifidobacterium sp.
TCGCGCCCTCGACCAGGCCGCCCCCTTGCAGGACTGGGTGCTGCCGGACGTGTTCGACCGTTTGCGCCGGGTGCTGGAGGCGCGCATGCAAACGCGCGGCCGCCGTGAATATATCCAAGTGTTGCGCTTGCTGGAGCATTTCAGTCTGACGCAAGTCGAGCACGCCATCAAGCAGGCCATCGGCTTGGGGGCGGTCGGCTTTGACGCCGTCAAGCATTTGATCCTGTGCGCCATCGAGCAGCGCCCAGCCAAGCTCGACTTGACGCTGTACCCGTATCTGCCCAGCGCCAATGTTGGATCCACCGAACCGCGTGCGTATTTGGGATTGCTGCACCGGCCCCGCGCAAATCAGCAGCCGACGGCAGAAGGTGCGCGATGAACAACGATATTTCTGCAGCAGCGGCACCAAGCGGAAATGCGGCCACAACGGTGGCGCCGCAAGTCTTGCTGCTCAACCATTTCAAGGTATTGAAGCTGCCGACCTTTGCCCGGGAATATGAGAAGGTCGGTATCGAATGCGCACGGGAAGGCGTCGACTATCCGCGCTATTTATTGCGGCTGTGCGAACTGGAACGCATCGACCGGGAACGGCGCAATACGGAACGGCGCATCCGGCTGGCGAAATTCCCTGTGACCAAGAGCCTGGACACATTCGACTTTGCCGCGATGCCGGGCTTGAACAAATCCCTGGTGCTGGAGTTGATGCGCTGCGAATGGATCGACAAACGCGAGAACATCATTGCGCTGGGGCCGTCAGGCGTGGGCAAGACGCACACCGCGCTGGCGCTTGGATTGGCGGCATGCCAGAAAGGGATAAGCGTGTTCTTTACAACGGCGGCGGCCCTGGTGCATGAATTGATGGAAGCCAGGGATGAGAAGCGGCTGCGCACCTTGCAAAAGCACCTGGCCAATGTGAAGTTGTTGATCATCGATGAGCTGGGGTATGTGCCATTCACCGCAGTGGGCGCGGAACTATTGTTCGAGGTGTTCAGCCGGCGCTACGAGCATGGCGCAACAATAGTGACTTCGAATCTGCCGTTTGACGAATGGACGAGCGTACTGGGGTCGGAACGGCTGACCGGTGCCTTGCTCGACCGGTTAACCCATCATGTGCATATCCTGGAAATGAATGGCGAGTCGTACCGGCTAGCCACGAGCAAGAAGCGGCAAAAGCATGGCGTGAAATCCAGGACGGAAGACAAGGAGGCAGCCGAGCCGATATAAATAATGCTGGGGGGCGGGCTCCGCTGCGCTGCGCCCGAAAACCCAATAAAGAAAAATCAGAAGCGAAAAACCGAGAGGCGACACCTCTTTTTTATTGACTCAACTGGTACACTTTTACAGCGCCATTTGGTATCTTTTTACTCCGCGATTGACA